>NZ_CP081864.1:3706823-4942431 GCF_019797845.1 Symbiopectobacterium purcellii | reverse complement strand
GGCGGACTCCACTCGAACAAGATTAAAATAGAAAAGAATCAGATACGTTATTTAGTGTAATTCATGATTATGACCCGGAAGCTGCAATGGCAGTCCCCTGGGTGCACCGCGCATCTGATGATGTCCATGCGGTTGCCGAGACGATCCCGAAGAAGGATCGTTCACGGGACGGCGGATCATAACCTAATCCTCGGCAGAGATCTTCCCTTTCCGCACAGTTTCGATCCTTTTTATCCACAGGCTATTCTTATCATTCATGGCCGCCACGTGCCGCACAACGATGACGCAGGCTTGTATCATGCGGACACCTAGCATAACTGAATCAGCATTCACGCTGGAGTGACAGCGATCATGATCCCGCATTAAGGATCGTGTCAGGATCCTTGCGATTTAATGTAGAGTACGTATAATCCTCAGCCCGACGCGTTGATGCTCTTCTGTGCTATTTTAGACAGAAAATTCCCCAAATTTATTGCGGAAAGGGCTCCATAGGCGTGTGATGCCAATTGACTCGGGACTGTACAATTATTACAATCCCGCCTCTTTATCTTTGATGTATGCGATTGAGGCGTCGGTCAGTGTTCACGCCGGAGCGCCAAACGCGTTTACTGTGAAGTCAATTATCCAAGTTTAGGTAGAAATCGCCATGAAACGCACTTTCCAACCGTCCGTATTGAAGCGTAACCGTAGCCACGGTTTCCGTGCTCGTATGGCCACTAAAAATGGTCGTCAGGTTCTGGCCCGCCGTCGTGCAAAAGGCCGTACTCGTCTGACTGTTTCTAAGTAATAAAAGCTAACCCTCCTAGTGGTTAAGCTCGCTTTTCCCAGGGAGTTACGTTTGTTAACTCCCAGCCATTTCACTTTCGTCTTCCAGCAGCCGCATCAGGCTGGCACGCCGCAAATCACCATCCTCGGCCGCCTGAATTCGCTGGGGCATCCTCGCATCGGTCTTACTGTCGCTAAAAAGCATGTCAAACGGGCGCATGAACGCAATCGGATTAAACGTCTGACGCGGGAAAGCTTTCGTTTACATCAACATACCCTACCTGCGATGGATTTTGTGGTGATCGCCAAAAAAGGGGTAGCCGACCTGGATAATCGCGCGTTGACGGAAGCATTGGAAAAATTATGGCAACGGCACTGTCGCTTGGCTCGCGCCTCCTGATCGGGCTGATACGCGGTTATCAGCTCGTTATAAGTCCGTTGTTAGGGCCTCATTGCCGTTTTCGCCCAACCTGTTCACAATACGGCATTGAGGCGATACGCAGGTTCGGCATGATAAAAGGCAGTTGGTTGACGCTTAAACGCGTATTAAAATGCCACCCTTTGAACCCTGGTGGTGATGATCCCGTACCGCCAAAACCCGACAATAACAGAGAACATTAACGATGGATTCGCAACGCAATCTTCTCCTCATCGCTCTGCTATTCGTAAGCTTTCTGATCTGGCAGACGTGGGAGACGGACAAAAATCCGCCTGCCGCTTCAACGCAAGCCATCCAGCAAGCGACGAACGCAGTCAACGGTGATACCGCCAGCCAGGGCGTGCCTAACAGCGGTCAGGGTAAACTGATCACGGTGAAAACCGACGTACTGTCGTTGACTATCAATACGCGCGGCGGCGATATCGAACAAGCCAATCTGCTGGCGTTCCCTGACAAACTGCACTCTGCTACGCCATTCCTGCTGCTGGAAACCACGCCGGAATTTGTGTATCAGGCACAGAGTGGATTGACGGGTAAACACGGTCCGGATAACCCGGCGAACGGCGCACGTCCGCTGTTTACTGCTGCACAGGATCACTTTGAACTGGCTGACGGACAGGACGCACTGACCATTCCGTTGACCTACACCAACGCTGACGGCGTGACCTTCACCAAAACGTTCGTGCTTAAACGTGGCAACTATGCGCTGAACGTGAACTACAACGTGAACAACACCAGCGCGCAACCGTTGGAGTTGACGCTGTTTGGTCAGTTGAAACAGTCTATTGACCTGCCGAAACACCGCGACACTGGCAGCAATAACTTTGCACTTCATACCTATCGTGGCGCCGCGTTCTCCTCCAGCGACGATAAGTACAAGAAATACAGCTTCAGCGACATGAAAGAAAACCTGAACGTCACCACTGAGGGTGGCTGGGTTGCCATGTTGCAGCAGTATTTTGCTACCGCATGGATCCCGACCACCGCGGGTGCCAACACCTTCTATACCTCACAGTTGGGTAACGGTTTGGCTGCCATTGGCTTTAAAGCCACACCGGTAACAGTTGACGCTGGCGCCCAGAAAGACATCAGCGCAGTACTGTGGGTTGGCCCGGAAATTCAGGACAAGATGGCGGCGATTGCACCGCATCTGGACCTGTCAGTGGATTACGGTTGGTTGTGGTTTATCTCCCAGCCGCTGTTCAAGCTGCTGAAATTCCTGCACGGCTTCATCGGTAACTGGGGCTTCTCCATCATCGCCATCACCTTTATCGTGCGCGGTATCATGTACCCGCTGACTAAGGCGCAGTACACCTCGATGGCGAAAATGCGTATGCTGCAACCGAAAATGCAAGCCATGCGCGAGCGTATCGGTGATGACAAGCAGCGCATGAGCCAAGAGATGATGGCGCTGTACAAAGCGGAGAAAGTGAACCCGCTGGGCGGCTGCTTCCCGCTGCTGATCCAGATGCCTATCTTCCTGGCGTTGTACTACATGCTGATGAGCTCGGTTGAGCTGCGCCATGCGCCGTTCATCCTGTGGATCACTGACCTGTCTGCACAAGACCCGTTCTACATCCTGCCGATCCTGATGGGTATCACGATGTTCTTCATTCAGAAGATGTCGCCGACCACAGTGACCGACCCGATGCAGCAGAAGATCATGACCTACATGCCGGTTATCTTTACCGTGTTCTTCCTGTGGTTCCCGTCAGGTCTGGTGCTGTACTATATCGTTAGCAACCTGGTCACCATTATCCAGCAGCAGTTGATTTACCGTGGGCTGGAGAAGAAAGGCCTGCACAGCCGCGACAAGAAAGAGAAGAAATAAGCGGACTGCACCAGTCTGAGAATAAGGCGGCTATGGGCCGCCTTATTTTTTTGTTTAATTGCCACAGAGAAGCCATCATGAGCCATACCGATACCATCGTAGCCCAAGCCACGCCCCCCGGACGCGGCGGCGTAGGTATTTTGCGCGTGTCCGGCCAGCAGGCCGCCGACGTGGCGCGTGCCGTACTGGGTAAATTACCCAAACCGCGCCATGCGGATTATCTGCCGTTTCGCGATGCCGACGGTAGCGCGCTGGATCAGGGTATTGCCATATGGTTTCCTGGCCCCAACTCCTTCACCGGCGAGGATGTGCTGGAACTGCAAGGGCACGGTGGCCCGGTTATCCTTGATTTGCTGATGCAGCGCATTCTGGCACTGCCCGGCCTGCGCATTGCGCGCCCCGGCGAGTTCTCCGAGCGTGCGTTTCTCAATGACAAACTCGATCTGGCACAGGCCGAAGCTATCGCAGACCTGATCGATGCCAGCTCTGAGCAAGCGGCACGATCTGCGCTGAATACCCTGCAAGGCGCCTTCTCTACCCGCATTCACCGTCTGGTGGAGGCGCTGATTCACCTGCGCATCTATGTCGAGGCGGCCATTGATTTCCCTGATGAAGAGATCGATTTCCTCTCTGACGGCAAGATTGAAGCGGAACTCAACGGCGTGATGGCCGATCTGGCGGATGTTCAGGCCGAAGCGCATCAAGGCAGTCTGCTGCGTGAAGGCACGAAGGTAGTGATTGCAGGTCGCCCCAATGCGGGGAAATCGAGCCTGCTCAACGCACTGGCCGGGCGTGAGGCGGCAATCGTGACCGCTATCGCGGGTACCACGCGCGACGTGCTGCGCGAACATATCCATATCGACGGCATGCCGCTGCATATCATCGACACCGCCGGGCTGCGCGATGCCAGCGACGAAGTGGAGCGCATCGGCATTGAACGCGCCTGGCAAGAGATTGAACAGGCGGACCGCGTACTGTTTATGGTCGATAGCACCACCACTGACGCCACATCGCCTGCTGAAATTTGGCCGGAGTTTATGGCACGCCTGCCCGCCACACTGCCGATTACCGTGGTGCGCAATAAAGCCGACATTACGGGCGAGCAACAAGGCATTGAAGAGGTAAACACTTACTCACTGATTCGCCTGTCCGCCAAAACCGGTGATGGCGTCGATATCCTGCGTAACCATCTAAAACAGAGCATGGGCTTTACCAGCAACACCGAAGGGGGCTTCCTGGCACGCCGCCGCCACCTGCAAGCGCTGGAAACCGCCGCACAGCATCTGGAACAGGGCAAAGAACAGTTAGTGAGCGCTTACGCAGGTGAACTGCTGGCAGAAGAGCTGCGGCTGGCACAACAGGCACTGAGTGAGATCACCGGGGAATTTACTTCCGATGACTTGTTGGGGCGGATTTTCTCGAGTTTTTGTATTGGCAAGTAGTCGCCCTAGACGCTATAGACGTTAATCTCATCATTACCGGCTATAGCGTATAATAAAAATCTGCAATATGAGGCCAACGCCATGATGAACGTTTCCTACCTCAGCCTAAAAAACCGAGCATCTACATGCTAAAAGTGATTGCTGAAGATTTTATCCAGCCAGAGGCGATTGAAATCGTCCTCCCGCTGTATCGAGAGTTGGTTGAGGCCACCAAGAGAGAGCCGCTGTGCATTGCCTACGATTTGTATGTCGACGAGAAAGACATCGGGCACTTTATCTTCATCGAAGAGTGGCCAGACCGTGCGGCGCTGGATGAGCACTGCGCCAGCGAACACTTCAAACGCCTGGTGCCGATGATCGATCAGTACAAGCGAAAAGAGGCGACCTATATATTGATGGGCGCTTTTGATGAAAATAATGACACGCGGCTATTTAACCAATAGCAATCAAGAATGAACGTCAGGCCAGTATCAGCAGGAGCTTGATCGGTGCAAAACAAGGTCATACGCGACGCTGGCATCACTGCCAAGGGCGTTCAGGCCTACTGCAATATTCCCACCACCCCCGAAAGAACAAGCTCCACCTGACTCTCCTTGAGCCGTGCTTTCAACGCCGCAGGCGGCATTTCATCAGTAAACAGCGCGGCGGCTTGCGTGATATTGCCGATATCCACCGCTGCCGAAACGTGATACTTGGTGTGATCGGCGGCGCAATGCTCGGCCTGCTGCATATCGTCGGCTGTGGGGTAGTACCAATGCACGTCAAACCCCACTGCCGATAAATATATCACGCCCTGTAATCCCTGCTCTCAAGATATTTGAGTGACACTTGCAAGGTGATCAGTCGGTAATTGATCTTTCCTATTCTATCATCATCGCCTTTGAGTTGAGCCTCCATGTCGTTTACAAAAGCGTTGGTGATATCCAGATCGAAAAGACCGTACTCAAGCAGAGTGAGTTTAATGTCCGGGTTTTTCTCTAAAAAAAAGCAGCTATAATCCATAACCTCATCCCCACCGTAGTTATCTTTTATCTTGGTATCCGGGAATTGTCTTGCAAACTCAATGTCATTATCGGCGGCGAATTTTTTAACAATAGCGCTGTAGTTTTCAACCAAAGGCAACTGATTAACTGACAACTCAGACAGTGATTGCCAATTATTGGGTGTGTCGAAGCTGTAAATATCGACCTTGTCGATTGAAAATGTGTACCGTGTCCCATTCATGCCCAGCGGTTGTGCATTTACTTTAAAAAGATTTCTGTATGCGGGTAATGCTAACGCTTTGAGCTTCTCAAAATTATAAAAACGATAATAGACTGTGCCACCGAGTTTGGCGGCAGGATACTCATTAATGTTTTCATAAAGAGAATCAATAACGTCTTTTTTCGGCGAAATTCTGAAAAGATCGAGAAATCGTTGCCATAAATTCAACGCCGTTGCTTTTTTTTTATCGTCATACTGTACTAAATTCGTCATATTGCAATGGTGTAATTTCCTTCCCCCTGCAAGTTCTATTTCCATCTTGCGATTCCTCCCTCTGTGTTTATTAATGACATCGCCTAGCGTAGGCCACGTATTCGAAACAACAGCACAATGCCGTTTCAACCCGTCATACACGCATCATTCCCTGAGCGGGGATTTTTTTTACCCGTAATACCGTGAAGCGCTTGATCGCAGAGGCACTTGATTATCTAATCAATACCCTAAGCGCTACGGGGTTGGCACTACAACACAGGAATCAACGCATGAAAAAGCTACGCGTGGGCATCATTTTTGGCGGTAAATCCGCTGAGCACGAGGTCTCGTTACAATCGGCCAAGAATATTATTGATGCCATTGATAAAGCCAAGTTTGATGTGACACTGCTTGGTATCGACAAGCAGGGGGCGTGGCATATCAACGATGCGTCTAACTACCTGCTGAATGCCGAGAACCCCGCGCTGATCGCGTTGAACCGCTCCAACAAAAGCGTAGCGCTGATCCCCGGCCAAACACAGCAGCAAGTGATCGAAAGCCAGAATGCCCACGCCCTTACCCAGTTGGATGTTATTTTTCCTATCGTGCACGGCACGCTGGGGGAAGACGGTTCACTGCAAGGCTTGCTGAGAATGGCCAATATTCCGTTTGTTGGCAGCAGCGTACTGGGCTCCGCGGTCAGCATGGATAAAGACGTCACCAAACGTCTACTGCGTGATGCAGGCTTGCTGGTAGCACCGTTTGTTACCCTGAATCGCGCCAATCGCCAACATCACAGCTTCACCAGCGTCAGTCGCGCGCTCGGGCTACCACTGTTTATCAAGCCAGCCAATCAGGGCTCGTCTGTCGGCGTGAGCAAAGTTCGTAACGAAGCAGAATTTCAGCAAGCCGTGGAGCTGGCTTTCCAGTTCGATCACAAGGTGCTGGTGGAAGCGGCAATTGTTGGCAGAGAAATTGAGTGTGCGGTGCTGGGTAACGATCACCCGAAGGCCAGCGTCTGTGGCGAAATTGTGCTGAGCGACGAGTTTTACTCTTACGATACCAAATACATCAACGAACAAGGTGCGCTGGTGCGAGCGCCTGCGGATCTTACGCCTGACATTAACGAAAAAATCCAACATATTGCCTTGCAAGCTTTCCAGGCGCTGGAATGTCAGGGCATGGCGCGTGTCGACGTTTTCCTCACGCCGGACGATGACGTGATTATCAATGAAGTGAATACGCTGCCCGGCTTCACCAACATCAGCATGTATCCAAAACTGTGGCAGGCCAGCGGCCTAAGCTATACCGACCTCATTACGGCATTAATCGAGTTAGCGTTAGAGCGACAGGAAAGCGATCGCGCTCTGGCAAGTTCTGTTCGATAATTCAACACGGCGATTCGTGTTATCGTCAGGCTGTGAAGGTATTTCATTCACAGCCTGGTTGCGGTGTGATGTGATTTTTATCACTGTCGGGAAAAGGCATGTTTTGCATGCCTGCGTTACATCGCATCCCCTTCCAAAGGGTATTCCATTCTCAATGACCCAGCGATGGTTGTAAGGGCAAATCCTCGTCGATTATCTTCAACAGGGATAGTTTTATCCATATCATATTTAATTTCATCCATGACATCGATATTGATAATGCCTCGTTCTAACAGTGTTTTTTTCACTTCACCATGGTTATTTAAAAAAAAGCGACTGTAATTAATTAACTCATCCGAACTGTAATTATCCGTAATCCTAGTCTTTTTATATTCATTTAAAAAATTGATTTCATTGTCTTTAACATAACCATAGACAATCTTCTCATAATTATCGATCAACGGCATTGAATTACATTCTAGTTTGTAAAGGTCGTCCCACCCCTTAACAGACACAGTGGTTATTTCCACATTATCGATTAAAAAAACATATTTATTCTCATCGCCATTTATTTCAGCAACACGCGTGGTAAACAAATGTCTATCATCAGGATCGGCCATATGTCTTAATTGTTCAAAATGATAAAACGCATTTTTTCCGCTATTATCATGACTGCGGCCATCACCATGAATAAGATTAAAGAAAGTATCAATAACTTCACTTTTCTTGCACTTTCTGAACAGATCACAAAACTTGTCCCACAAATTTAAATGGGTCGCTTTATCCTTTTCATTATGCTTTATTAAATTAGCATAGTTTTTAATACTTAACCGTTTTTCACCCAACAGATTAATAGCCATTTTGCACCTTTGAATAAGATTCTGAGTTTTTTCTATTTTGTATTTTTTTATCAAAAAAACTACTAACAATCGGCTTTAGGTGAAGGGGGGTTCCTGAGAACAAACAGATAAGTAACGTGGAGCGCAACCACCGCGCTCCACGTAGGGTGACAATGCCTTCAGGCATTATCGCTCGTGCAGAAAATCACTTACAGGCCATCTTTACCATATTGCAGCGAACGTGGGCCATACAGCACACCGCGCGGCGTGCCCGCGGAGAGCAGGCGCACGCTGGTGATACCCGCAATATCGTGCCCTTTGTCAGACACCGTGCTGGCGATCTGTTCTATCGCCGCCTGCACCAGCGCACCAAGGACGCCATTGGAGTTGGATTGCTGCTCGCTGCTGGAAGCCGTGGCAACGCCGTTCCAAATCTGCTTGCCGGTTTTCAAATCCACCAGCTTTGCTTCCGCCGTTACACGGGTTTCGCTGCTAAGCACCATGTACTTGGAGCCGTAATCTTTAACATCCAAATAAAGCGCAGCATCAGCCCCGAAAATCTGGCGCAGCTTATCGATGCTAACAGCATGAATATCCTGCGCTGTGGTCATGCCGTTTTGCTTGAAGGTTTCATCCACTACCGCCACCGGCAACACATAATATCCCGCTTCCGCCAGCGGATAGGTCACCTGTGTCAACATGCTGGGACCCGCTTTAATATCCGGGGAGTGGTTGAGCGGCGGCAGCACCAGAATAGATTTCGGCCGACTTTGCTTAAACGCGGTGTAATCATACGGTGCCGGCTTGGCACAACCGGTCAGGACCAAAGCGAATGCCAGTCCGAGAAATCCCAACAAACGCGTCATTTGGCCACTCCTTTATTTTTGCTCAACAGAAAATCCATGTACGGCGCAGATTCTGGAAATTGCGCTTTTTCCGTTTCGAACTGTTGACGAGCTTCCGTGCCCCGCCCGGTATTGGCGTAGAGTAAGCCAAGCTGAGCGTGTAAGCCGGGCGGAACCGGTTTATTTTTCGCTTTGGCCTTTTCCAGCGCCAGATTCAGCGCGGTGATCTGTTCTTCAGGGCTGGTTTTGTCCTGTTGATAATATTGATACAGCGTCGGTTGATAATTATCCCAGCTGTAAATCGTTTTGGGTTCTGTGGCACAACCTGCCAACACCGCTGCCGCCAGCAGCAGTGCGCCTTTTTTTCCATAAGACATACGTAGCAATCCCTATGCTGTTAGTTGCTGGGGCGCCATGCGCCGCTCTCAATCCCTGACACCAGGTTGTTCACTGCTTCACGAATAGCAAGATCCAGCACTTTGCCATTCAGGGTGGAGTCATAGCTTGCCGTGCCGCCAAAGCCGATAATTTCACGGTTGGAGAGCGTGTATTACCCCGCCCCTTGCACCGAGTACACCACTTCTGACGTTTGCACATTGACCACGTTCAACGTGGTTTTGGCGTAGGCAACCTGGGTTTTTCCGCGGCCGAGAATGCCCCACAATTGGTGATCGCCTACTTCTTTGCGCCCAAATTCGGTCACATCACCGGTGATGACATAACTCGCGCCTTTGAGTTTCTGCTGCTGACCTTTGATACCCGCTTCGGCCTTGATCTCTTCCATGTTGGTACGATCCAACACGTTGAAGCGACCGGTCTGCTGAAGGTGGCTCACCAGAATGGTTTTTGATTGATTTCCCAGGCGGTCAACGCCATCAGAGAAAATACCGTTCATGTAGTTCGAGCGGTTTTCAAATTTTCCGACAGATATTGGGCTGCGAACGCCCTGATAGGCTGTTTGGTAGGAGGTAACTTTAGGTGTCTCTACGCTGCGTGAAGACTCTGTTGCACATCCACTTAATAATGCCGCGGATACCAATAGAGAACCCAGGATGATTTTTTTGTTCATGGACCAATCCCTTATCAATATTCTTTTGTGATCTCGATAGACCATTTCCGTGGAAATTACATAAATATCGAATAAATTCATTATGTTAAATGTAATTTATTCGCGCCATTACAATATGATGAATGTAAAGACCTGTCACTAGCTGTTTTTCTTAATTTTAATAACAAAAAACGCCAAAACCCCAACAACACCAAGGTTATCGTTTATTATTTCGTCATTTTTTGGCACATTATGCTGAATAATCAAGGTTACCTTAAGTAAAACACCGTAACGTAACCCACTGAGACAACACACTATTTTGTTTTCACTTCCTTCAACGCGTCTCCCCTCATTAACCCTCTATTTACATGTCCTACATCAAGATTACAGACAGAGGGAGCCAGTAGGATGAAAGACAGTAAATGGGGGGAAGTTGTATTTTTTCTTGTGTTTTCTCCTGCAAGTACGAGACCCGTGCCAACCCCTTCCAAACCGCTTTCTGGGTGACCAGACAAAAAATCGAACGTTAACAATCAGAGAGTAACGCCTCGCCGATGATCTTTGCGCATCCGGCGCGGGAAATGTACGCGGCAAACACGCTGCGGGACGTTTGTCGTCACCACTCTGGGTTCTTTTTTATCGGCTAGATGTGTCAGGGAGAGGTTATGAATCGCTTTGTTATTGCTAACGCTCAAGATTGCATGGGCTGTAAAGCCTGTGAAATCGCCTGTGTCATTTCACACAACGACAACCAGTATCCTGCGAGTGCGGACGCGTTTTTACCCCGCATCAAGGCCTTCAACACGCCGGAACTGCGTTCAGCGGTAACCTGCCGCCATTGTGAAGATGCGCCCTGCGCCAGCGTGTGCCCCACTCAGGCGTTGGTGCGCAAAGACAACAGCATCCAACTGTTAAAAGATAAATGCATCGGTTGTAAAACCTGTGTGCTTGCCTGCCCGTTTGGCGCGATGTCGATGGTTGCAGAACCCACCAGCCCAGCCTCACTGGCGCATAAATGCGACCTGTGTATCGGCCGCCCCGAAGGCCAGGCGTGCGTGGCAGCCTGCCCGACGCAAGCGCTCACGCTGGTGAGCGAACAGACGCTGGAGGCGAAGCGGAAAGCCAAGCAACAGGCAATGGCGCAGCGCTCTGCCACCCACTGGCAGCGTGCTACGCCGATCATGCCGACCAAAAGCGTCAATCCACTTAAACAGCGCCAAAACTGGCCGCGCGTTGAGGCGAAGAAAAAGCCCATTGAACTGCGCAAAACCACGTTTGACGAAATTTACCACGGCTTCTCCGCTGAGCAGACGCAAGATCAGGCAAGCCGCTGCCTTTCCTGTGGCAACCATTCCATTTGTGAATGGACCTGCCCGCTGCACAACAGTATCCCGCACTGGATCAGTCTGGCGAAGCAGGGCCGCATACTGGAAGCGGTAGAACTTTCACACCAAACCAGCAGCCTGCCGGAGATCTGCGGTCGGGTATGCCCGCAGGATCGCTTGTGCGAAGGTGCCTGCACGCTGGGTAAAGAGTTCGGTGCGGTTACCGTCGGCAATATCGAGCGTTACATCACGGACAGCGCCATGGCGATGGGCTGGAAACCAGACATGAGCGGCGTTACCCCCACGGGTAAACGCGCGGCGATTATCGGTGCCGGGCCTGCGGGTTTAGCCTGTGCGGACGTACTGGCACGCAACGGCGTTGAGGTTACCGTGTTCGATCGTCACCCTGAGATTGGTGGCCTGCTGACCTTTGGTATTCCACCCTTCAAGCTGGACAAAAAAGTACTGACCCATCGCCGCCACCTGTTTAGCGAAATGGGCATTCACTTCCAGCTCAATACCGAAGTCGGGAAAGATATCGCGCTGTCGCACATCATGGAGGAATACGAAACCCTGTTCCTCGGCGTCGGCACGTACCGTTCGATGAAAGCGGGTCTGGAAAATGAGGACGCGCCCGGCGTTTACGATGCCTTGCCGTTCCTGATTGCCAACACCAAACGGGTCATGGGCTTACCCGATCTGGAAGAAGAACCCTATATTTCGATGGAAGGAAAGCGCGTGGTGGTGCTTGGCGGTGGTGACACGGCGATGGACTGCCTGCGGACCTCATTGCGTCAGGGTGCGGCATCAGTAACCTGCGCCTATCGCCGCGATGAATCCAACATGCCGGGATCGAAAAAAGAGGTGAAAAACTCGCGCGAAGAGGGTGCGGAATTTATGTTTAACGTCCAGCCGCAAAAGATTTGTCTGGATGAGCAGGGCAACGTCTGCGGCATTAGCCTGGTCAGAACCGAGATGGGCGAGGCCGATGCCAGTAAATGTATTGGCTGCCGCACCTGTGAAATCGCCTGTGCCGTCGCCCATGCGGGCGGCGCTGATGCCACCATCGACAAAGCGCGTTTCTTCCCGCGCCTGAAAGTTATCAAAGGTGCGCAGGTGAGCGTGCCGGTATTGTGCCGCCAATGCGAAAATGCCCCCTGCGCCAGCGTGTGTCCTCATGATGCGCTGGTGCGCCATCACGACAGCATTCAGGTCATTCAATCTCGTTGCATTGGTTGTAAAAGTTGCGTTATTGCCTGTCCTTTCGGTGCTATTGACGTGGTGGTGGTGTCGCAAGGCGCTGCGGCAAAAAGCGAGGTGCACAAGTGCGATCTCTGCGTCGATGTTGCTGCATCCCCCTCCTGCGTGCGGGTGTGTCCGACCTCGGCACTGACACTGGTAAGCAACAGTGAACTGCAACAACGGAGTTTCAAAAAGCAGCAACAAGCGGCGCGAGATAACGCGGATATTCGCCTGCTATAAGTAAAATACGATGGCGCCATGGCGCGCCCATCCCCCAAACTTATGGGTGTTTTTACTTTTGTTCATATAATAGTCTGTTAATATGCATATGGTTTATATTTTATCGGGGTGAATCGGAGAGTGCTCACCCCCTGGTGACTATCACGGAGTGAAGCATGACCTGCCATTTTGTCAAGTGGACCGGCACGGAGGCATTACCCGATCTACAACGCTTGCCCGATGCACTGATCGCCGCCGCGCAGGAGCTTCCTGCCTGGCGGCGTGAGCGCTACTTAAAGAGCCGAGCACTGCTGGCTGAGATGATGTTCTATTTTTTCGGCTATCCAGTATTACCTGCCATAACGCTTTCACCGGATGAATGGCCTCATTTCATCGATCCCTATCTTCCTGATTTCAGCCTGGCCTATGCGGGCAATACGCTGGCAATACTGCTTAGCGAAGAGGGGAAAGTGGGGATTGATATCGAGATTGTCCATCTGCGCCCCGCCCATGTCGCATCGATCCATACACAGACGAAAACGCCAGCAGAAACCGCCTGGATCAACGCCCAAAGCGATCCCTTAGAGGCGGCCACACAGCTCTGTACCCTCCGACAAGCCATCACGAAAATATCGGACCCTGAGCTTAGCCATGGCGATAACCTGCGGCTGCACCCTGCCTCCGGTCGATTACGCTCAACCTACTTCCCCTCACTGGAAGCCATCAGTGATATCGATGGCTATCTGGCTTGGGCCTGCGCGCGGACGCCGACCATAAACCATTTAATGACCTGGCGTTATCAGGGGAACGGCGTGATGCATAAAACCGGTGAGATAATCCAGCAGCAACGACAATCGCGCAGTTACATCAAGCTCACCAGCCACGTCACAGAGAAAGTCCCTTCAGCGTGACAGATAAAAAGCCCCGCAAGCGGGGCTTTTTATCACTGGCTGCGCGTGCAATTAATGCGCGTCGATAAAGATAAACTTCAGCAGGAACAGCGCAGCAACCACCACCACACAAGGGCTGATTTCACGCCAGCGTCCAGTCGCTGCTTTCATCACCACATAGGAGATAAAGCCCAGGGCAATCCCTTCCGTGATGGAGAAGCTAAACGGCATCATTACCGCAGTAATAAACGCAGGCACCGCTTCGGTAAGATCGTCCCATTTCACGCGCGCCAGGCTTGAGGTCATCAACACCCCGACATAAATCAGCGCGCCAGCCGCCGCATAAGCAGGCACCATACTGGCCAATGGAGAGAGGAAAATCACCAGCAGGAACAGAAGACCAACCACAACCGCCGTCAGCCCAGTGCGCCCACCAACTGAAACACCGGAAGAACTTTCGATATACGCGGTCACGGAGGAGGTCCCGATAAAGGAACCGGCCACCGAGCTAATGCTATCAACGTAAAGCGCCTGCTTCATACGCGGGAATTTACCGCGTGCGTCGACGAGCCCGGCTTTATCCGTCACACCAATCAGGGTGCCGGAGGAATCGAACAGGTTGACCAACATAAAGGAGAAAATCACGCCGGAAAGCGCCAAATTCAGCGATCCCGCCAGATCGACCTGACCAACCACGGACGTGACGCTTGGCGGCATAGAAAACACGCCAGAAAATTTCACATCACCCAGCAACAGGCCAATAAACGTGGTCACCACAATGGAAATCAGCACAGCGGCGTGAATGTTACGTGAGGCCAGTACCGCAATGATAAAGAACCCCAGCGCACCCAGCAGAACGCTATGAGACGTCAGATTGCCGATGGTCACCAGCGTTTCCGGGTTAGCAACAATGATACCGGCGTTTTTCAGGCCCATCATGCCGATAAACAAACCGATACCGCTGGCAATCCCTAAACGCAAGCTGATCGGAATGTTAGCGATCATCCAGTAGCGAATTTGGAACAGGGTCAGTATCAAAAAGCCGACTGCGCCCCAAAAGATAGCCCCCATCGCGACCTGCCAGGAAATCCCCATGGCGCCGACGACGACGAACGCAAAAAAAGCATTCAGCCCCATGGCGGGAGCCAATGCAACCGGCAGGTTAGCCACCAGTCCCATCAAAATACTGCCAAACGCGGCAATCAGACAGGTGGTCACAAATACCGCTTGAGTATCCATGCCCGCAACACCCAGAATCTGCGGGTTTACGAAAACGATATACACCATGGTAAGAAAGGTCGTGAACCCAGCAATCGTTTCCGTACGCGCCGTAGTGCCATGTTGGCGCAGTTTGAATACGCGCTCCAATAAGCCTTGCTCTCCCGCAAGCTCAGGTTGTGATGTTTTCATTATCAACGTTCCAGATAAGGAATTATGGTCGGTGGGTATCCTATAACAAAATGTACAGAGATTAACGCCATTGGCCGGTTTTTTTTCTTGCTATAAGCCGATGTTATCGCAACCGTTGCCCTCAACGGCATCAGGTACCCTTTTTCCTGCAAATACGCGAGAAAAACAGCGAACGAGCCATATCTCTACGCCTTCAGAACAAAAGATGAAAACCAGGTGAAAAACAGGCTTTTATCGTGTTTACGCCCGGTAAGGTCAAAATACTGACGCCGTGGGGTAAAGTAGTGGGTGAACCACACGCGTTACCAATAAGGAACCCCATGTCTTCGATTGATTGTGTTTTTTTCGATTGTGATGGCACGCTGGTCGACAGCGAAGTGATTTGTTGCCAGGCCTATGTGAATATTTTTATTCCGTATGGCTTACAGTTGTCGCTTGAAGAGGTCATCAAGACCTACAAAGGCGTCAAGCTCTACGACATTATCGACCGTGTAAGTGCACAACATGGCCTGACGGTGGTGCCTGAAACGCTGGAAAAACACTTCCGTGCAGAGATCGCCCGGCTGTTTGAAGAATCTCTGCAACCTATTGACGGCATTCCAGAACTGCTTGCCGCAATTACCGTACCAATGGGCGTGGTGTCGAACGGTCCGGTCAGCAAAATGCACCACTCGCTCGGATTAACCGGGCTGCGTGAGCATTTCGCCGATCGCCTGTATAGCGGTTACGATTTGAAAAAATGGAAACCCGATCCTGCCGTTATTTATCACGCCGCTCAGCAGATGCAGGTCAATCTGGAGAACTGCCTGCTAGTGGAAGATTCGTTTTCAGGCGTGGAAGCGGGTATCGCGGCGGGCATTCCGGTGTACTACTACTGCGCCGACCCGCACAATCCGCCCATCGATCACCCGCTGGTCACCACCTTCCACAACATGGGTAACTTACCGCAACTGTGGCGCGAAAAAGGCTGGAACATCACCGCCTGACGGGAGCAGGCCGCGCTACGCTGGGCGCGGCCGCCAGCGCCACCAAAACCGACGTTTTGGCGCATCAACCCGAGCGTGCACCGCATAGCGCTGGCTGACGCGATGCGCCAGCAGCTCCAATGCCACACAGATAATGAAGTAAACCAGCGCCACAAACAGGAACACCTCAGTGGGGTAGACCATACTGCGGTTATTAACCTGCGTGGCCAGAAACGTCAATTCACCCACACCCACGATATACGCCAGCGACGTATCCTTGATTAAGGAAATCCACTGGTTGATAAACGATGGCACCATCATGCGTAGCGCCTGAGGCAGCACGATAAACCAGAGTACGCGCCAGCGACTGAAACCCAACGACAGCCCAGCCTGCCACTGCCCCTGACTGATAGCGACAATCCCCGCCTTGACGCCATGCGCCAGATAGGCCGCGCCAATAAACGCCAGCGCACACACCACGGTGGTGATTTCAGGAATATCGACACCAAATACGATGGGCAGCAGGAAGTAAGTCCAAAAAATCAGCATGATCACTGGAATAGCACGGAAAAAACCCAGCACCAGCGCCAACAACGCGCCCAGCCAGCCGCGAAACATCGCCAGCGCCACCCCCAGTACCGTGCCCAAAACCGCAGAAGCGATACCGGCCAATGCGCTGATGACGAGCGTCAATGCTGCGCCACCAAGCGGCCCCTCGGGAAAGGTGCCCCACAGCAGATAGCTGAGGTTATCGCTGATAATCGTAAAATCCACGTTAGTGCCCTCGCGCCAATTGACGTTGTTGTCGCCACATGCCCCAGCCCTCAATCAGCGCAATGACAGCGATATACAACACCGTCGCTACACCGAACGCCTGAAAGGTGCGCAAGGTTTCGGTCTCTACCTGACGTGAGGCGTAAGAGAGTTCAGCTACGCCAATCGCCATCGTTAAAGAGGAATTCTTGATGATATTCATGTATTGCCCCAGCAGCGGTGGCATAGCAATTTTCAGCGCCTGAGGCAGCACGACATAACGCATGGCTTGCCAGGGCGTCAGCCCCAATGCCAGCGATGCGTGTTTTTGTCCACGCGCGACCCCGCCTATTCCTGCCCGAATCTCTTCGGCAATAAACGCGCTAGAATAGAGCGTCAGGCCAATCAATCCAGCAAGAAACTCGAAAGAGGGCCAACTTAAAACCTGACCGGCAATGGTCACATCGTGGGGTGAATTCAGCCATTGCAACAGTGCACCCGGCAGCAACTGCGCCGCACCGAAATACCAAAAGAACAACTGCACCAGCAACGGCGTATTGCGAAACAAAGCACTGTAAGCGATTACCGGCCAGCGCAAGAGGTTACGTTGATTGTCTCTTGCCGCGGCAAGCACCATTCCCAGCAACGTTGATAGCACAACCACACACAGTGAAAGCCACAGTGTCAGCAAAAAACCGTGCCACAACCATGACAGATAACGAGGTGCCAGCAGCCAGTTTTCCAAAAAAGAAGCAACGCTTTCAGTCAATGTCATACCCTGTTTGCGGTAGTAAAAACGCTTTGTTGCAGAAACGACAATGCCCTCTGGTCGACAGAGGGCAGAATGCAGTGTTACCTGAAACGTCCTGTAGCCTCACGTTGGCACGTGTGGACGAAGAATGGCATCAGGCTTTAGGTTGTTTATCCAACGGCGCAAAGGTGAAATCACCACGCGGTTGAGCAGATTTTGTTGTCGGTCCAAACCAGCGATCGTAGGTCTGTTTCGCTTCACCGGTTTTTTCCAGTTGCAGCAGCGTTTCATCCACCTTTTGTGTCAGGCGATCTTCGCCCTTAGGCACGCCCACCCCTTGGTATTCCTTAGTGATGCTAAACGGAGAGATCTCAAACTCGGCTTTTTGCGCATCTGGCACGTTGGCCAGTAAGCCAACCAGCTTGGCATCATCCTGAGTAATGGCCTGTACGTTGCCATTGCGCAAGGCGGCGAAAGCAAGCGGTGTGTCGTCATAAGAGATCACTTTTGCCGTCGGGTAATGTTCACGCAACGTGATCTCTTGCACGGTCCCTTTATCCGCACCAATACGCAGCGCTTTAATGTCTTCTGGCGTTTTCAGCACGCCTTTACGGGCGATAAATTTCTGTCCGGTAGCGAAGTAAGGAATACTGAAATTAACCTGCTTGGCGCGCTCATCGGTAATGGTGAAATTGGCGGCGATCAAATCAACTTTCTGCGAGGTCAGCAAGGGAATACGGTTAGCCGGGTTGGTAGCACGCAGTTCGACTTTCACACCCAGCGCTTTGCCGATAGCTTCCGCGATATCCACGTCATAGCCCACCAGCTTTTTGGTTTGCGGATCGACAAAGCCAAACGGCGGGTTGCTGTCAAACACCGCAATTTTTACTACGCCCGCTTTCTGAATATCATCCAGCTTGTCCGCCTGAGCGATACCGGAAACAGAAATTAAACCCGCCAATAACGTTAATGTAACAAATTGTTTTTTCGCCATTTCCCTTATAACCCTTCTACGTTTTGTTAGCCAGCACGCTAACAGCCCGCGGGGCAATCAGGAAATAATAAAAATGGATAATATTATAATCTTATGTCACATAGCCGAGTTTCAGACTCGGAGAAGGCGTTTGAGCAAAGAGAAAACCCAGGTGATGAGGGACAAAAACGGACGATTCGTCCGGGGCATGGGTTTAGATCGTGTATTGCACACTGAAAGCACCACCGAACCAGTCAGCCTCTTTCAGGTAACCACCGCAGTTGGAAATCGACTATGCTTTCAACATGTAAAAAAATTCCGTTGCCCTATTACATACCGTCCAATCAAGGCGCCCCAGACTTAAGAATAGGTCTAATTATTTTAAACAAAAGCATTGTTTATATGTTGTTTAAATCAATAACAATAGAATTTTCAAAAAAATTCAGCAAATAGGAATAAAAATGCCTCTAAGCCATGAAAAAACAACCCAAATAGCATCAATATTACTCTGTTTATCAAGCGTGACCGGATGTGATTATCTGGAAAAGAACCAGCGTGAAACGCCAAATAATAAAAAAGACGGGACGGTTCTCGAAACGAGTATCGAAGATGACATTGTCATTCCGGTCGTGATAAATAACAAAACATTAAACTTTCTCGTTGATACCGGTGCCAGCTCGTTGATACCGGTGCCAGCGTAACCGTTATTGATGAGAAAATAGCGAACACGATAACTCGCCCCTTACTCTCATCAGAAATCCCAAAGAATTATCGCCAGGAATTTTCAAATGTCTCAACGGTTTCCGGACGCTTAGAGGAACATCAATTCTCTCTATTGAAACCAACCGCCTTCGTCATTGGCACAAAAGAGATCAATGACAGCGACATATGGGTTTCACTCGATTTGTCACTGCTGACGCAATCGATGGGAACAAAGATAGACGGCATCATCGGCATTGATACCTTTAGGCGGTTCAATTGGAAAGTCGATAATGACAAGAAAAAGGTGATTATTTCCGACACGCTCCCCTCCGCATCGGATTATCAAGCGTGCACTGGCTATGATGACAGTTATAACCGAATGCCACAACTCTGGTTTAAATATAAAAATAATGATGTGGCATTTCGCATGGATACCGGTGCCGATCACAGTTTTGTTTCCAATGAATTCCTCAATTATGTCAAAGAGAACAAGCTATCGCTTGAATTATTGTCTAGCAATGAACCGACGGCTGAAGCGGGTGGCTTAACAAAAAGCACCCAATATATTTTGCAGGACTTTGTATTTAATGGGTTGCCATTGAATAAAATGGAGTTCTCTGATAATCAGGAGGGGAATTTTCATGTCGGGATGGATTTCTTGTCTCGGTTCAAACGCTATACGTTTATCCCTTCACGTATGATGTTTTGCTATGATGCTGACTCTATTGAAAAAAAACAGCATTCCACATGAACGTTCCATTGCAATTCGCTATTTGGATGGAAGCATTGAAGTATTTTACAACAATAACGAAGAAATACAGAAATATGGATTAAAAAATGGCGATAAGATATTAACCATCAACAACACCACGTATTCACCAGAGAAAATAAAAACGGTGAGAAAACTGTTACTTCAGGAGCCCAAAGGAACCTTGGCGCTGACTATTCAGCGTGAAAATCAAGTAATGGATATTGTGCTGTAAAATAATACGCTTAACGTCTGCCCCGCCTATACCCGTCATACTACGCCCCGTTAGGGGCGTAGTGGCCTGCAAAAATCACTGAGGTGCAGGCCCGTTTTTCTCTTTTTCCAGCAGTTTTTCCAACGCATCACCGCCGATATGGCGGAAATCCTGCCCTTTAACGAAGTAGAAAATAAACTCGCAGATGTTCTGGCAACGGTCGCCGATGCGTTCGATTGAGCGGGCGCAAAACAGCGCGGTCAATACGCTCGGAATGGTGCGTGAGTCTTCCATCATGTGCGTCATCAGTTGGCGCACAATGCCTTCATACTCTTTATCGACCTTCTTGTCTTCGCGATAAATACGGATAGCTTCATCCAGATCCATGCGCGCAAAGGCGTCCAGTACGTCATGCAGCATTTCTACCGTATGGCGACCCAATGACTCCAGGCTAACCAGCAACGGCTGATGCTGATGCGAATATTTCTCCAACGCAGTGCGACAGATTTTATCCGCAACGTCACCAATACGCTCCAGCTCAGAAATGGTCTTGATGATTGCCATCACCAGACGCAAATCACTCGCCGTTGGCTGGCGCTTGGCGATGATACGCACGCAGGCTTCATCGATGGTCACCTCCATCAAGTTCACCTTGGCATCACCTTCAATCACGCGCTGGGCCAATTCCGCGTCACGGTTATGCATTGCCGTAATGGCATCCGTCAGTTGCTGCTCGACCAAACCGCCCATGGTCATCACCTGGGTGCGAATGTGCTCAAGCTCAGCGTTGAACTGCCCGGAAATGTGTTTGTTCAGATTCAGATTGTCCATGATGCTTCCTGTAATCAACCATAGCGACCGGTAATGTAGTCTTCGGTCTGTTTCTGTTTGGGCGCGGTAAACAGGGTATCTGTATCGCTAAATTCGATCAGTTCGCCCAGGTACATAAATGCCGTATGATCCGAACAGCGTGCTGCCTGTTGCATGTTGTGGGTGACGATCACCACGGTATAATCTTTTTTCAATTCGGAAATCAGCTCTTCGATGCGTCCCGTAGAAATAGGGTCCAGCGCCGAACAGGGTTCATCAAGCAGCAACACATCGGGACGAATAGCGATACCGCGCGCAATGCACAAACGCTGCTGCTGACCCCCCGAGAGGCTGTATCCGCTCTGGTGCAGCTTATCTTTGGTTTCCTGCCACAATGCGGCTTTGGTCAAAGCCCACTGCACGCGCTCATCCATATCAGCGCGGGAAAGTTTTTCGAACAAGCGCACACCAAAGGCAATATTGTCATAAATCGACATCGGGAACGGGGTTGGCTTCTGGAACACCATGCCTACCTTGGCGCGTAGCAGTGCCACATCCTGCTTGTCGGTAAGAATATTGTTGCCATCCAGCAAAATATCCCCTTCCGCACGCTGCTCCGGATACAGTTGATACATTTTATTCAGCGTACGCAACAGCGTGGATTTACCGCAGCCAGACGGACCGATAAACGCAGTCACCTGATTGGTGGCAATATCCAGCGTAATGTCTTTCAGTGCATGGAATTTTCCGTAATAGAAATTCAGATTGCGCACCTGGATTTTGTGGTTGGATGTCTCGGTAGCAATACTCATTAAGACTTCTCTCTTTTAACTGGCGTGTCGTCCGACACGCCGTTGAATCCATTAATATTTTTTATTCGCAAACAGAATGCGCGCCACAATGTTCAACAACAGCACGCACAGCGTAATCAGCAACACTCCCGCCCACGCCAACTGTTGCCACTCGATAAATGGGCTCATGGCGAATTTGAAGATAGTCACTGGCAGGTTGGCGATCGGGTGCATCATGTCGGTGTTCCAGAACTGGTTGGACAGCGACGTAAACAGCAACGGTGCGGTTTCCCCGGCGATGCGGGCGATTGCCAGCAGCACGCCAGTGATAATGCCGGAAACAGAGGCTTTTAATGTGATGGCCGAAATCATTTTCCACTTCGGCGTTCCCAGCGCATAGGCCGCTTCACGCAGGCTATCGGGAACCAGTTTCAGCATGTTCTCCGTAGTACGAATCACGATAGGCACCTGCAACAACGCCAGCGCAATCACCCCCGCCCACCCCGAGAAGTGCTGCATCTTGGTCACGACAATCGAGTAGACAAACAGGCCAACCACAATGGAAGGTGCCGACAACAATATATCGTTAATAAAGCGAATTACTTCGGAAATAATGGATTTACGACCGTATTCCGCCAGGTAGATACCCGCCATAATGCCGAGCGGTGTACCCAATACAGTGGCCCAGAAAATCAGCAATCCGCTGCCAACAATGGCGTTGGCAAGCCCACCGCCTGCGGTATTGGGCGGTGGCGTCATTTCGGTAAACAGCGCCAGCGACATGCCGTCGATCCCTCTCACCACAGTGGAGAACAGGATCCACACCAGCCAGAACAGGCCAAACGCCATGGTGGTCATGGAGAGGCATAGCGCAATGCGGTTCTTCTGGCGGCGCCAGGCCTGCATTTTCTGCCGGGTACGCGCCAGCGTGGCTTCTTGTTCCATTCCTAACGCAGCCATTAGCGTGCCCCCTCATTTTTTGCCAAACGCATAATCATCAACTTAGACAGCGCCAGCACGATAAAGGTAATCACAAACAGAATAAGACCAAGCTGCATCAATGCCGCCGTGTGCAGGCCAGATTCTGCTTCGGCAAATTCGTTCGCCAGCGCGGAAGTGATGCTGTTGCCGGGCATAAACAGCGACAGGCTGTCCAACTGGTAGGTGTTACCGATAATAAAGGTTACTGCCATGGTTTCACCCAGCGCACGCCCCAACCCCAGCATGACGCCGCCAATCACCCCGTTTTTGGTGTAAGGCAATACAATGCGCCAAATCACTTCCCAGGTAGTACAACCAATGCCGTAGGCTGACTCTTTCATCATTACCGGTGTTTGCTCAAACACGTCGCGCATTACGGCAGCGATATAAGGAATGATCATGATAGCCAGAATCACGCCAGCGGCCAGAATGCCGATACCAAACGCCGGGCCAGAAAATAGTGTGCCCAAAATAGGAATGCCGGACAGGATACTCCCGACCGGTTGCTGGAAGTATTTGGCAAACAACGGTGCGAAGATGAACAGACCCCACATGCCGTATACGATACTCGGAATGGCGGCCAATAATTCGATGGCAACGCCCAGCGGGCGTTTTAACCAGTTCGGTGCCAGTTCGGTCAGAAACAAGGCGATACCGAAGCTGATAGGAATAGCGATGATCAGGGCAATCAGCGAGGTCACGACGGTACCGTAAATCGGCACCAGCGCACCAAACTGCCCGGCAGGCGCGTCCCACTCTTTAGTCCACAGAAACGCAAAGCCAAACTTCTCAATGCTCGGCCAGGATGCCACGATCAGCGATACGATGATGCCACCCAGCAGCAGCAGCGTCAGCAGCGCGGAGAATCTCACCAATGCGCTAAAGATGACGTCGCCCAGCTTTCCGGGGGCTTTCATGGTTGGCTTATACTCAGCCATAGGGCTCTCTTCTTCAGTGTTAATCATTTGACAGGCAAAGGCGGACGGGCTTCCCGCCCATCCGCCATAACTTATGTCAGTGCCTTGTTAACCGCACAAGGGCTTGCATAGCGTTTCAATGCTTATTTAAACAGCGCGTTACCGCTGCTGTCTTTTACACTGGTTTTCCATGCGGCACGAATTTGCTCAACCACTTCGGTTGGCAACGTAGCGTAATCCAGCGCTACCGCTTGCTCACCGCCTTTCTTGAACGCCCAGTCAAAGAACTTCAGCACTTCAGCGCCCTGCTCTGGTTTGTCTTGTTTCTGGTGAACCAGAATGAAGGTAGTAGAGGTTATTGGCCATGCGTCAGCACCGTGCTGGTTGGTCAGGTCCTGAGCAAAAGATTTGCTCCAGTCGATGCCCTTGGCCGCGTTACTGAATGATTGGCCTGTCGGTTGAACGGCTTTACCGTCGGCAGAAATCAGCTTGGTGTAAGCCAGGTTATTCTGCTTGGCATAAGCGTATTCAACATAACCGATTGAGCCTGGCAGACGCTGAACGAATGCGGCAATACCGTCGTTACCTTTACCGCCCAGACCGGTCGGCCAGTTAACCGTAGAACCAGCACCAATTTTCTCTTTCCATTCAGCGTTCACTTTCGCCAGATAGCTGGTGAACACGAAAGAGGTACCGGAACCATCAGCGCGACGAACGACGGCGATATCCTGATCCGGCAGTTTAACGCCCGGGTTCAGTTTAGTAATGGCCGCATCATTCCATTTTTTGATTTTACCCAGGTAGATATCACCCAACGTTTTACCATCCAGCGTCAGTTCGCCAGATTTAATACCCGGGACGTTTACCGCCAATACCACACCACCGATTACGGTAGGGAACTGGAACAGGCCATCTTCAGCCAGCTTTTCATCAGCCAGTGGTGCATCAGATGCACCGAAATCAACGGTTTTTGCTTGAATCTGCTTAACGCCGCCAGAAGAACCAATACCTTGATAGTTAACTTTATTGCCCGTTTCTTTCTGGTAAGAGTCTGCCCACTTGGCGTAGACCGGCGCTGGGAACGTAGCACCTGCACCGGTAAGGTTAACGGCAGCTGAGGCGTTGACCGCCGTCAGGGAGAAGGTTGCCATAACGAGACCGGCAATCGTGGTACGCATCAGTTTCATAATCCCTCCTGTGGGATTTTTTAAAGGTGTCGACCCAGATTCTTTATTGATCAGAGTGTAGTTCGCAGGAGGAAAAATAGGACAATTACATGACAGTAAAATGTATTTAATGTGACAGTTTTATGACATACAAAGTTTGTTCACGAGCAATTGCATTAAACGCGGCATTTTACCTGAACGCGCGCGGCGTTGATTCAGGCCATAGCACGCAACCAGGCCAATAAATCTGCCTGAAAAGTATCAGGAAATAATGGGGAGGGCGATAGCAGACAGTAACAGGAGCCCTCCTCGACAAATCCCAGCGGTGCGGCCAGAACCCCACTGGCGATATCATCTCTGACCAATTGCCACGGCCCAATGGCGACCCCTAATCCGGCAACGGCAGCCTGTAAGCTGAAATAAAAATGCTCGAAGGTTTGTCCGCTATTGTCATGCAGTGGGTGTTGCGTGACCACACTCCATGTTTGCCAGGCACTTAAACGCGTGCGGCTGTGTAAACGTGGCGCAACGGTTCGCAATGACAATCCGTTTTCCGCGGGAGAAAACCAGTCAGTCACGTTATCAGGCCGGCAAACCGGCCCGACTTTTTCACTGAACAGGTATTCTGCATGGTAACCGTCAGGTAACGGGAAATCATCGCGCCGAATGGCCAAATCAATGCCAGAATTAAATGAAAAAGCCCCTCCGCCAGCAACCAGATGAATATCCCGATCCGGATATTTTGCCTGAAACGCTGGCCAACGGGGAATGAGCCAACGCATCAGCAGAGTGGGTTCACATGACACCACCCAGCGCCGTTGCTGACGCGCGCTGGCACGCAGTTCACTGGTGGCGCGCTGCATGACCGCCAACACTTCATTTACCGCCTGCGCCAGCGTACGGCCTGCTTGCGTCAGAAAAACGCGGCGACTGCGCCGTTCAAACAGCGCGACCCCTAAATCATCCTCCAGCATACGCACCGCACGACTAATTGCACCGTGCGTAAGATGTAACGCTTCGGCAGCACGCGTGAAGTTCTCAAACCGTGCAGCGGCCTCAAAGCAGCGCAAGGCTATCAGTGAAGGAAGGCGGGTTTGATTTAGCGCTAATGGTGAGTCTAGCTCACCATTGCTGTCAGAAATCATCGTTAGTTATCCCTACATCGTTTGCATAGCATGTTGATATATAATTTAATGTTAAAAAAGGTTATCTATGGTCGAGTATCTCGCTGTATTCACAATAACACTGTTTGCCGTTATTAGCCCGGGGCCTGATTTTGCCATGGTGACACGCAATAGCCTGATGCTGTCGCGCCGCGCGGGAATCTTAACGGCTATCGGGATCGGTGGCGGCATTCTGGTCCATGTGAGCTACACCCTTATAGGCATTGGCTTTATCATTCAGCAATCGCTTTGGCTGTTTAACATGATCAAACTGATTGGCGCGGCATACCTCATTTGGCTCGGCGTGAAAATGTTACGTGCCAACCCCACCAGCGCTCAGCCCGATACCGGTATCGCCTCGGTTTCCGATGGGATAGCGCTACGCACCGGCTTTCTCACCAATGTATTAAACCCGAAAACAACAATATTCATCATCAGCCTGTTTATGCAGGTAGTAAGCCGACAGACACCGTTGGCGGTGCAAATCGGTTACGGTATTTTTATCTCCGTAGCGCACATCTCATGGTTTTGTCTGGTCGCCCTGTTCTTCTCTTCAGGTGCAATCCGTGAACGGCTGCTCGACGTGCGTCATTGGATCGACAGAACCTTTGGCGGCGTCTTGGTGGGATTAGGGGTGTTGTTGGCTTTAGCGCGCAGGTAACCACCAACACGTTCTCTTTTTTATACATCACGAGGGGAACAACAATAACGGCTCCCCCTATTAGCGCTTTGATATCGAGATGATTATTATCTATATCAGGTTGATGATGACACCCAGCGCTTGAATATCAACGAGGTATTAATGCCGCCAAAGGCAAAGTTGTTAGATTGAATATAATCGGTGTCGATATGTCGAGGTTCACCCATGATGTAATCGAGATCGCCACAATCTTCTGCGGGTTGAGACAAATTCAGCGTTGGAGCAAACCAACCTTCGCGCATCATCTCAATACTCATCCAGGCTTCCAACGCGCCACAGGCACCTAAAGTATGTCCGAAATAGCTTTTAAGTGACGAGATCGGTGTGGTGTTGCCGAAAACGGCTGCTGTAGCCTGACTTTCGGCAACGTCTCCCCGATCGGTAGCCGTTCCGTGTGCGCTAATATAACCAATGTCACTGGGTAGCAAGTTAGCACAACGCAATGCGCCTTCAATGCATATCTGCATGGTTTCACGCTGTGGCTGAGTAATATGTGCCGCATCACAGTTGGTATAAAACCCCACTAATTCGGCGTAGATAGTCGCACCGCGTGCTAATGCATGTTCCAATTCTTCCAACACCAATGTTCCGGCACCTTCACCAATGACCAACCCGTCACGCCCACTATCGAACGGTGCTGGCGTCAACTCTGGATTATTATTTTTTTGGCTGGTGGCAAACAGCGTATCAAAGACTGCAGCTTCCGATGGACACAGCTCCTCCGCCCCGCCCGCCACCATCACGGTTTGGTAGCCATGACGAATGGCCTCCCACGCATAGCCGATTGCCTGGCTACCAGACGTACATGCGCTTGACGTGGGAATAACACGCACACGCAGGCCAAAGAACAGACCCGCATTAACCGCCGTAGTATGGGGCATCATTTGCACATACGTCGTCCCGGTGATGTTATTGGTATGCTTCTCCGTCAGCATGGTGGCAAACTCACTCACCGGCCCAGTACTTCCCGTAGAAGAACCATAGGCAATACCGGTTTCTCCATTCGTCAGCACCGGGTGCCCAATCAACCCCGCCTGTTCAAGCGCTAACTCGCTGGCTCGCGTTGCCATCATTGATACCCGGCCCATGGCGCGAATACGTTTACGCGTGTAATGCTCGGGCAAGGTAAAATTATCAATGGGTGAACCCAATTGAGTGTGTAGACCATCATAGACTTGCCATTCCGGCATTTTGCGAATGGCATTGTGCCCCGAACGCAACCCTTCAGAAACCTGTTGCCATGACTCACCAAATGCGGTCACTCCCCCCCATTCCCGTAACAACCACTCGGTTTATCACAACATACCTCCGTTTATCGAAATCACCTGGCGCGTGACATAACCCGCTATGTCAGACATAAGATAACTTGCCAGTCCTGCCACTTCATCGGCCTGTCCCATGCGCTTCATTGGGATCATCTTCAGCGCCTCATCCACAACCACCGGTTCCATTTGAATCATGCCGGTATCAATCAATCCTGGGGCGATGCAATTTACTGTGATTTTGCGCTTGGCCAGTTCAATCGCTAATGCCTTGGTCGCACCAATAATGCCTGCTTTCGCAGCACTGTAGTTAACCTGTCCACGGTTCCCCATGATCCCGGAAACGGAAGACAGTGTAATGATGCCCCCCCTGCCGTAGCCCAATCATCGGCATAACACAGGGATGAATAACGTTGTAGAAACTATCGAGATTGGTGTGAATCACACTGTCCCACGCATCGTCATCTAAGGCCGGGAAAGCACCGTCGCGAGTAATGCCAGCATTGCTCACTACGCCGTAATAAGCACAGTGTTGTTCAATATCCAGCTCAAGCCGGGAGCGGCAGACTTGACGATCGCTGATATCAAACCCAATCGTTCTTCCACTACCTTGGCTCGCGGTAATAAGACCTAACGTTTCTTCTGCACCCTGTTTATCGCTGTGATAATGCACCACAACACAAAATCCATCCGCCGCCAGACGTAACGCAATGGCGCGCCCTATCCCCTTGCTGGCACCGGTCACCAATACGCTACGCTTGTTCATTTTGCTTTCCCTGCTGAGTCAGTTGCTGCAATTCAATACTGTCGGGTTGGTAGGTATTTAATCGGCCCGAAGCAACCCGCTTGCCATTGATGAGGATTTCTCCGTCAAAACTGCCAATTTTTTCATCACGTATCAATAGGTTGATAAACACATCCAGCCGAGCCTGTGAGGGGAATTGTGCGTGCTGGCAACGATATCCCCGACCGCCCAACAGCATACCGAGTTCCGGTTTGTCTTTCCTCTCAGCCTGTTTGCGTCGATGCCAACCAGACCATACCCCGATCGTCTGGGCAATGATTTCGATGCCAAACCACGCTGGCAACGCACCTTGTTCATTGAGAAACGGCGCAAGTACCCCGTCATTGGAAATCGTTACCTGGCAATGAGCCCGTTCTTCATCAACATGAAGTACGTTATCCAGCAGCACCATAGGCGCGTCATGGGGGAGATAACTCGCAACGGGTAAATAATCACACATCTACTTTCCCCAATATCAGGCTCGTATTGTTACCGCCAAAGGCAAAAGAGTTAGACATGATTACCGGACGCGCCAATCTCGCAGGCTCCCGCAACAAACCGCAATCTGGCAGCTGTTCATCCCATGCATTTTGCGAAAAATCCTGTGCGGGTAGCGGTATATCCTGAGTTAGTAACAACCAACAAATTACCGCTTCGGTAATGCCTGCGGCTCCCAGAGTATGCCCACACAAATGCTTGGTAGAGCTACAAGGAACCCGATTACCAAACAGGGCGTGCACGACGCCAGACTCAATGTCATCGTTCAGGCGTGTAGCGGTGCCATGCAGGTTGATATAACCAATATTATCAGGCTGTAACCCAGCCTGAGACAACGCCATGGTGATAGCCCGCCGCGCACCGTCACCTTCAGGATGAGGAGCTGACATATGATAGGCATCGGAAGACTCCCCAATGCCCAGAATGGCCACGCTGTCTTGACGTGTGCTAATCAGCATCAACCCCGCAGCTTCACCAATTGAAATACCGTTACGCAGTGCACTGAACGGTTGGCAACAGTCCGGCGACAGAGATTCCAGGCCATCAAATCCGTTGAGTGGCATCCGACTTAAGGTATCAGCACCACCGACAATCGCGGCATCCACTACCCCCGCATCAATCAGTCGCATCCCACTGATCAACGCTCGGGCACTCGAGGAGCACGCGGTAGAAATCGTGTAGGCCGGCCCTTTTAACTGCAAATAGGCGGCAAGAAAACGGGAAGGATCGCCCAATTCTTGTTGTACATAACGATAGCTGGTCGTGTGTTGGCTAACAAAGCGATCGGCCTCATCCAGGCCAGAAGTACTGGTGCCAAGGATCACTGCCACGCGATCTGAACCGAAAGCGGCAATAGCCTCATCAACAGCGGGGCGAATTTGCGCTAACGCCGCCATCAGTAAGCGATTATTACGGCTATCATGTGCAGCCAATGCCGCAGGAACAGCAGGCAGATCACCGTCCACCTTTCCCGTCCAGCAAGGCTTATCGTGCAGCAACCATCCGCGATCGGGGCGTAGTGCCGTTTTCACATTAGCAGACAGGCTGGCCGCAATACTGTTCAGATCGTTACCCAAGGCATTGAGGGCAGCGACGGCATTAATGTAAATCATGTCAGCCATCCAGGTGTTGAATAGTAATGTGGTAACCAAAGACAAATTGCTGAACGCTGATCGGCACACGCTGCTGATTACGATTCATGTAACGAATTTCAGTGATCAGCTTGCCGTTATTGTCAGTCAATTGCCGTTTATCACCCAGGTCGCGCAGTTCCCACCCCGGTGGTAACAGTGATCGCCACTGTGTTACAGGCCAGTGGCTCAGCATAATATCCGCTAACACCTGACTGGCGGGCGGTAACTGCGGTAATACAATGGATTGTTCGGTATGAATACCACGTGAGTCATAAGTAACGAGAAAAAGACGAATACCAATAGAAGAGAGCCCAACCAGTGTCAGTTGCTGTTCATCCCCATTGATCATGACCAATAAAGATTGCTGCTGGCCCTTAAAGGTTCCGGTCAATAGCTGTTGTTCATTAAAGGCGGGGGTGATGGCTGGTGCAGGCAATGTCACTTTCACGCCCGGTTTAAGCCACGCTTGTGGGCGCCCCGCTTCAGGCTGTTGATTGGCACACGCACAAAGCAGCAATGCGTAAACCAGGGACAAGCCACGTTGAAACATCCTCATTTTCTCTTCCCTTTTGCGTCCGGCAATGCCAATGGTGACAACAAAAATGCGGTAAACACGCCGCTGCATAGCACAATGCCAAAATTGCTAATGGCTTGGGTTTGACTAAACACCAGCATACCCAGGGTGAGCAGAGCCACACTCATCGCCAGCGTAACGGCCAGCAATGACGTCATCGGCGTCCCGCGTGGATTACTGAAAAACAGCGTATAGTTGATACCAATTCCCAACACCAGTATCAGCGCCATCAACGAAAACAAATTCAGCGAATGCCCACTGAGCGCCAAGACCGCAAGCCCAGAGCCAAGAGAAAGCACAGAGGGTATCGCGCTCTTCAGTCCACGACGCCACCCCAGACGTAGCATAAAACTTAAGGCAATAACGCCCACAGAAGCCGCCAATAACCACCCCAGCATCACGCGATAAAAACCGAACAGCGCATCAAAAGTGCTCTTGCGATCAATCCAGCTCACACCAGGCAATGTTTGCGCCAAATGCGCTAATGCCTGGCTATCTTTGACACCACTCACGGGAACCAAGACGCCACTTTTTCCTGAAGGGAGCGTCAACCAGAGCAAACGCCACCCCTCGCTCACCGGGCTTTGCAACCAGTCTTCCGGCGTTACAGGCGTAGCGGTTACCATTGGCGGTTCAACAACCACTCCTGCGTCACCAAGACGCGCAAGCACGGCAGGTGCCGCAGCCGTAATCAACTGAAGGTCTTTCTGCTGCTGGGCTAAAGAAAGCAGCGGTAGCACGCGGTAGTGCTCTAACCACCCATGACGCTGCGCATCACTTAACGCGGGTGCAAGTTTTTCAACTCTTTGCAATGTGGTCTGCGGATCATCACCGTAAACCACAAACCATGTCTGATCGGCACGTTGTCCGGTTAACGTGGTTACTTGCCGTTCTTGCATCAGCAGTTCCTGCGGCAACGCTTGCAGCTGTGAAATATCATCATTGATATCTAATCGAACCAGTCCAACCACTGAGAACAGCAATACAGCGACCGGAATGCCAATGCTTACCGCTGGTTGCCGACGCCAGGCCGCTAGCCAGCGCCCCATTAATACCATTGCAGGCGCCGGTCTGACCTGTAATCGCTTGACGAAGAAAGGATACCAACACACGACAGTCATGCAGGAAGCCGCCAGCCCACTCGTTGCAAACACCGCTAACTGCTGCAAACCGGGGAAGGGAGCCAATGCCATGATAAGGTAGGCGATCATGGTGGTAAAAAGCGCCAACAACAGCGCTGGCAACACCTTTTTCAGGCTCTCCATCGCGGAAACATGGGCGCCATGTACCAGCCGTTCCGTTAGGTAATAGAGGGTGTAGTCGGCGGAGATCCCAACAATGCTGATACTCATTATCAGCGTCATCAGATACAACTCACCGAACACCATCAGCGTAACAATCGTGCCGGTGAGCGCACCAATCCCAACAGAAAGCGCGCAGAGCAGAAGTGGGCGCACAGAGCGAAAAACAGCGAAAATTAATAACAGCACCCCCACCAGGGTTGCGGTACCGAGGGTTGATACATCTTGCCTTGCCTGCTGGCTGGCATAATGGCTGAACAATACCGTGCCACGCGTCAACACATCCGCATCAGGAAACGTCGTTTTCAATGAAGCCTTTAGGACATCTAATTTTTCAACGACGGCTTGATGCGCGGACATATCAAACGAGTTGCCACTCAACTCGCCGTGCAAAAAATACCAGGTTCTGCCCTCGCTATCTTTGGTGACAAGCCAGCCTTGTGACAACCCTAACTGGCTGGCATTTTGCTGCATGGCTAACTGCGAACCACGCACCAACATCAGCGGATCATGGTTCAATTCATTGCCACTCACCCCGGCAAAAGCAGAGTAGAGTTGAGCCAACACCCAATCAGCTTGAGCGCTACCGCCGTTGGCCAAACGCGCACGGGTCGCGGTATCAACTAAACCGTTGCGATGATCGTAGACAAAACGTCCCCACTGCTGTTGTGTATCAGCATCTATCGGGCCATTTACTTGTTGTAATTCAGGCATCGCCTGCAATTGTCTGAACCACCAATCAGCGACGGCAGGATCTGGCTGATGACCGGATGTCACCATCCAGACCATTTGACGATCGAGTCGTTCGAGAAACCCTTGCTGCAATGCGGTGGGAATATCCCCCATGGCTTGCTTCGGTAGCAGCGACAGTACGCTGCTGTTGATCTGAGCCTTGGGCAACAACAATACCGCTGCTAGCAGTAACACTGCACAACATGCTACCCAGAACAACGCGGCACGCCGGACCCAATCAGAAAACGAAACGCTGCTTTTCATCATCACTTAACGTCCTGGGAGTGAGGCGCTGATTACTCAGGGTTATACGCGTTACGTCGCCCTGGCGATCGTTGAGTTCAATGCCATCAAGAAACGTACCGCCACGCAACGTAATATCGTTAAACAGCTTATCCAGCGGGGAGGTTTTCGGTATCAGCACCAATCGCCACTGTTCCTCAGGAAGTGAAGTAAAAGCCACGGTAAAATTTTGTTCTAGCACCTGGCGATCCGCTTGAAACAAGGCGCGCAACAGATGATTAAACTGAAACATCTGTGGATTGGTTTCTGCCGTGACGATCTGTGGCGCTTGGCCGTTCATCACTTGAACCATTCGTGTTTCATCCAGAACCATCGTCAAAGGGAAAGGTGCTACCTGATGCCACCACAGCCCTTTATCCTGAGCGATCAGCATCTGGCCATTGGATGTGAGTGGCTTAACCATTCCTTTTATCTGACGCTGTTGAGTAAAATCAGCACGCACCACAGGCTCCTGACTGAAGCGCAGCTGTAGTTCATCAAGTGTCACCGCTTGCACACTGCCCGTGAGCAACACGAAACCAGCAATCAGGATTTTTATCACGGCGTGACTCCAAGGCGTTCGAACAGAATAGAGGGAGAAACAAAACTGAGCTCGCGTTGACCTTCTTGTACCGCAACCTGGGTGGTATAGCCGGTGGTCGTCCGCTGGCCACTCTCGGCGTCAAAGATCTGGTAAGCAATACGCAACCGGTTCTCAAATTCTTCAATGGTGGCCCGCACGCGAATATGCTGCTCGTAGGTTAAGGCCGCGCGATATTTAACGCGCGTATCCACAACCGGCCAGACATAACCCGATGCCAGCATTTCGCGGTAGCCATAGTTAAATTTGCTCAGTAGCGCTTCACGCGCAACTTCAAAGAAACGGAAGTAGTTACCATGCCAGACAACACCCATAGGATCGCAATCATGGAATGACACCGTCAGCGTGACTTCATGGCTTAAGCGGGAATCCTTTAACACCCTTACTCCTTTTTTTCTGTCGAATGTTCTTCGCCAGGCAAAGACCAAAAATCAAAAAAATTAAACCAATCAAGCGGGGATTTCAGCGCGTAATGCCCCAAGCGCTCAGCATAACGATCCACAATCTCCTGCAACGCGGTCTGCCGTGTGGCTCGCGGTAATACAATGGGGTCAGCAAAGGGTTCACAGTGGACTCGCAATATATTGGCTTCGCGAATAACGAACATGAGCAACACAGGACAGCGCAGAGCGGCTGCCAGCAAAAAGGGTCCTTGAGGAAAGGGGGCTTTGCGTCCAAGGAATGAACTCCATACCACGCGGCGAGTCCCCCCGCGTTGACGATTCACCGCAGTACGATCGCCAACAATAGCCACCCATTCACCCGCTTCAATTTTTTCTTGCAGCATAATGGCCGTATCAGGGCCGATGTTATTAACAGGAATGAGGTTAACGCCAGCCTGAGGCGCTATCTCTTCCAGTATTTGCTTAAAACGCTGTGAGTTGTCCGTAAAAACCAACGCGTTAATGGTCAAATAGCTGACCTGCCTGGCCAATGCACGACACACTTCGATGTCACCTAAATGTGACGCCAGAATGAGTTGCCCACGTGGCCGACTTTGTTTGACGATGTCGCGCGCACCGGGGGCGAAATCGATAGCGGTTCCCCAGTGTAAATCACCGCGCCAGCTGGCGACTTTATCCAACATTGACTGACCGAAACGCAGAAAATGTCGATAGCTATTCAGTGGCTTAGGTAAAGCGATGCCATGTTGAAAGGCGTAGTCCTGACAATGGCGTAGCCATCTTTGAGAGGCGCGTCGCTGAACGCCACCCGTTAACCAGTAGAAAGCAATCACAGGCCAAAGTAGCAGGGTGAAGAAGGGGCGTCCAAGACGCTGGTAGACCGCCAGCATAAGGCGCATGCCGAGCAACCCTTTACGCTCACTGGCACTCGCCCAATGCTTCTGGTGACGTCGGTTCAGCAACCCAGGAATTCGCGGCAGCATGCCGAAAAACAAGCGCGTATGCATCCATGAGATACGCAGATTGTCGTACAGTGCATCAAAATGGGACAGGCCGTTTTCTGGGTAGGTTACCGCCGTCTCAACAAAACGACTCGGCGTCCCCGACCAATAAAGTCGTACCATAATTTCCGTATCAAAATCCATACGCTGGCCTATCGCTTGTCGAGCAGCCAAGGACAAGGTTGCCGCAATAGGGTAGACACGAAAACCACACATACTGTCTTTCAACGAAAAAGAGAGCGTTTCAATCCAGACCCAGACATGGGTGATATAACGACCATAAAGTCGAGCTTTGGGTACAGAGGTATCATATCGAGGCTGACCAGAAATTAGCGTCTCAGGGTGACTTCGGGCCTCATCCAACAAACGCGGTATATCTTCTATTTGATGTTGACCATCCGCATCCACCTGAAGAGCATGGGTAAAACCAGCCTCAGCCGCGACGCGAATGCCATGGATCACCACAGCCCCCTTACCACTATTTTGCGCCAAGCGAATCAAAGTAATGCCGACGTTATCCGCAGCCAACCGATTCAGTTCCTGCTGTGTCGCCAGGTCGCTGCCATCATCAACAATGATAACGGGTAGCGAAAAAGGTGTCAGACGAGTAAGCACAGAGGCCAACGTCGCGCCGTGGTTGAAACAGGGGATCACCACGCAGGGCAAGAAAGCGTTCGTTATGGACATGGCGTCACCACAACATGATCAATCAGTGTGATCTTTCCACTGCTGGCAACCCGATCCTCATCCCTATCCAAAATATGAAAAGTAAAACTCAACTGCTGCTTAAAGGCACACCATCGCAGCGTCAAACGCAGCCGATTATTGGGCTGTACAGGTCTTTGAAACTTAACATTTTCTATAGCGGAGAAGCGATACCCTTGGGGGACCAGTATTTCAGTGCCATAGTGCATCACCCAATCCAGTTGCGCCACTCCGGGCAGGATGGGTTGATGTGAAAAATGGCCGTCAAACCAAAACAAATTATCATCAACAAGCAATTCCAAAATAATCTGGTCAGCAGCATCAATGACACGCTTTTCGCTTCGGGCTATTTCAATGGGTAGCATCGAATAGCTCCTGAATTTGAGGCCATGAACGCTTGCTCTGGCTGTTATGCGGAATCACATCAACAAACCGCCAATAACGCGGCATGGCCAACGGCTCCAGCCACTTGTGCAATTCGTGGCGCCACTGACGTTTTAACTGAGAGAGATCGTCACGCATTACTGAACGATTCAACACCAACACAACACCAATACCACTGCGTTCTGGGCGAGCCACCTGTAAAGCCACCGCATCCTCGATATTGGGCAATGCCAGCAACCGTCGCTCAATTTCACTTAATGAGATACGTTTATCTTCGATTTTTACAACGCGATCGTGACGGCCTATCAATGTAAAATGGCCATCGGAATCAAAAGATAAGTAATCATCCAGAGAATGACCCTGTGAATGAGGGATCAACGCGGATTGCACCGTCCATTTTTGTTGCTCATCGCAACACAGCGTTACGCCAGAAAAAAGTTGCCATGGGGTAGCCTCTGCTGCACGCAAGCGCCACGCCATTATCCCTGTTTCAGTACTGCCATATATTTCATTAACGGGGTGAGTAAACCAGTCCATCGCAGCCTGAGCACTTAGCCAGGGTAAAATGCCCCCCGCAGACACAATTAGCGAACAGGTTGGTGGTATCAAAGAACGATCGGTGCGACGTAAAAAGGCCGGGCTACTGATAAAAACATAATGGTATTGGCAATCTTGCGCGGCGAGTTGCTCGGTATACAGCAATTGTCGGCTATCAAACGGTAATTGGAGCGCTAACGGTAACCAAATACGAAAGGTCAGCCCATAAAGATGCTGATGCGTAACGGAAGCAATAATATTGCATCCTTGCAAATGGGTTCCCCACAGTCGAGCCAACCAACGCGCTTCCTCATCCATGCAGCGTATGGGTTTTATTACCTCACACGGTGAGCCCGTCGAACCAGAGGTAAACAGGACAATGTAAGCATCAGCAGGAATAGCGGGAAGTACTACTCCACATTCGACATCTTTCAGATCGACATTCAAGGAAATACAGGGACAGGGCAATACCAGAGCGATATCGGTGAGCACGCCATCAAAGGTATCCATCTGTTCTTGCAATACCGATTGACGACAATGCCCCGGAACCACAGGCACTTTTCCTGCATGCAATACCGCCAGCAATCCGATGGTAAAACGATAACTGTCGTCAAAACATAATGCCCAATGCCCAGCGCAATTCTGGCCTACTGAGCAGTTGCTGACAGAGTGCAGACACCTGCATTCGGAGCATCGCAAGCGTATAGGTTTGGCCGTCGGCGCGTGCGATGACACGCTGCATATCATTTTCCTGCAAGAGCCAATCTTTAACCGATTGAGCATTCATGCTTGCTTTCTCAGGCGTTGGCGCACGATCCACTCGCACCCCATCAACATCCCTATCAACAAGTAACTGATCATGCCGTTCCATAACATCCACCAATGCACATTGCTGACAACACACGTCAGGGCAGCAATACTGCCGTTAACAATAAAAAACAGACACCAGATTTGCGTAACGCGGTAGGTGTAGGCAATAGCTTGTGGGGGCAAATTCTGTTCTCTTAACCGGGCAAAACGCTCTACCAACGGCATCCCATAGAATAGCGAGCTGCCGAATAGCAACAACATGATCCCATTAACCGCTACGGGATACCAAAGCAGCCACTGATTGTCTCGCAGCAACAGACTCGTACCGGCAAGGGCAACCCCCGTCCCCGAGATCAGCAATGCCGTTCCTTTCAAGAAAGACGTTTCACCGCGCAAGGTAATCAGGCGTAATAGGAGTAGCAGCACCAAAAAAGCTATCAGCCAGCGGTGCTCCAGATGATAAATACTCAACCAGACGCAGAACGGCCAGCTTAGTGTTACAAGCACACTCAAACAGCGTATTAACACAGGCATCACCAGATTATCGCGTTACTGTTCCTCAATCAGCTGTTCAACGGCAACAACAACATGCTGTACTGTACGCACCGATTTAAAGGTGTCAGGGGAGATCTTTCGCCCCACGCGTTTTTGCAAATGCACAACCATGTCGACGGCATCGATACTGTCCAACTCAAGATCTTCATAGAGACGGGACTCTGGTGTTATATCGTCTGCATTCAATTCAAACAAATTGACCAATAAGCTGACAATTTCCTGATAAATATCGTTCTTATCCATTTTCCACTCGTCTTTCTTATCAGGCACTCATCGTGCGCTGTGTAGTAATAAATGCCGCCAACGTCGCCACAGAGAAAAAATGTTGTCGCATTTGTTCACTTTCCGCAGAAAGTATCACGCCATAACGATTCTTTACTGCAAGGCCCAACTCCAGAGCATCAATAGAATCCAGCCCTAAACCATCACCAAAAAGCGGAGCATCAGTATCTATCTCATCCTTGCTGACATCTTCAAGATTGAGAGACTCAATAATCATCTCTTTGATTTCATTATGTATATTTTCCATAAACTCGGTACCTGTCACGATTATTTTTCTAAAGTTAAAGATTGTTGTAAATAGAGATTTAATCGACGAGCAGCCAATGAACTCGCGATATCTGCTGATGCAAAAGTTTTATTATCAATGCGTTCACACACAGCCACCGAAAAGTAAGGTTTTTCCGGTGGAATATGATACCAACGACTTTGCTTGCCTAATGTGTCCTGGCTACAGCGAATATGAACAATACGTACATCGCAACCGCACCGTACGGCAATATTGGCAGCACCACGCTGTAACACGATCGATTCACCGTAACGAGAGCGTGTCCCTTCCGGAAAAATGATGATCGATTCCCCACGCTGTAAGCGTTGTTCACATGCGGGAAGCAAGGTGTCAGATTGGCTATTAAGCAAATAATCAGCGGTGCGAATCACTCCACTGAAAAACGGATTTTTGCGTAGTTCGGCCTTTACGAGACAATCAGCCTCCGGCATAACGGATGCCAGTAGCACATAATCAATCAATGTGGGGTGATTCGCGACAACCAGACAAGCCCGATCGCGTCTTAATATATCGCCCCCTTCAATATGGTAATCCAGCACTCGCGCACTGCGTAAAAAAAAGCGAAAACAAGCAGAGATACTGCGGCGAGCCAGTTGACGCCGGCTTATACCGTTACGTTTTAACAGCAGCAGGTTGAACCATATTACTGACAATAGAAGCCCACCGATGCCAAACATCGCGAAACAAAAGCCGGTCATCACTAAACGCCATAGCCAGTTCAGATAGGAAGATGAGCGTAAAATGAGTGATGTCTCAGACATGAGCGCACTCCCACAACCAGTCATGCTGCTCACCGGGAATAGAATAGGTGCTCTTGTTCGCCAGTAATGCGTGTAAAAACATCATACTTTGCGGTAATTGCACGGAAGGATCGTGCTGTTTTGCGATCGATTGGCAACAATAGTTCTTCCCGCCCTCCGCAGAATCGCTCAGCAACAGAGCGACTTAATAAGGGAAGTTTGGCGTATGCTCCGGCAAATGCGGATGATAAAACAAGGGAATGGCACCATCAAAATCAACCAATAAGATGTTTTTATATCCGGCTGACCGTAGTGCACAGACTTCAAACATCCCTTGCTGGAAAGAGTCTATGCCCGCAGATATCGATGTTGATACCAGCGACACTTTTGCTGCAATGGTAAGGCTACCAACAGCAGCATTATGCACTGACATCGCGAAATCAGTGGGAGAGAGGCTCTGCTGGTTAGCAAGTGCGGTCAGTATGTTGAGATTGCGCTCAAGCTCACCATGACGTGAGGTAAAAATGACCGCATCGACAGACTGTCGTGCCAAGATAGCCATACCACAATCAACGGCCAGACGGCTGCCAGGAAGCAATCGACGCGCCATCATCATTGGAACATGGCCGCATTTATCTACCGGCAAATCTGCATCAATAGCGATGGGGCGTTGTGCCCATTTTTGCCAATCTTCATGTTTACTGAGCCCTGGTGCGCTCGCTTGCCAATCAATAATCGAAAACGGTAATTTCATCATTGTCATGTTCCAACGCACTCTGTTTTTGATAGTACGTTCCGAATTACGTTACTTTTTTACAAATGAGTAGCGTATGGCCGATACCTATACGGTCAATCTGGTGCTCTACAACAAATCCAGCTTCTTCAAGCAGCGCTAAAAAGCGATCTGCTGAATAAAAGCGGCTATTACCGTTAGCCAAGCACGTAAAGTAGAGAGAAGAGACATTGAGGCTAAAAGCGCCTGCTTCCCACTGTTGTTTGTCCCAGAACAGATCCAAGATGCATACGCGAGCACCGGCTTTCATTGAAAAAGCAATGTTTCGCAGAATAGCGACAATTTGAGTTTCGCTAAAACAATCAAGGAATTGGCTCATCCACCATACATCTGCTTCCTGCGGTAATGGTGTGACCGTGAGCATATCGACGGGGAGAGTGTAAATACGATCGGACTTACCAGATTTGTTGATATTTTCCATTGCCAGATCAATCTGTTCCGGCAGATCAAGCAAGGTGACCTTGACTTCAGGGTCATAGTCATAACAGCGCATGGCCCATTTACCCGTATTACCACCGATATCGTATATATGTTTGGGTTTTAGCTGAAAGATATGCGGAAGCACCTTGTCATACGCTGCATCAGAATAGAAATGATCAAATGCAAACCAACTGTCCCTGACCTTCGGTGGCAGCTTGCTTAATGCCGGGTATATCGTCGACCAATCCCCAAAGACCTTCAGCCCTGAAGGGGTGTTTTTCACCAACGCCTCATCGAGGTGGAACATTGCCTGATAGCAAACATCCTGGGTGAAATCCATATTAATGCGTGTCATACGATCGTGAAGGAGGTAGTGCCCCATCTTGGTTAACGTGTAGTTATCACCGCGCTTTACCAGGATGCGACTACTCAGGCCGACATCCAGTAATAACTCCGTTGAATAAGCAGACAGGGGCGTTGACGTCATGATGGCTTCAAGGCTCGCCCCCTGAGCACCACATTGATCCAAAAAATCCAGGATGTTGTTATTCCGCAGGCTCATCGTTGCCTGGAATATCATTGGTGCAAATGCAATACGCTGTGCCTCAGTGATCGCATCAAGCGCGCTGGTATTATCTTCGTCATATCCGTAAGACACAGCCATTCCTTTGATAAACTGATAATATAATGGCCGAACAGAGAACATCCGGCCTAAACGATTACTGAATCGTGGCACTCGCCAACTTAATTTGAATCTCGCGATCCAGATTATTTATCCAGCGATTGTAGTTATGATGAATATTTCCACTGCCCGCCATCAGGTTTTTACTGCTCACGTAATTGATCGTATAGTTAGTTTGCGTATAGTTAATACGAATATCGGCTACATGGTCACGCTGGGTGAGACGCCCCTCAATCACGCCAGGGGAGACGGCCGTAAGTGCCCAGCCACGTTCCAAACCAGCCTGAAGAATCGCTTTCTTCACTTGATCATTGGACACTTGCACAGCGATGGGTTTATTTACGTTAACCACAGGAGCTGTGCGAGCACACCCCGCTAAAGCCAACACACACACGATCCCCAAACAAATAAGCTGTTTTTTCATAAAATCCCTATCATTAAAGAAAAAGACAAACCCCTTAAGTAAAGGATGCTCGCTTGTGATACAAAATATATTAAACATGCACCACTAACGCTATTTTACACAAATATAGATTAACTGACAAAAAAAACCGCATCTCGGATAAAAAAATACCATTTAAAAATCAATAAAATAGATATTTATGAACGAAATTTTAGACAAGGGATAAAACCGTTTTAATTAAACACTTACACAACATTTTTTATTAAATCCCATTAAAGGGAATGGTAGCCAGGGATAAAAAGAGAGGTTTATAGAAAAAACAAAAAGGGTTAAATGGCATTATCGTCATGTTACTAAAAACATTTAGGGTAATATCATTGTAATAGAAAATAAAATTTGAATTTTAATTAAAAAACCAAACACCATGCAGCAAATGTAACAAACAAAACCATATGGCAACATATAAAAAAGCCCAGCCAACATACATGGCCGGGCTTTTATCGCTTTACCTGCTAGGTAGTTACTCTACCGTTACCGATTTCGCCAGGTTACGCGGTTGGTCAACGTCAGTGCCTTTGATCAGGGCCACGTGGTAGGAGAGCAACTGCAACGGCACGGTGTAGAAGATTGGGGCAATCACCTCTTCCACATGCGGCAGCGGAATGATGCGCATGTTTTCGCTGCTGGTAAAGCCCGCTTCTTCGTCGGCAAACACATACAGCTCACCGCCGCGCGCGCGCACTTCTTCGATGTTGGATTTCAGTTTTTCCAACAGCTCATTGTTGGGTGCAACCACCACCACAGGCATATCCGCATCAATCAGCGCCAGTGGGCCGTGCTTCAACTCACCCGCCGCGTAGGCTTCTGCATGGATGTAGGAGATCTCTTTAAGCTTCAGCGCCCCTTCCATTGCGATAGGGTACTGATCGCCGCGTCCCAGAAACAACGCATGGTGCTTATCCGAGAAACCTTCCGCCAGAGACTCAATCAGCTTGTCCTGCGACAACATCTGCTCAATACGCGCAGGCAGCGCTTGCAGGCCGTGGACGATATCGTGCTCTATCTGGGCATCCATACCGCGTAGACGGCCAATACGCGCCACCAGCATCAGCAGCACCGTTAACTGGGTGGTAAACGCCTTGGTAGACGCCACGCCGATTTCCGTACCGGCTTTGGTCATCAGCGCCAAATCGGATTCACGGACCAGAGAAGAGCCAGCCACGTTACAAATCGCCAACGATCCCAGATATCCCAGCTCTTTGGACAAACGCAGCGCTGCTAACGTATCCGCCGTTTCACCGGACTGAGAGAGGGTGATCATCAGGCTATTGGCGCGCACAGCTGGTTTGCGATAGCGGAATTCAGAGGCGATTTCCACATCACAAGGCACACCTGCCAATGCTTCAAACCAGTAACGCGATACCATGCCTGAGTTGTAGGACGTGCCGCAGGCAATAATCTGGATATGCTGCACCTTGGCCAGCAGTTCATCCGCCTTAGGACCCAGTTCAGACAGATTCACTTCACCGTGGCTAAAACGCCCTTCCAGGGTGTTTTTGATCGCCAGCGGCTGTTCGTAAATCTCTTTCTGCATGTAATGGCGGTAAGCACCTTTGTCACCGGCGTCGTAATTAACTTTGGACTCAATCTCTTCGCGCTCAACGACATCGCCCGCGCGGTTGAAAATACGCACAGTACGGCGCGTCACTTCAGCCACATCGCCTTCTTCCAAGAACATAAAGCTGCGGGTAACCGGCAGCAGAGCCAGTTGGTCAGACGCGAGGAAGTTTTCACCGACACCACGGCCAATCACCAGCGGGCTCCCAGAACGGGCAGCCACCAGCACGCTCGGATCGCGACTGTCCATCACTACCATGCCGTAAGCACCACGCAGTTGAGGGATCACGCGTTTTACCACATCAACCAGCGCACCGCCGGTTTGTTGCTGTTCCCAGTGCACCAGGTGCGCAACCACTTCGGTATCGGTTTCAGAAACAAAGCGATAGCCACGCCCGATCAGCGTTTCACGCAGCGGTTCATGGTTTTCGATAATGCCATTGTGAACGATGATAATAGGGCCGGAAACGTGCGGGTGCGCATTCTCTTCTGACGGCTCACCGTGCGTGGCCCAACGAGTATGGGCAATGCCCGTACCGCCCGTCAGCGGATGCTCTTCCACCGCTTGCGCCAGCATTTGTACCTTACCCAAGCGACGCACGCGGGCAACGTGCCCCTCAGCGTCAACCACCGCCAGCCCCGCAGAGTCATAACCACGGTACTCAAGGCGGCGAAGCCCTTCTAACAGAATTTCAGAAATATCGCGTTGCGCAACTGCGCCTACAATTCCACACATGGATGTGTATTCCTATACGCGTGACATATTGTGTCACTTTCGACGTCTTAGACCTGATAGTGCCGGTTTTTCCGGCGTCCCCGAGCCTTGTAGAGAGTTGGGGATTATTATGTTTTGCGCAGTGCTTTAGCCTAAAACACTGCGCAAAACCGCCTCCACGAAAGGGGAGGCGACATCACTTATTTTTTCTTAACGGGCCGCGTCCAACCTGAAATATGGCGCTGTTTAACCCGACTTATCACCAGCGCGTTTTCTTCCACATCGCGCGTTACCGTGGTGCCAGCGCCAATGGTCACGTCACTGCCTACGGTCACAGGGGCTACCAGTTGACTGTCAGAGCCGACAAACACCCGATCGCCAATCACAGTTTTGTGCTTGTTGGCACCGTCATAATTACAGGTGATGGTGCCTGCACCAATATTCACATCATCACCAATTTCCGCATCGCCAAGATAGGTCAAATGGCCCGCTTTGGAACCTTTGCCCAGGCGCGCCTTTTTCAGCTCAACAAAATTACCAACGTGTGCACCTTGTGCCAGCTCGGCCCCCGGCCGCAAACGCGCAAACGGCCCTACCGTACACTCAGCGTCCAGAACCGCATTTTCTAACACGGTGTACGGGCTGAGGATACAGCCATCGCCAATAACGCTGTCTTTAATGATACAACCCGCACCAATCTCAACCCGATTCCCCAAAGAAACCCGGCCTTCAATGATCACATTAGCATCAATACTCACATCACGTCCGTGCGTCAATGTCCCACGCAGATCAAAACGCGCGGGATCGAGTAACATGACGCCCGCCAGCAGCAACTTATTGGCCTGTTCCCGCTGATAAACACGTTCCAGCGTCGCCAGTTGCAGACGATTATTAACCCCTTCAACTTCGCTCAGATTATCAGGATGCACAGCTTCAACACGGCGACCTTCTGAAGCGGCCATAGCGATAATGTCGGTGATGTAATACTCGCCTTGCGCGTTGTTATTATCTAACTGGCTCAGCCAGCGTTTCAGATCCTGACCGTTTGCGGCCAGAATGCCGGTGTTGATCTCGTTAATCTGACGCTGCTGTTCCGTCGCGTCCTTGTGCTCGACAATCCCGACCACAGACCCGTTATTATCGCGCACAATGCGGCCATAACCGGTGGGGTCGTCCAGTTTAACCGTCAGAAGCGCAATGCCACCCTGTGGCTTATCCGCCAGCAAGCGTGCCAGCGTGGCGGGTGATATCAAAGGAACATCACCGTACAGCATCAGAATATCTTCATCATCAGCAAAAAACGGCGCGGCCTGCTGCATAGCATGCCCGGTACCGAGTTGCTCTGCTTGCAGAACCCAATTCAAATCCGGGTTGGTTAACCTGTCTTTCAGTAAATCACCACCGTGTCCGTAGACCAAATGCACCTGTTTGGCACCCGTTTCCATAGCCGCATCAATCACATGCTGAACCATCGGCTTGCCTGCGAGCGGATGAAGTACTTTTGGAAGATCGGAATACATACGTGTTCCCTTGCCAGCGGCAAGGATAACCACGCTCATGACACTGTTAGACATGCACCACCCTGATGAAACGAATTGATAACCCACGGATTCAATTGGATGAAAGTAAACCCGTTATCGCTGCGGATTACTACATATTTTTCAACGAAAAATACCACAATGCCGCGCGTGGCAAGGAATAAAGAAAGTGTACCCAAGTCTAAACCTTACTGGTGGTTTTTTTAATTCATCTTTTCCGAAAAATAGCTAAAACGCGACGGTGGATAGTGAATTCCGGTTTCATTAAAAACAGATTTTTGTTTTATATTTTTACATTTACGACAAACAAAAAAAGAAACATCGTTTCATTTTTGTCATCATAGCCCCACAACTCAATAAACAATACCCAAGGGGATACAATGAAACTCAGTGCTTTACGGCTTGCCACGGTAGCCCTGGCGCCGTCCTTTCTGTTCCTTAGCATCACTGCACACGCAACTGAACAACCCACTCCGGTATGGCATAGCATCGCCTTCGGCCAATCAACCGACGTTAACTTCTCCTCCAACGTTCTGCCGGAAAAAATTGGCGTTAACGATGTCACCATCAACGGCAAAAAACTGACGGTTGACGATAAGGCCGACCTCTCAGCGCCAATCACCATCGAGAGCCGTGGCGGTAAAATTGCCAATACGCACGATGGGCTAACCTTCTTCTACACAACGCTGCCTGCCAATGTGAACTTCACCTTGCAAGCCACCGTGACCGTCGATCAGTTTGGCCCGGAAAATGGCGCTAAACCAGCCGCACAGGAAGGGGCTGGGATTCTGGTGCGCGACATTATCGGTGCTCCGCGTCAAAACCCGTTGAAGGAAGGCTATGAAGAGTTCCCTGCCGCCTCCAACATGGTGATGAATGCCATCATGACGCAGGATAAGAAATCCCATACGGAAGTCAGGTTGCAAGCCATTGTACGTAACGGTGTAATGCAACCGTGGGGTAACGCGGGGGCCAAGATCACCAAGACCAATATTCAGGAAAAAATTAACCTGGAACAGACCCCTTATTTCCGTATGAAGGTAGAACGTACCAATGATGGTTTTGTGACATCCTATGCGCCCAAAGACAGCGACAACTGGGTAAGCAAAGACGTGAAGGGGGCGGATCTCGTCACCAAACTGGATAAAGACCATTACTATGTGGGCTTCTTCGCATCACGTAACGCCAAAATCACCGTCAGTGACGCGCAGTTGACGACGTCTCCTGCACAAACCAAAGCGTCGCCGGAATTCAAATTTGCCGCATTTGCCCCAGTATTGCAGGTGATGTCCTCGACCAAGAGCGCGAGCGATAACTATGACGTGCAACTGCGTGCGAACTACGCCGGTACCGTCACCATCACTCAGGGCGACAAGGCGCTGGGCGCAGCACATACCGTCAAAGCCGGTGAGTTGCTGAGCGTTCCGGCCAAGCTGAGCGCGGGCAGTGACTTCAAAATCGTTTATCTGCCAACAGAAGGCGATGATAAAGCAGCGAAAGAAGCCACGTTCAGCGTAGAGAAAGTCAAACTGGCCGATGCCAAGAATGTCTATGTTTCTGCGCAAGGTCAGGCAAGCAACGCTGGCAGCAAAACTGCCCCGTTAGATTTCGCAACCGCCATTAACGTATTGCCAGCAGGAGCAACCTTATGGCTAGCAGACGGCGATTACAGTGCTTCTTCCATTCCCGTCAGCGCCAGCGGCAGCCAGAAAGCACCGAAAAAACTGTTCGCTCAGGGCAAAAAAGCAGTGATTCACGGACTGCAACTGAATGCCAGCCATTGGCATGTGAAAGGCATCGAAATCACTGAGAAGCCGTTCCGTATCGAAGGCAGCTACAACACCATCGAACAAGTACTGGCGCACCATTGTGACGACACCGGGATTCAGGTTTCTTCTTCCGGTGACGTAGGCCGTCCGCTGTGGGCAAGCCACAACCTGATTCTGAACTCAGAATCACACAGCAACCAGGACCCAGGCAAAATCAACGCCGACGGTTTTGCGGTGAAAATGCGCGTGGGTGAAGGCAACGTGATTCGCGGTGCGTTCTCTCATAACAACATTGACGATGGTTTCGACCTGTTCAACAAGATTGAAGACGGTGCTAACGGCGTTGTGGTGATCGAGAATTCCATTGCCATGAACAACACCAGCAACGGTTTCAAAATGGGCGGTGAAGGTGTGAAGGTCAGCCGGTTGCACACAAAGTGAAAAACAGCATCGCGGTTGGCAACCAACTGGATGGTTTTACTGATAACTTTAACCCTGGCGCGCTGGTGGTAGAAAACAACACGGCGCTGGATAACCAACGCTTCAACTTTATTTTCCGTCCAAGTCCTTACTCTGGCCCGGAAAAACAAGGCGTGTTTAAAAACAATGTGTCCCTGAAAACCCAAGAAGGCAAGTACGACGACGCCGTTGTAGGTAACGTGGACAACAGCAACTTCTTTATCAAAGACGGTCGCTCTGTTAACGCTCAGGGAAAAGAGATCACTGTGAAGAACTTTGTCTCCGTAAAAGTACCGGAAACCTTCGCACGCGATGCGAAAGGCAACCTGGTGCTGGGTGATTTCCTCGAGAAGAAATGATTGACTGACAACATCTGAATAAACGGCGGGGATAACCCCGCCGTTTTTTTATGGACTCAATCGGTTTTCATTGTTCAATACATCGAGAAAAACGCGATTAACATATTGAATTTAATAATTACTCTTCTGATTTAATCTTACTGGCAATCTCATCAAGCACCCCGTTGTGATGTAAGTATTCAAGCCAGGCGAATTCAGGATCGATGTCCTTGTAGCCACGCTCTTTGTCCATCGTCTCACAAACGGATTTAGGCATGCTCATCACAACCGAGCGATCGCGGATATCCTCAACTTCTTCCTGCGTCAGCAATGCACCTTTTTTCTCCTGAGCGTTGATGAGTATCGAAATCAACGACGGCATAAAAACACAACCCAATTCCTGTTCCATGTTTCACTCACGTCCTTTTTCGTTTTATTTGAATGCTATACAGGCAGATATTTGAAAAGGTTCAGACTGCCACGGTTGTTCATCAAAGGGATATTTTCAGGCCTCAGAAATAAAAAAAGGCCGATCGCTAGATCGGCCTTTTTGACTGAATGCGCACGTTACATCGCTTTTTTGGTCAGCTCAATAACACGCAGCTTCGCAATTGCTTTCGACAATTCTGCGGAAGCCTGTGCGAAATCCACATCGCCATGGGAATTGCGAATGTGATCTTCCGCTTTACGCTTGGATTCCAGCGCGCGCGCTTCATCAAGGTCCTGCCCACGGATGGCGGTATCGGACAGCACGGTCACGGAGTTCGGTTGCACCTCAAGGACGCCGCCGGACAGATAGATATACTCTTCTTCGCCGTGTTGCTTAACGATACGCACCATACCAGGTTTAATGGCAGTGAGCAGCGGGGCGTGGCCAGGGTAAATACCCAGTTCGCCCTCACTCCCCGTCACCTGGATCTTTTGCACCAGGCCGGAGAACATTTCCTGTTCTGCGCTAACGACATCCAGATGGTAAGTCATAGCCATATCAACCTCCTAACAGACGTTACAGTTTCTTGGCTTTTTCCACTGCTTCGTCAATGGAGCCAACCATGTAGAACGCCTGCTCCGGCAGATGGTCGTATTCACCGTCCATGATGCCTTTAAAGCCGCGGATAGTGTCTTTCAGTGACACGTATTTGCCCGGAGAACCGGTAAATACTTCTGCCACGAAGAACGGCTGCGACAGGAAGCGCTGGATTTTACGCGCACGGGCAACGACCAGTTTGTCTTCTTCAGACAGCTCGTCCATACCCAGGATCGCGATGATATCCTTCAGCTCCTGATAGCGTTGCAGAATGGACTGCACGCCACGCGCAACGTCGTAGTGTTCCTGACCAACCACCAGCGGATCCAATTGACGGCTGGTGGAGTCCAGCGGGTCAACGGCCGGGTAGATACCCAGAGACGCGATTTGACGGCTCAGTACCACGGTCGCATCCAAGTGGGCGAAGGTGGTGGCTGGCGACGGGTCAGTCAAGTCATCCGCAGGAACGTATACGGCCTGTACAGACGTGATAGAACCGGTTTTGGTGGAGGTGATACGTTCTTGCAGCACGCCCATCTCTTCCGCCAGCGTCGGCTGATAACCTACCGCAGAAGGCATACGACCCAGCAGTGCGGATACTTCCGTACCGGCCAGGGTATAACGGTAGATGTTATCGACGAACAGCAGTACGTCACGGCCTTCATCACGGAATTTTTCCGCCATGGTCAGGCCAGTCAGTGCTACGCGCAGACGGTTGCCTGGCGGCTCGTTCATCTGGCCGTAAACCAGTGATACTTTGTCGATAACGTTGGAGTCGGTCATTTCGTGGTAGAAGTCGTTACCTTCACGGGTACGTTCCCCTACACCGGCAAATACGGAGTAACCAGAGTGCTCGATCGCGATGTTACGGATCAGCTCCATCATGTTTACCGTTTTACCTACACCCGCACCACCGAACAGCCCCACTTTACCGCCCTTGGCAAACGGACACATCAGGTCGATAACCTTGATACCCGTTTCCAGCAGTTCCTGGGAGTTGGAGAGCTCTTCGTAGCTCGGCGCCTGACGGTGAATAGCCCAACGCTCTTCTTCGCCGATCTCGCCTTTCATGTCGACCGGTTCGCCCAGTACGTTCATGATACGGCCCAGCGTAGCTTTACCTACCGGGACTTCGATCGGATGGCCCAGGCTGTTCACTTTCAGCCCACGACGCAAACCGTCAGAAGAACCCATTGCAATACAACGAACAACGCCGCCGCCCAACTGTTGCTGCGTTTCCAGCACCAGTTTTTCAGCACCGTTTTCAACCTCAAGCGCATCGTACACGTTAGGTACGGCATCTTGCGGGAACTCGACGTCGACCACGGCGCCGATTACCTGGATGATCTTTCCAGTTGCCATCTTGAATCCTCTACGTAATTCGACAATACGTAATTCGTAAACCTGGTTTAAACCGCGGAGGCTCCCGATACGATCTCGGTGAGTTCCTGCGTGATGCTGGCCTGACGAGCCTTGTTGTAAACCAACTGCAACTCTTTGATCAGGCTACCGCCGTTGTCCGTTGCGGCTTTCATCGCAACCATACGAGCGGCCTGTTCACTGGCCAGGTTTTCTACGACGCCCTGATAAACCTGAGACTCCACATAGCGGCGCAACAGGGTATCCAGCAGCGACTTAGGATCGGGTTCATACAGGTAATCCCAGGATTTCTTCTTCAGTTCACCATCGTCCGCAGGCGGCAGAGGCAGAAGCTGAACCACTTGGGGTTCCTGAGACATGGTATTGATGAACTTGTTACTCACGATGTACAGCTTGTCCAGACGACCTTCGTCATAGGCTTGCAGCATCACTTTTACCGGCCCGATCAGTTCGGACAGGCTAGGGTTATCCCCCATGCCGGTAACCTGAGCAACAACGTTACCGCCCACAGAACCGAAGAACGAAACCCCTTTGGAACCGATCATCGCCAGATCGCTCTGTACGCCTTTATCGCTCCAGGCTTTCATGTCTGCCAGCAGTTTTTTGAACAGGTTAATGTTCAAACCACCGCACAGGCCACGGTCCGTGGACACCACCAAATACCCGACGCGCTTAACGTCACGCTCTTCCAGGTACGGATGTTTATATTCCAGATTCCCTAACGCCAGGTGACCAATCACCGTGCGGATGGTCTCTGCATAAGGACGGCTGGCCGCCATACGATCCTGCGATTTACGCATTTTGGAAGCGGCGACCATTTCCATCGCTTTAGTGATCTTCTGCGTGTTCTGGACGCTTGCGATCTTACTACGTATCTCTTTTGCGCCGGCCATCTTTGCATCTCCTCAATGCCTGAAGGCCTGCCATCAGGCAGGCCTACGGGCGTTACCAGGACTGGGTTGCCTTGAAGGTATCAAGGATAGTTTTGAACTTACCCTCGATCTCATCGTTATAAGCGCCAGTCTGGTCGATTTGTTGCAGAAGATCGCCGTGCTCGCGGTCGGCATACGCCAACAGCGCCGCTTCGAAGCTGCCTACTTTCGCCAGTTCAACATCAGCCAGATAGCCACGTTCCGCAGCGAACAGCACCAGAGACTGCTGCGCAACCGACATCGGCGCATACTGTTTCTGTTTCAGCAGTTCAGTTACTTTCTGACCATGATTCAGCTGCTTACGCGTTGCATCATCCAGATCCGAAGCAAACTGGGAGAACGCCGCCAGTTCACGATACTGCGCCAGCGCGGTACGGATACCACCGGACAGTTTTTTCATGATCTTGGTCTGTGCTGCACCACCCACGCGGGATACGGAAATCCCTGGGTTAACAGCAGGACGGATACCGGCGTTGAACAGGTTAGATTCCAGGAAGATCTGACCATCGGTAATCGAGATTACGTTGGTCGGAACGAACGCGGAAACGTCACCTGCCTGCGTTTCGATGATCGGCAGCGCCGTCAAGGAACCGGTTTGCCCTTTAACTTCACCCTTGGTAAACGCTTCTACGTAATCAGCATTAACGCGTGCCGCGCGCTCCAGCAAACGGGAGTGGAGGTAGAAAACGTCGCCTGGGTAAGCTTCACGACCTGGCGGACGACGGAGCAGCAGGGAAATTTGACGATAAGCGACGGCCTGTTTGGACAAGTCATCGTAAATGATCAGTGCATCTTCACCGCGGTCACGGAAGTATTCACCCATCGCACAACCGGCATACGGCGCCAGGTATTGCAGTGCAGCAGATTCAGACGCCGTAGCGACCACCACGATGGTGTTGGCCAATGCGCCGTGCTCTTCCAGTTTACGCACCACGTTAGAAATGGTGGAGGCTTTCTGGCCGATGGCCACGTACACGCACTTGATGCCGGAATCGCGCTGGTTGATGATGGCGTCGATAGCCAGTGCGGTTTTACCCGTCTGACGGTCGCCGATAATCAATTCACGCTGACCACGACCAATCGGGATCATGGCGTCAACGGACTTGTAGCCCGTCTGTACCGGCTGATCAACGGATTGACGTTCGATAACGCCCGGTGCGATCGCTTCTACCGGAGAGAACCCGTCGTTCTCAACCGGGCCTTTGCCGTCGATAGGTGCACCCAGGGTATTCACCACGCGGCCCAGCAGACCACGACCAACCGGCACTTCCAGAATACGGCCGGTACACTTGACCTTCATGCCTTCGGCGAGGTCAGCGTACGGACCCATCACCACCACACCCACGGAGTCGCGCTCCAGGTTCAGGGCGATAGCGTAACGGTTGCCAGGCAGGGAGATCATCTCCCCCTGCATTACATCGGCCAGACCGTGTACGCGAATGATCCCGTCACTAATGGAAACAATAGTACCTTCATTGTGAGCTTCGCTCACCACATTGAACTGAGCAATGCGCTGCTTGATCAGTTCGCTGATTTCGGTGGAATTCAGTTGCATGCTCCAGTCCCCTTAAGACTGCAAGACGTCTGCGAGGCGTTCCAGACGGCCGCGAATACTGCCATCTATCACCATGTCGCCCGCGCGGATCACCACGCCTGCGACAACAGACTTATCAATTTTGCAATTCAGCTTCACTTTGCGTGACAGGCGTTTTTCCATGGCGGAAGTAATCTTGTCCAGCTGCGGTTCACTCAGTGCGCTCGCGGAAGTGACTTCGACGTCAACCGTCGACTCCTGCGCGGCACGGAGTTGCGCAAACTGTTCCAGAACTTCAGGAAGCACCAGTAAACGCCCATTTTCTGCCATCACCTTAATCAGGTTCTGGCCGGGCTCATCCAACTGATCGCCACACACGTCAATGAACGTGCTCGCCAGCAGATTCGGTGCCATAGCACCGGACAGCAGAGCGGCAACCTGTTCATTGCGTGTGACTTCAGCGGCAAACGCCAGCATGTTCTGCCAGCGTTCAACGGCCTGATGTCCAACCGCAAAGTCAAAAGCTGCTTTGGCGTAGGGGCGAGCTACCGTGACAAATTCAGACATCGGCCCCTCCCTCCTTACAGTTCAGCGACCAGTTTATCAACGATGTCGCTGTTAGCAGCTTCATCCACGGAACGTTCAATAATCTTCTCGGCACCGGCAATCGCAAGCATGGCAACCTGTTTACGCAGCTCTTCACGAGCACGTTTACGTTCGGCTTCAATTTCAGCCTGCGCCTGCGCCACGATTTTGCTACGTTCAGCTTCTGCTTCCGCTTTGGCCTCATCCAGGATCTGAGCACGGCGTTTATTGGCTTGCTCGACGATCACCTGAGCTTCCGCTTTGGCTTTTTTCAGCTGATCGGTGGCATTGGCCTGCGCTAAGTTCAAATCTTTTTTGGCACGTTCCGCAGAAGCCAAACCGTCAGCAATCTCTTTCTGACGCTTCTCGATGGCAGCCATTAACGGCGGCCATACAAACTTCATGCAAAACCAGACAAACAGGACGAACGCAATGGCTTGGCCGAGGATTGTTGCATTAATATTCACAACACAATGCCTCTTTTAAGTTAAATAATTGATGTTAAATACCTAACCGGCGTTACCGGGTTAGGCGACCGCAAACATCACATACAGGCCCAGACCAACAGCAATCATCGGGATGGCGTCAACCAGACCCATAACGATAAAGAACTGTGTACGCAGCAGAGGAATCAGGTCAGGCTGGCGAGCCGCGCCTTCCAAGAATTTACCACCCAGAATGCCGATACCGATCGCAGCACCGATCGCCGCCAGACCCATCATCAACGCGGCAGCCATGCACAGCAGATCCACACTCAGGTTTTCCATGACAGTCTCCAGTTTGTTTCAGTTAGAACGTTATTATGTTGAAAGAAAAATCAATGCTCTTCAGATGCCATCGAGAGATAAACAACCGTCAGAACCATGAAAATAAAGGCCTGAAGCGTAATGATCAGGATGTGGAATATTGCCCAAGGCACATTCAACAACCATTGCGACCACCACGGCAGCAAACCGGCAATCAGGATGAAGATCAACTCACCCGCATACATGTTGCCAAACAGTCGCAAACCGAGTGAAACCGGTTTGGACAGCAGGCTGACACCTTCAAGAATCAGGTTGATGGGAATAAAGACCGGATGGTTGAAAGGTTGCATGGTCAGTTCTTTAACAAAACCGCCAACGCCTTTCATTTTGATGCTGTAGAACAGCACCAGGATAAACACCCCCAACGCCATTGACAGAGTGATGTTGACATCCGCTGTCGGTACTACGCGCAGGTAAGGTAATCCAATCCAATGCTCACCGATAAAGGGAAGAAGATCGATCGGCAACAGGTCCATGGCGTTCATCAGGAACACCCAAACGAAAATGGTCAACGCCAAAGGGGCGATAAGTTTGCTTTTGCCATGGAACATGTCGCGCACGTTGCCATCAACAAAACCGATGATCATCTCCACAAAGGTTTGCAGTTTACCGGGCACACCGCTGGTCGCGTTCTTTGCAACCCTGCGGAAAATGACCAGAAACAGGATCCCAAGTGCGATTGAGAAAAACATCGAATCGACGTTAATCGACCAGAACCCCGAACCTACCTGTAAATGTTTCAGGTGATGACCGATATACTCTTGGGGAGTAGATGCAGACATGATGTTCCTTACCCTGTTGTTGTTAATACGGTAACGGTTAACGAATCTTACGGTTAACGATGTCTGGCGCCACTATCTGCATTATCAGCACCGCCAGGTAGGTCAGACCAAGGGGAACAAACGCCGCCTTGAACAACCCTAACGCCACCACCAGCAACGCGATGGTGATAAATACCTTTAACGCTTCGCCAATGGCAAACGACCAGGCAACGCGCCCCGCTATGGGCTTACCCGCCTGATGACGCAAGGCGAACAGCACAAAACACACGTTCGGCAGCCACACCGCCAGTCCCCCGGCTAAAGCGGAAACGCCCGCCTCAACGCTCCGCAGGCAAAAAAGGGCGCTGACTAAAATGAACGTAGCCGCCTGTAGCATCAACCCCAAAAAGGCCGGTTTTCCACTGTAAAGGGAGACAGACATGCGTTTTGCTCTTCATTCCTGTTCCAGAGGCTGACTGACGTATAAAACTGCCTTTATTCCATCGAGTCAAGCGGCAAAAAACGAGCAAATTATACGGTTCACGCCTGCGAATTCAATCGATAAGTAGCAAAAAGGTGAACAATAATTTAAATCTCTTATTCAAGCCCTATTTTTACTAACAATCCTGACAGCAGCCGCGGCCCGTAAGCCTTTCAATAACCCGATAATATGTGATATCAATCACATAAAAATGACATATAGGCTTTATATCAGATCTGATTTTTTTAAGTCTTTAGCAAAAATAGCTATTTATCTTAATTAAATTCAAATAGTTAAATAACGACTCTTTTTAAAACGCCTCGAAAACATCCCGTGCACTGCGTATTGACATCATTAACATTATTTATTTATGTCTTTAACATCTGGATTTTTCATTCGCAATCTACACCGACAATTAATTTCTCGAGTTACTATTCGAAGAGAAACAAATAGTGTGCAAGGCGGCCAGGTTTTGTAAAAAAATGGTGATCGGTGTCCATTTTTCCGCAAATAATACCCTTCTGGCTTAAAAGGTCTCTCTGATACAATTAGTTATAATTTATTTGATAAAACGCAAAATTAGTTTGCTTTAAGAATCACCAAATGGCGTTCAGCGTCCAATCCAGGTACCGATAAACGCACAATACGCTCTACCACTATCGATGCAGGTAATGCAGTTAATTCCTCTTCCGGCACTACCCCTTTCAGGGCATAAAAACGTCCGTTTGCCGATGCAGGCAGATGTTTGCACCACGCCAGCATATCAAGCAAAGAGGCAAAAGCACGGCTGATTACGCCATCGAAAGGCGGTTCGGCGGTGAATTCCTCAACCCGAGACTGCACCGGAAAGACATTATCCAGCTTAAGTTCATGCTGAACCTGTCGCAGAAAACGCACGCGTTTTCCCAAGCTATCCAGCAGCGTGAATGACGCTGACGGACGTACAATAGCCAGTGGAATACCTGGTAATCCCGGCCCGGTACCCACATCGATAAACCGATCGCCCTGCAAATGCGGCTCAACCACGATGCTATCCATGATATGCCGAACCAGCATCTCCTGCGGGTCGCGCACTGAGGTGAGATTATAAGCCTTGTTCCATTTGTGCAGCATTTCGACATACTGGATTAGCGAATTTTTTTGTTGTTCACTGACCAAAATGCCAGCCCGCTGCAACAGAGCGTCTAATTTGTGTTTCACGCGCTTATCCTGCCATATCTGATGAAACGTGGCTGTCAGGAACAGCCACCAAATGACACACCGTAGTGCGCTATCCGCACCGGTTATCAGGCGCTGCGGCGCAGCAGCCCTTGTTTTTTCAGCCAAACCAGTAGAATAGAGATCGCTGCTGGGGTAATTCCCGAAATACGCGATGCCTGACCAATCGATCCCGGTTTGTGGTCGTTGAGTTTGGCTTTCACTTCGTTAGAAAGCCCACTCACCTGACCATAATCCAGATCCGCTGGCAGCACGGTACTCTCATTGCGCAGCTGTTTTTCAATCTCATCTTGCTGGCGCGCGATGTACCCTTCGTACTTCACCTGAATTTCAACCTGCTCTGCCGCCTGAACATCCGTCAACGCAGGCGAGAACATCGGTAACGAGGTCAGGGTGGCGTAATCCATCTCAGGGCGACGCAGCAGCTCCTCACCGGTCGCTTCACGCGACAGAGGCGTTTTCAGCAACGCATTCACAGCTTCTCGCTGTTCACTGTGAGGATTAACGCGAATGTCGCGCAGGCGCTGGCGTTCCTGCTCAATCTGTTCCAGCTTCTCGTTAAAGCGCGCCCAGCGATAATCGTCCACCATACCGAGTTCACGGCCAATTTCTGTGAGACGCAGATCGGCGTTGTCTTCGCGCAGCATCAGGCGGTATTCAGCACGCGAGGTGAACATGCGGTAGGGTTCTTTGGTGCCGAGCGTGCACAGGTCGTCCACCAGAACGCCCAGATACGCCTGATCGCGACGTGGGAACCAACCGTCCTGATCGAACGCCAGACGTGCCGCGTTTAAGCCAGCCAGCATGCCCTGAGCAGCGGCTTCTTCGTAACCGGTTGTGCCGTTTATCTGTCCTGCAAAGAACAAACCGTGGATAAATTTGCTCTCCAGCGTGGGTTTAAGATCGCGCGGATCGAAGAAATCGTATTCGATAGCATAACCGGGGCGCACGATTTTGGCGTTTTCCATGCCTTGCATCGAACGGACGATTTGACACTGTACGTCGAAGGGCAGGCTGGTTGAAATGCCGTTGGGGTAGATTTCGTTACTGGTCAACCCTTCAGGCTCAAGGAAAATCTGATGCGCATTGCGATCGGCAAAGCGCATCACCTTGTCTTCAATCGATGGGCAATAACGCGGGCCAATCCCCTCGATCACACCGGCATACATCGGGCTGCGATCCAGGTTATTGCGGATCACCTCATGGGTTTTTTCATTGGTGTGCGTGATGTAGCACGGCATCTGTGCCGGGTGCTCGCTGGCATTCCCCAGGAACGAGAACACTGGCATTGGGTTATCACCGTGCTGTTGCGCCAGTACGCTGAAATCAATGGTGCGCGCATCGATACGCGGTGGCGTACCGGTTTTAAGACGGCTGACACGCAGCGGCAGCTCACGCAGTCTGCGCGATAGCGGAATGGAGGGCGGATCGCCAGCACGTCCACCGCTGTAGTTATCCAGGCCGATGTGAATTTTGCCGTCAAGGAATGTCCCAACGGTCAGCACCACCGTTTTGGCGCGGAATTTCAGTCCCATTTGGGTAACAGCACCGACCACACGATCGTTCTCAACAATAAGATCGTCAACCGCCTGTTGGAAGATCGTCAGGTTCGTCTGGTTCTCCAGCGCAGTGCGTACTGCTTGACGATAAAGCACGCGATCCGCCTGTGCTCGGGTGGCGCGAACGGCAGGGCCTTTACTGTTGTTTAGTATTCTAAACTGAATGCCGCCCCGATCGACCGCGCGAGCCATCAAGCCGCCCATGGCATCGATCTCTTTAACCAGATGTCCCTTTCCGATCCCACCAATAGCCGGATTGCAGGACATTTGTCCCAGCGTATCGATATTGTGTGTCAATAACAGGGTTTGACGCCCCATGCGTGCCGCTGCCATGGCGGCTTCTGTGCCCGCATGACCACCGCCGATCACTATGACGTCAAAAGGATCTGGATAAAACATGGTACTGCACCTCGCGTGGTGTTAACGAGAATAGTCGGGTTAACGATGTGTGCCTAAGATCATTGCTTGCCTTGGGGAAGGGGATTCTACTCAAGTTTACGCAAACGACAAGCCCGTTGGATCGTCGGTAGTTAAATAAAGATCTTTTTATATAGAGATCTTCTTATTGGATCTATTATTAGGATCCATACTGCTTGTGGATAAGTACTTTTTCCAGATGAAGATCAACAGATTGTTGACGATCGTTTGCTGTGAATGATCGGTGATCCTGCACCGTATAGCCTGGGATCAAAACAGGCGGTTATTCACATGTCAAAAAACGAACAGCGGTTGTTATTGGGATAACTACCGGTTTTCACCCGGATATACATAAAGTTATACACAATTAAGTGGCTAAATAAACCGCTTAATTGAGTAATTCTACCCACGGAGCCAACCAAATTTCTGCTGGATCCTCGGGAATATCGTGCTCGGTAATGTCGATCTGCAACATCTCACCGATCCTTTTTGCGCCACGATCCGCAAGAATACGATCCACGGTAACGATCGCACCACAGAAGGTGTCGTACTCTTTACTGCCGATCCCGATCGCACCATAACGAACCTGCGAAAGATCTGCTTTGCGATCGCTGATCTGTTTAAACAGGGGTTGCAGGTTATCCGGTAATTCACCGGCACCGTGGGTTGAGCTCACCAGTAGCCATATTCCGCTCTGCGGGAGGTCGTCCAGTTGTGGGCCATGCTGAACATCAGTGGAAAAGCCTTGCTGTTCCAGTAACTCTGCCAGATGTTCTGCCACATAATCGGCACTGCCTAACGTACTGCCGCTGATAAGCGTAATGTCTGCCATGCTCGATCCCGCCCGAATAAAAGATGCGGTATTGTACGCTGTGTTCGAGCTGTTATCTACCTGTGGATAATAGGGATATACCTGTTGACGTTTACGGGGTGATCGTCCGCATGATCGGGTTCTGTAGCGAGATCAGGGTTTCTGTAGACTGAATTTCATCGATGGTTTGGATCTTGTTGATAAGTACGTGTTGCAGTGCATCTATGGAACGGCACATGACTTTGATGAAAATGCTGTAATGTCCCGTGGTGTAGTAAGCCTCTACCACTTCTTCCAGATTATTTAATTTCTCCAGGGCTGAGGGGTAATCCTTGGCGCTTTTTAAAATGATGCCGATAAAGCAGCACACGTCGTAACCGAGTTGCTTGGGGCTGACATCAACCCGAGTGCCGACAATAATGCCAGCCTGCTTCATTTTTTCTACACGAACGTGGATGGTGCCGGGGCTCACCGAAAACTGCTTGGCCAATTCGGCATAAGGGGTGCGGGCATTCTCCATTAACGCGTTGAGGATGCCGCGATCAAGATTATCTATCTGATAAATTTCAGTCATAATTTTTACTTATATTTAGCTCTTTCTCATTTTTAGCATGCGTTAAATGAGGAATCAAAACCATGATGCCTGTTTCTTTGCTGGAATATTGAGTTTCACCGCCATTCTATTGCTTAATTGCACAATAGACAGTGACGACGGACATGGGTAAATGAAAAAGAGCTATATCGAAAAACAACAACAAATCGCGTTTGTGAAATCCTTTTTCTCCGCACAGTTGGCGCAGACGCTGGGCCTGATTGAAGTTCAGGCCCCGATACTGAGCCACGTGGGCGATGGCACTCAGGACAACCTTTCCGGCAGCGAGAAAGCGGTACAGGTACACGTGAAAGCGCTGCCCGACGCCACGTTTGAAGTGGTGCACTCCTTGGCGAAATGGAAGCGTAAAACCTTAGGGGAATATGATTTTAGCGCCGGAGAAGGGATCTACACCCACATGAAGGCGCTGCGCCCGGATGAAGATCGCTTGAGTCCAATCCACTCTGTTTATGTCGATCAGTGGGATTGGGAACGCGTAATGGGGGATGGCGAGCGTTCCATCAGCTATTTGAAAGCCACTGTTAACCACATTTATCAGGCAATAAAGCGCACCGAAGCCGAGGTGAGCAGCAAGTTTGGCCTGGCCCCTTTCCTGCCGGATACCATTCATTTTGTCCACAGCGATACGCTGCTCAAGCGTTATCCTGAACTCGATGCCAAAGGGCGCGAACGCGCCATTGCCAAAGAGCTGGGTGCCGTATTCCTGATAGGAATTGGCGGGGCGTTGTCCCACGGTGAACGTCACGATGTGCGTGCCCCGGATTATGATGACTGGTCGTCAGCGGGTGAGCAGGGTCTGAAAGGGCTGAACGGCGATATCCTGGTATGGAACCCAGCGTTAAATGATGCTTTTGAGCTCTCTTCCATGGGGATCCGTGTCGATGCTGAGGCGCTTCAACGTCAATTGACACTGACCGGGGATGTTGATCGTCTGGCCCTGGAGTGGCATCAGGCGCTACTGCGTGGTGACATGCCGCAAACCATCGGCGGTGGTATCGGGCAGTCCCGCCTGGTGATGTTATTGCTGCAATTAGCGCATATTGGTCAGGTGCAGTGCGGTGTATGGCCGCAGCCGGTCAGAGAATCTGTGCCAGCACTGCTGTAACCGCTGTAGAAGGCGCTACGCTCAGGCGTGGCGCAATCGCCGCAGTAAACGTCCTTTTAGCCCGGTATCCACGTGCCAGATATGGTCGAAAATATGCAGGATGCCGGGTTTTCCATGCTGTGACATCGCAACGGCATGAAAACGATGATGATGTTGTTGCTGTCGTTGCCGCACGCGTTGCACGGTTTCTTCAGGCAAGCGCTGTGCGATGAAATCAGAAATCATCACCGCGTCGGCATCGTGCCACACATCATCTTCCAGTTTATCCAGCAACGCTGACATACAGGCTGCCATATTGGTGCCGCCACGAAATGATTGACCAAGAAAGCGCGTGGCCTGTTCGATACCGGTGACGGCAGTCAACTCGTAGCGCACGATGTCGGTGGCAAACAGCATGATGTAGCAGCGGCGATTATCAGCAAGGGCTACGCGCATGAGTGCCAGGCAAAAGGCTTTGGCGCAGCGTTCATTGAAGCCGCCCATCGACCCTGAGGTATCGACGCAGACAATAAAAGGCCCTCTGGGCTGCTGTTCGTTTTGCTGGTGAGACACCGGGCGCTCGATTACCTTTTCGTGCCAGTTCTCCCCCTGCAACCGATAGGTCAGCAACCGCCGTTCCAGCAAACGGCGATAGAATTCGTATTCCAGCTCTTTGATACCCATGGCGGCCAATTCGGCGGGGAGCAGGCGCAGAATATCATCGCTTTGATGGATGCCATCCACTTGCTCTGGCACCGTATCCGGTTCGCGAACCATCACGCGAAACGCTTCGCGCGGCGCTTCGGTGGCGATAATCGATTTGGTTTCCCGGCTGCGGCCCAAACGCTCGGCCAGGCGCTGCAATGAAGGCTGTTTTTGCAGAAAGTCGCAGAAGTTAATCAGGGTTTGCAGCTCGGTTTTTATCAATTTTCCCGCGCTGAGATCCCATAATCGTCCGGCCGCTGTCTCGTTCTCTGCCAGAACGGCTTCCAGTTTGCCGGTCAGCGTTAGCCGCTGTTGTAATTCGTCGAGCAGGATCTCTTTTTCGGCTTCCATCAATTGATGGTGTAAGGAGACCGTTTGTAAAGAGAGACTCATTTTCCAGCGCTGCAAGAACAACGCGTGGAAGGCGTTGCTAAACCGTTGCCCAAGCGTCGGTTCTGTCTGTGCGATCAGCTTGTTGGCCTGAGAAAGAAAAGGCGAGTCCACCGTTTGCAGCGTATTAACGATACGCGGAATGCGTGACTGAAAGGTCAGAGTGTCGACGGTCTGGGTATTTTGATAGCAGGTAAATTCCCGCTCCAGATCGGCGGGTGCCACGGTTGCACGCAGGCGCTGCTTGAGTGACGCTTTCCATTCGGGCAGATCGTGCAGCAGCGCCGCTTTCATTCTCGGGTGCTGTTCAAGAAAGACCGCAAGCTGCGGCGTTGCCAACAGCGCGAGGACCAGGTCGTCCAAGAGCTCGTTTTCGTCAATGGACAACAGCATTTCCAGCGATTCCAACGTTAACATTCGATCAGTCCTGTAACGAGAGCTGTATCTGTTCGTCGACCTGTTGCAGGCTGTCTTCTATTTTTGCCAGCCAGTCGGCAGGGATGAACAAACACGGCTGATGGTGGTGAAACAGACGTCGCTGCTCGCGCAACTGTTGACGCAATTTCTCATATTCATCAGTAAGTTCTGTCGGTAGGGTACAGTCTCGTTTTTCAGGTAAAGAAAGAATGGTGGTCTGTAGGCTGATATCGCGCACCGCAAGATGAAGGTGGTCATCCACGAACATGTCGAGGTGCTGGGTAAACCCGATGCCGTTGAGTTTTCCCCTGATTTCGCCTTCTCCGCCTTTTTGCAGCCATGACTGCAAGGCGTTTTTTTCTAACACGATATGTGTCACATCAATATTATTCAATACCAGTGGACGCTGTAACACCACGGTTAGCGTCTCTTTATTCAGCGCTTCTGGCAGCAGGTAGTGGGCTTTACGGCTGAGGAATGCCCCCTGTTTTTCGACCGTTATCGCCTGCAACTCGCTCTGTTGCTGCTGATATTGCTGCCGTTTCACGTTTAATTGCTGCAAGCGGAACAGCAGAGCCTGTTGCTGATAGGCATGTGCGGTGATGAGTTGCTCGGTGTGCTGTTCCACCAGCGTTTGTGAATCCCTGTCATGCCACAGGCAATCTTTCAGCAAGATGATATCAAGCGGAACAATGCTTTCACGGCCAGAGAAGAACGCACAGGCTTGCAGCAGTCGCAGCGCTTTCTTCCAGCGTCGATCGGAAACGTACGGCGCATTGTCGGTGGTATTCAACTGTTGGCGCAGTGCGTAAATCAGTTCAAAGCAGGTATCCGGCAAGGCGATGCGATCGATGGCGCTTTGCCATGCCTGATACTCTTCATCGCTGACGCTCAGCGACAGCCGCACCGGGTTGTCGCGATCGTTGCCGGTATGCGTCAACAATGCGCGGAAGTTTTGTTTTTCCTGCACTTTATCCAGCCACAGGCGAATAAGCATGCGGTCATAGAGCGCTTCTAAGCTGCTGTCTGATTCGGGCAGTTCGTTGGAGGCCGTTACCAGCAGCCGCATGGGAATGGTTTCTTCATGGCTGCCGTTGCGAAAGCGCCGTTCATTGATGGCTGTCAACAGAGTATTGAGAATGGCCGGGCCCGCTTTCCAGATTTCATCCAGAAAGACGATTTCCGCCTCCGGCAAATAGCCGCCGGTAAGACGCTGATAACGCCCTTCATCTTTCAGCGCCTGAATCGACAGCGGGCCAAACACCTCTTCTGGAGTGGAGAAGCGTGTCATCAGGTATTCGAAAGCACGGGCGTCACGAAACGCGAACTTCAGACGACGCGCGATCATGCTCTTGGCGATGCCCGGCGGCCCCAGCAAAAACACGCTTTCGCCGCTGAGCGCGGCGAGCAGGCACAGGCGAATAGCGTGCTGACGTTCATACAAGCCGTGTTCAAGGGCTTGGCTGAGGCGTGTAATACGATCGGCCAAAGAGGCTGATTGAAGCATAAGAGATCCGTTTTTACTCTGATGGCGCAAAACAGGGTGGCAAGCGATAAAGTCATCAACGATGATGCAATAATATACGGCAGATCACAGATTTTTTTAATCGTATCTGCATCGATTATTGCCATCTTTGGCTATGTTAATCAATAAACCAGTTTATTTCTGGATGTTTCGATACGGCGTGAAGGGATGGGTTTTTGCATGAATATATGCATACTGTGCGCTTTCGGGCTAAGTCTACGAAAAACGCGTTGCTCTCTACGCAGTGAAAACAGCGGAAGTCGCAAAGTGAAAACAACAGAAGATAGGCGCTATGAGCTCAGAGCATAAGCAATCGCTTCCTGCCATTACCTTGGCAGCTATTGGCGTGGTGTACGGGGATATCGGCACCAGCCCACTTTATACATTAAGGGAATGCCTTTCCGGACAGTTTGGGTTTGGCGTCGAGCAGCATTCAGTATTTGGTTTTCTCTCGCTGATCTTCTGGCTGCTGGTGCTGGTGGTGTCGCTCAAGTATCTCTCCTATGTGATGCGAGCCGACAACGCCGGAGAAGGGGGGATTTTGACCCTGATGTCACTGGCCGGCCGCCACACCAGCGATCGCATGACATCCATCGTGTTGATCATGGGGCTGATTGGCGGCGGGTTTTTTTATGGCGAAGTGGTCATCACCCCGGCGATGTCGGTGCTTTCCGCCATGGAAGGGATTGAGATTGCTGCCCCCGAGTTGGATAGCTACATCGTACCGCTGTCGGTGATTGTGCTGACCTTGCTGTTTGCCATTCAGAAACACGGCACCAGCAGCGTGGGTAAGCTGTTTGCGCCGGTGATGCTGATTTGGTTTTTGACGCTGGCGGTGCTGGGCGTGCGCAGCATCATGGACACGCCGCAAGTGCTTCAGGCATTGAACCCGGTTTACGCCGTACGTTTCTTTATAGAGTACAAGTTTATCTCTTTCTTCGCGCTCGGTGCTGTGGTGCTGGCGATCACGGGGGTAGAGGCGCTCTACGCGGATATGGGGCACTTTGGTAAATTCCCTATTCGCCTGGCGTGGTTTACCGTGGTGTTGCCATCATTGGTGCTCAACTACTTTGGTCAGGGGGCGTTGCTGCTGCGTAACCCGGAAGCCATCAAAAACCCCTTCTTTTTGCTGGCTCCCGATTGGGCGTTGATTCCGCTGCTGATCCTGGCAACGCTGGCGACCATCATCGCGTCTCAGGCCGTTATCTCCGGCGTCTTCTCGCTGACGCGCCAGGCGGTGCGTTTGGGGTATCTGCCGCCAATGCGTATTGTGCATACGTCAGACATGGAATCCGGGCAGATTTATATTCCTGCGATAAACTGGCTGCTGTATACGGCGGTGGTGATTGTCATCGTCAGCTTCGAGCATTCTGGCAATCTGGCCGCGGCTTACGGTATTGCGGTGACCGGAACCATGGTGCTGACCAGCATTCTTTCTGCGACCGTGGCGGTAAAAAACTGGCACTGGCATCGCTATGTGGTGTGGCTGCTGCTGGTGGCGATGTTGTTGATTGATATCCCGCTGTTTCTGGCCAACGTGGTCAAGATCCTTTCCGGCGGCTGGTTGCCGCTGGCGCTGGGATTAATCATGTTCACCATTATGACCACTTGGAAAAGCGAGCGTTTCCGGTTGCTGCGCCGTTTGCATGAGCATGGTAATTCACTGGATGCGATGATTGTCTCACTCGAGAAAAACCAGCCGGTGCGTGTGCCGGGTACGGCGGTCTATCTCTCGCGCGCTACGCACGTCATTCCGTTTGCATTACTGCATAACCTCAAGCACAACAAAGTGTTGCATGAAAGGGTGGTGCTGCTGACCATGCGCACCGAGGCGGTTCCCTATGTGCATAACGTGCAACGCGTTACGGTTGAGCAGCTTTCCCCCACCTTTTGGCGCGTGATTGCCAATTACGGCTGGCGGGAAACGCCCAACGTGGAAGAGGTATTTCACCGCTGTTGGCAGGAGGGGTTAGCGTGCCAAATGATGGAAACGTCGTTTTTCATGTCCAATGAGTCGCTGACCATGGGTAAACGACCCTGGTATCTGCGCGTGCGCGGCAAGGTGTTTATGATGCTGAGTCGTAATGCGTTGCGCGCGGCCGATCAGTTTGAGATACCGCCGAACCGGCTGATAGAGCTGGGGATTCAGGTAGAAATTTAGTGTATGACGCCCTCAATACCGAGGGCGTCATTTTGGGGGATTATTTACCGTTCGATTTTAAGGTTTCCCCTTCCTTCAGGGCAAACAGCTCATCATCACGGGTGGAGACGCGGGCGCTGCCGTCCGGCATGCGATAAGCCCCTTCGGTGAAGCCGGAGCCGTTAAGGAACGGGGCAACGGCCTGCGGTTTGTTCTTCAGCGTGGCTTCGAGCGCCAGCAGTGCGTATGGGTCGATGCTATCAATGGACGCATATTGATATTTGGCGGAGTTCATAAAGAAGCCGTTGTGCAGATTATTGCTGACAATGTTATCGGCCACTTTTTCGGCTACGGTCAGGTAGGTTTTATCCTGCGTTGCCTGCCACAGATCGATCAGCGCAAAAATAGCATAGGGATCGCTGTTTTTGGTGCTGACATTGACGCTAACGCCTTTACCCGGCGCTGAGCCGATATCCCCCAGATCCAACCCCTTGGCGATACCGCGCGCCACTTTCCACAAATCGGCATCTTTCTCCAGCGTGTAAGCGCGAGCGTAGGACAACAGGAAATCACTGCTGGCCGGGTAGGCTTTCAGCACCGTGCCTTTCTTACCGTAGTAACCGTCACGCGGCAGCGTGTAATTGGAGAGATCGGTACCGTTGGCGAGCATCGGACGGAAGGTGTTGTTGCTTTCGTCATAGGCGTATTTGGCAAATGCTTTGAGGCCGTCCAGCGTCCATTTCTTGATATCGTCGCCGTCTTTACCTAAATCTTTCGCCAACTGTAGCTGCATCAGCGCATTCTCGGAATAGAGCGTGCTGGTGCGTCCTTTCAGCATCATGTTGCCTTCCAACGCAGCAGGCCCAAACTCTGGTCCGAACTGACGCTGAGCACGGTCACCGTATTTAGAGTTGGTGTCGCTATCATCGCTGGTTTCAGCGCGTTTTAATGCCTGAGTGAATTGGTAAACGCCCAGACCGGTTTTTTTATCGCGCGGCAATACGTACTGCTCCGCCAGCCGTTTTGCCCACACCAGCGCACCCGCTTCCTGGTTGTTTTTATACAGCAGGGAGGCGGAATAGATCAGGTCATTACCGGCGTTAAGGAAACTCAGCCCTTTGGTGGCGAAGAACGGGGGTTGCTGGGTGAAGCTGTTGTCCCACAGTTTACCAATCTCCTTACCGTACTGACCGTGGCGGCTGGTTTCCAAGATTTGCCAGTCATAAACGTGGGCATTCCAGAATGCGCGAATGAAGCGAACTGTTGCTGGCTTATCCACGGCAAACATCAATTCATAGTAGGGGTAAGCATTTTTCAGCTCATGCACTAGCTCTTTTTCACTCGGTCCTTCTGGCTGAAGCGTTTTCAAATCGACAAAACGGTGTCCCCCCCAAATCAGCAGGCCGCTTTTATCCTGATAGCGATCGAAATAGTAACGTACGCTGGTTTTGGCGCGCTGTTGATAACGCTCATCACCCGTCAGGTTAGAGAGGCCAACCAATACGCGCATAAAGTTTTGCTGAGCAGAAAAATTGGAGAGCACAGCGGTGCGCCCATCGGGGAAAATCCACTCAAGCTGTTTCCCTGTGCGCGGATCGACACCGCTTGCCAATAACGGTGATGGCTGCGTGCCGTGATAATGGTCGCCGGCTTTATCCAGTACGGTATCGGCATACTGTTTTACGATAGTTAAACGATCGGCGCTGTGCGCCTGAGTGGCGAGTGCTGCCATACAGCAGAAAGCGGCCAAAGAGAGGGATAGGTTTTTCATCATTAGAATCCTTGTTAACAAACCAGAGTTTTTCGGCAGGCGTCAGGGTGCCGTTATTGTTTAAATTGTGAGTATGGTGATGTGATCTTTAGGAAGTGAGGTGAATTATACGAAAAAAAGAAACACTGTTTTAATAAAAAAATTATCTGGTTTCATTGTTTTTTTCATTTGTGATAGCGATCAATCTTCCTAAACCGTGTTCAACGGCTATTTTCTAACCCAATGTTTTTCTTATCTCTCTTTTTTGTGATAGCGAAACGTTTCGATGATGATCACAATTCTGCAAACTCTTTTTTGCTTTATCAGGACTTTTTCTTAAACTTTACTACAAGCGAAACGTTTCGCTGTCGTTATCAAAACGAGTGAAATAATGAAAAAAGGCGTATTACTCAATTCCGAAGTCTCGAGCGTGATTGCCCGACTTGGGCACACTGACCAAGTGGTGGTGTGTGATGCAGGGTTACCCATTCCTGCCACCACCGCCCGTGTCGATCTGGCGTTAACACACAATGTGCCTACCTTTATACAGGTGCTGAGCGTGATTACGCAGGAGATGCAGGTGGAAGCGGCGATTGTTGCTCAAGAGATTATCGAGAAGAACCCAGAGCTCCATGAAGCGATTCGTGAGCATTTGCAAAAACTTGAACAACACCAGGGAAACACCATTGCGTTGCACTATGTCAGTCACGAGGCATTCAAGACGCAAAGCGGGCAGAGCAGGGCCGTTTTTCGCAGCGGTGAATGCTCGCCCTATGCCAATATTATTTTGTGTGCTGGCGTAACCTTCTGAGGCCGAGATGGAACCTTTATTACAGTTGCAGGGGATAGTAAAAACCTTTCCCGGTGTAAAAGCGCTGTCCGGTGCTGCCCTGAATGTCTATCCCGGCAAGGTGATGGCGCTGGTGGGGGAGAACGGCGCCGGTAAATCGACCCTGATGAAGGTGCTCACCGGTATTTACCGCAAAGATGCCGGTCATATTCGCTTTCTCGGGCAAGAGGTTGCCTTTAACGGGCCAAAATCATCACAGCACGCGGGTATCGGTATTATTCATCAGGAACTCAACCTGATTCCTCAACTGACGATTGCTGAAAATATTTTCCTTGGCCGTGAGTTTACCGGAGCTTTGGGGCGCATTGATTGGCAAAAGATGTACGCCGAAGCCGACAAGCTGTTGAAAAAGCTCAACCTACGCTACAACAGCCGCCGACTGGTCGGCGAGTTGTCCATTGGTGACCAGCAAATGGTCGAGATTGCCAAGGTGCTGAGTTTTGAATCCAAAGTGATCATCATGGATGAACCCACCGATGCACTGACGGATACCGAAACCGCGTCCTTATTTACCGTGATTAAAGAACTGACCGCTCAGGGCTGCGGTATCGTCTATATCTCCCACCGCCTGAAAGAGATCTTCGAGATTTGTGATGATGTGACCGTGTTGCGCGACGGTCAGTTTATCGGTGAGCGCCCGGTCAGCCAGCTGCATGAAGAGCAGCTCATTGAAATGATGGTGGGGCGTAAGCTGGAAGAGCAGTACCCAAGGTTGAATACCGTGCCGGGTGATATTCGCTTGAGCGTTACAGACCTGACGGGGCCGGGTGTTAAAGGCGTCAGCTTTACGCTGCGGCAGGGGGAAATTCTCGGTGTTTCCGGCTTGATGGGCGCAGGTCGTACAGAACTGATGAAGATCCTGTATGGCGCACTTCCTCGCACACACGGTGACGTGGCGCTGGATGGCCGTAAGGTGGTGACACGCAGTCCGCAGGATGGGTTGGCAAACGGTATCGTTTATATCTCCGAAGATCGCAAACGTGATGGTCTGGTGTTGGGGATGTCCGTCAAAGAGAACATGTCGCTGACGGCGTTGCGTTATTTCAGTCGTGGTTTTGGCGCACTTAAACATGAAGACGAACGCACCGCGGTCAGTGATTTTATCCGTTTATTCAATATTAAAACCCCCTCAATGGCACAGCCCATTGGTCTGTTGTCCGGCGGAAATCAGCAGAAGGTTGCGATTGCCCGCGGTCTGATGACGCGGCCGAAAGTGCTGATTCTCGATGAACCTACGCGCGGCGTCGATGTGGGAGCTAAGAAAGAGATCTACCAGTTAATCAACCAGTTCAAAGAAGAAGGCCTTAGCATCATTTTGGTGTCATCGGAAATGCCGGAAGTGCTGGGTATGAGCGATCGCATTTTGGTGATGCATGAAGGCCGCTTGAGCGGTGAATTTTCCATTGAGCAGGCCACTCAGGAAGTGCTGATGGCGGCGGCGGTTGGCAAGCAATATAGCGTAAAGCAGGAGTAAGTCAGACATGAGTTCCGAATCTATCACGGCAAAGCGCTGGTTCAGTAAAGAGTGGCTGTTGGAGCAAAAGTCGCTGATTGCCCTGCTGATCCTGATCGCAGTGGTCTCGTCCATGAGCCCTAACTTTTTCACGGTCAATAACCTGTTCAATATCCTGCAACAGACATCGGTGAACGCCATTATGGCGGTAGGAATGACGCTGGTGATTCTGACATCGGGTATCGATTTATCGGTTGGATCGCTACTGGCGCTGACCGGCGCAGTGGCGGCATCGATTGTTGGCCTGGAAGTGAATGCGCTGCTGGCGGTGTTTGGAGCGTTGGCGCTCGGTGCGGCCATCGGGGCAGGTACTGGCGTGATTGTGGCCAAAGGCAAAGTGCAGGCGTTTATCGCCACGCTGGTGATGATGTTGCTGCTGCGCGGCGTCACCATGGTGTACACCAACGGCAGCCCAATCAACACCGGTTTTTCTGACGTCGATGATACCTTTGGTTGGTTTGGTATTGGTCGCCCTCTGGGGATTCCTACACCAATCTGGTTGATGGTTATCGTTTTTATCGCGGCCTGGTACATGCTGCACCACACGCGGCTCGGGCGTTATATCTATGCGCTGGGCGGCAATGAAGCGGCGACGCGCTTGTCGGGCATCAGCGTCGATAAAGTCAAAATTATCGTCTACGGCTTGTGTGGGTTGTTGTCTGCACTGGCTGGGATTATCGAAGTCGCGCGTTTGTCATCGGCACAGCCGACGGCAGGCACGGGGTATGAACTGGATGCGATTGCGGCAGTAGTGCTGGGCGGAACCAGTTTGGCGGGTGGTAAAGGGCGCATTGTCGGCACGCTTATCGGCGCGCTGATTCTTGGGTTCCTCAACAATGGACTGAATCTGTTAGGTGTTTCTTCTTACTACCAAATGATCGTGAAGGCAGCCGTTATTTTGCTGGCGGTTTTGGTAGATAACAAAAGCAGTAAATAACCTTCATTCTCACGCATAGGAATTGGATTATGAATATGAAAAAACTGGCTACGCTGGTTTCTGCTGTTGCATTAAGTGCTACGGTGAGCGCCAATGCGCTGGCGAAAGAGTCGATAGCATTGGTGGTTTCAACCCTGAATAACCCGTTCTTCGTGTCACTGAAAGACGGCGCGCAAAAAGAAGCGGATAAATTGGGCTACGACCTGGTGGTGTTGGATTCGCAAAACAACCCGGCAAAAGAGCTCTCCAACGTTCAGGATCTGACCGTGCGCGGTACCAAACTGCTACTCATCAACCCGACAGACTCTGATGCCGTAGGTAATGCGGTGAAACTGGCGAATCAAGCCAACATTCCGGTGATTACACTGGATCGCGTGGCAGGCAGCGGCGCGGTGGTAAGCCACGTGGCGTCTGACAATGCGTTTGGTGGCAAAGTTGCCGGCGATTTCATCGCGAAAAAATTGGGTGAAGGCGCCAAGGTGATTCAGTTGGAAGGTATCGCCGGAACCTCTGCCGCCCGTGAACGCGGCGCTGGCTTTATGAAATCCGCTGAGAAAAACAAATTTGTCATGCTGGCCAGCCAGCCCGCCGATTTCGATCGTACCAAAGGGCTGAACGTGATGCAGAACCTGCTCACCGCACACCCTGATGTAAAAGCCGTGTTCGCACAAAACGATGAAATGGCACTGGGTGCGCTGCGTGCTCTGCAAACTGCGGGTAAAACTGATGTCATGGTGGTCGGTTTTGATGGCACGCAGGATGGTGTAAAAGCCGTAGAGGGCGGGAAACTGGCTGCCACTGTTGCACAACGTCCTGAAAAAATAGGTGAAATTGGCGTACAAACCGCTGACAAGATCATCAAGGGTGAAAAGGTACAGGCGATTATCCCGGTTGATCTGAAACTGGTTGCCAAAGAATAACGAATAACAACGACAAGTAGCGCCGCCGAAATAAGGCGGCGCTTTTAATCACTTTTGGGGCGATTTTATGAAAACGGGCAAACTTGTGGTGTTGGGCAGTATTAATGCCGACCATATCCTCAATCTGACACACTTCCCTCAACCGGGCGAAACGGTGATCGGTAAGCAATACCAGGTCGCTTTTGGTGGTAAAGGGGCTAATCAGGCGGTTGCTGCCGGGCGCAGTGGTGCCAATATTGCCTTTATTGCTGGCGTGGGTGAGGATGATATTGGTGCCCGCATTCGCGAGCAGTTGTCTCGTGACCAGATAGATGTTTCTGCCGTTGAAACCGTTGCCGATGAAACCACGGGCGTTGCGCTGATTTTTGTCAATGGCGACGCTGAGAATATGATTGGTATTAACGCGGGTGCCAATGCGGCGATCACTCCTGATGTTCTGGCGCGTCACCGGCAAAAAATCATCGATGCATCTGCCTTATTAATGCAGCTTGAGTCTCCGCTGGAGACGGTTATTGCCGCTGCGCAGTTGGCGCATCAGCACCAAACGCGTGTAATTTTAAACCCGGCTCCCGCCTGTGACTTGCCGGATGAGCTGCTGGCGCTGGTGGATATGATCACGCCGAATGAAACGGAAGCACAGCGTCTGACCGGTGTCACTGTGCAGAATGAGCAAGATGCAGCACGGGCTGCGCAACTATTGCATAATAAAGGCATTACTACCGTGCTGATTACATTGGGTAGCCGCGGCGTATGGCTGAGTGAAAACGGCCAGGGTCAGCGCATTCCCGGTTTCCAGGTTCAGGCCGTAGATACGATTGCGGCGGGAGATACCTTTAATGGTGCGCTGGTAACGGCTCTTTTGGAACATCAACCGATGCAAACCGCCGTGAAATTTGCTCATGCTGCCGCTGCCATTGCGGTAACTCGCGCTGGTGCTCAATCTTCTGTGCCGTGGCGCAATGAGATCGATGCATTTTTACACTCTCAGGGGTGACTTGTGGCCACAATGAAGGATGTTGCTCGTCTGGCGGGCGTGTCGACGTCAACCGTTTCACATGTAATTAATAACAATCGCTTTGTTAGCGACACGGTGCGTGAACGGATATTGGCGGCCGTTGATGCGCTCAACTACGCACCGTCTGCGCTGGCGCGCAGTTTGAAGATCAATCAGACGCAAACTATTGGTATGTTGCTAACGGCCAGTAGTAACCCGTTTTATGCTGAAGTGGTGCGTGGCGTTGAGCGTAGCTGCTACGAGCGCGGCTATAGCCTGATCCTGTGCAATACCGAAGGCGACCATAATCGGCTGGACCGCAGTCTGGAAACCTTGATGCAAAAGCGGGTTGATGGCTTGCTCCTGATGTGTACCGAGAACCACCGCCCCTCTTCCGAAACCATCAGCCGTTACCCGTCAATTCCACTGGTGATGATGGACTGGTCGCCGTTTGAAGGCGTCAGTGATGTTATCAAGGACAATTCTCTGCTTGGCGGCGATATTGCAACCCGCCATCTGATCGACAGCGGTTACCGTAATATCGCTTGTATCGCTGGCCCACAGGATAAAACAACGGCCTATAACCGACTGTTAGGCTATCGGCAGGCGATGCAGCGTGCCGGTTTGCACGTTCCTGATGATTACGTGGTGTTAGGGGATTTCGAGTTTGAAACCGGGTACCAGGCGATGCGTAAACTGCTGTCGCTGGCGAAAAGGCCGGAGGCCGTGTTCTGTAGTAATGATGCAATGGCCGTTGGGGTTTATCACGCGCTCTATCAGGCGGGGTTATCTATTCCAAGGGATATGGCCGTGGTGGGTTATGACGATATAGAACTGGCGCGCTATATGTCTCCGCCGTTAACCACCATTCATCAACCAAAAGATGAATTGGGGGAACTGGCGGTGGATACGCTGTTATACCGTTTGGAACATCCTGAAACCGAGCCAACGGTACTGGTATTAACGCCCGAGTTGGTGCTGCGTGAATCGGTGGCTCACCGGTAAATAGGATTTACGACGCAGTAAAATGGGGTGTTTAGGATGAAATAGCGTCATCTGTGCTGGTTTGCTATGCGATTAGCCGAAAAAACACCCACTCAGAAATAAAATTGAAATTAGCCCTTGTCAGGGCGCGAGAAGTGTCTATACTGCGCCTCCACTGACACGGCAACAGCGATACGCGGTTGTGGTAACAGTAAGAAGTAAAACAGGAAAGCCGAACGCGAAATTGAAAAATTAACGTTGACTTTTCAGCGGTGCAGCGTAATATACGCCTCCCGCGCCACGGTTGATGTGGCAACGCTCTTTAACAATTAATCAGACAATCTGTGTGGGCACTCACAGGACTTTATCGTAAAGCCTACGGGCTTAAAAAATAAAAGTCTTGAAGAGTGAACAACAGTTAATTCATTACGAACTAACAGTAATAATTCTTTGAGCATCGCTTCTCTTGCAGAAGCAAATCAAACTTTAAATTGAAGAGTTTGATCATGGCTCAGATTGAACGCTGGCGGCAGGCCTAACACATGCAAGTCGAGCGGTAGCACAGGAGAGCTTGCTCTTTGGGTGACGAGCGGCGGACGGGTGAGTAATGTCTGGGAAACTGCCTGATGGAGGGGGATAACTACTGGAAACGGTAGCTAATACCGCATAACGTCGCAAGACCAAAGCGGGGGACCTTCGGGCCTCGCGCCATCAGATGTGCCCAGATGGGATTAGCTAGTAGGTGGGGTAATGGCTCACCTAGGCGACGATCCCTAGCTGGTCTGAGAGGATGACCAGCCACACTGGAACTGAGACACGGTCCAGACTCCTACGGGAGGCAGCAGTGGGGAATATTGCACAATGGGCGCAAGCCTGATGCAGCCATGCCGCGTGTGTGAAGAAGGCCTTCGGGTTGTAAAGCACTTTCAGCGAGGAGGAAGGCAGTAAGGTTAATAACCTTGCTTATTGACGTTACTCGCAGAAGAAGCACCGGCTAACTCCGTGCCAGCAGCCGCGGTAATACGGAGGGTGCAAGCGTTAATCGGAATGACTGGGCGTAAAGCGCACGCAGGCGGTTTGTTAAGTTGGATGTGAAATCCCCGGGCTTAACCTGGGAACTGCATTCAAAACTGGCAAGCTAGAGTCTCGTAGAGGGGGGTAGAATTCCAGGTGTAGCGGTGAAATGCGTAGAGATCTGGAGGAATACCGGTGGCGAAGGCGGCCCCCTGGACGAAGACTGACGCTCAGGTGCGAAAGCGTGGGGAGCAAACAGGATTAGATACCCTGGTAGTCCACGCTGTAAACGATGTCGATTTGGAGGTTGTGCCCTTGAGGCGTGGCTTCCGGAGCTAACGCGTTAAATCGACCGCCTGGGGAGTACGGCCGCAAGGTTAAAACTCAAATGAATTGACGGGGGCCCGCACAAGCGGTGGAGCATGTGGTTTAATTCGATGCAACGCGAAGAACCTTACCTACTCTTGACATCCAGAGAATTTAGCAGAGATGCTTTAGTGCCTTCGGGAACTCTGAGACAGGTGCTGCATGGCTGTCGTCAGCTCGTGTTGTGAAATGTTGGGTTAAGTCCCGCAACGAGCGCAACCCTTATCCTTTGTTGCCAGCGGTTCGGCCGGGAACTCAAAGGAGACTGCCAGTGATAAACTGGAGGAAGGTGGGGATGACGTCAAGTCATCATGGCCCTTACGAGTAGGGCTACACACGTGCTACAATGGCGTATACAAAGAGAAGCGACCTCGCGAGAGCAAGCGGACCTCATAAAGTACGTCGTAGTCCGGATTGGAGTCTGCAACTCGACTCCATGAAGTCGGAATCGCTAGTAATCGTAGATCAGAATGCTACGGTGAATACGTTCCCGGGCCTTGTACACACCGCCCGTCACACCATGGGAGTGGGTTGCAAAAGAAGTAGGTAGCTTAACCTTCGGGAGGGCGCTTACCACTTTGTGATTCATGACTGGGGTGAAGTCGTAACAAGGTAACCGTAGGGGAACCTGCGGTTGGATCACCTCCTTACCTAATGATACTGATTCTGTGAAGTGTTCACACAGATTGTCTGATGAAAATGCTGAGCAAAAAGCACCTGTTGATGAATGAGTCTCTGACTCATGCTGATACGAACCGATTAGAGCTGTTGTGTTAATCGGGTTTTCGTGTCCCCATCGTCTAGAGGCCTAGGACACTGCCCTTTCACGGCTGTAACAGGGGTTCGAATCCCCTTGGGGACGCCATACCGATAATGAGTGAAAGACATTATCACCGGTTCTGCGGAACCGACAATAACGTAAAGATGACTTACGAGTCGTGTTTACGATATTTGCTCTTTAACAATCTGGAACAAGCTGAAAATTGAAACGAGCAATAGTGGCTCACTACTACTATTGTGATTCTCTCAAGCTTTCACACCTGAAACATTTTCGGGTTGTGAGGTTAAGTGAATAAGCGTACACGGTGGATGCCTAGGCAGTCAGAGGCGATGAAGGGCGTGCTAATCTGCGAAAAGCGTCGGTAAGCTGATATGAAGCGTTACAACCGACGATACCCGAATGGGGAAACCCAGTGCAATTCGTTGCACTATCATGTCATGAATACATAGTGGCATGAGGCGAACCGGGGGAACTGAAACATCTCAGTACCCCGAGGAAAAGAAATCAACCGAGATTCCCCCAGTAGCGGCGAGCGAACGGGGAAAAGCCCAGAGTCTGAATCAGCTTGTGTGTCAGTGGAAGCGTCTGGAAAGTCGCACAGTAAAGGGTGATAGTCCCGTACACGAAGATGCACAGGTTGTGAGCTCGATGAGTAGGGCGGGACACGTGACATCCTGTCTGAATATGGGGGGACCATCCTCCAAGGCTAAATACTCCTGACTGACCGATAGTGAACCAGTACCGTGAGGGAAAGGCGAAAAGAACCCCGGCGAGGGGAGTGAAATAGAACCTGAAACCGTGTACGTACAAGCAGTGGGAGCACTCTTTATGGGTGTGACTGCGTACCTTTTGTATAATGGGTCAGCGACTTATATTCTGTAGCAAGGTTAACCGTATAGGGGAGCCGCAGGGAAACCGAGTCTTAACTGGGCGTTAAGTTGCAGGGTATAGACCCGAAACCCGGTGATCTAGCCATGGGCAGGTTGAAGGTTGGGTAACACTAACTGGAGGACCGAACCGACTAATGTTGAAAAATTAGCGGATGACTTGTGGCTGGGGGTGAAAGGCCAATCAAACCGGGAGATAGCTGGTTCTCCCCGAAAGCTATTTAGGTAGCGCCTCGTGAATTCATCTTCGGGGGTAGAGCACTGTTTCGGCTAGGGGGTCATCCCGACTTACCAACCCGATGCAAACTACGAATACCGAAGAATGTTATCACGGGAGACACACGGCGGGTGCTAACGTTCGTCGTGAAGAGGGAAACAACCCAGACCGCCAGCTAAGGTCCCAAAGTCATGGTTAAGTGGGAAACGATGTGGGAAGGCATAGACAGCCAGGATGTTGGCTTAGAAGCAGCCATCATTTAAAGAAAGCGTAATAGCTCACTGGTCGAGTCGGCCTGCGCGGAAGATGTAACGGGGCTAAACCATGCACCGAAGCTGCGGCAGCGACACTTAGGCGTTGTTGGGTAGGGGAGCGTTCTGTAAGCCGTTGAAGGTGAACTGTGAGGTTTGCTGGAGGTATCAGAAGTGCGAATGCTGACATAAGTAACGATAAAGCGGGTGAAAAGCCCGCTCGCCGGAAGACCAAGGGTTCCTGTCCAACGTTAATCGGGGCAGGGTGAGTCGACCCCTAAGGCGAGGCCGAAAGGCGTAGTCGATGGGAAACAGGTTAATATTCCTGTACTTGGTGTTACTGCGAAGGGGGGACGGAGAAGGCTATGTCATCCGGGCGACGGTTGTCCCGGTTTAAGCGTGTAGGTGGGTGACTTTGATAAATCCGGGTCACTGTTAACACTGAGGCGTGATGACGAGGTACTACGGTACTGAAGTGACAGATGCCCAGCTTCCAGGAAAAGCCTCTAAGCATCAGGTAACATTGAATCGTACCCCAAACCGACACAGGTGGTCAGGTAGAGAATACCAAGGCGCTTGAGAGAACTCGGGTGAAGGAACTAGGCAAAATGGTGCCGTAACTTCGGGAGAAGGCACGCTGTGCGAGGTGTAGGGATTTACTCCTGAAGCTTTGCGCAGTCGCAGATACCAGCTGGCTGCAACTGTTTAATAAAAACACAGCACTGTGCAAACACGAAAGTGGACGTATACGGTGTGACGCCTGCCCGGTGCTGGAAGGTTAATTGATGGGGTTATCCGCAAGGAGAAGCTCTTGATCGAAGCCCCAGTAAACGGCGGCCGTAACTATAACGGTCCTAAGGTAGCGAAATTCCTTGTCGGGTAAGTTCCGACCTGCACGAATGGCGTAATGATGGCCAGGCTGTCTCCACCCGAGACTCAGTGAAATTGAACTCGCTGTGAAGATGCAGTGTACCCGCGGCAAGACGGAAAGACCCCGTGAACCTTTACTATAGCTTGACACTGAACCTTGAGCCTTGATGTGTAGGATAGGTGGGAGGCTTTGAAGTGTGGACGCCAGTCTGCATGGAGCCAACCTTGAAATACCACCCTTTAATGTTTGATGTTCTAACCTGGGCCCATGATCTGGGCTGGGGACAGTGTCTGGTGGGTAGTTTGACTGGGGCGGTCTCCTCCCAAAGAGTAACGGAGGAGCACGAAGGTTAGCTAATCCTGGTCGGACATCAGGAGGTTAGTGCAAAGGCATAAGCTAGCTTGACTGCGAGAGTGACGGCTCGAGCAGGTACGAAAGTAGGTCTTAGTGATCCGGTGGTTCTGAATGGAAGGGCCATCGCTCAACGGATAAAAGGTACTCCGGGGATAACAGGCTGATACCGCCCAAGAGTTCATATCGACGGCGGTGTTTGGCACCTCGATGTCGGCTCATCACATCCTGGGGCTGAAGTAGGTCCCAAGGGTATGGCTGTTCGCCATTTAAAGTGGTACGCGAGCTGGGTTTAGAACGTCGTGAGACAGTTCGGTCCCTATCTGCCGTGGGCGTTGGAGAATTGAGGGGGGTTGCTCCTAGTACGAGAGGACCGGAGTGAACGCACCACTGGTGTTCGGGTTGTCATGCCAATGGCATTGCCCGGTAGCTACGTGCGGAAGAGATAAGTGCTGAAAGCATCTAAGCACGAAACTTGCCCCGAGATGAGTTCTCCCTTGTCCCTAGAGGACGCTAAAAGGCCGTTGAAGACGACGACGTAGATAGGCTGGGTGTGTAAGTGCAGCGATGCATTGAGCTAACCAGTACTAATGACCTGTGAGGCTTAACCTTACAACGCCGAAGATGTTTTGGTGGTTGTGAGTGGTGATGAAGAGAATCGTTACTCGTAATTCAGCTTGTTGACAGATTGGTCTTGCTGGCTCGAAAGGACGGGTGAGATGAAACAGAATATGCCTGGCGGCGATAGCGCGGTGGTCCCACCTGACCCCATGCCGAACTCAGAAGTGAAACGCCGTAGCGCCGATGGTAGTGTGGGGCTTCCCCATGTGAGAGTAGGGAACTGCCAGGTTTTTATATCGATTATCAGACGATGTCTGATGATAAAAAGTAGCGAAAGGGCTGTCCGAAAGGACAGCCCTTTTTGCTGTGCGTGCTTTTTGGTTATATAGCGTTTTTATTATCAGGCGTGATTCGCCTTTCATTGCCCACTCTGGGGTTGAAGATGCCCACGGACCGTAGAGATTTGGCGTGCGGGATCGGGTAAACTACGGCGTATTCAATCTGGAGAGTACGTTCTGATGACGAGCAGTGTCACATCCCTTAAGCCATACCACACCTTCTCTTTGCCCGTTTATGCCGATGAGATCGTTTGCGCCGATACACCGGATTCGTTGGTCGCTTCTTGGCGTCATGCGAGTGAACAGAATACACCGGTGTTGATTGTGGGGGAGGGTAGCAATGTCCTGTTTTTGGAAGATTTTGCAGGGACCGTCATTGTTAACCGCATAAAAGGGATTGAGATTGCTGAGGATGATCTCGGATGGCATCTGCACGTCGGTGCCGGTGAGAACTGGCATCATCTGGTCGAGCACACGTTGCAACGGGGCGTGTCGGGCCTGGAAAATCTGGCGCTGATCCCTGGCTGCGTCGGCTCGGCTCCCATCCAAAATATTGGCGCTTATGGCGCCGAGTTTAAGCAGTTTTGCGCATACGTCGATGTTTTGGATCTTACTCTTAATCAGGTAACTCGCCTCAGTGCTGCGCAGTGCCAGTTTGGTTATCGTGAAAGTATCTTCAAACATGAATACCGTCGGGGGTTTGCCATTATTGCGGTAGGGCTGTATCTGACTAAGTCCTGGGTGCCGCTATTGGGCTATGGTGATTTGGCGCAGCTCGATCCTGCAACCGCGACGCCTGATGCTATCTTTACTACGGTATGTGCGATGCGGCGTAAGAAATTACCCGATCCGGCGCTGATGGGAAATGCGGGCAGTTTTTTCAAAAACCCCGTCATAAGTGCCGAACAGGCACAGGTTATCTTAATGCGTTACCCCCATGCACCACACTATCCGCAGCCCGATGGTACGGTTAAATTTGCTGCTGGTTGGCTTATCGACCAGTGCCAATTAAAAGGGCACCGTATGGGTGGCGCTGCGGTTCATCAGCAGCAGGCTCTGGTGCTGGTCAACCTTGATGAGGCGACGAGTGACGATATCGTCGCGTTGGCGCGTTATGTGCGTAATAGCGTTGCAGAGACATTTGCACTCTGGCTTGAGCCGGAAGTGCGCTTTATTGCTTCAACGGGTGAAGTAAGCGCGACTGAGGTGCTGTCATGAAAGATATCCGCGTCCCGTTAACGCTCATCAAGATTCTATCCGACGGTGAGTTTTACTCAGGCGAATATCTGGGAGAACTGTTGGGAATGAGCCGAGCAGGCATTAACAAACATATTCAAACCATCAGAGAATGGGGACTGGATGTGTTTCCCGTTACAGGCAAAGGGTACAGCTTGCCTGAGCCGATGCAATTGCTCGACGAGAATGTTATTCGCGCCGCACTCTCAGGAAATAATGTTTCGGTACTGCCTGTCATTGATTCAACCAACCAGTACCTGCTAGACCGGCTGGAGAGCTTGCACTCTGGCGATGCGTGCGTGGCGGAATACCAGCAGGCGGGGCGCGGTCGTCGCGGTCGTCAGTGGCAATCACCGTTTGGCGCTAACCTTTACCTCTCGATGTTTTGGCGCTTGGAGCAGGGGCCTGCGGCAGCGGTGGGCGTGAGCCTGGCTATTGGTATCGTGATTGCTGAAGTGCTGCATCGCCTTGGCGCACATGATGTCAAAGTCAAATGGCCTAACGATCTCTATATGCACGATCGCAAATTGGCTGGCATTCTGGTTGAACTGATGGGAAAAACCGGAGATGCGGCGCAGCTAGTGATCGGTATTGGCATCAACTTGCGGATGCGGCCCTCCTCGGGGCAAAGCGTGACGCAGGAATGGATCAATCTGCAAGAAGCCGGGATCGATATCGATCGTAATATTTTGGCCGCTACGCTTATCACTGAATTGAGTAACGCGCTGGAAGTGTTTGAGCAAGGTGGACTGCGCTCATTCATTCCTCGCTGGCAAGCTATCGATAATTACTATAATCGGCCGGTGAAATTGATTATGGGTGAGCGCGAGATCCACGGGATTGAACGTGGAATTGATGATCAAGGCGCGCTGTTACTCGAAGAGAATGGTGAGATTAAGGCCTATATTGGTGGCGAAATATCACTGCGTGGCAAATAGCCAGTAGGGGGTGTTACCCCCCACTGGTTGGTAATATTGCTATTTTCTCAAACGCACATAGTCAACGGCATGATTAGCGCTTTTGGTCATAATTAAGCTGGCACGCTCACGGGTGGGCAAAATATTTTGGTGCAAGTTAGGTTCATTAATATCACGCCAAATTTTGGTCGCGATTGTCACCGCTTGCTCTTCTGTTAATTTGGCGTACTCGTGAAAATAAGAATTAGGATCAGAGAATGCACCCAAGCGGAATTTCAAAAACCGGTTTATATACCAGGATTTTAATAACGCTTCCGGGGCGTCAACATATATAGAAAAGTCAATAAAATCAGAAACAAAAGCGCGTGGTTGTGCGTGTGGATAATCCATCCCACTTTGCAGAACATTTAATCCTTCAAGGATAAGAATATCCGGCTGTTCCACCACTTTATTGCTATTCGGTACAATATCGTAAGTCAGGTGCGAGTATATTGGTGCGGTAACTTTTTTAGCCCCTGATTTTATATCTGACACAAATTTCATCAGACTATGGATATCGTAAGATTCAGGAAACCCTTTTTTCTGCATCAGGTTTCTGTCTTTAAGCACCTGTTTAGAATGCAAAAAGCCGTCTGTTGTGATCAACTCGACTCGACGATGCTCAGGCCAACGGCTTAGCAATGCCTGCAATACGCGCGCGGTCGTGCTTTTGCCCACTGCGACACTGCCTGCGATGCCGATAATATAGGGAATGCGTTGCCCGTTAGTGCCGAGAAATTGCTCCAATACCGCCTGGCGTCTCAGGTTTGAGCTGATATAAAAATTAAGCAGACGTGATAAAGGCAGATAGATTTCGGCAACTTCATCGAGCGACAACTCATCATTGATCCCTTTTAACCGGATAATTTCTTCTTCTGTCAGCGTCAGTGGCACTGAATTGCGCAATGCAGCCCATTGACGGCGATCGAAGTGTAGGTAGGGTGTTGCCAAAGGTTGCTCGCTGTCTCTCATCTGTCCAATTTATCCTATAGACCATCCTGCCAAGAGAAGAAACCGCCCAAGCGTTGCGTGAGCAGGACCTATAAGCCGCGGGGGGTCATACACGGTAATGTTGTGATTCGATTAGTAGATGTCAGGCAGGTTACACGTTGGACACGCAGAAAAGAAGACAACAGGATGATATTTCCTGACGCCATTGCGTCAGGAAACGATTAACTTGCCAGAGCCGGTGTCATCCGATTGGCGACAAACAGGCGCTTGTAGTAGATGGCGGTCGGGTGATAACTGCCATCGGGCGCACTGGCATAATCAGGAATTTCTCCCAAATAACGGTAGCCCTGCATGCGGTAAAAGGCTTCTGCCGGAGAGCCTGCCTGAGTATCCAGATACAGCAAGCCGCGATTAAGTTCAAAGGCAGTGGTTTCCAACACCGACAGCAGTTTACGGCCAATACCTTGGCGACGCGCGCGGCTGTGTACCAGCAGTTTTTGTACTTCTGCCCGGTTCAAACCATTGCTTTTCTGGCAAAGCTCAAGCTGCACGCTTCCGATAATGCCCTGGGCGTCACGGGCAATCCACAGCAAGCGGGCCCCTTCTGCCAGAGAAGTGCGCAATCCGTGAAAATAGCTGGCTGCGGTTTCGTGCGACAGAGGCATCTCATAGCCAACAGAGGCGCCATGCATTACCGCATCCAGCAGCAGGTCTGCCAGTTCGGCACGGTAAACCGGAAGGGTTGTGTCATTAAGTAAAACGATTTTCATCATTCAGTCTCCAGCGAAATGAGCCCTCTCTGACCCGCTTTACCGAATTAAAGCAAGATACATGCCAGGCCAGATTCATGTCGTTAACGCGGTTAAACACATATTTATGGCGAAGAAGGTGCGTTACCGTGGAGCAAAAGGTCATTGTTGGTGCAGAATCGTGCTGAGGTCATGTCAAAAAACGGATGAACGACAGGAGGGAATGTGCGGGATTGGTCGTGAATTTGAACGTTCTTTAGGCATTTTATCGCATGATGCGTGAATTCATGCTCGATTTTGGATAAAATCTAAGCGATAGCGCATTTTAAGCAATTTTTTTGTTGCATAGGTGGCTCGCTCTACCTAGAATGCGCAGCACTTGATGCCGGCTTAGCTCAGTTGGTAGAGCAACTGACTTGTAATCAGTAGGTCGCCAGTTCGATTCCGGCAGCCGGCACCATCAAGTACACAATTAGGTGGGGTTCCCGAGCGGCCAAAGGGAGCAGACTGTAAATCTGCCGTCACAGACTTCGAAGGTTCGAATCCTTCCCCCACCACCAAATTCAAGCCATACAGGTTATGGCTGAACCAGTGCGATGAGGCAATCATTGTGCTGGCGAAGGCGGAAGCTTTCAACAGAGAAATCAGGTAGCCGAGTTCAGGATGCGGGCATCGTATAATGGCTATTACCTCAGCCTTCCAAGCTGATGATGTGGGTTCGATTCCCACTGCCCGCTCCAATAAGTGCTGATATAGCTCAGTTGGTAGAGCGCACCCTTGGTAAGGGTGAGGTCGGCAGTTCGAATCTGCCTATCAGCACCACTTCTTTTTCATCTCCTGATTTCCTTTCTGTAAAATATTCGTCAAGCGTTAGCTTGGTTAATGTGGTGCTATCACCGATTTATCCGTGTCTTAGAGGGACAGTCAATGTCTAATGAAAAGTTTGAACGTACTAAACTGCACGTTAACGTCGGTACTATCGGCCACGTTGACCATGGTAAAACCACGCTGACCGCAGCGATCACCACCGTACTGGCTAAAACCTATGGCGGTAGCGCGCGTGCATTCGATCAGATCGATAACGCACCGGAAGAAAAAGCACGTGGTATCACCATCAACACCTCTCACGTTGAATACGACACCCCGACCCGTCACTACGCACACGTTGACTGCCCGGGACACGCCGACTACGTGAAAAACATGATCACCGGTGCTGCCCAGATGGACGGCGCGATCCTGGTAGTTGCTGCGACTGACGGCCCGATGCCGCAGACCCGTGAGCACATCCTGCTGGGTCGCCAGGTAGGCGTTCCGTACATCATCGTGTTCCTGAACAAATGTGACATGGTTGATGACGAAGAGCTGCTGGAACTGGTTGAGATGGAAGTGCGTGAGCTGCTGTCTCAGTACGACTTCCCGGGTGATGATACGCCTATCGTTCGTGGTTCAGCGCTGAAAGCACTGGAAGGCGAAGCAGAGTGGGAAGCAAAAATCATCGAACTGGCTGGCTACCTGGATTCCTACATCCCAGAACCTGAGCGTGCGATTGACCGTCCGTTCCTGCTGCCTATCGAAGACGTATTCTCCATCTCCGGCCGTGGTACTGTAGTGACCGGTCGTGTAGAGCGCGGTATCGTTAAAGTCGGTGAAGAAGTTGAAATCGTTGGTATCAAAGATACGGCGAAATCAACGTGTACTGGCGTTGAAATGTTCCGCAAAATGCTGGACGAAGGCCGTGCGGGTGAGAACGTTGGTGTTCTGCTGCGTGGTATCAAGCGTGAAGAAATCGAACGTGGTCAGTTACTGGCTAAGCCGGGTTCCATCAAGCCGCACACCCAGTTCGAATCTGAAGTGTATATCCTGAGCAAAGATGAAGGTGGCCGTCATACGCCGTTCTTCAAAGGCTACCGTCCTCAGTTCTACTTCCGTACCACTGACGTAACGGGCACCATCGAACTGCCGGAAGGCGTTGAAATGGTAATGCCGGGCGACAACATCAAAATGGTTGTTACCCTGATCCACCCGATCGCGATGGACGAGGGCTTGCGTTTCGCTATCCGTGAAGGCGGCCGTACCGTTGGTGCAGGTGTTGTTGCTAAAGTTATCGCGTAATCGCCGATAAATTTGACTCAACATGTAGTAAAAGGGCATCATTTGATGCCCTTTTACTACGCAGCCCTCAGTAGAACCTATCTCATCACGGATTGTGGCGTATAATCCTGCTAATCTGTGGTGAGATAGGCTCTGTAGATTACAGCGTAAATGCCGAGTTTCGCTGCGAGCGAAACATCATGTCGGTTTGGTTTGCCCTGCGTTGCGGGGCAAAGTTATTTGTCTGATTCATGAGTGACAGGTTGGTTTATGAGTGCAAATACCGAGACCCAGGGTAGTGGGCGTGGCCTGGAAGTGATCAAGTGGCTGGTTGTGGCGGCTTTGCTCGTTGTTGCCATTGTGGGTAATTATTACTACCGCGGGTACAGTCTGCCGCTTCGTGCATTGGCCGTTGTTATCCTGATTGCTGCCGCAGGCGGTGTTGCACTGTTAACCGCCAAAGGCAAAGCAACGGTGACCTTTGCCCGCGAAGCGCGCACTGAAGTTCGTAAAGTGATTTGGCCAACCCGCCAGGAAACGCTGCATACCACGTTGATCGTTGCCGCGGTAACTGCCGTGATGTCACTGATTCTGTGGGGGCTGGATGGTATTCTGGTCCGTTTGATATCATTTATCACAGGCCTGAGGTTCTAAGATGTCTGAAGCTCCAAAAAAACGTTGGTACGTCGTTCAGGCGTTTTCCGGCTTTGAAGGCCGCGTTGCACAATCGCTGCGCGAGCACATCAAATTGCACAACATGGAAGAGCTGTTTGGCGACGTCATGGTACCGACCGAAGAAGTGGTCGAGATTCGTGGCGGCCAACGCCGTAAAAGCGAACGCAAATTCTTCCCTGGCTACGTGCTGGTACAGATGGTAATGGAAGACGCCAGCTGGCACTTGGTGCGTAGCGTTCCGCGTGTGATGGGCTTTATCGGCGGTACGTCCGATCGTCCTGCGCCGATTAGCGACAAAGAAGTTGACGCTATCATGAACCGCCTGCAACAGGTGGGTGATAAGCCGCGTCCGAAAACGCTGTTCGAACCGGGCGAAATGGTGCGCGTCAACGACGGCCCGTTTGCCGACTTCAACGGTGTTGTGGAAGAAGTGGATTACGAAAAAAGCCGCCTGAAAGTGTCGGTCTCCATCTTCGGACGTGCTACGCCCGTTGAGCTGGATTTCGGACAGGTGGAAAAGGGCTAATACCGCCTGACGTTCATAAAGAAATTCTTGTATCTGGCGCAAAATTAATCTATTATTTCGCGCTTTTTGTTTTTAGGTGCTACGGCATCTGAAAAAATCAAAAATCACGGGGAGCCTTTTTAAGGCGCTATTACCCATTAGAGGAAAGTTAAATGGCCAAGAAAGTACAAGCCTACGTCAAGCTGCAAGTTGCAGCTGGTATGGCTAACCCGAGCCCGCCGGTTGGTCCTGCTCTGGGTCAGCAAGGTGTGAACATCATGGAATTCTGTAAGGCATTTAATGCTAAAACAGAAAGCCTGGAAAAAGGTCTGCCGACTCCGGTCGTTATCACCGTTTACTCCGACCGTTCTTTCACCTTAGTTACCAAAACGCCTCCGGCAGCAGTTCTGCTGAAGAAAGCGGCTGGTATCAAGTCTGGTTCTGTCAAGCCGAACAAAGACAAAGTAGGTAAAGTGACCCACGCTCAGGTTCTGGAAATTGCCCAGACCAAAGCGGCGGATATGACGGGTGCCGACGTGGACGCCATGGCGCGCTCCATCGCGGGTACTGCTCGTTCCATGGGCCTGGTAGTGGAGGACTAAGAAATGGCTAAGCTGACCAAGCGCATGCGCGTGATCCGTGAGAAAGTTGATGTTACTAAACAATATGACATCAACGAAGCTGTTGCCCTGCTCAAAGAGCTGGCCACTGCTAAGTTTGTTGAAAGCGTTGACGTTGCCGTAAACCTGGGCATCGACGCACGTAAATCTGACCAGAACGTTCGTGGCGCAACTGTACTGCCGCACGGTACTGGCCGTTCCGTTCGCGTTGCCGTATTTACCCAAGGCGCAAACGCTGAAGCTGCTAAAGCAGCTGGCGCAGAGCTGGTAGGTATGGAAGATCTGGCTGACCAGATCAAAAAAGGCGAAATGAACTTTGACGTGGTTATTGCTTCTCCGGATGCAATGCGCGTTGTTGGCCAGTTGGGTCAGGTTCTGGGTCCGCGTGGCCTGATGCCGAACCCGAAAGTCGGTACTGTAACGCCGAACGTTGCTGAAGCGGTTAAAAACGCGAAAGCCGGTCAGGTTCGTTATCGCAACGACAAAAACGGCATCATCCACACCACCATCGGTAAGGTTGATTTCGACGCTGACAAACTGAAAGAAAACCTGGAGTCTCTGCTGGTTGCGCTGAAAAAAGCCAAACCTGCTCAGGCGAAAGGCGTGTACATCAAGAAAGTTAGCCTCTCCACCACCATGGGTGCTGGCGTTGCCGTTGATCAGAGTGGCCTGAACGCGGTCGCTAACTGATAGCTTTACCTGGGCGAAAGATGTATGTATAATCTTACGCCCATTGTCCTTAAATGGACAAAACAGATTTTTTCGGTTGGAGCCTGGCCTGATCCAGGCCTCCGTCCAAGACCGCAGGTGCTTCAACGTTTTCAGGTTTACCTGAAAAAAGAGATGCTTAATTTTCCTGCGTAGACGGTGACAGAGCCTAAAGAAAATTTTCTTTTACTGGATTCTGCTCACCGTGTTTTGACGCCTGTTTTCCATGTGGTTGCAGGTGAAGTGAGTTCCGGAAATGTATTCCGGCTATATCCAGGAGCACAAGCTAATGGCATTAAATCTTCAAGACAAACAAGCGATTGTTGCTGAAGTCAGCGAAGTGGCCAAAGGCGCGCTGTCTGCGGTTGTTGCGGATTCTCGTGGCGTAACCGTAGATAAAATGACTGAACTGCGTAAAGCAGGTCGTGAAGTTGGCGTATACATGCGTGTTGTTCGTAACACCCTGCTGCGTCGCGTCGTTGAAGGCACTCAGTTCGAATGCCTGAAAGACACGTTTGTTGGTCCGACCTTGATTGCATACTCTATGGAACACCCGGGCGCTGCTGCTCGTCTGTTCAAAGAGTTCGCGAAAGCGAATGCAAAATTCGAGGTTAAAGCTGCAGCCTTTGAAGGTGAGTTGATTCCGGCGGCTCAAATTGACCGTCTGGCAACGCTGCCGACTTACGAAGAAGCAATTGCACGCCTGATGGCGACCATGAAAGAAGCCTCTGCAGGCAAACTGGTCCGCACTCTGGCAGCTGTTCGCGATCAGAAAGAAGCGGCGTAATCGCCCTTTTCCTGTTTTCGCATTTGCTTACGTATAAACTATGTCTGATTGTTAGGAACAATTGTCATGTCTATCACTAAAGATCAAATTATCGAAGCAGTTGCCGCTATGTCCGTAATGGACGTTGTTGAGCTGATCTCTGCTATGGAAGAAAAATTCGGCGTTTCTGCTGCTGTAGCTGTTGCTGCTGGCCCGGTTGAAGCTGCTGAAGAGAAAACTGAATTCGACGTTATCCTGAAAGCTATCGGCGCTAACAAAGTTGCCGTAATCAAAGCTGTTCGTGGCGCAACTGGCCTGGGTCTGAAAGAAGCGAAAGACCTGGTTGAGTCTGCACCTGCTGCGCTGAAAGAAGGCGTGAGCAAAGATGACGCTGAAGCTCTGAAGAAATCTCTGGAAGAAGCTGGCGCTGAAGTTGAAGTTAAATAAGCCAACCCTTCCGGTTGCAGCCTGAGTTTTCAGGCTGATGGCTGGTGACTTTTTGGTCACCAGCCTTTTTGCGCTGTAGGGGATCTGTGGTGTTTCGCACTGTTTGACCACGGGTTATCCCAATATTTTTTCTATCGACGCCTTAATATACTGCTTTCCAGCCTAGGTTCCCTGCCTGTGCAAAAGCAATGAAATGATTTAAGAGTGATAGAAAGACGTATTAACGAAGGGCGGATTGCCTTTCGATCAACAAAATCGTGTAGCAATGAACCGTCCTGTCAGGACGAGCAAGTGGTTCTTACTTTTCAGCGAGCTGAGGAACCCCATGGTTTACTCCTATACCGAGAAAAAACGCATTCGTAAGGATTTTGGTAAACGTCCGCAAGTGTTGGACATACCTTATCTCCTTTCTATCCAGCTTGACTCGTTTCAGAAGTTCATCGAGCAAGATCCGGAAGGCCAGTACGGTCTGGAAGCCGCATTCCGTTCCGTATTCCCAATTTCAAGCTACAGCGGTAGCTCTGAGCTGCAATACATAAGCTACCGTTTGGGTGAGCCCGTATTTGACGTCAAAGAGTGTCAGATTCGCGGGGTGACCTTCTCAGCACCGCTGCGCGTCAAGCTGCGTCTGGTGATCTACGAGCGCGAAGCGCCGGAAGGCACCGTAAAAGACATCAAAGAACAAGAAGTGTACATGGGTGAAATTCCGCTCATGACCGAAAACGGGACTTTTGTTATCAACGGTACTGAGCGCGTTATCGTTTCTCAGTTACACCGTAGCCCGGGCGTGTTCTTTGACAGCGACAAGGGTAAAACCCACTCTTCCGGTAAAGTGCTGTATAACGCACGTATCATTCCTTACCGTGGTTCCTGGCTGGATTTCGAGTTCGACCCGAAAGATAACCTGTTTGTGCGTATCGACCGCCGCCGTAAACTGCCGGCGACCATTATTTTGCGCGCACTGAATTTCTCGGCCGAGCAAATTCTGGACCTGTTCTTCGATAAGATTGTCTACGAGATCAACGGCAACAAGCTGCAAATGGATCTGGTGCCTGAGCGTCTGCGCGGTGAAACTGCGTCGTTCGACATCGAAGCCAATGGCAAAGTGTACGTTGAAAAAGGCCGCCGTATCACCGCGCGCCACATTCGCCAGCTGGAAAAAGACAGCGTAGAGCGCATTGAAGTACCGGTCGAATACATCGCCGGGAAAGTGCTGGCGAAAGACTACGTAGACGCAAGCACCGGCGAACTGATCGGTGTGGCGAACATGGAGCTGTCGCTGGATCTGCTGGCTAAACTGAGCCAGGCAGGCCATAAGCGCATCGAAACCCTGTTCACCAACGATCTGGATCACGGCCCGTATATCTCCGAAACGCTGCGTGTAGACCCGACCAACGATCGCCTGAGCGCGCTGGTTGAAATCTATCGCATGATGCGTCCGGGCGAGCCGCCGACACGTGAAGCAGCAGAAACGCTGTTCGAGAACCTGTTCTTCTCTGAAGATCGTTACGATCTGTCCGCTGTGGGCCGCATGAAGTTTAACCGCTCCCTGCTGCGCGATGAGATTGAAGGTTCCGGTATCCTGAGCAAAGACGACATCATTCAGGTGATGAAGAAGCTCATCGATATTCGTAACGGTTCTGGCGAAGTCGATGATATCGACCACCTGGGCAACCGTCGTATCCGCTCCGTGGGCGAAATGGCGGAAAACCAATTCCGCGTTGGCCTGGTGCGCGTAGAGCGTGCGGTGAAAGAACGTCTGTCTCTGGGCGATCTGGATACCCTGATGCCGCAGGACATGATCAACGCCAAGCCGATTTCGGCGGCGGTGAAAGAGTTCTTCGGTTCCAGCCAGTTGTCCCAGTTTATGGACCAGAACAACCCGCTGTCCGAAATTACGCACAAACGCCGTATCTCCGCGTTGGGCCCAGGCGGTCTGACCCGTGAACGTGCTGGCTTTGAAGTGCGTGACGTACACCCGACCCACTACGGTCGCGTATGTCCTATCGAAACGCCGGAAGGTCCGAACATCGGTCTTATCAACTCGCTGTCCGTGTACGCACAGACCAACGAATACGGTTTCCTTGAAACCCCGTATCGTCTGGTGCGTGACGGTGTGGTAACGGATGAAATCCATTACCTGTCCGCGATTGAAGAAGGCAACTACGTTATTGCACAGGCGAACACCAACCTCGACGAAGAAGGGCATTTCGTTGACGATCTGGTGACTTGCCGTAGCAAAGGCGAATCCAGCTTGTTCAGCCGCGATCAGGTTGACTACATGGACGTTTCCACCCAGCAGGTTGTTTCCGTCGGTGCATCTCTGATCCCGTTCCTGGAACACGATGACGCCAACCGCGCCCTGATGGGTGCGAACATGCAACGTCAGGCTGTACCGACTCTGCGCGCTGACAAGCCGCTGGTAGGTACCGGTATGGAACGCGCTGTGGCCGTTGACTCCGGTGTAACTGCCGTTGCCAAACGTGGCGGTACCGTACAGTACGTCGACGCATCCCGTATCGTTATCAAAGTTAACGAAGACGAGATGTATCCGGGCGAAGCGGGCATCGACATCTACAACCTGACCAAATACACCCGTTCCAACCAGAACACCTGTATCAACCAGATGCCGTGTGTGTCTCTGGGTGAACCTGTTGAACGCGGTGATGTGCTGGCTGACGGCCCGTCTACCGATCTGGGTGAACTGGCGCTGGGTCAGAACATGCGCGTCGCGTTCATGCCTTGGAACGGTTACAACTTCGAAGACTCCATCCTCGTGTCTGAGCGTGTGGTGCAGGAAGACCGTTTCACCTCTATCCACATTCAGGAACTGGCGTGTGTGTCCCGCGACACCAAGCTGGGGCCAGAAGAGATCACTGCCGACATCCCGAACGTGGGTGAAGCAGCACTCTCCAAACTGGATGAGTCCGGTATCGTGTATATCGGTGCTGAAGTAACGGGTGGCGACATTCTGGTCGGTAAAGTGACGCCGAAAGGTGAAACCCAACTGACGCCAGAAGAGAAACTGCTGCGCGCGATCTTCGGTGAGAAAGCGTCTGACGTTAAAGACTCTTCCCTGCGTGTGCCGAACGGTGTATCCGGTACGGTTATCGACGTTCAGGTCTTCACCCGCGATGGCGTGGAAAAAGACAAACGTGCGCTGGAAATCGAAGAGATGCAACTGAAGCAGGCCAAAAAAGACCTGACGGAAGAATTGCAGATCCTCGAAGCGGGTCTGTTTGCCCGTATTCACGCTGTGCTGGTCTCCGGCGGCGTGGAAGCCGACAAGCTGGACAAGCTGCCGCGCGAGCGTTGGTTGGAACTGGGTCTGACTGATGAAGAGAAACAGAATCAGTTGGAACAGTTGGCCGAGCAGTACGACGAGCTGAAACACGAATTCGAGAAAAAACTCGAAGCGAAGCGCCGCAAGATCACGCAAGGCGACGATCTGGCTCCGGGCGTCCTGAAGATCGTCAAGGTGTATCTGGCTGTTAAACGTCAGATTCAACCGGGTGACAAGATGGCTGGCCGCCACGGTAACAAGGGTGTTATCTCCAAGATCAACCCGATCGAGGACATGCCTTACGATGAGAACGGTACGCCGGTCGATATCGTATTGAACCCGCTGGGCGTTCCATCGCGTATGAACATCGGTCAGATTCTGGAAACCCACCTTGGTATGGCTGCTAAAGGTATCGGCGAGAAAATCAACGCCATGCTCAAGCGTCAGGAAGAAGTGGCTAAGCTGCGCGAATTCATCCAGAAAGCTTACGATCTGGGCAACGACGTGCGTCAAAAAGTCGACCTGAACACCTTCACTGATGATGAAGTGTTGCGTCTGGCGGACAACCTGAAGAAAGGGATGCCGCTGGCAACGCCAGTGTTCGACGGTGCCAAAGAGTCCGAGATCAAAGAACTGCTGACGCTGGGTGGTCTGCCGACCTCCGGTCAGATCACGCTGTTCGATGGTCGTACCGGTGAACAGTTTGAGCGTTCAGTAACCGTCGGTTACATGTACATGCTGAAACTGAACCACTTGGTTGACGACAAGATGCACGCGCGTTCTACCGGTTCTTACAGCCTGGTAACCCAGCAGCCGTTGGGTGGTAAAGCCCAGTTCGGTGGTCAACGCTTCGGTGAGATGGAAGTGTGGGCGCTGGAAGCGTATGGCGCAGCTTATACCCTTCAGGAAATGCTGACGGTGAAATCCGATGACGTCAACGGCCGTACCAAGATGTATAAAAACATCGTGGATGGCGACCATCGTATGGAACCGGGCATGCCGGAATCCTTCAACGTACTGTTGAAAGAAATCCGCTCGCTGGGTATCAACATCGAGCTGGAAGAAGGTTAATCCTGCTCGCTGGTACGCTTTGCTCGTGTAAAGGAGTGCCTGAGCTTCGGCTCAGGCATCCAACAGGTCTAACTCCGACGGGAGCCAATCCGTGAAAGACTTATTAAAGTTTCTGAAAGCGCAAACCAAGACCGAAGAGTTTGATGCGATCAAAATTGCGCTGGCATCGCCAGACATGATTCGTTCCTGGTCTTTCGGTGAAGTTAAAAAGCCGGAAACCATTAACTACCGTACGTTCAAACCTGAACGTGACGGTCTGTTCTGCGCCCGTATTTTCGGGCCAGTGAAAGACTATGAGTGCCTGTGCGGTAAGTACAAGCGCTTGAAACACCGTGGCGTTATCTGTGAGAAATGCGGCGTTGAAGTGACCCAAACCAAAGTGCGCCGTGAGCGCATGGGCCACATCGAGCTGGCGTCTCCGACGGCGCACATCTGGTTCCTGAAATCGCTGCCGTCCCGTATCGGTTTGCTGCTGGATATGCCGCTGCGCGATATCGAACGCGTGCTGTACTTCGAATCCTATGTGGTGATTGAAGGCGGCATGACCAACCTGGAAAAACGTCAGATCCTGACTGAAGAGCAATATCTGGACGCGTTGGAAGAGTTCGGTGACGAATTCGACGCCAAGATGGGTGCCGAAGCGATCCAGGCCTTGTTGAAAAACATGGATCTGGAACAGGAATGCGAACAGCTGCGCGAAGAGTTGAACGAAACCAACTCTGAAACCAAGCGTAAAAAGCTGACCAAACGCATCAAGCTGCTGGAAGCGTTCGTACAGTCTGGCAACAAGCCGGAGTGGATGATCCTGACCGTGCTGCCTGTGTTGCCGCCGGATCTGCGTCCGCTGGTTCCGCTGGACGGTGGTCGTTTCGCAACCTCAGATCTGAACGATCTGTATCGTCGCGTGATCAACCGTAACAACCGTTTGAAACGTCTGCTGGATCTGGCGGCACCCGATATCATCGTACGTAACGAAAAACGTATGCTGCAAGAAGCGGTAGATGCCCTGCTGGATAACGGTCGTCGCGGTCGTGCGATCACCGGTTCCAACAAGCGTCCGCTGAAATCTTTGGCCGACATGATCAAAGGTAAGCAGGGTCGTTTCCGTCAGAACCTGCTCGGTAAGCGCGTGGACTACTCCGGTCGTTCTGTTATTACCGTAGGTCCGTACCTGCGTCTGCACCAGTGCGGTCTGCCGAAGAAAATGGCACTCGAACTGTTCAAACCGTTCATCTATGGCAAGCTGGAACTGCGTGGTCTCGCTACCACCATCAAAGCCGCCAAGAAAATGGTTGAGCGCGAAGAAGCCGTGGTTTGGGATATCCTGGATGAAGTTATCCGCGAACACCCGGTACTGCTGAACCGTGCGCCGACGCTGCACCGTTTGGGTATCCAGGCATTCGAACCGGTTTTGATCGAAGGTAAAGCCATTCAGCTGCACCCGCTGGTGTGTGCGGCGTATAACGCCGACTTCGACGGTGACCAGATGGCTGTTCACGTACCGCTGACGCTGGAAGCCCAGTTGGAAGCGCGTGCGCTGATGATGTCCACCAACAACATTCTGTCTCCGGCGAACGGCGAACCTATCATCGTTCCGTCTCAGGACGTGGTATTGGGTCTGTACTACATGACTCGTGACTGTGTTAACGCCAAAGGCGAAGGCATGGTGTTGACCGGTCCGAAAGAAGCAGAACGTATCTACCGTGCGGGTCTGGCCTCACTGCATGCGCGCGTTAAAGTGCGTATCACTGAGCATGAGAAGAATGCGCAGGGTGAGTGGGTGGCTAAAACCAGCCTGATCGACACCACTGTCGGCCGTTCCATCCTGTGGATGATCGTGCCGAAAGGTCTGCCGTACTCTATCGTTAACCAGGCGCTGGGTAAAAAAGCCATCTCCAAGATGCTCAATACCTGTTACCGCGTGCTGGGGCTGAAGCCGACCGTTATCTTCGCTGACCAGATCATGTACACCGGTTTTGCCTATGCAGCGCGTTCTGGCTCTTCCGTTGGTATCGACGATATGGTCATCCCAGCGAAGAAAGTGGAAATCATCAACGAAGCGGAAGCCGAAGTTGCTGAAATCCAGGAACAGTTCCAGTCTGGTCTGGTAACCGCCGGCGAACGTTACAACAAAGTCATCGACATTTGGGCCGCTGCTAACGAGCGCGTGGCCAAAGCGATGATGGAAAACCTCTCGACCGAAACCGTTATCAACCGTGATGGCGTAGAAGAGCGTCAGGTTTCCTTTAACAGCATCTTTATGATGGCTGACTCCGGTGCGCGTGGTTCTGCGGCACAGATTCGTCAGCTGGCCGGTATGCGTGGTCTGATGGCGAAGCCAGATGGCTCCATCATCGAAACGCCGATCACCGCGAACTTCCGTGAAGGTCTGAACGTACTCCAGTACTTCATCTCCACGCACGGTGCGCGTAAAGGTTTGGCGGATACCGCGTTGAAGACAGCGAACTCCGGTTACCTGACCCGTCGTTTGGTTGACGTGGCACAGGATCTGGTAGTGACCGAGGACGATTGCGGCACGCACGAAGGCATCATGATGACCCCGGTTATCGAAGGTGGCGACGTTAAAGAGCCGCTGCGTGAGCGCGTACTGGGTCGTGTAACGGCTGAAGATGTTCTGAAGCCGGGCACCGCGGACATTCTGGTGGCACGTAATACGCTGCTGGACGAACAATGGTGTGATCTGCTGGAAGAAAATTCTGTCGATGCCGTTAAAGTTCGCTCTGTAGTAAGTTGTGAAACCGACTTCGGCGTGTGCGCCAAGTGCTACGGTCGCGACCTGGCACGTGGTCACATCATCAACAAAGGTGAGGCCATCGGGGTTATCGCAGCACAGTCCATCGGTGAACCGGGTACTCAGCTGACCATGCGTACGTTCCACATCGGTGGTGCGGCATCGCGTGCGGCGGCTGAATCCAGCATTCAGGTGAAAAACAAAGGTAGCCTGAAATTGTCCAACGCCAAGTTCGTTAAGAACGCGGCGGGCAAGCTGGTTATCACCTCGCGTAACACCGAGCTGAAACTGATCGACGAATTCGGTCGTACCAAAGAAAGCTATAAAGTGCCTTACGGTGCGGTAATGGGCAAAGGCAACGGTGACGAAGTGACCGGCGGTGAAACCGTCGCAAACTGGGATCCGCATACCATGCCAGTTATCACAGAAGTGGGCGGTAGCATTCGCTTCACCGACATGATCGACGGCCAGACGATTACTCGTCAGACCGACGAACTGACCGGTCTGTCCTCCATCGTGGTTCTGGACAGTGCAGAACGTACCGGTGGCGGTAAAGATCTGCGTCCGGCACTGAAAATCGTTGATGCCAAGGGTAATGACGTACTGATCCCAGGTACCGACATGCCGGCACAGTACTTCCTGCCGGGCAAAGCGATTGTTCAGTTGGAAGACGGTACTCAGATCGGTGCAGGTGACACCTTGGCGCGTATTCCGCAGGAATCCGGCGGTACCAAGGACATCACCGGTGGTCTGCCACGTGTTGCCGACTTGTTTGAAGCGCGTCGTCCGAAAGAGCCGGCTATTCTGGCTGAAATCACCGGTATCATCTCGTTCGGTAAGGAAACCAAAGGCAAACGCCGTTTGGTGATCTCGCCGCTGGATGGTAGCGATGCTTACGAAGAGATGATTCCGAAATGGCGTCAGCTCAACGTGTTTGAAGGTGAACGCGTAGAACGTGGCGATGTGGTTTCCGACGGTCCGGAATCAGCGCACGACATTCTGCGTTTGCGTGGTGTACATGCGGTAACCCGTTATATCACCAACGAAGTGCAGGAAGTTTACCGTCTGCAAGGCGTTAAGATTAACGATAAACACATCGAAGTTATCGTGCGTCAGATGCTGCGTAAAGGCACCATTGCCAGCGCGGGCAGTTCCGAGTTCCTGGAAGGCGAGCAGGCAGAAGTGTCGCGCATCAAGATCGCCAACCGTCAGTTGGAAGCCGATGGCAAGATTGCAGCTACGTACCACCGTGACCTGCTGGGTATCACCAAGGCATCTCTGGCAACCGAATCCTTCATCTCTGCGGCCTCGTTCCAAGAAACGACGCGCGTGTTGACGGAAGCAGCCGTTGCGGGTAAACGCGACGAACTGCGCGGTCTGAAAGAGAACGTCATCGTGGGTCGTTTGATCCCGGCCGGTACTGGTTATGCGTACCACCAGGATCGCATGCGTCGCCGTCATGCGGGCGAAGTGCCAGTCGTGGCGCCAGTGAGTGCAGATGAAGCTTCTGCAAACCTGGCTGAACTGCTGAACGCAGGCTTTGGTAGCAGCGACGACGAATAAGCTAGCTACTGATAACGCTTAAACGTCTAAACCCCGGTCCATTGGCCGGGGTTTTTTTTATCTCTCGGCCTGTGAACTCACAGAAAAAAAGCAGACTTGCTCCCCTTCGTCACGCATACTTCTTAATCGTACTTTTGTAACCATGATATGAATTTCTTCTGAGTAATATTTAGTGTACAGTTGTGTAAATTTAAAATAACGAGATAAACATGAACAGCACAAGCACACCAATGTCGCCGCAGAGCGATAGCGCAGCAAACCGCAACAGCTCACAATCTCTGTCTGAAAGCCCTACACATAACCGTGCACGCCGTGCTGCATGGGGAAGTTTTGTCGGCGCCGTTGTCGACTGGTATGACTTTCTACTGTACGGAATAGTTGCCGCTTTGGTGTTTAACACTGAATTTTTCCCTCAGATAAGCCCGACCATGGGGACGCTGGCCGCCTTCGGGACTTTTGGCGTCGGCTTCTTGTTCCGTCCGCTGGGTGGCATGGTATTCGGTCATTTTGGCGATCGCCTGGGGCGTAAACGCATGCTGATGATCACCGTGTGGATGATGGGGATTGCCACAGCGTTCATCGGCCTGTTGCCTTCATTTGCGTCTATCGGCTGGTGGGCTCCGGTGTTGCTGGTCACCTTGCGTGCTATTCAGGGGTTTGCTGTTGGTGGCGAGTGGGGCGGTGCAGCATTGCTTGCGGTGGAAAGCGCGCCGAAGAAGAAAAAAGCCTTTTACAGTAGCGGTGTGCAGGTCGGTTATGGTGTCGGCTTGTTGCTGGCGACCGGCTCTATTTCTATTGTCAGTCATTGGACGACCAACGAGGAGTTTGTGACCTGGGGCTGGCGGTTGCCCTTCCTGTTCAGCCTGATACTGGTTGCCATCGCCTGGTGGGTGCGTAACGGCATGGATGAATCGCAGGAGTTTGAAGCCAATAAAACGCTGCAAGATCGCGCCAGCAAGCTCCGCTCTTTCCCCATTTTTGAAGCATTGCGCAAACATCCAAAAGCATTTCTGCTGATCATTGCTCTGGCCTTGGCGAACTGTTGACGATGTATATCGTTACGGCTTTTGCGTTGAACTACTCAACCGCACATCTTGGCCTGTCGCGCGATATGTTCCTGAATATCGGCCTGCTGGTGGGGGCAATCAGCTGCTTTTCTATCCCTGCTTTTGCCTGACTGGCGGACAGCTTCGGTCGTCGTCGTATCTATGTCACCGGTGCGCTGATCGGTGCAGCCAGTGCGGTGCCGTTCTTTATCGCGCTGGAGAATCACAACACGGTGCTGATTCTGCTGTTCGCTATTCTGCTGGCGAATGTCGCGCACGATATGATCGTCAGTGTGCAGCAACCGATGTTTACCGAACTGTTTGGTACCGCTTACCGCTATAGCGGTGCAGGCGTGGGTTATCAGGTCGCGAGCGTGGTGGGCGGTGGCTTTACGCCGTTTATTGCCGTGCTGCTGGTGACATTTTTCTCCGGCGCCTGGTACGGCGTTGCGGGTTATCTGGCGATAGGGTGCCTGATCTCCGCCGTGGTCGGTATGAGTATGAAGCCACAGTCAACGGATTGACCGCTAACAAAGACCGTAACGCGATAGTGCTGTACGTTACGGTCTCTCCCGCTATTTTGCGCTAAGTTGCGCTTTAACCGCCTCGAGCGCATCCAGCGCACACTGTTGGTCGATACTGCCCGAGGGCGCGCCACCAATGCCAATCGCCCCAATGGTTTGATCCCCGACTTTCACCGGCACGCCGCCTGCCAGCAGTAAAAAGCCCGGAATATCACGCAGATTTTGCGCTTCAGCGTTGGCCTGGGCATTTTTCATCACGTTTTCGGTGGGCGTTTTGGTGGTGAGTGCGGTAAAGGCCTTCATCCGGCTGGCTTCGAGGGTATGCGGACCGGCGTTGTCCATGCGTTTGGCCAGTTTCACTACGCCAGCACGATCGACGATGGTCACCGCCACGTTTACATTCTTGGCGACGCAGGATTGGATGGCGTGCTGTGCCAGCTGTTCGGCCAGCGCCAAAGAAAGATTTTTTTCGCTCAACACGCCATTGGCCAAGCTGGGGAAGGCGGTAATGCCGCTGAAAAGCAGTGTGGTAATAAGAAGGCGTTTCATTATGTTCTGGCTCCTGTTGTCCTTGGGAGGGATGCGACAAGGACAGCGTAACCAGAGCCTCTGGAAGGAACCATTCGGTTGATTACTCAAGCCACTGCGTAATTTTACGGAGCTTTATCGATAAGCGATTGCCCACCATACAGTTTTATCAATTTTGCCAGCGAGTTTATTTCCAGTTTGGAGAACAGATTCGCGCGGTGGGCCTCCACGGTGCGGGCGGAGAGTTGCAGATCTTTGGCGATCTCTTTGTTCGATTTCCCCTCCATCATCAGTGCCATCACTTCATGCTCGCGCGCAGAAAGCGTATTGAGCTTATCCCGTAACTGTGTGGCTTGTTGGCGCTGGGCAGCCTGCGTTTGAAACTGTGCCATCGCGCCAGAAACCGTTTCGAGCAGCAGATCTGCATCGATGGGCTTGGTCAAAAATTCGAAGGCACCACTTTTAAAGGCGCGTCGGCATAAATTGATATTGCCATGACCTGTCATGATGATGACGGGGATATCCATGCCGCGCTGTTGCCACTCCGCTAACAGGGTGAGCCCCGTTTTGCCTGGCATACGAATATCGAGCAACAGACAACCGTGCAGCGAGCACCAGTCACTGTGCTGATGTTCAAAATCAGCAATGCTGGCATAGGGTTGCGTTTGCCACCCGACGGAAGCCAGCAATGCACTGAGTGAGTCGCGGATAGCGTCATCATCGTCAATCAGATAAACACACTGCGTCAAGGGGTCTGCTCCTCGGCGTTGAAAGGAAACCACAGTGTGAATCGGGCTCCACTGCCAGCGACATTTTCTGCGCTGATGTCGCCGTTGAGACCCTGCACCAAGGTTTGGGTCAGCGCCATCCCGAGCCCTAATCCCCCTTGCCGGGTGGTGAAAAAGGGCAGAAAGACATTCTGTAGCGCCTGCTCAGATAACCCCGGTCCGCCGTCCGTTAGGGTCAGTGTAATGCCCCTTTCCGTCGGGTATGCAGCGATCTCAACCCAGGCCGATTTCGGCGCATTATCTCGCTGTGCCTGGATCGCATTGAGCAGCAGGTTATGCAGAATTTGCTCAACCCACTGCGGTGCAGCGAGAAACGGCGGCAGATCATCGGGGATTTTGTTGATGATTTTCATTTTCCCTGCCTGTAACTCGTTTTCCAGCAGCATTAACACACGTGACCAGACCGGTTTCAGATTAATCGGTTGTAAGGGCACATGGTCGCTATGCATTTTTTGCCGTAAATCGGTGAGCAGGGCACTGATGCGTTTGGTTTGCACGACCGCGGCGTTGAGCAGCGGGGCGATCTCCGCGCTCTTTTCTTGTTTCAGTAAACTCAGGGCGGTTTGGTTGTAACTCAGAATCGCAGTAAGCGGTTGATTCAGCTCATGTACCATACCGGCGGTGATCTCACCCATGGTATTGAGCCGGGTGAGTTCGGAAAACTGCGCGCGTAAATCCGCCAGCACACGTTGACGTTTATACATCAGGTAGCGGCTGACAAACGCTATGACGAGCGCCCAGAGCAGGGCAAACAACAGCATGCTGATCCAGGGCAGATGACGCCAGTCGGGATCGTTTCCTGCCGAAAGCTCAAACGGCTGTGAATCGCCCACCAGCGCTTTATGCCACTGCCAGTAAGACGTCGTCGTTGCATCACCAAGCACCACCAGAGGGGTGTCATGCCAGTACAGACGCAAAGTACGAAATGCATTGCTCTGCGGCAGTGTGCTGAGTACCTGATTGAGGTCGATCAGCAACGAGACGTGCTGGCCGTTTAGCCAATAGGTGCCGTTGCCCGCCAGTTGCGGCTCGGTGGCACTGAACTCCGGTGCGCGTGTTTTTAAGATAAGAATTTGGGGAAACGCTTTTTTGACTCTCTCGGGATCGCTGGCGGCGGAAAGCAGCGTCAGGATGACATCATGCTGAGACAGTTTGAGTGCCACATCACGATAGAGGATACGGAACTCGGCGCTGTGTTCTTCATACTGTTGTTGCAGCGTATGAATGCTCAGCGCGAGAGCGGATAGGGCCGTTAAGAGTATCCAAATGGCGAACTTACGCATGATGATGTCATTCGGGTTGAGTTAACGCCATGCGCATGGCTGAGAGAGTAACGCCGGGACATAGAACCATACTGGATGGATATTGTAAACCCGGCCGCACTCAACCCGTCCGGCCGGAACCTCTGTTTAGCGAAAACGGTCGACATCGTGAGCGGTGAGGCCGATGTCTTTGAGCTGAGCGTCATTGAGTCGACGCAGTTCGCGCAGCGTGGTACGGCGTTTTAGCCAGTGACACCACCACCGAAATGGGGTGCGGATGGTGATATCAATACTCCGCGTTATTGCTGTTTTACAACCGCTTCTCCACTGGCTCATTGCGCTCTCCTTCTCCTCAAGATACTGTTTATGATGAAGGTGAACGCGATGAGGATACAGCCTCAGAAAATCGATTTTTCAAGCATACAGATCGCGCTATATTGCAACTGAATGGCCTGTTTTACCTCTATCTGTACTGGTTTTTTTGCTGACGCATGGTGCAACACGGATACTTATGACGCGTTACCAGCATCTCGCCGCGCTTTTGGCGCAGCGCATTGAACAAGGGTTGTACCAAAACGGCGAGCGTTTGCCCTCCGTGCGCACGCTCAGTCAGGAACACGGCGTGAGCATTAGCACCGTACAGCAGGCCTATCATGTGCTGGAATCTCAGCAGCTTATTTTGCCGCAGCCCCGTTCTGGCTATTATGTCGCGCCGCGCAAAGCACATCCGCCCGTGCCGGGCTTAACCCGTCCTGCGCAGCGCCCGGTAGAAATCAGCCAATGGGATTCGGTGCGAGAGCTGTTCAGCCCCAATCCGGAACGTAACCTGTACAACCTGGGCGGCGGTGGACCGGATGTCAGCCAATCCTCGATTAAACCTTTATGGAAATCCCTGACGCGCTTTTGTCAGCGGCAGGACCTGCGGGTACTGAATTACGGCAATATGTATGGCGCGCCGGAACTGCGCGAGCAAATTGCTCGATTGGCGCTTGACAGCGATTGCCAACTGGCGGCAGAAGATATCGTGATCACCACCGGTTGTCAGGAGGCGTTGTTCACCGCATTGCGTTCCCTGTGTCGGGAAGGGGATATTGTGGCGGTGGAGTCACCCACCTTTCCCGGCACGCTGCAAACGCTTCGAGGATTGGGGATCAAAGTGGTGGAAATCCCCACCGATGCCGTGACGGGTATCAGTCTGGAAGCCTTGCAGTTGGCGCTGGAGCAGTGGCCGATAAAAGCGGTCATGCTGGTGCCAAGCTGTAATAATCCGCTCGGCTTTTATATGCCGGATGCGCGCAAGAAGGCGCTGATCGTGCTGGCACAGCAGTTTGATATTGCCATCATTGAAGATGATGCTTACGGTGAGTTGGCGTATGAGTACCCACGGCCGCGCACCATCAAATCCTTCGATAGCGATGGCAGAGTGCTGCTGTGCAGTTCATTTTCCAAAAGCTTTGCACCTGGGTTGCGTGTCGGATGGATTGCTCCCGGGCGCTATCTGGAACGCGTGCTGCATACCAAATACACCAGCACGGGCTATGCCGTGACCCATACCCAGTTAGCCGTGGCGGAGTTTATTCGTCAGGGCCATTATCAGCCCCACGTGCGTCGAATGCGCGCCTATTACAAAAGCAATCTTGATACGTTCACCTGCTGGGTGCGGCGCTATTTCCCCTGTGGAATTTGTGTAAGTCGACCGCAAGGTGGGTTTCTGATGTGGATTGAGTTTCCTGAAACCTTCGATACGTTGCGACTGAATAGTCTACTGCGCCAGTCCGGTATCCAGATAGCCTCTGGCTCGTTGTTCTCTGCGTCCGGCAAATACCGCAACTGTATGCGCGTGCACTACGGTCTGCCGTTAACCGATGAGATGCAACAGATGCTACGCGTGATTGGCGAGCAGGCGGAACACCTGCTGCATGAAGATACGGTGAGCGGCCACTAGGTGTATGTCGAAGAAGGGCCGATACAGCGTGCTAACGCCACCCTGTATCGGCAGAGGGGGCAAAACCGGATGGAACAATCCGGTTTTGGTTGATGAGTCGAGATCGTCAACAACCTCACTTTACGTAGCGAAAGATAAACCGAGGGTGCATGATCTGACCGTTTTATCGCCCGATAATGGCACGTTTCGCCCCGTTATCCCACGTGATGTTGATGATGCGACTGCCTTCCCAAATACCCATCCCAGTCTTTCCATACCGGTTGCAGACCAGCCTGCGCGATCGCTTGTGCGACGGCTTCCGGGCGGCGATTATCATGGGGGGCAAATTGCTCCAATTCGGAACGATCGTCTGCGTAGCCGCCCGGCTGCGTTTTGGAAAACGCGCTGACGCTGTTGATAGCAATAGGCACCACGTTATCGCGAAAATAGGGGGATTCCCGGGTAGATAGCGATAATTCCACGTCGGGAGCCAGCAGGCGGAACGCGCAAATCACTTGCAGTAACTGCGCTTCGTCCATGATCGATGCGGGCGTGATCCCCCCTGCACAGGGGCGCAGACGCGGAAAGGAGATGGAGTAACGACTCTGCCAGTAGGTTTGCTGCAAATACAGCAGATGCTCCGCCACCATATAGCAGTCAGTGCGCCAACTGTGCGATAAGCCGATTAACGCGCCGAGCCCGATCTTGTCGATCCCGGCGCTGCCCAAACGATCCGGTGTGTCCAGGCGCCAATGGAAATCCTGCTTGTTGCCGCGCAGGTGATGTTGTTGATAGGTCACCGGATGGTAGGTTTCCTGATAGACCATCACCCCGTCCAGCCCCAGCGTTTTCAGTTCTGAGTAATCCTCCTGCGCCATCGGCTGTACTTCCATCATCAGCGCGCTGAAGTGCGGCCGAATCACGGGAAACATCTCGCGAAAGTAATCCATGCCGACTTTACGTTGATGCTCCCCCGTGACCAGCAGCAGGTTGTCAAACCCCAGCGCTTTGATGGCGGCAATCTCGCGCAGGATTTCCTCTTGGTTCAAGGTCTTGCGCTTGATGTGGTTGCTCATGGAGAAACCACAGTAGGTGCAGTCATTGGCGCACAGGTTTGACAAGTAGAGCGGCACATAAAAGCCCACGGTATTGCCGAAGCGTTGCCGGGTAAGTTGCTGAGCCTGTGCGGCCAGCGGTTCCAGATAGTGCAGTGCTGCCGGGGAAAGCAGTGCCATCATATCGTCTCGGGAGAGCGTGGTCGCGGTAAGAGCCCGTTCCACATCACGCGCGGTTTTGCTGTTGATATCGATTGTGATGGCATCCCAATCGAGCTGCTCCCAGCGGGTACGAAAAGCGCGCGTCATGATTGCGCCTCCGATCTTATCTGATGAAGAAAGCCGGTCAACGGGCTGGTGGCACTTGCCGCCTGTTGGCGTTGACCTAATCCAGCCTGACGAGCCCGTTCGCCCGCGTCCACCGCTAAACGAAAGGCGTGAGCCATCTGCACCGGATCGCGCGCCACGGCAATCGCCGTGTTAACCAGCACCGCATCGGCCCCTATCTCCAGCGCCTCGGTGGCGTGGCTGGGGGCACCAATACCTGCGTCAACCACGACGGGCACGGTGGCCTGCTCAATAATGATGCGCAGGAAATCGCGGGTTTGCAGCCCCTGATTGGAGCCGATGGGCGCGCCCAATGGCATCACGGCGGCGCAACCTGCCTCTTCCAGCCGCTTGCACAGCACCGGGTCCGCGCCGCAGTAGGGCAGCACCACAAAACCTTCTTTGACCAGGCGCTCAGCGGCGCGCAGGGTTTCAATCGGGTCGGGCAACAGGTATTTGGCATCGGGGTGAATTTCCAGTTTCAGCCAATGCGTGCCCAGCGCTTCGCGTGCCAGTCGTGCGGCGAACACCGCTTCATCTGCGGTTTTTGCCCCTGAGGTGTTGGGCAACAGTTTCACACCAAGCTGTTTGAGCGGTGCGAAGATGGCGTCATTACCGGTTTTCAGGTCAACGCGTTTCATGGCCAGCGTGACTAACTGAGAGCCCGATGCCTGTAACGCCGCGTGCATCAGTTCGGCGGTGGCAAATTTACCCGTTCCGGTTAATAACCGGGAAGAAAAGCGTGTATCGGCAATCTGCAACATATCAACCCCCTGCGATAGCCTGAAAAAGAAGAATATCGTCGCCTGAGCGAATGGGCCGTGTCGCCCATTCGTCACGCGGCACAATGGTCTGGTTTATTGCCAGGGCCGTACCGGGCTGTAAGCGATCCAACCCCGCCAGCAGCGTTTCCACCATAATGCCCTCATCGCATTCCATCGGGGTGTCGTTCAGCGTGATGTTCATGCCGCGATATCCTTACAGACCGGGCAGCACGCCGAGCGGCTTAACTGAAAGGTTTGCCAGCTCTGTTGCTTGCCATCAAACAGGCGCAGCTTGCCGCTGAGTGCCGACGGCAATCCCGCCAGTAGCTTGATGGCTTCCAACGCCTGAAGCGTGCCGATGACCCCGACCACCGGGCCGAGCACACCGGCGGTGCGGCAATTGCGCTGCGGTTCTGTCGCGTCTGGATAGAGACAGGCGTAACAGCCGTGCGGGTAGGGGGGCGTTAGCACCAACAACTGTCCGCTAAAGCCAACCGCACTGCCGCTGACCAACGGCGTGTGCTGCTGAATGCAAGCGGCGTTAATCGCATGGCGTGTGGCCATGTTGTCGCTGCAATCCAGCACCAGATCTGCCTGTTGAACCGCGTGCTGTAAGGCTGTTCCTGCTAAACGCTCGGTAAGTGTTATCACTTCGGTTAACGGGTTGAGCGCCAAGAGTTGCTGCTTGGCGAGCGTGGCCTTGGAGCGAGAAATATCCTGCGTGCGATAGAGGATTTGCCGTTGTAGATTGGAAATATGCAGTTGGTCGTCATCGGCGATCGTCAAGGTGCCGACCCCTGCGGCAGCGAGATAGAGCGCGGCGGGCGCACCTAACCCACCCATGCCGACCAGCAGCACGCGGGATTTTTTCAGCCTTTCTTGTCCTTCCGGGCCGATATCTTCCAGCAGCAATTGACGGCTGTAGCGTAAGAACTCTTGATCGCTCAGTGTCGGCTCGTTAAGCATCATGACCCTCCTGATGTTCAATCAGGCTGAGCAGGGTGGCGGTGGCCTGACGCCAGTCGTCGGCCTGCGTGATGGCGCTGACCACCGCAATACTGCCGACGCCGGTTGCCAGTACGCTCGGCACGCGGTCAATACTGATGCCGCCGATGGCCACGGTAGGGAAACGTCCTTGCAGCGCATCAATGTGACGCTTCAGTTCACTCACACCCTGTGGCGCAGAGGGCATCTCTTTGGTTTGTGTCGGGAAGATATGCCCGAGGGCGATATAAGACGGTGTAAGCGCTACGGCGCGTGCCAGTTCCGCGTCATCGTGGGTTGAAATACCCAAACGTAGCCCTGCATTGCGGATTGCCTCCAGATCGGCGCTGTCCAGATCTTCCTGACCCAGGTGCACGCCGTATGCCCGATGCTTGACGGCCAATTGCCAAAAATCGTTAATAAACACGCGAGCCTGATAATCCTGCCCGAGCGCGATGGCTTGCATGATCGCGGTCTCGGCTTGTTCTGCGGTGCTGTTCTTAATGCGTAACTGGATGGTTTTTACGCCAGCACTGAGCAGGCGCTCGATCCAGGTCACGCTGTCGACCACCGGATAAAGCCCGAGCTGGGGCGCGGTCGTGGGAAATGCCGGATTCATTTCGTGTCCTCCCCGAGCAGCGTCGTGGCACTGTGGTAGAGCTCGCTGCCGCGCGCTCGGAACTGGGCGGACATCTCTGCCATGCCGACGTGAATTGGCTGCGCTTCTACGTCAGGGGAGGGGTTTTTCGCCGCGTATTCACGCACTTCCTGCGAAATTTTCATCGAGCAGAATTTGGGGCCGCACATGGAGCAGAAGTGTGCAACTTTGCCGGATTCTTGCGGCAGGGTTTCATCGTGATAGGCGCGGGCGGTTGTCGGGTCGAGTGCCAGATTGAACTGGTCTTCCCAACGAAACTCAAAGCGCGCTTTGGACATGGCGTTATCGCGGATCTGCGCACCGGGGTGCCCTTTCGCCAAATCAGCAGCATGCGCGGCGATCTTGTAGGTAATAAGCCCCTGCTTCACATCCTCTTTGTTGGGTAGCCCAAGGTGTTCTTTCGGCGTAACGTAGCAGAGCATGGCGCAACCGAACCAGCCAATCATCGCGGCCCCGATACCCGAGGTGAAGTGGTCATAACCGGGAGCGATATCGGTGGTCAGCGGCCCCAATGTATAGAACGGCGCTTCGTGGCAGTGCTCCAACTCTTCGGTCATGTTGCGGCGAATCATCTGCATCGGCACATGCCCCGGCCCTTCAATCATCACTTGCACGTCATACTCCCAGGCGATTTTGGTCAGCTCACCCAGGGTATGCAGCTCGGCAAACTGCGCCTGATCGTTGGCATCCTGAATGGAACCGGGACGCAAGCCATCGCCCAGCGACAGGGCAACATCGTAGGCCGCACAAATCTCGCAGATTTCACGGAAGTGAACGTAGAGGAAGTTCTCCTGATGGTGCGACAGGCACCACTTCGCCATGATGGAGCCGCCGCGCGATACGATGCCGGTCAGGCGCTGTGCCGTCATCGGCACATAGCGCAGCAGCACTCCCGCGTGAATGGTGAAGTAATCAACCCCTTGCTCTGCTTGCTCAAGCAGCGTATCGCGGAACATTTCCCACGTGAGGTTTTCCGCGACACCATTGACCTTCTCCAGCGCCTGATAAATAGGAACGGTACCAATCGGCACCGGGCTGTTGCGCAGTATCCACTCGCGGGTTTCGTGAATATAGCGTCCGGTGGAGAGATCCATCACCGTATCGGCCCCCCACAGCGTGGACCAGACCAGTTTTTCCACCTCTTCCTCGATGGACGAAGTGACCGCCGAGTTGCCGATGTTAGCGTTTACCTTGACCAGAAAATTGCGCCCGATAATCATCGGTTCTGATTCGGGGTGATTGATGTTGGACGGGATGATGGCACGGCCTGCGGCGACTTCCTGGCGCACAAATTCCGGGGTGATGTTGTCCGGTAGGATTGCGCCAAAGCTTTGCCCCGGATGCTGGTGGCGTAGCACTTCGCTGCGAATGCGCTCGCGTCCCATGTTTTCGCGGATGGCGATAAACTCCATTTCTGGCGTGATGAGCCCTTGGCGCGCATAGTGCAACTGCGTGACGCACTTGCCTGATTGGGCGCGTTTGGGTTGCGGTAACTGTTCAAAGCGCAGGTGATCCAACCCGGCATCCGCCAATCGCTGTTGGGTAAAACGGGAACTGACGCCGGAAAGCGGCGCGGTGTCGTTACGTTCTGCAATCCAGTCAGCCCGCAGTTTGACCAGCCCGGTACGCACGTCCGGCCGCGCATCGGGATCGCCATATGGCCCCGCGGTGTCATACACCGGCACGGCTTCGTTAGGTTCATAGCGGGGAGTGTCTTTGTCGCCCCCCAATAGCGTTGGGCTAAGGGCGATTTCCCGCATCGGCACCCGGATATCACTGCGCGACCCGGTAAGGTAGATGCGCGTGGAGTTAGGGAAGGTGGTGCCGCGCAGGTTATGAATAAACGCCTCGGCGGCTTCGCGCTTTTCGCGACGGCCAGACGGGGTTTTAGGTGTTGTGGCGGGTGATTGAGACATAGCATGTTCCTGATTATGGTTAAGGAAAAATGCTTGTCTGGAGCTCGCAGGGAGTAATTGTGGTTGCCTTGGCCCGATTTTACGCGCTATGTCGGTAACAACATGGCGGTGACAACGGTGACAAAACAGAATGGATTACTCTTGTTCCCTTCGCAGGTTTTAACCTGATCAGGTTCCGCGGATCCCGAATAAACGGTCTCAGCCTGCGGTTTATGTAGGACATAAACACGCTAGGCACTCCGACAAGATACGCCCGATCTACCCGTCATACTTCAAGTTGCAGGTGCGTTGGCTGCGTTCACTCACCCGAATCACTTACCTGAGTAAGCTCATCGGGATTCATTCACTTGCCGCCTTCCTGAAACTCGAATTATTTAGGGTATAGTCAGCACAGTGGCTGCTTACCAGGCAATAACCTCATTACCATGAGGTTAATAAAACCCTGACACTTTAGGACGTCTGAGAGACACTGTCAAAATGTAAGGTGGGGCGATGGCGTTATTCTTTATCAATGACCAGACGAATCAGTCGATCTTCCAATGCAAAGCGTTCCGCCATGGCTTCGCCGACGCTTGACAGCGCTTGCTGAAACTCAATGCAGTTATCGTGATCGATAGCGGTCGCCAGACTGCTGTCGTAGAAATCCATAATGAATTGTGTGTTGGCCTGCAACGCCAGTGCCAGACGGTGCGTTTGCGCCAGCTTTTGATCGCTCAGTGCGACCGCCTCTTGCAAGATGCGCTCATAGACATGGAAATGGCAGGCGGAAAGATAGTCCACAAGGTTGTGGCAAAAATCATCCAGGGCCTGCTCATCGAGCGGGGTGTGTTTATCTTTGTTTGGCTTAATGCCGACCAGATGGTAATAGGCAACCAGAAGTTGCTTGCGCGCTTGTAGCCATTGGTCGATTAACGCATTATTGCCACCAACGTACTCAGTCAGACTTTGTAATTGGTTTAACATTGATGACTTCGTGCATTGATAAGAAAGAACAATCGGTGACGATGAAATTCTGCCATATCCCTGACAGTTAAAATGCCAGTGAAGTGTCTGTGGAGCAATAGAAAAGATATGGAACAAACATTAAAAGGTGATGAGCATGGATGGTGGGTGGTCAGCCATGAGGGTCAAGTGTGGCTGCCTGAAGGGAAACTCCCGCATGGCACGGCAGTACAGTGCGGATTGGAAGGCATTGTTGGGCGCCAGATAGGGGAGTGGCAGGGAGAATGCGTGTGGCTGGTCAGCCACCAGAAAACGTCGCACATGGATTCTGTGCGGCAACTGCTGGATGAAGACGTGGCACTGTTTCAACTGGCCGGTCGCGGTGTACAACTGGCCGAGTTTTATCGTTCGCACCAGTTTTGCGGCTATTGCGGTCAGAAAATGGTGCACAGCAAAACGGAACTGGCTTGCTTGTGTCCGCACTGCAAAGAGCGCTACTACCCGCAAATCGCCCCGTGCGTGATCGTGGCGATCCGGCGTGGCGACGAGATCTTGCTGGCGCAGCATCAGCGTCACCGTGGCAATATGTATACCGTGCTGGCGGGGTTTGTGGAAGTGGGCGAAACCCTCGAACAGGCCGTTGCCCGCGAAGTGATGGAAGAGAGCAATATTCGTATTAAAAATCTGCGCTACATCAGCTCGCAGCCATGGCCGTTCCCGCATTCGCTGATGATGGCGTTTATGGCGGAGTATGCCGACGGCGACCTGCGCCACGATCCCAAAGAACTCCGCGATGCGGGCTGGTTCCGCTACGATCAACTGCCAATTCTCCCGCCGCCGGGTACGGTCGCGCGACGTTTGATTGAAGACACTGTGGTACTGTGCCGTGATGGGCAGGAATAGCGCTGTTGGCGTGCTACACTTCGCGCCAATCGTTTCGTTATCGCGTTTTGACCCCTCTCAGGATGACAAAAGGACATCGCATGCCAGACCTGAAAAATGATCGCTATCTGCGCGCGCTACTGCGCCAGCCCGTTGATGTTACGCCGGTATGGATGATGCGCCAGGCAGGCCGCTATCTGCCAGAGTACAAAGCAACGCGCGCACAGGCGGGTGATTTTATGTCGCTGTGCAGAAATCCAGAGCTGGCTTGCGAAGTCACGCTGCAACCGCTGCGGCGCTATGCGCTGGATGCCGCCATCCTGTTTTCCGATATTCTCACCGTGCCGGATGCCATGGGATTAGGGCTCTATTTCGAAACCGGGGAAGGACCGCGTTTTACCCATCCGGTTCGGAACGCTACGGATGTGGCGCGCTTGCCAATTCCCGATCCTGAGCAGGAGCTGGGCTATGTGATGGATGCGGTTCGCACCATTCGCCGCGAACTGGCGGGTGCTGTGCCATTGATCGGTTTTTCCGGTAGCCCTTGGACACTGGCAACCTATATGGTGGAAGGCGGCAGCAGTAAAGCGTTTACGGTTATCAAGAAAATGCTGTTTGCTGAGCCACAGACGCTCCACTTGCTGTTGGATAAGCTGGCTGACAGCGTGATTCTGTATTTGAATGCGCAGATCAAGGCCGGTGCTCAATCGGTGATGATTTTCGACACCTGGGGCGGCGCGCTGAGCGGGCGCGACTACCGTGAGTTTTCACTGCATTACATGCACAAAATTGTGGATGGTCTGCTGCGTGAGCATGAGGCGCGGCGCGTGCCGGTAACGCTGTTTACCAAAGGCGGCGGCCAGTGGCTGGAGGCGATGGCCGCGACAGGGTGCGATGCGCTGGGTCTGGATTGGACCACGGATATCAGTGAGGTGCGGGCGCGGGTTGGGGACAAGGTGGCGCTGCAAGGCAATATGGACCCATCAATGCTCTATGCACCGCCAGCGCGTATCGAGCAAGAAGTCGAGACGATTTTGACCGCGTTTGGTCAGGGGAATGGGCACGTGTTCAATTTGGGGCATGGGATTCATCAGGATGTGCCACCGGAACATGCCGGTGCTTTTGTGGATGCGGTGCATCGCTTGTCGCGCCCGTTTCATCAATAATCGCCATCATCAGGATTGAACGCGCCTTAAGGGGTAGGCTGATGGATACGCAAGCGTTGAAAGCGGAGCAGAAACGGCGGGCGCAGGAGATCGTGCATGTTGACAGCCTGCCCTTTGCCGAGCCTAGGTTTATTGGCGGGGCTGATGTTGGGTTCGAACAAGAGGGGGCGGTGACGCGAGCGGCGATTGCGATATTGCACTACCCTTCACTTCAGTTGGTTGAGTTCCAGATTGCCCGTATCCCGACGGTAATGCCCTATGTGCCGGGGTTGCTCTCTTTTCGTGAGTGTCCTGGCCTGTTGGCAGCGTGGGAAAAGTTGGTGCAGAAGCCTGATTTGCTGTTTGTTGACGGTCACGGCATTTCACACCCCAGGCGGTTGGGCGTTGCCAGCCATTTTGGGTTATTGGTGGATGTCCCAACCATTGGCGTGGCTAAAAAACGGCTGTGTGGTCAGAGTGCCCCACTTTCTGAAGCACCCGGCAGCCAAAGCGCGCTGATGGATCATGACGAACAGATTGGCTGGGTGTGGCGTAGCAAGGCACGCTGTAATCCGCTGTTTATCTCAACCGGCCATCGGGTGAGCCTGAACAGCGCGCTGATGTGGGTAAAACGCTGCCAGCAGGGCTATCGTTTACCCGAACCTACGCGTTGGGCGGACGCCGTTGCCTCACAGCGGCCAGCCTTTCAACGCTGGCTGCGTGAAAATCCGCAATAACGCAGGCGGGATGCGGTAAGTTTAAGAATTCAGGCATAGGGCAAGGCAAAATTTTCAGGTACACTGCCTGCCATTAAAAATAATGAGCGTCGACGATGTTACGTAATCCGATTCACCTGCGGCTGGAGAAGCTGGAAAGCTGGCAGCATGTGACTTTTATGGCTTGCCTTTGCGAGCGGATGTATCCGAACTATTATGAATTCTGCCGCCAGACCGAGTTTGGTGATGCGCAGCTGTATCGACGCATCCTCGATCTGGTGTGGGAAGTGCTGGTGGTGAAAGAGGCCAAAGTTAATTTCGACAGCCAGTTGGAGAAATGGGAAGACGCTATTCCCTCCGCGGATGATTACGATTTATACGGTGTCTATCCGGCCATTGACGCGTGCATTGCATTGGGTGAACTCATTCATTCGCAACTGAGTGGTGCCACGCTCGAGCATGCGATTGCTATTAGCGAAACCTCCATTCGCACGGTAGCGATGCTGGAAATGACGCAAGCTGGTCGTGAAATGACGGACGAAGAACTCTACACGCTGCCCGCTATCGAAGAAGAATGGGATATTCAGTGGGAGATTTTTCGATTGCTGGCGGCGTGTGAAGAGCGTGATTTGGAATTGATTAAAGGGCTGCGCGCCGACCTGCGGGAAGCTGGGAGCAGCAATATTGGCATAAATTTAGGCCAATAAGGCGATAAAACGTGATTTAAGGCCCTAAATGACAAGTTGAAGGGCTTCACATCCGCCCCCTGTCTGGTCTACATTTGGGGGGCGTAAAAAAAGTGGCTGTCGGTGCGTGTATGCAGGAGAGTGCTTTTGAGCATATCCGTCGCACTCGATGCTAAGCAAGCGATAAACACACTGTAAGGATAACTTATGAATAAGACTCAACTGATTGATGTGATTGCAGACAAAGCTGACCTGTCCAAGGCTCAGGCTAAAACAGCGTTAGAAGCCACTCTGGCCGCGGTAACTGAGTCTCTGAAAGCAGGCGATGCAGTACAATTAGTGGGTTTTGGTACGTTTAAAGTGAACCATCGTAACGAGCGCACTGGCCGCAACCCGCAAACGGGTAAAGAAATCAAAATCGCTGCGGCGAATGTCCCGGCATTTGTTGCGGGCAAAGCACTGAAAGACGCTGTTAAATAAGCGAATGCCAGTGAAGGATTCAAGCAAAGGGGCGTTAGCGCCCCTTTTGCTTTTGTGGCGCAGGTTGGGTTCGGTGGCTATTGCCGGATTGCTCACCGCCTGCTCCAGTCACTCGCCACCGCCAACGACCTTCGCCACCGGCTATGTCGGCGATCGCGCGGTGGTGCGCGTGTGGCGCAAAGATGATAGCCAACAGCACAGCACACAGTTAGTGACACTCTCCAATGCGTTGCAGGATGATAATCTGTGGCCCGATCGCCACGGGGTAGAAACGCGCTACCTGTTTGTTCAGGATCACCTGCGTGAAATAAAACGCAGTTATCGCGGCGCCCATCCGGAAAGTCTCCATCTTCGATTTGCCGATGACGGCACGGTGAGTTTTATGCAACGGCAACTCGATGATCGGCGTGAAAGCGTTTCTGGCGATGAGATTGCGCTGTTTCAGTTTGATGCCAAGCGGGTGCTGGAACTCAGCGAGGTGTTACGCACTGGCAGTGTGAAACTGCGTCAGGGGTTGCTACAGGGCAATCGCGTACTCACCTGCGATGGACAAAATGTCAGCCCTGATTTTGATAGGCTTTCGCTGAGATGGATAGCGGAACAGCGACAGCACCGCCCTGAGGTCACGCAGCGCGTGGCGTGGTTGGATGCCCCTGCGGGTACGCAACTGCTGCTGGTGGCTGAGGAAGATTTGTGCCAGTGGAAGCCATTTCTCAGCGAATAGTGAAGACGTCTGACAACCCGTGGCGTATCAATAAAAAAGCCGGATCGCTCCGGCTTTTTTGTTTTGGCAGTGCTTACTGATTCTGCTCGCGTGCAATGGCGCGATAGCCGATATCGTTGCGGTAGAAACCGCCATTCCAGCGGATATCTTTGGCAACCTCATATGCTTTCTGCTGCGCCAGCGCGACAGTGCTACCCAGGGCGGTTACGCACAGTACGCGTCCACCGCTGGTGACGACGTCATCGCCACGCAGTGCGGTGCCAGCCTGAAACACCTTACTGTCTTCCGCTTCTTCTTGCGGTAATCCGCTGATGACATCGCCGGAAGCGTAGTCACCGGGATAACCGCCTGCCGCGATCACCACGCCTAACGCGGGACGCTCATCCCAGACAGACGTTGTCTGATCCAGTTTGCCTGCACAGGCTGCCAGACACATCTCCACCAGATCCGAGCGCAGGCGCATCATGATCGGTTGCGTTTCCGGATCGCCAAAGCGGCAGTTAAATTCGATCACCTTAGGCTGGCCCGCGTCATCGATTATCAATCCGGCATACAGGAAACCGGTATAGGTATTTCCTTCCGCCTTCATGCCGCGCACTGTCGGCCAAATCACCTGATCCATCACGCGCTGGTGAATCTCATCGGTCACCACCGGAGCGGGAGAGTATGCGCCCATACCGCCCGTGTTCGGACCGGTGTCTTTATCGCCAACCCGTTTGTGGTCCTGGCTGGTGGCCATGGGCAATACGTTATCGCCGTCGACCATGACGATAAAGCTGGCCTCTTCACCTTCCAGAAACTCTTCGATGACGATACGGTGCCCGGCATCGCCAAACGCATTGCCTGCCAGCATATCCTGAACCGCACTTTCCGCTTCTTCCTGCGTCATGGCAACGATAACGCCTTTGCCCGCCGCCAGACCGTCAGCCTTTACAACGATAGGCGCGCCGTGCTTGCGCACATAGGCCAGCGCAGGCTCAACCTCGGTGAAATTCTGATAGAACGCGGTCGGGATCTGCTGACGCGCCAGGAAATCTTTGGTAAAGGCCTTGGAGCCTTCCAACTGTGCAGCCGCCTGCGTCGGGCCAAAAATCGTCAGACCCGCGGCGCGGAAAGCATCAACCACGCCAATCACCAGCGGTGCTTCCGGACCGACGATGGTTAAACCAATCTGTTTTTCCTGGGCAAAAGCAACCAGCGCCGGAATATCGGTAGCGGAGATCGCCACGTTTTGCAGCGCAGGTTCGCGTGCCGTACCTGCATTGCCGGGCGCGACATACACATTATCTGCCAGCGGCGACTGGGCGGCTTTCCACGCCAGCGCATGTTCGCGCCCGCCATTACCAATGATTAAAATGTTCATCTGTGTCATATCCTGAATTAGTGGCGGAAATGGCGCATGTCGGTGAAGATCATAGCAATGCCGTGTTCGTTAGCGGCGGTGATAACCTCGTCATCACGAATGGAACCCCCCGGCTGAATCACACAGGTAATGCCAACGGCGGCGGCGGCATCGATACCGTCACGGAACGGGAAGAATGCATCGGAAGCCATCACGGAGCCTTCAACCTGCAATCCTTCATCGCCGGCTTTAATGCCCGCGATTTTTGCGGAATAGACGCGGCTCATTTGTCCTGCTCCGATGCCGACAGTCATATTATCACGGGCATAGACGATGGCATTGGATTTGACGAACTTCGCGACTTTCCAGCAGAACAGTGCATCGCGCAGTTCGGTTGCTGTCGGTTGACGCGCTGTGACAACGCGCAGTTGGCTCGCATCAACCATGCCCAGATCGCGATCCTGTACCAGCAGGCCGCCGTTGACGCGTTTGAAATCCAACCCGGAAACGCGTTGCTGCCATTGGCCGCAAATGAGGACGCGCACGTTCTGTTTTGCCGCAGTGACTTTCAAGGCCGCCGCACTGGCTGAAGGCGCGATGATCACTTCCACAAACTGACGGCTGATGATCGCTTGCGCGGTGGCTTCGTCCAGTTCGCGGTTAAACGCGATGATGCCGCCAAACGCAGAGGTAGGGTCAGTTTTGTAGGCGCGTTCGTAGGCCGCCAGAATCGACTCGCCAATAGCAACGCCACAGGGGTTGGCGTGTTTCACGATAACGCAGGCCGGTTCGGCGAACTCTTTTACGCACTCCAGCGCCGCATCGGTGTCGGCAATATTGTTGTAGGACAGTGCTTTGCCCTGCAACTGTTCTGCTGTCGCAACAGAGGCCTCTTTCAGCGTCTCTTCAATATAGAAGGCAGCCTGCTGATGGCTGTTCTCGCCGTAACGCATATCCTGCTTTTTGATGAAGTTCAGGTTCAGCGTGCGCGGGAAGTGGCCGGCCGGCTTATCGGTCTCACCATGGTAAGGCGGAACCAGGGTGCCAAAGTAGTTGGCGATCATGCTGTCGTAAGCTGCGGTGTGTTCAAAAGCTTTAATCGCCAAATTGAAGCGGGTTTCCAACGTCAGAGAGTGCGCATTGGTATCCATTTCATTGATGATGTCAGTGTAGTCACTGCTTTTTACCACGATAGCGACATCGTTATGGTTCTTGGCGGCGGAGCGCACCATGGTCGGGCCGCCAATATCGATATTTTCGACGGCATCAGCCAGGGAGCAATCGGGGCGAGCTACCGTTTGCGCGAAGGGATAGAGGTTTACCACTACCATATCGATGGGGCTGATGTCATGTTCTGCCATGATGGCGTCATCCGTGCCGCGACGACCCAGGATCCCGCCGTGTACTTTCGGGTGCAGGGTTTTAACGCGACCATCCATCATCTCTGGGAAGCCCGTGTAGTCGGACACTTCAGTGACGGGCAAGCCCGCATCAGCCAACAGGCGGGCAGTACCGCCAGTGGACAGCAGCTCCACGCCACGTTGAGAAAGCGCCTGAGCAAATTCGACAATACCGGCTTTGTCAGAAACGCTGAGTAAAGCGCGGCGGATAGGACGAGGTTGTGACATGGTGATGTATCCCTTGGCTTTGGATAGGCATAAAAGAACAGTATATGAATGCAGTTTTGCTGTTTTTATCCTTTATCTGGATAAAACCGCATTCCTATTCTGTTCTTGTGCGGTAATTTTGCGCGGGAGAATTGTAGCGAAAACGTTTGCGTGATGCTCGTCTAATTTTAGGGAGAATCTCATTTGTGGATAACATTGTGCAAAAGTGGGTATAAAGCGGGGTTTTGCTGTGGAATTCAGCAAACAGTCAATTTTATTCAAAATACCTATTGCAGGCTGCGCGGAAATCCCTATACTGCGCCTCCACTGACACGGCAACAGCGACACGCGGTTGTGGTAACAGTAAGAAGTAAAACAGGAAAGCCGAACGCGAAATTGAAAAATTAACGTTGACTTTTCAGCGGTGCAGCGTAATATACGCCTCCCGCGCCACGGTTGATGTGGCAACGCTCTTTAACAATTAATCAGACAATCTGTGTGGGCACTCACAGGACTTTATCGTAAAGCCTACGGGCTTAAAAAATAAAAGTCTTGAAGAGTGAACAACAGTTAATTCATTACGAACTAACAGTAATAATTCTTTGAGCATCGCTTCTCTTGCAGAAGCAAATCAAACTTTAAATTGAAGAGTTTGATCATGGCTCAGATTGAACGCTGGCGGCAGGCCTAACACATGCAAGTCGAGCGGTAGCACAGGAGAGCTTGCTCTTTGGGTGACGAGCGGCGGACGGGTGAGTAATGTCTGGGAAACTGCCTGATGGAGGGGGATAACTACTGGAAACGGTAGCTAATACCGCATAACGTCGCAAGACCAAAGCGGGGGACCTTCGGGCCTCGTGCCATCAGATGTGCCCAGATGGGATTAGCTAGTAGGTGGGGTAATGGCTCACCTAGGCGACGATCCCTAGCTGGTCTGAGAGGATGACCAGCCACACTGGAACTGAGACACGGTCCAGACTCCTACGGGAGGCAGCAGTGGGGAATATTGCACAATGGGCGCAAGCCTGATGCAGCCATGCCGCGTGTGTGAAGAAGGCCTTCGGGTTGTAAAGCACTTTCAGCGAGGAGGAAGGCAGTAAGGTTAATAACCTTGCTTATTGACGTTACTCGCAGAAGAAGCACCGGCTAACTCCGTGCCAGCAGCCGCGGTAATACGGAGGGTGCAAGCGTTAATCGGAATGACTGGGCGTAAAGCGCACGCAGGCGGTTTGTTAAGTTGGATGTGAAATCCCCGGGCTTAACCTGGGAACTGCATTCAAAACTGGCAAGCTAGAGTCTCGTAGAGGGGGGTAGAATTCCAGGTGTAGCGGTGAAATGCGTAGAGATCTGGAGGAATACCGGTGGCGAAGGCGGCCCCCTGGACGAAGACTGACGCTCAGGTGCGAAAGCGTGGGGAGCAAACAGGATTAGATACCCTGGTAGTCCACGCTGTAAACGATGTCGATTTGGAGGTTGTGCCCTTGAGGCGTGGCTTCCGGAGCTAACGCGTTAAATCGACCGCCTGGGGAGTACGGCCGCAAGGTTAAAACTCAAATGAATTGACGGGGGCCCGCACAAGCGGTGGAGCATGTGGTTTAATTCGATGCAACGCGAAGAACCTTACCTACTCTTGACATCCAGAGAATTTAGCAGAGATGCTTTAGTGCCTTCGGGAACTCTGAGACAGGTGCTGCATGGCTGTCGTCAGCTCGTGTTGTGAAATGTTGGGTTAAGTCCCGCAACGAGCGCAACCCTTATCCTTTGTTGCCAGCGGTTCGGCCGGGAACTCAAAGGAGACTGCCAGTGATAAACTGGAGGAAGGTGGGGATGACGTCAAGTCATCATGGCCCTTACGAGTAGGGCTACACACGTGCTACAATGGCGTATACAAAGAGAAGCGACCTCGCGAGAGCAAGCGGACCTCATAAAGTACGTCGTAGTCCGGATTGGAGTCTGCAACTCGACTCCATGAAGTCGGAATCGCTAGTAATCGTAGATCAGAATGCTACGGTGAATACGTTCCCGGGCCTTGTACACACCGCCCGTCACACCATGGGAGTGGGTTGCAAAAGAAGTAGGTAGCTTAACCTTCGGGAGGGCGCTTACCACTTTGTGATTCATGACTGGGGTGAAGTCGTAACAAGGTAACCGTAGGGGAACCTGCGGTTGGATCACCTCCTTACCTAATGATACTGATCTTGTGAAGTGTTCACACAGATTGTCTGATGAAAGAAATCGAGCGGTTAGAAGACCTTATAGGCTTGTAGCTCAGGTGGTTAGAGCGCACCCCTGATAAGGGTGAGGTCGGTGGTTCAAGTCCACTCAGGCCTACCAAAATCGTTCTTGTGCTGCGTTGTGAAACAACTCGCATACTGGTGTATGCGTCGTCATTTCACGCCTTGCTCAAAAACGATTTGGCAAAGGTCTAACATTCGATGGGGCTATAGCTCAGCTGGGAGAGCGCCTGCTTTGCACGCAGGAGGTCTGCGGTTCGATCCCGCATAGCTCCACCATTTACCGTATCGATACCCAATACTTCAGAGTGTACTGTTTGACAGTATGCTGCGAAGTATTTTGCTCTTTAACAATCTGGAACAAGCTGAAAATTGAAACGAGCAATAGTGGCTCACTACTACTATTGTGATTCTCTCAAGCTTTCACACCTGAAACATTTTCGGGTTGTGAGGTTAAGTGAATAAGCGTACACGGTGGATGCCTAGGCAGTCAGAGGCGATGAAGGGCGTGCTAATCTGCGAAAAGCGTCGGTAAGCTGATATGAAGCGTTACAACCGACGATACCCGAATGGGGAAACCCAGTGCAATTCGTTGCACTATCATGTCATGAATACATAGTGGCATGAGGCGAACCGGGGGAACTGAAACATCTCAGTACCCCGAGGAAAAGAAATCAACCGAGATTCCCCCAGTAGCGGCGAGCGAACGGGGAAAAGCCCAGAGTCTGAATCAGCTTGTGTGTCAGTGGAAGCGTCTGGAAAGTCGCACAGTAAAGGGTGATAGTCCCGTACACGAAGATGCACAGGTTGTGAGCTCGATGAGTAGGGCGGGACACGTGACATCCTGTCTGAATATGGGGGGACCATCCTCCAAGGCTAAATACTCCTGACTGACCGATAGTGAACCAGTACCGTGAGGGAAAGGCGAAAAGAACCCCGGCGAGGGGAGTGAAATAGAACCTGAAACCGTGTACGTACAAGCAGTGGGAGCACTCTTTATGGGTGTGACTGCGTACCTTTTGTATAATGGGTCAGCGACTTATATTCTGTAGCAAGGTTAACCGTATAGGGGAGCCGCAGGGAAACCGAGTCTTAACTGGGCGTTAAGTTGCAGGGTATAGACCCGAAACCCGGTGATCTAGCCATGGGCAGGTTGAAGGTTGGGTAACACTAACTGGAGGACCGAACCGACTAATGTTGAAAAATTAGCGGATGACTTGTGGCTGGGGGTGAAAGGCCAATCAAACCGGGAGATAGCTGGTTCTCCCCGAAAGCTATTTAGGTAGCGCCTCGTGAATTCATCTTCGGGGGTAGAGCACTGTTTCGGCTAGGGGGTCATCCCGACTTACCAACCCGATGCAAACTACGAATACCGAAGAATGTTATCACGGGAGACACACGGCGGGTGCTAACGTTCGTCGTGAAGAGGGAAACAACCCAGACCGCCAGCTAAGGTCCCAAAGTCATGGTTAAGTGGGAAACGATGTGGGAAGGCATAGACAGCCAGGATGTTGGCTTAGAAGCAGCCATCATTTAAAGAAAGCGTAATAGCTCACTGGTCGAGTCGGCCTGCGCGGAAGATGTAACGGGGCTAAACCATGCACCGAAGCTGCGGCAGCGACACTTAGGCGTTGTTGGGTAGGGGAGCGTTCTGTAAGCCGTTGAAGGTGAACTGTGAGGTTTGCTGGAGGTATCAGAAGTGCGAATGCTGACATAAGTAACGATAAAGCGGGTGAAAAGCCCGCTCGCCGGAAGACCAAGGGTTCCTGTCCAACGTTAATCGGGGCAGGGTGAGTCGACCCCTAAGGCGAGGCCGAAAGGCGTAGTCGATGGGAAACAGGTTAATATTCCTGTACTTGGTGTTACTGCGAAGGGGGGACGGAGAAGGCTATGTCATCCGGGCGACGGTTGTCCCGGTTTAAGCGTGTAGGTGGGTGACTTTGATAAATCCGGGTCACTGTTAACACTGAGGCGTGATGACGAGGTACTACGGTACTGAAGTGACAGATGCCCAGCTTCCAGGAAAAGCCTCTAAGCATCAGGTAACATTGAATCGTACCCCAAACCGACACAGGTGGTCAGGTAGAGAATACCAAGGCGCTTGAGAGAACTCGGGTGAAGGAACTAGGCAAAATGGTGCCGTAACTTCGGGAGAAGGCACGCTGTGCGAGGTGTAGGGATTTACTCCTGAAGCTTTGCGCAGTCGCAGATACCAGCTGGCTGCAACTGTTTAATAAAAACACAGCACTGTGCAAACACGAAAGTGGACGTATACGGTGTGACGCCTGCCCGGTGCTGGAAGGTTAATTGATGGGGTTATCCGCAAGGAGAAGCTCTTGATCGAAGCCCCAGTAAACGGCGGCCGTAACTATAACGGTCCTAAGGTAGCGAAATTCCTTGTCGGGTAAGTTCCGACCTGCACGAATGGCGTAATGATGGCCAGGCTGTCTCCACCCGAGACTCAGTGAAATTGAACTCGCTGTGAAGATGCAGTGTACCCGCGGCAAGACGGAAAGACCCCGTGAACCTTTACTATAGCTTGACACTGAACCTTGAGCCTTGATGTGTAGGATAGGTGGGAGGCTTTGAAGTGTGGACGCCAGTCTGCATGGAGCCAACCTTGAAATACCACCCTTTAATGTTTGATGTTCTAACCTGGGCCCATGATCTGGGCTGGGGACAGTGTCTGGTGGGTAGTTTGACTGGGGCGGTCTCCTCCCAAAGAGTAACGGAGGAGCACGAAGGTTAGCTAATCCTGGTCGGACATCAGGAGGTTAGTGCAAAGGCATAAGCTAGCTTGACTGCGAGAGTGACGGCTCGAGCAGGTACGAAAGTAGGTCTTAGTGATCCGGTGGTTCTGAATGGAAGGGCCATCGCTCAACGGATAAAAGGTACTCCGGGGATAACAGGCTGATACCGCCCAAGAGTTCATATCGACGGCGGTGTTTGGCACCTCGATGTCGGCTCATCACATCCTGGGGCTGAAGTAGGTCCCAAGGGTATGGCTGTTCGCCATTTAAAGTGGTACGCGAGCTGGGTTTAGAACGTCGTGAGACAGTTCGGTCCCTATCTGCCGTGGGCGTTGGAGAATTGAGGGGGGTTGCTCCTAGTACGAGAGGACCGGAGTGAACGCACCACTGGTGTTCGGGTTGTCATGCCAATGGCATTGCCCGGTAGCTACGTGCGGAAGAGATAAGTGCTGAAAGCATCTAAGCACGAAACTTGCCCCGAGATGAGTTCTCCCTTGTCCCTAGAGGACGCTAAAAGGCCGTTGAAGACGACGACGTAGATAGGCTGGGTGTGTAAGTGCAGCGATGCATTGAGCTAACCAGTACTAATGACCTGTGAGGCTTAACCTTACAACGCCGAAGATGTTTTGGTGGTTGTGAGTGGTGATGAAGAGAATCGTTACTCGTAATTCAGCTTGTTGACAGATTGGTCTTGCTGGCTCGAAAGGACGGGTGAGATGAAACAGAATATGCCTGGCGGCGATAGCGCGGTGGTCCCACCTGACCCCATGCCGAACTCAGAAGTGAAACGCCGTAGCGCCGATGGTAGTGTGGGGCTTCCCCATGTGAGAGTAGGGAACTGCCAGGTTTTTATATCGATTATCAGACGATGTCTGATGATAAAAAGTAGCGAAAGGGCTGTCCGAAAGGACAGCCCTTTTTGCTGTGCGTGCTTTTTGGTTATATAGCGTTTTTTAATCGTAACACGCACATAATCCCATACAGTTTATATGTATTAATTTGTCCCTCCTCCTGCGGCAAAGGCCTGAAAATGGCTGAATGAATTAGCTGTAATTATGTACAAACCTATCGTAATACCAGGTTGTGAGCTTGCTCATCCCGCGTCGTCACTATTTCGACTAAAACAGATAAGCCCTGATAAAAATGTCAGGTGCATGTCGTGTCTCTGTACAACCTGCACGTATTGACGTGGGGTTAAAACCTGCAAACAAGCCAAAAAGCTGTCGGCTGCTCATAAAGGAGTAGATTATGTACAGGCGTTTACTGGTCGCAATGGCTGTCGCTACAGCATTATGTGGCGCAACACAGGCTTCGGCGCTCACCGTAGGGTTTTCTCAAATCGGTTCCGAGTCGGGATGGCGCTCTGCTGAAACCAAAGTCGCTAAACAAGAAGCAGAAAAACGGGGTATCACCTTAAAAATAGCGGATGCACAACAGAAACAAGAGAACCAGATCAAGGCAGTAAGATCGTTTATTGCACAAGGCGTTGATGCTATTTTTATCGCGCCTGTGGTCGCAACAGGCTGGACGCCAGTCCTTCAGGAAGCCAAGGAAGCAAAAATACCGGTATTCCTGTTGGACCGTATGATCGATGTTAACGATCCCTCCCTGTATACCGCTGCGGTTGCTTCTGACAGCGTCTACGAAGGTAAGGTTGCAGCCGAATGGTTGCTGAAGGATGTGGCAGGCCAGCCCTGTAACGTTGTTGAACTGCAAGGCACGGTGGGGTCGAGCGTCGCAATAAACCGCAAAAAGGGGTTTGTTGACGGCATTGCGGCTTCTCCGAATGTGAAGATCATCCGCTCGCAATCAGGCGATTTTACCCGTAGTAAGGGTAAAGAGGTGATGGAAAGTTTCATCAAAGCGGAGCAGAACGGCAAGAATATCTGTGCGGTTTATGCCCATAACGATGACATGGCGATCGGTGCCATTCAGGCTATTAAAGAGGCCGGATTAAAACCGGGCTCGCAAATTAAAGTGGTTTCTATCGATGCTGTTCCCGATATTTTTAAAGCAATGATCGACGGTGAAGCAAATGCCACAGTAGAGCTGACGCCAAATATGGCGGGTCCGGCATTTGATGCGTTAATTGCCTTGAAAAAAGAAGGGAAGCAGCCGCAGAAATTTATTCAAACGGAATCAAGATTATTATTGCCGGATACGGCGCAAGCGGAATACCAGTCCAAAAAAGACCTTGGTTATTAAGCCTGATAACGATGGCGTGCAATGCGCCATCGTTACCTGATGTTTTAGGCGTAATCAATAAGGTTGTGTTTTGACCAACACCCAAACGCAAGTGGCATAGGTGAGTCTGATGGACACTGAATTGCTGTTGGACATCCAGGGAATGAGCGTCGAATTTCCTGGCATTAAAGCGTTGGACAGCGTCGATTTCACGCTACGCAAAGGGGAAATTGTTGCCCTGCTGGGTGAAAACGGCGCGGGAAAATCGACGCTGATAAAAGCATTGACCGGGGTTTATCGGCGTTCAGCAGGAGCAATTTTTCTCGAAGGTAACGCTATCGATCCGTTAAACACGGCACACGCACAATCCTTAGGTATCGGTACCGTTTACCAGGAGGTCAATCTATTACCCAATCTGTCGGTGGCTGCGAATTTGTTTTTGGGCCGGGAGCCCTTGCGCTTCGGCATGATTGATCAGAAATAAATGGCGCGGCTTGCCAGAGAAATTGTCGCCTACTACGGGCTACAGATAGAGGTTACCGATCCTTTAGGCAATTACTCGATCGCCATTCAGCAGATCATTGCTATCGCTCGCGCGGTCGATCTTTCCGCCAAAGTGCTGATCCTTGATGAACCTACTGCCAGTCTGGATGCAAATGAGGTCGACATGCTGTTCGGCATTCTGTCCCATTTGCGTGAGCACGGTGTGGGCATGATTTTTGTCACCCACTTTCTCGATCAGGTTTATCGCCTTAGCGATCGCATCACCGTGTTGCGCAACGGCAAACTGGTGGGCAGTGAAATGACGGCGGCGTTGCCACGTATCGATTTGGTACAGATGATGCTGGGCCACAGTTTTGATGAATCGCTATTGAAGCGCTCAGCCCATGCAACTGAAACCGGCGATCCTTTGGTCGAATTCCGTGGCTATGGCCGTCGTAATATGGTTGATCCCTTTGATTTGTCCGTTGCGCCGGGCGAAATCGTCGGGCTGGCTGGATTGCTGGGATCGGGTCGCACAGAAACCGCACAGCTTATCTTTGGCATTAAAACGCCGGATAGCGGCGAAGCCAGGGTTGATGGCCAGCCCGTCTCCATTCGCAGCCCACGCAAGGCGGGTAAACTGGGATTTGGTTATTGCCCTGAAGATCGTAAAACCGAAGGCATCGTGGGTTCAGCGACTGTTCGAGAGAACATTATTCTGGCGTTGCAGGCCCAGCGTGGTTGGTTACGTCCGCTGGCGTTAAAAGAGCAAACCCGCATTGCAGAAATGTTTATTGAGCGATTAGGGATACGAACGCCGAGTCCTGAACAGGAAATTCAGTATCTTTCTGGTGGCAATCAGCAAAAGGTGTTGCTCTCGCGCTGGCTGGCGACAGAACCTCGTTTTCTTATTCTTGATGAACCGACGCGCGGTATTGATGTGGGTGCCCATGCCGAGATCATTCGTTTGATAGAGAAGCTGTGTGAGCGTGGTATGGCGCTGCTGGTTATCTCCTCTGAGCTGGAAGAGCTGACCGGGTATGCCGATCGCATCATTGTGTTGCGCGACAGAAAGCAGGTGGCACATCTGGCGCATCAGGAGATTTCCGTTGCTGCCGTGATGCAAGCCATTGCATTACAACCAGGAGGTACGCATGACGGACAGCCATGTTAAACCCGTGCGGCGGGTGCGCTTCGGCGTCAGTAAAGGGCTACCACAGATTGCGGCGTTGGTGGTCATCCTGTTAATCGATAGCCTGGTAGCGCCCAACTTCTTTTCGCTGCATGTGCAAGATGGACGCTTGTTCGGCAGCCTGATCGATATCCTGAATCGCGGCGCTCCGGTCGCATTGCTGGCCTTGGGCATGGCGCTGGTGATCGCCACCGGCGGTATTGACCTCTCGGTAGGGGCAGTGATGGCGATAGCCGGTGCCACGGCAGCGAGTCTTGCGGCGCAAGGGCATACGTTACCAGTGATTTTACTGACGGCTGTGCTCACCGGTGCCGTGTGTGGGCTGTGGAATGGCTTTCTGGTCGCCGTGTTACAGATCCAGCCCATTGTAGCGACCTTGATGCTGATGGTAGCTGGTCGTGGTGTCGCACAGTTGATTACCGAAGGGCAGATTATTACCTTCGCACATCCTGCGCTGGCACATCTGGGCAGCGGCTCGCTGTTCTACCTGCCGATGCCGGTGATTATCGCCTGTGCCATGCTGCTTCTGCTCTGGTTACTGACGCGCAAAACCGCGTTGGGATTATTTATCGAAGCTGTGGGTATCAACGTTCGCTCGGCGAGAAACGCGGGCATCAGCACGCGCCTGATCTTGATCTCCGTCTATGTCATCTGCGGTATCTGCGCGGCGGTGGCGGGTGTGATTATTACGGCCGACATTCGTGGTGCGGATGCCAACAATGCCGGTTTGTGGCTTGAACTGGATGCCATTCTGGCGGTAGTGATAGGCGGTGGCTCCTTGCTCGGTGGGCGGTTTAATCTGCTGCTTGCCGTGGTTGGGGCTTTGATTATTCAAAGTATGAATACCGGTATTCTATTGGCAGGATACCGTCCTGAACTCAATCTGGTGCTCAAGGCGTTGGTGGTGTTGGCGGTGCTGATTATGCAGTCTCCGCGTTTCTCGCTGCGCCGCCTGTTGCGGAGGCACGAATAATGCTGAAACGAAATATTCCGCTGTTGATTACGCTGGGTGTTTTTATCGTCGGCTATCTGTTTTGCCTGAGTCAGTTTCCGGGGTTTGCATCCACGCGTGTGTTCTTCAACCTGCTGACGGATAATGCCTTTATCGGGATCGTCGCTGTCGGTATGACCTTTGTGATTCTCTCCGGAGGGATCGATCTCTCCGTCGGCTCGGTGATCGCTTTTACCGGTGTACTGTTAGCCAAGCTGATTGGCACCTATGGCATGCACCCCGGCTATGCCATTGCGCTGGCGCTGGTGATGGGGGCGGCATTCGGTGCGCTAATGGGGTGGATTATCGACACCCTGAAACTGCCTGCGTTTATCATCACGCTGGCCGGTATGTTCTTTGTTCGCGGCATGAGTTTTATTGTCTCTCAGGAGTCTATCCCGATTGAACACCCAGTATATCAACAGCTTGCTGGATTGGCGTGGCGCATGCCCGGCGGTGAGAGTCTGACCTTTTTGGCGTTGATTATGCTGATGACGGTGATTGTCGGAATGGTCTTGGCGCACCGCACCTGTTTTGGTCATCGCGTTTACGCCATTGGCGGCAATATCACGTCAGCGGAGCTGATGGGGGTGCGCGTGAGAAAAACCACCATTCAGATCTACATGCTTTCCAGCACGCTGGCAGTATTGTCTGGAATTGTGTTCTCGCTCTATACCTCCGCGGGTTACGCGCTGGCAGCGAGCGGCGTAGAGTTAGATGCGATTGCAGCGGTGGTGATTGGCGGCACGCTCCTGACGGGCGGCGTGGGAACGGTGCTGGGCACTTTCTTTGGGGTACTGATTCAAGGGCTGATTCAAACCTATATCACCTTTGATGGCACCCTCAGTTCCTGGTGGACCAAGATCGTTATTGGCATCCTGCTGTTTACCTTTATCGTCTTGCAGAAAGGACTTAGCGCATTTTGGGTCGCCAAACGCGCCTGACGGCGCTACGCGGCTCACAACATATCGGCAATAGGGGTTTTAAGCAGTTGACGAATTAGCGCCTGCTGGTCGCTGTTTTGCAGCCAAACGGCGTACAGCGGGCGGATCACCGGTGGGGTATGCTGCTGTACGTAAAGCAGCGGATAGGTTTTTTCCCAATGGCGCGGCAGAAAGGCACAGCCGCCGGTAGTCAGTAATAGCTGGCGCGTCAGGTGCGCTGAGGTGGTGGTCAGGATGGGAAGCTGTTCGTTACTCAATAACCGCCCTTCATGTTGATGAAAATCCGCGCCCCATTCCAGTTTGATGAAAGGCCGTTCGGTCTGTTCCTCATCCTGTGTGGCGAACAACGCCAAAGAGAAGTTTCCTAACAGATGGCTGGTTAACTCTTCCATTTTGGGCTGCTCGGTAGTGATCAGCAGGTCCAACCGCCGTTCGTGTAACTGCTGCACCAGAGAGTGGCGCTGTGCGATGCGCGCTTCAAGCTGAAGCAGCGGGCGCTGTTGATACAATGTTTGCAGCCAGGGCGTCAGGTAGGCTTCCCACAGCGATGCCGTCGCACCAATCGATAGCAACTGGTGCTGCTGTGAGCGTGCGACCTCTTTTTTGGCCAGTTGCAAGGTGCCCATCAGACTCTCTGCGTAGGGCAACAACCGCTCGCCTGCTGGCGTCAGGCGAATATTATTGCGATGGCGAGTGAACAAATTTGCACCAAGTTGATTTTCTAATTGGCGAATACGAAAGCTGACCGCCGACTGGGTCAGATAGAGCGATTCTGCGGCGCGCCCAAAATGCCGTGTTCTGCTGACTTCCAGGAAGGTTTTCAGTAATTCGGTATCCACGCTCATCTCCAAAAAAAATTTGTCATGATGATTTAAATGTTTTGTTTTACAGAATGTCAAGCCTATCTAATACTCCGCGCCATAAACAGCACGACCATAAAAGAATTAGGAGCGTGTAAGATGGCGGAAAGCTTCTCTACAACGAATCGTTTTTTTGATAATAAATCCTACCCACGCGGCTTCTCTCGTCACGGTGACTTCACCATTAAAGAGGCCCAGATGTTGGAGCGCTATGGTTATGCGCTGAATGAGCTCGACTTGGGTAAACGCCAACCGGTGACCGAGGAAGAGAGTCAATTCGTCGCCATGTGCCGCGGTGAGCGTGATGCGTCCACGGACATGGAAAAAACCTGGGCCAAATATGTTGCGCGTATTCGTCGTCCGAAGCGTTTCCACACGCTGTCAGGCGGTAAGCCGCAGATGGATGCGGTGGAAGAATACACTGATAGCGACGATTAAGTTCTTCACTCGCGGGGCCAATGGCCCCGTTTTTATGCCTGTGCTTTACCCTAAATCGCGGTGTAAGCGGCGCAGTAGCCTGTCCATGCAGCGATAACTGATCGCCTCCGCCAAATGGTCGCGCTGGATATCGGACTGTTGCGCCAGATCGGCGATGGTCCTCGCTACCTTCAAAATGCGGTGCCAGGCGCGCACAGACAGCTCCAGCTTGGTCATTAACGCTTCCAGCCAGACGGCATCCTCTTCGTGCAAGCGGCAGTGAATATCCATTTCCGGCGGTGTCAGGCGCGCATTGATCTTCCCCGCACGTGCCAGTTGCCTCTCTCGCGCCGCCAATACGCGCGCTCGAACGTAGGCACTGCGTTCTCCCTGTCGCCCCTGTTTGTGCAACGTTCCGGGGGGCAGTAGCGGAACGTCAATCGATAGATCGAATCGGTCGAGAAACGGCCCGGAGAGTTTTCCCAGATAGCGCAGGATCTGCTGTATCGGCAGGCGATTATGGATACCTTGATAATGCCCGGATGGACTCGGGTTCATGGCGGCGACCAGCTGCACGCGAGCGGGATAATTCACTTTGGCCCGGGTGCGGGAAATCACGATTTCACCGGCCTCTAACGGCTCCCGCAGGGCATCCAGTACGCGCCGCTCGAACTCGGGTAACTCATCGAGAAACAGGATGCCATTGTGCGCCAGTGAAATTTCCCCCGGCTTTGGCAGCGTGCCGCCGCCCACCAGTGCTGTCATGGATGCGCTGTGGTGCGGTGCTCGGAAGGGGCGAGTGTGCCATGAGCCGAGTGCGGTATCCGCCGCGCTCACCAGGCTGTTAATGGCTGCGACCTCCAGCGCCTCTTCATCGCTCAACGGGGGCAATAGCCCGGCAAGACGGCTGGCCAGCATGGTTTTTCCGGTGCCGGGGGGGCCCATCAGCAGCAGGTTGTGGCCTCCGGCGGCGGTGACTTCGAGCGCCCGTTTTCCCTGCTCTTGCCCAATAATATCCCCCAGGTCCGGGCTATTGGCGAAGGTAGAGGGATGAACGTCAATCGGCTGACTGTCAGTCAACGGTTCACCGCTGTGCAAAAAGGCACACACCGCATTCAGGTGTTCTGCCAGCAGTACGTCGCCGTGCCCGATAAGCGCCATTTCCTGCTGATGAGCCAGTGGCAAAATAAGCTGGCGGCCTGCCTTGCCAGCCGCGATGGCTGCCGGGATCGCGCCGGTGACCGCGCGCAGCGCCCCGGATAACCCTAATTCACCCAGAAACTCATACTGCGCTAACGCCTTGCCACAAATCTGCTCTGAGGCTGCCAGAATCGATAGCGCGATGGGCAGATCGTAGCATCCCCCCTCCTTGGGCAAATCCGCCGGGGCGAGATTGACGGTGATTCGTTTGGCGGGAAAGGTGAACCCGGCATTGAGCAGTGCGCTGCGCACCCGATCCCGTGCTTCCTTAACCGTCGTTTCCGGCAGACCAACCAGCGTCAGCGCGGGTAAGCCATTGCTGATATGGGCTTCGATCGTCACGCAAGGGGCCTGAATGCCAATCATTGCGCGCGTATAGGTAACAGCCAGCGACATACGCTCCCTCCTGTTAATCCCGGCAGCGTGCGCCATCCTGAGCCTGAGCGGCAGTATAAAAACAAGGTTATCAGCAACGGCTCGCACAAAGACGATTGCCATACAATGTATTTACTCTGGAATGGGCGCTGGCTTGCAGCTTTTGCGTGAATCGATGACGTCGTCGGTAAAAGTCCGAAGAAAAAGCACAATATGAATAATTGTTTATATCTATATAATTAATTTGCCTTTAACGCGGATTTTTTCATTGGCTTCCATCGTGCCGTGGAAAAAAAATATTGTCAGTGGCGTTAAGTCTGTGGTAACTCTGTAGGTATTCGTTCGACTGTGATGACAGAACAAACCATTTATGAAAGCGTTCTCCCTCGTGATTAGCCTAGTCATTATTAGCGTGGTGGTGATTATTAACCCACCGTGCGGGGCGTCGCTGAGACGAAGAATGGCTTAAAAATCAAGCCGTAATTCAAAAAACCCCCGCACCGTAAGGTCGGGGGTTTTTTGTTGGGCGGTAAAAACTACAGAAGGGAGTGGAGTATGTCTTACAGCATAAAATCCTGTTTCTCCCCGACAGCGTCGGGGAAATAAACTATGAATGGGGCTCAATGGGTGGTGCAAGCGTTGCGGGCGCAAGGTGTCGATACCGTGTTTGGTTATCCGGGCGGCGCGATCATGCCGGTTTACGATGCACTCTACGACGGCGGCGTTGAGCACCTGTTGTGCCGTCATGAACAAGGCGCTGCCATGGCGGCGCTCGGTTATGCCCGGGCGACCGGCAAGGTGGGCGTGTGTATTGCCACCTCTGGTCCCGGTGCCACTAACCTGATCACTGGGTTGGCGGATGCGCTGCTGGATTCCGTGCCGGTAGTCGCGATTACCGGCCAGGTGGCTTCACCGCTGATCGGTACTGATGCGTTTCAGGAAATCGACGTGCTGGGTCTGTCGCTGGCCTGTACCAAACACAGCTTCCTGGTGGATTCGCTGGAGTCGCTGCCTGAGATCATGGCGGAAGCCTTCGCCATCGCCAGCAGCGGCCGTCCCGGCCCGGTGCTGGTGGATATCCCAAAAGACATTCAGTTGGCCATCAGTGAGATAGCCCCGCAGTTTACGCCGGTTGATGATAGCCAGCCGGATTTCCCCAAGCAGGCCATCGAACAAGCGCGCGCCATGCTGGCAGCGGCGAAAAAACCGATGTTATACGCCGGCGGCGGTGTGGGCATGGCACAGGCGGTGCCTACCCTGCGCGCGTTCATTGCCGAGACGGGTATTCCCTCCGTCGTTACGCTGAAAGGATTGGGGGCCATTGATGCCGAGCATCCGCACTACCTCGGCATGTTGGGCATGCACGGCACCAAAGCGGCCAACCTGTCGGTGCAGGCGTGTGATTTGCTGATTGCCGTCGGTGCGCGTTTTGACGATCGCGTGACGGGTAAACTGAATGCGTTTGCGCCGCATGCAGCGGTTATCCATCTGGATATCGATCCGGCAGAATTGAGTAAACTGCGTCAGGCGAACGTGGCGCTGCCGGGAGATTTGAACACGCTGTTGCCCGCATTGGCCCAGCCGCTGGCGATTGACGCCTGGCGTCAAGAGGTGGCCGCGCTGAAGGCCGAATACCCGTGGCGTTACGATCATCCGGGTGAAGCCATTTATGCGCCCGCACTGTTAAAAACCCTGTCTGAACGCAAACCGGCGGAAACGGTGATCACCACCGATGTCGGCCAGCACCAGATGTGGGCTGCGCAGCACATGCGTTTTTCCCGTCCGGAAAATTTCATTACCTCCAGCGGGTTAGGCACCATGGGATTTGGTTTGCCAGCGGCGGTTGGCGCGCAGGTAGCCCGCCCTGACGATACCGTGGTGTGTATTTCCGGTGACGGCTCTTTCATGATGAACGTGCAAGAGCTTGGCACCATCAAACGAAAACAGTTGCCGGTAAAAATCGTGCTGCTGGATAACCAACGGTTAGGCATGGTTCGACAGTGGCAGCAGTTGTTCTTCAATGAACGTTATAGCGAAACCAACCTCTCCGATAACCCCGATTTTCTGACCCTGGCGAGCGCATTTGGTATCCCAGGGCAACGCATAACCCGAAAAGATCAGATCGATGCCGCGCTGGATGCCCTGTTGAGCAGTGATGGGCCGTATTTGCTGCATGTCTCTATCGATGAACTGGAAAACGTCTGGCCGCTGGTTCCACCGGGTGCCGGGAATGAAACCATGCTGGAACGTACCGAATAATGGCAGGAGAACAGAGAATGACGCACCATCAACTTTCCATACAGGCTCGCTTTCGCCCCGAAATACTGGAGCGCGTGCTGCGTGTGGTACGCCACCGCGGTTTCCGGGTGTGTGCCATGAACATGATGACGGCCGCCAACCCCGACCATATCAATATCGAATTGACCGTTGCCAGCCAACGGCCGGTGGATTTATTGTCAACACAGTTAAGCAAGCTGCTTGATATCGCTTGTGTTGAAATACAACCCCACACATCACAACAAATACGTGCCTGAAGGCATTAGAAAGGATAAAGAGAATGACGAGCAAAGCTGATTATATTTGGTTCAATGGTGATATGGTGCCGTGGGCGGAAGCCAAAGTACACGTGATGTCCCATGCGCTGCATTACGGTACGTCGGTGTTTGAAGGGGTGCGCTGTTATGATTCCCACAAAGGCCCGGTGGTATTCCGTCACCGTGAACATATGCGCCGCCTGCACGACTCCGCTAAAATTTACCGTATGCCGGTGCAGTACAGCGTGGATGACCTCATGGAAGCCTGCCGCGCAACGCTACGTAAAAATGACCTGAAAAGCGCCTACATTCGTCCGCTGGTGTTCGTTGGCGACGTTGGCATGGGCGTGAACCCGCCGGAAGGTTACGTCACGGATGTCATCATTGCGGCATTTCCCTGGGGCGCGTATCTGGGTGAAGACGCACTGGATCAGGGGATTGATGCCATGGTGTCCTCTTGGAATCGTGTGGCAGCCAACACCATTCCGACGGCCGCAAAAGCGTGCGGTAACTACCTTTCCTCTCTGCTGGTGGGCAGCGAAGCGCGCCGCCACGGTTATCAGGAAGGGATTGCGCTAGACGTCAACGGCTATGTGTCGGAAGGCGCCGGTGAAAACCTGTTTGAAGTGAAGGATGGCGTGTTGTTCACCCCGCCGTTCACCTCATCAGCACTGCCGGGTATCACCCGTGATGCCATCATCAAACTGGCGCAGAGCCTGGGGCTGGAAGTGCGTGAACAGGTGCTGTCGCGTGAGTCGCTCTATCTGGCGGATGAAGTCTTTATGTCCGGCACTGCCGCGGAAATCACCCCGGTGCGCAGCGTGGACGGTATTCAGGTCGGCATTGGTCGTTGTGGCCCAGTCACCAAACAACTACAAAAAGCGTTCTTCGGCCTGTTTACCGGCGAAACCGAAGACAAATGGGGCTGGTTAGATCAGGTTAACCCGTAATCGTAACAAGAAAGATTAATACACCCCTTTCCTTTGCTTCACGAACCCAAGACGCCCGTCGGCGCCGAACGGGAGCAGGAAAGGGGATGAAACACACACTGGAGTAACAGAGTATGCCTAAGTACCGTTCAGCCACAACCACGCATGGCCGTAACATGGCAGGTGCGCGCGCCCTGTGGCGTGCCACCGGAATGACCGATGCCGATTTCGGCAAGCCGATCATCGCCGTGGTCAACTCGTTCACACAATTCGTTCCGGGCCACGTGCATCTGCGCGACCTGGGCAAGCTGGTGGCGGAGCAAATCGAAGCCGCTGGCGGCGTGGCCAAAGAGTTCAACACCATTGCGGTGGATGATGGTATCGCGATGGGGCACGGTGGCATGCTCTACTCCCTGCCGTCACGTGAGCTGATCGCCGATTCGGTCGAATACATGGTCAATGCTCACTGCGCCGATGCGATGGTGTGCATTTCCAACTGCGACAAGATCACCCCCGGAATGCTGATGGCCTCGCTGCGCCTGAATATCCCGGTGATCTTTGTTTCCGGCGGCCCGATGGAAGCCGGGAAAACCAAACTCTCTAACCAACTGATCAAACTGGACTTGGTCGATGCCATGATCCAGGGCGCTAACCCGAACGTCAGCGATGCTGATAGCGATCAGATCGAACGTTCCGCTTGCCCGACTTGCGGCTCCTGTTCCGGCATGTTTACCGCTAACTCGATGAACTGCCTGACGGAAGCGCTGGGCCTGTCACAGCCGGGCAATGGCTCGCTGCTGGCGACTCACGCCGATCGTAAGCAACTGTTTTTGAACGCGGGTACGCGAATCGTTGAACTGACCAAACGCTACTACGAGCAGGATGATGCGAGTGCGCTGCCGCGTAATATCGCCACCAAGGCGGCGTTTGAAAACGCCATGACGCTCGATATTGCGATGGGCGGCTCCACCAACACCGTACTGCACCTGCTGGCCTCCGCGCAGGAAGCAGAAGTGGATTTCACCATGGACGACATCGATCGTCTGTCGCGCGGTGTGCCGCAGCTGTGCAAAGTGGCACCGAGCACGCAGAAATACCACATGGAAGACGTACACCGTGCGGGCGGGGTGATCGGTATTCTGGGCGAACTGGATCGCGCCGGCTTGCTGAACCGTGATGTGCGCAACGTGCTGGGTAAAAGTCTGACCGAAACGCTGAACGCCTACGACGTGATGCTGACCGATGATGACGCGGTGAAAAGCATGTACTCCGCAGGGCCTGCAGGCATTCGTACCACGCAGGCGTTCTCACAGGACTGCCGCTGGGAGTCGCTGGACACCGATCGTGAACAGGGCTGTATCCGTGCGCGTGAGCATGCCTACAGTCAGGATGGCGGTCTTGCCGTGCTGTACGGCAACATCGCGGAAAAAGGCTGTATTGTAAAAACTGCCGGTGTGGATGAAGGTAGCCTGGTGTTCCGTGGCCCGGCGAAAGTGTACGAATCGCAGGATGACGCGGTAGAAGCCATTCTGGGCGGTAAGGTGGTCGCGGGTGATGTTGTGGTTATCCGTTACGAGGGGCCGAAAGGCGGGCCGGGCATGCAAGAGATGCTCTACCCGACCAGCTTCCTGAAATCCATGGGGTTGGGTAAGGCCTGTGCGTTGATCACTGACGGTCGTTTCTCTGGCGGCACCTCCGGGCTTTCCATCGGTCATGCTTCGCCTGAAGCAGCAAGTGGTGGCACCATTGGGTTGGTGGAAGAGGGTGACATCATTGCCATCGATATTCCTAACCGTACCATTGAGTTGGTGGTGGCGGAAGATGAGCTGGCACGCCGCCATGATGTGGAGCTGGCACGCGGCGATGCGGCCTTTACGCCGAAAAATCGCCAGCGTCAGGTGTCCTTTGCGTTACGTGCTTATGCCAGTTTGGCAACCAGCGCGGACCAAGGCGCGGTACGCGATAAGAGCAAGCTGGGAGGCTAAGTTCAATGGCGGTATCACTCCCTCTCCCCGACGCTCCGTGCGGCGCGGAGTATTTGCGTGCGGTGTTGCGCGCGCCGGTCTATGAAGTGGCATTGGTGACGCCGCTTCAGCCGATGGATAAACTCTCGGCGCGTCTTGGCAACACCATTGTGGTGAAACGCGAAGATCGTCAGCCGGTGCACAGTTTCAAACTGCGTGGTGCCTATGCCATGTTGGCGACCCTGACCGAGGCGCAGAAAGCGCACGGTGTGGTAACGGCCTCCGCCGGTAACCACGCACAGGGTGTGGCGCTTTCTGCCAGCAAGCTCGGCATCAAGGCACTGATCGTCATGCCGGTCGCCACCGCGGATATCAAAGTGGATGCGGTGCGCGGTTTTGGCGGTGAAGTGCTGTTGCACGGTGCCAATTTTGATGAGGCCAAGGCCCGTGCGATTGCGCTGTCGCAAGAGCAGCATATGACCTTCATTCCGCCGTTCGACCACCCGGCTGTGATTGCCGGGCAGGGCACGCTGGCGATGGAGCTGTTGCAGCAGGATGCGCATCTTGATCGCGTGTTTGTGCCGGTTGGTGGCGGTGGTCTGGCGGCGGGCGTCGCGGTGTTGATCAAACAGCTGATGCCGCAGATCAAAGTGATCGGCGTTGAGGCGGAAGATTCAGCATGCCTGCGAGCCGCGTTGGATGCCGGACACCCGGTGGATTTACCGCGCGTTGGACTGTTCGCTGAAGGCGTAGCGGTCAAGCGTGTCGGCGATGAAACTTTCCGACTGTGCCGGGAATATCTGGATGATGTCATCACCGTGGACAGCGATGCCATTTGTGCCGCGCTGAAGGATATCTTTGAAGATGTGCGCGCGATTGCTGAGCCGTCTGGTGCACTGGCGCTGGCGGGGATGAAGAAGTATATCCAGCAGCACGGCATTCAGGGTGAACGACTGGCACACATTCTGTCGGGTGCCAACGTCAACTTCCACGGCCTGCGCTACGTTTCTGAACGCTGTGAGCTGGGTGAACAGCGTGAGGCGTTGCTGGCGGTAACCATCCCTGAGCGCAAGGGCAGTTTTTTGACCTTTTGCCAACTGCTGGGTGGTCGCTCGGTGACGGAGTTTAACTACCGTTACGCTGATGACAAGGACGCCTGCATTTTTGTGGGGGTACGTCTGACGCGTGGACATGCTGAGCGGGATGAAATTATTGCAGAGCTCTCCGCTGGCGGTTATCAGGTGGTCGATCTCTCCGATGATGAAATGGCGAAGCTCCATGTGCGTTACATGGTGGGTGGACGTCCTTCCAAGCCGTTGCGGGAACAGCTTTACAGCTTCGAGTTTCCTGAATCCCCCGGCGCGCTGCTGAAGTTCCTGCACACGCTCGGTACGCACTGGAACATCTCGCTGTTCCACTATCGTAGCCACGGCACCGATTTCGGTCGCGTGCTGGCAGCGTTCGAAGTGACCGAGCGCGATCCGGAGTTTGAGCAACGCTTGCAGGCGCTGGGTTATGAGTGCCACGACGAAACCCAAAATCCAGCGTTTCGTTTCTTCCTGGCCGGTAACGCGGCGTGATGTCAGTGCGCCCGACGGTGGAATTTCACCGCCGGGCGCGCTATCGTGGTTGCCATTCAAGGGATTAGCAATGGCAGACCATCATGACGACGTTCAACGGTTTCTCGCAGCAGAGCCTGACTTTTCTTCAACAGGTTAGACAGGAAAACAGCAAAGAGTGGTTTGACGACAACCGCGCGATATACGATGAGACGCTGGTTGCCCCGTTTCGCGCGTTGGTCGATGATTTGAGCTTGACGATGCTACCCATCGACGATCAGTTTGAAATCCGTCCCGCCATTGGTAAAACCCTGTCGCGTATCCACCGCGATACCCGTTTTTCTCACGATAAATCCCTCTACCGCAGCCAGATGTGGCTGACCTTTAAACGCCCGCGTAAAGACTGGACGGACGCGCCGGTGTATTTTTTTGAAATTGGCCCGGACTTCTGGCGTTACGGCTTGGGATACTACAGAGCCACGCGCGATACCATGGCGCTGTTTCGCCAGACGCTGTGCGATAACCCGCAGGCTTTTTTGGCGATGGCGGCGTGTCTGGAACCGACATTTACGCTGGAAGGGGAAAGCTACAAGCGTCCGCTGGTTAAGGATCAGCCTGCGGAATTGGCGACCTGGTATAACCGCAAATCCTTCGCTGCCATGACCACGCGGCAAGATATGGACGCGCTGTTTTCTGCGGATTTGGTCACGGCGCTGGCACAGGGCTTTCGCCAGTTGGAGCCGCTGTATCGCTATCTGATGGGCATTGAGAGTATGAAGCGGCTGACGCCTGAACAGGAGGACGGAAGCTGGTCAAGCTTCCCGGCGTCAGCGCGTTTTGAACGTTAGAGCTTTTGTCGCGTCATCACCATGTTGAACAGATAGCTTTCGCCCTGTGTGTCGAAAGTCGAAATGCGAATTTCGTCATCGCTCACGCAGGTGAACAGGATCTTGGTGGTGCCGCCAAAGCTGCTTTCCCGGCGACCAATCGCCTGCGTATCGCTCATCTGGCGGGCGGTAAACTCACCGTCATCCAGCCGGTTGGCGTAGCGGAACGCGACGGAAATGTTGCCGCTGATTTTCCCTTTCTCCTGCGTCATATCCAAACCGACCGCATTGTAGGGGGCTTTCTGGTCGTACATTTCCTGAAAATAGCTGCCGAGGTTGTCGTACTCTTCCTTGGTGAGATCCTGCAAATAATCCTCGTAGCTGAACGCACCGTGGAAACACCCGGTGGTTTTGATCGGCGTAATGGGCGTCGGTAACGCGTGCTGGGCCACCTGATTGAGGTAGCGCAGCCGGTTGAGCAGCTGCTGATAGCGCTGGCGCAGGCAATCCTCATCCTGACATTGGTTACGCGTGGTGAGCCAGCTGCGCTGAAACAGGTTTAATGCCTGTTCAAAGGGCTGACTCTGTGTGTTGCTTGTCAGTGCGGCTCGCGCGGTCTTCCACTCCTGCGCCAGTTCATCATCCAACTGGCCGAGCAGCGGGCTTTGGCAAATCTGCTTTTCCTGCGCGCTGGTGGCATTGGCGCAGTCGAACGAGACAGCCTGTGCATGAGGCACAAACGCGCAAGCCGCCAATGCCGCTACGGCAGAGAACACAGAGAGCTTCATAGGGGATCCTGTTTCATTACTTGAGCAATTAGTGTTTGTTATACAGCCATCTGCGTTCCTTCGCCAGTCTGGTGCACTAACGTAGAGTGCCGTGACCCTTTAACGTAATCGCTTCCTGTTGGCCGATGTGTTAGCCGCATAGCGGCATGCCCAGAATCGAAAACTGATATTCGCGACGGCGGAGTGGCGTTAAACTACTCACTAATTGCCTTGGGTCTTTGTCCGAGTGATTCTGTCTTATCAGGTATGTCTTGTGACATTTACTGCGAAAGTGATACGCCTTGCGGTTCACGTTCACCGGCAATCAGGAGCAGATTCGTTGCAGCAAGGCTGAGGCGATCGAACACCCGCGCGGTGAATCCCTTTCATTTTTACAACGCAATATTAAATGCAAAGTATGAAATATTAATGCAATTGCACAAGTGCGATTGAGGCGGATTTGCATTTGAAATAATCTATTTTTTTGCATTATCAGCCACGAATATGCTGGCTAATTTGTGATGCATAAAAAGAGTATTGCAGTTAAGGATGAGTGTGTGTCTGAAAATAAAAGGAAATTTTACCTCATTGCGCGGTTATTTTTCGGTTTTATCACGGTATTGAGTGTTGCTTCGTCGTTATTGGTGGCAGCGCAAACGTTGGCCGCCGAAACGGTAACCGGCAACGCTGATGTGATGGTGGTCATTGCTCAGGGCGAGCAAAATACGACGCTTCCTGCTGGTGGAATCATTGCGAAACAGAGTACCGCTGGCACGAAAACGCCAACACCGTTGGTAAAGACGCCACAGTCGATCGCAGTGGTTACGCGTGCGCAAATGGACAAACAGCGGGTGAGGTCCGTCTCCGATGCGTTGAATTACTCTGCTGGCGTGCTTCCAAATTACCGGGGCTCCTCTAACCGCAATGATAAAACCATCGTGCGCGGTTTTCGCTATGCGCCCAAATTTCTGGATGGGCTGAGTTTTGGCCTCATCGGGCAAGGTGCCGGTATTGGAAAGATCGACCCCTGGCTGTTAGAACGCGTTGAATTGATTCGCGGCCCGGCGTCTGTCATGTATGGTCAGGTCGATCCTGGCGGTACGATTATCATGACCAGCAAACGTCCTACGGCAGAAAAGATTCGCCACGTGCAGTTTAGCGCGGGTAACCAACGTTTTGGTGAAGCGGCGTTTGATTTCGGCGGCGTGCTAAACGATGACAGCTCGCTGTTATATCGCTTGAACGGGATAGCCAATACCCAGCAGCAATTTGTCAATAATACGCGGCAACAACGCATGGCGATTGCCCCGGCTTTGACGTGGTTGCCCAACGCTGACACCAGCCTGACCGTGCTGACCCGTTACCAATACGATCCCGAGGCGGGTTTTCGTAACTTCTTGCCCGCTTACGGCACCGTGTTTGCCACCAACGCGGGTTATATTCCTTACACGCTGAATGTCAGCGATCCAAATTACCATCACTCAACGCGTGAGCAGACGGCGTTCGGTTATATTTTCGAGCACTCCTTTAACAGCGCTATTTCCCTTCAACAGAATCTGCGTTACTCACAACTGCATGATAACTATAAATCTCTGGTTTACAGCACCGGAGGCAGCGTCGCGGATACTACGCTAATACGTAATCAGCAACGCGAAAAAATAGATGCGGATGAATTGGGGATCGATACCCAATTGAAAGCGAACGTCGTGACCCATGCGGTGAGCCATACCCTGCTGGCTGGGTTGGACTACATCTGGCAGAAGCGTAACGCTAATTTCTGGCTCAATAGCGGGAGTCAGTATGATTTTGATTGGACTCACCCGCACTATGGTGGGGCCTATCTGGAAAATGACAGCGATTTGCACTTGGTGCGTAGCGCGAATAAAAAGCTCGATCAGGTCGGACTCTATGTGCAGGATCAGGCGATATGGCGGCAGTGGAACCTGCTGCTCTCTGGACGTCACGATTGGACAGAAATTCGCACTTACGAAAGCACGCTCAATAATGCCAAAAGGCAGTCGAATTATAATGATTTTACCGGTCGTGCAGCGCTGCTGTATGCGTTTGAGAATGGTTTTTCACCCTATATCAGTTACAGCACCTCCTTTGAGCCCAATCTTGACAGTGGCATTCCGGGTTCGGAGCCCTTCAAACCGACAACCGGTGAGCAAACTGAAGTGGGGATAAAGTTTCAGCCCGTCGGCCGCGACACTTTGTTAACGCTATCGTTGTTTGACATCACGCAGAAAAATATCACCTCATGGAACAGCAAACTCAAGTTCAACGAGCAAATTGGCAGAGTCGAATCGCGGGGCGCTGAAGCGGAGATCCATACCCAGATTACACCCGCACTGAGTCTGATGTCAGCGTACAGTTATACGGAGGCGGAAACCAAGGAGAGCATCAATGCGAGCATACCGGCGGGGAACCGGCCAGCGGCCACACCACGCCATATGGCCTCCGCCTGGGGCACCTATGTTGTTCGCGACGGCCCGTTGGCTGGGTTGGCGCTGGGAACGGGCGCGCGTTATATCGGCAGCAGTTATGGCGATAACCAGGAGAGCTTCAGCGTGCCGCACTACATCCTGTATGACGCGATGGTGAGTTATGATTTGGGCTCAGCCGCGTCGCAGTGGAAAGGTGCGGTGTTGCAGATCAATGTCAACAACCTGACCGATAAGCATTATGTGGCGTCTTGCAGCAATAGCGAAGCCTGTTTTTATGGCGCGGGTCGTACCATTATCGCCACTGTCAGTTACCGTTGGTAACCCCTCAGGCGTTGTCCTGCAAGATATGCCAGAACGCGGCGATCAAGGGCTCATTGAGTCGCTTTTTCTGTACGCATACGCCAAGCTCAAACGGCTCCATGGCCTGCTCCAATAATACCGAGACGCGATTGCGCACCGGCTCTGGGCTGTTTTCCAGCACCACGTCCGGGATCAGCGAAATGCCACAGCCCAGTGCCACCATCGACACCATCGCTTCATGCCCGGACACGGTGGCGTAAATCAGCGGATTGACGATGTGGTGGCGGCGAAACCAGACATCAATACGTTTTCGCACCGGGCCGTGCTCGGGCAAAATAAACGGAATCTGTGCCCAGTCTGGATTGGGTTGCCGTACCATCGACTGCACCGGTGATGCCAGCGCCGGGGCAATCAGTACCAGGGGGATCTTGCCGATAGGCATAAAATCGATGGTGGTGGGCAGGGTTTCCGGGTGGCCTGCGATACCGAGATCGGCTTCATTAGACTGCACTTTTTCCACCGCATCGGCGGCATCGCCAGTGGTTAGCTTGATTTCGACCAGCGGATGCTGGGCGCGGAAACGGTCGAGGATCGGCGGTAGGTGGCTATAGGCGGCGGTTACGGAACAGAAAATGCGTAGCTCGCCGCTCAATGACGGCCCGCGTTGCCCAATAGCGTGGCGCAACTGCTCATAGTGCAGCAGCGTTTGCTGAGCAAATTGTTTCAATTGCTCACCGGCATCGGTCAGTTGCACCGTGCGGTTATCACGTAAAAACAGGGCTTGCCCAACATCCTCTTCCAGCCGTTGGATTTGGCGCGACAAGGTTGACGGACTCAGGTGCATGGCTTTGGCGGTGCGCCCGAAATGGCGGCTGTCACACAGATGCAGAAACAGTTTTAAATCTCGTAAATCCATGTGCGCGCGGCCTCATTTTCATCTTGCAGTTATTGCAATGTCATCTTGTTAATATATCAATTTAAGCAATACTTTTCCTGTCATATCATGAGGGCATTCAGGCTTCCCTGACAGGAAACCTCTTCTGAACACTCGCAATTAACAGATTAAACGGAGTTGTGCATGGCTAACTATTTCAACACTTTGAACCTGCGTCAGCAGTTGGCGCAATTGGGTGTATGTCGTTTCATGGGGCGTGATGAATTCGCAGACGAAGCGAACTACCTGAAAGGCAAAAAAGTGGTGATCGTCGGTTGCGGCGCGCAAGGGCTGAACCAGGGGTTGAACATGCGCGATTCCGGGCTGGATATCGCCTATGCGCTGCGTGCAGAAGCTATCGCGGAAAAACGTGCGTCATGGCGTAAAGCGACAGAAAATGGCTTTAACGTCGGCACCTATGAAGACCTGATCCCGCAGGCTGATCTGGTGGTGAACCTGACGCCAGACAAGCAGCACTCCGCTGTCGTTCAGGCTGTTCAACCGCTGATGAAGCAGGGCGCATCGCTGGGTTACTCTCACGGCTTCAACATCGTTGAAGTGGGTGAGCAGATTCGTAAAGACATCACTGTGGTGATGGTGGCGCCGAAATGTCCGGGCACCGAAGTGCGTGAAGAGTACAAACGTGGCTTTGGCGTTCCGACGCTTGTCGCAGTTCACCCGGAAAACGATCCGAAAGGTGAAGGCATGGCGATCGCCAAGGCCTGGGCTGCGGCAACGGGTGGTCACCGTGCGGGCGTGCTGCAATCTTCTTTCGTTGCTGAAGTGAAATCTGACCTGATGGGTGAGCAGACCATCCTGTGCGGTATGTTGCAGGCGGGTTCTTTGCTGAGCTTTGATAAACTGGTTGCTGAAGGCACCGATCCGGCCTATGCAGAAAAACTGATTCAGTTCGGCTGGGAAACCATTACCGAAGCGCTGAAGCAAGGCGGTATCACGCTGATGATGGATCGCCTGTCTAACCCGGCAAAACTGCGTGCTTATGCGCTGTCTGAGCAGTTGAAAACCATCATGGCTCCGCTGTTCCAGAAACACATGGATGATATCATCTCCGGTGCGTTCTCCAGCGGTATGATGGAAGACTGGGCCAACGACGACATCAAACTGCTGACCTGGCGTGAAGAAACCGGTAAATCCGCGTTTGAAAATGCCCCGCAGTTCGACGGTAAAATCGCCGAGCAAGAGTATTTTGACCACGGTGTGCTGATGATCGCGATGGTTAAAGCGGGTGTGGAACTGGCGTTCGAAACCATGGTAAGCGCGGGTATCATCGAAGAATCTGCGTACTACGAATCGCTGCATGAACTGCCGCTGATTGCGAACACCATTGCACGTAAGCGTCTGTATGAAATGAACGTGGTTATCTCTGATACCGCAGAATACGGTAACTACCTGTTCGCGAATGCCGTCGTGCCGTTGCTGAAACAGGCATTCATGGCTTCACTGCAAGCGGGTGACATCGGCAAGCCGGTGGCTGCCAGCAGCGTGGACAATGCACAACTGCGCGACGTCAATGATGCGATCCGCAACCACCCGATCGAAGCGGTTGGTCAGAAACTGCGTGGCTATATGAAAGACATGAAACGCATTGCAGTTGCGGGTTAACAATAAACGCATTACTCCGGCAATGAAAAAGGCGCAACCGTGGTTGCGCCTTTTTTATATGTGAAACTTATCTTCTTTAACGGCTCTGGAACTGGGCTTCTGCCTGCTGGAAGCGATCGGTGACGGCTTTGGACGGCGCACGACCCATCAGGCTAACGATAAAGATCGCCAGGCTGGCAAAGAGAAAGCCGGGGATGATTTCATACAGATTAAACCAGGCATTCTGTTTCCAGATAATCACTGTGGCAGCCCCGATCAGCATACCGACCAGTGCACCGTTACGCGTCATGCGCGGCCACAGCAGAGAAATCAGGATCACCGGACCAAACGCGGCGCCAAAACCGGCCCAGGCGTAGCTGACCAGCCCCAATACGCGGTTTTCCGGGTTGGCGGCCAACACGATTGAAATGATGGCAATCAGTAGCACCATAATGCGACTGACCCAGACCAGCTCGCGCTGCGTAGCACCGGGGCGGAAGAAGGGGCGGTACAAGTCTTCGGTAATGGCGCTGGAACAGACCAGCAACTGACAACTCAGGGTGCTCATCACCGCCGCCAGAATGGCGGAGAGCAGGATACCGGCAATCCACGGGTTAAACAGCAGCATAGAAAGCTCAATAAATACCCGCTCGGCATTGTTGGTGACGTTGCCCGCTTGTTCCGGGTGATTGCTGAAGTAGGCGATACCGAAGAAGCCCACGCTCACCGCACCGGCGAGACACAGGATCATCCAGGTCATGCTGATGCGGCGTGCGCTGCGAATGGTGTGGTGAGAATCCGCCGCCATAAAGCGTGCCAGAATGTGCGGCTGTCCAAAGTAGCCCAGACCCCAACCCAGCAGCGAAATGATGGCGATAACGTCCAGCCCTTTGAACATATCCAGGTTGGCCGGGTTTTTCGCCGCGATAACCAACAGTGAGGTATCGACGCCATCCAGCGCCAGAATCACCATCACCGGTGTCAGGATCAGGGCGAAAATCATCAGCGTGGCCTGTACCGTATCCGTCCAACTGACCGCCAGATAACCACCGATAAAGGTATAGGCGATGGTCGCTGCCGCACCAGCCCACAATGAGGTGGCGTAGCTCATGCCAAAGGTGCTTTCGAACAAGCGGGCACCGGCAACGATGCCAGAAGCGCAGTAAATGGTAAAAAACACCAGAATAATCAAGGCCGCAATGACTCTCAGGATTTTTCTGGTGTCTTCGAAACGGTGGGTAAAATAGTCTGGCAAGGTCAACGCGTTATGGTTCACCTCAGTGTGAACGCGCAGGCGGCCTGCAACCCAGCGCCAGTTGAGGTAAGCGCCGATAGTCAACCCGATAGCGATCCAGCTTTCAGAAATGCCGGAAATAAATATCGCACCCGGCAACCCCATCAGCAGCCAGCCGCTCATGTCAGAAGCCCCCGCTGAAAGTGCCGTGACCACGCTGCCCATCCGGCGTCCGCCCAGGATATAGTCGCCAAGGGTGGTGGTTGAGCGATAGGCGGCCAGGCCGATCAAGACCATTCCGAAGATATACACCAGAAAGGTCACCAGCATGGGTGTACTCATTGTCATTAGAATCTCCAAGTTAAAGCGCCCCGTCTATCCCCATCATGTAGGGCATAAAGGCAAATCATATTGTTGGTATATACCCGTCATACTTCAAGTTGCAGGTGCGTTGGCGGCGTTCACTCACCCGAATCACTTACCTGAGCAAGCTCATCGGGATTCATTCACTTGCCGCCTTCCTGCAACTCGAATTATTTAGGGTATGACCTGACGGGAACGACGTCAGGTAAAGCGCAGTCTGCACGATAGCGTATCCCTCGTGCAGCCTGTTTTTTCTTATAATGTAAAGCGTTAACGATTTGTTATATTTCCCCGTCACGCCGATGTTATACACTTGTTAACTGCATTGCATCTTATGGCAACTCGCAAAAAACCAGGTTGCATAATCCGATAACGACGGCCAAGCTTCGAAGGCATACCTTCAAAAAATCAACGTTATCCGATCCCTCACTATCGATGATTATCTTGGCTTCACTGGAGTGAAACGATGGGATTCTCCACTATAGCGGTAAAGCTTGACGATGCGACCCGCAATCGTATCGAACGTACAGCGCAGCGCCTTGATCGCACATCGCATTGGCTGATTGAGCACGCCATTTTTTGTTATCTCGACGCCGTCGAACGCGATGGCAAGGCACCTGATATCACGCCAGAGCAAGGGGCGGCATTCCAGCGCGCGCCGGAGATTATGCCGCAATCTCGTCAGGAAGGAAGCTATCAACCGTTTTTAGCTTTCACGCAAACGCTGTTACCCCGTTCACCGCTGCGTGATGCTATCACGGCAGCATACCGCCGTTCCGAGGGGGAGATGGTGCCATTGCTGCTCGAGCGGGTAGAACCGATGGCATCTATGGCCCCGGCTGTGCAGGCGCTGGCCTATCGGTTGGCGCAGACGCTGCGGAGTGAACAGCAGACGCACGGGCGAGCGGGACGGGTGCAAAGTTTGCTACAGGCCTTCTCCCTGTCGTCATCAGAGGGGATTGCGCTGATGTGTCTGGCGGAAGCGTTGCTGCGCATTCCCGATGCTTCAACGCGCAATGCGCTGATCCGTGACAAGATCAGCAGCGGAGACTGGTCTTCCCACTTGGGGAAAGGGCAATCGCTGTTCGTCAATGCGGCGACCTGGGGACTGTTGCTGACCGGAAAGCTGGTTGCGACGCACAGTGAAACCCGTCTGGCGCACACCCTGAAGCAACTGATTAACAAAGGGGGCGAGCCGGTCATTCGATTGGGGATGGATCGCGTGATGCGCCTGATGGGGGAGCAGTTTGTTACCGGCGAAACCATCGAAGAGGCGCTGTCCAACGCACAACACCTGGAGCAGCAGGGATTTCGCTACTCCTATGATATGTTAGGCGAAGCGGCGCTTACCGCACAGGATGCGGAGGCTTACTTCAACGCTTATCAGCAGGCGATTCATGCTATCGGCAGGGCGTCGCAGGGGCGCGGGGTGTACGAGGGGCCGGGCATCTCCATCAAGTTGTCGGCGCTGCATCCGCGTTATAGTCGCGCGCAATATGACCGCGTGATGGAGGTGCTCTATCCCCGTTTGTTGGCGTTGACGTTGCAGGCGATGCAGTACGACGTCGGCATTAATATTGATGCGGAAGAAGCGGAGCGGCTGGAGATCTCCCTCGACCTGTTGGAGCGGTTGTGCCATGAGCCTTCGCTGACGGGGTGGAAAGGGATCGGTTTTGTGGTACAGGCTTATCAGAAACGCTGCCCGTTTGTGATTGATTTCCTTATCGATCTGGCACAGCGTACCCAGCGACGCTTGATGGTGCGGTTGGTGAAAGGGGCTTACTGGGACAGCGAGATCAAGCGTACGCAAATGGACGGTCTGGAGGATTATCCCGTCTATACCCGCAAAGTTTATACCGATGTCGCCTATCTGGCCTGCGCCCGTCAACTGCTGGCGGCACCGGATGCCATTTACCCGCAGTTCGCTACCCACAATGCCCATACTCTGAGCGCGGTGTATACGCTGGCAGGTGACAGTTATTACCCTGGGCAATATGAATTTCAATGCCTGCACGGTATGGGGGAGGCGCTTTATTCACAGGTCGTCGGTCCCGAAGATCAGGGCAAGCTGGGGCGCCCCTGTCGGATTTATGCCCCCGTCGGCACCCATGAAACCCTGCTGGCCTATCTGGTACGGCGTTTATTGGAAAATGGTGCCAACACCTCGTTTGTTAACCGCATTGCGGATGCAGAGATCCCGCTGGAGCAACTGATTGCCAGCCCAATAGCTGAAGTACAGGCGCTGGCTTACAAAGAGGGCGCTCCCGGCTGCCCGCATCCGCGCATTCCTCTGCCCGCTCAGCTCTACGGCGCAGAGCGCTGCAATGCACAAGGCATAGACTTGACCGATGAAGGTTGCCTGCAAATGCTCGCGGCGGCCTTAAGCGCCGATGCCGCGCAGGTGCGGTATGCGGCACCGATGATGGTCGATGCCGCATCGCCGCTGGCGGCTCGGCCGGTGATCAATCCGGCCCAACAGCACGATATCGTGGGGTACGTTCATGATGCCAGCGAGGAGGATGTGTGCATCGCGCTGGGCCGTGCGGTGCAAGCGGCAGAACGGATTTCGACCGCATCACTGCCGCAGCGGGTTGCCAGTCTGCAACGCGCTGCCAGCCTGCTGGAAGCGGCGTATCCACAGTTCATCGGGCTACTGGTGCGGGAGGCGGGAAAAACCGTGCCAAACGCCATTGCTGAACTCCGCGAAGCGGTGGATTTTTTGCGCTATTACGCACAGCAGTCTGCTGTGGTGTCATTGGAACAGGCCTGTCCGCTGGGCGTGGTGGTTTGCATTAGTCCGTGGAACTTCCCGCTGGCCATTTTTACTGGGCAGGTCGCTGCCGCGCTGGCGGCGGGGAATGTGGTACTGGCAAAACCGGCGGAACAAACACCGCTGGTCGCCGCATTGGCGGTGCAATTGCTGCACCAGGCTGGCATTGCGCCAGATGTGTTGCAACTGCTGCCCGGTGCTGGGGAACGCGTCGGCGCGGCGTTGGTGCGCGATGCGCGCGTGAATGGCGTGCTGTTTACCGGCTCCACGGCGGTTGCCAAAAGCTTGCAGTGCACGCTGGCAGACCGGCTTGATGCGCACGGGCGACCTGCGGTGCTGATCGCTGAAACCGGTGGGATGAATGCCATGATTGTCGACTCGTCCGCGCTGACGGAACAGGTGGTCAGTGATGTCATGGCATCCGCCTTTGACAGCGCAGGGCAACGTTGTTCAGCACTGCGTCTGCTCTGTCTTCAGGAGGACATTGCGGAGGCGACCCTGAACATGCTGCGTGGTGCGATGGCACAGTTCCGCGTGGGCAATCCCGACCGTCTGGCAACGGACTGCGGCCCGGTGATTGACGATGAAGCTCGCGAACGGATCGAACAACATATTCACCTGATGCAAGCGGACGGGCATGCGGTGTTTCAGGCGGCTTTTGGTGCGCAGACGTGCGTGGCCTCATGGCGACAGGGCACCTTTGTGTTGCCAACGCTGATTGAACTGGATCACGTAGCCGACTTGCAACAAGAGATCTTTGGTCCGGTGCTGCACGTGGTGCGCTATGCCCGCGAGGGGCTGGATACCTTGATCGAGGAGATTAACGCCCTGGGGTACGGGCTCACGCTGGGCATCCATTCACGGATTGATGAAACCATTTCGCGTATCACGCAGCGAGCGCATGTGGGTAACCAATACGTCAACCGCAATATGGTGGGCGCCGTGGTGGGGGTGCAGCCGTTCGGGGGCGAAGGGCTATCCGGTACCGGGCCGAAAGCGGGCGGGCCGCTCTATCTGCCGCGTTTGCAGAGCACACCGCCTGGCCTGCCGAGCGCAGCGAGCAACGCACTGGGTGTCAATGCCACGTTGGCGACGACGCCAGAACGTGCAGGATTTGCGCTACTGGTTGACTGGGCGCAACAACAGGGGCGGCTGGCGGTGTTAGAGGCCGCGCAGAGCTACCGCGCCTGGGGCGCGGTCAGCGGTGTGATACGCCCACTGCCGGGGCCCACCGGCGAACGTAATACCTATATGCTGACACCGCGCGATAACGTGCTGTGTCTGGCGCAGGACAGTGACGATATTCTGCGCCAGTTGGCGGCGCTGCTGGCCGTGGGCAGTAACGCGCTATGGCCTGACAGCGTAGCGTTACGTGAACTTGCCGGCAGCTTGCCGCAGGAAGTGCAGCACCGCATCCGTTTTACCTCACAATGGCAACAGGACGCTGAGCATATTGGCGCGGTTATCTGCCACGGCGATGGTGACATGCTGCGTCAGGTTAACCAGCAGCTTACGCAATGGGCGGGGGCGATTATTCCTCTGCTCGGCTGTGAACCCGGCAGTGACACGGTACCGCTGGAGCGGTTATGGCATGAACGTGTGCTCAGCGTGAATACGGCGGCAGCGGGAGGAAATGCCAGCCTGCTGATGATGACCGAGTCATAATGCGGTACGCGCCGCGCAGTGTGCGCGGCGTAACAACACAGAACGCCCGGTTGGCAGAACGGTTAGTTGCGGTACAGCACCTTGATGATGTGGTAGCCGAACTGGGTTTTTACCGGTCCAAAGGGTTTTAGCAACTCGCAGGAAAATACCGCCTTGTCGAACGCGGGCACCATATCGCCCTGACGGAATTCACCCAGATTACCCCCCTCCCGTTTGGACGGGCAGGTAGAGTGCTTTTTGGCTAACTGCTGAAAATCTGCCCCTTGCGCCAATTGGTCCAGTAGATCATTCGCCTGTTGTTCCGTATCGACCAGGATATGCAGAGCAGATGCTGTTTTCGCCATGGGAATACCTTTCATGTGATTAAGAAGCGTGAATTGAACAGGCCTCACGCCGACGCCAATGGCTGGCAATGTAGCACGATGCCGGCCTGATGTGGATCGGTAAAGGCGAATCCGGCCATCAAGATCTGTGCGGCTTTCTGCTACAATCGGCTTCCGTTTTTATTGCGAGCTGAACGTCATGCGCCTGAATCCCAGTCAACAACATGCTGTCGAATTTGTTACCGGCCCTTGTCTGGTGCTGGCTGGCGCGGGGTCAGGTAAAACGCGCGTTATCACCAACAAGATTGCGCATCTGATCCGTCAGTGTGGCTATCAGGCGCGTCATATCGCCGCGGTGACCTTTACCAACAAGGCCGCGCGCGAAATGAAAGCGCGCGTAGCGCAAACCTTAGGACGTAAGGAGACGCGCGGGTTACTGATCGCCACCTTCCACACCCTGGGGCTGGAGGTTATCAAACGGGAATACGCCGCGTTGGGCATGAAGGCAAACTTCTCGCTGTTTGACGATCAGGATCAGGCCGCACTGCTCAATGAATTGACGGAAACCTGGTTGGAAGGGGATAAAACCCAGCTACAGCAGTTGACCTCCACCATTTCCAACTGGAAGAACGATCTGATGGACCCGCTTCAGGCGGCGGCATCGGCACAGTCGGAGCGCGATAAGCTGTTTGCACACTGCTATGGCCTGTATCACGACCATTTACGCGCCTGTAACGTACTGGATTTTGACGATCTAATCCTGCTGCCAACGCTGCTGTTCAAGCGCAATGAAGAGGTGCGTGAGCGCTGGCAAAACCGCTTGCGCTACCTGCTGGTGGATGAGTATCAGGACACTAACACCAGTCAGTATGAGCTGATCAAACTGTTGGTGGGTGCGCGTGCACGCTTTACCGTGGTCGGTGATGACGACCAGTCCATCTACTCTTGGCGCGGTGCCCGCCCGCAAAACCTGGTGCTGCTCTCTCAGGATTTCCCCCAGCTTGAAGTGATTAAGCTGGAGCAAAATTACCGATCCTCGGGCCGTATTCTCAAAGCGGCCAATATTCTGATCGCCAATAACCCACACGTATTTGAAAAAAAACTCTTTTCGGAATTGGGTTACGGCAGTGAACTGAAGGTGATCACCGCCAACAACGAAGACCATGAGGCGGAACGGGTGGTGGGCGAACTGATTGCTCATCACTTTATCAACAAGACGCAGTACAGTGACTATGCCATCCTTTATCGTGGCAACCATCAGTCGCGGCTGTTTGAAAAGATGCTGATGCAAAACCGCATTCCCTATCGTATCTCCGGCGGTACCTCCTTCTTTTCTCGTCCGGAAATCAAGGATCTGTTGGCCTATCTGCGCGTATTGACCAATGCGGATGATGACAGCGCCTTTCTGCGCATCGTTAATACCCCTAAGCGAGAAATCGGCCCTGCGACGTTACAGAAACTGGGAGAGTGGGCCAATGTGCGCAACAAAAGCCTGTTTACCGCCAGTTTTGATTTAGGGTTGGAAGCACACCTGTCTGGGCGTGGGTTGTCCTCACTGCAACGCTTTACCCACTGGATGCGGGACATTGCCCAGCAAGCGGAGCGGGAACCGGTGGCGGCGGTGCGCGACCTTATTCACGGGCTGGATTATGAAAGCTGGCTGTATGAAACCTCAACCAGCCCGAAAGCGGCGGAAATGCGTATGAAAAACGTCAACCAGCTGTTCAGTTGGATGACGGAAATGCTGGCAGGATCAGATCTTGATGAGCCGATGACGCTGACGCAGGTGGTGACGCGGTTTACGTTGCGCGACATGATGGAGCGCGGCGAAAACGAAGAAGAGCTGGATCAGGTACAACTGATGACGCTGCACGCCTCCAAAGGGCTGGAATTCCCCTATGTGTATCTGGTGGGGATGGAAGAGGGGCTATTGCCGCACCAGAGCAGCATTGACGAAGACAATGTCGATGAAGAGCGTCGCCTGGCCTATGTGGGCATCACACGGGCGCAACGTGAGCTGATTTTTACCCTGTGCAAAGAGCGACGCCAGTATGGCGAACTGATGCGGCCAGAACCCAGCCGTTTCTTGCTGGAACTGCCGCAGGACGATCTGCAATGGGAAACGGCGCGCAAAGTGGTTAGCGCGCAAGAGCGGATGCAAAAAGGGCAAAGCCATTTGGCGAACCTGCGCGCACAGCTGGCGCAGGCGCGCGATAAGGAGTAGCGCCGTTGTTACGGCGCGGCTTCCTCAATCACCAGCGGCCAGTGGGCATAGCCTTGCCAACGGCTCTCTTGTTCCAACGCTTCTGCGCGCAGGGGATGCGCTGCCAGCCAGCCAGCAGGCAACTGGATATGCAGAGTATCGCCGCTTGCCCGTAAAATGCTGTCAGGTAAGGTGTCATCACGGCGGCGGCTGGCGAAAATAATGGCCAGTCGCAACAAACGGCATAAGCGTTGTGCAGGCAGAACAGGCACAGCGTTTTGCTGATTCAATGACTGAAGATCGAGCGCACCACTCTGATTTAACACCAGAATAGCCAGTAGTTTTTTTTGTGCCGGTGTAAAACCGGGAAGATCGCTATTGCGAATGAGATAGGCGGCGTGTTGCGGTGCATTGCGAAAATCAATGGCCAGACCGATTTCATGCAGAAAACCGGCGCTGTGCAACAGCTCGCTACATCGATGATCCAACGGCCAATCCTGCGCTAGCTGATGCAGGAAATTATCGGCTAGTGTGCTGACGCGATGCCCTTGTTCACCGTCTAGCAGGTAGCGGCGTTGCAAATTGAGCAGCGTGCGTTGGCGAATATCTTGCTCTACGGGCAGGTGCAGCATCCCGTACACCAGGCCTTCACGCAGCGCGCCACCGGCCAGTGTCATACTCTGAATGCCAAGCTCCTGAAAAATAGCCAACAGAATGGACAATCCGCTGGGGAACACCAGCGCCCGTTCCAACCTCAGGCCGTCAATTTCCAGCTCTTCCAGCTTATGGCACGCAATGGCATGCTCTTTCAGGGCATGCAGCTTGTCGAGCGTAATGTCCTCGTCCATGCCAGCGGCCACCATAATCTCTTGCAATGCTTGTACCGTGCCGGATGCACCTACGCACACTTGCCACCCCTGCGCACGCAGTTGGTCGGCAACGGGGCGAATCATGTCACTGGCCGCCTGCTCAGCACGGGCAAAATTTTCTGCCGTCAGGGTGCGATCGCTGAAATAGCGCTCGAGCCAGGTCACACATCCCATCGGCAAGCTGAGCAACTGCGTGGCCTGCGCGGCGGTCCCGGTTGCCAGTTCGGTACTGCCACCGCCGATATCCACCACCAGACGTTGTTCCGGTCCACCGGTGGTGTGGGCCACGCCCTGATAAATCAGGCGTGCTTCCTCTTCACCGCTGATGACTTGAATCGGCAGGCCCAGAATTTGCTGCGCCTGTGCCAGAAACTCATCGGCATTAGTGGCAAGCCGCAGGGTTGCCGTGGCGACAACGCGGGTTTGCGTCTGAGGGATATCCTGCAAGCGTTCGGAAAACAGGCGCAAGCACTGCCAACCGCGCTGCATGGCTTCCTGTGACAAGCGGTTATCGCGATCCAGTCCTGCGGCCAAACGCACTTTCCGCTTAATGCGCGCCAGCGTCTGAATGCTGCCAGCGCTCTCCCGCACCACCAGCATATGGAAGCTGTTAGAGCCCAGATCGATCGCCGCATACAGCGAGGAAGCGTTTAGCATGGATGCTTAACTCGGCCTTTTACGGTTGCCGCGCGGTGCGCCGCTGCGACGTGGCGGACCACTGCGACGCGGGCCGCTGCTGGTACGCGTGCGAGGCAAGCGCTTCGGCGCAGGCAGATCGGTCATCAGCGCATCGCTATCGTATTTGCTCACCGGGATTGAATGGCCGGTGTATTGCTCAATAGCGGGAAGATTCAACGCATACTCTTCACAGGCCAGGCTGATGGAGAAGCCGCTGGCACCTGCACGTCCGGTACGGCCGATGCGGTGCACATAGTCTTCGCAATCGTCCGGCAAGTCATAGTTGAATACATGGGTGACGGCAGGAATGTGCAGGCCGCGGGCCGCAACATCAGTGGCGACCAAAATGTCCAGGTTGCCCTGCGTGAAGTCATCCAGAATGCGCAGGCGTTTTTTCTGCGCCACGTCGCCGGTCAGCAGGCCAACGCGATGGCCGTCCGCAGCCAGATGGCCCCAGATGTCTTCGCAGCGGTGCTTGGTGTTGGCGAAAATGATGCAGCGATCCGGCCACTCTTCTTCCAGCAACGTTTGTAGCAGGCGCATCTTCTCTTCGTTTGACGGATAGAACAGCTCTTCCTTAATGCGGTGCCCGGTTTTCTGCTCCGGCTCCACTTCAACGTACTCGGCGTTGTTCATCTGTTCAAACGCCAACTCACGCACACGGTATGACAGCGTGGCGGAGAACAGCATGTTCAGACGCTGCGTTACCGGTGGCATGCGGCGAAACAGCCAGCGAATATCTTTGATAAAGCCCAGATCGTACATTCTGTCGGCTTCATCCAGCACCACAACCTGAATGGCACCAAGGTTAATATGATTCTGCTTGGCGTAGTCGATCAAACGGCCCGTGGTACCGATCAGGATATCAACACCCTGCTCCAGTACTTTAAGCTGCTTATCGTAACCGTCTCCGCCGTAAGCCAGACCCAGTTTCAAGCCCGTCGATTCTACCAGTGGCTGTGCATCCGCGTGGATTTGCACAGCCAACTCGCGAGTGGGAGCCATGATCAGCGCGCGCGGCTGGTTGGTTTGACGCTCTGCCGAAGCAGGATGCGACAAGAGATAGTGGAAAGTAGACGCCAGAAATGCCAGCGTCTTGCCAGTTCCGGTTTGCGCCTGACCCGCGACGTCCCGACCATCAAGGGCGAGAGGTAGTGCGAGTGCTTGGATGGGCGTGCAGTTATAAAACCCTTTTCTTTCAAGGGCTTTTATCACCTGTGGGTGCAGCGCGAAGTCGGAAAACTTCTGTTCAGTCAAGTGTGTTTTGCTCATAGTGTGGTAGAATATCAGCTAACTATTGCTTTACGAAAGCGTATACAGTGAAATAAAGTCAAGCTTTGTTGGTTAATGCTACACCAACTCGCTAAAGATAATCCTGCGGAGTAAAAAATGAGCGATAAAATTATTCACCTGACAGACGACAGCTTCGAAACGGACGTGTTGCAGGCCGAAGGGGCAACACTGGTTGATTTTTGGGCTGAATGGTGTGGTCCCTGCAAAATGATCGCTCCTATTCTCGATGAAATCGCTGATGAATTCGAAGGTCGCATTACCGTTGCCAAGCTTAACATTGATGAAAATCCGGCGACTGCACCGAAATACGGCATCCGTGGTATCCCGACCCTGCTGCTGTTCAAGAACGGTGAAGTGGCGGCAACGAAAGTCGGCGCGCTGTCTAAAGGCCAGTTGAAAGAGTTTTTGAACACCAATCTGTAATGCCTGACAGATTTATCAACGCTATTTCATCGCACAAAGCGGTCAGTGTGGATTTCTCGTATTGACCGCTTGCCGCACGTCATGAAGCGTGCTAGATTCATCAGTACTGCATATCGTACTTGCCTATGTTTAAGCCTCACAGGCTTGAGCCTGAAAGTTTGAATCTATAGCATTACTCGCTGTCTATACCTTAACGCTGCCCGTTCGTGACAACAAATCGCACAAACACGGCATAAGAATCCGTAGCGTGGTCAGGCAATCTAAAAGTATTACATTAATTGGTTTCAGGTGTCTTCGATCTCTTGCCGTCGTTTTGTATCGGGCTTGCGTGGTCAACGTGTAACACGTTCACGTATCAAGCCAAACGGAATGGTGTGATTGAGGGCGGTATATGATAGTGGCACGGTGACCCTTGCCATCCCATTCACGTTAATTGTTCGAGATTTACCCCGAGTTTAAGAACCCACCACTATGAATCTTACCGAATTAAAGAATACGCCAGTTTCTGAGTTAATTACTCTTGGCGAAAACATGGGGCTGGAAAACCAGGCTCGTATGCGCAAGCAGGATATTATTTTCGCCATTTTGAAGCAGCACGCTAAAAGTGGCGAAGATATTTTCGGCGATGGCGTGCTGGAAATCTTGCAGGATGGTTTCGGTTTCCTCCGCTCCGCAGACAGCTCCTACCTCGCCGGCCCTGATGATATCTACGTTTCTCCCAGCCAAATTCGCCGCTTTAATCTTCGTACTGGTGACACCATTTCAGGCAAGATTCGTCCTCCCAAAGAAGGGGAACGCTATTTTGCTTTGTTGAAAGTCAACGAAGTCAACTACGACAAACCTGAAAACGCCCGCAACAAGATCCTGTTCGAAAACCTCACCCCGCTGCATGCCAACTCACGTTTGCGCATGGAACGCGGTAACGGTTCAACAGAAGACCTGACAGCACGCGTATTGGATTTGGCATCGCCGATCGGTCGTGGTCAGCGTGGTTTGATCGTGGCGCCGCCGAAAGCCGGTAAAACCATGCTGCTGCAAAATATTGCACAGAGCATCGCGTATAATCACCCTGATTGCGTGCTGATGGTGCTGCTTATCGACGAACGTCCGGAAGAAGTGACCGAGATGCAACGTCTGGTGAAAGGGGAAGTGGTCGCGTCTACCTTTGACGAGCCGGCCTCTCGCCACGTTCAGGTTGCTGAAATGGTGATTGAAAAGGCCAAGCGCCTGGTCGAGCATAAAAAAGACGTTATCATCCTGCTGGACTCCATCACCCGTCTGGCGCGTGCCTACAACACCGTGGTACCGGCGTCTGGCAAAGTGCTGACCGGTGGTGTGGATGCCAACGCCCTGCACCGTCCGAAACGCTTCTTTGGCGCTGCGCGTAACGTGGAAGAGGGCGGCAGCCTGACCATTATCGCCACGGCGCTGGTGGATACCGGCTCGAAGATGGACGAAGTCATTTACGAAGAGTTTAAAGGTACAGGTAACATGGAACTGCATCTGGCGCGTAAAATCGCTGAGAAGCGTGTGTTCCCGGCTATCGACTACAACCGTTCCGGTACGCGTAAAGAAGAGCTGCTTACCACCTCCGAAGAACTGCAAAAAATGTGGATCCTGCGCAAAATCATTCACCCAATGGGGGAAATCGATGCGATGGAGTTCCTGATCAACAAGTTGGCGATGACCAAAACCAACGATGAATTCTTCGACATGATGAAGCGCTCATAAGCACGCTGTGTTCTCGGGGAAAACGCCACGCGGGTCGTGGCGTTTTTTTTTAGGAACTTACCGACCTTTACACTACAGGGTGTTTTTCCAGAGTATTCTAGGATGTCCCGGCGTCATGCTTTCCGTTATGGTACGCACTGATTTGATGGCGTCATCATAACCCCGTTGCGAGCGCTTGCCCTGTGCATGTCCGCGCGATACCGTCGGCCGCATAATGATGTTGTGGTGAACGGCCCTGTTATGGCGAACCATGCTTCGCCGTGGCAGCCGACGGCGGCTTGTAGCCATAAACGGTAAACTTACTCGCTATGCGTCTAGAGTTATTATTGATTTTCTTGTTTTCTCTGGCTTTTCTATTCCTGGCCCGTTGCGTGGCAGGGCCGCTCGGTCTTGTCGATCGTCCCAATCAGCGTAAACGTCACCAAGGGCTGATCCCGTTGGTGGGGGGCATTTCCGTTTATGCTGGCTTGTGCTTCACCTTCCTGATCACCGACTACTACATTCCCCATTTCCGCTTTTACCTGCTGTGCGCCGGTATTTTGGTGTTTGTCGGGGCATTGGACGATCGCTTTGATATCAGTGTCAAAATTCGTGCGCTGGTTCAGGCGCTGGTGGCCGTTGCCATGATGGTGTTTGCGCATCTCTCATTGCGCAATCTGGGGGAGATGTTTGGCCCGTGGGATATGGTGCTGGGACCATTGGGCTATCTGGTGACGCTGTTTGCGGTGTGGGCGGCCATTAATGCGTTTAACATGGTCGACGGTATTGACGGTCTGCTCGGCGGTCTTTCCGCGGTGTCGTTTGGCGCGATGGGTATCCTGCTCTATGGCTACGGTCACCACAGTTTGGCGCTGTGGTGCTTTGCCATGATTGCGGCCACGCTGCCGTATATCTTGCTCAATCTCGGTTTTTTTGGCCGCCGCTATAAAGTGTTTATGGGCGATGCAGGCAGCACCATGATAGGGTTCACCGCCATCTGGATCCTGATGCAATCCACGCAGGGTAAATACCATCCGATTAACCCGGTAACGGCACTGTGGCTGATCGCCATTCCGTTGATGGACATGGTGGCCATCATGTACCGTCGCTTACGTCGAGGGATGAGCCCCTTCGCGCCGGATCGTCAGCATATCCATCACTTACTGATGCGTGCCGGGTTTACACCGCATCAGGCTTTTGTGTTGATCACCGTGGCTGCGGTGCTGTTGGCGGGTATCGGCATGGCCGGAGAGTATCTCTCTTTCATTCCTGAATGGGCCATGTTGGTGCTGTTTTTACTGGCCTTTGGGCTTTACGACTATTGCCTGAAACGGGCGTGGCGCGTGGCACGCTTTCTAAAACGCATCAAGCGTCGAACGCGTCGTAACGACAATCATCGACACTCAACTTGAAACCACATCACTTTGGGGAAGTAATGAAACACGAAAACCCTGCTAACGGAACCTCTGGCGAAGCCCATTACCGCGTGACGACTGCGGATGCCGGTATCGAGAATGAACTGGACATTCGTGGCCTGTGCGGTGCGTTGTGGCGAGGCAAATTCTGGATTGCCGGCGTAGCGCTGGCTTTCGCGCTGGTGGCGTTGGGGTATTCCTATCTTGCGCGCCAGGAGTGGAGCGCCATGGCAATAACGGACCGGCCCGGCGTCACGCGGCTGGGCGGTTATTATCCGCAACAGCAGTTCTTACGCAATCTGGATGCCAAAGCCTTTGCATCGCTGCCGCCCGAGGCGCTGTCGGTGTCAGCCAAAGTATACGACGAGTTTGTCATGCAGGTTGCCGCGTATGATACCCGGCGCGATTTCTGGCTACAGAGCGACTACTATAAATCGAATCAGGACGGTGATGCCAAGGCGGATGCAGCCTTGCTGGACGAACTGATCGCCGACATCCAGTTTACCCCGCGCGACGACGGCAAAAAGACCTTCGATAGCGTGCGCCTGACGGCGGACAACGCACCTGACGCCAATCGCCTGTTGCGCGACTATATCGAGTTTGCCAGTCAGCGCGCCGCGCAACACCTTAACGGTGAACTGAAGGGTGCCTGGGCGGCACGTAAGGTGTTTTTACAGTCGCAGATTCAGCGCCAGGAAGCGGTCGCGCAGGCCATTTTCGATCGCGACCTGAATAGCGTGAAGATGGCGCTAAAAATTGCGCAACAGCAGGGGATAAGCCGCAGCCAGACCGATACCCCCGCGCAAGAATTGCCGCCCTCAGAACTTTTCCTGTTGGGGCGTCCGATGTTGCAGGCGCAATTGGAATCCCTGCAGGCCAGTGGGCCGCGCTACGACATCGATTATGACCAAGATCGCGCCATGTTGGCGACGTTAAGCGTTGAGCCAACCCTCGATGCGGCATTGCAGACCTACCGTTATCTGCGCACGCCAGAGGAGCCGGTGAAGCGAGACAGTCCGCGTCGCCTGTTCTTGATGGTGATGTGGGGCGCTATCGGTGCATTAACCGGGGCGGGCATTGCATTGGTTCGCTGTAAACCTCAGCGGCGGGTGGATTGACCGTTTATGCCGCCTGAAAGGGCATCCCCTAACCTGATGAAAGAGATTCATAGTGAAAGTGTTGACTATTTTCGGCACCCGTCCAGAAGCCATCAAAATGGCCCCTCTGGTTTATGCCCTGGCTCAAGATGAAGCCTTTGAATCGAAAATATGCGTAACTGCCCAGCACCGGGAGATGCTGGATCAGGTGCTGCGTTTATTTGCTATTACGCCAGATTATGACTTGAACATTATGCAGCCGGGACAGGGGTTGAGCGAGGTCACTTGCCGTATTCTGGAAGGACTGGAGCCGGTATTGACGGCGTTCAAACCCGATCTTGTGCTGGTGCATGGTGATACCACCACCACGTTGGCCGCCAGCCTAGCGGCGCTGTATCAGCGTATCCCTGTCGCTCATGTGGAGGCGGGGTTGCGCACGGGCAATCTCTATTCGCCCTGGCCTGAAGAGGCCAACCGTAAGCTGACCGGCCATTTGGCGACCTATCACTTTGCGCCAACCGAGCGGGCGCGTGATAACCTGCTGCGGGAAAATCTCGGCGACCGGCAGATTCTGGTGACGGGAAATACGGTTATCGATGCGCTGTTCTGGGTGCGCGATCGAATTCTTGGCGATGAAACATTGCGCCACTCCCTGGATACCCACTACGGTTTTCTGGATGCGAATAAAAAACTGATTCTGGTTACTGGGCATCGTCGTGAAAACTTTGGCGACGGATTCGAGCGTATTTGTACTGCGCTGGCGGGCATTGCCCGTCGCCACCCACAAGCGCAGATTCTGTACCCGGTGCACCTGAACCCCAATGTGCGTGAGCCGGTTAATCGTATTTTAAGCGGTATTGATAACGTGTTTCTGATCGCGCCGCAGGAGTACTTGCCGTTTGTTTACCTGATGAACCGGTCGTACCTGATTTTGACCGATTCTGGCGGCATTCAGGAAGAAGCGCCCTCGCTGGGCGTGCCCGTGCTGGTGATGCGTGAAACAACCGAGCGGCCAGAAGCTGTGGACGCGGGAACGGTGCGGTTGGTTGGCACTGAGGTGATGACGATTCTGGACGCGGTGTCGCAACTGCTGACCGACAATGCGGCCTATCAGGCCATGAGCCGAGCGCATAACCCGTTCGGTGACGGCACCGCCTGTCAGCGTATTATTGCCGCACTGAAGAACCCTTTGGTTACACGACAATGAGCAATACCATGACAACTAACGCAATGACAATCAATAAAATAGTGGTAGTTGGGTTGGGCTATATCGGTTTGCCGACCGCAGCCGCGTTTGCCTCACGGAAAAAACAGGTGATTGGCGTGGACGTTAATCGCCATGCGGTGGAAACCATCAATCGCGGTGAGATTCATATTGTCGAACCCGATCTGGGGGCCATGGTAAAGGTCGCCGTGGAAAACGGTTATTTGACGGCAACGCATAAAGCCGAGGCGGCTGATGCCTTTCTGATTGCGGTGCCAACGCCGTTCAAAGAGGGACACGAACCGGATTTGAGCTATGTACAGGCAGCGGCAGCGTCGATTGCACCCGTGTTGCAGCCCGGCGCGCTGGTGGTGCTCGAATCCACCTGTCCCGTTGGCGCGACGGAGCAGATGGCGGCGTGGCTGGCCGACGCCCGACCCGATCTGACCTTCCCGCAGCACACCGGGGACGATGCCGATATTCATATTGCCTACTGTCCGGAGCGAGTATTGCCTGGGCAGGTGGTGGTGGAGCTCGTGAAAAACGATCGGGTAATTGGCGGTATGACGCCATCATGTGCCGCGCACGCCAGCGCGTTATACAAGATTTTTCTTGAAGGTGAATGCGTTGAAACTGACGCTCGCACGGCCGAGATGTGTAAACTGACAGAAAACAGCTTCCGTGACGTGAATATCGCCTTTGCCAACGAACTGTCGCTGATTTGTGCCGAACAGGGTATCAACGTATGGGAACTGATTCGTCTGGCGAATCGTCACCCGCGCGTGAATATCCTTCAGCCTGGCCCCGGCGTTGGCGGTCATTGCATCGCGGTAGACCCGTGGTTTATTGTGGCGCAAAACCCGCAGCAGGCGCGTTTGATACACACCGCGCGATTGGTGAACGACGGTAAGCCGTTGTGGGTGGTCGATCGCGTCAAAATGGCGGTAGCAGATTGTCTGGTGCAGAGCGGCAAACGCGCCAGTGACGTGACCATCGCCTGTTTTGGGCTGGCGTTTAAGCCGGATATTGACGATTTGCGCGAAAGCCCGGCGGTCGGGATTACCGAAATGATTGCGCAGTGGCACAGTGGCACGACGCTGGCCGTGGAGCCGAATGTGGCTGCGTTACCGCCACGTTTGACCGGGTTGGTCACCTTGACCGAATTGCCGACGGCGTTGCGTGAGGCAGATGTGGTGGTGATGCTGGTCGATCACCGTGCATTCCGCGCGATAGAACCTGAAAAGATAAAACAACAGTGGATTGTAGACACGAAAGGAGTATGGCGTTGAAACGTATTTTGGTTACAGGCGGCGCAGGGTTTATTGGTTCAGCGCTGGTGCGTTATCTGGTAACAGAAACGCAAGACAGTGTCGTGGTCGTCGATAAGCTGACCTATGCCGGGAATCTGGCGTCATTGGCCCCGGTGGCGGCCAGCGATCGTTTCGCGTTCGAGCAGGTTGATATCTGCGATCGTCCCGCTTTGGATCAGGTTTTTGCTACGTATCAGCCGGATATGGTGATGCATCTGGCGGCGGAAAGTCACGTTGACCGCTCGATTGACGGTCCGGCGGCATTTATTGAAACCAATATCGTCGGCACCTATCAGATGCTGGAAGCGGCGCGCCACTACTGGAACGCACTGGATGACGAGAAAAAAGCCGCCTTCCGTTTCCACCATATTTCCACCGATGAAGTGTTTGGCGATCTGCACGGCACGGACGATCTGTTTACCGAAACCACGCCGTATGCACCCAGCAGCCCTTATTCCGCCTCTAAAGCCTCCAGCGATCATCTGGTGCGTGCCTGGATGCGCACTTATGGGCTGCCGACGATCATCACCAACAGCTCCAATAACTACGGCCCTTACCACTTTCCGGAAAAATTGATTCCGTTGATGATCCTCAACGCATTATCCGCTAAGCCCCTGCCCGTGTATGGCAACGGTGCGCAGATCCGTGATTGGCTGTTTGTTGAAGATCATGCGCGTGCGCTTTACCGCGTGGTGACGGCGGGTGAGGTCGGGGAAACCTACAATATCGGCGGCCATAACGAGCGTAAAAACCTCGACGTGGTACATACCCTGTGCGACCTGCTGGAAGAGCTGGCGCCGCAAAAACCGGCGGGTGTAACCCATTATCGCGATTTGATTACCTATGTGACTGACCGACCCGGCCATGACATGCGTTATGCCATCGATGCCAGCAAAATGGCGCAGGAGCTGGATTGGAAACCGCAGGAGACGTTCGAGACCGGCATGCGTAAAACGGTATTGTGGTATCTGAATAATGAAGCCTGGTGGCGCAGCGTGCAGGATGGTTCCTATACCGGAGAACGGTTGGGACTGGACGCGTAATCGACGCGTTTGTCGCGCCCCTGTGTCAGTAACAGCAGCGTGCAAGCCATGACAGGAGAGGCGATGACAGCCAGGATCCGTGCGCATCTGATGCCGTTAGCGTGGGAAAGCGATTTTTTCGCCCTCCCCAGCGCGCGCCTGTCGTTCAGTGATGATGCGCCAGTGCTAACGCCCATGGCGTTGAATGCCTATGCGGTGGTGCAGGCCAAAGTTTCTGCCAGCGATCTGGCGACGATCGATGCGCTCTCAGCAAGAGGTTTCCAACTGGCAGAGAGCGAAGTGGATTTTTGCCTGCCCATCGATTCTGGTGAGGTGGTGCTTCCGGCCTGGCGCGTGGCGGATACTTCGGATATTGCGCCGCTGCGTGACGCCGCTGCGCGCGTTTTTTTGCAGAGCCGGTTTCGCGCACCCTGGTATTGCGCGGCCGACAGCGGCCGTTTTTACGCCCAATGGGTGGAAAACGCGGTGCGTGGTACCTTTGATGATGTCTGCCTGATTGCGCACAACGCGCAAGGTGCGCCACTCGGTTGGGTGACACTGCGCCAGACGCAGGCAGACCAGGCGCGCATCGGCCTTTTGGCCGCGTGGCCGGGCACCGCCGGCGGGCAGGGCATGCCGCTTATGGCGCTGGCAAGGCACTGGTGCCAGCAGCGTCACGTTGCGCACCTGTGGGTGGCTACGCAGTTGGGTAATACGCGTGCGCTGCGCCTTTATCAACGCAGTGGCGCACAGATTCATGACACGGCGCATTGGTTTTACAGGAGACCGCATGATTCCCTTTAACGCTCCTCCGGTTGTGGGTACCGAACTGGACTATATGCAGGCCGCCATGAGCAGCGGCAAGCTGTGTGGTGATGGCGGCTTTACGCGCCGTTGCCAACAATGGCTGGAACACTATTCTGGCAGCAAGAAAGTGTTGTTAACCCCCTCCTGTACCGCATCATTGGAGATGGCGGCCATCCTGCTGGATATTCAGCCGGGTGATGAAGTGATCATGCCCAGCTACACTTTCGTTTCCACCGCCAATGCCTTTGTCCTGCGTGGCGCAACCATCGTTTATGTCGATGTGCGCCCGGATACGCTGAACATCGATGAAACCAAGATTGAAGCGGCGATTACCGACAAGACCCGTGCCATCGTGCCAGTGCACTATGCCGGTGTGGCGTGCGAGATGGATGCCATTATGGCGCTGGCAGAAAAGCACGACCTGTGGGTGGTGGAGGATGCCGCGCAAGGGGTGATGGCTCGCTATAAAGGGCGTCCGTTGGGGGCGATTGGTCATATTGGCTGCTTCAGCTTTCATGAAACCAAGAACTACACCTCCGGTGGTGAAGGCGGTGCCACACTGATCAACGACCCCGCATTGGTCGAGCGAGCGGAAATCATCCGCGAGAAAGGCACCAACCGTAGCCAGTTTTTCCGTGGTCAGGCCGATAAATATACCTGGCGCGATATCGGCTCCAGCTACCTGATGGCAGATATTCAAGCTGCCTACCTGTGGGGGCAGTTGGAAGCCGCTGGGCGCATCAACGAACGACGTTTACGCCTGTGGCATAACTATTATGATGCCTTCCGCCCACTGGCGGAGGCCGGGCGCGTTACGCTGCCCACGCTGCCCACGCTGCCGGCGCACTGCCAGCACAATGCACACCTGTTTTACCTCAAGCTGCGCGATATTGACGATCGCGCTGCGTTTATTCGCGACATGAAGGATGCGGAAATCCTGACGGTGTTTCACTATATTCCTCTGCATACGTCACCTGCGGGACTGCGCTTCGGGCGTTTTTCCGGGGAGGATCGTTACACCACGCGGGAAAGTGAGCGACTGGTCCGCTTGCCGCTGTTTTATAATTTGTCTGACGTGAATCAGCGCACGGTGATCAACACCATCCTGAGCTTCTTTTCCTGATATGTCATTGGCAAAAGCGTCCTTATGGACGGCGGGTTCGACGCTGGTCAAAATCGCCATTGGTCTGGTGGTTATCAAATTGCTGGCGGTGGCCTTCGGTCCGAGCGGCGTGGGGCTGGCGGGGAATTACCGCCAACTGATCACCGTGTTGGGCGTGCTGTCAGGTGTGGGAATATTTAATGGCGTGATCATGCTGGTGGCGCGCCATCAGCAGCAGCCTGAGTCATTGCAACAGGTTTTGGGGACGTCAGCGACGCTGATTGCGCTCTTTTCATCGGCGTTAGCGCTCCTGTTTGTGCTGGCGGCGGGGCCGATAGCCACGGTGCTGTTTGGCGACGATCGCTATCGTGATGTGATACGCCTGCTGGCGTTGCTGCAAATGGGTATTGCCTGCGCCAACTTCTTTTTGGCTATCCTGAAAGGGTATCGGGACGCACAGGGCAATGCGCTGGCGATGGTCGGGGGCAGCCTGATTGGGCTGGTGGCGTTTGTTGCCTGCTTTTTGCTGGGAGGCTACGCCGGTGCGCTGGTGGGATTGGCACTGGTACCGGCGTTGATTGCGCTGCCCGCCGGTATGTTGTTGTGGCGGCGCACCCCTGTGCGCTGGCAGCATTTGCGTCCGGTATGGGACCGCGCATTCGCCACGCAGTTAGGTAAATTTACGTTGATGGCGGTGATGACGGCGGTAACGGTGCCCGTCGCCTATATCATGATGCGTAACGTGCTCGCGGCGCATGCCGGGTGGGACGCGGTTGGCTTGTGGCAGGGAGTAAGTTCGATATCCGATGCTTACCTGCAATTTATCACCGCCGCATTTTCGGTCTATTTGCTGCCGACGTTGGCGCGATTGCAGGAAAAGCCGTCGATTGCGCGAGAGATCGGCCGCGCATTGCGGTTTGTTATCCCTGCGGTGGCGGCGGTCAGCCTCGCGATTTGGTTACTGCGCGATGTGGCTATCTGGCTGTTGTTTTCCCCGCAGTTTGTGCCGATGCGCGATCTCTTCGCCTGGCAACTGGTGGGTGATGTGATGAAAGTGGGGGCCTATGTCTTTGGTTATCTGGTGATTGCCAAAGCGGCGCTGCGCTTTTATCTACTGGCGGAACTGAGCCAGTTTCTGTTGCTGAGTGGTTTCTCCCAGTGGTTGATTCCGCGCCACGGTGCATTGGGGGCCACGCAAGCTTATATGCTGACCTATGTGGTTTACTTTTTACTGTGCTGTTGTGTTTTTCTTATTTACCGTAGGCGACCATGACGACACTGATTCACGTGCTGGGATCGGATATCCCGCATCATAACCAGACGCTGCTGCGCTTCTTCCACGATGTGCTGGCAACGCAACTGCCTGCGCCTGTGGTCACGCATTTTATGGTGGTCTCCGGTGATGAGGGATTGCCGCAGGCTTTTCCTGGGTTGACGTTAACCTGCTATGCCGATAAACGTGCGCTGGCGCAGGCGGTGGTGACGCGGGCAAGGGCCAATCGACAGACGCGGTTCTTTTTCCACGGGCAGTTCAACCCGTGGATTTGGCTGGCGCTGCTGGGTCGGCGTATCAAACCGGCCCAGGCCTATTGGCATGTGTGGGGCGCGGATCTGTATGAAGAGGCCACGCAGTGGAAGCATCGCCTGTTTTACCTGCTGCGTCGCATGGCGCAGGGGCGTATCGGTCATGTCTTTGCCACACGCGGCGATTTGGATTTCTATCGGCAGCGGTATGCTGATGTACCCGCTTCGTTGCTTTACTTCCCCACCAAAATGAACCCGGCGCTGACGGAAGAGACCGTAACCAAACCGCTGGCTGGGCCAATGACGGTGCTGGTGGGTAATTCCGGTGATAAGAGCAATCGGCATATCGAAGCGCTGCGGGCTATTCATCAGCATTTGGGGCCACAGGTTCGGGTGATTGTCCCCATGGGTTATCCCGCGCACAATGACGATTACATCAATCAGGTGGCGCAGGAAGGTGAAACACTGTTTGGCACGAAACAGTTTCAGTTGCTGCGCGAACAGTTGGCGTTCGACGATTACCTGAACATGCTGCGCAGCTGCGATCTCGGCGTCTTTATCTTCCCGCGTCAGCAAGGCATTGGCACGCTTTGCCTGCTGATTCAGTGCGGCGTGCCCTTTGTTATCAGCCGACAGAACCCCTTCTGGCAGGATCTGGCCGAACAGCATTTACCGGTGCTATTTTACGGCGATACGTTGACGGAAGCGGTGGTTCGTGAAGCGCAACGCCAGATCGCGAGCGTGGATCAGCGCCGCATCGCGTTCTTCCAGCCCAACTACCAGCGAGGATGGCTCGATGCTTTGACGTTGGCGGCGGAGACGAAGCGATGACACAGGGTGAATTCGGCGGCTTGGTGGTGGTGTATCTGTTTGCCGTCTCCTTTATTCTTTTTTTGACCTGGAAAGAGTTTCGTCGTGTACGCTTTAACTTTAACGTACTGTTCTCGATACTTTTTCTGCTGACGTTCTATTTCGGTTTTCCCTTTACCTGCCTGTTGGCGTTTAAATTCAATGTGGCGGTAGTGCCCGCGACTTATTTACTTCAGGCGCTGCTGTCGGCAACCGCGTTTTACGCCATCTATTACGTGACATATAAGACTCGCCTGCGAGCACAACGCCGGTCGACTGGCGAACCCTGGCTTGTGATGAATCGTGTTGAAACGCATCTGACGTGGCTATTGTTGGCGCTGGTGGCCGTGGTGACTGTGGCTATCTTCTTTATCAACAATGGTTTTTTGCTGTTCAAACTGCGCTCCTACAGCCAGATCTTTTCCAGCGAGGTCTCGGGCGTTGCCCTGAAGCGTTTCTTCTATTTTTTTATTCCCGCCATGCTGGTGGTTTATTTCCTGTACCAGACGCGCCGAGCCTGGTTGCTGTTTCTGGTGGGCACCGTTGGGTTCGGAATACTGACTTACCTGATTGTCGGCGGTACGCGGGCAAATATCATTATCGCTTTTGCCCTGTTCTTGTTTATTGGCATCCAGCGCGGTTGGATCACGCTGTGGATGTTGGTCGCTGCGGGGGCGGTGAGCGTTACTGCCATGTTCTGGCTGGCGTTAAAGCGCTACAGTCTGGACGTTAGCGGTGCGGAAGCGTTTTACACCTTCCTTTATCTGACGCGCGATACCTTCTCTCCGTGGGAAAATTTAGCGCTGCTGTGGCAACACTACGGTGACATCGACTTTAAGGGGTTGGCCCCCATCGCGCGTGATTTTTATGTCTTTATCCCGTCCTGGTTGTGGCCAGCACGTCCCAATCTGGTGCTCAACAGCGCTAACTATTTCACCTGGGAAGTGCTCAATAACCACTCTGGGTTGGCGATTTCACCTACGCTGCTGGGGTCGCTGGTGGTGATGGGCGGTGTGTTGTTTATCCCGCTCGGCGCCATTGTGGTGGGCCTCATCATCAAGTGGTTTGATGCCCTGTATGAATCGGGCCGTCGTAGCCAGAATCGCTATAGCGCGGCGGTTCTGCAAAGTTTCTGCTTTGGTGCCATCTTTAACCTGATAGTACTGGTGCGAGAAGGCGGCGATACTTTTGTGTCGCGCGTGGTGTTTTTTATCCTGGTGTTTGGGCTGTGCGTGCTGGCCGCGAAGTTGCTCTACTGGCTGTTAGAAGGTGCGGGCCTGATCCGCCAGCGTTGGGCTCGTTCGCCTACGGCACCGGCGACCTTGACGCCACATACTCCGGATACACCATAAGGAACCCCGATGGAAAATCCTGTTTCTGTCCCGCTTTATCGCATTCGTAATATCCCGCTGCATGGGTTTGCGGATCAAGCCGCCTGTCTGACGTACCTTTTCGCTGAGGGAGAGGTCAAAACCGGTACGTTAGTGGCAATCAACGCCGAGAAAGTGTTGACCGCCGAGCAGGATAAGTCGCTGTGGGACTTGATTGCCGAGGCTGAATACAAGTATGCCGACGGCATCAGTATTGTGCGCGCCATCAGGCGTAAATATCCGCAGGCGAAGGTGGCGCGTGTCGCCGGGGCTGATTTGTGGGAAGCGCTGATGCAAAAAGCCGGTGCGGAAGGCACCCCGGTTTTTTTGCTGGGCGGAAAACCGGCGATACTGCGCCAAACGGAAGAGAAACTGCGGGCGCAGTGGCAGGTGAATATCGTCGGCAGCCAGGATGGCTATTTCTCACCGGAACAGCGCGATGCGGTGTTTGAACGCGTGCGTGCCAGTGGGGCACGTATTGTTACGGTGGCGATGGGCTCTCCTCGCCAGGAGATACTGATGCGTGATTGCCGTCGTTACCATCCTCAGGCGCTGTATATGGGCGTGGGAGGCACTTACGACGTTTTCACCGGGCACGTGAAACGTGCGCCGCTGGCGTGGCAGCGCTTAGGGCTTGAATGGCTTTACCGCCTGTTGAGCCAACCCAGCCGCATTACGCGTCAGATTAAGCTATTAAAATTCCTTGCCTACTACTTCAGTGGACGCCTGTAACGGCGTTCCCCTTCTGTGTAGCCATCGTTATTTATTATGACAATTGGCTCTTAAAACAAAATTGTTATTCTCATTTGATTTTAAATGACTATTTGCTAATCAGGAAAAAATGCAGAAGGATATGCTGCCTAAAATGCACTAACCCGCTCGAAAGCGGGATGGGCACCATAAAACCCGGTATGAAACCGGGAGGAAAACACAACATTTAAGACTGAGGATCTATGGCAAACGAGGAAACGCAAGGCAAGCTCCACCGTGGGCTTGAGGCGCGTCACATTGAGCTGATCGCGCTTGGCGGAACGATTGGCGTTGGGTTGTTTATGGGCGCGGCGAGCGCATTGAAGTGGGCCGGGCCGTCTGTACTACTGGCGTATATCGTCGCCGGGATATTCGTCTTCTTTATCATGCGCTCAATGGGCGAAATGCTCTATATGGAACCGGTCACCGGTTCCTTTGCCGTGTATGCGCATAAATACATGAGCCCGTTCTTTGGCTATCTCACCGCGTGGGGCTACTGGTTTATGTGGATGGCGGTCGGGATCTCCGAAATCACCGCCATCGGCGTTTACGTGCAGTACTGGTTCCCAGAATTGCCGCAGTGGATCCCGGCTATCGTGTGCGTGGCGATGGTGGCGCTGGCCAACCTGGCCGCTGTGCGCCTGTACGGTGAAATCGAGTTCTGGTTTGCCATGATTAAAATCACCACCATTATTGTGATGATTGTGGTCGGTGTCGGCATTATCTTTTTTGGTATTGGTAACCACGGTCAGGCGACGGGCTTTGCCAATTTGACCGAGCACGGCGGCTTCCTGGCGGGTGGCTGGAAAGGGCTGTTGTTTGCGCTGTGTCTGGTGGTGGCCTCTTATCAGGGCGTGGAACTGGTTGGGATCACTGCGGGTGAAGCCAAGAACCCTAAAATTACCCTGCGGCGTGCAATTAATAACATACTGTGGCGTATTCTGATTTTCTACGTGGGTGCCATTTTTATCATCGTCACCATTTTCCCATGGAATGAAATTGGCACGGCTGGCAGCCCGTTTGTGCTGACCTTTGCTAAAATTGGGATTACTGCGGCGGCGGGTATTATCAACTTTGTGGTGTTGACCGCCGCGCTTTCCGGCTGCAATAGCGGGATGTACAGCTGCGGTCGTATGCTTTATTCACTGGCAAACAACCGTCAGCTGCCTGCCTGGATCGGTAAAGTCACGGCCAGCGGCGTGCCCGCGGCAGGTGTTGCCGTCTCTATCTTTTGTCTGCTGTTAGGTTCGGCGCTAAACTACGTTATTCCAAACCCGGAAAAAGTGTTCGTCTATGTCTACAGCGCCAGCGTGCTGCCGGGCATGGTGCCGTGGTTTGTCGTGCTGATAAGCCAAATACGTTTTCGTCAGCAGCATCAGGCACAATTAGCGGGACACCCGTTCAAGTCCGTGCTGTTTCCGTGGGTGAACTACCTGACCATGGCCTTCCTGCTGTGCGTATTGGTGGGCATGTACATTAATGAAGACACGCGGATGTCCTTGTTGGTGGGGATGGGGTTTCTTGCCGTGGTTAGCGTGATTTATGCTGTGTTGGAAGGGCGTAAAAAACAGGCATTAACCGCACCTGAAGCCTGATTAATGGGTGGGGATCGTCGCTGACTGTGTGTTTTCGGTACGAAATGCGCAAAGCATAAGCAAACGCATCATTTCGATAAAAAAAGCACTAGACAGGCAGAGATTAAATCCGTAATATCCCCACCCGCAACGGCGCTATGCGCCCGTAGCTCAGCTGGATAGAGCGCTGCCCTCCGGAGGCAGAGGTCTCAGGTTCGAATCCTGTCGGGCGCACCAATAACTTTGTTTTATAAGAATTGTGTGCAAGAGCTGCGGTGGTACAATTCACCGTAAGGGACGTACCGGTTTTATCGTTAGTTGTAAGCAGTACATTGGTGGCTATAGCTCAGTTGGTAGAGCCCTGGATTGTGATTCCAGTTGTCGTGGGTTCGAGTCCCATTAGCCACCCCAGATTCAGATGTTCGTGAATGTATGCGAAGGTGGCGGAATTGGTAGACGCGCTAGCTTCAGGTGTTAGTGTCCTTCGGACGTGAGGGTTCAAGTCCCTCTCTTCGCACCAACGAACGTCAGCAACAGTCAGTGTGATACACTGATAATGTTGAAAAAGTATTTCGGCGAGTAGCGCAGCTTGGTAGCGCAACTGGTTTGGGACCAGTGGGTCGGAGGTTCGAATCCTCTCTCGCCGACCACTTTCTGTGAAAAGCGGCTGTTCCTCAGGAACAGCCGCTTTTTGCTTTCTGGCATCCGTCTTTCCGGTATCCGCATCGCCTGTTTTGTGGAAAAACGCCCCCGCTGTGCAAGGGCGAAATCGTTTATTCCGCTTTACCGCCTTCCAGCACCTTATCACTACCGAAATACTTCTCTGCCAAGGCTTTTAATTGACCATTTTGACGCAGTTGTTGCAGCTTCTGATTGAATTCTGCCAGCAACTTATCGCCATCCGCCGTTTTGGCAAACGGGAAGGTGACCTGCTCGTTGGAGATGGGTTCGCCTACCAGCTTCAGCGGCAGATGGCGTTTATTAATCTCCGCCAGCAGGATGGGACGTGAATTGACATAGCCTTGAACGCGATTGTTAATCACATCATTCATCGCCCCGTCGCGGGTTTCATAGGTGCGAATGGTGACGTCATTGTTGGGAAAGGCGTTGCGCAGGTTGGTCACGTGGGTCGAGCCTAAAACGCCGGATACGGTTTTACCCTTGAGATCGTCCAGCGATTGAATGTCTTTATTCTCAACGCTGGTGACGATTTGCGTTGCATAAGTGAGGTAAGTGTCGGTGAAGTTGTATTTTTTCTGACGCTCGGTGGTTTTCACGAAATTATTGGCTACGGTATCCAGTTTCCCGGCCTCCAACTGGCCCATCAGGCCGCTAAAATCAGCCGTGGTCCAGGTGACCTGATAACCCAGTTCGCGGGCGATGGTTTCCACAACCTCGACATCGTAGCCGACCAGCGTGCCGTTCTCTTTATAGGAACCCGGGAAGCTTTGGCCCGTCGTGCCCACGCGCAATACCTTACTCTGTGTTTCCGCACTCTTGTTATTATCGCAGCCAGCCAGCGTCACGGCGGCAAGCAGGGTCAGCAGCGCGGCACTGACGTGGCGGGTCAATTGGATTTTCATCATGGGGTTCCTGTTTCAACATTCCTGGTTTATACCCGTGCAACTTCACGTTGCAGATGTGTTGGCTACGCTCGCTCACCCGAATCACTTACTTGAGTAAGCGCATCCGGCTTCCCTCACTTGCCGCCTTCCTGCAACTCGAATTATTTAGGGTTTAGAACGAAATCGGGTTAACGCTTTGCAACGCGCTCATCAGCTCCGAGGATAATGGCAGGCTAACAACAATGGGATGCGCATTGGGGGGACGTGAAGGAGCGTTGTTTGTTTGAAAACTATATCATTCAAAACAAACAGGAAATTATACCTTCCCGTTATATCTTATGACCATTTGCTCGGTTACAACCTGCTGGCAGGCTTTTATTATTGCACGTTATAGCCTGTGCATATGGGGTGGCGCAGCGTAAAGAAATCAAGGAATTACCGTGTTTGCTATCAAATCGCCCGGTGTCTATCACCACCAGTCTGGCCTGCTTTCACGTGTGGGTGAACGGATTGCCCCGTTTTCTCGTCACATTGCCGTGTTAACCAGCCCACGCGCCTGGGCAGCGGTAGAAAATGCACTTTCCACCAGTTTGACACAGTCCGACGTGCAGTTTGATGTGTACCTGTTGGAAGGGGAATGCACGCGCGAGGCCATTGCACACCATCGACGTGAAATTGCTCAACGCGGTGTGCATGTTGTCCTTGGTGTTGGCGGTGGACGTGTGATGGACTGCGCCAAAGCGGTCGCCGACGGGCTGGAGAACGGCCAGGCAATCACCTTACCGACCATTGCGGCTACCTGCGCGGCTTGGTCCCCGATCAGTATTCTGTATGATGAGCAGGGGGGACATCAGGGAACGCAGGTATTGCAACACATGCCGGTGATGGTGCTGGTTGACAGCGACGTGATTGCGCGCAGCGATGTGCGCTATCTGAAAGCCGGGATCGTCGATGCACTGGCTAAATGGTATGAATTTCAGCCCTATCTGGCGAAGAACGGGGATAATTTGGCGCTGAACCTCAAGGTTCAGGTGGCAACGCTCGCCCGCGATACCTTTGTACAGTGGGGCGAACAGGCATTAAGAGACAATGCCGAACAGCGGGTGACTGTGGCGCTGCAAAAGGTGATTGATGCCAATATCGCGCTGGCCGGATTGGCAAACAGCATGCGTGATGATTCCCCTTCACCCGGCGTGGCCCATGCGATTCATAATCGTATGACGCACGTTCCTGAACTGCATGACTGGTTGCACGGTGAGAAAGTGGGCTACGGCTTGCGGGTGCAGTCGCTAGTGGCGCGCGACGACGGATCGGTCGATCCCGATTTGTTGGCGCAGTTGCAGCGCTATGACGCCCCTGCGCGCTTACCGGTGTCGGAAGCCCGCTATGCCGAACTGGCCAATACGCTGTCCCAAACGTTTAAATTTCCTGCTGCCAGCGCCGCGCTGCTGCCATTTTCTCTGGCACCCGAGGCGATTCAACGGGCTGTATTGACAACGCAATACAGCAAGTGATGCGGTTTTACGGAATGTGATGGATATCAATATAGCGTTACGTCTGGATGTGTGGTAAACGATCTATCTTCTGAATATATACCCGTCATACTTCAAGTTGCTGGTGCGTTGGCTGCGTTCGCTCACCCGAATCACTTACCTGAGTAAGTTCATCGGGATTCGCGCACTTGCCGCCTTCCTGCAACTCGAATTATTTAGGGTATAAGATAGATCCAGAAGATATATGGGGGCCGATTTGTCGCATGCTATATTCCCAAGATTAGAACGACGACAAAAATCCCGCCTGACACATCCAACGAACGAGTAAGCTATGGCATCACATCTCATTGATTTTCTCCTCATCGGGAACAACTTTGGCACGCCCGAAATGCGTGCTGTCTGGTCAGAACATAACCGCCTGACGAAACAGGTTGACGTTGAAGTTGCGCTGGCGCTGGCCGAAGGCGAACTGGGTGTTATCCCGGCCGACGCCGCACAAACCATTGCCGCGAAAGCAGATGCAAGCGCACTGAATGTGGAAGAGATCGCGCAGGACGCGGTCCGTATGAAGCACTCCCTGATGCCCACCATCACCGCGATTCAGAAGCAGTGTGGCGACGCGGGCGAATACATTCACTATGGTGTGACCACGCAAGATATCGTGGATACCGCCACGGTACTGCAATTACAGCAGGCCTTCGCCATTGTCGAACGCGACACGCAATTGATGGCGGTTGAGTTGAAACGCCTGGCGAAAAAATATCAGCATACGCCGATGACGGGGCGCACTCACGGCATGCAGGCGTTGCCGACCACGTTTGGCTTTAAACTGGCTGTATGGCTGGATGAATTTGTTCGTCACCTGGAGCGTCTGAAAGAGATCAAAGCCCGCGTACTGGTGGGTAACGTGAACGGCGCGATTGGCACCTATGCCTCCTTTGGCGAACTGGGGCCGCAGATTGAGCGCCTGACGCTGGATAAATTGGGACTGGGTACGCCAAACATCGGCTGGCAGTCCGCGCGCGATCGTTTCTCCGAATATGCTTCCGTGGTGGTGCTGATCAGCGGTACGCTCGGCAAGATCGGCAACGAACTGTATAACCTGATGCGCACGGAAATCAACGAGGTTGAAGAACCCTTCTCAGCGGGAAAAATTGGCTCCACCACCATGCCGCACAAACGTAACCCGGCGGCATTGGAAGGGCTGGCTAGCCTGACCGCACCCATTTTCAAAAGCGCATCGCTGATTCATGAGTCCATGAAAGTGGAACATGAGCGTGACGCCATGAGCTGGCGCGCTGAGTGGATCGCTCTGCCGGAAGTGAACATTTACCTCTCTGCACAGTTGCAGAATGCGCTGGGTATCCTGCGTGGTATGTCGGTGAATGAAAAACAGATGCTGGCGAACCTGGAACTGCAAAACGGCCTGTTGCTCTCTGAGAAAGTGATGTTTGAAATTGGCAAACGTATGGGCAAACAAACCGCGCACCATTTGGTGTACGAGTGCTCCATGAAAGCGTTTGAACAGAACCGTCATTTCAAAGAGGTACTGCTGGAAGATCCGGTGCTGTCAGCGCAGGTTACCGCACAGGAGCTTGACGCGTGGCTGAACCCGGTCAACTATTTGGGTTGTGCACCGCAGAAAGTGGATGAAGTGATTCGTTATGCCGACAACTCCGGCCTGCTGCCAGCGTAAGTGAGCGTCAAACATGAGTACGGTTTTTCGCCAGCTCACGCTGGAAGATGACGAAGCGTTTCTGGTGTTGGCATTGGCGGCCTACGAACCAATTCGTCAACTGGGCATTCACTTTGCTGCGGCTGAGGCGGATATCAATATGGTGCGTCGCCATATTACGCGCCACGGTGTTTATGTGCTGGAAAAAGACGGTGTGATGGTGTCATCTTTTAGCATCCGTTACCCTTGGGGACCGGAGCCTGGCCCGTATGGTTTGCCGCATTTGGGCTGGTTCGCCACCCACCCAGATTACAAAGGTCAGGGGTTTGGCCGCCAGATGATGCAGTGGCTGGAAGAAACCGTGCTGATTGGACAACTCAAGGCACCCGCGGTTTCTTTGGGCACGGCACAGAGCCACCCCTGGCTTATCGAGATGTATAAGCATTACGGTTTTAACGAAGTCGGGCAGGCGAATCTGGGTAAAGGCCACCTGACGATTTATATGGAAAAAGTGTTAGACCAGGATGGTTATCACCAGTGGAAGAAGAAAAATTCCCAATGAGAGGCATGAACATGATAATGAAAAAACTGACTTTGTCTGCGTTAGCGCTTACCACTGCCTTTCTGATGGCGGGTTGTGACTCTCAGGACAAAAAAGCGGCGGCGGGCGGAGAAGCCAGCACAGTGCTGCGCGTAGGTTCTACCGGACAAAGCTACCCGAGCGGCTTTAAGCAAGATAACAAGCTGGTGGGTTTTGACGTTGAAGTCACGGAAACCATCGCGAAAGATCTGAATTACAAAATTGAGTGGGTTACCGCCGATTTCAGCGGCCTGATGGGGCAGTTGGAAGCGAACAAACTTGATACCGTGGCCAACGTTGTGGCGATCACGCCGGCGCGCAAAGAAAAGTATAACTTTGCCGATGTGTACAGCTACTACGGCAGCCAGATTGTTACGCACAAAGATAACACCAACATCAACACGCTGGATGATCTGAAAGGCAAAACCGTGGCGGGCGTATTGGGCTCTAACCACTTGAATAACCTGAAGAAAGCCTTTGCTGACGGCAGTGTGACCATCCGTACCTATGAAACCCGCGATGGCGCAATGAACGATGCATTGTCCAAGCGCGTGGAAGGTTATGTAAACTCCCGCCCAATTCTGTTGGCTGAAATCAACAAGCGTAACCTGCCGTTCAAACTGGTTGGCGATCCGCTGGTGATTGAAGAAGTCAGTTTCCCGTTCCACAAAGATGAAAAGGGCGACAAACTGCGTGAGCAGTTCAATGCCGAGCTGACGAAAATGCGTGCTGACGGCCGTCTGAAAGAGATCTCCGTGAAATATTTCGGTGAGGACATTACCGCCGCACCGCAAGCACACTAACCGACGCGCTTTTTGTTATCTCTTTTCCACCGGTGCTTGCGCCGGTGGAAGCATTAATGGTACTGCTCATGAATATCGATTTTGCTTACCTGCTGAAGGTGTTTCCTCAGGTTTTGCTCTATTTACCGACCACGCTGCTGTTAGCCGTGGTATCCATGATTTTCGCCATGATACTGGGTCTGGTGCTAGCGCTGCTGCGGGAAAGCAAGATCACGGTATTGGTGAAAGTGATCGAATTTTATATCTCGCTGTTTCGCGGCATTCCATCGCTGGTTCAGTTGTTTATTATCTACTTCGGTTTGCCGCAGCTGTTCCCGGCGCTCAGCGATCTGACCGCGATGTCGGCGGCGATTATCGGCTTTAGCCTGAAAACCTCGGCGTACATGGCGGAGATTTTCCGCGCTGCGCTGGCCTCGGTCGATTGGGGACAAACGGAAGCTGGGCTGTCGATCGGCATGAATCGTTCACAGATTTATCGCCGTATCGTACTGCCGCAGGCGATGCTTAACGCGCTGCCTGCCACAGGTAACACCTTTATCTCGCTGATCAAAGACACCTCGGTAGCCTTTGCGCTTGGCGTATCTGAACTGTTTGCTGAAGGTAAAATGATCGCCGCAGAATCGCTGCGTTTCTTTGAAACCTTCTTGGTGGTAGGGCTGATTTATTGGCTGGTCATCATCGTTTATTCCAGACTGCAAAACTGGCTGGAAAAGAAACTGAACCACTCATTACAGCGCTAAGGAGACGCCGCCATGATCAGTGTAAAAAACCTCTCAAAACGCTTTGGCGACAAAGTGGTGCTGGACAATATCAGTCTGGATATCGCACAGGGCGAAGTGGTGGCGATTATCGGCCCCTCAGGGTCAGGTAAATCCACCCTGCTGCGCTGCCTTAACCTGCTGGAAAAACCGGAGTCCGGCACGATTGAAATTGGCGATCGCGTATTGGATACGCGCCGGTATAGCACCAAGGAAGCCTACGCACTGCGTCAGCAGACCGCGATGGTGTTCCAGAACTACAACCTGTTCAAGAATAAAACCGCGCTGGAAAACATCACGGAAGCGTTGATCGTGGTGAAAAAAATGCCGAAGAAGCAGACGCAGGAGATCGGACTAAGGCTTATCGAGCAGGTTGGCCTGCTGCCGGAAGCCCATCAGTATCCGGTGACCTTGTCCGGCGGGCAGCAGCAGCGCGTGGGCATCGCGCGGGCGCTGGCCGTGGATCCGAAAGCCATTCTGTTTGATGAACCTACCTCGGCGCTGGATCCGGAGCGCGTGCACGAAGTGCTGCAAGTGATTCAAAATCTGGCGAAAAACAGTACCACTATGGTTATCGTGACCCATGAAATGCAGTTTGCCAAAGAGGTTGCTGACCGGGTGATTTTCATGGCCGACGGGCATATCGTCGAGCAGGGGCCGGCCGAGCAGGTGATCAGTTTCTCTGACAACCCGCAGACACAGCGTTTCTTACGTCAGATGACCAAGATGCCGGAACATACGGAATACGACATCTGACGATGCAGTGATAACAAGCTATTTGTACCCTAAATACTTCGAGTTGCAGGAGAGCGGCAAGCGAATGAATTCCGATGAGCTTACTCCGGTAAGTGATTCGGGTGAGTGAGCGCAGCCAACGCATCTGCAACGTGAAGTATGACGGGGATAGATAAAATACCCTGCGCGCCGCGGGTTTATGCTGCGGCGTTAAGCACGGACAGTGTGGAGAATACATCGTGAAAACAGCACCTCAGCATGCGCCGTTAGCGCAATTTATTCAGGCGTTCCGGCACGAATTGCACCAGAACCCCGAATTATCCAACCAGGAATTTGAAACCACCAAGAAAATCCGCGCCGCGCTGGAGAAGGAAGGCATTCGCATTCTGGATCTGCCGTTGAAAACCGGTCTGGTTGCCGAAGTCGGCGGCGTGCAGGATGGCCCGTTGGTTATCGTACGTTCAGATATCGACGCACTGCCGATTGAAGAAGAATCCGGCGTGGAGTTCACCTCTCTCAGCGTCAGGGCGTGATGCACGCTTGCGGGCACGACTTTCACTCATCTGCCGCGTTGGGTGCCGCCATTTTGCTCAAAGGCATCGAGTCAGAGCTAAAGGGCACGGTGCGCATTCTGTTCCAGGCGGCAGAAGAAACTGGGCTGGGCGCGCCAGAAGTGATCGCGACCGGTGCACTGGATAACGCGGCAGCCATCTTTGGCATTCACAACGACCCAACGCTGCCGGTTGGCGTGGTCGGTGGTAAAGATGGTGCGCTGACGGCAGGCGTGGATCGTTTTGAAATCAAGATCGCTGCCAAAGGCTGCCATGCGGCCAAACCCCATGAAGGTAACGATCCCATTATCATTCTCGGCCAGTTGATTAGTGCGGTGCAGACCATTATCAGCCGCACAGTGCCTGCGGATGATACCGCTGTGGTGTCAATCACTCAGGTACACAGTGGCAGTACCTGGAACGTGATCCCGGATACCGCCTACGTGGAAGGCACGGTACGCACCTTTAGTCAGGCAGCGCGCGATCTGATTGAACAGCGCTTTCGCCAGATTGTGGCAGGTATTGCCAGCACCTTTGGCGCTGAACTCGAGTTTATCTGGCACGCCGGGCCGCCGTCCGTGGTCAATACGCCGGAATGGGTGGATTTTGCCCTGCGCGTTGCCGATGAAGAAGGTTTTGAAGCGCGCCGCGTGGACGCCAGCCCGATTGGCGAGGATTTTGCCTTCTATCAGCAAAAACTGCCGGGTACCTTCATGATGGTCGGTTCGGGCGGGCCTTATGCACTGCATCATCCAAAATTCCGGGTTGATGACAGCGCACTGTTCCCTACCGCGCACTACCTCCATCAGTTGGCAAAGCAGAGTCTGGAACAACTGGCTTCTCGCTGATGTTTCCATCCGCGCCGCGATCACGGCGCGGATAATTCATTGATATATCCCTCATCTTTCATGTTGCGTTCGCTGGTGCGGTTCAATGCGTTAACGTGTTGTCTTGTACTGTAAGTTATTAAGGCTATCTCCCTGTTTTTATTTAGACAAAACAGCCAAATACTTTTCATTTTTTTTCGATATTTCTCTTTTTAATATTAAACACAAGTTAAATGATGTGTCATTGATCGTATAAATTGCTACGCAAGAAATGAACCAATAATATAATTTTATGCTGAAGGTAAGAAATCTGTATTAAAAGGAATCGAAATGAATATTAAGTTTACATTATTGTTTGCCACACTTCTGCTTTCTGGTTGTACGACGCAATGGGTGAAAAGCAGCGCAAACGCTGAGGATTTCACTATCTCGAAAGGTGCTTGTGAAACGCTGAGCGAAGAAAAATTCCCTGTGAAAAATGAAGTGGCGCAGCGAACGCAATATACGTCTTACTATTTGCCGTGTGGGAAAAAGGACGACTGTAAAAATGAAAAATATATCAGTGGGCAACGACCAGAAACACAAAGTTATGTGATGGATGTTAATAGTGGTAGCCGCCAGGCCCTTTTCAATCAGTGCATGAAATTGAGGGGATGGACATCGGAAACGAAATGGTTCCCATAAGGATGGTAATGTAAAAGGAATACCATGAATAACTTGCAACGTTTTGTTTTTATAATGATGTCTTTATGCTTAAGCTCCGCGTTTGCCATGGCATCACCGCCGTCAGTACCGGAACAGGCTCCGGCACCGAGTGATGTGATGGTGAGTGAAGGGCAAGTGAAACTTAACCAGGGTCTCCTTAATTATCGTGCCGAAGTGGGCGCATTAGCACTGAATACGGCCGATCCCGATGAACCCATCGCGACCTTGTCCTACGTAGCCTACTTCAAGTCAGTGAAGAAGACGGAGAAACCGGAGAATCGGCCGATCACGTTTATCTATAACGGTGGACCGGGTTCTTCTTCCGTGTGGCTGCATATGGGCGGCTTAGGGCCAAAACGGGTGGTCACCAGCACGCCAGATAAACCGGCATTGCCGCCTTATCCGGTTATCGATAATGCCTATTCTCTGCTTGATGTCAGCGATCTGGTCTTTATTGATGCGCCGGGCACCGGGTTTGGTCAGTTTATCAGCAATGCGGCCAATGCTCAGGAGCGGCAGGCGCAGAAGCGTCAAAAGGAGAATGACACCTACAGCATTAATGGAGACGCACACGCGTTTGCGCAATTTATCACGCAGTTTCTGAGCCGCTATCAGCGCTGGAATGCACCGCGTTACCTGCTTGGTGAGAGCTACGGCACGACGCGTACGGTGGCGCTGGCAAACCAACTGAAGGTGCAGCACAACGTTGATGTTAACGGTATTATTTTGCTGTCGCAGTATTTGAGCCAGGACATTGATATCGATCGTCCCGAATCCAACCCCGGCATCGATCAACCCTATTATCTGGCGCTGCCAACCTATGCGGCAATCGCCCATTATTATCAGCATCCGGAAAAGGTCGCAGAAAATCTGGATCATTTGCTGACTGAGGTTGAACAGTTTTCCCTGGGTCCTTATGCACAGGCGTTGGCTCAGGGCAATCTCTTGCCAGACGCGCAGAAAGCAGAGCTTGCTGAGCAACTCGCCCGCTACACCGGTATACCCGCACGGGAATGGGTTAAGGCCGATTTGCGCGTTTCAGGCCCGCTGTTTGTTAAAAAACTGCTGACAGAGCAGGGGGATACGGTCAGCCGTGCTGACGGCCGTTATCGAGGCGCCTCGTTGGATAAAATGGCTGCGCGCAGCGATTACGATCCGGTTATGACCATCGGCTCCGGGTTTATTTCCGCGTACCGCGACTACCTGGCAAAAGCATTGAACGTGAATACGGTGCAAGATTATGTTTCTGACTCGAATGCCATTTACTATTGGAATATGACGCCAGAAAACCGTTCTTTCAATCTGCTGCCTACATTGTCCGAAACCATGAAAATGAATCCGCGCATGAAAGTGATGGTGCTCGGGGGGATCTACGATCTGGCGACGCCTTACTTTGTCGCGCAATATCACCTCAACCACCTCTCTTTGCCTGAAAAACTGCGAGCTAATCTGCAATTTCATCGGTATGAGTCGGGGCATTTGCCTTATCTTGATGAAAAATCACTGCAACAGTTACATCAGGATCTGCGTGGCTTTATCGCGGGATAGTTCAGCAGACTGTTGGAAAATGGCGACAGAAGCCCTGTTTACATGTCTCCAAATGGAGACATGTAACTAACTGAAATAAATCATAAAAAAATTAAAGTCAATATTGTGTCTCTTTGTGGAGACAGTCAGAGCATTTCTGCCAGGCACTGGTTGTTAGCCGGGAGAAGGAATTGTGAAATGTATTTTTTTAAATTGTATAATTTTCAATGAATTATATTGTTTTTATTCTTTTGTTTTCAATGTAAGGACGATTTGGCACGGTTCCTGCTAATCTAACCCCGTAGATGCTCATTCCGCTTTCTATGTTTGCTTCGGCTTCATAATCCTGGGAATGATGCAGAGCCGTTTACAGGTGCCTATCGTCCACCTTCAGATGACGTTGTGAGTAGCCGTTTCACTGCGATTCATAACACCATCGGACTTTTCGGACATTACGTTGAGTGAGGCACTCTACTGTAGTCTTTTATGACCTGATCTTATTCAACGCTTGCCGTTTATTGGCAAGCGTTTTTTTTGCGCCATGTTTAGAGCGCAAGATCTTCGCCGTGGGTGGCAATGACCTTTTGATACCATGAGAAGGATTTTTTCTTGTGGCGATCGCCGCTGCCAGAGAGGGTGTCATCGAGATCGACATAGATAAACCCGTAGCGCTTGGACATTTCGCCCGTCGACATGCTGACCAGATCGATACAGCCCCAAGGGGTATAGCCCATCAGCGTCACACCGTCAGCAATGGCATCGGCCATCGCCTCAATATGTTGGCGCAGATAATTGATGCGGTAATCGTCCGCCACGTAGAGGTTGCTGTCGGGTTTATCGATGGCACCCAATCCGTTTTCGACCACAAACAGGGGCTTACCGTATCGGTCGTAAAGTTGGTTCAGTGCGATGCGCAGGCCGGTCGGGTCTATCTCCCATCCCCATTCACTGGCCTCGAGGAACGGGTTGCGCGTTCCGCCCAGTAAATTGCCTTCGGTATCTTCACCTTCAGCGTGGGTTTCGTTCACGGTGGTCAACATGTAGTAGCTGAAACCGATGTAATCGACGGTATTATTCGCCAGCAGTTCAAGATCGCAGGGTTCGATCGCCAGCGTGACGCCGAGTGAGTCCCACAATCGTGGCGCATAGTAGGGATATTTGCCGTTGGCTTGTACATCGGCACAATAGAAATTGAAGGATTGTGTACGTTGCATTGCCGCCAACTGATTCACCGGATTGCTGTCGTAGGCGTAGGTGGTGGCATAAATAATCATGCAGCCCATCTGGATGTTCGGATTAACCTCGCGGGCAATTTTGGTTGCCAGACTGCTGGCGACAAACTGGTGATGCCATGCCTGAAATTTCGCCTGTGCGTCCCGGGCGTCGGTTTTGACGACGAGCCCCTGGCTCATGATCGGAAAATGCGCCGCGCTGTTGATCTCGTTGAAGGTCATCCAATATTTGACCTTGTGCCCGAAACGCTCGAGCACCGTGCGAGAGAAACGCTCGAAAAAACCGACCAGTGCGCGATTTTTCCAGCCGCCATAAACGGTGGCCAGATGCAGCGGCATTTCGTAGTGAGAAAGGGTGATAACCGGTTCAATACCGTGGGCGAGGCAGGTATCAATTACCGCATCGTAGTGTGCCAGACCTGCTTCATTGGGCGTTTGTTCCACGCCGTTAGGGTAGATACGGGTCCAGGCGATAGAAAAGCGGTAACACTTGAAACCCATTTCAGCGAACAGCGCGATATCTTCCTTGAAGCGGTGATAGTGGTCGATGCCCTTGTGGTTTGGGTAAGTATAACGCGCGGTATCCAGCGAAAAATCGAAAGACTCAGACGCGACGATGGCTAAGCGTGCTTTGCCGCCTGGGAGGGTGTCCACAATCGACAGTCCCTTGCCCGCTTCATCGTATGCGCCTTCCACCTGATTGGCAGCGGTGGCCCCGCCCCAAAGGAATTCGCGAGGAAATCGTGTACTCATAGGCTGCTCCTTTTAGTATCCAAAATGAAACCGGTTTCATTTCTGCTTCTGGCAGAGTTGTCACTCTCTTGACGCCTTCCTGCCACTCGGATTATTTAGGGTATAGTGCGTAACGGTATAAAAGTGTGTCTCTTTCGCTGATGGGATAGCGCTGCCCCAGAATGTGGGGCAGCGGGGAGTGCGATTAAGACGGGGTTTGTAGTGTGAGTAACAGCCCTTCGCGACGCATCTGTGCCGCTTCTTCCGGTTGGCGCAGATGGTCAAAGGCATCGGCGCGCCACGCGTAATCAAAGGCATCCGGGCGCAGCGCCAACGCTGCCGCAAACGCATCGCAGGCCTGCTGCCACTCTCCTTGTTTCAGCATTAACTGTCCCAAGGTACTGTGCAGCAATGCGCTGTTATCGTGCTGTTTTAGCAACTGGCGCAGGAGTTTTTCCAATGAAGCCGGTTCGCCTGCGGCCAGACGCGGCATTAGCAGTACCAGACGTTCATCGTAGTGCCGTTTCAATCCGTCGATTACGATCTGCTGGGCGGTGTGGTGATCGTCACAGGCGATAAGGTGCTCCACCATCGCTACTTGCAAGGGCAAATCTTGTCGCACTTTGCGACTTTGTTCCTTCCACCACTGCTTCAGGCCGTCACTGCCGCCTTCTTCCATCGCTTGTTCCATCAGACCGAGCAGGGCGGATTGGCGCAATGCCTCCAACTCTTCCTCGGTACGAATCTGGGTTTTGCGCATGGCGGGCAGAATATCTAACAGCGCACTGTAAGCGTGGGTGCGCTGGAACGCCAGCTCCGCTAACCGTAATACTTCAGGATGGCGCGGTGCGTATGCCAGCAAACGATCGACGCCGTGGCGTGCGGCGTGATCCTCATTGCGTGCCAGTTGGATGCGCACGCGGGTGATGTCTACCGGTAACTGATCGGTGTCAGCCATTTCAGCCGCTCGCTCCAGATACTGCCGGGTGCGAAATTCATCACCGCGCTGCTGTGCGGCTTCGGCGGCCAGCAGATAGTTCACCACCGGTTGCTCTGCGTGATCCGCGTTACGCGTCAGGAGTTTTTCAACCTGAAGATAATCGCCTTCGGCCAGCTTAAGCAGAGCTGCTTTGGTCTGTTTTCTGGCACGGGTGCGTTTACGACCCAGGAACCAGCCGCGGGTGCGCGCGCCAGTACGAAATACGCGACGCAACAGCCACTCCAGCGCAAACAGCACGACCAACAGCAGTACCAGCATGATAACTAACCCGGTAACGCTGGTTTCGATATTGTAGGTGTCGGTTTGCACCAGTACATAGCCCTGACGCCCTGCGAGCATTGGGCCAAGCACTACGCCAGCAATAAGGATCAGGAACAAGAACAGCACTTTCAGCATGATCAGCCCTCCTGTTGCTGCGCAGGCGATTGCGCCAGCAGATTACGCACTCGCGTTTGCATCAGCTTTTCCAGCAGCGGCTGGCTTTGCAGCGTAGTAGGAACGTCCAGAGAGACGGGCTGCTGACTTAAGCTGTCAACCTGCTCCAAAAAGGCTTTAGTGCCGGGATCGCTGGTATCAAAATAGGCCCGCACCCAGGTGGATACCGCTTCCAGCGACTGTTTGAAGGTCTCGTTCTGATGACGCGGCACGGCCTGTGCGGCGGTCAGCAGGCGCGCTCGGATGTTTTCACGCAGGTAGAAATCCTGATTCGGCGCCAGCAGAGGTTCGGCATTGCTGTCCCGCCGGCGAATGGTAATAAAATCGGACATGAAGTTGTGCCAGCTTTTACTCAGATTCTGTCGCCATTCGCTGAGTGTGGCTGAAAGCTCGCCATCGGTTTCATCCATTGGCGCGTCATCGTCCTGAGTGTTATCGGCCAGACGCAGATTGTCGACCTGATCGGTTAACTGATTCACCCGCAAAATAATGCCGTCGAAATCCACCTGACCGACGGACGCCAGCGCGCTGATATCATTGGCAATGGCGCGGCGCAGCTCGAGCAGACTCGGGTCGTTCATGTCAGCCAGACTGCCATCGGCGCTTTTCAGCAACGCGCCCGCGGTCAGCACATCTTTATCACTCCACAGCTTGCGACCGGCCAGTTTGACCAGAAAATCCGCCTGCGCCAGTAGCCAGGTGCTGGTGTCGTGATTGGACAGCGCGGCCAGTTTCTGGCTGAGTTCGCTGGATTCACGCGTGACCCCGTTCAACTGGTGTGCGGTGCTGTCCTGCCACTGTTTTTGTTGTGCCAGTGCAGCCTGCCACGCCGTTTTATCCTGCTGGTACTGTTGCTGTAGCGCCGCCAACTCGCCCTTCATTTGCGCCATGGACGCGGCGTTTTGTTTCTCCTGCTGCTGTCCGAGGTAGTACACGCCCCCGCTTAACAGCAGCGCAATAGCAATAGCAACGCCACCCAGCACGCGGCCATGTCCCGCACGGTTCTGGCGCGGTTCATCCGCTGACGCGGTGTCAGAGGACGAAAACGTGGCATCAGGGCGTTCTGTCACCGTTTCCGATGGGGTTGAAGGGGTATGGTGTTCCGTCATAATGGGTCATCCCATGGTCTGGTTTGTTGTACGGTTGGCCGTGCAGTCACGATAGCAGACGCACAAGCGCGTCGTTATCGGCATTGTCCGCGATAAGCACGTCACGCCAGCCAAGCTGGCGCGCCTCTAGCGCCAACCGTTCGCTAACAACGATAACCTGGCAGTGGAGCAGCCAGGATTCGCGATAATAATGTGGCACCAGCGCATACAGCTGATGCAGCATATCGCCGCTGGTGATCACCAGACGATCGATACCGAGTTGTTGCCAATGTCGGCTCTGTTCCGGCCCATCATAATAGACTGGACTGCGCTGATAACATTCACAATAACTGACCTGTGCGCCGCGCTCTGCGAGCGTTGTTGCCAGCAGCTCTCTGCCGCCATTCCCCCGTAATAATAGCGCGTTTTTGCCACTAATATTTTGTAATTCTGGCAGTTGCAGCAGCATTTCGCTGGTTTCCCGCTCAGGAGGATAGGCAACGGCGCGAGAGGTCGCCTGATGCAGCGCCAGGGCGGTGGTGCGTCCGATGGCGTAATAGCGCGGGATGACGGGCCAGGATAAACCCGCTTGTGTGAGTGCGGCGGCGGCATAGCGCACGGCGTGCTGCGACAGCGCGAACAGCATATCGCCTTCGCGCAGCGCCGCCAGCCGTACTGGCAGGGAAGGCAATTCACTGCCAGGGGAAAAATCGATAAGCGGGCTGTGGCAAGCCGCGTGGCCGAGCTTACGCAGCCGTTCCACCAGGGCCTCTCCCGCGGGTGACGGGCGGGTCACCAGAATGGTCATGATGAGCCTGCGCCCTGATAAACGGCGTGCAGAATAGCGTTTGCGCCGTTGGCTAACAGCTCTTCAGCCAGATCGATGCCCATGCGTTCCGCCTCGCTGGCGGGGCCGATGCGCTCACCGCGAATCATCTTGCTGCCATCCGGTGCACCAACCAAGGCTCTTAGCCAGAGTTGTCCCGCATTGAGTTCTGCATAGCTGCCGATCGGGACTTGGCAGCCACCGTCGAGGCGAAGATTCATGGCGCGTTCAGCAAGAACGCGGCAGGCGGTCTGTTCATGGTTGAGCGGTGCCAGCAGTGCGCGCACGCGGACGTCATTTTCCCGACATTCGATACCAATCGCGCCCTGACCAACGGCGGGCAGCGACTCTTCCGGAGTGAGCGGCGTGCGAATGCGTTCTGACAGGTTCAGACGTGACAGCCCGGCGACGGCTAAAATAATGGCGTCATAGTCGCCGTTGTCCAACTTGCTCAGACGCGTTCCAACGTTACCGCGCAAATCACGGATAATCAGATCGGGTCGGCGAGCGCGCAATTGGCACTGGCGGCGCAGGCTGGAGGTGCCGACGCAGCTTTCGAACGGGAGATCGGCCACACTGGCATACTGGTTCGACACAAAGGCATCGCGCGGATCGTCACGCTCACAAATGGTATACAGGCCCAGGCCGTCGGGGAACGATACCGGCACATCTTTCATCGAATGCACGGCGATATCCGCACGGCCTTCCAGCAAAGCGCGTTCCAGTTCTTTAACAAACAGTCCTTTACCACCCACTTTCGCCAGCGGCGTGTCCAGAATGATGTCGCCGCGCGTCACCATGGGAACCAGTTCAACCTGCAACGTGGGGAAGTAATGCTGCAACTGTTGTTGCACATAACGCACTTGCCACAGAGCAAGTGGGCTTTGTCGGGTGGCAATTCTAAGGGTGTTGTCTACCATGCTTATTACCGTTTTTATCATTTCGCGCCATCGTATCACTGAGACGCTCAAGTGTCAGCGTTCTGGCGCTGAAGGTGCTGGATAGCGACGGGAAGGTGCGTGTTTTCACCATGAGGTGGGAGGATCGCGGCGTAATCATGCCAGAGAGCAAGGGGCAATAAGAGAAAGTAAGCTAATCGTGGCTAACTTTCTTTAGTTTCTTTACGCTCAATGAGCAAGGTGTTAAATTGATCACGTTTCCAGCACTATCTTATCAGTCACTCCTCTAATTCTATTGCTGATGAGTTTGGAACACGGGGTTTTTTCTAGGCACTGGGATAATCAGGCGGACCGTCTTGTACTTCTACATCGAGACTTTGAAGCAGAGACTGGACGCGATCAACCAACTGCGAGTTGACCGCGCTCTGGAAGCAATGAAACCCGCTTTTCAGCAGGTTTATCGCCTTCTGCCCGTATTATTGCACCACCATCATCCGCTCATGCCGGGCTACCTTGAAGGTAAGGTTCCGCACGGTGTGTGTACTTTTACGCCTGATGAAAACCAACAGCGCTACATCGACAGCATCGAACTGCGCTGGGGGGAGATCCCCGCCATCAATTCGCAGGGTGAACTGCCGATCACCGGCGTTTACTCTATGGGCAGCACCTCGTCCATCGGCCAGAGCTGCTCTTCCGATCTGGATATCTGGGTGTGCCACCAATCCTGGCTAGACCACGAAGAGCACCAGCGTTTACAGCAGAAATGTACCCTGCTGGAGCAATGGGCGGCGGCACAAGGGGTGGATGTCAGCTTCTTCCTGATTGACGAGAACCGTTTTCGCCACAATGAAAGTGGCAGCCTGGGCGGCGAAGATTGCGGTTCGACGCAGCATATTCTGTTGTTGGACGAATTTTATCGCACCGCTGTGCGCATGGCCGGTAAACGCCTGCTGTGGCATATGGTGCCGGTTGAAGAAGAAGAGCATTACGACGAATACGTTCTGTCGCTTTACGCGCAGGGCGCGCTTGCGCCCAACGAGTGGCTGGATCTGGGCGGATTGAGTTCGCTCTCGGCGGAAGAGTATTTCGGTGCCAGTCTGTGGCAACTGTATAAAAGTATCGATTCCCCGTACAAAGCGGTATTGAAAACCCTGCTGCTCGAAGCCTACTCCTGGCAATACCCTGACACGCGCTTGCTGTCGATGGATATCAAAGCCCGGCTGCACAAAGGCGAGATCGTCGCGTTTGGGCTCGACCCTTATTGTATGATGCTGGATCGGGTAACCGATTACCTCACGCAAATTGAAGACCCGACGCGCCTCGATCTGGCGCGGCGTTGTTTTTATCTCAAAGTCTGCGAAAAACTGTCGCGCGATAAAGCCTGCGTTGGCTGGCGGCGCCAGATCCTAAGTCAACTGGTGCAAGAGTGGGGCTGGAGCAGCGAACACCTTGCTATGCTGGATAATCGCGCCAACTGGAAAATCGAGCGCGTGCGTGAAGCGCACAATGAATTGCTCGATGCGATGATGCAAACCTATCGTAACCTGATCCGCTTTGCGCGACGCAACAACCTGAGCGTGAGCGCCAGCCCGCAGGATATCGGCGTACTGACGCGTAAGCTGTATGCCGCCTTTGAAGCGCTGCCGGGTAAAGTGACGCTGCTCAATCCACAGATTTCGCCGGACCTGTCCGAAGCGGATCTGACCTTTATCTACGTTCCAGCGGGCCGCGCCAACCGCTCTGGCTGGTATCTGTACAATCAGGCACCGTCTATGGATGCCATCATCAGCCATCAGCCGCTGGAATATAACCGCTACCTGAACAAGCTGGTGGCGTGGGCCTACTTCAACGGACTGCTGACGCCGAACACGCGTTTGTACATCAAAGGCAGCGAGCAGATCGATATTGCCCGCCTGCGCGAGTTGGTGGATGACGTCTCTTGCCATTTCCCGCTGCGTTTACCGGCACCCACGCCGAAGGCGCTGTACAGCCCGTGCGAAATTCGGCATCTGGCGATTATCGTCAATCTGGAGCACGATCCAACGGCGGCATTCCGCAATCAGGTGGTGCATTTTGATTTCCGCCACCTGGACGTGTTCAGTTTTGGCGAGCAGCAGCAGTGTCTGGTGGGCAGCATTGACCTGCTGTACCGCAACTCGTGGAATGAAGTACGAACCCTTCATTTCAACGGCGAACAGTCAGTGCTGGAAGCGCTGAAAACCATTTTGGGTAAAATGCATCAGGATGCGGCGCTGCCGGAATCGCTGGAAGTATTCTGCTACAGCCAGCACTTGCGCGGTTTGATCCGCACGCGCGTGCAGCAGTTGGTGTCCGAGTGCATTGAGCTGCGCCTGTCCAGCACCCGACAAGAGCCGGGCCGCTTCAAAGCGGTAAAAGTGGCAGGGCAGACCTGGGGCCTGTTCTTCGAACGCCTGAGCGTATCGGTGCAGAAGCTGGAAAATGCGGTGGAGTTCTATGGCGCGATTTCCAACAACAAACTGCAAGGGTTGCCCACGCAGGTGGAGACCAACCATATCCATCTGCCAGCGGTCATCGACGGCGTGGCGAGTGAAGGGATTATTCAGTTCTTCTTTGAGGATCTGTCGGAAGAGCAAGGGTTTAATATCTTTATTCTGGATGAGTCGAACCGCGTTGAGGTTTATCACCACTGTGAAGGCAGCAAGGAAGAGTTGGTGCGTGACGTGAGCCGTTTTTACTCCTCGTCCCATGACCGCTTTACCTACGGCTCCAGCTTTATCAATTTCAACCTGCCGCAGTTCTACCAGATTGTGCAGTTGGATGGCCGGGCGCAGGTGATCCCTTTTCGTAGCACGACGCTATCTCATTTGAACATATCGCCGGGCAAAGAAAGCGCCTCGCCCGCGATCAAACAGCGGCTGCACATGCTGTAACGCTCTGGTTGTCACTGGTGACAACAGAGCGTTTTCCCGCGTTAACCGAAAGAGACGGCCTCTCCGGCCTGTGCACTGCATGCCTGTGACAGCAGCGCAAAAAAGGCTTCGCCGCTGCGATCGCAGATCCACTGTTGGTGCTGACCCTTGTCTGGCTGATAGGTAAAGTGGTAGCCACCCGCTTTGGTCGCCAACCATACCTGATGCAGCGGTTCCTGACGGTTGATGACAATCTTGCTGCCATTTTCGAAACTCAGTGTCATCACGCCGCCGTTGGTTTCGTAATCGATATCGGCATCACCGTCGAAGTCGTCCAACGCTTCTTCGATCGTCAACATTAACGCATCCGCTAATTGATGAAACTCACTGTCGTTCATTTTCGATTCCTATTGCTTTTCATGATCCACCTGCGATTATAGAGAGCATGCATAGATGATTGACAGGTCTTAATGAGATGAAGCAGGTATTTCGTTCATTTTCTCTGGCGCTGACGCTGCTGGGATTGGTGGGTTGCGGGCTGAAAGGGCCGCTGTATATGCCGAACGGTGAGCCGACCAACGTTCCAGACTCACAGAAAAATACGCATCAAAAGCCGTCGATGCGTCCGTAACCGGCACAGTTGCCTTTTAATCACGGATAACAGGTCACGATAGTAATTACCGCGCCCGGTTACATGAGCGGAGTCAGTATAATGCAGTTCGCTAAAATGCACGGTTTGGGCAATGATTTTATGGTTGTCGATGCCGTTACACAAAATGTCTATTTCTCGCCGGAGTTGATCCGCCGTTTGTCGGATCGCCATCGCGGGGTGGGGTTTGATCAACTGCTGGTGGTTGAGCCACCCTACGATCCTGAGCTGGATTTTCACTACCGCATTTTCAATGCGGATGGCAGTGAAGTGGCCCAGTGCGGTAACGGCGCGCGCTGTTTCGCCCGTTTCGTGCGAATCAAAGGGCTGACCAACAAGCGCGAGATTGCGGTGAGTACCCATACCGGGCGCATGGTGCTCAGCGTCACGGATGATGAGCTGGTGCGGGTGAACATGGGCGAGCCGGATTTTGAACCGCAGCGCGTGCCGTTTCGGGCCGCCAAAGCGGAGAAAACCTATATCCTGCGCGCTAACGATCATACGGTGCTGTGCGGCGTGGTCTCAATGGGCAACCCCCACTGTGTGATTCAGGTTGACGATGTTGATACCGCCAATGTGGACACCCTTGGCCCGGTGCTGGAAAGCCACGAGCGTTTTCCTGAGCGCGTCAACGTCGGGTTTATGCAGATTGTTGATCGTAGCCACATACGCCTTCGGGTATATGAGCGCGGCGCGGGTGAAACGCAGGCCTGTGGCAGCGGTGCCTGTGCCGCCGTGGCGGTGGGCATTCAGCAAGGACTATTGGCGGATGAGGTTCGCGTCTCGTTACCGGGGGGCGATCTGGATATCCATTGGAAAGGAGTCGGGCATCCGCTTTATATGACCGGTCCTGCCACCCATGTCTATGATGGACTTATTCATTTATGAAGCAGGTCGAGGAACAGGCAGAACGCCAGAACGCACTGAGTGACGAACTGATTTTGCAGTTCCTGCAACAGAACCCTGATTTCTTTATCCGCAATGCGCGGCAGGTTGAGCAAATGCACATTCCGCACCCGGTGCGGGGAACTGTCTCGCTGGTTGAGTGGCAGTTAGCGCGTCAACGGCACCACATCGCGCAGTTGGAAGAAGAGATCACCTTGCTGATGGAGCAGGCGCGTGGCAACGAAGTGTTGTTCCGTCGTCTGCTGGCGTTACAGACCGATTTGTCTGCGGCTACCGGCCTGCATGACTTGCTTGAACGCCTACAGCACTGGGCGCGCCAACAAGAGTTGGTTGGCGCGGATATCCGCCTGTTCAGTGACAAATGGCGCATCAGCGCGCCTTCGCGTTTTACGCATTTGGCGCTGTCGCGTTCGTTGTTTGAACCGTTGCGCATACAACGTCTGCGTGACCGTAACCACTATCTTGGTAGCCTGAACGGGCCCGAGTTGCTGTTACTGCTGCCGCAGGCGCGGCAGGTGGGTTCTGTGGCGCTGTCGCTTCTGGGAAAACACGACGCGCTGGGCGTGGTGATTTTCAGCAGTCGTGACAGCCATCACTATCAAGACGGCATGGGCACCGTGCTGCTGCAACACTTGGCCAACCTGCTGCCGGATATGCTGGCACGCTGGGTTGAACGGGTATGAGCGCCCCCGCGCTGCCTTCGCCACTGTTGACCTCGGTCGCCGCGTTTTTACGTTATTTGAAAGCGGAACGCCAACTCAGCCCGCTGACGCAGGAAAATTACTGCCGCCAACTGGGCGCCATTGCCGCCATGCTGGATGAAATGGGCATCACCGAATGGCGTTCACTGGATGCCGCGGGCGTGCGCTCGGTGGCCGCTCGCAGCAAACGCGGCGGGTTGCAAGCGGCAAGTCTGGCGCTGCGTCTTTCGGCACTACGCAGTTTTCTTGATTGGCAGGTCGCGCAAGGGGCGTTAACCGCCAACCCGGCTCGCGGCATTTCTGCGCCCAAAGCGGGTCGGCATTTGCCGAAAAACATGGATGTGGATGAAGTAAATCGCCTGCTGGAGATCGATCTTAACGATCCGCTTGCGGTGCGCGATCGTGCCATGCTGGAAGTGATGTACGGTGCCGGTTTGCGTTTGGCAGAATTGGTCGGCATGGAGTGTCGTCACGTCGATTTGGACGGCGGCGAAGTGTGGGTCGTGGGTAAGGGCAGCAAAGAGCGCAAGCTGCCGCTGGGACGCACCGCCGTGCACTGGCTGCGCGAGTGGCTGGAACGGCGTGAGCTGTTTGGCCCGGAAGATGATGCCATCTTCATTACCCGGCAGGGCAAACGTATTTCGATGCGCAACGTGCAAAAGCGTTTTGCCGAATGGGGGATCAAGCAGGGGCTGAACAGCCACGTCCATCCGCATAAGCTACGTCACTCTTTTGCCACCCATATGTTGGAATCGAGTGGTGACCTGCGCGCGGTGCAGGAGCTGCTGGGGCATGCCAATCTTTCTACCACGCAAATTTATACCCATTTGGATTTTCAGCATTTGGCGACGGTGTACGATGCCGCACATCCGCGTGCCAAACGAGGGAAGACATGATGCATTTTTACCGTCCACTGGCACCGATAGCCGCCATGACGTTTGATTTAGACGATACGCTGTACGATAAACGTGAAGTGATTCAACGCACACAGCTGGAATCGGTGCGCTTTCTGCAAGCCTTTCACCCGGCGCTGGGCGCGGTGCAGTCAAGCGATTTACAGCGTATTCGTGAAGCACTGCGTGAGCAAGAGCCCGAGATATACCATGATGTTACGGAGTGGCGTCGGCGGGCGGTAGAGCAACTGCTGCGTGAGGCGGGGCTTGATGCGGTGACGGCCAGCCGCGGAGCCGCGCAAGCGATGGCGAATTTTGCCCACTGGCGTAGCCAGATTACCCCGACGCAAGAAACCCATGATACGTTGCACGCCTTATCCGAGCGCTGGCCGCTGGTGGCGATTACCAATGGCAATGCCGATCCCAGCCGCTTCGGGTTGGATCGCTACTTTCGGTTTATCCTGCGCGCGGGGCCGGACGGTCGTGCCAAACCCTTTGGTGATATGTACCATCGGGCGGCGCAGGCGCTGGACGTAGCGCCGGAGCAGATTCTGCATGTGGGTGACGACTTGACCACCGACGTGGCCGGTGCGGTGCGTAATGGCTTGCAAGCGTGCTGGATTAACCTGCATCAAGGCAACCTGATGAAGATTGACGATGCGCGGTTATTGCCGCATGTGGAAATTTCACGGTTGGCATTGCTCACAACGCTGCTATAATTCTGCTAATTTAGCTGTATAAATCACCAGTGAAGTAAGTGCCCCTGGGGTTACTGCTTGTCTGTTAACGGATAACTGTACCGATGGACGTTTCTCAACTTCTTGATGGCCTGAACAATAAACAGCGCGATGTGGTTGCCGCGCCGCGCGGAAATCTTCTGGTACTGGCGGGCGCCGGAAGTGGCAAAACGCGGGTGCTGGTGCACCGTATCGCCTGGTTGACGTCCGTTGAGCAGTGTTCGCCCTATTCCATCATGGCGGTGACGTTCACCAATAAGGCGGCGGCGGAGATGCGCCACCGCATCGAGCATTTGATCGGCACCAGCCAGGGTGGCATGTGGATCGGTACTTTCCATGGTCTGGCGCACCGTCTGCTGCGAGCGCACCATCTTGATGCCGGTTTGCCGCAGGATTTTCAGATTTTGGACAGTGAAGATCAACTGCGTTTGCTCAAGCGCCTGATTCGGGCGCTGAATCTGGATGAGAAACAGTGGCCTGCGCGCCAGGCGATGTGGTACATCAACGGCAAGAAAGACGAAGGGCTACGCCCACAGCATATCGAAAGCTATGGCAATCCCGTTGAGCAGACCTGGCTCAAGGTGTATCAGGCCTATCAGGAAGCGTGCGATCGCGCCGGACTGGTCGATTTTGCCGAACTGCTGCTGCGCGCCCACGAACTGTGGTTGAACAAACCCCATATTCTCAGTCACTACCGCGAGCGCTTTACCAATATTCTGGTGGACGAATTTCAGGATACCAACCGTATTCAGTACGCCTGGATCCGCATGCTGGCGGGAGACAGCGCTAGCGTGATGATCGTCGGTGATGACGATCAGTCAATTTATGGCTGGCGCGGGGCGCAGGTGGAAAACATCCAGCTGTTTTTAAATGACTTCCCCAAAGCCGAAACCATTCGTCTGGAGCAGAACTATCGCTCCACCGGCACTATTCTTACCGCAGCCAATGCGCTGATTGCGCATAACGGCGGGCGGTTGGGTAAAAACCTGTGGACGGATGATGCGCAGGGGGACCCCATCTCCCTGTACTGCGCGTTTAACGAATTGGATGAAGCCCGTTTTGTGGTTAATCGCATCAAGGTGTGGCAGGAAAATGGCGGTGCACTCAAGGAAAACGCCATCCTGTATCGCAGCAACGCCCAATCGCGCGTGCTGGAAGAGGCCTTGCTGCAACAGAGCATGCCGTACCGGATTTATGGCGGCATGCGCTTCTTCGAGCGTCAGGAAATCAAAGACGCGCTTGCCTATTTGCGCCTGATTGCCAACCGCAATGATGATGCGGCGTTCGAGCGCGTGGTGAATACCCCAACGCGCGGTATCGGCGATCGCACCTTGGACGTGGTACGTCAGACCGCGCGCGATCGGCAGGTGACGCTGTGGCAATCCAGCCGCGTGCTGTTGCAGGAAAAAGCGCTGGCAGGGCGTGCTGCTTCTGCGTTGCAGCGCTTCATCGAGTTGGTGGAAGCACTGGCTTATGAAACGGCCGATCTGCCGCTGCACGTGCAAACCGATCGCGCTATCAAAGATTCCGGCTTGTGGCAGATGTACGAGCAGGAAAACGGCGAGAAAGGGCAAGCGCGGGTTGAAAACCTGGAGGAACTGGTGACGGCGACGCGCCAGTTCAGCTATCAGGAAGAGGATATGGACCTGATGCCGTTGCAGGCATTTCTCTCTCACGCGGCGCTGGAAGCGGGTGAAGGACAGGCCGATGCTTATCAGGATGCGGTACAACTGATGACGCTGCACTCCGCTAAAGGGCTGGAGTTTCCTCAGGTGTTTATCGTTGGCATGGAAGAGGGCATGTTCCCGAGCCAAATGTCGCTGGATGAGGGTGGACGTCTTGAAGAAGAGCGCCGTCTGGCCTATGTCGGCGTAACGCGCGCCATGCAGAAACTCACCCTGACCTATGCCGAAAGCCGGCGGTTGTACGGCAAAGAAACCTATCATCGCCCATCGCGTTTTGTTGGTGAACTGCCTGTTGAGTGCGTGGAGGAAGTGCGACTGCGTGCCAGCGTGTCTCGCCCGGTCAACCACCAACGCTTGGGGACACCGGTGAGCCAAAGTGATAGCGGCTATGCCTTGGGCCAGCGGGTGCGCCACGAGAAATTTGGTGAAGGGACCATCATCAATCTGGAAGGCAGCGGTGAGCATTGCCGTTTGCAGGTTGCTTTTCAGGGACAGGGTATCAAGTGGCTGGTCGCCGCCTATGCGCGGTTGGAGACGGTATAACACAGGCATCAACACTGTCGCATTCATGGAAAAGGAGAGCAACCGGGATGACGTTAGACGAGATAATCACGGCCCTGCGTGGCAAGAAATGGGTAGACCTGACGCACAGCGTAACGGAATCGATCCCGATCTTCAGCGCGTTTCCCGGTGTGCAGCGCAACACGCTGTATACGGTTGAGCAGGATGGTTTTTTTGCCCAGCAGCTCACCTTTGTGACCCAGACGGGGACGCACATTGATGCCCCTGCGCATTTTTCTCTGGGCAAACGCTGTCTGGAGGGGCTTGCCAACAAGGAGTTGCTGTTGCCGCTGCGCGTGATCCACAAGCAGGAGGCAGTGGCTCAGGATGCGGACTACCGTCTCGGCGTGCAGGACATTGTGGATTTCGAGCAACAATACGGTCAGATCCCATCGGGTTGCTTTGTGGCGTTCGCCAGCGGTTGGAGCACGCGCTGGCCGGATGCGCAGGCCTTTGCCAACAACGATACGCAAGGCAATAGCCACACGCCGGGCTGGTCCATCGAGGCATTGCGCTTTTTGTTTGAACAGCGCCAGATTGCTGCCGTCGGCCATGAAACGCTGGATACCGATGCCGCCGTCGATTTTCGTCGCAACAATGGGCTGATTGGCGAATTCTATGTGCTCGATCGCGATGCCTGGCAGGTCGAGGTGATGAACAATCTTGATCAGGTGCCTGCGGTTGGGGCGTATCTTCAGGTCAGCTTTCCCAATTTCGCCGGTACGCCGGGCTTTCCGGTACGGGCGATTGCTTACCTGCTCGACGATGAACGCTAAACGGCATTAAGGCGGCGTGGGAAAGTCATCTTCGCCGCATGAGCTTATCGTTCGACGCAGAATTGAACAATTCGTGCATCTTTTAACTGTCACAGTTTAAAAGTTGACAGGCTTTTTCATCTCGGCGTAAGATGCGCCCATCATTATTCCCGGAGGGCCCCGCCTTGGACACACCCAGTCGATACTGGCTCATTAATCAATTGATTACTAACCATTTCTAAGGCTCTCCGCTGTTATATCGGTAGCCCTGGTGGTTATCGGTGATGTTGTATCCCTCCGTCATCATATTGAGTCAGCACCGTCGGTTCGAAACCTGTTGGTGCCCTGTCATCACCGTTTCTGTGCTTCATCGCGTCCGTCTTTCTCTGTTATCGCACTAGGAGCACATGGCCTATGCTGAGCGCATTTAAACTGGATAACTGCCGTTTATCCCGTCTGGAACTGGACGACACCGATGATATCGCCGCCTCTGTGTGGGTGGATTTGGTCGAGCCTGAAGATGAAGAGCGTGAACTGGTGCAAAACCGGTTGGGGCAGAGCCTGGCAACGCGCCCTGAACTGGAAGATATCGAAGCATCGGCTCGTTTCTTCGAAGACGAAGACGGCCTGCATATCCACTCCTTTTTCTTCTTCGAAGACGCGGACGACCACGCTGGAAACTCCACTGTGGCATTCACCATTCGCGACGGGCGTTTGTATACGCTGCGTGAGCGCGAGTTACCGGCCTTTCGTCTGTACCGGATGCGTGCGCGCAACCAGACGTTGGTGGACGGTAACGCCTACGAACTGTTGCTCGATCTGTTTGAAACCAAGATTGAACAGCTGGCCGATGAAATCGAAAACATCTACAGCGATTTGGAATCACTCAGCCGCGTGATCATGGAAGGGCGTCAGGGTGAAGAGTACGACGAAGCACTCTCGACGCTGGCAGAATTGGAAGACGTGGGTTGGAAGGTGCGCCTGTGTTTGATGGATACCCAGCGTGCGTTGAATTTCCTGGTACGTCGCGCGCGCCTGCCAGGCGGGCAACTGGAACAGGCACGCGAGATCCTGCGCGATATCGAATCCCTGTTGCCGCACAATGAATCTCTGTTTCAGAAGGTCAACTTCCTGATGCAGGCGGCGATGGGCTTTATCAATATCGAGCAGAGCCGCATTATCAAGATCTTCTCGGTGGTATCCGTGGTGTTCCTGCCGCCGACGTTGGTGGCATCCAGCTATGGGATGAACTTTGAGTTTATGCCGGAACTGCACTGGTCGTTTGGTTATCCGGGGGCTATCGTGCTGATGATCCTGGCGGGATTGGCACCGTACCTCTACTTCAAGCGCAAAAACTGGCTGTAACCCTGGCGCTTGCGCTGGCCCGAAGGGTGAATCTCAGGAATGAGATTCATGAATCCCGATAAGCTGACTCAGGTAAGCGATTCGGGTGAAAAATCTGCCGGGAGCAGATTTTAACGCCGCGTGCGGTGACCTCGTAAGAGGTGAGGCCCAGGGATGGGCCGAATAACGAGTGCAGCCAACGCACAGGCCGCTCGAAGTATGACGGGTATGCGATCATTTCCATATTCAATAGTCCCCCTTCTGTTTAGAATGAAACCTCTACAGGTATTGTCATATCAGGTTGTCGCTATGGGAAGGGTTTCGCCCTTGGCGCAGTGGGGAGTGCTGCTGGTTGCTTCTCTGCTGCTGGGGTTGGTATTGCAGTGGTTCCATGTTCCGGCCGCGTTTCTGCTAGGGCCGATGATGGTGGGTGTCGTCATGGGGCTGAAAGGGGCGACGATCCGTATGCCTCCTGCCTATTTTTGGGCCGCTAATGCCATCCTTGGCTGTCTGGTAGCGCAAAGCCTTTCCCTCTCTATTTTAAGTCCGCTGTTACAGGAATGGCCGTTAGTGCTGGGCATTCTGGTAGCGACCCTTGCCGCCAGCGGTTTTTCTGGTTGGTTACTGGTCAAATTCAGCGCCTTGCCCGGCACCACCGGAGCCTGGGGCGCCTCACCCGGCGGAGCCTCGGCCATGGTCGCCATGTCGAGCGAATTTGGTGCCGACGTACGTCTGGTGGCGTTTATGCAATACCTGCGCGTGCTGATGGTGACAGCTGCCGCCGCCTTTGTGGCGCGCTTGAGCCTTGGCGAAACGGCCGCGCATAACACCGCCGCGCTGATCTGGTTTCCTGCTCTCGACTGGCGTTTTTTTGCCACACTCGGTGTGGCATGCTGCGGCATGCTGTTCGGGCGCTGGCTGCGCCTGCCGTCCGGTGCACTGCTGGGGCCGATGATCCTCGGCGCCGCGCTGCACTCGACGGGGACGCTGACGCTGCAAACGCCGGAATGGATACTGGCATTGGCCTATGCGTTCATCGGTTGGAGTGTGGGCTTAAGTTTTACCCGCCCGATTTTCCTGCTGGCGATTCGCACCTTGCCACAGATGATGGCCTCTATCGTCGGCCTGATGGTGCTGTGCGGAGGGATGGCTTACGGGGTAACGCTGTTGCTACCGGTGGATATCCTTACCGCCTATCTGGCGACCAGCCCCGGCGGACTGGACTCCATTGCGGTTATAGCAGCGGGTAGCAACGTTGACATGGCCTTTGTGATTGCGATGCAAACCCTGAGGCTGTTTTCGACGCTGCTGTTTAGTCCGGTGTTGTCACGCTACATCTCACGCCACACGGCGCTGAACGCGACGTAATTTCCGCTGGGCGATGAGGGCATCGATGATAAACAGCGCCAGCGCCGCCCAGATAAAGCCAAATGCCACCATTTTGTCGCTGCCGAGCGGTTCGCCATAGAGCGTAACCGCGATGATAAACATCAGCGTTGGGCCGAGGTACTGGAAGAATCCGAGTGTAGACAGGCGCATTCTTACGGCGGCAGCGGTGAAAAACAGCAGCGGCACGGTGGTCACGATGCCTGCGCTGACCAGCAGCAGATTGAGCGTCGTACTGTTATTACCAAGGTGGCTGCTCGGGGTATCAGCGATAAAAAACAGATAGATAATTGCCGCAGGCAGCAGCCACAGGGTTTCAATCAGCATACCGGTCTGGCCGTCTACGCCGAGTTTTTTGCGCAACAGGCCATAGACAGCGAAGCTAAAGGCCAGCGCCAAAGCAATCACTGGCACCGAGCCAAACTGCCAGAGCTGAATCAACACGCCGCTGAAAGCCAACAGTACCGCACACCATTGCAGGCGGCGGAAACGCTCGCCGAGAAAAATCATTCCCAGCATCACGTTAACCAATGGGTTAATAAAATAGCCCAGGCTGGCTTCCAGAATGTGATTGTGGTTTACCGCCCAAATGTAGAGCAGCCAGTTACCCCCCACCAGCACGGCGGTCAGCGCCAGCAACAACAGCGTTTTGGGTGATCCCATGACGTGCTGTACCTGACGCCATTTGCGACTGACACTCACCAACACCAGCATAAAGAGAAACGACCAGATAATCCGGTGTGTAAGAATTTCTGTGGCAGGCACCGCGCCAATCAGCTTGAAGTAGACGGGGGCAATACCCCAAATGAAATAGGCACCAAGGGCGAATAACACACCCTGGCGTGATTGCTGTTCATTCATGTGGAAGGCTTACTCAACGGACTGAAGAGGGAGTACTGTACGCGAAACCGCAGTGACTTTCATCTTCTCCTCCCGTTTTGGTGCTTCGTTGGGGTAAATTCGGATTTCTCGTTTTTATATATCGTGATCCTGCGAATAATTCGCCGTTATCCGACAATATAAGTGGCTGTAGCGGTGGCGATATGTACCTGTGCCTCATTGTGCAACTCGGCGCGCGCCACGGCAATTTTATTGCCGCCACGCAGCAGCGTGCTGGTCAGCGTAAAGTGCTCGCCGCGGCCCGGGCGCAGATAGTCCACGCGCAGATCGATGGTGCCCATGCGCGCCAGCCGCTGGTGAAATTCCTGAGCGCTGATGCTATTGTGCCGTAACAGCGCGCTGCCGACGCAGACCAGTCCGGCGGCCACATCCAGCCCGGCGGCGATCACACCGCCGTGGAGAATTTTTTGCAGCGCATTACCCACCAATCGCTCCTGACGATCAAACACCAGAATGGCATGGTCGGCCTCAAACTCACGCAGCTCAAGCCCCAGTTCCCGGTTGAAGGGCATCTGATAGATGAAAATGTCGCTGACGCGCTGGCGCACGCTCCCTTGCGGCAGCATGGCATCAGGGGGAAGTGTGTCATCCTGTTGTACCCGCGGTAGTGACATAGCGATCGGCCCTCAGTAACGTTCGGAACAGAGAATAAGGATAGTTTAACGTTAAATTTTTGTTTTTTTTATGAGGTGTTTCTGTTTCTTTTCAGAAAAGCATGAATAAGTAGGAAGTGGATGATTCAATTACAGATTATGAAGCTAGAATAATAACGAGCGTGTCTATATCCGTCATACTTCACGTTGCTGATGCGTTGGCTGCACTCATCCACCCGAATCACTTACCTGAGTAAGCTCATCGGGATTCATTCGATTGCCGCCTTTCCGTAACTCGAATTATTTAGGGTATACATTTTTCCTTACTTTCATGTTGGTTGGAGATACCGTATGCGCAAAATTGCGGGCGTAGTGGCGCTCTTGTTGGCGGCACAAGTTCAGGCAGAAGAAGCAAAGGTTCAGGTTGTACACGACAGACCCGCAGTGCGTGGCAGCATTATTGCCAATTTGCTGCAAGACCACGATAACCCTTTTATCCTTTATCCTTACGAAAGCAACTATCTGCTTTATACCTATACCACCAACATCAACAAGCAGGCGATCAGCAGTTACGACTGGGCTAAGGAAGCGCGCAAGGATGAAGTGAATTTCCAGTTGAGTCTGGCCTTCCCCATCTGGCGCGGTATCATGGGCGAGAATTAGCTGTTGGGCGTGTCTTATACTCAGCAATCCTGGTGGCAGATGTCGAATGCCGATGAATCCTCACCGTTTCGTGAAACCAACTATGAACCGCAGATATTTCTTGGCTGGGCGACCGATTACAGCCTGGGCGGATGGACATTGCGTGATGTGGAAGTGGGGCTGAATCACCAATCCAACGGCAAGGCAGATCCAACCTCACGCAGTTGGGATCGCGCCTATATGCGCCTGATGGCGCAAAACGGCAACTGGAAGGCCGACCTCAAACCTTGGTTCCTGATCCCCGACCGCAAGGATGACAACCCGGATATCACCAAATACCTGGGGTATTATCGGGTTCGTGTCGGCTACGTGTGGGGCGACAGCATTTTCAGTGTCGCGGGTCATTACAACTGGAACAGCGGTTACGGCAACGCAGAGTTGGGGTGGAGCTACCCGATAACCAAGCATGTTCGCTTCTATACCAAGGTGTTTAGCGGCTACGGCGAGTCAATGATCGACTATAACCACCGGCAGACGCGTTACGGTGTCGGTGTGATGTTGAACGATATCTTTTGAGGCGCGTTTTCAGAAAAAATAATTCTCGTGGTCAAAAGATTGCAGTTTTTATCACAGGCGCTGAAAATAGCGCCTGTTTGATTTTATCGGCCACGGGCTGATGTGATGCAAAGAGGATCGGGGAACGCGTGTCTACGGCGGAAGTGTTAAATAAGGAAGCGTTAGCGGCTCAGGTTCTACGCGATACGTTCGGTTATCAGCAATTCCGTCCCGGTCAGGATGCGGTCATTCAGGCTGCGGTTAACGGTCAGGATTGTCTGGTGATCATGCCGACCGGGGGCGGGAAATCGCTGTGCTACCAGATTCCGGCATTGGTGTTGGATGGCCTGACGCTGGTGGTGTCTCCGCTGATCTCTTTGATGAAAGACCAGGTGGATCAGCTTCTTGCCTACGGCGTGACGGCCGCCTGCCTGAACTCGACCCAGACCCGTGAGCAGCAGTGGGACGTGATGACCCGCTGTCGCAGCGGTGACATCAAGCTGCTGTATATCGCGCCGGAGCGTTTAACCACGGACAGCTTTTTTGACCAGCTTGCCCAGTGGAATCCGGCACTGATTGCCATCGACGAAGCGCACTGTATCTCCCAGTGGGGGCATGATTTCCGCCCAGAATACCGCGCCCTTGGGCAAATCAAACAGCGTTTCCCCACGCTGCCAGTGGTTGCCTTAACGGCCACCGCCGACGACGCGACGCGCAGTGATATTGTGCGTCTGCTTGATCTGCGCGAACCGCATATTCATCTGAGCAGCTTCGATCGGCCCAATATCCGCTACACGCTGGTGGAAAAATTCAAACCGCTCGATCAACTGTGGATGTTTGTGCAGGGGCAGCGGGGTAAAAGCGGCATTATTTATTGTAACAGCCGGGCGAAGGTCGAGGATATCAGCGCGCGTCTGCAAAACCGTGGTCTCAGCGTGGCGGCCTATCATGCCGGTTTGGACAACGAGCGGCGCGCGCAGGTACAGGAAGCGTTCTTGCGTGACGATTTGCAGGTGGTGGTAGCCACTGTCGCCTTTGGGATGGGCATCAACAAACCCAACGTGCGCTTTGTGGTGCACTTTGATATCCCGCGCACGATCGAATCCTACTATCAAGAGACCGGGCGCGCCGGGCGTGATGGCCTGCCTGCGGAAGCCGCGCTGTTTTACGATCCTGCCGACATGGCGTGGTTGCGCCGCTGTCTTGAGGAAAAACCGCCGGGCCCACAGCAAGAAATTGAACGGCACAAGTTGAACGCGATGGGGGCGTTCGCGGAGGCGCAAACCTGCCGGCGCTTGGTGCTGCTTAACTATTTTGGTGAAGGGCGACACGCCCCCTGCGGTAACTGTGACATCTGCCTCGATCCGCCTAAGCGTTATGATGGTCTGGTGGATGCGCAAAAGGCGCTCTCCTGCGTATACCGAGTGGGGCAGCGCTTCGGCCTGGGCTATGTGGTGGAGGTGCTGCGCGGAGCCAATAACCAGCGTATTCGCGAATGGGGTCACGACAAGTTGCCAGTATACGGCATTGGCCGTGAGCAATCGCATGAGCATTGGGTCAGCGTGCTGCGCCAACTGATTCACCTGGGGTTCCTCACGCAAAATATTGCATTGCACTCAGCGGTACAGCTTACCGAATCGGCCCGTCCGGTGCTGCGCGGTGAGATACCGTTACAGTTGGCGGTGCCGCGCGTGGTTAACCTGAAACCGAAAGCGAACCAAAAATCGTATACTGGGCTTTACGATCGCAAGCTGTTTGCCAAACTGCGCAAATTACGCAAAGCCATTGCTGATGAGGGCGATATCCCGCCTTATGTGGTGTTCAGTGATGCCACGCTGCTGGAAATGGCCGATCGCTTGCCGGTGACAGCAAGCGAATTACTGACGATTAACGGCGTCGGGCAGCGTAAACTGGAGCGGTTTGGTACGCCATTTATGTCGCTGATCCGTGAGCATCTGGACGATGGCGAGGATGTGCGCTGATTGGACTTGAATTTCTAGACTCTGTGGTAAAAAAGGAAAATATCATGATGTTGTTTTTGACCGTGGCGATGGTGCATTTCGTGGCATTGATGAGCCCGGGGCCGGATTTCTTCTTTGTTTCCCAGACGGCGGCGAGTCGCTCGCGCAAAGAAGCGATGATGGGCGTGCTGGGGGTTTCTCTGGGTGTCATGGTGTGGGCGGCCATTGCGTTGATGGGTTTGCACCTGTTACTGCAAAAAATGGCGTGGTTGCATGATGCCATTACCATCGGCGGTGGATTGTATCTGTGCTGGATGGTATGGCACATGTTGCGTGCAGCGCGCCGCAAAGGGGAGGCGCAAACGGTTGAAACGGTAGAACTGCCTTCGAAAGGGAAAACCTTTATGCGCGGTCTGCTGACCAATCTGGCCAACCCGAAAGCGCTGATCTATTTCGGCAGCGTATTCTCTCTGTTTGTCGGCGACAGCGTAGGCACCAGCGAGCGCTGGGGGCTGTTTACGTTAATCTCACTGGAAACGCTGCTGTGGTTTAGCCTGGTGGCAATGGTGTTTGCTTTGCCTGCGATGCGTCGCGGCTATCAGCGTTTGGCTAAGTGGATCGACGGTCTGGCTGGGGTGCTGTTTACCGGTTTTGGGCTGCATCTGATTATTTCGCGTTAAGCCCGTGGTGTAGCACGTCCGCTGTTTTTTCCTCGCCGCCGGTTGGCGGCGAGTGACGGATTATACCTTACGCGCCGTTGCCAGTAGCGCGCCGACCAGCATAAACAACGAGCCAAACAGCCGGTTGAGCAGGCGGATTTGGCGCGGTCCTTTCAGCCATACCGCAATACGAGTGGCGAGCGTGGCATAACCGATCATCACCACGATATCGACCGCCACGGTGGTCACGCCTAAAATCAGATACTGAGCGACCTGCGGTTGGTGCGGCACGATAAACTGTGGGAACAGCGCCGCCAGAAAAACAATACTTTTCGGGTTGGTGAGGTTGACCAGCACGGCGCGACGAAACAGTTGGCGGCGTGGCAGGGTACCCGCCAGCGCATGCAGATCGAGTGAACCAGCGGCGCGCCATTGCTGGATGCCGAGCCAGATCAGATAAGCGGCACCGAGCCATTTCAGAATGTCAAAAGCCAGCAGCGATTGCGATAGCAGCGCGCCAAGACCGATACCCACCAATACGATATGGATAGCCAGCCCGACTTGCAGCCCGGCGATGGATGCCGCCGCTCCGCGATAGCCGTGACTGATGGCGGTACTCATGGTGTTAATCGCCCCCGACCCCGGAGAAAGGCTGAGAATAAGCGTTGTGAGAAGATAGGTTAACCACCAGTCGAGGGTCATAGCTGCTTCCTGATTGCATGTTGTTGCGTTGTTTGCGATGGCATTGCTGACGACGGTATTGTTTGCCGATGTGTTACGTGGTTAAACATTACGACCGAATGTGCCACAATACGCCATTGCTGATTGTTGTGCCAGCGATCACAAAACTCTCTTGTGGACACCTGCATTGCAGGTGTTTAGCGCGGTGCCGTGCATCAAGGAGAAACGCGATGTCACCCGAAATTTCCGGTCTTTTGTTAAGAGAAAAACAGTTTTCTGCTTTTGTCACCGGCACGCTGTTGGATTTCTGGCGTCAGCGTGAGGAGGGCGAATTTCCCGGCGTTGACGATGTGCCGATCCGCTTTGTGCGCTTTACCGCGCCACAGCACTCGCGTTTGGTGGTGGTGTTTCCTGGCCGCATTGAAAGCTATGTAAAGTATGGTGAAGTCGCCTACTATTTGTTCCAGGCGGGTTATGATGTGCTGATCATGGATCATCGCGGCCAAGGGCGCTCCGGGCGGATGCTTGAAGACGGCAATCGTGGCCATGTGGTACGCTTTGGCGATTACGTCGACGATGTCGAACAATTCTGGTTGCACCATGTGGATGCGGTGAAAACGGCCGAACCTGAGCGTTACAAGCGCTGTTTTGCGCTTGCCCACTCAATGGGCGGTGCGATCCTGGGGCATTTTTTGGCACGTCGGCCGGATGCATTCGATGCCGCGGTTCTATGTGCACCCATGTGTGGCATTAAATTGCCGATGCCGGGCTGGCTGGCCTCACGCATTGTTGCCTGGGCGGAGCTGCATCCGCGCATTCGCGATTATTATGCTATCGGCACCGGTCAATGGCGTCCGCTGCCTTATTTGATCAACGTGTTAACGCACAGCCGCGAGCGTTACCGCCGCAGCGTGCGCGCCTATGCTGATGAACCTGGCCTGCGCGTTGGTGGCCCGACCTATCATTGGATGCGGGAATCGATGGCCGCCGGGCGCGAACTGATGGCCTTGGCGGCGCACATTACCACCCCCTTGCTGCTGCTTCAGGCGCAGGAAGATATCGTGGTGGATAATCACAGTCAGGATGCGTTTTGTCAGGCGTTGGCTGAAGCGGGACACCCCTGTGCTGGCGGTACTCCGGTAGTGATAGCGGGGGCTCGCCATGAACTGTTATTCGAAGAAGATGGGATTCGGGCGCAGGTGTTTACCCATATTCTCAATCATTTTGCACAATATCCGTAAATGTTGCGGCCGACGCCGCGCCATTCCCCTTAAAGGTGAGAGTTCTCTGTTATGTATCACGTCGTTGCTTCCGATTTAGATGGCACGCTGCTGTCGCCAGACCACACGCTGTCTCCGTTAGCCAAAGAGACCCTGAAACTGCTGACTGCACAGGGCATCCACTTTGTGTTTGCCACCGGGCGGCATCATCTGGATGTGGCGCAGATTCGTGACGGACTGGGCATCAGCGCCTTTATGATCACCTCTAACGGCGCGCGCGTGCACAACACCCAGGGAGCGTTGATTTTCAGCCACAATCTGGATCAGGACATCGCACACGATCTCTACGGTATGGTGTACCACAACCCGGAGATGCTGACGCACGTCTACCGCGACGATGAATGGTTTATGAGCCGCTCCCGCCCGGAAGAGGAACGCTTTTTTCAGGAGTCGGTATTCAAATACAAACTGTTCGAACCGGGTCTGCTCGGCACCGACGGTGTGAGCAAAGTGTTCTTCACCTGTGACAGTCACGAGAAGCTGCTGCCGTTGGAAGAGGCAATCAATGCGCGCTGGGGCGATCGGGTTAACGTGAGCTTTTCCACGCTGAGCTGCCTGGAAGTGATGGCGGGCGGCGTATCAAAAGGCCATGCGTTGGAGCAAGTCGCCAAGCTGATGGGCCATACTCTGACATCGTGCATTGCGTTTGGCGATGGCATGAACGATTTTGAAATGCTGTCGATGGCCGGTAAAGGATGCATTATGCGCAATGCGCATCAGCGCCTGAAAGATTTACTGCCGCAGTTGGAGGTTATTGGCAGCAACGCAGAGGATGCGGTAGCGCAGGTGCTGCGTCGTTTGTTTCTCTCTGCGGAGTGACGGTGTTGCTGGCGGCCAAGGCCGCCAGCAGACAGAGGAATCTCGCGATTAGGCGCGTTTTTCCATTTCTGCCTTATGTTTCTTCTCATTAACCATGACAATAAACAGCAGCAGCACTGCGATGACGCTGCCGCCGATCATCACCATAAAGCCGCCGTCCCAGCCGAAGAAATCAACGGTGTAGCCAACAATGGCGCTGGCCGCAACGGACCCGCCGAGGTAACCGAACAGGCCGGTAAAGCCTGCTGCCGTGCCCGCCGCTTTTTTCGGTGCCAATTCCAACGCATGCAGACCGATCAGCATGACTGGGCCGTAAATCAGGAAGCCGATCACGATCATACAGGCCATATCGATGCCAGGGTTGCCGGCAGGGTTCAGCCAGTAAACCACGGTGGCGATGGTGACCAGTGTCATAAAGAACACCCCAGTGGCACCACGGTTGCCCTTGAACACCTTGTCAGACATCCAACCGCAAATCAGCGTGCCGGGGATCCCTGCATATTCGTACAGGAAGTAAGCCCAAGAGGATTTGTCCAACGCGAAGTGCTTCACTTCTTTCAGGTAGGTCGGTGACCAGTCGAGAATACCGTAACGCAGCAGGTAGACGAACACGTTAGCGATCGCGATATACCATAGCAGTTTGTTCGGGAACACGTACTGCATGAAGATCTCTTTTGCCGTCAGCTCCTTTTCTGAGGTTTCGGTGTAATCCGCAGGATAGTCATTTTTGTATTCTTCAATCGGCAGCAGGCCGCAGGATTGCGGGGTATCGCGCATCATCACGAAGGCAAACACCGCAATCAGGATCGCACCGAATGCCGGCATGTAGAGTGCCGCTCTCCAGTCATGGAACCAGGCCATCCCCAGCAGGAACAGTAACGGCGGGATGCCGCCCCCCACGTTGTGGGCGCAGTTCCAGACAGAAACAATACCGCCGCGCTCTTTCTGCGACCACCAGTGCACCATGGTACGTCCGCACGGCGGCCACCCCATGCCCTGGAACCAGCCGCACAGGAACAGCAGCACAAACATGATGGCGATGCTTGACGTTGCCCAAGGCACAAAGCCCATAAACAGCATCACTGCCGCGGCCAGAATCAACCCAGCGGGTAAGAATACGCGCGGGTTGGAACGGTCGGAGATGGAGCCCATGATAAATTTGGAAAAACCATAGGCGATAGAAATCCCTGACAACGCAAAGCCAAGGTCGCCGCGAGAGAACCCCTGTTCAATCAGGTACGGCATGGCGAGTGCGAAGTTTTTTCTTACCAGATAGTAAGCGGCATAACCGAAAAAGATCCCAAAAAAAATCTGCCAGCGCAGACGACGGTATAGCGGGTCGACCCGATCGTCGCTCACTCTGGGCTGGTGCTGGGCGGGTTTAAAGATACTCAGCATAACGTTCTCCAATACGCTTAAAAGCGATAATTATTTTGTGCTAAATCGCGCGTATGGTACCGAAATGGCGCAGGGTTTCAATGTGAGCCACCGCTAAAATGTTACATTTTTATGATGGTCGTGCAATTATTGTGCTTTGCTTAACAAAATGCTCCCCTATAGACCTCATATTGGTGTGACTTTTATCGCGAAACGGTTACATACTCGGTTCGTTATTTTCGTTTTTTGCTCGAATTTGCTCTTTATCAATCATTTTTTTTCTTTTCTGTGTCTGAATACCCTTAATGAAGATCCGGAAAGGTGACACCATCATGGAAAACAGCACAGCCTACCGCGAAACCGACGTTATCGTGATTGGCGGCGGCGCAACTGGCGCGGGAACCTTGCGTGACCTGGCACTCAGGGGACTGCGTTGCCTGCTGCTGGAGCGCTTTGACATCGCAACAGGGGCGACCGGGCGTAACCACGGGTTGCTGCACAGCGGGTCGCGTTATGCGGTAACCGACAGTGAATCCGCACGCGAATGTATTGAAGAAAACCAGATTTTACGCCGTATCGCCCGGCACTGTGTGGAACCTACTGACGGCCTGTTCCTGACATTGCCCGAAGACGATCTGGCCTATCAATCCCAGTTTATCGCGGCCTGCCATCAGGCGGGTATCAATGCGCAGGCGATTGATCCGCAGGAAGCGCTGCGCCTCGAGCCTGCTGCCAACCCGCAGCTGATTGGAGCGGTACGCGTGCCGGATGGCTCCGTTGATCCCTTTCGCCTCACCACTGCCAATATGGTGGATGCCTGTGAACACGGGGCGGAAGTATTGACCTATCACGAAGTGCTGGGACTGATACGGCAGGGCGATCGTGTCACCGGCGTGCGCGTTTTCGACCATAAACAACAACGCACTCTCGATCTCTACGCACAAGTGGTGATTAACGCCGCCGGCATTTGGGGACAGCGCATTGCCGAATATGTGGATCTGCGCGTGCGCATGTTCCCTGCCAAAGGCGCATTGCTGATTCTCGGCCACCGTATCAACAATATGGTGATCAACCGCTGCCGTAAGCCTGCCGATGCCGACATTTTGGTGCCAGGTGACACCATTTCGCTGATCGGCACTACCTCAACCCGCGTGGACTATGACCAGATAGACAACATGTCCGTCACGCCGCAAGAAGTCGAGATCCTGATGCGTGAAGGGGCGAAACTGGCTCCGATGATGGCGCAAACGCGCATTTTGCGTGCCTATGCGGGCGTGCGTCCGCTGGTGGCCAGCGACAATGACCCGAGTGGGCGCAGCGTAAGCCGCGGCATTGTGCTGCTTGACCACGCCAGCCGTGATGGGCTGGAAGGGTTTGTCACCATCACTGGCGGCAAATTAATGACGTATCGCCTGATTGCGGAGTGGGTCACCGACAAGGTGTGTGAAAAGCTGGGGCACAGTGCGCGCTGTACCACCGCAGAGCGGCCACTGCCCGGTTCAGCCAGTGAATCGGCGGCGCAACCCGCAACCGCAATGTCAGGCACACGCGCGTTTTCTGCGCCGCTGCGCGGCTCCGCCATTTATCGCCATGGCGACCGCGCTGCGCGCGTGTTGTCTGGTGAGTACGCCGATAGCAGTCTGGTGTGTGAATGCGAAGCGGTGACGGCGGGTGAAGTGCGCTATGCCGTGGACGCACTCAAGGTCAACAACCTGATCGATCTGCGGCGGCGTACCCGTGTCGGAATGGGAACCTGCCAGGGCGAGCTTTGTGCGTGCCGTGCCGCCGGATTGCTGTGCAAGCTGGGGCAATCGACACCGCCGCAAGCGTTGGCACAGTTGAGCCAGTTTTTAAACGAGCGCTGGAAAGGCGTTCGCCCCATCGCATGGGGTAACGCGCTGCGTGAAAGCGAATTCACCAGTTGGGTGTATCAAGGCTTGTGTGGGCTGAGTATTGAAGATCAGCAGGAGGAACAACATGCGGTATGACGTCGTCATTATCGGTGGCGGGTTAGCCGGGCTCACCTGCGGTATTCGTTTATCAGAGCAAGGAAAACACTGCGCCATTGTCAGTTCAGGGCAAAGCGCCCTGCATTTTTCTTCAGGATCGCTGGATCTGCTGTCTTTTCTGCCGGATGGTGAGCCGGTTCACCAGCCCCTTGAAGCGCTGTCAGCGCTGGCAAGTCAGGCTCCTGAGCATCCCTATTCGCTAATGGGGGAAGCCGCCGTACGCCGTTGGGTGCCAGAAGCAGAGGCTTTATTGGCGCGCTGTGGCGCGACCATGACGGGCAGCCATCAGCATAACCACCTACGCTTGACGCCGCTCGGCAAATATCGCCCATGCTGGCTGAGTCCACCGGAAATTGTTACGCGGGAACAGGGTAAACCGCTGGCGTGGCGCGCCCCGCTGATTGTGGGCATTGAAGGCTTTCTGGATTTCCAATCCTCTATCGTAGCGGATGCGCTGCAAGCGCAGGGCATTGCGGCAAAGAGTGCCGATTTACGCCTGCCCGCGTTGGATCGTCTGCGCGGTAACCCCAGCGAGTTCCGCGCGATAAATATCGCCCGCGTGTTGGATCTGCCGGAAAACGCCAGCGCATTGCTGGCGGAATTGACGCGGTTGAGCGCTGATCACGATGCCGTCATTTTACCGGCTTGCCTGGGATTGGACACGCCGGATGCTGTGGCGATGCTGCAAAGCGCCTTGGGCAAACCCGTCAGTCTGTTGCCGACGCTCCCGCCGTCGTTACCGGGCGTTCGCTTGCATCAGGCGATGGTGCGCCGTTTTCGCCAATTGGGTGGCATGGTGATGCCGGGTGATAAAGTCGAGCGTGCCGTTCTGGGGGAAACAGAAAAGGCACTTTATACCCGTAATCACGTCGATATCCCGCTGCGGGCTCAGCAGGTGGTACTTGCCAGCGGCAGTTTCTTTAACAATGGGTTGGTGGCAGAGTTTGATCGCGTTGTAGAACCGGTATTTGGTCTTGATGTGCACTATGCCGCTCTACGTAGCGACTGGAGCCGGGAACAGGTGCTGGCACCTCAGCCGTATCGCCTGTTCGGTGTGGAAACCGACGAGAAGCTGCGTCCGCGTATCAAGGGCGTTACGGTGCCCGGTGTCTATGCGATTGGCGCGGTATTGGCAGGGTTTGACCCTCTGGCGCAGGGCTGTGGCGCGGGGGTATCTTTATTGAGCGCGTTGTCGGTTGCCGATACGTTGCTGCAAGGGGAGGTCGCATGAGCCTGCTCAATGACACCAGTTTTGATAACTGTATCAAGTGTACCGTGTGTACCACTTACTGCCCGGTTTCCCGGGTGAATCCGCTTTATCCGGGGCCGAAGCAGGCTGGGCCAGACGGTGAACGTCTGCGTCTGAAAGATCCGGCGCTGTATGACGAGGCGCTGAAATATTGCACCAACTGCAAACGCTGCGAAGTGGCCTGTCCGTCGGATGTAAAAATTGGCGATATCATTCAGCGCGCCAAAGCACGTTATAGTCCGCATCGCCCTTCGCTGCGTGACACCATCCTTAGTCATACCGACCTGATGGGAACGGTATCCACGCCGTTTGCGCCGTTAGTGAACGCGGCGACCGGGCTGAAACCGGTGCGCCAGTTGTTGGATAAAGCACTGAAAATTGACCACCGCCGTCAGCTGCCAAAATACTCGTTCGGCACTTTTCGTCGTTGGTATCGTCAACAAGCCGAAGCGCAAAAACAGTTTAGCGAGCAAATCGCCTATTTCCACGGCTGCTACGTTAACTACAACCATCCACAGTTGGGCAAAGATCTGATCCGTGTATTCAATGCGATGGGGATTGGTGTGCAACTGTTGGAGAAAGAGAAGTGCTGCGGCGTGCCGCTGATTGCTAACGGTTTTCATGCCAAGGCGAGAAAGCAGGCGCAACAAAACGTGGGCTATCTGGAAGGCGCGGTTCAGGGTAAAAATCTCACGGTGGTGGCGACGTCATCAAGCTGCACGGCGACGCTACGTGACGAATACCCGCATTTGCTGGGGGTCGATAACCATGCGGTGCGCGATAGCATTACGCTGGTGACGCGTGAGCTGTATCGCCTGTTAGAGCAAGGTAAAACGCTGCCGCTTAATCCGTTGCGTGTGGCTTATCACACGCCGTGCCATATGGAGAAAATGGGATGGACTTCCTACACGCTGGATTTACTGCGCCGCATTCCTGGATTGGAGCTGGTGGTGCTGGAATCCCAGTGCTGTGGTATCGCCGGAACCTACGGATTTAAAAAGGAAAACTACACCACTTCGCAGGGAATTGGCGCGCCGCTGTTCCGCCAGATAGAGGAGAGTGGGGTGGACATGGTGATCACGGACTGTGAAACCTGCAAATGGCAGGTAGAGATGTCGACCAGTAAACCGTGTGAGCACCCGATCACGTTATTAGCACGCGCTCTGGCGACGGAAAAATAATCCTTTACAGACGCGAATGATAATGATTATTATTGTCATGCATTCCAGAGAGACGCACGCATGTGTTTTCATGCGCTGACTGACTCGCTGTGAAGGCACGACATTGCTCACATTGCTTCCAGTGTTTATTTAGCCAGCTCGGGTGCTGGCTTTTTTTTGCCCCATCCTCACCACCTCTTTTAAATTTTTTGAACTGAGCGATGAGTTTTTTACGCTTTCTTATTCGCCGCCTCCCGGTAGACTTAACATAACGACAACATTTGTGGAGGCGATATGATTTATTTACGACAGGCGCAGGCGCGTGGCCATGCAAACCACGGTTGGCTGGATAGCTGGCACAGTTTCTCCTTTGCAGACTATTACGATCCCAACTTTATGGGGTTCTCAGCGTTACGCGTGATCAACGAGGACCGCATTGAAGGTGGGCAAGGGTTTGGTACTCACCCGCATAAAGACATGGAAATCCTGACGTATGTGCTGTCCGGCACGGTGGAACATCAGGACAGCATGGGAAACAAGGAGCAGATTCCGGCGGGTGAATTTCAGATCATGAGCGCAGGCACCGGGATCCGCCATTCGGAATACAATGCCAGTCAGGATGCGCTGTTGCATCTGTATCAGATTTGGATCATTCCGGAAAAAGCGGGTATCACGCCGCGTTATGAGCAACGACGCTTTGACGCACCGCAGGGCCGTCAACTGGTGTTATCACCCGATGCGCGCGACGGTTCGTTGAAGGTGTATCAGGACATGACGCTGTCGCGTTGGGCGCTGGAAGCGCAAGAACAGTCGGTATATCAGGTGCCGGCGGGCCGTCGCGTGTGGATTCAGGTGGTACGGGGCGAGGTGGAAATCAACGGTCAGGCAGCTGGCGAAAGCGATGCGCTGGCGGTATGGGACGAAGAAACCCTCTCGATACGCGCCACGCAACAGAGTGAAATCTTGCTGTTCGATCTGCCGCCGGTATAACGAATAACGGTGCGTACCCGTGACGCACCGTTTTTTGCGCTTCTCAGGGGGCCTCTGCGGGGAGCAACGTGCAGAGCGCCGTACTGTCGGTCAACACGCTATCGACATCTTCATAGGATTGCGTAGTGACAACGGTTTTCTCTTCATGCCAGGTATAGAGCGGCACACCGGGGTCGTCGAGGCTTTCCTGCAACACGTAACGTTGCAGTTTAACCGGTTGTATATCGGTTAAATCCTCTCCCACCTTCTACGCGGTGATTAAACGCACCCCTTGCGGATAGCGCACCAGTTGAAAATCGAAAATCTTCTGCCGCGATCCGGCAATGCGATAATCAAACCAGATAAAGGCGTCGCTGTTGGGGACGGGGACTAATGAATAACCGTCCGGGGTTTTGATGTAAAAGCTCAAGCTTCGGTTGGGGTGTGAGGTGTTGTTTTCGAAGGTGGCGAGTACCGCGAAATCCGCTGAGGTCGAGTGTGCCAGCGCCAGATTATTCACACCCGGTTGCAGAGGCACCAGACTTAACCCCGTGGGGCTTGAACCCGCCGTAGTCGGACAGGCGGCTATCGTTGTACCGCTGTAAAACAGCAGAGCGGCGAGGAGGCGCCGAGCGTTGGTAAGCAAAAACATAGCGGTGATTATCCCTTTCATGCCCACACTGGGCGAAAACCGGTTAGTAACCGTCTTATTTCATCAGGTAAGTGCGGATGCCATCGAGGAACATCTGGGTCGACAGCATGACCAGAATCAGTCCCATCAGTCGCTCCAACGCGGCAACGCCTTTCTCACCCAGCAAGCGTAAAAAGAGATCCGACATCAGCAAGATGATAAATGAAATCCCCCAGGCGATACCGAGTGCGAGTGTTAAATGCGGCAACTGATCCGGATATTGATGCGATAACAGCATCAGCGCGGCCAGAATAGACGGTCCGGCGACCAGTGGGATCGCCATCGGTACTAGAAAGGGTTCTTCCCCAGCGGGCAGCCCACTGCTGTTGCTTTCCTGCGATGGGAATATCATACGGATAGCGATTAAAAACAGCACAATGCCACCAGAAATCGAGACGGTTTCGGTACGCAGATTGAGGAACGCCAGAATACGTTCGCCCGCAAACAGAAAAATCAGCATCAGCCCAAGGGCGATCACCATCTCACGAATCAGCACCACGCGTCGGCGTTTCGGATCCAGATGTTTCAGTACCGACATAAAGATGGGCAAATTGCCCAATGGATCCATAATTAACAGCAACAGAATGGTTGCTGAGATCATTTCGCTCATGGTGGTGGTGGACTCCTGTTATCCCTTAAATAATGGCACCGCATTAGCCTCATTGCTGAAAAAGCCGGTGTCATCGAATAAATTCACTTGCGGCTTCTGATACATTTTGTAAGGTTGATATATCCGTCATACTTCTCGTTGCATGTGCGTTGGCTGCTGTCAGTCACCCGAATCACTTACCTGAGTAAGCGCATCGGGACGCCTTCTTTTGCCGCGTTACGAGACTCATGAATGAGTCTCGTCCGAAAGGGCCAGCGCAAGCGCTGTTCAAAACGTAAACGTTTTGTCCCGCAACGCGAATTATTTAGGGTATAGTCATCACGTTATGTAATATTTGCTGAGTTTGGTGATAAACCGATTTTTATTACCCCTCGCTCTGCCGTCATGATAGTCCTGCCGCCACGGTTTGCACGCGTTTGCGTGTGATAAACCTATTGTTCTGCAAGACATTCACTTGACGACAACAGGGTAACAGAGTGTGTGTCGGCCGTCAGTACTGCCTGTGTGGCAGTCCAAATTCTTTGTGTCATCCCAAGGCAGGATTGTTACCATGAAAAATGTTGGTTTTATCGGCTGGCGCGGTATGGTGGGTTCCGTTCTGATGCAGCGTATGCAGGAAGAGCGTGATTTTGACCTGATTCGTCCGGTGTTCTTTTCCACGTCACAACACGGCCAAGCTGCTCCGGTGCTGGGTGGACAGCAGGGCACGTTACAGGATGCCTACAATCTGGATGCACTGCGCGCGCTGGATATTATCATCACTTGCCAGGGCGGCGATTACACCAATGAGGTTTACCCGAAGCTGCGTGAAAGCGGCTGGCAGGGGTATTGGATCGATGCGGCTTCCTCGCTGCGTATGCGTGATGACGCCATCATCATCCTCGATCCGGTCAACCATGCGGTGATTAAACAGGGTTTGGACAGCGGCATTAAAACGTTCGTTGGCGGCAACTGTACCGTCAGCTTGATGCTGATGTCGCTGGGTGGCCTGTTTGCACACGATCTGGTGGAATGGGCCTCTGTGGCGACCTATCAGGCGGCATCTGGCGGCGGTGCGCGTCATATGCGCGAATTGTTGGTACAAATGGGTCTGCTGCACAATGATGTGGCGAAAGAGTTGCAGGACCCCGCCTCTGCTATTTTGGATATCGAGCGCAAAGTCACCGCGCTGACGCGCAGTGGCACGCTGCCGACCGACAATTTCGGTGTGCCGTTGGCGGGCAGTTTGATCCCGTGGATCGATAAACAACTGGATAACGGCCAGAGCCGCGAAGAGTGGAAAGGCCAGGCAGAAACCAACAAGATTCTCGGCACCCAGTCCGTGATCCCGGTGGATGGTTTGTGCGTCCGCGTCGGGGCGTTACGCTGCCACAGCCAGGCGTTCACGCTGAAACTGAAGAAAGATGTTCCGGTATCTGAAATCGAACAACTGCTGGCAACCCATAACGATTGGGTGAAAGTGGTGCCAAACGATCGCGAGATCTCCATGCGTGAATTGACGCCTGCCGCAGTAACCGGCACGCTTTCCACGCCGGTGGGGCGTCTGCGTAAACTGAACATGGGGCCGCAGTATCTCTCCGCCTTTACGGTTGGTGACCAACTGTTGTGGGGCGCGGCAGAACCGCTGCGCCGTATGCTGCGCATCCTGCTGTAGTCCTTGCTGGATTGAATGCCCCGCGCGGTGCGGGGCATGTTCCCTTTCACTTCCTGCCGTTACTTTTTTGCGCTAGTGTCGCTTGTTACGCTCCCCCTCTTTTTAGCGGCATGCGGCATCAATTCCGTTGACCTTTCCTGTAACGTTTTGCCTGAGCATGTTTTCGATGTGGTGGGCAAAGTCATTTAATGTTAACCAGTGCCGCGTGAGTGCCTGGCGATTTCCTGCCATGAGTTGTATGCGTAGCGTCTCTTCTTCTTGCGCCAGCTGGGAGGCATGTTCAAGCAGGGAGGAAGCGAAGCCACAGTCGGAAAAATAATCGATAGCCTCGTTTCGGTGAGCGGGGTAGTGAAGGCTTTGCCACTGCTGCAGGGGGCGAAGGCAGCCGTGATCGGCCAGCTTTACCATCAGGCTCAACTGATAATGTGCCCGCTGGCCATAGCATCCGCTTACCAGATAGCTGCGTGCGACCTGGCGGATGCTATAGAGATTATTCAATATGGTGCTCACGGTATCTGACGGGCCGCTGGTCTGTGCAAAACAGAAGGGGCCGGCGAGGTGGCGCGCACCGTTGAGCAAGCCATGGCGGCGGAATGTGGGGTATTGTCGGATTGTGTTGAGGCTATAGACGGAGAGCGAGAGTTTCTCGAAGCGGTGCTGGATACGCCGGACCTGCTCCAGCGTGGGATGGTCGACACTGTCGAACACCGCCATAAGGTCAATATCCGAATCCGGTCTCATATCGCCGCGTGCCGCGCTGCCATACAGATAAAGCGATAGCAGACGGTCACCGAAGGCGGCGTTTAGCGCATTGACGATAGGTGCTGTCATGCCGTGAATCGCCGCAGGTGCTGTTTCCGCGCGTTGAGCGATCACGCTCTGTGTGTCTGGGTAGCCTGCGGCAATGTGTTGGGCATAACACTCGACGATAGCACTCAGTCGTGCGGCGGCGGTGCGAAAGGTATTCGCGTTTTCTAACAGTGAGCGTTCAAAGGGTTGCCAATGGCTGTTGGTATAGGTTAACCAGCGTAGGTCTTCTTTATTCATTCCCGCCACTGACAGCGGGCTATGATGACGCGTTTCCAACTGCCCCAGCAATTTGCTGAGTCCCTGCTCTGCATAGCGCATCGCCCAGCCCAATTGACGTACGCCCCAGGCATGCGTCTTTGCGGGCAAATCACGCAAATAGTAGAGGCGAGCGATATGGGTTGTGGCAAAAGCCGCCTGTCGCAGCGCATCCGGGTAATCGGGCTTGCAGGCGGCCAGCGCGTGTTCTATCGACGCGTTACGGTAGGGCCAGTGACAGGTGTGGAACGGCCAACGACCGTGAGCAGGATAGTCGGCCAATTCTCTTTCTGTAAGGTAATTCAGTGACAACTCGGGAAACTCGGCGTGCAGATACTGTGCTGCAAATGCCATTTTTTCTCCGCCGTCTTCGTGCACGATCAAATAATAATGGCCAACAGCACGTGATGAATAATCAGGCTGCCGTAAAAAGGCATCGGTCTCTGCAATGCCAGACAGGTTATCGCCAAACAGATATTTGGCAGTGATGCAGAAGTGCTGTGTACGGGCATCTGTTTTTTGATTCATGATGGCTATAGATCCATGTGTTTTATGTTGTTGACTAAAAAAGAGGGGCCTGTATTTACCTCGGTGATGTTTTTCATTCTCGGTAAATATATCTGTCGTACTTCACGTTGCAGGTGCGTTGGCGACACCCGTTCACCCAAATCACTTACTTGAGTACGCGCATTGGGATAAATGAACCTCATCCCTGAGCTTCACCCTAGGGACCCGCGCAGGTGCTGTTAAATTTTTCCGTCGTCCTGCAATTCGCATTATTTAGGGTATACATGCTTAACCCTGTTTTCAGTTTTTCGTTTCAATAATAATTGATGTCATTCGCTCTGAGAATTTGCTTGGCATTTCAGCGGGAATGGTGTTTGTGATAATTAGCCTGAGTCATTGAGTGTCATTTTTTCTAAAATAAGTGGATGTCTTGTTTAGTGATGACAGTCAATTGCTGTTTCGGCGATATGCGGTAAAAGGGTGTTATCATATTTTACGGGCATCTCTATTAAATGGGGTTGGTGTGTCTGGAATGCTTTCTCGAGCACATCAGGGAAATCGGCAATATCCAAAATTTTTGTCGCAGATACGCCATTGGCGCGAGCCAGCAGGGTGAAATCAACTGGGCCAAATTCGGTCAGATGACGCTGTGGGTCAGCATCATTGAGATGCGGGTAATACGTGATAAGGCCAAACGCTGAATCCGCCACAACAACGATAACCACCGGTAGCGAATACCGGACAAGGGTTTCAAGTTCCTGGCTGGTGGCGTGAAATCCGCCATCGCCGCAAAAGGCAAGCACGCGCGTTTCAGGATGGCATATCTGTGCCGCTATTGCCGCAGGCAGGCCAAAGCCGAAACTGCCGCAGACGTTGGAACACAAGAAGTGGTTTGAGTGGTATGTGGTGGCCAGCAGTCCGGCATACTGCGTGTGCAGTCCGACGTCGCTACAGAATATACCGTCACGCCCCAGCGCGGTGCTCACGGCAGCCACAATGCGTGGAATATCAGTGACGGCGTCTGGCTGTGCGGCGGGCTGGCGCTTGTCAAAAAAACGCTTCAATCGCTGGTGAGATGCCAGCCATTCCTGCTGAGGCAACCCGTGGTGGGCAAGTTGATCAAGGCTACGTGTCATATCGCCCAGGCAGAGAATATCCGGTTGGAAAATATCCCCCATGGGGACATCTACGCTGTTTATCACCAGCGTGGGTTTATCGTTGCCCCACAATGCCGGCTTCAGATCTTCACCGAAATCGTAGCCGATCAAAATCATCAAATCGACGCCCTCAAACAGCGGATGCAGAACGGAAGTGCGGTATACGCTATCCAGATATTGGTTGGCAGCAGTGAGAAACTGCGGGTGATCGTCGGGTACGGCACCTTTGGCCGCAAGGGAACAGATAATTGGCGCATTGATCTGTTTAGCGAAACGACACACGCTCGCCTGTGCGTTGTCGCGGATAACCTGATTACCAATGACAATCATCGGATGGGTTGCATCGGTAATGCTCTGGGCGGCGCGGATAATATCGGCGCGCGCAGGCTTGGTTTTCTTTCTCCGGGTAAGGGGCTGCACGGCTTGCAAGATTGCCAGTGCCTCCCGATCCGGCACCTCGGTTTTCAGCAGATCCAGCGGAATACTGAGATAGGCGGGGCCCGGCAAGCCATCCAGCGTGCGCTGCAATGCGGTTTGAACGTGAGAACCCAGTGCTTCCGCCTTTTCGAGTTGCAGGCTGGATTTAGTGATACCTGCCATCAATCCGACGTTATCAATACATTGGTGCGTCAGGTTAAACCTGATCTGTGGGCGCGGAATTTGCGCGGAGCAGGCGACCATGGGCGAGCGGTCCAACATGGCGGAACACACGCCCGTAGCCATATTGGTTAATCCAGGGCCAAATGTGGCCCAGCACATATGGGGGATTCCGGTGAGTCGCCCTGCGACGTCTGCCATAATGCCTGCCGCAAATTCATGTCGGGTTAAATAAAAAGTAATACCAAGCGCTTTATCAAAGCGTATCGCTTCCGCTTCACTGCCAATAATGCCGAAACACGTTGTTATGCCCATGCTGGACATCGCCCTAAGAAAAAGTGCATCAAATTGCATGTTCATCTCCTGTCCGTGAAGTGCGGTCAATAATTACGGCCCCGGATGTGCTAAATAGAGTAAATAACCCTGTGGAATGATTTCTGTTATCAGAATATGTATTTTTATCGTTTTATTTGTGAAAGCCACAGATTGTTATCTCTGTGAATGGCAGTGAGTGAAAGTACGAAGCTTGATGGGATGAAGTATAAAGGTTTTACATCAATAAAAAATAAACGTCAGGTGAAAAGAAAATAGTCAATAGCAATGCCAGGGTAAGTTTCGGTATTATTATTTTTTACGTTGTTACCGAGCTGTTTTACTGAATCGTTTGATTTCCTACATTAAATATATTCGACATGATGATGGTGTTCAATAGGTGTGTATGTTCAACGAATATGAAACTCACACGTTTCTCTCTGCAACTGAAGAAGAAAGATATCACTTAAGTCAACATCCTATTATAATGCTTTCATTATTAGTCCCAAAATGGGTTTTTCGAAACGAGAGCAACATGCAACGACTGACCATCTCTATGGATGACGAACTGGCACAGGACTTTGACGAGCTGATGCGTCGCAAAGGGTATGCCAACCGCTCTGAGGCGTTTCGCGATATGTTGCGGCGTGAGCTCGGCGAAATGACGCTGGAACAGGATAAGCAAGGCCCGTGTGTCGCGATATTGAGCTATATATACGACCATCATGAACGTCAGCTTTCCAGTCGTCTGGCGGAGATGCAGCACGACCACCATGGATTGACCGTGTCTACCATGCATGCTCACCTCAGCCACGATGAGTGCGTGGAAACGCTGATTCTGCGCGGCACTACGGCCCAGGTAGAAGTGTTTGCCGAATCGGTGATGGCGCAAACCGGCGTAAGACACGGCCGGCTCAACCTGATACCGTGCTGATATTCATTCGCTAATGTGGGCAGGAATTAAGCAAGATCAAGGAAGTATGATTTTTTTATAAAACTTCATACTCTGCGGTTAAACTGCCTGCATCAATCTGCTATAAATCGCCTCACAATAATAACCTCTTCCCCTTTGGGCTCGGTGCACCAAGCACGCTAGTCGACATCGTGTTGCCGCATTCGGCCTGAACGGTATTGAACAGGAATGACCGAGTGAGCTCGATACTTGCTGAAGATAATGACCTTGTCGTTAATGAAAACACCGCATTAAATCAGGACGTCCAACGTTATTGGACGCACCGCGCCGCCGAATATAGCCATATCAATGCCACCGAACTGGCGAATGCCAAGCGTGCCCGTTGGCTGAAAAAAATCATGGAATATGCCCCTGATGCGCCCTTGCTGCGCGTGTTGGATATTGGCACCGGTCCCGGTTTTTTTGCCGTAACCCTGGCGCTGGCCGGGCATCGGGTAACTGCTGTGGATATGACGGAAGCGATGCTCACCGAGGCTCGTGCCAATGCCGCGCATTACGCTGTTCACGTCGATTTTGTCTCCGCTGATGTGCATGCGATGCCGCTGGCGGACAACCAGTTCGACCTGATCGTCACGCGCAACGTAACCTGGAATCTGGCCGAACCGCTGCGCGCCTATCGGGAGTGGCACCGTCTGCTGGCCCCCGGCGGTCGCCTGCTTAATTTCGATGCCAACTGGTATCTGCAACTGTTTGATGAATCCTCACGTCTCGGCTATCTGGACGATCGTGCCAATGCGCGCTATCTCGGGCTGGACGATCACTACGTGAATACGGACACCAGCGCCATGGAGGCGATAGCACGCCAACTGCCGCTCAGCCGTGAGCACCGCCCTGAGTGGGATACCCAGGCGCTGCTTCAATGTGGCTACCATAAAATCATGCTGGATACCCGTGTTGGCGACACGCTGTGGGATGAGACCGAAAAAGTTAACTATGCCTCGACGCCGATGTTTATGGTGTGTGCAGAGAAATAGGGACATTGTATGCGAGCGATAGCAGGATTTTTTCTGGCAGCGCTGATGTTGCTGGGCGTGGCAAGTGCGACGGCGCAAACGTCCACGACGCTCAATTACGCCAGCACCAAGGAAATTCGTGATATCAACCCGAATCTCTACAGTGGTGAGATGGCGGCGCAGAATATGGTCTTTGAGTCTCTGGTGGTGAACACCGACAGCGGGGTACAACCCTGGCTGGCGGATCGTTGGGTGATTTCACCGGATGGCAAAACCTATACCTTCCATCTGCGACAAGGCGTCACCTTCAGCGACGGCGAACCGTTCAATGCCCAGGCGGTAAAACTGAATATCGATGCGGTGTTGGCTAATTATCAACGCCATGCCTGGCTGGAACTGGTGCGGCAGATCGAACGCGTTGAGGTTATTGACGATGCTACCGTCGTGCTGCATTTACGCCATCCCTACTACCCGACTTTGGTGGAACTGGGACTGACGCGGCCGTTTCGTTTTATCTCTCCGAAAAACTTTATCAACGGCCAAACCAAAGAGGGGGTGAGCGACTATGCGGGCACGGGGCCGTGGCTGCTCAGCGAACAGGTAAAAAATCAATATGCGATTTTCACTGCAAACCCGCACTACTGGGGCAAAGCGCCAGCGTTGCAGCGCGTGGTCTGGCGGGTGATCCCTGACAGGCAAAGCATGTTGATGGCCTTCGAGAAGGGCGATATTCAACTGATTTTCGGTGCCGATGGCGACATGCTGGACGGTGATAACTTTGCTGCACTGCAAGCGGCAGGTCGCTTTAACACGCTGCTCAGTGCGCCTATTGCCTCGCGCGCCTTGGTGTTGAATAGCAGTCGTCCTGCGTTATCTGACAGGCAGGTGCGCATCGCGTTGCAATATGCGGTGGACAAACAGGCGATTGCGCAAGGGGTGATGTCTGGCAGTGAAAGCGTGGCCGACACGCTGCTGGCGCGCACGGTGCCTTACGCTAATATTGCCGATTTGCCGATGTATACCTTTGACAGCGCACGGGCAGCGGCGCAGTTGGACGCCGCTGGCTGGGTGCTGCCTAAAGGTGCGGCGCAGCGAGAAAAGCAGGGCGTTGCGTTACGTCTGGTGTTCTCCTACAACAGCAATAACGCGGGTGAACGGCAGATTGCCGAGGTGGTGCAGAGTGATTTAAGACAGATAGGCGTCACTGTCGATCTGTTGGGCGAGGAAAAACAGGCGTATCTGGACAGGCAGAAGTCTGGCGATTTTGATATTCAGTATTCGCTTTCTTGGGGCACGCCTTACGATCCGCAATCCTATGTGTCGTCGTTTCGTATTCCGGCGCACGCAGATTATCAGGGGCAAAAAGGGCTACCGAATAAAGCGGAGATCGATACTGACATCGGTGCTGTGTTGATAGAGCCCGATGAGGTGAAACGCCAGGCGTTGTATCGCCAGATCTTTTTAACGCTGGCGCAGGAAGGGGTGTATATCCCACTGACCTACTCGCGTACCAAAGCGGTGTTTAGTCCTGCGTTACAGGGGGGGTCCTTTAATCCGTCGCAGTATGAAATCCCCTTTGAAAAGATGTACTTTCGATAGGTCTGGGCGAGCGTAATGGGGCGTTATGTGTTGCATCGGCTGCTGTTGATGGTGCCGCTGATGCTCCTGATTACCGTTGTCACTTTTTTGCTTATCCAATTATCACCTTCCGATCCGGCGGAGGTGGCCTTACGCGTCAATATGATCGTTCCGACGCCGGAGGCCATTGCTGCGCTACGTCTGGAGCTGGGGTTGGATGCACCGTTGTGGCAACAGTATCTGCGCTGGCTGGCGCGCTGTGTACAATTGGATTGGGGCACATCGTTTGTGACGCGTACGGCAGTCAGCCATGAATTGGCGCAGGCGCTGCCCGCAACGCTGTGGCTGGCGGCAACGGCGCTGGCGATGATTGTTACCTTATCGCTGGCGATTGCCTCACTGTGTGTGGTGAGCGCCGGGCATTGGCCAGACAAGCTGCTGCGCGCTGGCTTGTTTTTTCTGACAGCGATGCCGAATTACTGGGTGGGACTGCTGCTGCTCTGGCTGCTGGCGGTGAAATGGCAGTGGCTGCCCGTGGGGGGCATTGATGCACCGGGGGCGGTTATCCTGCCGGCATTAACGCTGGCATTGGGCTATCTGGGTACCTATGTACGGCTGCTGCGTGCCAATATGTTGGCTCACCTGCATCAACCTTATGTTGATTATGCGCGCGCGCGTGGTTTGAGTGCAGGCCGTATTTTGTGGCGTCACGTCCTGGTCAATGCACTGTACTCGCCGTTGGTCGCGCTCGGTATGAGTATTCCGAAGCTGTTTGCAGGTACGCTGATTATTGAGAACATTTTTTCCTGGCCGGGGTTAGGGCGTCTGTGTGTTTCGGCGATTTTTCAGCGTGATTACCCGATAATTCAAGCCTATGTGTTGCTAATGGCGTTGCTGTTTGTGGTGGGCAATTTTCTCATCGATATCCTACTGATGTGGCTCGATCCCCGTTTGCGTCGCGGGGTTGCGCTATGATTCGCCGCCTGTTGCGCAGTATTGCACACGATCCGCTGGCGCTGCTCAGTCTGGTTTTTCTGCTGGTTGTAGCGGCGGCGGGCCTATTCGCTCCCTGGCTGGCACCCCACGATCCGTTGCTGGTTTCCTGGCGCGATAAATATCACGGCATCAGTCTGAATTACCCGCTGGGGGCCGATCACCTTGGCCGCTGCGTCTTGTCGCGCTTGCTGTTTGGTATCCGGAATACCCTGTTTGTTGCCCTGTTGGCGATGTCCGTCACCATGCTGACCGGCACCGTGCTCGGCATGCTGGCGGGTTACCTGCGTGGGCGGATTGATGCGGCACTAATGCGTTTGTGCGATCTGATGCTCTCTTTTCCCGGTGAGGTGATGATCTTTGCGCTGGTCGGCATTTTGGGGCCGGGGCTGCAAAATATCCTGCTGGCGGTGGTGCTGGTGAAGTGGGCGTGGTATGCCCGCATGGTGCGTGGCATTGTGCTTCAGTATAGCGATAAACACTATATCCACTATGCTCGCCTGCTGGGGGCTTCTCCCGGCTATTTGATTCGGCGCCACCTGTTGCCCGTGACGGCGGCAGAACTGATTGTGCTGGCAACCACCGACAGCGGTGCGGTTATCCTGCTGCTCTCGGCACTTTCTTTTCTCGGGCTGGGCGTGCAGCCCCCTACCCCGGAGTGGGGGGCGATGCTGGGGGAAGCGAAAAACGTGATGATGGTGCACCCGGAACAGATGCTGCCTGCCGGGATCGCCATCGTGCTGGTGGTTGCTGCCTGCCAGTACCTCGGGGATAGCTTACGCGATGCGTTGGACGTTACCGGCGGGGAGGACGGCCGCGCGGCGTTTCCTGATACGTGAAATAGCCGAACAATCCCCTACGCCGCCCGCTCGATATCTGCCAGCGTCTTTTTCGGTTGAATCAGCGGAATCCGCACTTCCACGCGAGTAAAGGTATCGGGCTTGCTCTCAACGGTAATGCCGTAGCGGTTGCCGTAGCGCGCCTTGATGCGACGGTCGACCAGATTCATGCCCAGACCGTCACCCCCTGTCGGTGGCTGATAGGTGCCTGCATTATCCTCGACCATCAGTTCCAGCGTGTTGGCGCGGTAGCGGCCGCTGATGTGGATATGGCCGCTCTCTATCATCTGCGAAATACCGTGTTTAATGGCGTTCTCCACGATGGGTTGCAGCGAAAACGCAGGCAAACGCGCATCCATTAGTTCTTCCGGCAGCGTAATCTCTACCGTCATGTGGTCAGCAAAACGCGCCTTCTCGATTTCCAGATAGGCGTTAACGTGTTCCATCTCATCGCGCAGCGACACTTCATCGTTGCTGCGTTTCAGGTTTTTGCGAAAGAAGGTGGAAAGTGAGAGCACCAGTTGCCGCGCATGATCCGGGTTGCGCCGGATGACGGCGGAAAGCGTGTTGAGCGCGTTAAACAGAAAGTGCGGATTGACCTGTGCGTGCAACAGCTTGATTTCTGACTGTGCCAGCAGTTGTTTCTGCTGCTCGAAACGCCCGGCCAGAATCTGCGCTGACAGCAGATGCGCAATACCTTCTCCCAGCGTGCGGTTGATGCTGGAAAACAGCTTGTTCTTAGGCTCATACAGCTTGATGGTGCCAATCACCCGCTGCTCTTCGCCGCGCAGTGGGATCACCAGGGTCGAACCGAGCTTGCAGTGGGCCGAGACGGAACAGGTATAGGGCACTTCATTGCCGTCGGCGTACACCACCTGATTATTGTCGATGGCTCGGTGAGTGTGCAGCGAGGTAATCGGCGAGCCCACCTTGTGGTGATCGTCACCCAGGCCGATAAACGCCAGCAGCTTATCGCGATCGGTAATGGCAACGGCACCGACGCCCAGTTCCTCGTAAAGAATGCGCGCTACGCGCATGCTGTTTTGCTGATCGAACCCTTGGCGTAGCGCCCCCTCCGCGCGCGCGGCAATTTGCAGCGCCTTGGCAGAAAACGCCGAGGTGTATTTTTCAAAAATGGCGAGCCTGTCGAGCAGGATGCGCATAAACATGGCGGAGCCTACGGTGTTGGTGATCATCATCGGCAACGCAATGTCTTTGACCAGTTCAACCGCGCTGTCGAACGGGCGCGCCAGCAGCAGAATGATGATCATTTGCAGCAGTTCGGCGACCAGCGCCGTCAGCCCTACCACCAGCGGCTGGAACAGCATATCGATACGGTTACGCCGTAGCAGATAACGGTGCAGCAGGCCGCCGATCAACCCTTCCGTAATGGTTGACACCATGCAAGCCAGCGCCGTCATTCCCCCCATGGAATAACGGTGCAGTCCACCGGTCAAACCGACCAGAAAACCGACCGATGGTCCGCCTAGCATCCCGCCCAGCACGGCACCGGTGGCGCGCGTATTGGCGATGGAATCATCAATATGCAGGCCGAAATAGGTACCCATGATGCAAAACATGGAAAACACCAGATAGCACACCAGCTTGTGCGGCAAACGAATGGTGACCTGCATCAGCGGAATAAACAGCGGCGTTTTACTCAGCAAATAGGCAATCACCAGATAGACACACATCTGCTGGAGTAACGAGAGAATCAAATCGATTTGGCTGACCATGCAAAAAATACCTCACTGCGCATGCAAGGGGGACATGCATCGGCAATTGTAACGCGAACGACGCTGGATAAGCACGGACTGCGCAGAGAATTTGCACGTTTTTTCTGCCATTTCAGCCAGATTATCGCGCCGTATTGCAAAAAGCATTGGCGCACCGTGAAGAGAGGCAGAATAGAATCTTTAACAACTGTGTCATAACTTATTCATATAAAAAATAAAGGAAAATTTTAAGTTTCGGCCCGTGCTTTTTGTTTTATTGACTAGACTTATAAATAACGGCGTATGTGTTGTTGCCTTTCTCTTTACGTGATTACACCTCATTAGGGAATCTTGTGGATTTCCTATTAACATATTGTTTTTTTTATATATTTATACGAGGTGGTAAAAATACGGTATCGGACTGATAACGTGTTTGCATAATAAATTCAATCGGTTAATTAGAGGATGGATGCCATGTCGGAATTATCCGGTGCGATCAACTCGCTGATTGCTGGTCACTACGCCGATCCTTTCTCCCTGTTGGGTATGCATGAAACCGAAAACGGGCTCGAAGTGCGTGCGTTGCTGCCTGATGCGCTGGATGTTTGGGTGCTGGATGGTGCGACCGGACGTAAAGTCGGGCAGTTGCCGCGCATTGACGATCGCGGTTTTTTCTGCGCAACCCTGCCGCGTCGTAAGCGTCCTTTTCATTATCAACTGGCCGTCACCTGGGCGCATGCCGCTTTGGTTATCGACGATCCCTATCGGTTTGGTCCGCTGCTGGATGCCATGGATATCTGGCTGCTGGCGGAGGGGACCCACCTGCGCCCCTTCGAACGCCTTGGTGCGCATCTGGTCACGTTGGATGGCGTTGAAGGCACGCGATTTGCAGTGTGGGCTCCGAATGCGCGCCGGGTTTCTGTGGTGGGAGAATTCAATTTCTGGGACGGACGCCGCCACCCGATGCGCTTGCTGCGTGAAAACGGCATCTGGGAGATTTTTCTGCCGGCGGTGCATGCCGGGCAGCTTTACAAGTATGAAGTGGTCGATGTGCACGGCAATGTGCAGCTTAAAGCTGACCCTTACGCGTTTGAAGCGCAGATGCGCCCGGAAACCGCCTCCTGCGTGGTCCGGTTGCCGCCTAAAGTTGAACCCAACGCACAACGGCGACAGGCGAACAACTTCGATGCACCCATTTCGATTTATGAAGTCCATCTCGCCTCCTGGCGACGTCACACCGACAATAATTTTTGGCTGAGTTATCAGGATCTGGCAACCCAGTTGGCGGAATATGCCAATGAAATGGGGTTCACCCATATTGAGCTATTGCCCATCAACGAGCATCCGTTTGACGGTAGCTGGGGTTATCAGCCGCTCGGCCTTTATGCACCGACGCTACGCTTTGGCACGCCGCAGGATTTCCGCTGTTTTGTCGACACCCTGCACGAGGCTGGCATTAACGTGTTGCTGGATTGGGTGCCGGGGCATTTCCCGACCGATGCCTATGGTTTGGCACAGTTTGATGGCACCGCGCTGTATGAATATGCCGACCCGAAAGAGGGGTTTCATCAGGATTGGAACACCCTGATTTACAACTACGGCCGCCATGAGGTGCGTAACTATCTGGCGGGTAATGCGCTGTTTTGGATGGAACATTACGGTATCGACGGTCTGCGGGTAGACGCGGTTGCCTCGATGATTTACCGCGATTACAGCCGGGCACAGGGCGAATGGGTGCCCAATTATTACGGTGGTAAAGAGAATCTGGAGGCCATCGCCTTCCTGCGTTACACCAATAACATGTTGGGGCATGCGCGTCCCGATGCCATTACCGTGGCCGAAGAGTCTACCGACTATCCGGGGGTAACGCTGCCGCCGGGCTGCAACGGTTTAGGCTTCCATTACAAGTGGAACATGGGTTGGATGCACGACACGCTGAACTATATGCAGCAGGATCCGGTGCATCGCAAATACCACCACGACAAGATGACGTTTGGCATGCTCTACGCCTACAGCGAGAATTTTATTCTGCCGTTGTCACACGATGAAGTGGTACACGGCAAGCGTTCGCTGCTCGATCGTATGCCAGGCGATGTGTGGCAAAAATTTGCCAATCTGCGCGCTTATTACGGCTTTATGTGGGCATTCCCCGGAAAAAAACTGCTGTTTATGGGCGGTGAGTTCGCGCAGGGACGGGAATGGAATCACGATACCAGCCTGGACTGGCACCTGTTGGATGAGCCGGAAGGATGGCACCGTGGTGTACAGCAGCTTGTGAAGGATTTGAACCACTGCTATCGCGACCAGCCGCCGCTGTATCAGTTGGATTTTCAGCCGGAAGGTTTTGAATGGCGGGTGGTGGATGATCGGGAAAACTCGGTGTTCGCCTTTATACGCCGAGACAGGCAAGGCAATGAGGTGTTGGTGGTCAGCAATTTCACGCCAGTGCCACGCCAAGGTTACCGTATCGGTATCAATCAACCGGGGTGCTGGCGCGAAATCCTCAACACCGACTCCTGGCATTATCACGGCGGTAATCTGGGTAATGGCGGTGGACTGGAGAGCGAGGCCATCGGCAGCCACGGTCGCGCCCATTCGCTGGTATTGACGCTGCCGCCGTTGGCGACGCTCTATCTGGCGAAGGAGGTGCCATGACTGCACTGCTGCCGGGCAAGCCCGCGCCATTGGGCGCCAGCGTCGATCAACAGGGCATTAATTTTGCGCTGTTTTCCGCCCATGCCGAGCGGGTCGAACTGTGCCTGTTTGATGCGCACCAGCAGGAGCACCGTTTTACTCTGCCATCCCGTACGGGCGATATCTGGCACGGCTATTTGCCGCTTTCCGAGCAGGAGCCCATTGCGCGTCCTGGGCTACGCTATGGCTACCGTGTCTATGGCCCGTTCGCACCGCAACAGGGTCACCGTTTTAACCCGAATAAGCTGCTGCTCGATCCCTGTGCTCGCCAGTTAGATGGCTGGGTCGTTGATGACGAAAGTCTACAGGGCGGTGTCGATACGCCTGACGAGCGCGACAATGCTCAGGTGATGCCAAAAGCCGTGGTGGTGGATGAACGCTACGACTGGGACGATGATGTTCTCCCAGCCACCCCATGGGGGGAGAGCGTGATCTATGAGGCCCACGTGCGTGGGCTGACCCAGCTACACCCTGAGATTCCCGCTGAACTGCGCGGGACATACAGCGGTGTGGCACACCCGGTCATGATCAACTACCTGAAAAATCTGGGTATCACCGCCATTGAACTGTTGCCGGTGCAGCAGCACGCCGATGAGCCGCGCTTGCAAAAACTCGGGCTGCGCAACTATTGGGGCTACAACGTGCTGTTGCCGTTTGCCGTTGAAACCAGCCTGGCGGCACGTGATGACGCGCTTAATGAATTTCGCGATATGGTCAAGGCGCTGCATCGCGCGGGTATCGAAGTGATCCTTGATGTGGTGTTTAACCATTCGGCCGAGCTGGATGTTGAAGGGCCGACGCTGTCGCTGCGCGGTATCGACAATCAGAGCTATTACTGGCTGACCGAACAGGGCGAATACCACAACTGGACCGGCTGCGGTAATGCGCTGCGTCTCAACCACCCTGCGGTGATCGACTGGGTGATGCAGTCCCTGATTTTCTGGCGCGAAGCATGCCACGTGGATGGTTTCCGTTTCGATCTGGCCACCGTGTTGGGTAGAACACCGGCGTTTGACCCCGCTGCGCCGCTGCTCACCGCGCTGCGTGAGGCGCCGCGTTTGCACGGCGTGAAACTGATCGCCGAGCCTTGGGATATTGGTGACGGTGGCTATCAGCTCGGCCGTTTCCCTGCGCCCTTTGCTGAATGGAGTGACCGCTACCGCGATGATATGCGTCGTTTCTGGCTGTGCGGCGATATTTCCCTGGGCGGTTTTGCCCGCCGCTTTGCCGCCTCGAGCGATATCTTTCAACACCCTCCTCGTTTGCCGCATGCGTCGGTAAACAAGCTCACCGCGCACGACGGCTTTACGCTGCGCGATTTGGTCAGCTTCAACCATAAGCACAACCACGCCAACGGGGAAGATAACCGCGACGGCACCGACAGTAATTTCAGCAACAACCACGGCACCGAAGGTTTGGACGCGGATGAGGCTACGCTTGTACGCCGCGCGGCCAGTCAACGCGCGTTGCTGGCGACATTGCTGCTGTCGCAGGGCACGCCCATGCTGCTGGCGGGGGATGAACATAGCCATAGCCAGCAGGGGAATAACAACGCTTACTGTCAGGATAATGACTTGACCTGGCTTAACTGGGAAACGGCGGATACCGCCTTGAGTGCTTTTACCGCCGGGCTGATTCGGCTGCGACGCGCCATCCCAGCGTTACAGCAGGATGCCTGGTGGCAAGAAGGGGATGGCCGTGTGCAGTGGCTGAATGAACAGGCGCAGCCGCTCACGCCGTCGGCATGGGAGCAGGGAGCGCGCCGTTTACAAATCGTCCTGTCATCTGATTGGTTACTGCTGATTAATGCGAGTGCGTCGCCGTGCGAGATGTCGCTGCCCGCAGGAGATTGGCTGGTGTCGCCGCCGTTCGAGGCCTCGAAAGCGCTGCGCGGCGGTTGTTGGCAAGGGAATGCCCAATCGGTGTGTGTCTGTACACGCCGCAGTAAGGAGTAGGCCATGGTAAATAATGAGAAGCATGATCCCTTGATGCTCGCACGGCAGCTTCCACTGAAATCAGTGGCGCTGATTTTGGCAGCAAATTCCGCATCATCGATTTCGCCCTGTCGAACTGTCTGAATTCGGGGATTCGCCGCATCGGTGTGATCACCCAATATCAATCCCACACGTTGGTGCAGCACATCCAGCGTGGCTGGTCTTTCCTCAATGCTGAGATGAATGAATTTGTCGATCTGCTGCCTGCTCAGCAGCGGCAGGAGACCGATCACTGGTATCGCGGCACGGCGGATGCCGTCTGTCAAAACCTCGACATTATTCGGCGCTACCGTGCGGAGTATGTGGTGATCCTGGCGGGCGATCACATCTATAAAATGGACTATTCGCGTTTGCTCATCGATCACGTCGACAAACAGGCGCAGTGCACCGTGGCGTGCTTGCCGGTGCCGCTCAAAGAAGCGAATGCATTCGGCATCATGAGTGTGGATAAACAGCGGCGCATTTTGAGCTTTGATGAGAAGCCGGAACAGCCTACGCCGATGCCGGATGACCCCGAAATGGCGCTCGCCAGCATGGGCATCTATGTTTTTAATGCGGACTACCTCTATCGGTTATTGCAAGAGGACGTCAACCAGCCGGGCTCTTCACACGATTTCGGCAAAGATCTGATCCCGAAAATTGTTGCGCAACGCGATGCCTGGGCGCATCCGTTTTCGCTCTCCTGCGTTACTTCGGGTCAGGATGATTGCCATTACTGGCGCGACGTGGGAACGCTTGAGGCCTATTGGCGGGCTAACCTCGATTTGGCCTCGGTCACGCCCGATCTGGATATGTACGACAGAAACTGGCCAATACGCTCCGCCATGGATCAACTGCCACCGGCCAAGTTCGTACAGGATCGCTCGGGCAGCCACGGTATGACCATGAATTCGCTGGTGTCCGGCGGTTGTATCGTGTCGGGATCGGTGGTGACGCATTCGGTGCTGTTTCCGCGGGTGCGGGTGAACTCGTTTTGCAGCATCGATTCATCCGTGTTGCTGCCGGATGTGAACGTGGGGCGTTCGTGTCGCTTGCGGCGCTGCGTCATCGACCGTGCGTGTGTTCTGCCTGAAGGGACGGTGATCGGTGAAAATGCTGCTGAAGACAGCCGCCGTTTCTACCGCTCGGAAGAGGGGATTGTGCTGGTGACACGCGCCATGTTGGCGAAGCTGTAGTTCAAGAGGCCGTGGTTCACGATGATGTGGTGCACGACATCGCAGGTGAGGGGAAGGTGGGAGTAAGAATGCGGGTATTACATGTATGTTCAGAGCTGTTTCCGCTGCTGAAAACCGGCGGTTTGGCGGATACCGTTGCGGATTGCTCGCTGGAGAATCTGGCCGATGGTCTTGCCACGGGTTTTTCCTGCAGCGATTGCAATGTCGGCGCGCTTTCCCGAGCGATTCGCCGCGTGTTTGTGTTGTGGTCTCGTCCCACGCTGTGGCGTTATGTGCAACGTCAGGCGATGGCGATGGACTTTAGCTGGCAGGTAGCTGCGCAGGCATATCGTGCACTTTACCAGCGCTTATGACCCTGAATAATTCGAGTTGCGGGACAAAACGTTTACGTTTTGAACAGCGCTTGCGCTGGCCCCTTAGGGCGAGACGCATTTATGCGTCTCGTAACGCGGCAAGTGAAGGCATCCCGATGAACTTACACCGGTAAGTGATTCGGGTGAGAGAACGTAGCCAACGTCCCTGTAACTTGAAGGATGACGGGTATGACCGTGCGTTGCATGGTGAGGACAACATGCAGGGGCGTTAGCGATCTCGGTCAAACAACGCTTGTCGTAACACTCATGATTGGGAATAAACGTAATGAACTCTCCGTTTATCTACAACTCACCCACGCTTAGCGTGGACGCGCTAAAGCATTCCATTGCCTATAAGTTGATGTTCAGCATAGGTAAAGATCCCTCTATTGCCAACAAGCACGAGTGGCTGAACGCCACGCTGCTCGCGGTGCGCGACCGCATGGTGGAACGCTGGTTACGCTCCAACCGGGCGCAGCTCTCGCAGGATGTGCGACAGGTCTACTATCTCTCGATGGAGTTCCTACTGGGCCGAACGCTGTCGAATGCGCTGCTGGCGATGGGGCTGTACGACGATCTAAAGCAGGCGCTGGACGACATGGGGCTGGATCTGGATGAGCTGATCGAGGAAGAGAACGATCCTGGGCTGGGCAACGGTGGCCTCGGGCGTTTGGCGGCCTGCTTCCTGGATTCGCTGGCGACGATGGCGCTGCCCGGCCGCGGTTATGGCATTCGCTATGAATACGGCATGTTTGCGCAAAAGATTGTCAACGGTCAGCAGGCGGAATCCCCGGACTATTGGCTGGAATACGGTAACGCCTGGGAATTCCCGCGTCACAGTACGCGCTATACGGTGCGTTTTGGTGGGCGCGTACAGCAGGAAGGAAGCAAAGCGCGCTGGGTGGAAACCGAGGAGATCATTGCCAGCGCCTGCGACCAGATAATCCCCGGTTACGACACTGATGCGACCAACACGCTGCGGCTGTGGGGGGCGCAGGCCAGCAGTGAAATCAATCTGGGCAAGTTTAATCAGGGTGACTACTTTGCTGCGGTGGAAGACAAGAACCACTCGGAGAACGTGTCGCGGGTGCTTTATCCCGATGACTCCACCTACTCTGGGCGCGAGTTGCGCCTGCGTCAGGAGTACTTTCTGGTGTCTGCCACGGTGCAGGATATCCTCAGTCGTCACTGGATGATGCACAACACCTATGACAACCTGGCGGATAAATTTGCCATTCACCTTAACGACACCCATCCGGTGTTGGCGATCCCCGAATTGATGCGTTTGCTGATCGATGAACATAAATTTAAATGGCTGGATGCCTGGCAGGTGGTGACGAGCGTCTTCTCTTACACTAACCACACGCTGATGCAGGAAGCGCTGGAAACCTGGCCGGTGGAGATGTTGGGCAAGATTTTGCCACGCCATCTGCAACTGATTTTTGAAATCAACGAGCACTTTCTCGAAGAAGTGCAGAAAAAATTCCCGAAAGACAACGGCTTGCTGTCGCGTGTTTCCATCATTGATGAAACCAACGGCCGCCGGGTGCGTATGGCGTGGTTAGCGGTGGTGGCAAGCCACAAGGTGAATGGTGTGTCGGAATTGCACTCCGATTTGATGGTGCACTCACTGTTTGCGGATTTTGCGCGCATTTATACCGATCGTTTTTGCAACAAGACCAACGGTGTCACACCGCGACGCTGGCTGGCGCTGGCGAACCCGTCGTTGTCGAAAGTGCTGGATGACGCGATTGGTAAGAACTGGCGTACCAACCTCAGCCAGTTGGAAGATATCAAGCCACAGGCGGATTTCCCGGCGTTTGTGCAGAAGGTGCGTAAGGCGAAGCTGGCGAACAAGCAGCGTCTGGCGGAGTACGTGGCCGAGCATCTGGATGTGGTGATCGATCCTGAGGCGTTGTTCGATGTGCAGATCAAGCGCATTCATGAGTACAAACGGCAACTGCTCAATCTGCTACACATTATCACACTGTATAACCGCATTAAGGATGAACCCAAGGTCAAGCGCGTGCCGCGCGTGGCGATTTTTGCGGGCAAAGCGGCGTCGGCGTATTACATGGCGAAGCACATCATCAACCTGATCAACGATGTCGCAGCGGTGATCAACCACGATCCTGACATGCATGACAAGTTGAAGGTGGTGTTTATTCCCAACTACAGCGTCAGTCTGGCGCAGGTAATCATTCCTGCTGCCGATCTGTCTGAGCAGATCTCGCTGGCGGGAACCGAAGCCTCCGGCACCAGTAACATGAAATTTGCGCTCAATGGGGCACTGACCATCGGCACGCTCGATGGGGCCAACGTGGAAATGTTGGAGCACATTGGCGAAGAGAACATGTTTATTTTTGGCAACACCACGGAACAGGTCGAGGCGCTGCGAAAGAACGGTTACAACCCGCGTGAAATTTACGAGAAGGATGAGGAACTACGTCGGGTGCTGACACAGATTGCCACCGGTGTTTTCAGTCCGAACGATCCCAGACGCTACGGCGATCTGTTCGACTCGTTGGTGAATTTTGGTGACCACTGGCAACTGTTGGCGGATTATCGCAGCTATGTGGATACCCATGACCGGGTGGATGAGCTGTATCGCAACCCCGATGAATGGGCGCGCAGAAGCATCATTAATATCGCCAATATGGGTAACTTCTCATCTGACCGGACTATTCAGGAGTATGCCGACGATATCTGGGATATCAAACCGATACGGTTGTAGCTTCCCCACGTTATCCTCGGCGAAAGCCGGGGATCTCCGGCAGAAAGAACGCGTTTCCTCTGTAGGAGATTCCCGCTTTCGCGCTGAGGAATCCCCACAAATCCAGGCCAAGCCTTTTTGTTGGTGCAGTGGATGTTTCGTGCGCATTAACCAACACGGATTTCTGAAACCGTTGCAGCACGCGCCCGACACGAGGCGCTCAATCGCCGCCGCCTCGTGACTCCAGGCTTTTCGCGATAAATCACGCCGCTACGCGGTGCCTTCGGGGCCCGAGCCCACTGACGGGCCGCCAGCGACGCGTTCCCGACGCGGCGCTGACTTTCGCGGCGTCCTGCCGCTCACCCTGTGGTCTCGTTCCCCTCAGCGTTATTTTTTACGCGATATAACGTCAAATAATTCAACGCATTAAAACCATGCCGCTTTACGCTATTTGCTCTGGGGATTCCCGCTTTCGCGGGAATGACAGGTAGAGTACGCGATCACCCGTGTGATGACTCCCCAGTACCGTAATACAGTTTCCCGATTTTAATCAGCGGTCTGCCTTGCGATTTGCGGTGCAGATTGCTGTCGCGCAGGGAATACACGCAACCGCAGTATTCTTGCTGATAAAACTGCTCCCGCTTGCTGATCTCGATCATGCGCGCCGAGCCGCCCCCTTTCCGCCAGTTGTAATCCCAGTACACCATGCCCGGATAATGCGAGGCAGCCCGCTGGCCGCAATCATTAATTTGCTGCATGTTTTTCCAGCGCGAGATGCCGAGCGAACTGCTGATCACCGTAAAGCCGTTTTCTGCCGCGTACAGTGCGGTACGCTCGAAGCGCATATCAAAGCACATGGTGCAGCGCACGCCGCGCTCTGGCTCCCACTCCATCCCTTTTGCCCGTTCAAACCAGTTATTCATGTCGTAATCGGCATCAATAAAGGGCACCCCATGCTTCTGGGCGAAGCGAATATTCTCTTCCTTGCGGATGAGATACTCCTTCTGCGGGTGAATGTTAGGGTTGTAGAAGAAAATGGTGTAGTGAATCCCTGCTGCCTGAATGGCTTCCATCACCTCCCCTGAACACGGTGCGCAGCACGAATGCAGCAGGAGTTTGTTCGCCCCGTTAGGGAGCGTCAGTATCGGGCGTTTCAACGCTGTGTTGGTCATATATTCTGTTATGTGGCTGGCTACACTTGCCTGAAGTGTAGCATTGCAAACGCGCAAGATGGCTAACGGCCTCACCCGGTGCGTTTTCTTGCAATATCGATGCGCGTTTTTTGCACAAGGCAATTTTCATGATCTGTCTCATTTCCTGTGTAAATTCCCCCCCTTTTTCTGTGGAAATCGGTAGAATTTCCGGCCCTGATAATCCCCTGTGTTGAAGAGTTAACCGTGTCCACAAGCCTGATTGTTCCTGAACGTCATCTGTTTTCTTACCCTCGCTACTGGGCCGAGTGCTACGGCACAGCGCCATTTTTGCCCATGAGCCGCGCTGAGATGGATGAACTGGGCTGGGACAGCTGTGACATTGTGTTGGTGACAGGGGATGCCTATGTGGATCACCCTAGCTTCGGTATGGCGATCGTTGGCAGGATGCTAGAGTCTCAGGGATTTCGGGTTGGGATATTATTGCCCAGCCGGATTGGACGCAGAAAAACGACTTTATGCGTCTGGGCAAACCGAATCTGTTTTACGGCGTGACGGCGGGCAATATGGACTCGATGATCAACCATTACACCGCCGATCGCAAAGCGCGCCATGATGATGCGTATACGCCGGATAATGTTGCCGGTAAGCGCCCGGACCGCGCCACGCTGGTCTATACCCAGCGCTGCAAGGAAGCTTTTAGTGATGTGCCGGTGGTGCTGGGTGGCATTGAAGCCAGCCTGCGCCGCATCGCCCATTACGACTATTGGTCAGACAAGGTGCGCCGTTCGGTGCTGGTGGACGCCAAAGCCGATCTGTTGATCTATGGCAACGGTGAACGCCCGCTGGTGGAGATTGCACACCGCTTAGCGGCTGGAGAGCCCATTAGTTCGATTGTGGATGTGCGCAATACTGCCGTGCTGCGTAAAACCGCGCTGCCCGGTTGGACGGGCGTTGACTCTACGCGGCTGGATAGCCCCGGTCGCATCGAACCTATCCTTAATCCCTACGGTGAAGACTTGCCCTGTGTGGCGCATACGGTAAAAGGCTCCACCAGCGGCAAGCCCATTACCGTCCAGGCGCACAAGCCGAAGCCGTGGGAAAAAACCTACGTGTTGTTACCCTCGTTCGAGAAGGTGAATAACGACAAGGTGATGTACGCACACGCCTCGCGCATCCTGCACCACGAAACCAACCCGGGTAGCGCCCGTGCGTTGATGCAAAAACACGGCGATCGCTATGTGTGGATTAACCCACCGGCTATTCCGTTGCAAACGGATGAGATGGACGCAGTCTATGCCTTGCCGTATCAACGGGTGCCGCACCCCTCCTATGGCACATCGCGTATTCCGGCTTACGACATGATTCGCTTTTCCATCAACATTATGCGCGGCTGTTTTGGCGGATGTGCATTCTGTTCGATCACGGAGCATGAAGGACGCATCATTCAAAGCCGTTCGCAAGAGTCGATTGTGCAAGAGATTGAAGCGATCCGTGATGAAGTACCGGGATTTACCGGCATTATCTCCGATCTGGGTGGGCCCACGGCCAACATGTACATGCTGCGCTGCCAGTCGCCCAAAGCGGAGCAAACCTGCCGCCGCGCGTCTTGCGTCTACCCGGAAATTTGCGCGCACATGGATACCAACCATGAGCCGACCATTCAGCTCTATCGCCGTGCCAGAGCCCTTAAAGGCGTCAAGAAGGTGTTGATCGCTTCTGGGGTACGCTACGATCTGGCGGTAGAGGATCCGCGCTATATCAAGGAATTGGCCGAACACCACGTGGGTGGCTACTTGAAAATTGCCCCGGAGCACACGGAGCAGGGGCCGCTATCGAAGATGATGAAACCCGGCATGGGCAGCTATCACCGCTTCAAAGAGCTGTTTGACACCTATTCGCGTCAGGCGGGCAAAGAGCAGTATCTGATCCCGTACTTTATTGCCGCTCACCCCGGCACGCGCGATGAGGATATGGTCAACCTGGCGCTGTGGCTGAAAAAGAACCGCTTTCGGCTGGATCAGGTGCAAAATTTCTATCCTTCACCGCTCGCCAGTTCTACCACCATGTATTACAGCGGGAAAAATCCGCTCAGCAAGGTGGATTATCACAGTGAAGAGGTGGTGGTGCCGCGTGGCGATCGCCAGCGCCGTTTGCATAAGGCGCTGCTGCGCTATCACGATCCGGCTAACTGGGGGCTGATCCGCGAGGCGTTAACCGCGATGGGCATGAAGCACCTGATCGGTAATCGCCGTGAATGTCTGGTGCCAGTGGCAACGGTCGATGAGCGCCGCAATGCCAAACCCTATAACAAAAGAAATACGGCGCAGGATAAAACCGCGCAGCCTGCGCTCACCCGTTTCACCGGGGAAGGCCGGCGGCCAGCGGTGAAGAAAAGCGTTGGAAAAGCAAGCAATAAGCAGGGGCAGACCGGTAAGCGGTGAGTGGGCTGCCGCCTCAGGCTTGTGTCACGGCCTGAATAAAGCCACTGTAGCCGGACGCGCAGAAACTGCACGGCCTGATGCTTACGTGACAGCAGGGTTTCCACGGGGATGCCGGTTTCCTGCGCCAGTTGTTTGAAGCTGTAACCCTGCAACTCGGTTTTCTCAAAGGCTTCTCGTTGCAGCGCGGGCATCTCTTCCAGCGCTGCCGCCAACTCTTCCCACACCAGGTGGTACAGATAGGCATCTTCTGCGCTGTCAGGCGGACTGAACAAAATATCGGCCAGTTCATCGCCTTCCGGCCAGTTCTCCGTTGCCATTTCCGTGAGCGAGATGTCGCGCGGTTTGCGCGAGCGATCGACCAACTCGTTGCGCGCAGCGCGAAATAGCCAGGCAGAGACGTGCTCTATCGGATCAAGGTAGCTGTCGGCTTTGAGCAGCCGATAGCTGATTTCCTGAAAGATGTCTTCCGCCTCAGCCGTGCTGCGCGTGCGCCGAGAGATAAACGCACGCAGTCGTCGTTGACAGGCTTCCAGCGCGGTGAGCAGAACGTTTTGCCTTTGCATGGCGTCAGCCATTACTCCGTTTTTCCGCTTTGGTCGGCGGGTTTATCGCTTGCCACCGAGGTATCATGCTGCTGGTCATGGCACGCCTGATGCTTACCACGACGGTGCGCGAAAGGGCCGCGATGAAAACGGTGGCCGCAGTGGTCTCCGTGTGGACCAAATCCCCGCTGATGGAAAAAGGCATCGCGCTGTTCCTGACTCATGGATAACCAACGCTCACGCATTTCGCGCCCGTGCCGGCCAAAAAATCCGCGATAGCCGATGCCACCGAACAGTATCTTACACAGGATCAGCAGCCCCAGCGCCTGGAAAAAACCAATGCTTTGGACGCCAAAAATGGCGGGCAGCAAGGCATTCCACAGCAGCATGACCAGTGTGGCAATCGCCACCACCGCCAGCAAGCCAATACCCAGCATTTTAAATTTACGATCGTGCATGTCATCTACTCCGTGTTGTTCTGATAATGAGGTAGACGAATCAGGCAGAGAAATATTTGCCTCAGGCGGCAAATTTTTTAAAAAAAGGTGATAGCACCGAAAGCTGTGCGCCTCAGTAGTGAACTGATACCGCGACGGCGAGAGGCTTAGTCGTTGACGCAGTGGGCGGGAGTGAGGCGTTGATTTTCTGTGTTATCCGCGAGCGGCTCTATCTTGCCGTGCTCTGTCAGGCGATAGGGGACACCAGCAACAATGCCGTTTTCTCCTTCATAGACGGTGACAAAACGCAGGCGTTTACCGTCATGGTAGCTGAGTGCCGCACAGCCACCGACGCCCAGCGTGAACTGTTGCACACTGCCGCTAGAGCAAAACACGCTGTCGCTACCGCTGGCCTGTAGCGTGACGTTATCGCCACTGTTGGTGATACGGCTGCCCACGCCCTGCGTGTAGATGTGACTGCCGTCGCCGGCATTTGCCACGCGCGTTGAGGCGCCTTGGCTGGCGAGGTAATTGCGTCTGCCGCTGTTGGTGATGTGGGTGCCACGACCGGCACTGCTGATTTTTGTCGCATTGCCGCAGTTGGCAATGCGCGCGCGATCGCCCAACGCACTGATGCGGCAGTTCTGCCCGGTATTGCTCATTTTGGCGGCAAAGCCGCTGCTCACCAACTGGCAGCCGTAGCCTGCGCTGGCGATGCTGCCGTTATCGCCGGATTGACCGATAAAGTTGCCGTTACCGGTGGCAGCCAAATGGCTCTGAAAGCCGGAACAGCCGATATTCAACGCGTGATCGCCGCTGGCAAACTGCAAGGTGCACGACAGCACTGGCGTGAAGCGGCCACTGGCGTTGCCGCGCGGGGTGATGTGTAACTGCTCTGCCTGACAGCGTGTCAGCTGTGCGGCCAGGGTTCGCGCGCTGCCGATCTCCTGTTCCAGAAACGGCCGTGCGCCAAAGCTGTGTGCGTAAGCATAATCCACCAGGCTTTCCAGCCAGGCGCTGTGACCATCGCCAATCAGCGCCTCGTGAATTGCCTGATAGCTGCCGCCCGTTGGAAAATGTCGCAGGAACCAGCGATACAAGTCGCGGCTAACGTGCAGCGCGCGTAACTGTTCACGAGTGATGTGCGGTTCTCCGTGGGTCGGCATCATGGGCTCTCCGTCAGTGCCTGTGGTAGCCATCGACCATACTGCGGAAGGTCTGGGTCGGCGTGCGCCCGGTGGTGCACAGATAGAGATGCCCACAGATAAAGAACACGCTGAGTACCGCCAGCATAAAATGCACCGGCAGCAGCCAGGCTTTCACCAAGACCCATCCGGCGGGCAGCCACAGTGGGTTATGCAATACTACCCCTGAGAGCAGCAGTAGCGGCACCAGGCTGTACATCACCCCCAGATAAGCCACCTGCTGTAGCGGGTTGAACTTGGCGCGCGGCGTGGCCGGGAACGGATGGTCTTCACCCTTGATAATGCCGTAAAGATAAAAGCGCACTTGCAGAAAAGCCCGCTGACCCCATCCCTGTCGCTCGATAACGTAGTGGTGCCCGTTGCCGCCCAGCGCATTAATCAGCACAAACGCCAGCCAGCACACCAGCAACAGATAGAGTAGCCGCACAGGCTGTGCAGCGATACCAGCAGCGCGGTATCGTGCGTACCAAGCAGCGCAAAGTGGTTGATGAAACCGCTCGCCAGCAACAGGATAAGCAGCAGCGCGTTGCTCCAGTGCCACAAGCGTACCGCCCGTGAGTAGAGATACACCTTCTCCTCATGTCCGGCAGCATGCGGCGCGGCGAAGCGGTAACGCAGGAAACCGTGCAGCGCCAACACGCCCAGCATGCCGACAAACGCCACGCCAGCCAGAATCAGCCAGATAGGCCAATAGTCGGGGGTGTAGAGATAAACATACTGATACAGCTGGGACTGAAATTGCTCAGCGTTAGGCATGATATTCATGCGTTCACCTTCTTCACTTCATGGGGTCCCGGCCGACGATAGAGGTGCGGTTTACCCACATTTGGCAACTGATACTCATAGTAGTCGTGTGTTTTCAGCCAGTTCTGCACCACATCGCTGTCCTCTCGTCCGAAGATCAGCGCATTCTGTGGGCAGGCACTGACGCAAATGGGCGTGAATCCTTTCATCAGACGCGATTCCAGACAGAAGTCGCATTTATCCGCCACATGGGTAACCGGGTTCAGGTAGCGCACCTGATACGGGCACGCGGAGATGCAGTAGCTGCACCCAATGCACTTGGGCTTATCCACCCGCACGATCCCGTTGCTGTCGTCGCGGTAGGACGCGCCCGTCGGGCAGACGGTAATGCACGGTGCATCTTCGCACTGCTGGCAAGAGTGACGGAAAAAGTGATAGGTGTTACCGGATTCAGGCGGCGTCATCGCAATGTGCGCAATGCTCATGCGCGCCGCGCCGGTAGGTACCTTATTGACCTTATGACAGGCAACGGTACAGATATTACAGCCGTTGCACTTCACTTCATCATGGATCATGGCATAGCGCACGGGGGCGCCTTTTTCCGCTTTACCCAATGCCGAGAAAACCGGTGCGCTGAAAAAAATCACCGACCCCATGCCGAGGACAAATTTACGGCGTGAGCATGTCATCTTCCATGCCTCCCAGAAAGTACGTTATTCATTGTGATCCACGCATACCGGGCGCGCGGGCTAGGGGTTCTCATATTGTTCCACCTCAATCCATTCACAGAGCCCTTGGGCTTTGCCGACACTCATGTAGCGGTCGCTGTACAGATAGATGGCGCCGTTGGAGGCTTCCACCGGGTGAATATCCTGATAAGCCTCGGTGTCGGCGAGAAAGCGCAACGTGCTTGCTATCTTGTCGTCATCAAATCCATACGGGTGCAGCGCCAACATGCCGGCCTTGAACGGACGCGGATAGGTTTCACACTCAAAGCGGACGGTCTGCGCCAACGTCGCGCAGGCGTCCTGCTCATGCGTGAAGATCAAAATCCGCGCGTAGTTATGGCTCATGTAACGGTCGGAATAGTAGAAACAGGTGTCCTGCTGCGCTATCTCAACGATATCGCTGCCTTGTTCTTCGGCACGAATCTGCATTAACAGGACATCCAGTTCCTCTTCGGTTAACGCGTAGGGCGGCGCTAACAGGTCGCGCCGATCCACCACCGTGCCGTTGGCAGAGCAGCCACGCAGGTAATCCGCCAGAACCAGGTAAGGGGCTTTGGGCGCTTCCTCTGTCGGCGCGGTTTCCTGCGCTGCCGGTGCATCGCGCAGTGCGACGCTTAGCGGCAGCAACAACCTGCGTCGGCGCATATCCGGTGCATCGCTGTCTGCAACGCCCTCTGCGGCGGCAAGCGCCGCAGAGGGCAATTCATCAGGCGGCGTTGTTTGGTTATCCACAACAGTTTTCATGATTGATGCCTTGTACTCAGGCCGGCAACAGGTTGTGCGCCGCCAAATCGTCTGCCACCTCTTTCAGGTCAAGACGTTCCAAAACGGCACGCGTCGGGCAGCCCAGTTCAGGGTCCCAACCCATGGCGCTGTAGAACATCGTCAACGATTTCTGCACATCGTCGCGATCCATCTTGTCGGTGCCTTCACTGAACGCGGGCAGTTTCGGGTCCTTATCGAACACCCAGTCACAGATCTGATCGTGCTCACGGCGCATATCCATGGTGTTCATCAGCTTCACGGTGTAGGCGCGGTGTAACGTGAAGATACGCTCTGCCGCCAGATCGAGGCTGGCTTCGGTGGTATCTTCGCCGGTGACGGCAGCAAAGAATTTCGCTTCCATTGCCAGATCGCCGCGGTAGTTACGGCTTTTGTGCGGTGATACAGTCATCGGCCACACCCAGTTACACAGCGTCACGGCATCGTGCAGGCAGCTTCTCAGCAGCGTCCACTTGGCGTAATCAATCTTGTAGCGGTTGATTGGGGTGTAGCTTTTGGTTTCGTCAAAAGCGTCAGCAGAGCCGAACAGCTCAGCGGCGATCTCTTTTTGCAGCTTGAGCGGCAGGCCGCTGCCAATGTAGTTAATGTGGGTGTGCGTCATGGCATCACGGTTGAACATGCAGTTGACGATCGTCCCCACCTGCGCCGAGGCTTCGTTGGCATGGTGCACCGGGAAGCCCATGGGCGACCACAGCTTGTTCTTGGCGTAATTCCAATATTCTGGTCCCAGATTCCAGCGCTCTGCGATGAAGTAGGAGCCGTCGGACAAATGGCTGAATTCGCCGATACGGTGGGCCAGACGATGGTAGATGTCCTTGATAAAGTTAGGATCGCCTTCTTCCATCAGTTTCCAGGGAATAGACGCATACTCTTCGGCGGGCAAAACGCGTTTGAACACGCCGTGGGTATGGCAGTAGGTGAAGTCCCGGTGCAATTGACCGTAGTTACACCACAATCCCATGTCGTCGAAGATACTCAGACCGACCAGGTTTCCGACCACGTTGCCATCGCCTTTTTCAGCGATATCTTTGGGGCCGTTGGGGAAGATGGTGGTGTGCACAAAGTTGGCGACACAGGTGTTGCCGCCGGTGGTCGGTCCGCCAAACTGCTTGGCCTGCGGCACGTTAAGCTGCGACATACAGTGGATCGGGCAGGAGTGGCATCCGCCCATTTTCACCGTGTATTTTTCCGCGGCGGGTCCCAGATCGAAGGTGGATTTCATGGTGCGGAAACCAACGGTGTTCTGGTTGCCCGGCGGGATTTCGCCGGTTTCAATCGGGCCGCCTTCCGCCGCCTGCCAGTACAGGCCCTTGCGCGCGGTCCAGCGTGATTTCGGGTCAGAATATTCAGCCCATGCCTGCGGCGTGCTCGGGACAACGTGGTTATTGTTGGCACCGATGAGCTGCGTCATCATGTATTCGTTGAGCGCTTTGAGTTCTTCGCGGTTAGCGACGTTAACGCCGTGGCTACCCCACACCGCGATGGCTTTGAGATTTTTGGAACCAAGCACGGCCCCGACGCCCGCACCGCCGCTGTGGTTGCGGCTATTTAGAATGCCTGAGAGCGGTACCAGATTTTCCCCGGCCGGGCCGATAGCCGCGACGCAGGTTTCTTCACTGGTGGCGCGACAAATTTCTTCGGTGGTGGCTCGCGTGCTTTTTCCCCATAGGAAAGCGGCATTTTCAATTTTGACTTCATCGTTCTGAATATTAATCCAGACCGGTTTTTCTGCTTTGCCTTCAATAATAATGGCGTCGTAGCCCGCATATTTCATGTAGGCGGCAAAGAACCCCCCCATATTCGCATCAACAACCAGATGGCCCCGGGTAAAGGTCGACAGTGAGGTAATATTGACGCGCGAACTGCACGGTGCACCGGAGCCGGTCAGCGACCCGACGGCGAAAACAACTTTATTGCCCTCATCGAAAGGTTTGGTTCCGGCTGGCACCTCGTCATACATGATTTTATAGCCAAAGCCCATTCCGCCAACCATCTTTTTATATTGGCTGGAATCCTCTTTGCTGATGGTGCCGGTGCTCAAGTTGATACGTAATATATTACCTGTCCAACCGTTAATCATAATTTTTCTTCCTGCGTATGAAACGCCGCGTGAATAAGGGGATAAGGCCCATCGCCGTTATCAGACGGTAATCTCTTTCCATTCGATAATGGATAATGCCCCGGTCGGGCACGCCGTCGCGCATTCACCGCACAGAATGCATTTGCCCGATTTTTTGGTCTGCGGGTTAACGGTCGCCATCATCCAGGGACAGGCGGCGCAGCCGATGCAGCGCTTGGTGTCCACGGCGATGCTGCCATGCTCTTCATTGAAGGCGATCGCCTTGATAGGGCAGGCTTTCATGCATTCGGGATCTTTACACTGCCGACAGGTGTCAGTGGTGAAATTGAGATCGCCGTACAGGCCGCCGCCGGAGCCAAGTCCACCGTCGCCGTAGTAGAAATGGCGATGGATTTTGACGCGTGAGAAATAGGAACCAACGCTGCCGTCATTAAACGACGTACAGGCGGTTTCGCAGCGATGGCACCCGGTGCAGCGGGCGCGGTTTGTCACCAGCACGCCTTTGGGGGTGGTCGTCAGCCCGATAACGCCGCTGTCGATCTGTTCCTGTCGGCACCCCAACAGTGAAAGCAGCGCTGGCGCAATAGTGATCCCTGCCAGGCCTTTGCCTGAAATCCGCAGGAATTCGAGTCTTGTTAGTCCCAGATCCAATAAAGGACGCTCAACCTGATTAGGCATTTAATTTTCATCCTCCGCATACCCGAATACATGAGCACGGAAATCAACGCAGTACAAAACACGCAACAAGGCGGCAAGAAATAACGTGACAGTAAACACTAACCGTTGTATAAAATAGTTAATAACGATATCTCATCACAACGGCTTATTACCCGCGTCTGTTTTGCGAACTGACTTACGATGCAATGTTGAATAGGACGGAGGTCATGATTGGCTATCAGTACTAATAATAGAGTACTTGATATGCAATTTATTACTCCGTTAATCATTAATAAGAATGGGTATTTTATTATATTTATTCTGTGAGCTATATCGTAGAAAAATAAATAGCCATTTATTTTTTGTGGGTATTGATTATTATTCTTATTTACATCCTGCCTGATATTTATTTAATCCATCGTTTTCCTTCTTGATATAAATATATTCCTCGATTTTAAATTCCATTAACATAATAAATAACATTGTGCGCAATGTTTATTATCATTCGTTTATTATTTACTGTTACTGGCCCGGTTTATTTTCTTGAGATGACGCTGCTTTGACTTGCGTCTGTGAGAGCAGATTAGCCTGAAGAGGGGAAAAATGATTAACCATATTTTTTGAGTGGGTAATGGGCGTTGTATTCCGCGAAATGTTAACGTTTCTTTCGTGTAAAAAACGAACAGGTTACCTTTCGGCAACCTGTCGTGGGGGGAGCGGTCTGGCAGAAAAATTACTGTGCGGTAACTTTGGATTGGCGATAGGCACTCAGCCAGTCAGCGACGCGCTGTTTTTGCTCATCATTCAGCCACATGCCCAGCTTGGTACGACGCCAGATAGCATCCTCCACGCTGACAACCCACTCTTTGTCGGCCAGATAGCGCAATTCTGCTTCGTAGAGGTCGTGTCCGAAGTTTTCGCCGAGGTCATGAATGCCTGTGGCGTTCGTCAGGATCAGTTCGCTGTGGGAACCGTAGGTGCGGGCATAGCGACGCGCCAGAGATTCCGGCAGATTGAAACGACGGCGCAGCGCAGCGGCGTATTCGTCGCGCGTACCGGCCAAATCGCCGCCGGGCAGCACCGCGTTTTGCGTCCAGGCCTGACCGCTGTGCGGATAGTATTTTGCCAGTTTCTCCATCGCATGCTCTGCCAGCTTGCGGTAGGTGGTCAGCTTGCCGCCAAACACCGACAGCAGAGGCGCTTTACCGTGCTCGTCCGCCACCGACAGCGTGTAATCACGGGTAATGGCCTGCGGAGAATCCGACTCATCATCGCACAGCGGGCGCACGCCGGAATAGGTCCATACGATATCGTCTCGTGTCAGCGTCTTTTTGAAGTGATCGTTGTAGACATCCAGCAAGTAGGCCGTTTCTTTGTCGTCGATCTTCACGTCATGCGGATCGCCGTGGTATTCCACGTCGGTGGTGCCGATGATCGAGAACTCATCCTGCCACGGAATCACAAACACAATGCGGTTATCTTTGTTTTGCAGAATGTAGGACTGTGGTTCGTCGTGTACGCGAGGCACAACAATGTGGCTGCCTTTGATCAGACGAATGCCATAAGGGGATTTCAGCTCCAGCCCATGATCGAAGAACTCTTTCACCCAAGGGCCCGTGGCGTTGACCAGTCCTTTCGCCTGCCAGGTATGGGTTTCTCCGGTAACGCTGTCGACGGCATCGATGATCCACAGATCGCCTTCGCGACGCGCCCGCGTCACTTTGGTGCGGGTGCGCACTTCGCCGCCGCGTTTCACCACTTCCTGCGCGTTCAATACCACCAGACGCGCATCGTCTACCCAGCAGTCGGAATATTCGAAACCGCGCGTTAATTCGGGTTTCAGCACCGAGTCCTTGCCGAATTTCAGGCCGTGACTGGCGGGCAGGCTGACGCGTTTGCCCAGATTGTCATACATAAATAACCCGATACGAATCATCCAGGCCGGGCGCAGGTGCGGCTGATGGGGCAAACGGAAGCGCATTGGGAAGATGATGTGCGGTGCCATCTTCAGCAATTTTTCACGCTCGGAGAGCGCTTCGCTCACCAAACGAAACTCGTAATGTTCCAGGTAGCGCAGGCCGCCGTGGATCAATTTTGAACTGGCAGAGGAGGTCGCGCTGGCAAGATCCTGTGCTTCTAACAGCAGCACCGACAAGCCACGGCCCGCGGCATCGGCTGCAATGCCTGCGCCGTTGATGCCCCCACCGATCACGATAAGGTCTTTGGTTTCCACGCGTTCTCCTCCGTGTCCAAAAAAAGGTCAAAATGTTCGTTTTCGAGCATTATCATAATCGAAAACAAACACCACAGCCAAGGATTAACCAAATAAAAACATTTAGGCGTGATGCAGGTAACATATTGTTGAAGGTTGTCACATAAAGTATAGGGGATTGGTGCGAAGAAGGGCGCGTAATTGGCAGAGAATACGGTCATTTCTCGCGTTGGCAAGGAATGACCGTCGAGGCGTTATTTTTGCCCGTAGTAGGCGTTCGGGCCGTGTTTGCGATTAAAATGCTTGTGCTGCAATGCGCTGTCGAGCGCGCGCAGATGAGGGTTCAGCGTGCAAGCGAGCCAGGCCATGCGCGCCACTTCTTCCAGCACCACCGCATTGTGTACCGCTTCTTCCGCATCTTTGCCCCAGCAGAACGGCCCATGCTGGTAGGCAATCATGCCGGGGGTGTGCAGCGGATTGCGATCTCCCAACGTCTGGGCAATGACCACACCGGTATTTTTTTCGTACTCATGCTCCACTTCGTGCGCCGTCAGTGGACGGGTGCAGGGAATGTCGCCAAAAAAATAGTCGGCGTGCGTGGTGCCGAGCGCAGGAATGTCTAACCCGGCCTGTGCCCAGGCGGTGGCGTGGGTGGAGTGCGTGTGCACAATCCCCCCCATTTGCGGATAGCGGCGATACAGCTCCAGATGTGTGGGGGTATCTGAGGAAGGGCGATAATGCCCTTCAACCAGATTGCCCTGTACATCGACCACCACCATATCCTCGGCCCGCATCACTTCATAGGCGACGCCGCTGGGTTTGATAACCACCAGACCGCGTTCGCGGTCGATAGCACTCACATTCCCCCAGGTGTACGTCACCAGACCGTGCTGAGGCAGGGCCATATTGGCTTCAAAGACGCGTTGTTTCAGTTGCGCTATCATGCGGCTTCCTCCACGGGCAAACCGGCGCGTTCCATGCGCTGTTTCACCCAGTCGCGCGCTGCGAGCACTTCTTTGATCGGGTCGGGGGCATTCTCGCTCCACATCTCAATCAGATAAGGACCACGGTAGCCGCTCTCTTTCAGCGTGGTAAAACAGCGTTCGAAATCCACGACGCCAGTGCCGAAGGGCACGTTTTTGAAGACGCCGGGGCGGGTATCTTTCACGTGCACCGCGACAATGTGGCCTTGGCCTGCGCGCAACTCCATCTGCACATCATTATCCCAGGCCGAGAGGTTACCGATATCGGGATAGAGCTGGAACCACGGGTTGTTGAGGTAGTTGGCATAGCCTAGCGCTTTGCTGATGGAGTTCATCAGGGGGTAATCCATGATCTCCATCGCCAGTGTGACCTGTGCGCGGCTTGCCATTTCTACCGCGTGTTGCAGGCCGTCGCGAAAACGTTCACGTGTTATCTCATTGGCTTCCTGATAATAGACATCGTAACCGGCCAACTGAATCACGCGAATCCCCACATCCTGCGCCAGCGCAATCGCTTTATGCATGATGGTGAGTCCCTGCTCGCGAATGGCGTCATCCTGTGAGCCCAGTGGGAAGCGGCGGTGCGCGCTCAGGCACATGGAAGGCACCCGAATACCGGTAGCCGCAATGGCATTGACTAACGCCAGACGCTGTTCCCGATCCCAATCCAGCCGGGCTAAGCGCTCGTCGGTTTCATCCAGCGACATTTCGACGAAATCAAAGCCCAGTTCGCGCGCCAGTTGTAAGCGTGCCAGCCAATCCTCGCCGGGAGGTAACGCTTTTTCGTAGATGCCCAGCGGCACCGCTTTTGTCAGCATGTGACTTCCCTTAGCCCCACAGTTGGGCAATACGGCGTTTAAACTCACGGGCAGCATCGACCGTGCTTGCCGCATCGCGGATACTGCGTCCGGCGATAAAGACGTGAATCGGGATGCCCTGAAATAGCGGCAGATCGTCCAGCGCCAGACCACCGGTGACGGTGACTTTAAAGCCCATTTCTGCCAGGCGCTTGATGGCGCTGATGTCGGTTTCGCTCCAGGCGACGCCCGCGGCCTGTGCATCCCGGCTGCGGTGATACACCACTTGCTGAATCCCAGCCGCACGCCAGGCTTCCGCTTGCTCCCAGGTCCAAAAGCCGGTCAATTCGATCTGTACATCGCCGTCGAATTCGCGCGCTACCGCCAGGGCGCCGGCGGCAGTGTTAATGTCCGCGCAGCAGATCACCGTGACCCAGTCGGCATTGGCTTCAAAACACATGCGTGACAGGATTTTCCCCGCGTCGGCAATCTTGGCATCGGCCAGCACGATCTTGTGCGGATAGAGCGCTTTCAGATCGCGCACGGCACGCACCCCTTCGCCCACGCATAGAATGGTGCCGACTTCGATAATGTCCACCTCTTCGGCGATCAGACGTGTGGTGTTGTAGGCATCGGACAGCGTCTGGTTATCCAGCGCAACTTGTAACATCGGTAACTGTGGCATTGGGGACTCCTTATTCCGTCGCAGCCAGCGTGGCGCGATCAATCAGATCTAAAACATCCTGCTCGGTGCGGCAGGCGCGCAGGCGATCGAAATTCGCCTCATCTTCAAACAGATTAACGATCTGCATAATGCCCACCTCTTGGTGTGCGGTAGCATCTTCGGCGGCCAGCGTGATCAGCAGATCTACCGGATCGTTATCTTCATGGTTGAACGGCAGTGGGGTTTTTAGTGTTACCAGCGCGAAGCCGGTTTTTTTCACCCCTTCCTCCGGGCGGCCATGGGGCATGGCAAGCCCGGGCGCTATCACAAAGTAGGTACCAAAACGTTCTACGCCATCGAGAATCGCCTGGTAGTAGCGCGGCTCGACCACATCAGCGGCTACCAACAGATCGACACCGATTTTGACCGCTTCTTGCCAGGTGGCGGCCTCCGCTTGCAGGCGGATTGACCGGTTTTCCAGTAGAGAATCGCGCAGCTTCATGGAAACTCCTTACGCTTTAGCATCCTGAGGGAAGTGGGCATTGATCACCTCCATCAGCTTGGGACCAAACTCAGCGGCAGAGAGCATATTGCGCACGCCGACGACATATTTGTTGCCGCTTACGGTTATCTCATCCGCCACGTGGGTTGAGGCGATAATGATGTCCGCGCCGCTCAGCTCTGCTTTGTATTCTCCGACGGCACAGCTGTTGACGGTGTGTGCCACCCCTTGTTGGGTCAGGAATTGATCCACCTTCATCTTCATGATCATGGAACTGCCTTGCCCACAGCCGCATACGGCCAGAATCCGAACTGTCATGGTGCTTTCTCCAGCGTCATTGCGCGGTGGTTTGCGCGAGTTGTTTTTCTGCATCTTCTTCAGCCCGCAAGGTGCGGCTGGCAAAGTACATGTAGGCCACCGCGATGAGGATCACCACGCCCATAAACCACAGACCCAGCGTCATGCCTTGCATCAGTGGCGGAGCCAGAATTGACCAGTCCGCCATGCCCATCCAGGCCGACAGTCCGGTGAGTTTTACCGCCCATACGCAGCCAAAAATCTCAATCATCCCCATCACCAGACAAATTTTCAGCGCTGCGCGCCAGCCGCCAAAGTGGTTGGCAAACACGCCGATGGTGGCGTTGGAGAAGAACATCGGGATAAAGCCGGGGATGATCATGATGGGCGAGCCGATCCCAATCAAAATGCCAACGGCGATCAGTTGGCCGATAGTGCCCCACATAAAGCCCCATACCACGGCATTCGGGGCAAAGCTGTAGATGGCGGCGCAGTCGATCGCCAGCACGGCACCGGGGATAAGACGTTGAGAGATGCCGTTAAAGGCTTCGGACAGCTCGGCAACGAACATGCGCACGCCCTGCACGATGATGAAAATGGCAACGGCGAACTGGAAACCGGTTTGCAGGATATAGACGGTCCAGTGGGTTTTTCCTGCCATCTTCTGCACCGTATCGATACCGAATGACAGTAGGATTGCGCCAAAGAACACGGTCATCACGATGGCAGTAGAGACAATGTTGTCATGGAAGATATTAAGCCAGCCGGGCAGCTTCAGATCTTCGACGCTCTCTTCTTTTTTACCCAGATAGGGGGCGAGTTTGTAGGCTAACCATGAGGCGAACTGCTGCTGGTGGCCGATGGAAAAACCACAGCCGTCGGTCACTTCTTGCGTCGGTTTGTACATCATGTTGGAGGTAATCCCCCATTAGAGCGACACCAGCACAGCGCTGCACAGGATGGTGGTCCACATTGGGTAACCGAGAATATAGAAGAACACCGCCAGCAAACCCGCCTGCTGAAACATGATATGGCCGGTGAGCATAATGGTGCGAATGCCGGTAATACGGCGCAGCAGGACATAAACAATGTTCAGCGCCAGCGCCAGCAGCACCGCATAGCCGACCCAACTGTAGGCGTCTCCCATGCGTTCGATAGTGGCCATCATCGAGGCGTAAGTGTCAGAGATAGCACCATTAATCTGATACACCTCGGACATCTTGGCGACCACGGGTTTGAAGGTGCCGGTCAGGATGCCGGAGCCCGCCTGCAACAGCATAAAGCCGATGATCGTCTTGATGGTGCCTTTGATGATCACCGTTGCGCTTTTGCGCAACAGCAGGTAGCCGAGAAAGGTCACAATGCCCAGCAGCAAGGGGGCATTGGTCATGACCTGATTAAAGAAAATGGTGAAGATGTTGTAGAGAGTTTCCATGGAACACTCCAATCGATTTTTATTGTTACCGTTTTACTGCTCTTGCCTGCCATCACGGCGGCTTACAGGGAGTGACGCGATGGCTGACATAACCGGGCGTAGAGACTTCAGTAATCACTAGTAATCGTATTGAGATTTTTTTTGATTTTTTGTGATTAAACTCACAATTCTCATGGTGCTTAAGATCATTCAACAAGTATGTTTTATTTTTTACATATTATTCAATGCATTGTGTTTTTTGTGTTTCGCGTTATTTGATCTCTATGTGAATTTTCATGATTTTTTTATCACTTCAAGTGATTGTCAGTGCGATTTAACGGTGATAGATTGACATAAAGTTATCGTTTTTAATCTTTTTATGATTACTTGTGATTTTTTAATTGCCGATTAATGATGAGGTCACGCCATGAGCAAGATAGAAACCATTACCCGCGAATCCTGGATCCTGAGTACCTTCCCGGAATGGGGCACCTGGTTGAATGAAGAGATCGAACAAGAGCAGGTTGCCGCTGGCACCTTCGCCATGTGGTGGCTGGGTTGTACCGGGATTTGGTTGAAATCAGAGGGGGGTGCCAATATTTGTGTCGATTTCTGGTGCGGCACCGGCAAGCAGAGTCACGGTAACCCTTTGATGAAAAACGGGCACCAGATGCAGCGCATGGCGGGGGTGAAAAAATTGCAACCTAACTTGCGCACCACGCCGTTTGTGCTGGATCCGTTCGCTATCCGCCAGGTGGATGCTATTTTGGCGACGCACGACCACAACGACCACATTGACGTCAATGTCGCCGCTGCGGTGCTGAAAAATTGCAGCGCAGAAGTGCCCTTTATTGGTCCACAGAGCTGCGTGGATCTCTGGGTGGGCTGGGGGGTGCCGCGCGAGCGTTGCATTGTGGTGAAACCGGGCTCGGTGATCCGCATTAAAGATATTGAAATCCATGCGTTAGATGCGTTCGACCGCACCGCATTGATCACCTTACCGGTGGAGCAAAAAGCGGCAGGCGTGTTGCCGGATGGCATGGATCTGCGCGCGGTGAACTACCTGTTCAAAACCCCGGGTGGCAATTTGTATCACAGCGGTGATTCCCACTACTCCAACTACTACGCGAAACACGGCAATGAGTATGACATTGACGTGGCGTTGGGCTCATACGGAGAAAACCCGCGTGGTATTACCGACAAGATGACCAGTGCGGATATGCTACGCATGGCCGAGGCGTTGAATGCCAAGGTGGTTATTCCCTTCCACCATGATATCTGGTCGAATTTTCAAGCCGATCCGCAGGAAATTCGCGTGCTGTGGGAGATGAAAAAAGACCGTCTGCAATACGGCTTTAAACCCTTTATCTGGCAAGTCGGTGGCAAGTTTACCTGGCCGTTGGACAAAGATAATCTGGAATATCACTATCCGCGCGGCTTTGACGACTGCTTTACCACGGAACCCGATCTGCCGTTCAAATCTTTCCTGTAGTTCGTTATGTAGCTTGCGATGTAGTACGCGACGTGGCAAACACGTCGCGCTATGCCTGTCATACTTCGACGCGAATTATTGCGGGCATATGATGATTGATGCGCATTTATGATAAATTATGATGTAAACTTTTCACGTCGACGCCATGACGCGCCGCTTCTTGTTACCGGACGACCTATGACTGAATCTCAGCGCCATCATGCCATCATTGATTTTCTGCAACGTCAGGGGCAACTCACCGTCTCCGATCTGATCGTGAATTTTGACGTTTCTCCCGCCACTGCGCGACGCGACATCAACAAACTCAATGAATTGGGCAAACTGCGCAAAGTGCGCAACGGCGCTGAGGCCGTTAACCTGCCGCGCCCGGCCTGGACGCCCCTTAATATCTATCAGGCGCAGAATCTGGATGAGAAGATGCGCATCGCGCAGGCGGCTGCCGCGCTGTGCAACCCCGGTGAAAGCGTGGTGATTAACTGTGGGTCAACGGCGTTTTTGCTGGGGCGGGAGATTGTCGGGCGTGATATTCAGGTGATCACCAACTATCTGCCATTGGCGAATTTCCTGATTGAGCAAGAGCACGAAAGCGTAGTGATCATGGGCGGGCAGTACAACAAGAGCCAGTCGATCACCTTGGCACCTCAGGAAGGGGATGCAAGCTTGTATGCCGGTCACTGGATGTTCACCAGCGGTAAAGGGCTGACGACGGAAGGACTGTATAAAACCGATATGCTGACGGCGATGGCGGAACAAAAGATTCTGAGCTACGTCGGCAAACTGGCGGTAGTCGTGGACAGCAGCAAAGTGGGTCAACGTGCGGGCATGCTGTTTAGCCGTGCCGATCAGATTGACGTGGTGATCACTGGGAAGCATGCTGACGCCACTATCGTAGAGCAACTGCGAGCGCAAGGTGTTGAGGTGATACTGGTATAACAAGTCTTATACTGGGACACTGAATTATCCTTGTGTTTCTGTCAGTCGCGTGAGTGTTTCGTGCGCGTTTACCAACGCCAGTTTCTGCAACCATTGTTGCGCGCCCGACACGAGGCGCTCAATCGCCGCCGCCTCGTGGCTCCAGGCTTTTCGCGATAAATCACGCCGCTGCGCGGTGCCTTCGGCGTTCGTGTCCGCGGATCGGGCCGTTCCCGACGCGTTCCAGACGCGGCGGGAACTTTCGCCGCATCCATGCGGCTCACCCGGCGGCCACGCGCGCCTCAGCGTGATTCTTTACGCGAGCAAAAGACCAAACCCCATCTTCTGCATCGGCCACTACCAGGATCGTTACTGAGTTAGCGCCTTGGTAATTTTCTCGAAATCGTCGAACGAACAGAATCCCTTGTCGTTAGTCGGACACTCGCTGAGTGCTAGCGTCACGCGCTGCGGCGGGTTGGCGCGGTTCAATGGTGCCAGCGTAGCGAGCTGTTCGGTCGATTGATACACGTATTCCACTTTCAACAGCGCCTTGTTACTGGCGTTATCGCGCCAGCGTTGGAACACCACCTTGCCGCCGATCGGCGTGGTTTCCAATTGGTGCGGTAGATGGTACGGTTTCACGCCCAGTGCGGAGAACAGCGACGCGACGTTTGAATCGTGGCCGACCAGGAAGGTGAATTTGGGCTGCTGCTCGCCAAACGAACCGGCCAGCGCTTTGACCAGGTTGGCCGAGACGGCTTTGGCAACCACCGGGGCACTGAACACTACGCTGTTGTAGTACTCTTTGATCGACACCAAATCAGCCAGTTGCTTCTCATCTTTAATGCGTCCCCAGCCGATCTGGTTAATCGGTGTGCCTTCGTAGTATTGCAGAATAAAGGCATCAGCAATCGAGGTGCCGGTTCTCAGCGGACCCACCACACCCGGCTCTTTACCTGCCTCAATCTTCACGTCAGTTTCCTGTGCCATCAGGTCGCACTGTTTATCCTGCTTGCAGTTGGCGGAATCCTTGTAGCGAATGATCTCGGCCATCTGCTGATACACCGGTTTCAGCCGTTCATTGAGCCCTTTCACCCCACCTTCACCGGCTTTTTGATTAATGGAGTCGATGGCCTGTTGTTTAAACGTGGCACTGTCATTGCGGATGATGGGGGTTAAAGGTGGCATCCATCGTCCCCAATTTTTCTTTGTGCACAACTGGCACCAGACAACCGGGGAACGCGCCCACGGCGAAATATTGTGCGGTTGAGATGGTGCGTTGCAGGCTGTTGGCATAAAACGAGACGTCTTTATCCGTCGGACAGGTATCGGCAGCCAGCAGGCGGTTATCTACCAGCCATTCGCTAAAATAGTGGCCGAAATAGGCTTCCAGCACGCCGCCGCGCGTGGTCAGGTAACTGCTGGGGGTATCCCACTGTGGCCAGGCATCGGGCGTGACCTTGCCGAGCGCGCTGCTCGGGCTGGCTAACGGAGCGCGCAAGCCGTGACGACTAAACACCACGACCTGTTCGAGCGTGTAGCCATCCTGTGCGGCGGCTGGGAAAGTGAGCGCTGCGGGCAGTAACAGCGGGAGACAAAACAGTACTTTTCGTTGTAAAGACATAGCGATGCTCCTGGTGAGTGAATAGCATGTGTGCGCCTGACTCGCGTAACGGATGCGTGAAAACGCGATCTTTCTCATCATGGCTCTTTTTTTTGCATAACGAAAAATGTTTTATTACAGAAATGTGACGATTGACTTACCTTACTGAAACAGTAGCATCTCTGTCACAGTGGCGTGCGCTGTGCCGTAATGCCTTTTTTCTTTGTCCCGAGGTGGTATTTGTATGGAACAGTTTGAGTGTCTCAGCATTGAGCAAGCCCATGAGCGCTGGCAGAAACACGGCGTGATGGTGGATATCCGCGATGCGCAAAGTTACGCCACCGGGCATGTGCCGCAGGCGCTGCACCTGACGAATGAAACGCTGTCTGATTTTGTGCGTGACGCTGAACTCGATCAGCCGGTGATGGTGATGTGTTATCACGGGATTAGCAGCCGCAATGCGGCACAATATCTGTTGAGCCTGGGATTTGAGGCGGTATACAGCGTGGATGGCGGCTATGACGCCTGGCAGCGTGATTTTCCGCAAGATGTGGCATCAGCGTCGGACAACGCGTGAAGTGGGACATCCCGACGCCATGACGCGTCGGGATAGTGCAAGGTTAAACCGCCGCCTGAATCGGCTTTTTCACAAAGAAGCCGTAGCTGATGGCCCCCAGCATGAGCAGGAAGGCGCCAAACAGGAAGACGTTGGTAAAGGTGCCCGTGGCATCAAGAATAATCCCCGTGACGATCGGCGCACTGGCCGCGCCGAGGAATCCGCCGAAGTTCTGGATAGCACCCAGTGAAGCCACCTGCGATTTCGGGGCGATATCCGTCGCCAGCTTCCAGATAACCCCTGACGGCATCTGAGAACAGAAATAGCCCAGCGACAGCAGTGCGATACACAAGGTGGTGTCGTGTACGAAGGGGATCGGTGCCACGAAGCAGGCGGCCAGTGCAGCACCGCACACAATCGGGATTTTACGTGCGGTAATGGTGTTGGTACCGCGACGAATCAACCGGTCGGAAATTACACCCCCCACCAACACACCCATGATCCCGGCAAAGAACGGGATGGACGCCACCCAGCCGGTTTTCATCAGGCTGAAGCCGAGCGATCTCTCCAGATAACTTGGCAACCAGGTCAGGTACACCCAAATGGTGAACATGATGGAGAAGTTCCCCAGAATCATGAACCAGGTGGTTTTGTGTTTAAACAGAGAGCCCCAGCTCGCTTTGGGTTGATTCGCTTGTTGCGTCTCAGCGGCTTCCGCGTCGCCGTGGATCTGCACTTCTTCTGCGGGCGTCGGGTTACGGTACAACTTCAGCCACACCAGCAGAATCGGAATACCCGCCAAACCGATGGCGATAAACATGCCGCGCCAGCCCATCGTCAGCAACAGGATAGTCAGGATCGGCGGCGCAACGGCGTTGGCGATCTGTGAGCCGGTATTGATGATGGCGGTGGGAAGTCCGCGTTCATTGCTCGGGAACCAGCGATGGGTGATCTTGATGCCGGAGGTAAAAAACGGTGATTCAGAGATGCCCAGCATCATGCGCAGGCCATAGAACATGGAATAGCCGTTAACGAAACCCGCGAGGATAGTGAACCCTGACCACAAGCCGAGCGCCCAGGAAAACATTTTTTTCGGCCCGAATTTATCGACCAGCCAGCCCGCAGGCAGATTGGCGAGCGCATAGGGCCACAGAAAGGCCGAAAACAGCAGGCCCATCTGGGTGGCGCTAAAGCCGAACTCTTTCGAAATCGTGGTGTTGGCGATACTGAGGTTGGCGCGGTCCAGGTAGTTCACCACGGCGGCGATCAGTAACACCAGAATAATGCTCCAACGCAAACGGGATATTTTTTGCATTGGCGGTGCAACAGCAGCAGGTTGAGATAACGATATTGTCTCTTTCATTTTATTTATTTTCCGTGAGCAGGCTGAGAGGAATCTGCGAATAAACGATTCGCCGTGAGTCTGGCTGTAAGGACGTTGATGTAGGATGCAGGGCGTGCAGTTCTTGCGCCCAATCAGATTGGTCACACACGATCATGCTGAAAATCCACTGGTTTTTTATTTTTCATCGCGGGAATCACAACGTGTTCCCGCGCATTGTTGTTATTTTTTATTGCGCAATTTTTTTCTGATAATGCGCGGTGCCGTGGCGAATCTGGTCGAGGATCACGGTCAATCCCCAGAATTTCTCCAGCACGTCATCCTTGTTGACCCGGCAGTGAATGCTGTCAAAGGTGCCGCGGCGTTGATGGTAAATCTTGGCGTTTTTCGGATAGCCCAACGTTTCAGTGACGGCGGCCAGTGACAGGAAATCGGCCAGTTCATCTGCCAGCGCAGGGTTTTCCTGATGGTGGTGATACAGCCACACGTACAGTTCCGGGTGGAAGTTGGTGAACACGCCGCTGAAACCGCGTGAGCCCGCTTTCATCGCCGGGAAGGCAATGGCGGCATTGGCGTTGATGATATTAAGCGGGGTGTCCTGCACCAGCTTGACGCGACGGGTTACGGTGTCCAGGTCGCAGCTTACGTCTTTCAACACCACGAAACGGCCGGTGTTGGCGCAATAGGTCAGTTCTTCGTCACTCAGCAGGCGGCGATACGGTGCCGGGCACTCATACAGGCCCAGCGGCAGCGAGGCTGGCAGTGCTTCCAGCAGGCTGTTCAGCGTACTGAAGAAGGTGTCGCTGCCGGTTTTCTGCGGATCGAGGTGGTTAGTCACCAGTACCAGCGCATCGATACCGGTTTGCGCCATGGCAGACAGCTCTTCAATTTGTGCGCCGAGGTCGTCACTGATGTGGCCGGAGGCGATCACCGGCACGCGGCCTTTCACATGGTCGACAACGAAACGGGCTACCGCCACGCGTTCTTCCAGCGTCAGGAATTGCATTTCACTGGACTGGCACACGGCAAACAGCGCATCGACCTTGTTTTCCAGATACCAGTCAATCAGGTTGGCCAGGCCGGGATAGTCTACGTCGTTCTGTTCGGTGAACGGTGTAAGCATGACAGGGACGATACCATCGATTTTTTTCATTTTTTATTTCTCCGAATACAGACTGTGCGGGCACGGGCCCGCAGGCATTAACGTTGTGATAAACGCGCGATAACCTGTTGATGTTCTGGCATGTTTGAGGCACCTTCCCGTTCGACTGCCAAAGACGCAAAGGCCGAGGCGTAGGTCGCGGCCTGCACCATGCTTTGTCCGTTAGCCAGTGCGGCGGCAAAGGCACCGTTAAAGGCATCCCCTGCGCCGGTGGTATCCACGCCGAGCGCCGGAAAGGCCGGAATATGTTGGAACTGGTGGCCGTCATACAGCAGCGCACCGCGCGATCCCATGGTAATGATGACGCGCTTGGCACCCATACGTGCAATTTTCAGCGCGGCCTCTTTGGTGCTGTCAAAATCCTGAATGTCGATACCCGACAGCAGTGACGCTTCCGTTTCGTTGGACGTGATCACGTCCAGATAATCCAGATAGGGCAGTATCTCGCTGGAATAGGGGGCCGGATTGAGGATTACTTTTTTGCCCAGCGCATGCGCCAGCTTGATGACGTTCAGGGTGGCGGAGAAGTTATTCTCCAACTGCACCAACTGCACCAACTGCACCAACTGCACCAACTGCACCAACTGCACCAACTGCACCAACAGCACGTCTGACGTTGTTAATTCCGGGGCGATGGCCGCCACTTCATCATCTGTGATGGTTTGGTTGGCACCGGGATATATGGCGATCATGTTCTCGCCGTTTTGCTGTGAGACATAGATGATGGCGTTGCCAGTGGGTTCGGTATCGGATTGATACAGCTTGAAGGCGTGAATATCCGATGACGACAAATGGTCATAGGCAAACTGGCTGAACTGATCGGTGCCGACCTTGGTGACAAAATAGACCTGTGAACCAGCCCGACTGGCGGCCATCGCCTGATTGGCGCCTTTGCCGCCGGGGCCGAGCGCGCTGCCCTGCGCCATGATCGATTCACCGCCTTTGGGAAAACGCGCCACCTTGGCGACGATATCGACGTTGAACGATCCTAAAATACACACCTTGCCGTTCATCTTGTTTCCTTTCTGTTTGCTGGTTTGATGCCGGGTCTGCTTTTCCAGTCGCTTGAGCAGCACTTCAAAATTTTCACTGCGAGGGGCAATCAGTTCAGACTGCAAGCTGCGCCGCACAATAATGGCACCGCCGTAGCAGCGTTGAACCAGATTCAAGCGCGCCAACTCGTTCAAGTCGCTGCGGATCGTCTCTTTGCTCACGGCAAATGCGGTGGCCAGATAATCAACACCGGCACGTTCGTGTTTGGTTAAATAGGCCAGAATTTGATTACGTCTTTCTTCCAGGAACATGGTCACCTCGCTGCTGGATATGAGCCTAAAGGAGCGGCTATGGTTAAAAAGTGACTATTGTCATAGGATAATGGGCAAAACGGAAGCAAACGGAAGTGTGTATGTGGATGATGTTTAGCGAATTACCCACGCCAGCGGTGCTCGTGGTGCGGGCGTCAGGGTAAACCGCCTGTTTATCAGAACAATATTTCAACCCTCTTAATAAAACGATGTGATATTTTTATGACAAATCAATTTGCTAACGGATAAACCACGATGGCAATTCGCCTAACAGCCTTATCTCAGCCACGCTTGGCACAGGCGTTTGTCGACTATATGCAAACGCAGAGTATTCAACTGGAGTTACGCTTCTCTGGGCAGGAAGCAGAGCTCTGGCTGGACGATGAGTCGCGATTGACTGAAGTACAGCAGGCGCTCGACGTGTTCATTCAGAACCCGATGCACCCGCGTTATCAAGCGGCCAGTTGGCAGGCGGGATCAACGTCTTCGCCCCTGCGCTATGCACGTTTCTCCTATTTGCAGACGTTACAGCAGCGCGCCGGACCGCTGACGCTGGGTGTGATGATTACCTGCATTGTCGTTTATCTGTGGATGACGATATTCGGTAACGATCGTGCCATGATGTGGCTCTCTTACCCGGATGTAGGGCAAAAAGGTCAGCTATGGCGCTGGGTTAGCCATGCCTTCCTGCATTTTTCCTTGCTGCACATTTTGTTTAACCTGATGTGGTGGTGGTATCTCGGCGGACCGGTAGAGAAAATTTTGGGGACGCGCAAGCTACTGACCTTGGCGCTGCTCTCTGCGGTTGCCAGTGGTTGGATACAATCATTCTTCAGCGGTATCTATTTCGGTGGCCTGTCCGGCGTGGTGTACGCGTTGATGGGCTATGTCTGGCTATACGGTGAACGCGTGCCGTCGGGCCCGCTGTTCATGCAGCGTGGATTGATGGCCTTTGCATTGTTGTGGTTGATCGCCGGATATTTCGATATTTTAGGTCTACGCATTGCTAATGCCGCGCACGTCGTGGGTCTGGTTATTGGGTTGGTGCTGGCTTTTTGGGATACGCAGCAGAAAAAAGCATGATCGCAACCCGGTAGCATCACGGGGTAAGCGTTGCCAGCAGCACAGAGAAGTCTCAACCTGAGGGTTGAGTGGAAACCTGTTTTAGGGGAACAACGTGAGGCAAACACAGCGGCACGACGCCATCATTGAACTGGTGCGTCGGCAGGGATATGTCAGTACCGAAGAGTTGGTCGAGCATTTTGCGGTCAGCCCGCAAACGATTCGCCGGGATCTGAACGATCTGGCGGAGCAGAACAAAATCCATCGCCACCACGGTGGTGCGGCACTGCCTTCCAGCTCGGTGAATACGGCTTACCACGATCGCAAAATGATGTGGTCAGATGAAAAAGCACGTATTGCACGTAAAGTCGCCAGCCAAATCCCGGATGGTGCTACGCTGTTTATAGATATCGGGACAACGCCAGAAGCGGTTGCCTATGCGTTGTTGCAGCCTAAGGATCTGCGGGTCGTCACCAACAACTTGAATGTGGCGACGCTGTTGATGGGAAAAGAGGATTGCAGGCTGATTCTGGCTGGCGGTGAAGTGCGCACCCGGGACGGCGGCATTATGGGTGAAGCGACGCTGGATTTCATTTCTCAGTTTCGTCTGGATTTTGGCATCCTCGGTATCAGCGGCATTGACATGGATGGCTCCTTGCTGGAGTTTGACTACCATGAAGTGCGCACCAAACGGGCCATTATCGAGAATTCCCGCTGCGTCATGTTGGTCACCGATCACTCCAAATTCGGTCGCAATGCGATGGTGAATCTGGGCAATATGGACCTGATCGACTATCTTTTTACCGATCAGCTACCACCACCCAGCGTAATGAAAATCATTGAACAACATAAGGTGCAGTTGGAGTTGTGCTGAGCCAGACGTGCCTTTTTCTGATTGATAACAGGGGAGAGGCACGATGGGAAAGCTGTCATTGAACCGCACGCTGTTTATTGCTGCATTGCACCGCCAACGACAATACTATGGCGTGGCGGCGCTGACCTGTCTCAGCGCCCAGCAGCAGTGGCATGCTGTCAGTACTGCACTGGCGGAGCAGCTTGCCGCTCACCCGATAACCCCTCCCGATTCGCCGCCAGGCCGTCATGTTAACTACCTCTCCATGGAATTTTTACCGGGTCGTCTCACCGGCAATAACCTGATTAACCTGGGATGGCACTCTGCCGTATCAGAGGTTCTGGCAGAGCAGGGGCTTAACCTTAGCGATGTACTGGAAGGCGAGACTGACCCGGCATTGGGTAACGGAGGATTAGGGCGTCTGGCTTCCTGTTTTCTGGATGCCATGGCGACGGTGGGGCAGCCGGCGATGGGCTACGGGCTGGACTATCAGTACGGCCTGTTCCGCCAACGTTTCGAAGCATGCCAGCAGCATGAGTACCCTGATGATTGGCAGCGCGATGCGTACCCCTGGGGGCGACCGCAGCCTGAACTGAGCGTGAAGGTCGGTTTCGGGGGAGCTATCGAACAGCGCGATGGAGAGGAAGAAAAATGGCAGCCCGCCTTTTATTTTCGCGGTGAGGCGCGTGACGTGCCGGTGCTAGGCTATCAAAACGGCGTGGTGCAGGTGTTGCGGCTCTGGCACTCTACGGCGGAAACTCCTTTTGATCTCACGGCATTCAACGCCGGGCGCTATCTGGACGCGGAGCGCGCCGGTGTGTCAGCGGCGAGCCTGACGAAAGTGCTTTACCCGAATGACAATCATGCCGCTGGCAGGCGTTTGCGTCTGATGCAGCAATATTTTCAGTGTGCCTGCGCTGTCGCAGACATTGTGCGGCGGCACCTTCAGGCCGGGTGGGCGTTGTCAGCGCTGCCGGAACGGGAGGTGATTCAGCTCAACGACACACACCCGACGCTGGCTATTCCGTAATTGTTGCGCGTGTTGTTGGATGAACATCATCTGGGTTGGGACGAGGCGTGGGACATTACCCGACGTATGTTTGCCTATACCAACCATACCTTGATGCCAGAAGCGCTTGAGCGCTGGCATGACGGCTTGTTCCGTCGCCTGCTGCCGCGCCATTTTGATCTTATCAACACCATTGATACGCATTTCAAAGCGCAGGTGGAACAGCGGTGGGGCGCACAGACACAGCATATCTGGCCGCGTGTCGCGATTCGCTATCAGCGTCAGGTGCGTATGGCAAACCTGTGCGTGGTGGTTTGCTTTGCCGTTAATGGGGTGGCAGCACTGCATTCACGTCTGGTCGTGAGCGATCTGTTTCCTGAATACCATCAACTCTGGCCGCAAAAATTTCATAACGTGACGAATGGCATTACGCCACGCCGCTGGCTAAAGCAGTGCAACCCGGTGCTGTCGGCGCTGCTGGATGACACCGTTGGAACGGCCTGGGCCACGAATTTACCCGTCTTGCGCGCGCTCGAACCGTACGCCAATGACAGTGCGTTTCGGGCGCGTTACCGTGCCATCAAGCAGCAAAATAAAGAAAATCTGACAAACTGGGTACGCCAGAATTTGGCGGTGAAACTGGATCCTCACGCCCTGTTTGACGTGCAGATCAAACGCTTGCATGAGTACAAACGCCAGCACCTGAATGTGCTCCATATTCTTTCACTTTATCGCCAATTGCGTGATAACCCGCATCTGGATATAGTTCCGCGCGTCTTTTTATTCGGGGCTAAGGCTGCACCTGGATATGTGCTGGCAAAAAACATTATCTACGCCATTAATAGCATAGCGGAGAAGATTAATCGGGATAAACATATTAGAGATCGTTTGCGTATACTGTTTATTCCAGATTATCGTGTGTCGCTGGCGGAGCGAATTATTCCCGCTGCCGATGTGTCGGAGCAAATCTCCACCGCGGGGAAAGAGGCCTCTGGCACCGGCAACATGAAGCTGGCATTAAACGGTGCGCTGACAGTGGGGACGCTGGACGGTGCCAATGTGGAAATGGCGCAGGAAGTCGGGGAAGAAAACCTGTTTATTTTCGGGCATACGGTGGATGAGGTTAAAAGCGTGCTGTCACAGGGTTACGATCCACGTGAGGTGCTCAAGCAGGAGCCACAGTTGACCTCATTGTTGGATGAACTGGGCAGCGGTGCGTTTAGCCACGGTGACAAAACGGCGTTTGCGCCGCTACTTGAAAGCCTGCTGGATAAGGGCGATCCCTATCTGTTGTTGGCCGATTTTGCGCCTTATTGCCAGGCGCAGCAGCGTGTGGATGCGCTGTATCGTGAAACGGAGGAATGGACGCGACGGTGTGTGTTGAATACCGCGCGAATGGGTTTTTTCAGTGCCGATCGGGCGATTCATGATTATCAGACGCGCATCTGGCACGCGCGCTGTTGAGGAAAGGAAGATGTCATTCAAGGTAGATAACCCGAAGTTCGCTCCTGTCGGCGTTGCCGATACCTATACCGATGCATACGGTAAAACGCACCTTGTCGATATGGCGGTGAAAAAACAACTGCTGACCATGATGGCGACGAACGGGTGCGAAAAGGCACCGCTGCCCTCGGTTCGGGTTTTTCGTCAGGGCAAGGCGGCGCTGATTCCCCTCTCAGGTGACGGCGAGTTTGGTTGGACGCTGATGTATGAAAACGGGGGGCAGGTTCAGGGCAGCATCACGGGCGGCAGCGAACTGCTGCTGCCGGACGCTTTACCACTGGGGTACCACGAGCTGATATTGATGCGCGGTGAACAGCGCTGGACCTGCCGCGTGATTGTTGCGCCGCAGCGTGGCTATGAGCCGGAACCCTTAACCCAGGGGAAACGCTGGTGGGGCGTTAACGTGCAGCTTTATACGCTGCGCTCGCAGGATAATTGGGGGATTGGCGATTTCGGCGATCTGCGCCAACTGGTAGAGCAAGTGGCGCGGCGCGGCGGTGCTTTTATCGGCGTAAATCCCCTGCATGCGCTTTACCCTGCCGATCCTGAGGCCGCCAGTCCTTACAGTCCTTCTTCCCGCCACTGGCTGAACATCATTTATATCAACGTCAATCGTATTGATGATTTTCAACAGAGCAAAGAGGCGCAAGCCTGGTGGCGACGGGACGACACGCAGCGTCAACTCGCGGCACTGCGTGCCGGACGTTGGGTCGACTACAGCGGTGTGATGGCGCAAAAACTGGCTGCGCTACGCTTGGCCTACGACTATTTCAAGACGCGCAGCGTGCTCGATCCGCGCGTCAGTGCATGTCGCCAATTTGTGGTCAGCTGCGGACAAAGCCTGCAACGGCAAGCGACCTTTGATGCGTTGCAAACCTGGCTCAAACGTCAGGGCGAGAATTATGGCGATTGGCAGCAGTGGCCAACCTGTTATCACGATGTGCATGGCGACACGGTGAAAGCGTTTTGTCAGGAAAATGAGCACGAGATTGCGTTTTACTGCTGGCTGCAATGGGTGGCCAGTGAGCAACTGGCAGAGTGTTTCGCGCACAGTAAACAGCTCGGGATGCCTATTGGCCTATACCGGGACATGGCCGTGGGCGTGGCGCAGGGCGGAGCGGAAACCTGGGATGAGCGTCGGCTCTACTGCCTGGACGCTGCCATCGGTGCACCGCCCGACCCGCTAGGGCCGCAGGGGCAAAACTGGTCGCTGCCACCGATGAACCCGCACGTGATGCAGGCGCAGGGATATCAGCCGTTTATCGATGTGCTGCGCAGTAATATGGCGCACTGTGGCGCATTGCGTATCGACCACGTGATGGGTCTGCTGCGCCTGTGGTGGATACCCAAGGCTGAGCCCGCTACGCGCGGTGCCTATGTACATTACCCGCTGGATGATTTGCTGGCCGTCCTGGCGCTGGAGAGCCAACGTCAGCGCTGTCTGGTCGTGGGGGAAGATCTGGGGACGGTGCCGGCCGAAATTGTGGATAAACTGCGCGACAGCGGTGTTTATTCTTACAAGGTGCTGTTTTTTGAACAGGATGAGCACCATCACTTTCGGGCTCCGCTCGATTATCCGCGCCAATCGATGGCGACTATTACCACTCACGATCTGCCCACGTTACGCGGCTTTTGGCAAAACGTCGATTTGTCATTGGGCAAAGAGCTTGGCCTTTATCCTGATGAACGCACGTTGCAGCAACAGATTGAACAGCGTGATAACGCCAAGCAGGGCTTGCTCGACGCGCTGCATCAGTATCAGCTATTACCGCAGCGCGTGGGGCGCAATGCCGCGCTAACCGCGATGGGTACGCAACTGAGTCGTGGCGTGCAGCGTTACATGGCGGACAGCCGCAGTGCCTTGCTGGGGCTGCAACTCGAAGATTGGTTGGACATGGCGACACCGGTCAATATTCCCGGCACCACGCGCGAATATCCCAATTGGCGGCGCAAGCTGAGCAGAACGGTGACATCCATATTCAGCGATCGTCATCTGGAACGCTTGATTCGCGATCTCGATCTACGACGTGGTTTGGCGTTGCCGCCTGAAACGGCGAGTGGGGCTAGTGAGCGTTGATAGACTAAGAAGTACTCCCCACGGGGACGTGGGGAGTAGGGCGATCGGTGGATCAATAGTATGAATGTTCGCCGCGCTGGTGTTCCGTTAAATCGCGCACACCTTTCAGCTCAGGGAATTTTTCTAACAGTTCTTTCTCGATCCCTTCTTTCAGCGTGTAATCGACCATTGAACAGCCGTTGCAACCGCCGCCGAATTGCAGGATAGCCAAGCCATCATCGGTGATTTCCATCAGCGTTACGCGGCCACCGTGCCCGGCCAACTGGGGGTTGATCTGGGATTGCAGCACATATTCCACGCGTTCCATCAACGGCGCATTGTCACCCACTTTGCGCATTTTTGCGTTGGGTGCTTTCAGCGTCAGTTGAGAACCTAACTGATCGGTAACGAAGTCGATTTCAGCATCTTCCAGGTACGGTGCGCTTAGTTCATCCACGTAGGCAGAAAGCTTCTCGAACTTCAGTTCAGTGTCGGAGGCTTCCACCGCATCCGGCGGACAATAGGAAACGCCACACTCAGCGTTGGGTGTGCCCGGATTGATAACGAAGACGCGAATTTGCGTGCCTTCTTCTTGTTTTACCAGCAGTTTGACAAAGTGGTCTTGTGCAGAGTCGGTAATACGGATCATAGTGGGTTAACTCAATTGTTGACTACGCTTATCGGTCATAATACGCCCATCGTGGCGTTAACTCCAATTCATTCACGGTAAATGCCATTTATGGCAACAAAGGCGTTCACGCATCGAGCAGCGTGCGACACAGGCACCACACCTGAATATGCACGGCACCCTGCGCCAGTAACACGCGGCAGATCTCCGTCATCGTATTGCCGGTAGTCACTACGTCATCCACTAGCGCAACCCGCAGTCCGGAGAGATCCTGGTCGCAGGAAAACGCACGACGCAGGTTGTAGCGCCGCTTAGAGGCGCACAGGTGCTGTTGCAGCGGCGTATGCCGCACACGCGTGAGCGCGTGAGGATGATAGCGGCAGCGTAACCAACGCGCTAAATGCTGCGCCATCAACTCGGTTTGATTGAAGCCGCGCCGCCAGCGCTGACGGCGGTGCAGCGGTACGGTGAGCAGCACATCGGGTTTCTTAACCTGTTCTGGAGCAAGGCGATATGCGTTAAGCCAGCGCAGTAACATCTGTCGTGCGAGTACTTGTCCGAGTTCGATACGCCCGCGGAATTTGAACTGTTTCAATAGCGTAGTGAATGGCGGACGGTAATCGGAGACAAAAACCAGACTGTGCCAGCGTGGCGGGCGATACAGGCAGCGGCCGCACGGCAACGTGGCATTGCCCGCAGGTAACCCGCAGCGCGGGCAGCATACGGGTGGCGCGGGAAGATGACGCTGACAGTAGCAGCAAATACCGTGGTGATAATGATAAAGCGGCTGTTGGCATAGCCAGCAGCTAGCACTGATGGTTAACATAGTAGCCTCGCAACAAAATATCGAACGACTAGCAGGAAGATAATCGATGACAACGCTCTACTGGCACACCGAAGGGGAAGGGAAACGCGATCTTGTGCTACTGCACGGATGGGGGTTGAACGCGCAGGTATGGCAGGGCATTGCAGCGCGATTGGCTCCGCATTTTCGGCTGCACTGTGTGGATCTCCCTGGTTATGGCCGCAGCGGGGGATATGGGGCGTTATCGCTTGCTGATATGGCTGACATCGTGCTGGCACAGGCTCCCGAGCAGGCTGTCTGGTTGGGATGGTCGCTGGGCGGACTGGTTGCCAGTCAGGCGGCACTCAGTGAGCCTGCGCGTGTCAGTGCTTTGGTCACGGTCGCGTCCTCCCCCTGTTTCAGCGCCCACGAGGCGTGGCCCGGCATTAAACCTACGGTGTTGCAGGGTTTTCAGCAGCAGCTTAGCGAAGATTTTCAGCGCACCGTCGAGCGTTTCCTGGCATTACAAACCCTGGGCACAGGCAGCGCGCGTCAGGATGCGCGTCTGCTAAAAAGTGTGGTGCTGGAGCAGCCGATGCCGAGCATTGAGGTGCTTGAGGGGGGCTTGGACATCTTGCGCCAGACCGACTTGCGCGAGGCGATGGCGTCGTTGACGTTGCCGATGCTGCGTATTTACGGGGCGCTGGACGGGCTGGTACCGCGTAAAGTGGCGAGTCTGCTTGATGAACGCTGGCCCGATACTGACTCGGTGGTGATGGCGCAGGCGGCGCATGCACCGTTTATTTCCCACCCGGACACCTTTGCCGAAAAGGTTTGTTCGTTTGCTGGCGTCTAACGCGTTGTTGAGTGAAGGCTCAAAAAATGTGTCACCAACGTTAATTTACATATTCTCCTCATTTTCTCCACGATGTTGCGCGTAGTGGCAGGGTAAAGTAGTGCGTTATTTAAGATACCTATAAATAATCAACAATATGCGCCACGTATAAAATAGTCTGAAGGAGCGTTGTTTCGATGGCGAATTTTTTTATTGATCGCCCGATCTTTGCCTGGGTACTGGCCATCCTGCTGAGTCTGGGTGGCATGATGGCGATCGCCTCGTTGGCGGTTGAGCAATATCCCGATTTGGCACCGCCCAATGTGCGTATCACCGCTTCCTATCCGGGCGCTTCTGCGCAGACGATGGAAAACACCGTGACGCAGATTATCGAGCAGAGCATGACCGGGCTCGATCACCTGATGTACATGTCATCGCAAAGCAGCTCCGGTCAGACGCGCATTACCTTAAGTTTTGATGCGGGTACCGATCCGGATAACGCGCGTCAGCAGGTGCAGAACCAGTTGCAATCGGCGATGCGAAAATTGCCGCAGGATGTGCAACAACAAGGGGTTACCGTTAACAAGACGGGTGACACCAATATCTTGATGATTGCATTCGTTTCGACCGACGGCAGCATGGAGAAACAGGATATCTCCGACTATGTCGCCAGTAACGTGCAGGAACCGCTTAGCCGCATCAACGGGGTGGGCAGCGTCGATATTTTTGGTTCGCAGTATGCCATGCGCATCTGGCTCGATCCGTCCAAACTCAAATCCTTTTCCCTGACGGCCAGCGATGTGGTGAGCGCCATTCAATCGCAAAACAGTCAGGTGTCAGTCGGTCAGGTAGGCGGCACGCCATCTGTAGACTATCAGTCACTAAATGCCACGGTAAACGCGCGCTCACTGTTGCAAACGCCCGAACAGTTCCGTGCCATTACCCTGCGTGTGAACCAGGATGGCTCTGCGGTGACGTTGGGTGACGTGGCGAAAATTGAACAGGGTGCAGAAAACTATGACTCGCTGAGCCGCTTTAACGGCCAGTCTGCCTCCGGGCTTGGCATCAAGTTGGCGTCCGGGGCCAATGAAATTGAAACCGATAAGCTGGTGCGTGCACGGTTGGCCGAGCTGGCTCCGTTTTTCCCGCACGGGCTGGAAGCGAAAATCGCGTTCGAGACCTCCCCCTTTGTAAAGGCTTCGATTGAGGATGTGGTCAAAACGCTGCTGGAAGCGGTACTGCTGGTGTTTTTGGTGATGTACCTGTTCTTGCAAAATTTCCGCGCTACGCTCATCCCCACTATCGCCGTTCCCGTGGTGCTGCTGGGGACGTTTGCCGTGCTCTATGCCTTTGGCTTTAGCCTCAATACGTTGACCATGTTTGCAATGGTGCTTGCCATCGGGCTGCTGGTGGATGATGCCATCGTGGTGGTGGAAAACGTTGAGCGCGTAATGAGTGAGGAAGGGCTGAGCCCCAGAGCTGCGACGCGCAAATCGATGCAACAGGTGCAAAGCGCATTGGTGGGTATTGCGCTGGTGCTCTCTGCGGTGTTTGTTCCCATGGCGTTTTTTGGTGGCACGACCGGTGCTATTTACCGCCAGTTCTCCATTACCATCGTTTCAGCGATGGTGCTGTCGGTGTTGGTGGCGTTGATTTTAACCCCCGCACTGTGCGCCACGCTGCTGAAACCGCTGGCGAAAGGTGAACACCATGGCAAACGCGGCTTCTTTGGCTGGTTTAACCGTCAGTTTAATCAGCTCTCTGAACGTTACGAGCACGGTGTTGGCAAGATCGTGGTCAAAAGTGGCCGCTGGTTTGTACTTTACCTCGCGATTATTGGCGTGATGGCGTTCCTGTTTCGCACCTTGCCTACCTCGTTTTTACCGCAGGAGGATCGCGGCGTCTTTATGACGCAGATCCAGCTACCGCCCGGCTCGACACAGCAGCAAACGCTGAAAGTGGTCGAAAAGGTGGAAGCCTATTACATGACGCAAGAAAAAGAGAACGTGGTGTCGGTGTTTACCGCTGTCGGTAACGGCCAGAACGTGGCACAACTGTTTGTGCGTCTGAAAGATTGGGATGAACGTCCCGGTGCACAAAACAGCGCAGGTGCCATCGTTGAACGGGCAACGCGAGCCTTTCGCCGTATCAATGAGGCGCGGGTTTTCGCCAGCACACCACCGGCGATTTCCGGTTTGGGTAACGCATCCGGGTTTGATATGGAATTGCAGGATCGCGCAGGGTTAGGGCATGACGCCTTAATGGCGGCGCGTGACACGCTGCTGGCGCAGGCGGCGGGGGACGCGCGTTTGACCCGGGTTCGCCACAATGGTCTGGACGACAGTCCGCAAATGCAAATCACCATCGATCAGCGCAAGGCAGAATCGTTGGGGGTTTCCATCAGCAACATCAACAGCACGCTGAAGATTGGCTGGGGTTCCACTTACGTGAACGATTTTATCGATCGTGGACGGGTGAAAAAGGTGTATGTGCAGGCGGCCGCGCCCTACCGTATGCTGCCAGACGATCTCAACAAATGGTATGTGCGCAACGACAGCGGGGGCATGGTGCCGTTCTCCGCCTTTGCGCAAACCTCGTGGATGACTGGCTCGCCGCGTCTGGAACGCTATAACGGTTTTTCCGCGTTGGAGATCCTTGGGGAATCTGCGCCGGGCGTCAGCACCGGTACGGCCATGGATGTGATGGAACAACTGGTAGCCAAGTTGCCAGACGGGTTTGGGCTGGAATGGACCGGCATGTCGTTGCAAGAGCGCATGACCGGGGCGCAGGCTCCGGCGCTTTATGCCATCTCCCTGTTGGTGGTGTTCTTGTGTCTGGCGGCGCTGTATGAAAGCTGGTCCGTGCCGTTCTCTGTGATGCTGGTGGTGCCGCTGGGCGTACTGGGCGCATTAATCGCAACTTGGGCGCGCGGGCTGGAAAACGATGTTTATTTTCAGGTCGGCCTGCTGACAGTGATCGGGCTCTCAGCCAAAAACGCCATATTGATTGTAGAGTTTGCCAACGATATGAACCACAAAGGCGTGGATATCGTTAAAGCCACGCTGGAAGCCTCCCGCCAACGCTTGCGCCCTATCCTGATGACGTCACTGGCCTTTGTTTTTGGTGTGTTGCCGATGGCAACCAGCACCGGTGCGGGCTCAGCCAGCCAGCACGCGGTGGGCACCGGCGTGATTGGCGGCATGGTAGCTGCCACCGTGCTGGCGATTTTCTTTGTTCCCCTGTTCTTCGTCGTAGTACGACGCCGCTTCCCATTGAGAGAGAAAACGGAGTAGTGCTTATTGGTCTCTCTTTCCTTATCCCCGTGGGAGTCACGGGGATTTTTTTCCTCGCTATAAACTAACGCGTTACGCTATATCACTCCCACCTGATTATGTGAGGTAGTCTGCGTGATATTATTAGCGATCAAATGATAATGATTGCTATTCATATTTAATGCTTAATTATCTGTATTTATGAGCATAACCTGTTGAATTGAGACACGAACCGGTTTTTTGATAGCCGCCTGCCGTTATTAAAGGTAAAAATGCGCCGAATTGTAAATTAACGTAAGTATTACGTTTGTTTTGCGTAGGCCTCTTTCCCTTATCTGCCTGTTTTCGTTCGGTATATGCTCTGCTGTAAGCCACGCAGAGCGCATGACGCCAGCCGTTCGGGCATTGATTGAACACATAAGATGAGTGGCAAGCACCAAGTGAAGATCTCTGGTTTTATGGGGAAGATGGTCCTGGTGGCATAGTCTGGGTCTACGCAAGCGGATACGCAGACTGGGCCTGCTCAATGCTTTTTCGCTAACGGCCGTTGCGAGTCGTTAGCGGCCAATATGATTATTTTTTCAAGGATGGTTTATGAGAGTGCTGATTTTTTTGATGATTGGCTTTACGTTGTCAGGATGCGCAATAAAGTTCGGCGATGTTAAAAAGGGCGGTGCTATAGAGTACTTTGAAACGCATTATACGACAAAAATGAGAGGCTCAATGCCGGGTGGCGCTGTACTTCTGACCATGGATACTTATCTTTCACCAATGGTTGTTCAGTATTGTTCATTACGCCAGGGTGAGATTGTTTCAGTATGGTGTGTTGATAAAAACAAATACCCTTTATTTAAAGTCAAATACAGCGGCCCTAGTGATGTGCCGTTGATGGTGAATGGAAAAATAACCATGTTTTCGCCCTATCCGTTGCTGGAAATTATTGAAAGGAATAACACTATTTCCGATCAAGCGTGGCTGGATTCAGCGAAAACGCGTTGGGGATTCTCTCCCGATACGTTAACGGAAGTGCGCTAACCGCGTCGCAGTGAATGGTGATGGACACACAAATATCACCATTCCTGTCAACATTCATCAAACTGTAAAAAAAGGTAACTAGGTTATGTCCTGATTATATTATCGCTCAAGGACATGACCATGAACGCTCGTTGGCTACTGCCGTTGCTGTTTGCTTCCACCCTGCCGGGGTTCGCGCAGGCTCAAGCGATTTACCCTATCGACCGCGCCACCATGCTGGCAGGCGGTAAATTTGATTTCAAAGTCGAGTTTTACGCTGTACTGAAACCCGCGGATGTTCGCATTCTGATCAACGGCAAGGATTACCAGCAGGTACTGGGTAAATCCGCTACCTTTGTTGAGCGCGAAGATGGGCAGGATGTCTCTGCCGTGTGGATCCGCGATGTGTTCCTGCCACAAGCAGGCAAGTATGACGTGGAAGTGCAGGCTAATGGCAAAACGTCGAAAGTGACCTGGGAGGTTTACCCCAGTGCTGAAAAACGTAAAGCGAAGAACGTCATTCTGTTTATCGGCGATGGCCTCTCTGTAGCGCACCGCACTGGCGCGCGTATCCTTTCCAAAGGTGTGACCGAAGGGAAAGCCGATGGTCGTCTGGCGATTGACGATCTGCAATACATGGCGTTTGCCGGTACCTCCAGTACTGACTCTATCGCGGCAGACAGCGCCAACACCATGAGCGCCTACATGACGGGGCACAAATCCGGCGTGAATGCGCTGGGTGTTTACGTGAGCCGCAGCAAGAATTCGCTGGAGCACCCGAAACAGGAAACGCTGGGTGAGCTTATCACCCGCTCTTCCAAGATGTCGGTTGGTGTGGTTAGCGACGCTGAACTGGAAGATGCCACGCCAGCGGCGGTGGTGTCTCACACCCGCCGTCGCGCTGATAAAGCGGAAATCGTTGAGATGTTCTACAACGTGAAACCGACGGTTATGCTGGGTGGCGGTTCTGCCTACTTCCTGCCGAAGAGCACTGCTGGCTCTAAACGTAAGGATGACACCAACTACGTTGAGAAATTCCAGCAAGCCGGCTATACGCTGGTCACTGACGCAGACGGGCTGAAGAAGAATGCTGAGCAGGCCACCAAACTGCTGGGGCTGTTCCACACCGGCAATATGGACGGTGTGCTGGATCGCCGTTTCCTGAAAAATGACGTGACCAAGAAATTCCCCAATCAGCCGGATCTGACTGACATGACGCAGGCAGCGCTGGACGTGCTGTCGAAAAACAAAGAGGGCTTCTTCCTGATGGTGGAATCGGCGCTGATCGACAAAGCCTCTCACCCGCTGGATTGGGAACGCGCCTTTACCAACACCATCATGCTGGATCAGTCAGTGGCAATCGCCAAGAAATTTGCTGAGAAAAATCCGGATACGCTGATCATCGTCACCGGTGACCATACGCACGGCTTGTCGATTATTGGTACGGTGGATGATGATAAACCGGGTACCGAGATGCGTGAAAAAGTGGGCGTGTATGAAGATGCGGGCTTCCCGAACTACAAAGATGCCAACAAAGACGGCTACCCGGATGACATCAATGTCTCCAAACGGTTAGCGGTGTTCTTCAACAACTATCCCGATTACTACGAAACCTTCCGTCCGAAACTGGACAATCAGTTCGTTCCAGCCATCAAGAACGAAAAAGACCAGTATGTGGCGAACAAGGCCTATGAAAACGTCCCAGGTGCGGTGTTCCGTGAAGGCATTCTGCCGCGTTCTTCGGATACCGGTGTTCACGCCGTGGATGACATGGTGATTCAGGCCAGTGGCCCTGGCGGTGAAAAGATTCGCGGGTACATGGAAAACACCGAGCTGTTCCGCGTGATGGTTGATGCGCTGGCGCTGAAACCACAAGCCACCAAGTAACGCGCTGTAATGAAGAGCCTTACTTTACGTCCGGCGGGGGAGACCCCGCCGTTATTCTTCTCGGCGCTGTGGCGCATGGTCGGCGTCGGCGTATTGGTGCTTAGCCTGATCGGCACCGCGCGTGCCGCATTGCCCACACTCTCTTTCGATAAACTCTATGCCTCGTATGGCGTGCTGGGGTTGGAATTTTCCGATGAGGTAAAACAACTCTCGGGAAAACGCGTCAAAATGCGCGGCTTTATGGCCCCACCGCTCAAGGCTGAATCCCAATTCTTTGTCTTGACCAAAATGCCGATGGCACTCTGCCCGTTCTGCTCTTCCGACGCCGACTGGCCGGAGGATATCGTGGTGGTCTATCTGTCAAAACGGCAAACCTTTGTACAGAACAACACCATTATCGACGTGGAAGGCGTGCTGGAGTTTGGCTCATGGACGGACCCGGAAACCGGATTTGTCAGCCTGTTACGCCTGCGCGATGCCCGCTTTGATACGCCTTAGGAGCCGCTGTGGCTGATTTGCATATTGAAAATTTAACGGTCTCTTTTCCTGATATGCCCAGCGCCGTGCTGGACATCGCCCAATTGCAGATTGCTGCGGGAAGCTGCGTGGCGGTAATGGGGCCATCAGGCTCGGGTAAAACCACGTTAGTCAATGCTATTACTGGTATGGAGTGTGAGGGCTCTGGCCGTGTACGTTGGGGCGATCAGGATATCCGCCAATTGTCAGAAGCCGAGCGCGATCGCTGGCGGGCCCGCCATGTTGGTCTGATTATGCAAGATTTTCATTTATTTCCCGGCCTTGATGCGCTGGAGAACGTACTGCTGCCAGCGCGTTTTCACCATTGGCGTCTGCCGGCGTCATTGGTGGCGCGGGGGAACATGTTGCTGGAGCGCGTCGGCGTGAACACCGGTAATCGACCGATTGAAGTGCTATCGCGCGGTGAGAAACAGCGTGTGGCCGTAGCGCGTGCTCTTTTGGCGACGCCGGAAATTATCGTTGCCGATGAGCCTACGGCCAGTCTGGATGCCCACAACGGTGAGCAGATCGCCGATCTCCTTGTCACGTTGGCTTGGGAACAGCGCAGTACGCTGATTGCCATTACACACGACAAACGGCTGGCTGCATTGATGTCGCGCCGTATTCAGTTGGAAAAAGGACAGCAAGTGGCGGATGACTCTCAGGAGGTGCAGGGATGATCCCATGGCGTTTGATTATCGCGGACTGGCGTCGACTGTGGCCGGGCGTAGTGGTGGTGGTGATACTGATTGCGTTGGCGACCGCGCTGAGCATTTCTATGAGTTTACAGGAGCGTGCTCTGCGCATGGGCAGCGCCAAGGCGGCGGATCGTTTCGATTTGGTGATTGGTGCTCCGGGGAGCGAAACGCAGCTGGTGCTCTCGTCAGTCTTTCTCCAGCCCTCTGCATTGACGCTGATTCCGGCGCAGGTGCTGGATGAGGTACAGAAAAATCCGCTGGTGGCCTGGGCGGCACCGGTGGCGTTTGGTGATTTCTTTCAAGGTATGCCGATCGTGGGGACTAACGCGGCATTGGTGACGGAGGGGGGGAAACGCCCGTTACTGGCCGGTCGGGTGTTTAACGATGGATTTGAAGCCGTAGTGGGCGCAGGGACCGGACTGTCAGTTGGCAGTACCTTTAGTCCGGTGCACGGTCAGGTTGGGGAAGAGGGAGCCCATGCCCATGCAGAAGTGCGCTATACCGTGGTTGGTGTGCTGCCCGCCGACGGCAGCGCCTGGGATAAAGCCATTCTGGTGCCGGTCAACGCGGTGTGGCGTGTGCACGGCATCCATGCACCCGGCGATCATGACGATGAGCACGAGCATCATGATGATGAGGGGCATGAGCATGCCGAGGGTGATACGCATGAACACCATGATGACAGTGAAGCACATCACCATGAGGCGGGGGTTCCGGCCATCGTAGTAAAACCCTTAAGCATTGCAGGCGCTTACCAACTGCGCTCACTTTATCGCAGCACGGCGACGCAGGCGGTATTCCCAGGAGAGGTGCTGGTGAAGCTCTATTCCATCCTCGGTGATATTCGTGCGTTGTTGATGTATATCGCGATGGGTACACAAGGATTGGTGGGGATGGCGGTGGCGCTGGTGGCGGTGATGCATTTACGCCAACGTCAGAAGCAAATCGGTGCGTTACGTGCTTTCGGCGCGCCGCGCACCGGTATTTTCCTGCTGATCTGGAGCGGATTGATGTCACTGGTATTTGCCGGTGTGGCGATCGGTGTGGGGTTGGGCTATGTCGCTGCTCAGGCTGTGGCGATCATCATGAGCGAAAAGAGCGGTTTTGTCTTGCCCATTGCGCTGGGTGAAGACGATCTGTGGTTCGTATTGCTACTGCTGGCCGTGGCTGCGGTGGTGCTGACGCTTCCTGCCGTGCTCTCCTATCGACAGTCTCCTGCGGCGGCATTACGCGGGGAATAATGGATATATGCTCTACATAATTCGAGTTTCAGGAAGGCGGTAAGCGAGGGACAACGTTGTCTGGAGCAGATTTGAACGCCGCATGAGGTGGCCTCGTAAGAGGTGAGGCCCAGGGATGGGCCGAATAACGAACGCCGCCAACGCGTCTGCAACTTGAAATACGATAGGTATAGCAAGGGGTCGTTTGGCCTCTTGTTATGATCTGACAATATGTTTTCTCTGCGATGACCAATGATTGAATAAGGTGATAGTGCCTTGTTTTAGTAAATCATTTTCTGAATGCATTCCCTCTCATCTCACCGTTATATTCAGATTCCATTAATGACGTTAATATTTGGCCTCTGCATTCTTATTAATTGTCCAATAAAATACTGTTATTAATTAGGTTTTTTCTGTTTTTTTATGCGGATGCTGTTTCCTATAAAAATCATTTACGCAATCATTAAGGAATTGTTCATGCAGCAACGATACGTAATTCTCTGCTGTGTTGCCGGGGTGATGACGCTATTTTTAGCTCAGGCCGAAAACACCGTTACCACCGCAACAACCAGTGGGGCGTTGGGATGGATAGAGGGAAAATCACACGAAAATGTTTACATGGAAAATGGCGATAAACTCAGTCAGCGGGATTGGAAAATAAAGCAAACGCCGATCGTGACAATGGCGGTTAATTGGGATATGTCTCCATATATCACATTAATTGCTCATGGCTGGACAACGCTCGCTGAGCGAAGTGCAATAATGGATGACTATGATTGGCTCTATGACGATCAAACGCACTGGAGTGAATGGTCTCATCATCTCAATAGTCGCCTGAACCACGCCAATGCGTTTGATATAGAGGCTCAGGGTTGGGTTGTGAGCCAGCCTTTTTATCGGCTGGGAGGGATTGCAGGTTATCAACAGACGCGTTTTAGCTGGACGGCGCTGGGGGGGCTTTATCAGTATGATAATGATGAGCACTATTCTCGCCAACTGACCTTTCGCGATGAAGGTAATGATGGGCGTTATTATTCCGTGTTGGTGGATATTGGCTATTATCTGGCATCTTGCGCCAAGGTATTTACCGCGCTGAGTTGGAATAAATATGATGAGAGCCGGGGACGGACGCAAATTACCGATCAGATTTCCGGGGAACAGGGATATATTGGCGGCCACGCGTTGGGTATTGCCAACGGGTATTATAGGGTGACAGCAGGCCTGACCTACCATTTTTACTCATCACCAAGGGTTACCCGCGGGGTTGGTATCGTAGTGGGGTAGCCAGGCATCATCCGCAGACAGCATCAGAAGAACAAATCGAAATCAGTAATGATATTTGTTCAAAAAAATTGACTTACCACAGCAAATCACTTAGCTATCCATTACCGAGCAGTGGCGCTATTCTTCTCTCCATCGAAAGCACTTCGCTTTCAACCTAACCACAGAGATAAGGATTAGCATCATGAAAAACATCAAAACTTTTGCAGCAGTATTGGCCCTGACTTCTCTCTCTTTCGGCACCTTCGCCGCAGAGCAGATCGGTACCGTTTCCGTCAGTGGCGCTAAAACGCTGAGCGGTTTCGAATCGCAAGTTGCCGCTAAAGCACAGGCAGCAGGTGCCTCTTCTTACCGTATCGTTTCTGCTACCGGTGACAACCAACTGCGCGGCACGGCAGTTCTGTATAAATAAGTGAAGTCCAGCAAACGTTACAAGGGGAGCCAATGGCTCCCTTTGCTTATCCCGTCATACTTCAAGTGACATGTGCGTTGGCTACACGCATTCACACGAATCACTTACCTAAGTAAGCGCATCGGGGTGAATGCATCTCATCCCTGAGATTCACCCTTCGGGCCAGCGCAAGCGCTGTTCAAATTTGCTCAAGACAAATTTGCCCCTCGCTTGACGCCTTCCTATAACTCGAAGTATGTAGGGTATACCAAAAACCTAACGTTTTTTAAATGCGGCGGCCAGTGCATCGCTCATGGCGCTATTGCCTGTTGCGCTCTGCGGCTGTTTTGCACGCGGTGTATGATTAGCAGGGCGAGATCCGGTGTTGCGTTGAGCACCGCTAGCGCTACGGCGTGACGTGGTGTCACCCGGCTGTTCATCGAGACGTAGGGTCAGCGCGATGCGCTTACGTTGCAGATCGACCTCCAACACTTTGACCTTCACGATATCCCCGGCTTTCACCACCTTGTGTGGATCGTCGACATAGCGATCGGACAGCGACGAGATGTGCACCAAACCATCCTGATGTACGCCAATATCCACGAAAGCGCCAAAGTTGGTGACGTTGGTGACCGCACCTTCTAACACCATACCCGGCAACAGATCGTTGAGCGTTTCCACCCCTTCGGCGAACGCAGCGGTTTTAAACTCCGGCCGCGGATCGCGCCCAGGTTTTTCCAGCTCTTTCACGATATCCGTCACCGTGGGTAAACCGAAGCGTGCGTCGGTGAAATCCACGGCCTTGAGTTTGCGCAGCTCGCTTGTATCACCCATCAGATCGCGCAGCGTCTGGCGTGTGGCTTCCAGAATGCGTTCAACCACCGGGTAGGCCTCCGGGTGAACCGTCGAGGCATCCAGTGGGTTATCACCCTGGTTTATACGCAGGAATCCGGCGCACTGTTCGAACGCTTTTGGCCCCAGGCGACTGACCTTGAGCAACTGCTGACGGTTGTCAAAGCGCCCGTTCTCATCACGCCAGTTGACGATATTCTGCGCCATCATTTTACTGAGGCCGGCAACACGCGTCAGCAGCGCCACCGAGGCCGTATTCAGATCGACACCCACGGCGTTAACGCAGTCTTCTACCACTGCATCGAGCTTTTTCGCCAGTTGAATCTGGCTCACATCGTGTTGGTATTGGCCGACACCGATGGATTTGGGATCGATCTTCACCAGCTCTGCCAGTGGATCTTGCAAGCGACGGGCAATAGAAACCGCACCGCGCAGGGAAACATCCAGACTGGGGAATTCCAGCGCTGCCAGCTCGGAGGCTGAATACACTGAAGCACCCGCTTCACTGACAATCACTTTCTGAGCCTTAATTGCCGGGAACTGTTTTTGCGTATCAAGGAAGAAACGTTCGGTTTCACGTGATGCGGTGCCATTGCCGATCGCCACCAGCTCTACCTGATGTTTGACGCACAGTGCCGCAATGATCGGCGCAGCCTTAGCGGCCTGTCCGGTATGCGGATAAATCGTATCCGTGGCAACCAGTTTTCCGGTGGCATCCACCACCGCAACTTTCACGCCGGTGCGCAGGCCCGGATCGAGCCCCATGGTAGCTCGCATTCCGGCCGGTGCGGCCATCAGCAGATCGTGCAGGTTGCGCGCAAACACATTGATGGCTTCTTCTTCGGCCTTTTCACGCACAGTACCCATCAGCTCGGTTTCCAGATGCAACAGCACCTTGATACGCCAGGTCCAGTTGATCACCGCACGGCGCCAGTTGTCGGCAGGGGCGTTGTTTAGCTGCAAATTCAGGTGTGAAAGGATGATCTGTTCACCGTGGCTTTCGCGCGGTGGCTCGTCAAACTGTGGGTCGGCGTTCAGGGCGAGTTGCAGCACCCCTTCGTTGCGGCCACGAAACATCGCCAATGCACGGTGCGAGGGCACGCTGGCGATCGGTTCTTGGTGGGCAAAGTAGTCGCGGAACTTCGCGCCTTCATCTTCTTTACCTTCGACCACGCGTGCCACCAAATGAGCATTTTTCCACAAGTAGTCACGCACCTTGGCCAGCAAGACGGCATCTTCGGCGAAACGCTCCATCAGAATGTAGCGTGCACCGTCCAGCGCGGCTTTGACATCGGCAACGCCTTTGTCTTCGGCGACATAGGCCAGTGCCGCCTCTTCGGGCACCTGGCTCGGGTCTTGCCACAGACTGTCTGCCAGCGGCTCCAGCCCGGCTTCGATGGCAATTTGTCCACGAGTACGACGTTTGGGTTTGTACGGCAGGTAGAGATCTTCCAGTTCAGTCTTACTCAGGGTGCCATTAATCGCCAAAACTAACGGTGGTGTTAATTTTCCTTGCTCTTCGATCGATTTCAGAATGGTCTGACGCCGTTCTTCCAATTCGCGCAAGTAACCGAGGCGGGTTTCCAACTGGCGCAGTTGGGTATCATCCAACCCGCCAGTCACTTCCTTACGGTAACGAGCGATGAACGGTACGGTGTTCCCTTCGTCCAGCAGGCGTACAGCGGCGTCAACCTGCTCCTTTCGCGCCTGCAATTCGCTGGCGATAATCTGGCTCAATGCATCATTCATAATCGGAATTCAATCATCATCAAGGGGTGAGTTAACTAATCGGGGACAGTTATACTGATTGCGTAGCAAAAATGCCAGTCGGCATTATGGCCTCTCAGAAAATTTACCTATGTCAATTTTTCAGCGAATTGTTCGAATTTAAAGCCTTTTTTCGCGTATTAAGGAAAGGTGCGGTACGGAGTGTGCTCTGGCTGTGTTACGGTAATGCGGCGCAGATTCGCGTTATGGGGTGTCATGTTGGTGAAAGGCGCATTCGGACGGGAGAAAGAATAATGACAGTCAAGAAATCCATCCTGACGATGGAAGGAAAAAAGAACATTGCGCTCAACGTGCGCGCGGGCGTGTTGGGCAAAGAGGCCGTAGACGTACGTCCTTTAGGTGCGCAGGGGCTGTGCAGCTACGATCCGGGGTTCAATAACACAGCCGGGTGTGAATCCGCCATCACCTACATTGACGCTGCCAATAGCGTGCTGCTGCATCGCGGGTTCCCGGTGGAGCAACTGGCTGAGAAGTGTGATTTTACCGAAGTGTGTTACATCATGCTGCACGGTGATGCGCCGAATCGTGAACAGTACGATCAGTTTGTCAACAGCATCACACGGCATACCATGATTCATGAGCAAATCTCGCGTATGGTCAGCGGGTTTCGTCGCGACTCGCACCCGATGGCGCTGATGTGCGCCGTGGTTGGGGCGCTGGCGGCGTTTTATCACGACGTGCTGGATATTCACAACGAAGAGCACCGCGAGCTGGCGGCGCTGCGCCTGTTGTCGAAGATGCCGACGCTGGCCGCCATGAGCTATAAATTCTCCATTGAGCAACCAGCGGCTTATCCGCGCAACAGCCTCTCTTATACTGGCAGTTTCCTGCATATGCTGTTTTCCGTTCCGGCAGAAAAGTATGAAGTCAACCCGGTGCTGGAACGTGCAATGAACCGGGTGCTGATTCTGCACGCCGATCACGGCCAATGTCCCTCTACCACCGCAGTGAGAGCATCCGGTTCCTCCGGCGCTAACCCCTTTGCGCGCATTGCTGCCGGGCTGGCAACCATGTGGGGACCCAACCATGGCGGTGCTAATGAAGCCTGTATGCGCATGCTCGAAGAGATCAATACCGTTGAGCGTGTTCCCGCGGGCTAAAGATCGCCGCGACTCGTTCCGTTTGCTGGGCTTTGGTAACTCGGTGTATCACCATTTTGACCCGCGTGCGGCCGTGCTGCGAAAAACCTGCCATGAAGTGCTCAATGAGATGGGGCCGAAAGATAATCTGATGCAAGTGGCGATGGAACTGGAACATATCGCCATGACCGATCCCTATTTCCTTGAGCACCGGCTCTATCCGAGCGTGGATTTCTACACGGCGGTGATCCTGAAAGCCATGGGCCTGCCGCCCTCCATGTTCCCGGTTATTTCTGCGGTAGGCCGCACTATCGGCTGGATTGCCCACTGGAAGGAACTGCATACTCAGGAACCCAAAATCTATCGTCCCTGCCAGATTTATACCGGCCAACCGCGTCGGGACTACGCATCTCAGTTGAAATAGTGCGTCAGCCATCCTCCGTGAAAACGGAGGATGGCGGTAACAAAGAAGAACGATGGCTACGCGTGCTCTTGCGGAATCTGCTGCGGCTCCGGTAGGAAGGGAGCCACATAGCGCTGGTAGCGAGACGGTTTGAGCTGTGTCATATCCACCAGCACCAGGCCATCGATGCAGTTGTTAAAATCAGGGTCGATACCGAAATCGATAAACTGTACACCGCCGGTTTCACAGACCTCAGAATATTGCTTGTACAGTGTGGGAATCGCACATCCCATGTTGTTGAGCATGCTTTTTAGCCGCGTCAGATCTTGTTGATAGTCGGTGCCTTCAAACTGTTTTAACACATCGGGCAACGAGGCCGGATAAGGCCGACGTGAGGTAGCCATTGGCTGACTCGGTGAGAAGTACAGGCGATAAAAGGCAACCAGCAGATCCCGCGCGTGCGGTGGCAGGGTGCCGGAAAGCGACACCGGACCGAACAGATAGCGATATTGCGGGTAACGGGCCAGATAGGCGCCAATCCCCAGCCACAGATAGTCGAGCCCACGTTTTCCCCAATATTTGGGCTGAATAAAGCTTCGTCCCAATTCAATGCCCTGAGCCAGAATCGGATCCATCTCTGCCCCATACTGAAACAAGCTGTGGCTATAAAGACCGTTAACGCCTTTATGGGCAATTTGCTGCGCGGTAGGCTGAAACGGTAGGCTCCGACAATTTCCAACTCCTTTTCATCCCATAAAATCAGATGCAGGTAGTCGTCGTCATAGCTGTCCAGATCGCGCCGCTGGCCTGAGCCTTCTCCGACGGCGCGGAACGCGATTTCTCGCAACCGCCCCAGTTCGCGCAGAATCGGCACATATCCCTCCTCACCGCGCCGATAGAGGTAAACGACCTTACCGTCAGGGGTGGTGCCTAAGGTTTCACACACGGTTAACGCGTGCTTCAGCGCGGCGCGATCTTCCGCCAGAGCAATCGGTTTTTCTCCCAGGAAAGTACCGGGTTTACCCAGGCCCAGTCGATAGACATGGCGGCGGAAACGGGCTGCAACATCGTTGGCATTCCACTCTCCGTGGCTCCAGGTGGCATAGGGAATGCGCGCGCCAATGCGGATTTTGAGCTTCTGGCTGCGTTGTTGAAACATTTCTCGGACCAACAGCAGCGTTGAGAGTGGCCGGTAGAGTAAAGAAGAGAGGTAGAACAAGATGCTGTTGCGCCCGCTGATGTGAATGGGAACGACGGGCGCACGGGCTTTGCTTGCCATGCGAATAAAACCGCTGTGCCAATGCCCATCGCGAATCCCTCGTAGGCTAACGCGTGACACTTCGCCTGCCGGAAACAGAATGATGGCACCCTCCTGACTGAGGTGCTGCTGTATCGCATTGATTTGTGAACGCTTGGTGCGGTTGTTAACGTTATCGACGGCGAGCAGCACCCCTTTTAACGGGGTAATGTAGGAGAGTACTTGGCTGGCTAAAATACGCACGTCAGGGCGAACGCTCGCCACCGCGCGCAGCAGCGCCAGACCATCCAGTGAGCCGATCGGATGGTTGGCGACCAGCACCACCGGCCCTTGGCTAGGGATGTTTTCTAAATCTCCCTCCACCATTTCACAGGTGAAATTGAAATAGTCCAGAATTTGTTCGACCAGATCCAGGCCTTTCAGATGGGGGTAACGTTCGGCGAATTGTTGCATTTCGCGCTCAAACAGCAGTGCGCGTAGAAGAGAGCGCTGCCAGGATGGCGTTTGACGGTGTGGTGCAAGGTCTTGCAGGATGGCATCTACGCTGAACATATTCGAGTCTCCCGTGACACTTCGAGGCCAAATTAAGCGATCGAAGTGACACATTTATGTCAACACAAAAATAATCTTATCCCCGCCACGTTTTCATTTTTATTGGCGTGGGCCGCGCTTCTGCACCTTCTCCCTATAACGTGAAGTCTTTAAGCCGATAACACATAAGGAAAGGTTTTCGGGGAGGGGGAATCCCGCGATGGCGTGCATCATGCGTAATAAGCACATCGTATTGGCAACCAGGTCATGATAATTGCGAAATTATTCGCAATTATCATGTTCAATCGGCGATCGGACAGCAGAATAAACCTTAGGCAAGGCGATCAACCGCAACGATGATTTCATCTCTCGGGGATTTACCCGCGCTTGTATTGTTTTTTGAATAATCTTCCTGACTATAGTTTACTTATGTTATTATTTGTCGCAGTATTTACAGGTAACCTCTTTTTTCAAATCGTAAAATTTGTTTTTATTATTTATAGGCTAAAGCTTGAATTGATATGATTTTAATAGGTTTAATGTATCACCTTACGGCGAAGAGCGTGGCCCTATTCATTTTCGATGTTCACTATGTTCAAGAGGTTAGTGTTTTTTTATTTTTTTTGTTTATCTTCGATTGGCATAGGGTTACTCGTATTTTCTTTCAAAAAACGTGCTTGTATTTTTTATGGGAAATAACAATCTAAAACAGCTTTAAATAATCTTTGACAATAAACGAGCAAATTTTTATGCTACGGCTCAACTCTTTTTATGTCGTCGTGTAAAGGTATGGCGTAAAGGTATTGTTTAAACCAATATTCTCATGGGCGTTAATGAGCGATCTAAGATATATATCGCAGGATTTCCATTTCCTATGCTTCGTGTAAATAAACATATCATCAATAGGGTTAGGTTATTTTTAAAATAATACTTGCTTATCCCAGAGGTTTTTATGGCCTACTTGATTAATCAAACCATCATTTTCAATGATGGAGAGGGAACTTTATCTTGGCGCGATCGTGAAGGTGAAGCTATTTCATTGAGCGCGCCTATTGCACGCATACTCGCTACTCTGATTGATAATCCGGGGGTTACATTAAGCCGTGAATTGTTGCTGCGAGAGGCACTAGAAAAGTATTCACTTTCTCCTTCCATTAGTAATCTCAATAATTATATCTCATTGCTTAGAAAGGTATTACGTAATTTTGGCTTGGCGGAAGCTATTGTCACTGTCCCGAAATCAGGTATTGTTTTTCATGTCGACAGCATTGAAGCCTATTCCAAACAACAAACAGATGTTCGCACGACGGGGAAGACATCGATGAACGAACCGGCCCGTGGTGTAAATCCCCGATTGGCTGCGCCAGAAAATACGTCTCATCGGTTCCAGATAGGCTATACGACCAAGATTATTTTTATCATCGGCATGATTCTGCTATTTATTTTGATTATGGTGTCATTTTCTGGTCGTTTCCCTTATCGACCTTTTGTCAGAGTCAATATGATTAATAAATGTGATGTTTTTGCATTACAGGATGAGGTCAACCGCGACTCGATCGCGGGTTATCAGGAACTCTGTGAGGATCATGTTTTGTTTATTTCATCAAAGACGATACCGTTGCACAGTTTAGGAATGAAAAAAAATCGCATCATCATTGCATGTAGCAAACGCGGAAAAGGATGTACGACCTATGTTGAAAAATAATCTTGGCAATAAAATGGTATGGTTTAGCCTGTTATTATTGGTGGTGGTTCTATTAGTGGGGCCCTATTATTTTAAACGTCAGTCTTTTCACAAGCCGGTGATTTGTTGTGGCGAGGTGAGGGTCAGTGAGGGGAATGAAAAATATAAAATAAGGAAAGAATATGATGTCAATGTTTATTTAAGCGATAAAAATCGTGCATTAATTTTTATTGATGGTGTGTTTATCGGTGAAGATGATATTCCCCGGACCATACAGCGCACGTTCAGTTTTGACTCCGTCTGGAATGAAAATCGCCTGTTGGTCAAGAATGTCGCACTGGATAAAAACCCGGAGGACAATGCACCCGATGATGCTTTCTCGATGATCGGAGAAAATGATATTCTGGAGTTCGAAATGCTGACGCGTGATGTCTACCTTATCAGCACCGCGTGGTCAAAATTGGCCTGCAATATCCGTTGATGTCACCCCTGCAACCTGTAACACCGTGGTGACGGTGTGGGTAAATACGCGGCCGGGCGATCACTCGGCGGGTGCATTATAGGTTATCTGGTTTACGTACCACGTTTTTTCGCCCGAAGGTGTTTTTACTTTCACCTCTTCGTCGCGTTCTTTTTTCAGCAATGCCCGCGCCATGGGGGCGTCGATTGAAATATAGTCTTTACGCCCATAGATCTCATCAGGGCCAACGATGCGAAAGCGCATCTGGTCGCCTTGCTCGTTTTCTACTTCAACCCAGGCACCGAAGAACACTTTGCCTTCTTGCTGAGGGGAGTAATCGACGACACGAACGATTTCCAGACGTTTGCGCAAGTAGCGTACCCGGCGGTCTATTTCGCGCAACAGCCGCTTGTTATATTGGTAGTCGGCATTTTCACTGCGATCGCCTAAACTTGCCGCCCAAGCCACTTTTTCTGTAATTTCTGGACGACGTTCTTTCCAAAGATAGTTAAGCTCTTTGTAGAGCATGTCGTAACCTTCACGGGTGATAAGATCGGTTTTCATCGTTTGCAGCCATCATCGGTTATTACGAGTACGCATAGCGCGGCGTTGATACACTGTGAGCAGTATAGGCGTTGCTACATCCTAAGGCGATTGCGCTTGTAAAATGAAGGAAATGATTGATTAATCCCTATTTTATTATGCTTTGTAACAATTTTGCCTGCAATATATACCAGAAACGACTGTCAGTAATTCATAGGTTTTTGAACAATACGGGCATCGGCAGCGATTACGCTTTTGGAGAATGAAAATGCAAGAAAATTATAAAATTCTGGTAGTAGATGATGATATGCGCCTGCGCGCACTGCTGGAGCGTTACCTGACGGAGCAAGGTTTTCAAGTACGTAGCGTAGCCAATGCTGAACAGATGGATCGTTTACTGACGCGTGAGTCCTTTCACCTGATGGTGCTGGACCTGATGTTGCCGGGCGAAGATGGCCTCTCGATTTGCCGCCGCCTGCGCAGCCAAAGCAACCCGATGCCCATCATTATGGTGACGGCGAAAGGGGAAGAGGTGGATCGTATCGTTGGCCTGGAAATTGGCGCTGATGACTACATTCCTAAACCGTTTAACCCGCGTGAGCTGCTGGCGCGCATCCGAGCTGTGCTGCGCCGTCAGGCGAACGAGTTGCCGGGGGCGCCCTCACAGGAAGAAGCGGTGATCGCCTTTGGCAGGTTCAAGCTTAACCTTGGCACGCGCGAAATGTTTCGCGATGACGAGCCGATGCCGTTGACCAGCGGGGAGTTTGCGGTGTTGAAAGCATTGGTCAGCCACCCGCGTGAACCATTATCTCGCGATAAACTGATGAACCTGGCGCGTGGTCGTGAATACAGCGCCATGGAACGCTCCATCGACGTGCAGATCTCGCGGCTGCGTCGCATGGTGGAGGAAGATCCGGCGCATCCGCGCTATATCCAAACCGTCTGGGGCCTGGGATACGTCTTTGTGCCGGACGGCAGTAAAGCATGAGACGATGGCGCTTTTCTCCGCGCAGTTCGTTTGCCCGGACGCTGTTGCTGATTGTTACCCTGTTGTTTGTCAGCCTGGTCACCACCTATCTGGTGGTGCTCAACTTCGCCATTTTGCCAAGCTTGCAGCAGTTCAACAAAGTCTTGGCCTACGAAGTGCGTATGCTGATGACCGACAGGCTGCAACTGGAGGATGGCTCTTCGCTGGAAGTGCCACCGGCGTTCCGGCGTGAAATCTATCGCGAGCTGGGGATTTCCCTGTATACCAATGCCGCGGCGGAGGAAAGTGGCCTGCGTTGGGCGCAGCACTACAAGTTTTTGAGCCAGCAAATGGCGCAGCAGCTTGGCGGCCCGACGGATGTACGCGTTGAAGTCAGCAAAAATACCCCCGTGGTGTGGTTGAAAACCTGGCTTTCACCCGATATCTGGGTAAGGGTGCCCCTGACGGAAATCCATCAGGGCGATTTTTCTCCGCTATTCAGGTACACGCTGGCGATTATGCTGCTCGTCATCGGCGGGGCGTGGCTGTTTATTCGTTTGCAAAACCGGCCGCTGGTGGAGCTGGAGTATGCTGCGCTGCAAGTGGGGAAAGGCATTATTCCGCCCGCGTTGCGTGAATATGGTGCTTCCGAGGTGCGCTCGGTAACGTGCGCTTTTAACCAGATGGCGTCGGGAGTCAAACTGCTGGCTGACGATCGTACGCTATTGATGGCGGGCGTCAGCCACGATTTACGCACGCCGTTAACACGTATCCGGCTGGCGACCGAGATGATGAGCAAGGATGATGACTACCTGGCTGAGTCCATCAACAAGGATATTGAAGAGTGTAATGCCATTATCGAACAGTTTATCGACTATCTGCGTACCGGTCAGGAGATGCAGATGGAAGCGGCGGATCTCAACAGTATTCTGGGCGAAGTTGTGGCGGCTGAGAGCGGCTATGAGCGCCAGATTGACAGCGATTTCTCCGACGGTGAACTGATGGTTCGTATCAGCCCGCTCTCCATCAAACGCGCGGCGCTGAATCTGGTGGTCAATGCTACGCGCTATGGTAATGGTTGGATCAAGGTGAGCAGCGGACGAGAACTGCAACGCGTCTGGTTCCAGGTGGAGGATGATGGTCCCGGTATCGATCCTGCTCAGTTGGCGCATCTATTCCAACCGTTTGTGCGCGGCGACAGCGCGCGTACTACCAGCGGTACAGGATTAGGGCTGGCAATCGTGCAGCGTATCATTGATGCGCATGACGGAGCGTTAGACGTGGGCACCAGCGAGCGTGGAGGGCTGTGCGTGCGCGCTTATTTGCCTTTACCCTACGAGCAGTCTAAAGAAGGGCCGTCAACGGTTGAAAAAGAGACGTCAGAAGGGTGAAACAGGGCGGTTAACGCAGAAGAAAAAAAGCGCGGGCTTGCCCGCGCTTTTGCGTTTTATGGCGTGATTTCCGCCCCAATTTCTGGCCCGGCGCTCACCAGCGCCTGACCGGCAGGGGTATCGGTATATTTGTCGAAGTTGGTGCAGAAACGCTGCGCCAAATCTTCGGCTTTCTCTTGCCACTTCGCCCGGCTGGCGTAAGTGTTGCGTGGATCCAGAATCTGAACATCGACGCCGGGCAGTGAGCGCGGGATAGCCAGATTGAAGATCGGCAACGTATGCATTTCGGCATCATCAATGCTGCCATTCAGAATGGCATCAATGATGGCACGGGTGTCTTTAATTGAGATGCGTTTTCCCGAACCGTTCCAGCCAGTGTTGACCAGATAGGCCTGTGCACCCGCGGCTTTCATGCGTTTTACCAGCACTTCGGCATAACGTGTGGGATGGAGCGACAGAAACGCCGCACCAAAGCAGGCGGAAAACGTTGGGGTAGGCTCGGTGATCCCGCGCTCTGTGCCTGCCAGTTTGGCGGTGAAGCCGGACAGGAAATGATACTGTGTCTGGTCGGGCGTAAGGCGTGATACCGGCGGCAGCACGCCGAAGGCATCGGCCGTCAGGAAGATCACCTTACGGGCGTGTCCCGCTTTGGAAACCGGTTTGACGATGTTATGAATGTGGTAAATGGGATAGGAGACGCGGGTGTTCTCCGTTTTACTGCCATCGTTGAAATCCACGCTGCCATCTTCCCGTACCGTGACATTCTCCAGCAGCGCATCGCGTTTGATGGCACCGTAAATATCCGGTTCCGCTTCTTTCGACAGCTTGATGGTTTTTGCGTAGCAGCCACCTTCAAAGTTGAACACGCCGTCATCATCCCAGCCGTGCTCGTCGTCGCCAATCAACTGGCGCTTCGGATCGGTGGACAGCGTGGTTTTTCCGGTGCCGGACAGGCCGAAGAAGATGGCCACATCCCCTTTTTCACCGACGTTGGCAGAGCAGTGCATAGAGGCGATGCCTTTGAGCGGCAGCAGGTAGTTCATGATAGAGAACATCCCTTTTTTCATTTCGCCGCCGTACCAGGTGCCGCCGATCAGTTGGATCCGCTCCGTCAGGTTGAACGCGACAAAATTCTCTGAGTTTAGCCCCTGCTCCTGCCATTGCGGATTGGTACATTTCGCCCCGTTCATCACGATGAAATCGGGCTCAAATTGTGTGAGTTCATCCTCTTGTGGGCGAATAAACATGTTTTTGACGAAGTGGGCCTGCCAGGCAACCTCAGTGATAAAACGCACTTTGAGGCGGGTATCGGGGTTGGCACCGCAGAAGGCATCGATGACAAACAGACGTTTGCCAGACAGTTGCTCGGTCACCAACTGTTTCAGGTGACTCCAGACTTCTTGCGTCATGGGGTGGTTATCGTTCTTGCCTTTGCCTTGATCCGACCACCACACGTGTTCACGTGAGGTGTCATCACGAACGATATATTTATCTTTGGGCGAACGACCGGTAAAAACGCCGGTGTCGACGGCGATAGCGCCCAGTTTAGTTTCTCGACCGCGTTCATATCCCTCCAGGTCGGGAGCAACCTCCTCCTGGAAAAGTACTTCATAACTCGGATTGTAGACAATCTCGCTGACATCGCGGATTCCATAAGCGGCGAGGGCTTGTGGTGCAATACCTTTGATCTGCATATCGCTACTCCTCAATAGTTATAGTCATACTAATAATCATTGTACGGAGTAAGCCTATTTTAGCTGGGATAACAATCATAAAATTAAATAATTTAAGACATGGGTTTGTTTAATTTTCGTTAAGTGAAACGATTCTTCTCCTGTGGGGGCGAAAAATGAAAACGGGCACCGAAGTGCCCGTTTAGTCAGTAACATGCTATCAATGTCTTATGCGATCAATGCCTTGTGGCGTCAGCGCTGGCGTGACGAATGTCACTGATTTCGCTGGCGCTGAACAGGTAGTGAGTACCGCAGTAATCGCAATGCATATCGATTTCTTGTTCCTGTTCCAGCATCTCATGCAGATCGGCATCCGACAGCGTCATTAATGCATCTGCGCAACGTTCACGCGAACAGTGACAGTGAAACGATACGGCCTGCGGCTCGTAAAGCGTCACCGATTCCTGATGGTAAAGGCGGTACAACACCTCGTTCGCAGGCAGGGTAAACAACTCTTCGTTTTTGATGGTTGTTGTCAATTGCACCAGATGATCAAAATCGTCGTGGCCGACGTGCTGCGCCGGCAGCACTTGCAGCAGCATGCCTGCAGCAACCGGGCGGCCTTCATGCTCCCCGCTGCGAATAAACAGCCGGGTAGGCAACTGCTCGGATTGTAGGAAATAGTTCTCCAGACAACTGGCAACCGAATCCCCTTCCAGACCGACCACCCCTTGATAACGCTCGCCTTCCTCGGGGGTAATGGTGATCACCAGATAACCATTGCCGACCATGCCACGCAGCGTCGCGTCGGGTGTAATCTCACCTTGCAAACGGGCAACACCGCGCATTTGCTGCTGGTTATTACCGTTAATGACGGCGAGTTTCAGCGGACCGTCGCCCTGAAGCTGTACGGTGATATCGCCATTGAACTTCAACGTCGCCGTCAGCAGGCTGGTGGCGGCAAGCATATCACCCAGAATCAGGCGCACAGGCGCCGGGTAGTCGTGGTTATCCAGAATCTGTTGGTAGGTATTACTGACCGTCACCAACTCGCCGCGAACGGCATGATTTTCAAACAGATAACGGTGCAGTTGGTCATGGTTGGACATGGTTTCTCTCTTCATGGTCAGGAACTACTCTGAATTGCTGCGCCCGTCATATTTTACGTGGCTGCATGCGGTCACCCAAATCACTTACCCAAGTAAGCTCATCGGGATTAATGACACTCATCCCTGAGATTCACCCTTCGGGCCAGCGCTTGCCGCCTTCCTGCAACTCGAATTATTTAGGGCGTATATTTAAATTTTATCAGATCGCGCCGTTCTTTTTTATCGGGACGACGATCCGGGTGCGGCATCGTCAGGGCGTTCATCTTGCGTGCCAAGGAGATCTTTTCGCGTTTTTCGACGCTTTGCTCGGTCTCCCGATACAGCAATTGCGCTTCAGGTGCCGACCGACGTTGTGAACTGAGGGCTCAGACCAGCACGGTGCGTTCGTCGTTGCCCTGACGCAGTTTGATTTCAGCATCCAGTTCTACCAGCTTGCTGGGCTTGGCCCGTTGCCCATTGTAATGCACCTTACCGCCATCGATGGCTTCGCGCGCGATAGCCCGGGTTTTGTAGAATCGAGCGGCCCAGAGCCATTTGTCCAGGCGAATACTGTCATCTGACTCGGTCTTCTCTTTCATAGCAACCTCTTGTTCATAAACGCCTTGAACATAGACACATTATCAGGACGTGCGTTGTGCCATGCGTAAGGCGGGCAGGAACGCCAGATAATCATTCATGGCCGGATGGCGATCAAAAGATTTCTCCTGCTGGCCTGAGTCCGGGTTGGTGACCCCCAGACAGTAACGCAGGCCAAACGCTTTGGCCGCATCCAGAATCGGTTCGCTGTCATCGATAAACAACGTGCGTTCTGGATCAAACCCTACCTGCGCGTGCACCTGTTGCCACAGTTGCTGATGTTCCTTCGGATACCCATACGTATGGGTGGAAAGTAATAAATCAAGGTGTCTGTCGAGCCCGGTATGCGCCATTTTTACTGCCAGACCGTGCGGATGGGCGTTGGTGAGCAATACGCGCTGTTTGCCACTGGCGGCCAATGCGGTGAGAAACGGCTCGGTATCGGCTCGCAAACGGGCGCGTGCGCCTATCTCACTGGTCATCTGATAGATATCAAAACCGAGGCGTTCACTCCAGTAATCAAAGCAGTACCAGTTCAATGTGTGTTGAACGGCGTGATACTCTTTCTCTATCACTTTTTTGGCTTCACTCAGGGAAATCTTTCTCTCTACGCTGAGTTGTTCTGGCACCCGTTGCAGCCAGAAGTAGCTGTCAAAGGCCAGGTCCAGCAGGGTGCCATCCATGTCCAGGATAACGGTATCGATATCATTCCAATTGAGATTTTGCGGCATCGGTACTCCGGTAGGGCGGTGGGGCATGGTGCAAGAAAACACCGTATCGCATGGCGTCGGTGGCATGTTCTCTGCGGTCGTCAGCAACGGGGCGTGTTTAGACGCGCCTAGTCATTCATCCGGTAGGCGCGGCCTTCCATCAAGATAGGCGTAGCGAGTCGGGTTGAAAAGCAGGTATCGTAGTACTGCTTGATATCGCGTTCGCGCTGCTGGCTTTTGCGCATTTTTACCAGCATCAACGCCAAATTGGCAACCAGTACTACCGAGAGCACCAGCATCAATAAACCGGTGCCGAAGTAGCGCCACAGCGTGATAGCGTCGGGATCGCTGCGTAAATTGATGTGCTGCGTTCCGTTGGCATCGGTGGAGAGTTGCGTGATGACCCCTTTAGCGCTAAAGGGCGTGTGCAGCAGCATGGCGGAAAGCCGTTGCAACTCTTGCCATTGCTCTGTTGCATGATATTCATTAAACGGTTTGGGCGGCAGCGGGTAGTTTACGAGCTGGCGACCTTCGTCACTGCGGATAAGAAAGCCGCTGGGTGGCGGGCTATTTAGCAAATCGGTGGCGGCGTTAATCTCTTGATAGAAAAATGACTCCGTGGCGCTGACCACCAACGTTTCCAGGGATTCAGCATTAACCGAGCGCAGCAGTACGTTCATCCCCTTAAGCGATCCTGATTTTGCGCGTCTGACCAAGGCATCCCAGGTTTTCACATTGCCCAGATTGACCAGCGCATTTTTCAGCCGAGTACAATCCTCTTCACGCGTACACAGCTCCTGGGTTTTCAGCACAATATCAGAGAAATTGTTGAGCAGTACCATGCCTGATTTCTGAATGGCGGACGCGAGCTGCGTGCTGACTTTGCCTTCATCGTTGGTCACGGGATGCAACTGTGCGTTCACCACGGACAGTAACGCTGAGGCTTTTTCGATCACGTCTGATTCAGGTAGCGGTAACGACCCGGCCTTGTTCCAGTAGATGGCAGAGCAATCAAACGGGGTAAAGGCATAAGGCTTTACGTTGCCCGGATAGCGGTTGCCCGCAGGCACATCGCACATGCCGGTGCTCTGAATATCCAATTTATCGCCGATTTTCAGGTGAGCGTTTTGTAATTCGTCAACCTGCACCACTTTGATATTCTGCGCGCCTTGCAGCCAGCTCATGCTCAGGTTGAGCGGTAATTCCAACGGCAAGAAACTGAGCAGCAGGATAAGCGGAAGTAGCGCACCCGCAGAGAGAATCAGGTTTTTTCCAAAGCGCTGGAGCGGGAAGCGACTGACTTCCTCATGGAGCGAGAGAAATTCGCCCTGACGAACCACCTGACGATTCAGATAGATATCGACCTGAGTCTTCTGCGCCAGATCGTAGGCGATATAAGGTTGCCAATGGGGCGGATAGATAAGATCGATATTGCCCAGGGAAATATTGCCAATCTGCTCCTGGTTCGATTCACCGAACAGGCCGAGGCACTGTGGCGTACCATTAAGACAATGTACTTCTTGCAGTTCACGCTCAGAGGGCGCGCGAAACAGCTGCCAGCCGCTCCAGGCCGCCAACAGCACAGCGGCGGCAGCAAGCCAGGGCATCACCGTCAACGGCGTCATCAGGCTGATAAACAGCAGCAAAAAAGCCAGTGAGATCAACAGCGCTTCCCGAATGCCCGACGCGTGATGCACCGCGTACTCTTCTCGCGTCTCCTTGCGAACGGCAACCAGCTCGGCGCGTTCATTCCCCTCTTCACGAATTGAGGCATTACGCTCAGGTATTAACGGCGGCGGTAAAATACTCTGATCGCTGTGCTCAACGCATTCACTCAAGGAATGTCCGTTGAGCGCAACGACCAGCGGAATTGAGCGGGTGCTAATCAGCTCAATATGGTTGTTTTCGGTGATGTACTTTTCCCAGTCAGCCGGTAGGTGTATCTCTTGTGTATCAATGAAATAACGCCACTTATTTGCGGCGCTGGTAGTGAGGCTATAACGCGTAATGCTGTGGGTGAGCACATAGACGCGCGGATCCTGTCGCGCCCGTTGTAACACGGGCAATGCGCTGGATGCTGACAGTTGCAGATTAGCGAGTGTCAAATAGCGCTCAAGGGCGGCACGCTCATCGTGCGTTAATGTGCGTTCTCGCGCGTGCATGACGGCGAAGGACGGTTTTGTAAAGGGCAAATGGCGACGCATACGGTATCCAGTGTAACTTCCGATGACGATAAGACAGGCAAACAATAGGGATAAAAGAATAACTATTGTGCTCATGCCATCCTCATTCCAACGCTGATAATTCGGATACTAGCAAACTTATCCCGAGAGTGATAATCCGTATGTCATTGTTAATCAGCTTGAATCACTCATTAACGCAATAAATTTTTCCTATATTTCGTCGATCTTACCAAGAGAAAATCATAAGAAAACATGGGGAAAATCTGAATTTATTGTGATGTGTTGACTTTTATTTTTATCGGGGAAAAACCGTAATGTTTGTTATTTGTTGCGATTGCATAAATTGAGTCGTATCGGAGTTGCGGTAAGATAGCCTGTTAACTCACAATGTGAGCAATATCAAAAAAGAAAATTAACGTTTTTTTTGCATTCTGCGGCGTTCCCGTTACGGAAAAGTGGTGTCAGTGCTTTGCGTTCCTCATCGCTTTTCTTTAACGGGTCTCAGATTTTTTGTTGCCACAGGAATGCCTCGTAGGGCGAATAGAGTTATGAATAATAATCTGAAAAAACCGAAAATTTTGAACGTGGAGACGGTGGCCCGCTCGCGCCTGTTTAACGTGGAATCGGTTGATCTTGAGTTCAGTAACGGCGTGCGCCGGGTGTATGAACGGATGCGTCCCTCGGGGCGAGAAGCGGTGATGATTGTGCCGATTATCGACAATCAGCTGGTGTTGGTGCGTGAATACGCCGTCGGTATCGAGCAGTATGAATTGGGGTTCCCCAAAGGGCTCATCGATCCGGGGGAAAGCGTTTTTGAAGCAGCGAATCGCGAATTGATGGAAGAAGCGGGATTCGGCGCACACCAGATGTCGCTGCTGGCGACGCTGACCTTGGCGCCGTCCTATTTCTCCAGCCGCATGAATATCGTTGTCGCGCGTGACCTTTATCCGCAGACGCGAGAAGGGGATGAGCCTGAGCCGCTGATTCCGGTGCGCTGGCCGTTGGATAATCTGCTGGGCCTGTTGCAGGAGCCGGATTTTCGCGAAGCGCGTAACGTTAGTGCACTGTTTTTAACGCGCGAGTGGCTGGCCGGACAGACACCTCCGGCGTCCCCGGCGTAGGCCGGGGATTTCTTGCAGAAATAACACGTTTCGTCTGTAAGCGATTCCCGCCTGCGCGGGAATGACGTGAAGGTGCTCGTCCGTGGCGACGTGTTAGAACAGTTCTTCGCTCTGACCGTTTTCCATCAAGGTGGTGCCTGCCTCATGGACCTCGAATTCCGTAGGCTGCGTGCCATCGATAAAATATTCCGCACGGCTGTTGCTGCCGCCGCTGGAGAGTTTACCGGTGTAGCGATCGATGGTGACGGTCACAACGCCCGGCGGCGGCGTCAGCGGCTGTTCTGCTACGCCTTGCAGGGCGACTTTCATATAATCATCCCACGCAGGTTGGGCGCTTTTTGCCCCTCCCTCATAACCCGAGATCTGATCCTTAATCGCACCAGAAACCGTGCTGCGCCCCAGATCGCGACGATGGTCATCAAAGCCAATCCACACCGAGGTGACAAGGTTGGGTCCGTAGCCAGAGAACCAGGCATCTTTGGAACTGTTGGTGGTGCCGGTTTTGCCGCCGATGTCATGGCGCTGCAAATCTTTACCAGCACGCCAGCCCGTTCCCATCCAGCCGGGTTCGCCAAACACGTTACTGTTGAGCGCACTTTTCATCAAAAATGACAACGGCGTACTGATGACATGCGGTGCATACGGTAGTGTACTTACCTGCGCTTCGGTCGGCGTGACGGCATCAATCTGTGGCTGAGGCACCGTACCTTGCTGCTCTAGCGAAGTGGCAACGTTTTCCATGTTATCCGTGGAGAGTACGGCAGAACGCGGTGTTTCACCATAAACCAGCGGCAGATTGCAGGTGTCGCACACGGTTTTCGGCGTTGCGTTAAAAAGCGTGTTGCCCGTGTCATTCTCGATACGGGAAATGAAGTAAGGGTCAACCAGGTAGCCCCCGTTGGCCATCACCGCATAGCCTCTGACCACTTGGAGCGGCGTGAAGGACGCGGCGCCCAGCGCCAGCGATTCAGTGCGCACAATATTTTGCTGCGGGAAACCGAAACGCTGTAGGTAATCAGCCGCATAATCAACGCCCATCGCGCGCATCGCACGCACCATCACCACGTTTTTAGACTGACCCAGCCCTTGACGTAAGCGAATCGGACCGTCGTAGGTTGCCGGAGAGTTCTTCGGACTCCAGTCTGAGCCTGCACCTGCATCCCAACGCGTGATCGGCACGTCGTTAAGGATAGTGGCCAGCGTCAGTCCCTTATCCATGGCGGCGGTATACAGGAAAGGTTTGATATTGGAACCAATCTGGCGCAGCGCTTGCGTGGCACGGTTGAACTTGCTCTGATTGAAATCAAAGCCGCCCACCAGCGCTTCAATGGCACCGTTGGTCGGGTTCATGGACACCAGCGCGGAGTTGACATCCGGCGCTTGTCCCAGCCACCAGTCGTTGCCTACCTTACGCACCCATACCTGCTGGCCGGTTTGCACCACATCGGTGACGCGGCGCGGCATCGCCCCTTGCAGTACGTCGGATTTAAACGGACGCGCCCATTTCATACCCACCAGCGGCAGAACAACGCTGCTGCCATCGGCCATCAACGCGGTGGCTTTGTCGGCATCGCTTTGGGTGATAACGGCGGGGTTTAGCGGGCCGTAACTGGGCGTATTTTTCAGTTCATTGATGATGCGCGTTTGGTCCCAGGCGCTTTCACCCACTTTCCACAGCACTTTTTCCGGGCCGCGGTAGCCATGGCGCATATCATAGGCCATGACGTTATTGCGCAGCGCCTCTTCCGCGGCGAGCTGACGTTTCTTGGTGATAGTGGTGTAGACCTTGTAGCCATCGTTATAAGCGTCTTCACCGTAGCGTTTCACCATCTCCTGACGCACCATTTCGGCCAGATATGACGCGGAGAAGGCAATCTCCGGTGCGTGGTAGTCGGCCACCAGCTTCTCGTTACGCGCCTGATCGTACTGGGCCTGCGTGATGTAATTTTCATCGCGCATACGAGCCAGTACCACATTGCGGCGCGCGACGGCGCGATCGTAGGAGTAGAGCGGGTTAAAGGTGGACGGGGCTTTAGGTAAACCGGCGATAGTGGCCATTTGGCTTAGCGTCAGTTGTTCAACTGAGCGGCCAAAGTAAACGTGCGCGGCAGCCCCCACCCCGTAGGCGCGATACCCGAGATAAATCTTGTTGAGATACAGCTCAAGGATCTCGTCTTTGGTCAGCAACTGCTCGATACGGATCGCCAGAAACACTTCTTTGATCTTACGGATCAGCGTGCGTTCCGGGCTTAGAAAGAAGTTACGCGCCAACTGCTGCGTGATGGTGCTCGCCCCTTGCGATGCCTGTCCAGAGGTCAACGCGATAGTTGCGGCACGCACAATCCCTATCGGATCGACGCCGTGGTGCTCGTAGAAGCGGCTGTCTTCAGTCGCGATAAACGCGTGGACCATTTCAGGCGGAATCTGGCCCAACTTTAGCGGAATGCGGCGTTTCTCACCGAACTGGGCAATCAGCTCACCGTCGGCGCTGAGCACCTGCATCGGCGTTTGTAAACGGACATCTTTCAACGTTGCGACATCGGGCAACTGAGGCTCGATATAACGATATAGCCCATATATCGATGCGGCTCCAAGCAGAATGCAAGTCACTGCAAGGATGAATAAATACTTTACGAACTTCACCGGGAATTTTCCATTCAGTAGCGTGTGGACAGTTTCTAAACAATTGCCCGCTAGTATAAAGGTAAGCCTGCACTGTGGATACGTTCTTTTATTCAGCACACGTTTTCAGCAACGCGTGCTCTTCTTAACGACGAGGGAGAGGTCGCATTGAACATGGCTTATCACCATTGGCAGGTCGGATTAGATATACAAAACGGATGTCTGCGTGCCCTGGCCGTACAGCGCCGCCGCCGTGGCTGGCAGCTGCGTCAGTGGTGGCAAATCCCACTGCCTGCGGACACATTAAGGGAGGGGAGTTTACAGCATTCCGACGCATTGTGCGATGTCCTGACGCAATGGCGACGGGTGCTACCGCGCCGAATATCGCTGCGCGTTGGCTTTCCGGCCCAGCGCGTGTTGCAGCAGCTTATGGTGGCCCCTGACAGCCGTCTGCGGGAGCCGGATCGCGGCTGGTATATTGACCATCAGGCGGCGCGCCAGTTTCCCATTGGCCGCGAATCGTTGGTGCTCGACTATCGCAGTGAGCCCCAGTCACCGGGTTTCTTGCTGATCACCGCGGCCAAACGTGAAGAGGTGGCGCAGTGGCAACGCTGCCTGCATCGTGCTGGGCTAACGCCTGATGTGCTGGATATCGTGCCTTGCGCGTTGCGTACCATGGGCCAACTGGCGGGGGTAGCTTCCGGTGCTCTGCTGCTGCATCGCCTTGATACCGATCACTGGCTGTGGGTGTCGCCGCTATCCCAGCCGCTGTCGTTTGGTGTTATCTCGCAAGAGGTGGTGACACAGTGTGGCGATATCGTTACCTGTGTGAGTAATCACTACCCGGGTCAACGCGGTGAAATCACGTATTACAGTGGTGAATGCGGTGAGGACATCCCGCGCTCTGTGCACCCGCTGGCATCGTGGTCGCCGTTTGATATTTTGCATCAAGCCTATCCGCCGCTGCCGCTTAATCCGTCCCAGTTTGTGGTGGCGGGTGGTTTGGCCCTGCGGGCGGACGATTAATGCACAGCTTTCACGTCAATCTGTTGCCATGGCGTCAACGGCGATGGGTACGAGATACTCGCCGCTGGTGGCTGTGGCTGTTGTTTTTCTCGGTTGGCTTGTTGATCGCACTGGGGGTGTGCCGTGGGAGGCTTGACCAACAGCGTGGCGTGATGGAGGAAACGCTGCGCACATTGCAACTAAAGCACCTCGCTGACAGCACACAATTGCGCGAGGTTCAACGGTTGATGGGCACCCTGCAACAATGGCATGCCCAGCAGCAGGCAGACAATGACACGCGAGCGCACAACCGGGGTTATGAACAGTTGTTAAAGCAACTGGCGCAGTGGGTGCCTGGTGGGCTGTGGCTTACCGCTATCACCGTGCAGGATGGCGAGGTCCATCTCACGGGCAGAAGCCATGATTACGCCGACATTGTGCACTTCAGTTCCCGGCTCGAAACCGAAACGGCGCTGACATCAGTACGCCTGATGCAAACACGGCAGGAAATCATGGCGTCACCGGAGGGGGACGTGCCGGTGTTGACGTTTCTCCTTCAGGCTGATTGGCGCGTTGAGCGGCTCTCTTTGCAGGACGTTCCCGATGATGAGTAGTGTGCGCTCCCTGTGGTTGACGTTTATGGCGACCTCGCGCTGGGTGCAGTGGTCAGTGCAAGGTCTGGTGATGGGGATGCTCGCCGCGTTGGGATATACCACCGTGCTGCAACCGGAACGTGCCGCCGTGGAGCGCTTGCGACAACACCTTGTGCACTCGAGCGAGGCGCACGCTGCGCTGGTACAGCGTTTAGATGATTTCCCGGCGTTAGCAACGTTGCAACAAGAGTGGAACACCTTGCCGGATAAACCGGTTCATCACACGGCGGTGGCAGTGACAGAGCGCCTGCTGTTGCCGCTCTCTGCGTCGAATGCCGCGTTAATGGCATTGCAACCACCGATTCCCTCCCACCGACAACCGTGGAAAATGATAGTGAGCACTGACTTTTCTGGTGCGTTGACGCTCATTCAACACATCACCGCATCCATGCAGCCACTGCATATTCACTCGCTCTCGATTGATGTGCAACACGAGGTATTGCATTTGGAAATGCAGCTTGCCGTTCCTGACTCGGGTAAGGAGACGCAGCGGTGAAAGTGACTCATGGCTGGATGCTGGTGCTGGCGTTGTACTCACCGGTAGCTCTCAGCGATATTGCACGCGCAGGGCGCGATCCCTTTCAGCCAGCCGCCAGGCACGCAGCCGGTGGGGATGACATTACGCGATGGCGACTGGAAGGTGTGATTGGGGATAGCGCAGGGTGGTCTGGCTGGCTTTCTGTGCCAGGGGAGCGTTGGCTCATGGTGAGCGTGGGCGATGCACTGGTCTCTTCGGGTTGGACGGTTAGCGCCATCGACGAGCAAGGTGTTCAGGTGGAAAAATCGGTAGTGGATGCAACTGGACAAGCGCGCCGCTGGGTGAGGATGCTGCCTGCGACGCGGTCATCGCGCAGTGGCGCGATACGCTGAGTTTTGCCGCGCTACATACGGAGGAAAGCAGGATGACAAGGCCAGGGAAGCTGAAAGAGGTGGGGGTGTTACTGTGTGCCTTACTGGGTGGGCATACGGTATTTGCCAAGGTGCCGATGTCGACCATTTCATTAGCGTTTGACGATGCGCCCGTGCAGAAAATCGTGCAGGCGCTCGCTGAGCACCAACGGTTGAATGTGGTGATTGCGCCGGAGGTTAGCGGTGTAATGAGCCTGCGTTTGCATCAGGTTCCCTGGCAGCAGGCGTTAGACATCGTTGCGCGTCAAGGCGCGCTGTTGATTGAGCGTAAAGACAATGTGTTGCTGGTGTCTTCACCGGTGACAGACACTCGCCAAACGGCGTTGGAAAATCGTTTTTTTACCCTGCAATACGCCGATGCGCAAGAGGTTGCCACCAGCGTGCTGGCACAGCGCAGTACGTTGTTATCGGAACAGGGGAGCGTGAGTGCGGATACGCGCACCAATACCCTCTTGGTACGCGACGTCCCGGCGATAGTGCAGCCGCTACAGACATGGATTGATACCCTGGATAGGCCTGTTGCTCAAGTGCAATTAGCCGCACACATTGTCACCATCAGCAGCGACAGTTTACGGGAATTGGGAGTGAGCTGGGGCATGGGCGAACCGACGCAACCGGGTCGAACGCTGCACCTGAATGACTTCAACGTTAATCTGCCGGTGGAATCGCCTGCGGGCAGCGTTGGGTTCAATCTGGCCCGCTTAAATGGCCGACTGCTCGATTTAGAATTGTCAGCGCTTGAGCATGAGAACCAAGTTGAGATCATCGCCAGTCCACGTCTTTTCACCGCACACAAGCAGATGGCCAGCATCAAGCAGGGCACAGAAATTCCCTATCAGGTATCCAGCGGTAACCGCGGTGCGACCGCCATCCAGTTCAAAGAAGCCGTATTGGGGATGGAGGTGACGCCTACGGTGCTGCGTGAGGGCAAAATTACGCTTAATTTAAAAATCAGCCAAAACATGCCAGGGCTGGTGATTAAACAAAGCAACAATGGCGAAACACTCGCGATCGATAAACAAGAAATTCAAACCCAGGTTACGGTGTCTGATGGTGAGACCATTGTGTTGGGCGGGATTTTTCAACAACAAAAAAATCGAGGGGAACGAAAAGTGCCGCTGTTGGGGGATGTGCCGCTATTGGGTTCACTGTTTCAACACCAAAGAACGGAGCGTAAGCGGCGTGAACTGGTGATTTTTATCACTCCAACCTTAGTCTCCGCCTCGTCGTAAGAGGCCTATAACGGTGTGCTTGGCGATCCACGTTTTACCCGTTTCCGCTTTCTCAGTTTGACGCTGCGCTGGATTTAGCATACAAGGTTAGCCCATTGAGCGCTGCGGTCTGTCGAAGCGGAATTATCTTACCGGAAGATGCCTAATTTATACGCTTTTTGCTGTTTGACGCGGGGCGAGACATTTTATTCGGTTGCCAAATGCCCCTGAGTATTGAGATAATTTTCTGTCTGATTCTCGAACTATCGCTCATGAGGTTTCAGTTTAGGTCCCGCCGCTGGGTTGATTGGCGGGGCGGGTTATCATTAACGAATAGTCTTAGTAACACCAAAAAACATGGCAGAGAAACGCAATATCTTTCTGGTTGGGCCTATGGGTGCCGGCAAAAGCACTATTGGCCGTCAGTTAGCTCAGCAACTCAATATGGAGTTTTTCGACTCCGATCAAGAAATTGAGCGACGCACCGGGGCTGATGTGGGCTGGGTTTTTGATCTCGAAGGCGAAGAAGGTTTTCGCGAACGCGAAGAAAAAGTCATCAACGAATTGACCGAAAAACAGGGTATCGTACTGGCTACCGGAGGTGGCTCAGTAAAATCACGCGAGACGCGCAATCGCCTGTCTGCGCGCGGCGTTGTGGTCTATTTGGAAACCACCATTGAAAAACAGTTGGCGCGCACGCAGCGTGATAAAAAGCGTCCTTTGCTTCAGGTAGAGGATCCGCCGCGCGAAGTGTTGGAGGCGTTAGCAAGAGAGCGTAACCCGCTGTACGAAGAAATTGCTGATGTCACCATTCGTACGGATGAGCAGAGCGCCAAGGTGGTTGCCAACCAGATTATCAGTATGTTGGATGGCAACTGAGTAACAACATCGCCCTGAGCTCCGGGGCCAAGCGGATGAACCACGCGCATGGAAAGAATTACCGTAACATTAGGGGAACGTAGCTATCCCATTACGATAGCCGCTGGGTTGTTTGCTGACCCGGCTTCTTTTATGCCGCTGACCGCGGGCGAACAGGTGATGTTAGTGACCAACCAGACGTTGGCCCCGCTCTATCTTGAGGCGGTGAGCCGTGTGCTGGAGCAGGCTGGCGTAAAAGTCGACCATGTCATATTGCCAGACGGCGAGCAGTATAAATCGCTAACGGTATTGGACGACGTCTTTACCGCATTGCTGCAAAAACCCCATGGACGAGACACGACGATCGTTGCTCTGGGTGGTGGTGTGATTGGCGATCTGGCGGGCTTTGCTGCCGCCAGCTATCAGCGTGGCGTGCGCTTTATTCAGGTACCCACAACGTTGCTATCGCAGGTTGACTCTTCTGTCGGCGGGAAGACGGCGGTCAATCATCCGCTCGGTAAAAACATGATTGGCGCGTTCTATCAACCTGCTTGTGTGATTATCGATTTGGATTGTCTTCGCACCTTACCGGCCCGGGAGTTCTCCTCCGGCCTGGCCGAGGTGATCAAATATGGGATTATTCTTGATGGCGAGTTCTTCGTTTGGTTGGAGAATAATCTTGACGCTGTCCGGGCGCTGGAGCCTGCGGCGCTCTCTTACTGCATTCGCCGTTGCTGTGAACTGAAAGCCGAGGTAGTGGCTGCGGATGAACGCGAAAGCGGGGTGCGTGCGCTGCTTAACCTGGGTCATACTTATGGTCATGCTATCGAAGCTGAAATGGGGTATGGCAACTGGTTACACGGTGAAGCGGTGGCGGCGGGTATGATGATGGCTGCACATGCGGCGAGAAGGCTCGGTCAGTTCAGCGTGTCGGACATCGATCGTATTCGCGCATTACTGACGCGTGCAGGGTTGCCGGTTCAGGGCCCGGATGCGATGTCACCAGAATCTTATCTTCCTCATATGATGCGTGATAAAAAGGTGCATGCAGGCCAGCTGCGCCTGGTTTTACCCACTGCGATTGGGCGCTCGGAAGTACGTGGCGGCGTATCACACGATATTGTGTTGGCGTCGATCGCCGATTGCCGGGCGTGAGAGCAGTTTTTCGGGTATTTGCAGACATATTCACGCTGATGGTTTATGGTTAATAGAAGATAATGTCTTATAATTCAACAATTCGCTTCGCTTACTGCGCAGCGAGTATGTGTTTTTTATAGTTGGAGGGGTTTAAATGGACGAATTTAAACCAGAAGATGCGTTAAAACCGGATACCAGCGATCGGCGGCCACAACGTCAGCAACGCAGTCCCCGTCTTTCTGCGCCGCAGTTAGCGCTCTCTCGTCAACATTTGATGATTGGCATCGGGATCGTGGTGCTGGTGTTGTTGATAATCGGTGTGGGTTCCGCCTTGCAATCACCGTCTAAATCGACGGAAGCTGTGCCAACGGCTGCATCGGGTAATGGTGAGAAGAGTATCGATTTATCCTCTTCTTCCTCAATGACGCAGGGGGCTTCCGCTCAGGGGGACGCAGCATCAGTAAATGCTACCGCGCCAGGGCAGCCTCAAACCTTGAATGCGCCGCCGGTTGCAAGTTCACCGACACAAGCGCAAGTTACGCCTCCGCCTGCCGGGCAGCAGCGTGTTGAACTGCCGGGTAACATGACAGATGCGCTTTCGACGCAGCAAGAAAAGGTTAACGCCTTCTCGCAAGGGGCGACATCGGGCTCCGCGCCGGTAACCACGTTGCCGATTGCGCCTGCTACGGTGGCTCCTTCAGCGAAAAATCCGCCGCACGTCTCAGAGAAGACGGTGCAGGAGAAAGCTGCACATGCTAAAAACGTTCAAGATAAGGCCGCTCAGAGCAAATCAACCCTAACGCCAGCGCAAAAAGTGCCGATGACATCAGGCAAGCCGACATCCTCTGGGGACAAGGCGACGGTTTCAGGGCAGGGGGGATCGATTCAGAATGCGCCCGCCAGCCATTTCACACTGCAATTAAGCAGTGCATCACGTTCAGATACGCTGAAAGCTTACGCCACACAGCACAACCTACCCAACGCTTGGGTTTATGAAACCAAGCGAGACGGTAAGCCCTGGTATGTATTGGTGAACGGTGTTTACGCTTCGTCCGCAGAAGCGAAGCAGGCGGCGTCATCGCTTCCTGCGGCCGTGCAGGCACAAAAACCATGGGTTAAGCCGATCCGTCAGGTGAAGCAGGACTTGAGTAAGTAACACCAATTTTAGCCCTGATGTGCTGTCTGACACAGAGTACAATCCGCGGCTCTGAAATGTAATGAGTAACTAACGACGGCATGAAGAAGAACCGCGCTTTTTTAAAATGGGCTGGTGGGAAGTACCCGCTGGTAGAAGAGATTCGCCGCTATCTACCAGAAGGAGACTGCTTGATTGAGCCGTTTGTCGGGGCCGGTTCGGTGTTTTTGAATACGGAATACGACCGTTACATCCTGGCCGACATTAACAGTGATCTCATCAATCTCTACGATATCGTTAAGACGCAAACCGACGATTTCATTCGTGACGCGCGTGAATTGTTCACTGGCGAATACAACGTGGCTGAAGTGTTTTATCAGCTGCGTGATGAATTTAATCTTTGTGCGGTGCCCTATCGTCGTGCGGTACTGTTTTTGTATCTGAATCGCCACTGTTATAACGGATTATGCCGCTATAACATGCGGGGCGAATTCAACGTGCCCTTTGGCCGTTACAAAAAGCCGTATTTTCCCGAAGAAGAGTTACGCTGGTTCGCGCTCAAAGCGCGTAATGCCACTTTTGTTTGTGAGCATTATCAGCAGACGTTACTCAAAGCAACGCAAGGTGCAGTGGTCTATTGCGATCCTCCTTATGCTCCGCTTTCCGCAACGGCGAATTTTACGGCGTATCACACGAATAATTTCAACAACATCGATCAACAGAGCCTGGCGACGCTGGCGTATCGGTTGTCGATGGAGAGTGCCATTCCCGTGCTGATATCCAACCATGATACCGAGCTGACTCGAGCCTGGTATCAGGATGCGGCGCTGTATGTGGTGAGGGCGAGACGCACCATCAGCCGCAATATCATGGGGCGGAGCAAGGTTAATGAGCTGTTGGCGCTCTACGGTGCGCCGCTGCGTTAATTCCTGATGCGCGCGCATAGCGCTGGTTATCCTACAAACTGTTTGGAGATACGAATGAAGCCTTTCTTGATCGCTCCGTCCATCTTATCGGCCGACTTTGCCCGGTTGGGGGAAGACACCGCCAGTGTGCTGGCAGCCGGAGCCGATGTGGTTCACTTCGACGTCATGGATAACCACTATGTTCCTAACCTGACCATCGGGCCGCTGGTGCTTAAAGCACTGCGCAACTACGGCATTACCGCCCCTATCGATGTTCATCTGATGGTGAAACCGGTAGACCGTCTTATTCCCGATTTTGCCGAAGCCGGTGCCAGCTTTATCACCTTCCATCCGGAAGCATCCGAGCATGTCGATCGTTCGCTGCAACTGATCAAGGATCACGGCTGTAAAGCCGGGCTGGTGCTGAACCCAGCGACGCCGCTCAGTTGCCTTGATTACGTGATGGATAAGCTGGATATCATTCTGCTGATGTCGGTCAATCCTGGCTTTGGTGGGCAATCTTTTATTCCCGGCACCTTAGATAAGCTGCGTCAGGTGCGCCAACGCATCGATGAGAGCGGCTATGACATTCGGCTGGAAGTGGATGGCGGTGTGAAAGTCGACAACATTGCCCAAATTGCGCAAGCCGGCGCAGATATGTTTGTGGCGGGTTCTGCCATTTTCGGTCACCCCGATTACCGCGCTGTTATTGATAACATGCGCAGTGAATTGAGTAAGATATCTCATGGCTAACATCAGTACGGTTCGTGGGGTGGCGTTCGATCTGGATGGTACGCTGGTCGACAGCGCACCGGGGTTGGCGGACGCCGTTGATATGGCGCTGCAAGCGCTGAATCTGCCTGCGGCGGGTAAAGCGCGCGTTGCTACCTGGATCGGCAACGGTGCTGACGTGCTGGTAGAGCGGGCGCTGCGCTGGGCGGGAATGACGCCTACGGCGCAAGATACCCGCACAGCGCGCGAGCTGTTTGACAGCTACTATGCGCAAACGGTGGACAGCGGCAGTACGTTGTTTCCTGAGGTGCATGCCACTCTGACCCAACTGGCTGACTGGGGCTACCCATTGGCGCTGGTCACCAATAAGCCGACGCCTTTTGTCGCGCCGCTGCTCGAGACGTTGGGTATTGCCGGGTTGTTTAGCCAGATTGTCGGCGGTGATGATGTCAAAATGAAAAAGCCGCATCCTGCGCCGCTCTATCTGGTATTGGCTCAACAGGGACTGCTGGCATCAGAATTGCTGTTTGTCGGCGATTCGCGCAACGATATTCAGGCGGCACAGGCCGCAGGTTGTCCGAACGTGGGCATGACTTACGGCTATAACTACGGAGAAGCCATTGCGCTGAGTCAACCTGACGTGGTGCTTGAGCGCTTCTCACAACTTTTGCCCCTGGTGGGGCCACTTACGTCAAAAAATCAGGAAGCGTCAGCATGACTAAGCCCATTGTTTTTAGCGGCGCACAGCCGTCCGGTGAACTTACCATTGGTAACTACATGGGTGCATTACGTCAGTGGGTGAACATGCAGGATGATTACGATTGCATATACTGCATCGTTGACCTGCATGCTATCACCGTGCGTCAGGATCCCCAGCAGTTGCGTAAAGCAACGCTGGATACGCTGGCGCTTTATCTGGCCTGCGGTATTGATCCGCAGAAAAGCACCATCTTCGTTCAGTCTCATGTGCCAGAGCACACGCAGCTGAGCTGGGTGCTAAACTGCTACTCCTACTTCGGTGAACTGAGCCGCATGACGCAGTTCAAAGACAAATCAGCGCGCTATTCCGACAACATCACTGCCGGTTTGTTTGACTATCCGGTGCTGATGGCGGCCGATATCCTGCTGTATCAAACCCATCAGGTGCCGGTGGGCGAAGATCAGAAACAGCATCTGGAATTGAGCCGCGATATCGCTCAGCGCTTCAATGCGCTTTACGGCGACGTTTTCAAAGTGCCAGAGCCGTTTATTCCCAAATCTGGCGCGCGCGTGATGTCACTGCTGGACCCCAGCAAAAAAATGTCCAAGTCAGATGACAACCGCAATAACGTGATTGGATTGCTGGAAGATCCGAAAGCCGTCGTGAAAAAGATCAAACGCGCGGTGACGGATTCCGATGAGCCGCCAGTGGTGCGTTATGACATTGCCAATAAGGCGGGGGTATCCAACCTGTTGGATATTCTGTCCGGGGTGACGGGAAAACCGATTCCTGAACTGGAAAAAGCCTTTGAAGGCCAGATGTATGGTCACCTTAAGGGCGCGGTCGCCGACGCCGTTTCCGGCATGCTGACCGAGTTGCAGGCGCGCTATCATCATTTCCGTAACGATGAAGCTTTCTTGCAGCAGGTGATGCGTGACGGTGCTGAAAAAGCGCGTCTCAAAGCCACTGCGACGCTGAAAAAAGTGTACGACGCGGTAGGCTTCGTCGCGCATCCGTAATCGGTAAGCCGGGCGGGTTTATCCGCTCGGCTGCATTATTCCTCTCTTTTATCTGCCATCCCTGCGAGTGCAAGAACTGCTCTTTTTCTGCTTTATTGTGCGTGGCATTATTTAATGTACCGGTCTCAAGTGGTTTCTGTTATTTATAAACAAAGATATAAAGTAATGTTTATTCATTTACCCATGCGTTGAATCGCAGGGTTATGCATTTAAAACACAATGTTTTTATTGTTAAAGCAATCCAATAATCAATATTCACTGAATCAATAGATGATGAATAACAGATGCCTCAACTCTATCTCTATATTTTATTATCAAGCTTGACCATTGCCAGTCCAGGTCCGGGGGTGTTGCTGACAATCACCAATACGCTCAACTATAACTTAAAGAATGCTATCGCCGGTATAGTGGGCATAGCTACGGGCATGGGGGTTATCTCGGTGGTTGCGGCAAGCAGTGTTGGTGTGCTTATTGTGTCATCCGCCTATTCTCTGATTATTGTCAAAGTGGTTGGGGCTGCGTATCTCGCCTATCTGGGTGTTAAATTGTATCAATCTGCACCTAAGTTAGTAGATGAAAATCGGAGGGGGGATATCAATGAAATACCATCTACGATCGCCCGATTCAGACAGGGTTTTTTGCTTTCGCTGTTAAACCCTAAGCCGATTGTTTTCTTTATGGCACTGTTCCCCCAATTTATTACTAATAACGACCCCTACATTTTTCAATTTCTCGTCCTTTCATTAACTTTTTGTCTGTTAGTTATCGTTATCCATTGTGTTTATGGTGTTTTTGCCAGTACCATAAAAAGAGGCATTTCGTCTCACCGTCTTTTTTCTGTACTCAATAAAGTCGGCGGAGTCATTTTTATACTTTTCTCTGCCGGATTGTTCATTTCATCATTGCTGCCGTTCTGACAGTAGTGAAACGCTGTTGTGAGAACAGGGCGGGAAATGTACCCGCCCATAGACTGACGTTATACCTGAGGAATGGGTGGAACCACGCCGTCGGGAATCGGGTTCTCAAACGGTGTAACGCTCAGTTTCTCGGCCAGTTCCGCTTTGGCTTGTGCCGGGTTTTGTAGCAAATCCACGGTTAATGACGCCATGGCTTCGGCCGCATAGGCGGTGCCTTTGTGCGCCGCAGGGGCTTTGCCCTGCGCTACCAACTGCCAGGAGTGGGCAGGTGTGCCGATGGCGTAGGTAGCAGCACGAATTTGTACGGTCGGAACCACCCAGCTTACCGTGCCGACGTCGGTAGAGCCGATAAAACTGTCATCGGGGCTGTAAAGCGGATAGATACCTTCATGCAGCGATTCGCCTGCTTTAGGTTTTACGCCAAAACGCGCGTAGGAGTTGGCAATATCTTCTGCACTCATGGCGGTTTGGAATTTGGCGGCAAAAGCGCGGTCCGCATCATCGAACTGGATGGGGCCAAGCGCCAGCAGGTGTTCATGCATGCGCTGCTCCAACGGGGCGTTGCCCAGCAAGTTGGCATCGCCGCTGATCACTTCCCAACTCACTTCTGTTTCGGTCATCAGCGCTGCGCCTTGTGCGATTTTCTTCACACGTTTCACTAACTGGTGGAGTTCAGGTAACTGACGCGCCCGCACCAGATAGCGTACCGTTGCGTTGGCCTGAACCACGTTCGGTGCGTGACCACCGCTGTCGGTGATGGCGTAGTGTACACGCGCCGATGACGGCATGTGTTCTCGCATGTAGTTAACACCAACGTTCATCAGCTCTACGGCATCGAGCGCACTGCGCCCCAGATGTGGGCTGCTGGCGGCGTGCGAAGCGCGGCCTTTGAAGTAAAAATTCAGTTCGTTGCAAGCCAGGGAATCCGGGCTGTTAACGCCGGTAAAGGTGGCCGGGTGCCAGCAGATAGCAATATCCACATCGTCAAACACACCTTCTTTGACCATAAAACCTTTGGAGGAACCGCCCTCTTCTGCCGGGCAACCGTAAAAGCGCACGGTACCGGGCAACTGGTGCTGTTGCAGGTAATCTTTTACCGCCGTGGCGGCCTGCAATGCGGCGGTGCCAAGCAAATTGTGGCCGCAGCCGTGACCGTTACCACCCGCATCGATGGGGCAAGGCTCAGCGATGCCCGCTTGCTGGCTCAGGCCCGGCAGCGCATCGTATTCACCCAGTAAGGCAATTACCGGTTTACCGGACCCAAACTCACCCAGCAAGGCGGTTGGCATCCCGGCAATACCCGTTGTCAGGCGAAAGCCTTCCTGCTTGAGTACCGCTTCATGCAGTGCGGCGGAGCGGATTTCTTCATAGTTAAGTTCCGGCACATCCCAGATGCTGTCGCTAAGCGCGGTGAACTGCGGGTTTTTCGCGGCAATCAGTTCGCGCAGGGCGCTAACGGTGTGTGTGTCTACGGCGGGTAAGGCGTGTTGTTCTGATGGCGAAGTCATGAATCAGGCGCTCCTGCGGTTATAACAGTGAATTTGGTGGGGAATGAAGAAGACGTGGCGTCAATCAGACGCCACGTTCGTGGTTCAGGTTAGGGTCGCGAGAGGGCGATCAGAGCGGGGTGGTATCCATGCCAAACCATTTTTCACTCAGCGTCTTGATGGTGCCGTCTGCTTTAGCCTGGTCGATGGCTTTATCGAACATGGCTTTCAATTCAGGATCGCTTTTACGCAGGCCGATGGACGAACCGCTGCCCAAAATGCCGCCGATAAACTGCGGGCCAGCCATTACGATTTCGCCGTTTGATTTGTCAGCAGTATTTTTCATGTAAGGCGCAGAACCGATAACCAGATCGACGCGACCGGCTTTCAGATCCAGATCGTGCTCCTGCATGGTTTTGTATTCGCGTACCGTCATCATGCCTTTGAAGTATTTATCCAGCAGCGTGCTGGCGATCGAGGCAGACTGAACGCCAATGGTTTTGCCTTTCAGCAGCGGGCGCAATTTTTCCACTTCAGCGATGGCAGTGGCTTCATCTTTCTCATTGAGGGAGAAGCGAGTGCCCAGATCCGGCAGCGATGCCAGCGGGCTGGATTTCAGTACGGCAAAGGTTTGCCCTGCCTGCGTGTAGGGCTGGCTGAAATCGATCACTTCACGGCGCTTCGGCGTGGCGGACATGCCGGAGATGATGGCATCAAACTTACCGGCGTTCAGCGCCGGAATGCTGCTGGCAAACGGCTGCACCATGATCTCGCATTTTACTTTCATGTTGTCGCACAGCACTTTGTACAGCTCAATTTCCATGCCATCCAGCGTACCGTCTGGCTTGGTGAAGTTGTACGGGTGGTATGCGCCTTCAGTGGCGATGCGCACGGTGCTCCAGGTTTTACCGGCTTCTGCCGCAGCATTGAATGAGGTAGAGAGTGCGCCAGCCAGACAAAGCGCATAGGCGGCGGCAGCGAGTTTGGTTTTTAGCATCGAGGTATCTCCTGGTGGTTGTCTGTTGTGTTCTTAAGCCTGGCATTGTGTTGATAAACGTCGTTCTGTTACCAACTGGCAATAAACTGGCGGAAACGGGCTGACTGGCTGGCAGTAAACATCTGTTCCGGCGTGCCTTGTTCTTCGATCTCACCCTGATGTAGGAACACCACGCGGTTAGAGACTTCACGCGCAAAGTCCATTTCATGGGTGACGACCAGCATGGTCATCCCTTCATCGGCTAACTGACGCATCACGCGCAGCACCTCTCCGACCAACTCCGGGTCCAGTGCTGAGGTGGGTTCATCAAACAGCATCACCTTGGGTGACATGGCCAGCGCACGCGCAATCGCGGCACGCTGTCGCTGCCCGCCGGAAAGGTGGGAAGGGTAGTAATGGCGTTTATCGGCCAACCCAACTTTCTCAAGCAGTTGCTCTGCGTGTTCTTTGGCGTCCTGCGGCGTGCGTTTGAGCACGTGGATCGGCGCTTCAATCACGTTTTCCAGTAAGGTTTTGTGCGACCACAGATTGAAGTTTTGAAACACCATGCCGAGCTGGGTACGGATACGGTCGATCTGTTTCGCGCTGGCTGGGCGATTTTGCCCTTGGCGATTCACTTTCATCGCGATGGCTTCGCCGCACACAATAATCTCGCCCTGATCGGGGATTTCAAGCAGGTTGGTGCAGCGCAGCAGGGTGGATTTGCCCGAACCGGAAGACCCCAGAATCGAAACGACCTCGCCCTGACTGGCTTCAAATGAGATCCCTTTCAGGACTTCCAGTGAGCCGAAACGCTTGTGAATGTTGCGCAGGCTGATAGCGGCGGTACTCATGATGGGTTTCCTTTCATATTCTTAACTTCAGCCAGCGACTGCGGTGCGCGCAGATACGGCGTCATACGGTGTTCGACAAAAGCCAGCAGGCGGGTGAGCACCAGATTGATCAACAGGTAAATGGCGCCCGCCACCAGAAACACTTCCAGCGCGCGGTAGGTTTCCGCAATCAAGCGTGCTGCAATGCCGGTGATTTCCATCAGCGTGATGATGGACGCAAGCGAGGTGGATTTGATCATGGAAATCAGTTCGTTGCCATAGGCAGGCAGTGCCTGGCGAATGGCAAGCGGAAACACGATACGGGTAAATATTTTCCATGATGGCATGCCACAGGCGCGCGCTGCCTCGATCTGACCGGAGGGCACCGATTGCAAACCCCCGCGAATGATTTCGCTGGCATAGGCACCCGTGCAAAGTGTCAACGACAGTAGCGCACACCAGTAAGGTTCACGCAGTATTGGCCACAGAACGCTTTCACGCACCCAACTGAATTGTCCCAATCCGTAGTAGATAAGGAACAGCTGTACCAGTAGCGGCGTGCCACGGAAGAACAACACATACAGGCGAGCGACCGATTGCAGCAGTTGGCTGCCAGAAAGCTGCATCGCAGCCAGTGCCAGGGCTAAAAAGAAGCCGATCAGCACTGAACCCACCGCGAGTTGGAGTGTTAGCGGCACACCGGGAATAATCTCCAGGAAGGTTTCGTAGAAAAAAGTCAGGTCCATTACCGTCTTACACCTCGCGAATAGTGTGCCTCCGCGCGGCGCATCAGCCAGCCGGAAAACATCGAAATCACCAGATAAATCATGGCGGCAGCCATGTAGAAATCAAACGGTTTGCCAGTAGAGCCTGCACCGGTCTGTGACTGGGTCAACAGCTCTGCCACGCCAGTTACCGACACCAGCGCTGAGGCTTTCAGCACCAGTTGCCAGACGTTGCCGAGCGCGGGAATGGCATGGCGCAGTAGCAGCGGAATAATAATGCGGCGCAGGCGCAGCAGGGTGGGCATGCCGCAGGCTTTAGCGGCTTCTATCTCACCTTTGGCTACGGCGTAGAAGGCGCCACGAAACACTTCCGTTTGCTGTGCTCCTGAGGCGATGCCGACGGCAATGACCCCGGCGATATAACCGGGAAAACCGATAAAGCCGTTATGTCCAAACAGGCTTGCCAGCAGCGTCAGTGCAGAGCTACCGCCAAAGTAGAGCAGGAAAATAATCAGCAGATCGGGAATGCCGCGCGTTACCGTGGTGTAGCATTCTGCCACAAAGCGAAGTGGCCGATTACCCGCTATTTTTGACCAGGCACCGAGGGTGCCGATAAGTGCGCCTAATAAAAAACCGCCTACTGCCAATGCCAGGGTCATTCCTGTCCCCATCAGCAGCAATCTTCCCCAGCCGTTCTCACCAAAACTGATGAGCTGCCAAAATGTCATTTGTTCCACGTATTACTCCAATTTTCTTTTTGCAGGCATAGCTCCGCGCGCGGCCTGAACGCTGCGGGTGCCCTTGACCGGACTCCCCCGCATTAAGCAGAGAACGTAGTCATCAAAGCAATATTCAGGCCACGTTTTTATTATTGTTGAAACGATTAATTATGCATATAAATTGCTTATTAATCAGTATTTCATTTTATTGTTTTGGTGACGACTCACACTTTAGAGGGCGGTCGCGGCTGAAAACGCCGCGCAAGCACCAATGTGGTGCATTAAATCGCACTTAATTGGTGCGTTGAGTGATTTTGGTGCGACCTTGCGCTTGGCTGTTATGTACTGAGCCTCTTGCGCAGGATTACCGCTTTAACGGTGATCGTCAAACTGAAGCGGGTGACCGTTGTGCAGCACACCAAAATTAGCGGCATTATCCTCGCGTTTTATGCGGGTAATCCTAACCGTTGGTGATGTTGTTCACAGGTTTATAGGCATTTGCACAAATATTTGCGCCGTTTTTTCTGCATTTGAAAGAAATTGCCTAATGACTCACCAGGTTGTAACACCAATAATTACAAATAATAAAACGATATTTTTATTTAATTAATACATCATTTCTTTTGTGATCGCTGTCTCAATCGCACTGGTTGGGCGGCGATAGTACAAATCGGGTTTGTCGTTTACCGGCATCTCGACTGTTTTTTATTCTATGTTATTGAATTTCAAGGTAGGTATTCGCGTGAAAATAGAATCCATTGATGTCACCGTTTTTACGTATCCCACTCGTCGCGTGTCCGACAGTGCGGGACATTCGCATCCAGGAGAAGAGAATCAGGCCAAGATGGCCCTCTTGACGCTGACCACCGACGATGGACATCAGGGCTATGCATTTGCACCACCCGAAGTGGTTCGTCCCCATATTATCAATGCTTTCTTCCGCAAGGTGCTGATCGGGCAGAACCCGTTTGACAGAGAACGTCTGTGGCAAGATCTGGTGCATTGGCAGCGCGGCAGCGCCAACCAACTGACCGATCGTGCCATCTCTATCGTGGAATCTGCGCTGTGGGATTTGCAAGGTCGCTTCCTGAATATGCCGGTACACAAACTGCTGGGCGGTTTTCGTGAGAAAGTGCCTGCTTACGGCAGCACCATGTGTGGTGATGAATTGAAAGGTGGTCTTTCGACGCCGGAAGAGTACGGCCAGTTTGCCGAGAAACTGGTGGCACGCGGCTACAAGGCGATCAAGCTGCACACCTGGATGCCGCCGGTGTCCTTCGCACCCAGCCCGCAGATGGACGTTAAAGCCTGTGCTGCCGTGCGTGAAGCCGTCGGTCCGGATGTCTGCCTGATGCTGGATGGCTACCACTGGTACAGCCGCAGCGACGCGCTCTACATTGGCCGTGAATTGCAAAAACTGAACTTCACCTGGTTTGAAGAACCGATGGAAGAGCAGAGCATGGCGTCTTACAGCTGGCTGACCAAAAGCCTGGATATCGACGTTATTGGGCCTGAAAGCCTGTCAGGTAAATACTTCAGCCGTGCCGATTGGGTGAAAGAGGGAGCCTGTGACATTCTGCGCGCGGGCGTGCAGGGCGTTGGGGGGCTTTCTCCGACCATGAAGGTCGCCGCATTGGCGGAAGCCTTTGGTATGGATTGTGAAATCCACGGTAACGGTGCGCCGAATCTCAACGTGGTGTGTGCGATTAAAAACTGCCGTTGGTATGAACGCGGTCTGCTGCATCCTTTCCTGAACTATGAAGAGCCTGCCGCTTACCTCAACAGTATCATCGACCCGATGGATGACGACGGTTTTGTTCACCTGCCGCAGCGTCCGGGCCTGGGTGAGGATATCAATTTTGATTGGATCGAGGAGCATACGCTGAGTAAAGAATAACCGCAGTAATAATAAATAGCAGTAATAACAAAGCAGTATTGAAAGAAAGAGCCCTTACAAATAGCCCCTAGATAGTTCGAGTTGTAGCAAGGCGGCAAGTGAATGAATCCCGATGAGCTTACATAAGTAAGTGATTCGGGTGATCGCAGCCAACGCAGATACAGCTCGAAATATAACGGGGATAAAACGTTTCGTCTTCCATTCTTCACACCTGGAGAAGCTAAATGAAAGCACGAGCAATAATCCGTACCCTGCTACTGAGCTGTTTCTGTATGGCCGCAACACCGGCCTTGCTGTCTGCAAAAACGCCCGACGATCAACTGATCGTCGGGATGAACATGAACAACATGCTGTCCCTCGATCCCGCCGCGATGACCGGCAACGAGGTGGTCGGCATTATCGTTAACCTTTACGACTCGCTGGTCGAACTCGATCCTGAAAACCTCAGCCGTGTGCTGCCTTCGCTGGCGAAAAGCTGGGAGATCAGCCCAGACAACAACCTGATCACCTTCCATTTGGTGGATAACGCCAAATTCCACTCCGGCAATCCGGTCACCGCCCATGATTTTGCCTGGTCGATGAAACGGTTGCTGACCCTCAACATGGCGCAGGCCACTACCTGGAAATCCTACGGCTTTACGGCGGAGAATGTCGACAAGCTGATCCGCGCCAAAGATGACAAAACGATAGAGATCGAACTGCCCAAACCGAACGATCCCAAATTGGTGATCTATTCCCTTGCCACGCTCGGCAGCGGATCGGTACTGGACAGTAAGACCGTGATGAAGCATGAGAAAAACGGTGACTGGGGCAACGGTTGGTTGACCACCAATGAAGCCGGTTCCGGTCCGTTCAAGCTGGACGTGTGGCAGGCAAAAGACGTGCTGCGCGTCAACCGTGCCGACGGTTATTGGCGCGGTGATGCCAAAATGCGCCGGGTGATCTTCCGTCATATGACCGAATCTCAGGCGTTGCGTCTGATGATCGAAAAAGGGGATATTGATGTGGCGACCGGTATGTCGGTGCCGGACATCAACGCCCTGAAAGCCAACCCGGATGTGAAAGTCGAAGAGGTGAAGAAAGGCACGCTCTATTACGTTGCCATGAGCCTGAAGAACGACGAGTTCGCCAAGCCAAAAGTGCGTGAAGCGGTGCGCTACCTCATCGATTACGACGGCCTTAACAAAACCGTGATGCCGGGCTACGGCTTCTATCACCAACGCCCGATTCAGGCAGGAATGGATGCCACGCTGCCTAACCCCGGTTACACGCTGGACGTGCCGAAGGCGAAGGCGCTGCTGGCGGAAGCGGGTTATCCGAACGGCTTTGAAACCACGCTGCGGGTACTGTCCGATCAACCGTTCCTCAACTTGGCGACCTCGGTGCAATCCACGCTGGCGCAAGCCGGTATTCGTGCCAAGATCATTTCCGGCACCGGCAATCAGGTTTACGGTGCGATGCGCGATCGTAAATTCGACATGCTGGTCGGGCGCGGTGGCGGTGGGGTCGATCCCCATCCACACTCCAGCCTGCGCTCCGTGGTGTATAACCCGGATAACAGTGATGAAGCCAAACTCACCAACTTCCAGGGGTGGAGAACCTCTTTCTACGATGCACAACTGAACGAAATGATCGATCAGGCGCTGCTGGAGAAAGATCCCGCCAGGCAAAAGCAGCGCTATGCCGAGATACAGGACCGCTATGAGACGCTTTATCCCGCTATCATTCCAGTCTCGCAAATGGTTGATTCCGTGGTGCAACGCAAAGATGTTATAGACTTTGTGTCACATCCGTCATCGACCACCCGCTTGTATCTGGTGCACAAGCAACGCTGAAGCCTGAGTAAAGCGTGGGGGGCGTTTCCCCTCATGCCTTCATCCTATGAGGTAAGTCACGGCATCAGCGGCGCTGAAGGTAGCGGCGCGGGTGTCGGACGGGGAGAAAGAACATGGTTTTCTCTGATTGGCTCAAACCGGGGTCGTTACCCTATCGCGTAGCCAAACGGCTGTTACAGGTTGCCTTCACGCTGTTTGGGTTGCTGATTTTGACTTTTATTATCGGCCGGGTCATGCCGATCGATCCGGTATTGGCGATCGTCGGTCAGGATGCTGACCAAAGTACCTATCAGCAGGTCTATCAGCAACTAGGCCTGGATAAGCCGCTGTATGTTCAATTCGGTATCTACTTTAATTCACTGCTGCACGGCGATTTGGGCAATGCGATGCTCACCGGTCGTCCGGTGGTGGATGACATTATCCGCGTGTTCCCTGCCACGGTTGAACTGGCGACGATGGCGATTATTGTCGGTGCCGGGCTGGGCGTGCCGCTCGGCGTGATGGCGGCGGCGCGGTAAGCTGGCGGACTATATCGTGCGCTTTATCAGCCTGGCGGGTTATTCCACGCCGATTTTCTGGGTCGGCATGATTGGGCTGTTGGTGTTTTACGCCTGGCTCAACTGGGTCGGGGGCGCAGGGCGCGTGGATATGGCGTGGGACGGTATGGTGGAAAACCGCACTGGCTTACTGCTGGTGGATTCCTTACTGGCGCGCGAATGGGCGGTGTTCTTCAGTGCACTGAACCACCTGGTGTTACCTGCAACCATTCTTGGCTTCCATTCGCTGGCCTATATCAGCCGTATGACGCGCAGCTTTATGCTGGCACAACTGTCGCAAGAGTACATCATCACCGCACGGGTCAAAGGGTTGTCTGAGTTTCGGGTGGTTTGGGCGCATGCGTTTCGTAATATTTTGGTGCAACTGCTGACGGTAGTTGCGCTGGCGTATGGCTCACTGTTGGAAGGGGCGGTGCTGATTGAAACCGTGTTCTCCTGGCCGGGCTTTGGTTCCTATCTGACGGGTAGCCTGCTGCTGGGGGATATGAATGCGGTGATGGGCTGCGTGCTGCTGGTCGGGCTGATTTTCGTCACCCTTAACCTACTCTCCGATATGTTGTATCAAATCTTCGATCCGAGGACCCGCGTATGAGTATGTCTTCTGAACCGGTAATCGGCTCCTCGCCGGCCGCCAAAAATGGGCCAATTCGAGTGCGTGGTGCGCGTCTGTTCAATTTCCTGCGCCTGCTGGCGAAAAACCCCCTGACGGCCATTGGTTCGCTGATTGTGCTGTCGCTGATTGTCATCGCCATTTTCGCCCCTTGGCTTGCAACGCACGACCCATTGGTACAAGACCTGGCAAATGCCCTGCAAGCGCCGGGGGCTGCCCATTGGTTTGGTACCGATGAGTTCGGACGCGATGTGTATAGCCGTCTGGTGTATGGCTCACGCATCACGCTGTACATTGTGGCACTGGTGTCGGTAACCGTCGGCCCCATCGGCTTGATGCTCGGCGTGGTGGCAGGCTACTACGGCGGCATCGTCGATACCATTCTGATGCGCATCACCGATATCTTTATCTCCTTCCCCAGTCTGGTGTTGGCACTGGCGTTTGTTGCCGCTTTGGGGCCGGGGTTAGAGCATGTGGTGATTGCCATTACCCTCACCGCCTGGCCGCCTATCGCACGTCTGGCGCGTGCTGAAACATTGTCACTGCGTCAGGCGGATTTCGTTTCTGCGGTAAAACTGCAAGGCGCATCGTCGCTGCGCATTCTGGTGCATCACATTGTGCCGCTCTGTCTGCCTTCGGTGATTATCCGTATCACCATGAACATGGCGGGCATCATTCTGACGGCTGCCGGGCTTGGCTTCCTGGGGTTGGGCGCTCAGCCGCCCGATCCTGAATGGGGTGTCATGATCTCTGCCGGCCGTCGCTACATGATGGAGTGCTGGTGGTTAGTCACTATTCCTGGGTTGGCTATTCTGATGAACAGCCTGGCGTTTAACTTTCTCGGAGACGGCCTACGTGACATCCTCGATCCCCGCACCGAATAAGGGTGCAACTCAGGGCGCACCGCTGCTCGAGGTGGAAAACCTCAAGGTGAGCTTCGTTAACCACGGCGCAGTGACAGATGCTGTGCGCGGTGTTTCCTTTAACCTCGGTTGTGAGAAGCTGGCCATTGTCGGCGAATCCGGCTCAGGTAAATCAACGGTCGGGCGTGCGCTGCTGCATCTGCACCCGCGCAGCGCCCGGGTGACGGCCGACAGACTGCGCTTTGGCCAGACCGACTTGCTGACTATTTCTGAAGCGCAGATGCGCCAGATCCGCGGTAAGCGTATTTCCATGATCATGCAGGATCCGAAGTATTCGCTGAATCCAGTGGTATGCGTGGTCGATCAGATTGCTGAAGCCTATCTGGCGCACCACAAGGTGTCAGCGCGCGTGGCGAAAGAGAAAGTCATGGCGATGCTGGATGTGGTGCGCATTCGCCAGCCGGAGCGCGTGTACGCACTCTATCCGCACGAAGTCTCCGGCGGTCAGGGACAGCGCATCATGATCGCCATGATGTTGATCACTGAGCCGGAAATCGTCATCGCCGACGAACCAACCTCGGCGCTCGATGTGTCGGTGCGTTTGCAAGTGCTTTCGATGCTGGATGATTTGGTGTCGGAGCGCGGATTGGGGCTGATCTTTATCAGCCACGATATCAATCTGGTGCGCAGCTTCTGCGACCGGGTGCTGGTGATGTACGCCGGACGCGTCGTAGAGTCCATCGCAGCGCGCGATCTTGATAACGCGCAGCATCCTTACACGCGTGGGCTGCTCAATGCGTTGCCGGACATCGATCACCCTCGCGTGCGTCTGCCGGTCATGCAGCGCGATCCTGCTTGGCTGAGTGAATAAGGAGTGACTATGGGCACACAAAATAGCGCAGCGATGATCGAGGTGAAAAATCTCAACCTCTCCTTTGGTCAGGGGAACCAGCACAACCAGGTGCTGTTTGATGTCAATCTGGCGGTGCGCAACGGCGAGATTTTTGGCCTGGTGGGTGAATCTGGCTCGGGCAAAACCACGGTGCTGAAATGTTTGGCAGGGTTATTCAACCACTGGCAGGGTGAGCTGTGCATCGATGGTCAACCGCTGGCGCACCGTATCGACAGAGCACGCTGCCGTCAGGTACAGATGGTGTTTCAGGATCCCTACGGATCGCTGCATCCACGCCATACGGTGGAGACCATTTTGGAGGAGCCGTTGCTGATCCACCGCATTGAGCAGCGCGATCGGCGTATTAATGCCTTGCTGGAGAAAGTGGGGCTGGGGCCGCAGTTTCGTCGCCGTTACCCGCACCAACTTTCCGGTGGACAGCGCCAACGCGTCGCTATCGCGCGTGCGTTGATTCTCGAACCGCGAGTTCTGTTGTTGGATGAACCGACTTCAGCACTGGACGTATCGGTGCAGGCAGAAATCCTCAATCTGCTGGCTGAACTGCAACAGCAGGACAACCTGACCTACCTGATGGTGACGCACGATTTGGGGGTGATTGCCCACTTATGCCACCGCGTAGCGGTGATGCAGTATGGTCGTATTCTGGAAACGCTGGAGACGGCGGAACTGACGCGTTCGATGGAGAAAACGGCCTATACCACCATGCTGGTGGATGCCAGCCGACAATACAGCCGCGATTTGGCCGTGCGTTCGGAGCGAATGGGATAATAGTTCGGGTAAAAGCTACATGATGTGCTAACAAGACGGGTTTTTTACCCGTCTTTTTTTACGATCGTCGCCGATACCGCACTGGTATGCTATACCTAATGGCCGTAACGTTGTGGCATACCCTTAAGTAAAAAAAAGTAAAAGGGTAGCGTTAAGGAGTGCGGGTATTTACAATCGTTACGCTTTCTTGTAGCCCCCGATCAAAAAGGAATTCTCATGTTCAAACGTACTCTGGTTGCTGCGGCAGCCCTGGTTTCACTGACAATGTTTTCATCTTCGGTCATGGTGTCATCGGCGTTCGCTGCCCCTGCCGCCACCACGCGCGTTTTGCTAACCACGTCTGAAGGCAACATCGAGTTAGCGCTGGATAACCAGAAAGCGCCGGTGTCAGTGAAAAATTTCGTCGAGTACGTTAATAGTGGCTTCTACAACGGCACCACCTTTCACCGCGTGATCCCTGGTTTTATGGTTCAGGGCGGCGGCTTTGTGGATGAGATGAAGCAAAAAGCCACTAACCCACCGATCAAGAACGAAGCAGACAACGGTTTGCGCAACGTGCGTGGCACTATCGCCATGGCGCGCACCGCTGAAAAAGACAGCGCCACCAGCCAGTTCTTTATTAATGTCGCAGATAATGCTTTCCTCGATCACGGTCAGCGCGATTTTGGCTATGCGGTGTTTGGTAAAGTGGTAAAAGGGATGGATGTTGCAGACAAAATCTCTCAAGTGCAAACCAGCAACGTTGGCCCTTACCAGAATGTGCCAAGCAAACCGATCGTGATTAAATCGGCTAAAGTGCTGCCATAAACGTTGTTGAGAATTTCTGGGATTGCTTTCAAGGCCACATTGTGTGGCCTTGATGGTTTCTACAGGTAGTAACGTTAGTTACACGCAGCCGTCGTCAGCACCGCCAAGCCTTTTCCCTGACCGGCGAACTGTGCCAGCTTCGCTTTCACGCACTGAGCGTTGACCGGTGAGTAGCTGTAAGGCAGCGAGGGGAAAGTGCCGGTAGAGGTCCAATCCTCAGCGTTAACGTAGGCCTTGGAATCGCTGGTCCAGGTGATGTTATACGTGGCGTTTTGGGCTGCACTGGTGACGTTGTTATCACGCAGAACCCAGGTACCGAAGTTGGAGCCGTCATAGCGCGATGTCACGGGGTTAACGGCATTTTCGAACCAGTTACGTTCGATCAGCGCGAGCCCTTTATGGCGCACGTTTATCCCTGAACTGGTAATACCGGAGTAGAGGTTATTATAGGCATGCACTTGCCCTCCGCGTTGCAACGGCAAGCGGGCGTTCACATCACTGTAGACGTTGTGGTGGTAAGTCAGATTACGGCCTGTATCGCTGCTGCTCGAGCCGCTTAATCCGACTTTTTTGATACCGTGAATATAGTTATAGGAAACCGTCACGTTGGTCGATGCTTTCTTGATATCGACGGCTGATTCAAATGTGGTATCGCCATCCGGTGTGCCGGGGCACTCATAGTTCTTGGCGTAGATCTCGTTATGATCAACCCAGACGTTCGGCGTGTTATCAACGCGAATGGCATCGCCGTCACTGGCGCCGCCCGGCATGTAGCCGAAACGCATATTACGAATCACGACATCGGACGATTTCACTAACCAGATACCAAAGTTGGCGGATGAGCCATTGGTGCCAAGGATGGTTATCCCTTTGGTGAACTCTTTGATTTCAACCCCGCGAGCAGGCTTGCTCCATTGGCTGCAAATATCGGCAGCGGCGGCATTGATCAGTTTATCTTCGTTGCCGTCATAGGTGATAACCAGCGGATACGCGCCGGTTTTGACTTTCTTACCGTTGCTATCCACGCGGGCGGCTTCAATGATATCGACAATATCTTGCATGGAGTGGGCGGTTTTTTTTACGGCACCAGAAATATCGCCGCCGTCGGTGGTGGCATAGCCGCCGGTATTCGCGGCAAACGCACCTTGTACGGTCAATGTCAGCAGCCCTGCGGTTAGTGAAAGTAAAACGTGTTTCATTCCTGTCATCTCCTGAGGGAGTTATGGTTTTGCGCCGGCATCATGTTTGCCATGCCGATGGTAGGGTGTATTATTGTTTCAATAAAAATGAAAAGTGCTTTTACTGTATTGCGATACCATTTAAGCAAAAATTCTGAGAAAAAAAAATAAAAGGTAATAATTGAGAGTGAAATGATTACTCGCCATTTTAATATTTTTTACAACGTGTTCTACTTTTAATGAAAATTAAAAAATCATTTCAATTCAATATATTGTGTATTTTTCGGTGTTAAAGGAGGGGCGGTGGTTCACATTTGACGATGTGTAAATCTACATAACGTTACGCTTTAGTTATTTCTCATTGAGGACGGTGCAATTTAAATTTTAAAAGTTTAATGTGAATCACATTTTCGCATGCATGTTGAAATATCGAATATTAAGCTGATTTGTTAATCATTTATTGTGTAATTAATTACATTGCTAATTGTTTTACTGTGTTCTTTTGAGTTAACAAAGCACATTGTTTTTATTAATAAACTATAATGCTGTTAAAACTTATAGCAATGTTTGAGAATATGATTACATTTGATGGAAAGAGTATAAGGTTACCGTATGAAAACAATTCCTTATACTGTGGTTTGTAAATAACAATGTGCGATCTCGATGCTTTGTTATTTCATAAAAATAACGGCGTTTTTAATTTCTGCTAGTATCACTAATGTGATTTTTCGAGGTTTTGCATAAGTGCTAATCATCAGTTAGCTAATTATTAGTAAAGACATGACTCGATGGGAGTGATGTTTTATCTGCGATTGATTGTTCTTTTTTTAATATTAAACCCCACCAGATTTAATTCTATTGAATAGACCTTTTAATTGAAATTCATCTCATTAAATTATGTTTGATAAATATGAGGTTTTTTGAGGCGTGGGTGAAGAGTTATTTAGCATGCCTCTTTTTAGAAGGAATAGATCGTTAGCTTTTGCTAAAGCGAAATTTGTGCCCCCCAATGTTAATCTATTATTAATAGTAAGGTATATAATATGAATAAGCCTGACGATTATAACCCGCATGGTAATGAGCATAGCCCCGACCCTTGTAATGAGTATCGCCCTGATCCTTGTCCACCTCAACCTTCTCCGCCCAATCCTGAACACCATGACCATTGCTGCTGCGCTCCACAGGATCGGTATTATTACGGTGACCTGTTTCATGGTCAAGTGACTAGCCCACTGTCACGTTCTGCCTTTGCTGCTTCGCAAGGGTGGATAGCAACGTGGGAGGCCAATGAAATGGAAGGAGGAAAAAACTTTCCAGAGAATGTCGGCGGGTCATTCAATCCTCCCTGGGCTAATAACCGATTCTTGACCGATAGTGTGAGCGCCGTTCCTCCAATAGATGGAAGAATCATCAGTGGCGGCCGTACCGGTAGTCGCGATGTTGTGAACTTTACGGATCAGGAATTGATTAACGCACGTGGCAGGGCGTGGCCAAGAACCCGTGTCTCGAGTGGCCAGCAATTTAATGTACAATGGGTTTATACCGCATTACATAGGACACGTGGTTATTCTTGGTGGATTACTACACCTACCTGGAATCCTCAACAGCGGATATCACGTTTCAGTCTTGGTACAAACTCTTTTTATAATGATTATAATACCCTGACGCCGTTTTGGAATTTTTCTATCGCACAGATGGGCCCAACAGTTAACCATAGCGTCACATTGCCTAATAGAACGGGTCACCATGTGCTTCTATTAGTATGGATCGTTGCTGATACAGGGATGGGTTTCTACCAAGCGTTCGATTTGGATTTTGATTAAGCTCAATCTGTAAACCGGGCACCTCAGTGCCCGGCTTTTATTATTGTGCTTTCCAATTATTTATTAAAGATACTAATTGTTAGTCAGTCAACCATTATCATCGCGTAGTGTTTTTTAATGGATGTTTGTCTAGCGCTTGTCCTGCTTTGAGTTTTTTATCCCACCAGAGTGCATTTGTTAATTTTTTTAAATTTCATCTGTGAAACCCTTTTTCTGTAGAAAAAAGGAGGTCTTATCGACTGTACTATATCAACTTTTTGAAAGTCGATTCTTAACTGAATAATTTGATCTTGAATTATGTTTGAGATGGAGCGGTTTTGTCCTTTTTACTCGATCCTAAATATACTCTCGAATTTTCTATTCTATTTATTCAGTTTGAATTTAACTCGGTAATGCTGAAAATAAAATACATACATCGCTATAGACTAGTTATAGCGTTGAGTGCGTTTTATTTGTCAATGTATCGTTATTTTATAAATAATGAGAGGTGAGTTATGGATAAGAAAAACCCGCATGGTCATCACGATCCTGAAAAAGAGGGTTGTAACGATCATACGTCGCCTGATGAATATCACGAACCTCAGAAGGATTATGGCGATTGTTATCCGTCGCCTAATGGGTATCTCGGCCCTGTTGTTGATCCTTGTGATTTACATTCGCCACCTGCAAGCCATTATTGTGAACCTGTCGGTGATCCTTGCTATCAGGGGCCGGTAATAACACCCGCACATGGTTGGCTTTCCTCTCCAGTAAGCCGAACTGGTTTCGCGGTAAGCAGAGGTTGGTTACCGAATGGATGGCCGGCAAGTGAAATGGAGGGGATGAAGAACTTTCCTCTTTTCACCAACGGAAACAGTTCTGCGAATCTTGTCTGGTTTCCTGGTGAAGGCGGGCCATTCCCGGATTCAATCCACATCTTTCCTGGGGTGGCATCGCCCGTGCCTGATGGTCGGATATTTAGTGGTGGCCAAACGGCGAATAATCGTGACATCGTAAACCTCACCGATGATGAATTGGAGATGAGGCACGGGGTGAGATGGCCAAGAACCAACGTTGAATCCGGCCAATATTTACCGATTAGTTGGAATCATACGGTTGTGCATGCCACCCGTGGTTATCGCTATTTCATTACTCGAAATGGCTGGGATCCCACGCGGAGAGCGACACGCGCAGATTTTGAAGATGCACCTTTTGCCAGCGTTATAAATCGGACTCCGCCTCTCAATACTCTGCCGACACAAACCATCAAATTGCCGACAAATAAAACAGGCCATCATATTATTCTCTCCGTATGGATGGTGGCGAACACCGGTGCTGGTTTTATTCTGCCTTCGACGTTAACTTCGGTGGCGGTGGCGGTGGCGGTGGTGGCGGCGGTGGTGGTGGCGGTGGTGGCGGACGGAAAATCCGGCGCCGTGGTCTCCGAATAGCGTGTTTTATCCTGTAGGCGTTTATGTTTCGCACAACGGGGGATTTATCGCTGCCGGAGCGCTCATACATCCAATAGCGGTTGGGCACCAGGAGTTGCCTTTACCCTTTGGGTTTATGTCAGGCCAATGGTTTAGATCATCGCATTTCACACTACACTTGCAAACCGGGCACTGAGGTGTCCGGTTTTTTGTTACTCGCATAATTTATTGAAAAATAATAATAAAAAGTTATTCATTGCCTAAATACCTACAAGCACAGTAGCCTACAGCATCTCTTTTTCGCGTAAACTTGCCCCATGCTACTACTCATCGATAACTACGACTCCTTCACCTACAACCTCTACCAGTACTTTTGTGAACTGGGCGCAGAGGTATTGGTTAAACGCAATGATGCCCTGACGTTGGCGGACATTGAAACGCTGGCTCCTACGCATCTGGTTATTTCCCCCGGTCCTTGTACACCGGATGACGCGGGTATTTCTCTGGCGGCGATTCGCCATTTTGCAGGCAAACTGCCCATTCTGGGCGTGTGTCTCGGTCATCAGGCGATGGGGCAGGCATTTGGTGCGCGCGTAGTGCGGGCGCGTGAGGTGATGCACGGCAAAACCTCCGTGATACAGCACACCGGGAGCGGCGTTTTTAGCGGGCTGGCGCTGCCATTGACGGTGACGCGCTACCACTCTCTGGTGATTGACCCTGCCTCTTTGCCTACTGCGTTTGATGTTACGGCCTGGACGGAGCGTGACGGTGAGCGTGATGAAATCATGGGAATACGCCACCGTACCTTGCCGTTAGAAGGGGTGCAGTTTCACCCGGAGAGCATTCTGAGTGAGCAAGGGCATCAATTGTTGCAGAATTTCCTTAATACCTGAGGTTATCAGCACCGGTTGCGATAAAACGGACTGTCATAACGCGCTATTTTATAACCTTGTGTATTGATTTTTTATGCATATTTGATGATTATATTTTCACTTTAAGCGGTGTGGACGAAAGCAAATGACAACAGATTCAAAGGCGGTAACCCGGGCGACGCATGACAAGGTGATTCTACCCGTATACGCACCGGCGCAATTTGTGCCTGTTAAAGGCAAAGGGAGTCGCGTATGGGATCAGCAAGGGCGCGAGTACATCGACTTTGCTGGTGGGATTGCGGTAACGGCATTAGGTCACTGCCACCCTGCGCTGGTGGCGGCGTTAAAGCAGCAGGGCGAAACGCTGTGGCACACCAGCAATATCTTTACCAATGAGCCCGCGCTGCGTCTGGCCAGCAAATTGATCGACGCCACCTTTGCCGAACGCGTGTTCTTTGTTAACTCTGGAGCTGAAGCCAACGAAGCGGCTTTCAAGCTAGCTCGTCACTATGCGATTAAGCGCCACAGCCCGTATAAAACCAAAATCATTGCGTTCTACAATGCGTTTCACGGTCGCACCTTGTTCACTGTCTCGGTCGGTGGCCAGGCGAAATACGCTGATGGCTTCGGACCAAAACCGGCCGATATCGTGCACGTGCCGTTCAACGATCTGGCCGCAGTAAAAGCGGTGATGGATGACCACACCTGTGCCGTGGTGCTGGAGCCGATTCAGGGTGAAGGTGGCATTACACCGGCCACGCCAGAATTCCTCAAAGGCGTGCGTGAGCTGTGCGATCAGCATCACGCTCTGCTGGTGTTTGATGAAGTGCAAAGCGGCATGGGACGTTCCGGCAAGCTGTTTACCTACATGCACTATGGCGTGACGCCGGATATTCTTACCACGGCGAAAGCGTTGGGCGGCGGTTTCCCCATCAGCGCCATGCTGACCACTGAAGAGGTCGCCTCGGTGATGACCGTTGGCGTACACGGTACTACCTACGGCGGTAACCCGCTGGCTTGTGCGGTGGCTGAAGCCGCATTGGACACCATCAATACCCCACAGGTGCTTTCCGGTGTACAAGCACGCCACGAGCGTTTCGTCTCGATTCTTCAGGCGATTAATGAAGAGCACGGTATTTTTGAACAGATTCGCGGTATGGGCCTGCTGATTGGCGCAGAACTGAAGCCGAAATGGCACGGTCAGGCGGGTAAGTTCCTTGCCGCTGCCGCAGAGCAAGGCGTGATGGTGCTGGTCGCTGGGCCTAACGTGGTGCGTTTTGTGCCGTCGCTGGTGATTGATCTGGAAGATATCGATCAGGGCATGGCGCGGTTCGCGCGGGCGGTCGAAGCGGTGGTGAAAGCGGAGTAGCCTAGACTTGTCAAAAGCACGCTGCGCAGTGCACAACGTGCTTTTGTCTCAACGGCGCTGAGGGTATCAGCGTGTGCCGTATACCACGATAGTTTTGCCGTGTGCCGAGATCAGATTCTGATCTTCCAGCATTTTCAGAATACGGCCTACCGTTTCGCGGGAACAGCCAACAATCTGACCAATTTCCTGACGCGTGATCTTGATTTGCATCCCATCCGGGTGCGTCATGGCATCGGGTTGCTTCGCCAGGTTCAACAACGTCTGTGCAATGCGGCCCGTGACATCCAGGAAGGCCAGATTGCCCACTTTCTGGGAAGTCACCTGGAGGCGACGCGCCATCTGTGAGGAAAGACGCATCAGAATATCCGGGTTGACCTGGATCAGCTGACGGAATTTTTTGTAGGAGATTTCAGCGACTTCACAGGCAGTTTTTGCCCGTACCCATGCACTGCGTTCCTGGCCCTCTTCGAACAGGCCCAGTTCTCCAATAAAATCCCCCTGGTTGAGGTAGGAGAGGATCATTTCCTTGCCTTCTTCATCCTTGATCAGCACAGCTACTGAGCCTTTCACGATGTAGTAAAGCGTTTCTGCCTTTTCACCTTGGTGAATTAGCGTGCTCTTCGATGGATACTTGTGAATATGACAATGAGAAAGGAACCATTCAAGAGTCGGGTCTGTCTGCGGTTTGCCGAGAACCATTCGCTGTTATCCTCTGTTGTAATTCACTGCGCAAATTACAGGGTTCAGAGTTCCCTGTACGGCGTATTAACGTGCTAGTAGTAAAAATTCCGTGTTGGCGGACTGACGTCAGGGAATATACTGGCCTCTGTATGGCGACGTCACGACCCGTTCTGACCGTCAGCTTAAAACTGAAGGAACGGATTCTATTCCTGTTTGTAACACAGCTTGACGAGCCTGTCTTGTGTTGTCTCGCTTCAGCATGATTAAGCTCTAGTTATCGGCGGTTTTTATATATAACAGTGAGTAATTTTCGAATAAATTTGAGGAGTTGTGGATGCAAGCGCGCGTAAAATGGGTCGAAGATCTGACCTTTCTCGGTGAGTCGTCATCCGGGCATCAGATCCTGATGGATGGCAATGCTGGCGATAAAGCGCCCAGTCCGATGGAGATGGTGTTGATGGCGGCAGGAGGCTGTAGCGCCATTGATGTGGTGTCCATTTTGCAAAAGGGCCGCAATACCATTACCGGGTGTGAAGTCAAATTATCCTCCACGCGTCGTGAAGAAACGCCGCGTCTGTTTACCCATATCAACCTGCATTTTGTCGTCACGGGCGTAGGGCTAACGGATAAGGTGGTTGAACGAGCCGTATCGCTGTCGGCGGAGAAGTATTGTTCAGTGGCGCTAATGTTAGAAAAGGCGGTGAAGGTCACGCATAGCCACGAAATCGTCGCTGTCGCCTAGTTTCTTCATAGTCGAATAGCTTTCTTCGTTGTCGCATCGTTTTCTGGCGGGCTGCGTGTGTTTTATCTCAGCCCGCGCTACGCCCTTCTGCCAGCCGTTTTACCAACGGTGCCATGATCAGTTCCATGGCGAGCCCCATTTTTCCCCCCGGCACCACCAAGGTATTGATGTGTGAAATAAACGAGCCTTGCAGCATGGCCAGCAGGTAGGGATAGTCAATATGCTCGACGCCCTGGAAATGGATCACCACAAAGCTCTCGTCCAGCGAAGGGATCGCCTTGGCCGCAAAGGGGTTTGAGGTATCAATCGTCGGTACGCGCTGGAAGTTGATGTGGGTGCGAGAAAACTGCGGCGTGATATAGGTAATGTAATCCTCCATGGAACGCACCACAGAATCCATCACGGCTTCACGCGAGTGACCGCGTTCGTTGATATCGCGCACCAGCTTTTGAATCCATTCCAGATTGACGATGGGAACCACACCGACCAGTAGGTCAACGTGCTGGGCAACATCGTACTGGTCAGTGACCACGGCACCGTGCAGCCCCTCATAAAACAGCATATCGGTAGGATGCTGCATCGGCTCCCACGGGGTAAAGGTGCCGGGCACCTGATTGTAGGGGATCGCCTCATCATAGATGTGCAGGTATTTGCGCGTTTTTCCGGTACCGTTGCGGCCATATTCGATAAACGCCTGCTCAAGCAGGCTGAAATCATTGGCCTCTGGGCCGAAATAGCTGATATGGCGGCCCAAATCTTTCGCTTTGCGAATCGCCATGTCCATCTCTGGCCGGGTATAACGGTGAAAGCTATCGCCTTCCAGTGAAGCGGCTTTTATCTGCAACTGCTGGAAGATCTTCCTGAACGCGAGGCTGGTCGTGGTGGTGCCTGCTCCACTGGAGCCGGTAACGGCAATGATCGGGTGTTGTTGCGACATGCGGTTGCACTCCGTCGGATTAGGCATTTGGCTAACATGGTTCTCACTGTATAACAGACCCGGTGACGCAAGACGACCCCCCGCACGTCAGGAAACGGTGATTTATCACGCTACGGCGTATTTTCATTTAGCTGGGTGCGAGGCATGATATTCAGCGTTTCATGCAGCTCTGACCACACCAGCACCACATCACCGGAGGCAAGCTGGCGGCGTATATCCCTGACTTTTTCCTCCAGTGAGCGCTCCTGTTCGCCGTAATCCGTGCCTTCACGTAACACAAAGGACTCAATGATATTTTGCAGGGTATCGCTATCAAGCTGCTGCCAGGGAATCATCATGCTATTGCCTCTGCGGTGTCCGCCGATAAAAAGCGCGTGAACCAGTCCGGAATGCGTTGTTCCAGCCACATTTCCGGTTTCAGTAATGTACCGCCGACAAACCCGACGTGTCCGCCGTGCGCTGTCAGTTGGTATTCGATAGTGTCGGGCAGGTGGCTGATGTTTGGGATCACCTCGGGTGTCATGAAAGGATCGTCCTGCGCATGGATGATAAGCGTTGGCGTGCGAATGGTGGGCAGCAACGCCAGTGCACTGCACTGATGGTAGTAGTCGGCAGCATCCTGAAAACCATGAATACGGGCGGTGATCGCATCATCAAACTCACGCAATCCCTTGATACGTTGCAACTGTGCCGGAATAATCGGTAACGAACCCGGGTAGCGCGCCAGCTTACGCCGGGCATTCTGTTTCAACTGTCCTACCAGATAACGCTGATAAATACGTGAAAAACCCTGTTCGATTCTGCGGCTACAGGCGTCGAGATGAAACGGCGCGGAGACAATCGCTGCAGCGCAGAGCAACCGGGCTTCTTCCCATTTAGCCAGCAGGCAAGCCAGCATATTGCCGCCCAGAGAAATGCCAATGGCAGCGGTTGGCACGTCGCCTAGCGTATCTCGCATCCAGCGTAGCAGATAGCTGCCATCGTCCGTTTCACCCGAATGGTAGATACGATTCAGACGGTTGGGACGGCCGCTGCAGCCGCGAAAATGCATAATCACCGCCAGCCAGCCTTGTTGACGGCACGCTTGCAACAAACCGTGCGCATAGGGACTGTGAAAGCTGCCTTCCAGACCGTGAAACAGCACCACGCGGGGTTTATGGCATGCGCCTTGCGGCGCTTCGCTCCAAGCCAGATCGACAAAATCGCCGTCAGGCAGATCGAGTTGTTGCCACACTGGCTGCAAGCGAGCACGACGGCGAATCAGGCGCGGCAACAGCGTTTGTACATGCGGGTTATCAGCCCCGCGTAACGGGCGAAATGTTGAGGACTGCATGGGAATCGGAACGACCTCGGGAAATAATTGTGCGATATTCATCACACTGCGCTAACCTGCTTGCGCCGCTCAGCGAGCATTGCGGTGTAACAGACGGGCTAACGCTCAGTCAGGTCAATAAATCATACCGTAACGGTGGGGACAAGGGGCAGTCAAGACGTGGAACAGGGCTTATTTTTATCGATGTTGGCGTTTCTCTGGGTGGCGGCGATCACGCCTGGCCCGAATAACATGCTGTTGACAACCTCCGGTGCGAACTTCGGCTTTATGCGATCGCTGTGGCTGATGGTGGGTATCATGCTCGGCATGCAGAGCATTTTACTGCTGGTGGCATTTGGTGTGGGCGGCATGATCCTGCTCTATCCTGCGTTGCACCTGATACTGAAAGTGCTCGGTAGTCTCTATTTGCTGTGGCTGGCGTGGAAAATTGCGACAGCGGCCTATGAACGGCTGGAAGCGAGCGCACCACCGCCGCAGCCGCTGCGACTGTATCAAGGCTGGCTGCTTCAATTTCTCAATCCCAAAGCCTGGCTGATGGCGCTGGGTTCAGTCGCCAGTTTCAGTCTGGCGGGCAGCGGCTATAACCACTCGGTGCTGCTGATAAGTTTTGGCATTGTGTTGGTTAATCTGATTTCTGGCGTTATTTGGCTGGGCTTCGGTACGGCGATTGGCCGTTTGTTGCGTAGCCGCAAAGCATGGGTGATTTTTAACGTCTCGATGGGCGTGCTTACCGCGGCCTGTGTACTGCTGATCTGGCACTGACGGGCTTGTTTTTCAATGTGAGTATCGCGAAGGTTTCGTGCGCGTAAACCAGCCTCTTTTTCTGCAACTGTTGCAGTGTGCGCCCGACACGGGGCGGCTCAATCGCCGTCGCCCCGTGACCCCTGGCTTGTCGCGAGAAATCACGCCGCTGCGCGGTGCCTTCGGCGTTCGTGCCCACTGTTCGGACCGCCTGCGACGCGTTCCTGACGCGGCGCAGGCTTTCGCGACATCCATGTCGCTCATCCGGCGGTCACGTCCACCTGAGCGTAATTTTTTACGCGCAGGAAATACAAAAAACCAAAAGGCGAAAACTAAACCCGCGCCATTTTTTCTGAGAATATCTTTACTACCCCTCATTCAGCATCTGTTCTAGCTGCTCTTGTGCGTCCAGCCAGGCCATTTCTGCCTCCTCCTGTTCGCCTTTGAGTGTGGCCTGCTGTTGCAGACATCCCGTCAGTTCAGCTTTGCGGCTTTGGTCGTACAGTTCGCTGTCTGATAAACGCGCTTCGACTTTTGCCAACGCCTCGGCGAGTTTCTCCATCTGCTGCTCATACTGAGCAATCTTTTTACGCAACGGCTGGGTTTGAGTGCGCAGCTCTGCTTCGCGCCGCTTTTGGTCCTTGCGCGCCTGTGCGTTGTTGGTTGAGGTGGGCTTATCGATGGATTCAGCGGCGCTGTTTTGGCGCTGCACGTCCGTCAGCCATTGCTGGTAATCCTCCAGATCGCCATCAAACGGCTCCACTTTGCGATCGTGCACCAGATAGAGATCGTCCGTGGTGGATCGGATCAGGTGTCGATCGTGGGAGACCACCACCAGCGCACCTTCGAAATCGATCAACGCTTCTGTCAGTGCCTGGCGCATGTCCAAATCGAGGTGGTTGGTCGGTTCATCGAGCAACAGCAGGTTAGGGCGTTGCCACACGACCAGTGCCAGTACCAGGCGGGCTTTTTCGCCACCCGAGAAACGCTCGGTCACTTCCGTCACTTTATCGCCTTGAAAACCGAAGCCGCCGAGATAATCGCGCAGTTGCTGCTCGGTTTCCCGTTCTGCCAAACGGACGAGGTGTTGCAACGGAGATTCATCCGCACGCAGAAACTCAAGCTGATGCTGGGCAAAATAGCCAAGTTTTACGCCCTTCGCCAGCCCGATTTCGCCGTGCAACGGGGCCAGTTCACCCGCTAACAGCTTGATCAACGTAGATTTACCGGCACCGTTGTGCCCTAGCAGACCAATGCGTGAGCCTGGCACCAGGTTGAGCTTGATGGATTCAAGAATCAGTTTGTCACCGTAGCCTGCGCTCACCTTCTCCATGCGCAGCAGCGGATTCGGCAGCGATTCTGGCGCGCGGAAACTGAAGCGGAACGGATTGTCGACGTGTGCCGGGGCGATAAGCTCCATGCGTTCTAGCATTTTAATCCGGCTTTGCGCCTGCTTGGCTTTGGTGGCCTGTGCACGGAAGCGGTCAATATAGTGTTGCAAGTGCGCCACGCGCTCTTGCTGGTGTTCATACAAAGCCTGCTGTTGTGCCAAACGTGTAGCGCGCTGACGTTCGAACGAGGAGTAGTTACCGGTGTATTCGAACAGCGTCTCTTGCTCAATGTGCAGGATCTTGTTAACGATAGGATCGAGGAAGTCGCGATCGTGGGAGATTAGCACCAGCGTGCCCGGATAGCTTTTCAGCCATTTCTCCAGCCAGATCACCGCGTCCAGATCGAGGTGGTTGGTCGGTTCGTCGAGCAGCAGCAGATCGGAACGGCAAATCAGTGCCTGGGCCAGGTTAAGGCGCATGCGCCATCCGCCGGAAAAATCACGTACCGGCTGCTGTAATTGGGTCTGGGTAAAGCCAAGTCCATCGAGCAAGCTGGCGGCACGCGCAGGAATGCTCCAGGCTTGAATCGCATCCAGTTTGCCGTGTGCACGGGCGATGGCATTACCATCGTTAATGTCGTTGGCGTGCTGAAGTTCAACTTCTAACTGGCGAAATTCACGATCGCCGTCAATAACATAGTCAATGGCAGGCACATCCAGCGCGGGCGTTTCCTGATTGACCCAGGCCAATGCCCAGTTACTCGGAAACATGGCGCTGCCGCCATCGGCACTCATCTCGCCTTTTAACAACGAGAGTAGCGTGGATTTGCCGCAGCCGTTTTTACCGACTAACCCGACCTTTTGGCCTGGATTGATGGTGGCGCTGGCGTTATCAAGCAAGACGCGCACGCCGCGCCGAATTTGCAAAGCGGAGAAAACAATCATAAAGCGTCACATCTTCAGAGTATGTTAAATTATCACGGTTATCTCGGGACCGCGAACGTCCTGTTTGTCGTATCGTTATCGCGCAGCATGGTAGCGGAAAACCGCGCTCATGACGACGCTTTGGAGGGGAATGATGTCGCAGCCACCGAAGATTTTGCTGCAACCGGCGCATCAGTTAGCCCATGTTACCGTACACGATCTGTACGCTCACTATCCGGACTTTTTTCTTGATATTCACTACGAGCAACAGTTGCTGCGCGAACATCAGGTGATTGTGTTTCAGCATCCACTCTATACCTACAGCTGTCCGGCGCTGCTAAAGGAGTGGTTTGATCGCGTGCTGTCACGCGGGTTTGCTAATGGCATTGGCGGTAATGCGCTGGCAGGTAAATATTGGCGTTCGGTGATCACCACGGGTGAGCCGGAAGAGAGCTATCACCTGGAGGGCAATAACCGCTACACCATGGAAGACGTGCTGCGTCCGTTTGAAATGACGGCGGCCATGTGTCGTATGCATTGGCTACCGCCGCTGATGGTCTATTGGGCGCGCAGACTGCCTGCCGATGTGCTGGCAAGCTATGCCGAAGCGTATAGCGAGTGGCTGGCGTCCCCGTTACCCAAAATGGAGGGTGAGTGATGGAGAGTTCCCCCCTGTTGAGTGCGGGTATTCTATTTTTATTTGTCGCGGTGTTGATGGTGCCCATTGCCAGTCGGTTGGGTATTGGTGCGGTATTGGGGTATTTGATTGCGGGTATCGCCATTGGTCCTTGGGGACTGGGCTTTATCCGCGATGTTGACGCTATCCTGCATTTCTCCGAGCTTGGCGTGGTGTTCCTGATGTTTATCATCGGGCTGGAGCTGAATCCGCAAAAGTTATGGACACTGCGGCGCTCCATTTTCGGGATTGGTGCCGCGCAGGTTGGGCTGAGTGCGGCGGTACTTGGCGGCTTGCTCTACCTGACCGGCTTTTCCTGGCAGTCGGCGCTAATTGGTGGCGTTGGGTTGGCGATGTCTTCCACCGCGATGGCGCTGCAACTGATGCGCGAGAAGGGAATGAACCGCAGCGAATCCGGTCAGTTGGGTTTCGCGGTGCTGCTGTTTCAGGACTTGGCGGTTATCCCCGCTTTGGCGCTGGTGCCGGTGTTGGCCGGTGTGCAGGGCGAAGTGACTGACTGGAAAGATGTTGCCATCAAGGTCGCGGCCTTTATCGGTATGTTGATCGGTGGACGCTATCTGGTGCGTCCGCTGTTCCGCTTTATCGCCGCTTCCGGCGTACGTGAGGTATTTACCGCGGCGGCGCTGCTGTTGGTGCTTGGCTCTGCGGTTTTTATGGATGCGCTGGGTTTCTCCATGGCACTGGGCACCTTTATCGCAGGCGTGTTGCTGGCGGAGAGTGAGTATCGCCACGAACTGGAAATTTCCATCGAGCCTTTTAAAGGGCTGCTGCTCGGGCTGTTTTTTATCTCCGTCGGCATGGCGCTCGATCTGGGCGTGCTGTTTACACACATCGATGAAGTGTTGCTGGGGGTCTTCCTTCTGGTCACGGTGAAGGGGGTTGTGCTGTACGTATTGGCACGGGTGAACCGGATGCGGCGCTCTGAACGGCTTCAGTTTGCCGGAGTGCTCAGCCAGGGCGGGGAGTTTGCCTTTGTACTGTTTTCTGCGGCAGCGGCGCACAAGGTGCTACAGGGTGAACAGCTCCCGTTGCTACTGGTCACGGTAACCCTCTCTATGATGACCACACCGCTGCTGATGCAGGGGATAGATCGCATTCTGGCGCACCGTTATAACGCCACGGAAGAACATGACGAAAAGCCCTATGTGCAAGATGATGAGCCGCAGGTGATTATTGTCGGGTTTGGACGTTTTGGGCAGGTGATAGGGCGTTTGCTGATGGCAAACAAAATGCGCATCACGGTACTTGAACGTGATATCAGCGCCGTCAGTTTGATGCGCAGCTATGGTTACAAAGTATACTACGGTGATGCCACTGAACTGGAACTGCTGCGGGCGGCTGGTGCTGAACAGGCGCGCGCGATTGTGGTGACCTGCAATGACCCGGAAGACACCATGGCCATTGTGCACCTGTGCCAAAAGCATTTTCCCAATCTGGAAATTCTGGCGCGGGCCCGCGGACGCGTTGAAGCCCATGAATTATTGCAGTCTGGTGTCAAACATTTCGCGCGTGAAACCTTTTCGAGTGCACTGGAGTTGGGGCGTAAAAAGTTGACGTCGGTGGGGATGCACCCTCATCAGGCTTACCGGGCACAGCAACATTTTCGGCGTTTGGATATGCGTATGCTGCGTGAATTGATGCCGATACGTCAGGGCGATGCCGATGTGGCGCAGGTTTCGCGCGTCAAGGAGGCACGACGGGAGCTGGAAGACATTTTCCAACGCGAAATGCAGCATGAGCGCCGTCGTCTGGATGACTGGGATGAGTACGAATAGCACGCACCGCGTGCAGCGAGGGAGGCAAGATGCAACGTAAACGGTTTATCGCGGGTGCTGTGTGTCCTCAGTGTCAGGCGCAGGATACGCTGGCCGTGGGGCAGGAAGATCAGGAAGATGTGGTCACCTGCGTCAAATGCGGCTATCGTCAGCGCCAGTCCGATCCACCGCCTGCTGCGCCAGAGCGGCAGGATGAGCATATCATCGGCATTTTTCATCCTGATTGATCGTTGGGTCATTTTTTTATCCCAGACGGTACATGGGGATTTTTTTCAGCTACAATTTGCGCCAGTTTTGATTTCCAACGGTAGGAGATGTCATGAAAGTTGCAAAAGATCTGGTGGTCAGCCTGGCCTACCAGGTACGTACAGAAGATGGTGTATTGGTTGATGAGTCTCCGGTGAGCGCGCCGTTGGACTACCTGCACGGTCAAGGTTCCCTGATTTCTGGTCTGGAAAAAGCGCTTGAAGGCCGCGAAGTGGGTGAGAAGTTTGACGTTGCTGTTGGCTCTAACGACGCCTACGGCGAGTACGACGAAAACCTGGTGCAACGCGTGCCGAAAGACGTCTTTATGGGCGTTGATGAACTGCAAGTGGGCATGCGCTTCCTGGCTGACACCGATCAGGGTCAGGTGCCGGTTGAGCTCACCGAAGTGGAAGATGACCACGTAGTGGTTGACGGTAACCACATGCTGGCAGGCCAAAACCTGAAGTTCAACGTGGAAGTGGTTGCTATCCGTGAAGCAACGGAAGAAGAACTGGCTCACGGCCATGTTCACGGCGAGCACGATCATCACCATGAGCACGGTGACGGTTGCTGTGGCGGTCATGGTCACGACCACGATCACGAACACGGTAAAGGCGGCTGCGGCGGTCACGGCGGCTGCGGTTGCCATTGATGTTCGGCGTATGCCTGTGAGGCGAAACCTCACCGTTAAAAACCCGGAGCGCCAGGCGCGGCCGGGTTTTTTTTCGTGCAATAATCCGCGCCATTAACGCTGAACGTGTTGATTTTACCCGTCTTTCATCGAGTTGTTTTCGTATCACGCTTTCCTGCTTTTCTCCCAACTAGGGATGTTCATCACATAACCGGTTAAAAGCCTCGAGGGGCTTATTGACACTTATCGGTGCTTTGGCGAACAATATGAAAACGTTCCCGATAACGTTATATTAATAAAATACACCCTAGAACATCCAGGAAATAGAACCTTTAACATGATCAACATGAATATCGAGTTACGTGGCCTGAACCCTACATTCTTCACGCCCCTTCATCGTGATGCTGAACTGCCGCGCGTTGGCTAATGGCATGCAGAGCCGCTGCGCAAGCGTATCGCGGCTAACACACTATCCTTGTTGGAGAACAAACTATGTCAACGCATGACATGAGTGCCGGTGTGATCAATGCAAACGCCAGTACTGTCACCGCTAGCGGGACATCCAATGCCGAATTGGTCGCCCGTCTTGAACGGATGCCGATCACGCGCCAACTGCTGACCATCCGCGTGGTGGTCGGTCTTTCTACCTTTTTTGATGCTTACACCGTACTGGCTATCGCCTTCGCCATGCCACAGCTCGCCGCGGAATGGGGGCTGAGTGCAGCAGATATCGGCCTGATTATTGCTGCCAGCTATGTTGGGCAACTGTTTGGTGCCGTTTTCTTCGGCTCTCTGGCCGAGAAAATCGGGCGTTTGGGTGTGTTGAAGATCACCATCATCCTGTTTGTGATCATGGATGCGGCCTGTCTGTTTGCCTGGAGTGGGCTGTCAATGATGGTCTTCCGCTTTTTACAAGGGGTGGGGATTGGTGCGGAAGTGCCCGTGGCAAGCTCCTATATCAATGAGTTTGTTGGTGCCAAAAAGCGTGGGCGTTTCTTCCTACTGTACGAGGTGATTTTCCCTATCGGTATGATGTTTGCGGGAATTGCAGGGTATTTTCTGGTCCCTGTTTATGGCTGGAAAGCCATGTTCATCGTCGGCCTTATCCCGTCAATAATCACCGTTCCCCTGCGTTGGTTAATGCCTGAATCGCCACGTTGGTTAGCCTCGAAAGGCCGTCTGGCCGAAGCCGATAAAGTGGTGAGTAAGCTGGAGAATGAGGTGCTACGTCGCGGAGGAACGTTACCCGAACCGGTTATTCGCACTGTAGAGAAAAAAACCGTCGCCAGTGAAGGGTGGCGTGAGCTGTTTACCGGTATCTACCGCAAGCGCACTTTCACCATTTGGGCGCTGTGGGTGTGTGGCTATATGATCAACAATGGTCTGGTGACCTGGCTGCCTACGCTCTACAAAAGTGTATTCGGCTTACCGATTCAAACGGCACTGGCTTACGGTTGGACGACATCGGCGTTTGGGGTGTTAGCCTCGATCGTTTGTGCATTGTCGATTGATAAAGTTGGGCGCAAAGCCTGGTATGCCATTGCCTTTCTGCTGGCGATTGTGCCACTGGTTACCCTAACGGTACTGGGCGCAACCAATCCGTTGCAAATTGTGGTATGTGCCACGGCGGCTTACGCCATATTGCAAACAATTACCTTCTCGCTTTATCTCTATTCTTCAGAGCTTTACCCAACTCGGTTGCGTGCGATTGGTACCGGTTTGGGCAGCGCCTGGCTGCGCGCCGGTTCTGCCGTGGGGCCGATCCTGGTTGGGTTTATTGTCGGCAACTTTGGTATTCGCTATGTGTTTATTGCTTTCGCGCTGATTGCCCTGATAGGAGCAGTAGTAACAATGCGTTATGCCATTGAAACAAAAGGCCAAGTGTTGGAGGAATTGTCACCGTAGCCGAAGGCGGGCGGATGAATTCCGAATTGGCGCTCGGAATATGCGTAGCCTGTGCTGCGCATGTTCCAGCAAGCTGTGCGCACTGTGTTTCACCGTTGAGGTATAAAATGAAATTAGCAAGTTTTAGGGTCGGCCAGAAAGAAACCTATGGTCTAAAGGTAGAAAAGGGGATTGTCGATTTAGGCAAAAGGTTAGGCGCGCGCTATCCCGATCTGCGGACATTGATTGAAGACGAGGGTATTGCGGATGCCCGACGTTTTTTGCAGGCCAAACCAGACTATCAAGAAGATGATGTGGTATTTCTTCCGGTGATACATAATCCAAGAAAAATTTTCTGTGTCGGAATGAACTATGCGGAGAAACGTGCCGAGTTTGGTGAAATGAATTCGGCCCCTACGTTATTTATTCGCTTTCCAGATTCTCAGGTCGGGCATAATTGCGATGTGGAAAAACCCGCCCAGTCAAACGAATTTGACTACGAAGGGGAATTGGCTGTCATCATCGGGAAACGAGGTAAGGAAATTTCAGCCTCTACCGCCTTCTCATATATTGCCGGATACAGTTGCTATATGGATGGCTCCGTACGAGACTGGCAGCATACCTGGTTTACCGCCGGTAAAAACTGGCAACATACCGGTGCATTTGGTCCTTGGCTGGTGACGAGCGATGACGTGCCGGAACCACAAAACCTGCATATAGAAACCCGGCTTAATGGCAACAGAGTGCAGAATGATACCACTGCCAGTATGATCCACCCCATTGAAGCGTTGATTGAATATATCAGCACTTTCAGCGAACTATCTCCCGGCGATGTCATTATTACAGGTTCTCCCGGTGGCGTGGGGAAAAAACGCACACCGCCGCTGTTTTTGCATGAAGGCGATATCGTTGAAGTTGAAATTGAACATATTGGCTGTTTGCATAACTGCATTACCACCCGAAAACGGGCTTGCAGCGCAGCGTAACGTCGCTCATTAAAAAACGATATTACTATTATTCTTAGCCGGATAAATACGGTGACATGCCTGTTATCCGGTTTGTCTCTTTTAGCTCGTATTCATCTTATGCATCGGTGACGGAAGACATTATTATCAGGATGAAAGAATGCGTGCGCTTTGGGAAAGAATGCTTCAAATCAGTATCGCAAAGAAACTTTATGGCGGTTTTTGTATTGTATTATCATTACTCATTTTCGCAGTGATCTTCAGTGCATTCCGTTTTTCTGAGATTCGTGATTTATATACCAAGACGGCATTGATCTCCGAGATAAACCACTATCTCGATCAGTCAAAAATTGCCCGAGTGAAACTCTTTTATACGTTGGATGCAGAGAACGCCAACAATATGATGAAATATGTTTCCCAGATAATTGCGCAGCAGGAAAAAGCACGCCAATTGCGTTGGCAAGAAAGCGATGTACAGCATTTCCAACGCCTGAGCGAACAACTGACGCAATATCAACATGAACTGGAGGAGATCGCGCTCGCCGTGTCTGCGTTGCGTGGACAGAAGCAGGCCGTTCCCGCCGGGGAGAGCATACAGAATACCGCACAGTGGCAACGCCTCAAGGCGGCCGATACGCAGTCCATTAAAACGGGGTTTGCTGTTACCGATACCCTTAGCCGTATCGCGAGCCAGCTTGATGAGAAAAACCAGCATGTTATCAACCGCTCAGTCGCGGAAATCGTTGTTATCGGGATTTGCGCCGTTTTGCTGGGAATGTTGATCGCCGTATCGGTGACTCGCCTGATAGCGCGATCGATACGCGGCAACCTTGAACTGGCGCAGCGCATTGCACAAGGCGATCTCTCTGTCGTGGTAGGCCAGGTTCGTCGTGACGAACTGGGGATGCTGACGCATGCCATGATGGAGATGACGCAAAAGCTGTGTGGGTTGATGGTGGACATTCGAGACAGTGCGCATCAGGTGGCGACGGCCTCTTCTGCCATTGCCGACGGTAACCGTCATTTGTCCTCACGTACCGATCAACAAGCAGCCGCAATGGTGGAAACCGCTGCCAGTATGGAAGAGTTGACCGCGACGGTGACCAACAATGCGGATAACGCGCGGCACGCTGGACAACTGGCGCGTCAGGCATCGGGCAACGCCAACCGCGGTGGTGAGATCATTAAGCAGGTGGTGACAACGATGTCGGATATTACCGGTAGCTCGCGAAAAATCGCGGATATCACGTCGGTTATCAACAGCATTGCTTTTCAAACCAACATATTGGCGCTCAATGCAGCGGTGGAAGCGGCACGGGCCGGAGAACAGGGACGTGGTTTTGCCGTGGTCGCCAGTGAAGTGCGTAATTTGGCGCAGCGCAGTTCACAAGCGGCCAGAGAGATTGAAGCCTTGATTGCAGAGTCAGTGACACGGGTGGATGAAGGTTCTGTGTTGGTAGAAAAAGCGGGGAGTGCCATGCATGACATTGTGACGTCAATTGGCGCTGTCGATCGCATCATGAACGATATTTCGGTGGCGTCAGACGAGCAGAGTCGCGGTATTGCGCAAATTGGTGATGCCGTGACGGACATGGATCGTACCATTCAGGAAAATGCAACGATGGTCAGTGATTCCACCTCAGCGGCTTTAGCGTTGGAAGCGCAGGTCGCACGGCTTGCCTCGTTGATTGCTGTATTCCGTTTGCCTGGGAATGATAGTTGCGAGCCAGAAACCGCACAGCGGCCGGCCCGTTTTGCGGCTTTGCCCGTTCAGGTAACGCAGGGCGAGTGGGTGTAACTCACCCCAAGCGCCTACATTAGCGGGCTGTGTTGGCCCGCTAATGCATCAGTGATTACCTGAGCGGTGCGCTGGAACTGCGTGGAATAAGGCTTGGCATCACGCGCCGGATGGTATCGACGGGTTCGGTGCCCGCCAGTAGCAATTCAACAGCAATCGAGGCAACGTGGTCGAACGGAATATGCACCGACGTGAGCGGAACCGGCAAACGGGCGGACAGCGGAATATCGTTATAGCCGACCAGTGATAACTCCTGGCCGATTGCCAGTCCCAATCGATGGGCCGCCGCCATAACGCCGAAGGCCAAATCGTCGTTGATGGCGAAAATGGCCGTGGGCCTGTGTGCTCCACTCAGCAGCGCCATCCCTTCACTTTCCCCTGACTCAATGTTGAAACCAGATTCCCGAATCCAGGCGGGATTGGGAGTGAGTCCGGCCTCGCGCATTGCGCGATGGAATCCTTCCCGGCTATAGGTCGCACCGGAAGAAAAGCTGGGTCCCGCGACCATACCGATATTGCGGTGCCCGAGATCGATAAGATGTCGGGTTGCCAGATAACCCCCCTGTTCATCGTCACCAATGGCAGAGCGGCTGACACCGTCGGTACGCAGCGCCAGAACGTGAGCAACATTTTGCTGACGCAGTTCCGCCGGCAAATGGTCATCCAGTCGGCTGGTGGCCAGAATCAGTCCATCAACGCGTCGATCGAGCAGGGAGGCTGCCGCCTGTTTTTCTTGCACCGGATCGTCGCCACAGGTCGCAACAATCGCGAAATAACCGTAGCGTTCTGCTACGCGGCAGATAGCCTCATACAACAGCGCCATCACCATATCGCTCAGCCGCGGCACCAGTACGCCGATGGTGCCCGTGCCGCCACGACGCAGGCTGGAGGCCATGATGTCGCGCCGGTAACCCAATTCTTGTGCAACCTGACGTACACGTTCCGCCGCTTTGCTGCGTGACGGAGGTAAACGTTCATCCAGAACGCGGGAAACGGTGGAAACGCTCACCCCGGCTGCCGTGGCGACATCCTGTAAGGTGACGGGTTTGCTTCCCAACTTACGGCTTGAACCGTTGGGCGGAAAGGTATTAGGGTCCATGTAATCCCTTGATTTTTATTTTTAAAAAAAGGCACAGTGTGTTGCCAATAACAGCCGCGCGGCGTTTACGAATTTATTATGTAATGGTTCCCAGGCTTTGGCTACACCTCGGAATTTTAAATCTGCGCCGCGGCAGAATAATCAGGGATTACTATGCAAAAGCATACAATAATGCGCAACATCTACGTTTGATTGCGCTAACAAGCGTGGGGAGTTGGATGCCGTTGAGATCGATAATACGCCCGCCGTTCAGGGTATGAAGGCGGGCGTACCCGTCATGTCAGCGTCAGTGTGGTGGTATTAGCCAACGAATGACAGCTCAGCAGCGCGAATAGCGGCGTTGATTTCTTCTTCCGCACCGGGTTCCAATGGCAGCAGCGGAGAACGCACTGTCGCGTGGTCCAGAATGCCACGCGCTACCAGCGCATGCTTCAGCGCTACCGTTCCTTCCATGTGCGAGCCACGGTGATACACGCTTTTGGTCACGGGCAGCAGGCGGTCATGGATCTCACGGGCTTTTTTGTAATCCTTCGCCTTGCCAGCTTTGATCATCTCTACCAGCAGCTCCGGCGCAATGTTGCCATAGCCCACCAGGAAACCGTCTACATCAAAGGCCGTCGAGAGCAGATATTCGTCATGGCAGCTCAGGATTTGCAGGTCCGGACGTTCACGACGGATTACCGGGATCTCAGTGTCCCAGCGACGCATATTGCGCACGCCGTTCTTCATGGCAAACACACCGGGTTGAGCGGAAATCTCCAGCAATGTTTCCAGGTTATAGGTGCACTTGGTGGCATCGGGATACTGGAACTGGATCAGCGGAAGGCCGCTTTCTTCATAGACCTGACGGTATTTATCCTGCGGTGCCCCTTTCTGATAGCCAAAACGCAGCCAGCCGTGAGAAGGATACAGCAGGCCCGCAGAGGCCCCCGCACTGATGGCGCGTTTGGCTTCTTCGGCTGCCACTTCTGTGCCTTCGAGCGTGATACCCGCGATGATTGGAATGGCACCGTTCACTGATTCCGCGAACGCTTCAATCACTTTCATCTGCTCGCTCTGAGACATAAAGGTGCCTTCACCGGCGTGGCCCAATACGGTCAGACTTTTAACGCCATCGATGCTGGCAAGCCAGGCACCCAGTTTTTTACACGCGGCGTAATCAACGGAACCATCGCGGTTGAAAGGTGTAACGGGGGCAGGGTTCAGGCCACGTAAATCGATATTAATTTTGGTCATGATGTTCTCTTTTAGTGTCATCGGAAAAATGAAAAGAACAATTAATAACGTTATCGGGAACGTTTGCATTTTTGGTTTTTCTAAAGGGACTGTCAAGAGCGATTTGCTATCAGGATTTTTGACTAACGGTAAGGGGTTTTCAGTTTAGATGATTAAAATCAATTTGTTATTTGTTATTCTGGCGAGTGTGAAGCCGTGCGGAACGCCTGGAATGATGTGATAAATGTGATCTGGCGCATCCGTGGCGGTACGGATGCGCCAGCATTATCGGTTAATAGTGTGGCGGTGGCGTCTCTTCGGACTGTGAGGCGAGAAGAGAAGGGGATGTTGCTTTCAATTTTTCGACTAACAGGCGCAGGTGCTCACGAATTTTCGCCATTTCCAATTCATGCTGGACGACCGTTTGGTTCAACTCATCAATGGTGAGCTCCTGAAAAGCCAGCTTGCTTTCAAGCATTTCAATACGTTGCTCGAGTTGCGTATGGGGCATTACGATTCCTCTGTATTTTGTCGTATCTAGCCGAATATTCGGAACCTCCGGACATCGACGAGGTCGGAAAATGGGCCTATGAATAATTCAGGGAATTTTATCAAAGGATTGTTGTGTGTGTCGTTGTGTTGTCTCGATACCCGCAGTTATAGTAGTCGCGCATTTACGATTAATGTTTCTGGAGCCTGTCGTTCCAGACCGGGAGATGATAGATGAGATCACTATTTAAAGTAACGCTGTTAGCGACGACGATGGCACTGACGCTGAATGCTAACCTGGTAATGGCAGCAGAAGCGGCGAAAGCGTCCGATGCGGCCCCAGCGGCAAAATTCAAGAGCGATGAGGATGCCGCCGCTTATGCGCTGGGTGCTTCCTTGGGGCGTTACATGGATAACTCCCTGAAAGAGCAAGAAAAACTGGGTATCACCTTAAACAAAGATCAGTTGATTGCTGGCGTTCAGGACGCGTTTGCTGACAAGAGCAAGCTGAGCGACGAAGAGATTGAGAAGACCCTGCAAGGTTTCGAAACGCGTGTGAAAACCGCAGCAGAAGCGAAAATGAAGCAGGATGCTAAAGAAAGCGCTGAAAAAGGCACTAAATTCCGTGATGCATTTGCCAAAGAAAAAGGCGTGAAGAAAACGGAATCTGGCCTGCTGTATCAGGTAGAGAAAGAGGGGACGGGTGCTGCGCCGAAAGAGAGCGATACCGTAGTGGTTAACTACAAAGGTACGCTGGTTGACGGTAGCGAGTTTGATAACTCTTACAAACGTGGCGAACCGCTCTCTTTCCGTCTTGATGGGGTTATTCCTGGTTGGACTGAAGGGCTGAAGCAGGTTAAAAAAGGCGGGAAAATCAAACTGGTTATTCCGCCTGAGTTAGCTTATGGCGAAAATGGCGTTCCGGGCATTCCGGCGAACTCTACGCTGGTGTTTGAAGTGGAACTGCTGGATATCAAGGCAGACGCTGATGCCAAACCGGCCGCTAAAGCAGAAAAACCTGCTGCCGAGAAAAGCGCTAAATAACTTGCGCTAGCGTTGTAGCCGTGGGGTAACCCGCGGCTTTTTTTATGAAAGTAGCGGCGGGAAGGTGACCTCCGCCAGCGTGCCGTTGCCCTCAGGTAGGTTGCTGAGCGTCAATGCGCCATGGTGCAGTTGCGCCACGCGGGTGACAATACTCAACCCAAGTCCGATGCTGCCGTAGCGTGTGTCCATACGGACAAACGCCTTACTCAATTCGCCGACTTTACTTTCATCAATGCCAGGCCCTTGGTCACGTACCTGCAAGGTGATTTGCGGGTCGGCGGTAAGCCGCACAGTGATCGTGCTCTCTGGGGGACTGTAACGGTGGGCATTCTCGATCAAATTACGCAGCAGCAGTTGCAGTAACGTGGCATCGCCCTGTATCGCCACCGCTCCCTCACTGATTTGCCAGTCGATGCGCTGGTTGCGCTGACTGGCCATCTCTTCCACCGTATCCTGTATGGGGACAATCACATCCTGAGCCAGCGAAACCTGTTGGTAGTGGCCGGAGGAAAACGCCACGGCGGCGCGCGCCAACTGAAGCAGCTGTTCAACGGTTCGTGTCATGGTATCAATGCGTGCAATCAGCGGCTGGCAATCGACCCCATGACGTTGCTGTTGGAGTTCCAGATGCAGCCGTATGCATGCCAGTGGGGTACGTAGTTCGTGTGCGACGTCAGCGGTAAATTGGCGCTCTCGTTCCAGCGTTTCATTCAGGCGCACAAAGAGCTGGTTCATGGAGCGTGTCACGGCGGCGATCTCTTCCACCTGCTGATAATCTGCGATAGGTTCCAAATTTTCCGCACTGCGGTTGCCTAATTCCGCAGCAAGGCGCGACAGGGGCCGCGTAATCCAGTTCACGGCCTGAATAGAAAGAAACAGGGAAGCCAGCACCATTACCAGACTGGGTATGCTGAGTGAGGCGATCGATTCGCGTATTTCCTTGGCGATATGCTCGTTGCGCGCGTGTTCACTCAGCGTTTTATCCACCAAAAACTCGATCTGTTCCTTACTTTCATGCCATAGCCAGGCGACGCTGATGAGCTGACACGTCAACAAAATACATCCCAGCGCGATGATAAGCCGCCAGCGCATGCTGGCCGCAGGGGGAGACATCGAGCTGAAAATGCGTTTCATGCGTCATCCTCGGTCGTGAACAGGTAGCCAAAGCCGCGCAAGGTACGGATGCGCGCTTTGCCGATTTTCTGTCGTAAATGATGGACGTGAACTTCAAGTGAGTTTGAGGCGGGATCGTCATTCCAACTGTAAATATCCTGATGCAGCAGTTCGCGGTGAACGGGCTGCCCGGCTTTCAATACCAGCCTTGCGAGAATCGCAAACTCTTTGGGCGTCAGAATAACCGATTCATGCTTCAGGCTCACCTGCTGCGTCGTGAGATCAAGGCAAAGATCGCCCACCACAACCAGGTTGTCGCTTGCGCCTTGGTGGCGGCGGATCAGGGCTCTGACCCGAGCCAGCAGCTCTGTCAGCGCAAACGGCTTGACCAGATAGTCATCGGCACCGGAGTCCAGCCCGCTGACGCGATCGTCGATGGTATCGCGGGCGGTCAGGATCAACACTGGCATATGCTGGTGCTGTTTGCGCCAGCGCGCCAGCAGCTGCAAACCATCACCATCCGGTAGACTGAGATCCAGGACCACCAGACTGTATGGCGCGCTGTTTAATAGCGCATCCGCCTGTTTGGCTCCGCCTGCGCAGTCGCAGGCGTATCCCTCCTGGCTGAGCGCCAGTAACAATCCCTCTTGCAGTAAGGCATCATCTTCTACAATCAACAATCTCATGCACGTCGATCCCGACATCCCTTGAGGATATCCCATTCAGGCTGATATTCGTTGGTAGTAACATTAAGCATTCCCAGTATGGTGTGAAACAGATTGTCTTGCGAATAACTTTGCGTTTGCGCGCGTTGTCGCAAACATGTCTCTTGTACGGCAAATTGCTGCTGGTAGTCGTGCGACAGCCACATCAACATTGGAATATGCGTTTGTTGTGAAGGAGCGACGGCATAGGGCATGCTGTGTAAATAAACGCCGTCTTCCCCCAATGATTCTCCATGATCGGAGAGATAAACCAATGCGGTGTTGAACTTATCCTGGTGGTGTTTCAGCAACTCTATCGCGTTGTTTACCGTGTTATCCAGATAAAGCAACGTGTTGTCATAGGTGTTGGTTAGCGCATCTCGGGAACAGTTCTGAATCTGGTTGGTGTCGCAGGTCGGGGTAAATTGTTTAAACGCGTCCGGATAACGTCTGTAATAGGCAGGTCCGTGACTGCCAATCATGTGCAGCACGATAATGGCATCGCTATTCAGTTGATTGATATGATCTTCCACACCGGTAAACAACGCCTCATCGTAGAATTCTCCGCCGCTGCATAAGCCCGGAGCCGCGATACTGGGAACGTCTTTGTTGGGAACCCGGTTACAGACGCCTTTGCATCCGCCGTCATTTTCCTGCCACAGCACATTGATGCCTGCGCGTTGAACAATATCCAACAGCCCTTCCTGATGGCTGGCCAGTGCGGCATCGTATTGTGTGCGTGGCATGTTAGAGAACATGCAAGGCACCGAAACGCCGGTTGAGGTGCCACACGACTGGGTATGGGGAAAATAGATTACATTGGCCTTTTTCAACTGCGGGTTTGTCTCTTTGCCATACCCACCCAGAGAGAAGTTTTCCGCGCGGGCGGTTTCTCCTACCACCAAAATGATCAGGTTTTTCTTACCATTAGCATTAGCAGGACGGGGGCCTTGATGTGCATCCAGGCCGATTTGCACTAACGGCTGGTTAGCCAGCGCCCGATGCTTGACGTAGGAAAGATTGGCGGCGATCACGTTGCTGGGGGTAATAGATTTCACCAACTCCTTGTTATTTCGCATTAATGACGCGTAATCTTTGTAAAATAGCGCGGCGACGAGCAATATTGTCAGCAGTGACAGTGCGATAATCAAAAAGCGCTGACCGATGCTGATCGCGGTTAATGCCGTCGGTTTTATTTTTACCCATAGCGCGAATCCGGCAGGCAAGACCCCGACGAGCAATACCCAAAGCGCCAGTTGCGGCGTAAACAGATCGACAGATTCCGACACGTTGGTTTCCATCACGTTCTGTATCATGGTGCGATCGATAATAATGCTGTAGTTCAGCATGAAATATTGTACTGAAGCACCCGCGATCAGCAGTGCAGCAATCGCCCATTGGCGCAGGTAGGGAATGGCGAACAGGGTAAAGACGATATTGAGTACGGCGAAAATCACCAATGGCATACTCAGGAAAAAAGGCAGCGTTGTACGCTGGCTGAAATCCAACAGGTGCAGCGTTTGACGATAGTAGGCAATGTTTTGCACCAGCGTGATAAAGGCGGAGAAAAACAGCACGTAGCCGATGCTTGTCCACTCGGGGCGGGAAAGGGTAAAACGAATTTTCATGGCTATCTCAATGAATAAAGACAAAATGAGTGATAGCGCGTGACGGTAAGCTATTAAAATTAAGCCAACCTTAAGACGGTGTTCAGATGTCGTGTAAAAGGGGGGTAGAACCGTGAAATGCGGGGACGGGAGAAGGGACATTTGGTAGACTACACCTTAAATAATTCACGTTGCAGGAAGGCGGCAAGGGAGTGATTCCCGATGAGCTTACTGAGGTAAGTGATTCGGGTGACAAATCTGCCGGGAGCAGATTTGAACGCTGCGTGCGGCGGCCTCGTAAGAGGTGAGGCCCAAGGATGGGCCGAATAACGAGCGTAGCCACCGTGTTTGCGACGTGAAGTATGACGGGTAATGTCCTGTGGATGGTGAGTGCCTAAACAGTTAAGGCAATTAAATAGATGATGTCGAGGATGGTGTCAGCCATGTCAAATTCGCTTGTGTCTGGCGAATCAAATGAAATTGATTTGCTGGAGGAACGGCCGTTTAACCCGACGGACCATGAGATCCTGAAATCTTACGAGGCGGTGGTAGACGGTCTGGCGATGCTGATCGGTGAACACTGTGAAATCGTGTTGCACGCGTTAGAAGATCTTAAATGCTCAGCGGTGCGCATTGCCAACGGCGAACACACTGGGCGTAAAATCGGTTCGCCGATTACCGATCTGGCGTTGCGTATGCTGCATGATATGGCGGGGGAGGACAGTAGCGTATCCAAAGCGTACTTCACTCGAGCCAAAAGTGGCGTGCTGATGAAATCGGTCACTATCGCCATTCGTAACCGCGAGCAGCGTGTGATCGGCCTGTTATGCATCAACATGAACCTTGATGTGCCTTTTTCCCAGATTGTGCAGACTTTTATTCCGCCGGAAACCCATGAAGTGGCTTCCTCGGTGAACTTCGCCTCCTCCGTGGACGATCTCGTTGCGCAGACGCTCGAGTTCTCTATTGAAGAAGTGAACGCGGATCGCAACGTTTCTAACAATGCCAAGAACCGGCAAATTGTGCTGAACCTCTATGAAAAGGGTATTTTCGATATCAAGGACGCGATCAATCAGGTGGCAGATCGCCTGAATATTTCCAAGCACACCGTTTACCTCTACATTCGCCAGTTTAAAAACGGTGACTTCAGCGGGCACGATCGCTGATGTTGCGTTATTGCCTCTTGGTGACAGGCCCGGCATACGGTACGCAGCAGGCGAGTAGCGCGCTGCTGTTTGCCCGGGCGTTGATTGCGCAAGGGCACAGCCTGGAAAGCGTTTTTTTTTATCGGGAAGGGGTGCTGAACGCCAGTCAACTGATGTCCCCCGCTAATGATGAGTTCGATTTGACGCGTGCGTGGCAGCAGTTGGGGGCAACGTATCAGGTGGCACTCAATGTCTGCGTGGCCGCTGCACTGCGTCGCGGCGTCACGGACAGCGAACAGGCAAGGCTGCTCGCACTGCCCACTGCCAATTTGCAATCGGGTTTTTCACTGAGCGGTTTAGGTGAACTGGCCCAGTCTGTATTGACGTGCGATCGCGTCGTACAATTTTAAGGAGCGATAATGAAGCGCATCGCTTTCTTGTTTATCCATGCTCCGCACGGTGACGCGTCAGGGCGAGAAGGGTTGGATGCCTTATTGGCAACTTCCGCGCTGACCGATGACATTGGCGTGTTTTTTATCGGTGACGGTGTGTTGCAACTGTTGCCCGGTCAGCAGCCTGACGTCATTCTGATGCGTAACTACATTGCCACGTTTGGCGTGTTGCCGCTGTACGACATTGAGCGCTGCTATCTGTGTGCGGTGTCTGCCGATCAGCGCGGCCTGCACGCGGATACCGCATGGGTGGTTGACGTTGAACGGCTCGCGCCGGATGCCCTGCGTGCAACGCTTGCCGACTATGACACTGTGCTTACGTTTTAATTTGAAAGTGTTTTATTTGAGAGTGCTACGCTTATGCAGCCTGTGACCCAACCTCTGAAAACGCGCTTGCACACGCTTTCCCGTTCGCCCTATCACACCGATATCGACGCGATGTTGCGTTGCGTGCTGCCACAGGATGCGCTGCTGCTGCTGCAAGACGGCGTTATTGCTGCGCTGAGACAGGGGCCTGTAGCGGCGCGCCTGCTGACGTTGGGCATTCCTGTCTACGCCTTGCATGAAGATGTGGTCGCTCGAGGCTTGGTAGAACAAATTTCAACCAGTATTCCACTGGTCGACTATACTGAATTTGTCCGGCTGACCGCCCAACACGCTGTGCAACTGGCGTGGTGATGCTGAAATTTTGACTATTTCTTGACTCCTTTCACTGTCAGCCCTAAAATTCTGCGTCCCCATATTTTACTCTGTAATATATGGGGCGATTTATCACGTGTTTACGAAGCGAAATAAAAACCAGGAGTTTTTAATGGCAACAATTAACCAGCTGGTTCGCAAACCGCGCTCTCTGAAGGTTGCAAAAAGCAACGTTCCTGCGCTGGAAGCGTGCCCGCAAAAACGTGGTGTATGTACTCGCGTATATACTACCACTCCGAAAAAACCAAACTCTGCACTGCGTAAAGTATGCCGTGTACGTTTGACTAACGGTTTTGAAGTGACTTCCTACATCGGTGGTGAAGGTCACAACCTGCAGGAGCACTCCGTGATCCTGATCCGTGGCGGTCGTGTTAAAGACCTCCCGGGTGTGCGTTACCACACCGTACGTGGTGCACTGGACTGCTCTGGTGTTAAAGATCGTAAGCAGAGCCGTTCCAAGTACGGCGTTAAGCGTCCCAAGGCTTAATGGTTCTCCGTTAAGTAAGGCCAAACGTTTTAACTTAAATGTCAAACTAAACTCGTAGAGTTTTGGACAATCCTGAATTAACAACGGAGTATTTCCATGCCACGTCGTCGCGTCATTGGTCAACGTAAAATTCTGCCGGATCCTAAGTTCGGATCTGAATTACTGGCCAAATTTGTAAACATTCTGATGGTAGACGGTAAAAAATCTACCGCAGAAGCAATCGTCTATACCGCGCTGGAAACCCTGGCACAGCGTTCTGGTAAAAACGAACTGGAAGCTTTCGAAGTCGCTCTGGACAACGTTCGTCCGACTGTCGAAGTTAAGTCCCGCCGTGTTGGTGGTTCAACTTACCAGGTTCCGGTTGAAGTCCGTTCGGTCCGTCGTAATGCCTTGGCAATGCGTTGGATCGTTGAAGCTGCTCGTAAACGCGGTGATAAATCGATGGCTTTGCGCCTGGCGAACGAACTTTCTGATGCAGCAGACAACAAAGGTACTGCTGTTAAGAAACGTGAAGACGTTCACCGCATGGCCGAAGCCAACAAGGCGTTCGCTCACTACCGCTGGTAATTCCCGCGGGCTAACCAGGCGGGCGTGCTTTACGGCCCGCCCGTTTGTGTTAACTGATGAATTGAACGTCCGAAGATATAGAGGAAACAAATGGCTCGTACAACACCCATTGCACGCTACCGTAACATCGGTATCAGTGCACACATCGACGCCGGTAAAACCACCACGACTGAACGTATTCTGTTCTACACAGGCGTAAACCACAAAATCGGTGAAGTTCACGACGGCGCCGCCACGATGGACTGGATGGAGCAGGAGCAAGAGCGTGGGATTACCATTACCTCCGCTGCGACTACTGCGTTCTGGTCTGGTATGGCGAAGCAGTTTGAGCCGCACCGCGTAAACATCATCGACACCCCGGGACACGTTGACTTCACTATTGAAGTAGAACGTTCCATGCGTGTTCTTGATGGTGCAGTCATGGTTTACTGTGCTGTTGGTGGTGTTCAGCCGCAGTCTGAAACCGTATGGCGTCAGGCTAACAAATACAAGGTTCCGCGCATCGCGTTCGTTAACAAAATGGACCGCATGGGCGCGAACTTCCTGAAGGTCGTTGGTCAGATCAAATCCCGTTTAGGCGCGAACCCGGTTCCGCTGCAATTGGCGATTGGTGCTGAAGAAGGTTTCACCGGTGTTGTTGACCTGGTGAAAATGAAAGCGATCAACTGGAACGAAGCCGACCAAGGCGTCACCTTCGAATACGAAGATATCCCTGCTGATATGCTGGAACTGGCTGACGAATGGCACCAGAACCTGATCGAATCCGCTGCGGAAGCTTCCGAAGAGCTGATGGAGAAATACCTGGGCGGTGAAGAACTGACTGAAGAAGAGATCAAAAAAGCTCTGCGTCAGCGCGTTCTGAACAACGAAATCATTCTGGTTACCTGTGGTTCAGCCTTTAAAAACAAAGGCGTACAGGCAATGCTGGATGCGGTAGTTGATTACCTGCCATCTCCGGTTGATGTACCGGCGATCAACGGTATGCTGGATGACGGTAAAGACACACCGGCTGAACGTCACGCAAGTGATGACGAGCCGTTTGCTGCGCTGGCATTCAAAATTGCTACCGACCCGTTTGTGGGTAACCTGACGTTCTTCCGCGTTTACTCCGGTGTGGTTAACTCCGGTGATACCGTGCTGAACTCCGTGAAAGCAGCGCGTGAGCGTTTTGGCCGTATCGTTCAGATGCACGCCAACAAACGTGAAGAGATCAAAGAAGTTCGCGCAGGCGACATCGCGGCAGCTATTGGTCTGAAAGACGTAACGACAGGTGATACCCTGTGTAACCCGGATGCTCCGATTATTCTGGAACGTATGGAATTCCCTGAGCCGGTTATCTCTATCTCCGTTGAACCGAAAACCAAAGCTGACCAGGAAAAAATGGGTCTGGCTCTGGGCCGTCTGGCGAAAGAAGACCCGTCGTTCCGCGTATGGACTGACGAAGAAACGAATCAGACCATCATCGCTGGTATGGGTGAACTGCACCTCGACATCATCGTTGACCGTATGAAGCGTGAATTCAACGTTGAAGCGAACGTGGGTAAACCTCAGGTTGCTTACCGTGAAGCGATTCGCGCGAAAGTTACCGATATCGAAGGTAAACACGCCAAGCAGTCTGGTGGTCGCGGTCAGTATGGTCACGTCGTTATCGACATGTACCCGCTGGAGCCGGGCTCAAATCCGAAAGGTTATGAGTTCATCAACGACATCAAGGGTGGTGTAATTCCTGGCGAATACATCCCTGCCGTTGATAAAGGCATTCAGGAACAGCTGAAAGCGGGCCCGCTGGCGGGTTACCCGGTGGTTGATCTCGGCGTGCGTCTGCACTTCGGTTCTTACCATGACGTTGACTCCTCTGAACTGGCGTTTAAACTGGCTGCGTCTATCGCCTTTAAAGATGGCTTCAAAAAAGCAAAACCTGTTCTGCTTGAGCCTATCATGAAGGTTGAAGTGGAAACGCCGGAAGAGAACACCGGTGACGTAATCGGTGACCTTAGCCGTCGTCGTGGTATGCTGCGTGGTCAGGAATCTAACGTCACTGGCGTTGTGATTCATGCTGAAGTTCCGCTGTCTGAAATGTTCGGATACGCAACTCAATTGCGTTCTCTGACCAAAGGCCGTGCTTCTTACTCCATGGAGTTCCTGAAGTACGATGATGCGCCGAACAACGTTGCTCAGGCCGTTATTGAAGCTCGTGGTAAATAATTACCAAGCCTAATACATTGATCCCATGCCCTCTCCTCAGGGGAGGTTATTTGAGTAAGGAATATAGCCGTGTTGAAAGAAATATTTGAACGTACTAAACTGCACGTTAACGTCGGTACTATCGGCCACGTTGACCATGGTAAAACCACGCTGACCGCAGCGATCACCACCGTACTGGCTAAAACCTACGGCGGTAGCGCGCGTGCATTCGATCAGATCGATAACGCACCGGAAGAAAAAGCACGTGGTATCACCATCAACACCTCTCACGTTGAATACGACACCCCGACCCGTCACTACGCACACGTTGACTGCCCGGGACACGCCGACTACGTGAAAAACATGATCACCGGTGCTGCCCAGATGGACGGCGCGATCCTGGTAGTTGCTGCGACTGACGGCCCGATGCCGCAGACCCGTGAGCACATCCTGCTGGGTCGCCAGGTAGGCGTTCCGTACATCATCGTGTTCCTGAACAAATGTGACATGGTTGATGACGAAGAGCTGCTGGAACTGGTTGAGATGGAAGTGCGTGAGCTGCTGTCTCAGTACGACTTCCCGGGTGATGATACGCCTATCGTTCGTGGTTCAGCGCTGAAAGCACTGGAAGGCGAAGCAGAGTGGGAAGCAAAAATCATCGAACTGGCTGGCTACCTGGATTCCTACATCCCAGAACCTGAGCGTGCGATTGACCGTCCGTTCCTGCTGCCTATCGAAGACGTATTCTCCATCTCCGGCCGTGGTACTGTAGTGACCGGTCGTGTAGAGCGCGGTATCGTTAAAGTCGGTGAAGAAGTTGAAATCGTTGGTATCAAAGATACGGCGAAATCAACGTGTACTGGCGTTGAAATGTTCCGCAAAATGCTGGACGAAGGCCGTGCGGGTGAGAACGTTGGTGTTCTGCTGCGTGGTATCAAGCGTGAAGAAATCGAACGTGGTCAGTTACTGGCTAAGCCGGGTTCCATCAAGCCGCACACCCAGTTCGAATCTGAAGTGTATATCCTGAGCAAAGATGAAGGTGGCCGTCATACGCCGTTCTTCAAAGGCTACCGTCCTCAGTTCTACTTCCGTACCACTGACGTAACGGGCACCATCGAACTGCCGGAAGGCGTTGAAATGGTAATGCCGGGCGACAACATCAAAATGGTTGTTACCCTGATCCACCCGATCGCGATGGACGAGGGCTTGCGTTTCGCTATCCGTGAAGGCGGCCGTACCGTTGGTGCAGGTGTTGTTGCTAAAGTTATCGCTTAATTGCCGACAACTTAGGTAACACAGCATTGCTGTGAAAAAGGACACTTCGGTGTCCTTTTTTTATGGGCGTTGACAAAACTGTAATTGAAATAAAAACCATTCTTATTTACACTCTCATTGACTATTTTATCGTCACTTTTGTGACTGCCGTGCGGAAGGTAGCAACGAAAGAGAGTGTGGGTCCGCGACTGAGAGAATGAGTTATCCTGTATGTATGTCTGCTTGTGTAATGCAATTTCCGATAAAGTTATTCGGCATGCCGTTCGCCAGTATCAACCCCGCTCGCTCAATCAACTGCGCCAGTTAATGCCGATTGGCAGTGACTGCGGCAAATGTATTCGCCAGGCTCGCCTGATTATGGAAGAAGAGCAGGCCATGTTGTCACCCATTTCTGACGTTGCGTAATCGCTGCCTTGATTGAAACCGCACAAAATGTAGGCGATTTCGTTGACTCTCCCCCCTCCAGTTCTACACTTTTAAGACCTGGAGCGAAGGAGCAATGTCATGAAAGGTGATAAAAAAGTCATAGCACATCTAAATAAGTTGCTGGGTAATGAACTGGTCGCGATCAACCAGTATTTTTTGCATGCCCGTATGTTTAAAAACTGGGGACTGACCCGCCTTGACTAGCACGAATACCACGAATCCATCGATGAAATGAAACATGCCGATCGTTATATCGAGCGTATTTTGTTTCTCGAAGGGATTCCTAATCTGCAAGATCTCGGCAAGCTCAACATTGGCGAGGATGTCGAGGAGATACTGCGTTCTGACCTGACGCTGGAGTTGGATGGCGCCAAGGGGTTGCGTGAGGGGATCGTGTACATGGATTCGGTGCGCGATTATGTCAGTCGCGATCTGCTGATTGAAATCCTGGCTGATGAAGAAGGGCACATCGACTGGATTGAGACAGAACTTGACCTGATAGCGCGCCTCGGGTTGCCTAATTATTTGCAAGCGCAGCTAAAACCGGCGTGATTGTGTAAAACACGGTTGCTTCCTGAACAGATTTACGTATAATGCGCGTGCCCGTCTGAATTAAGTCGGGCCTGTTTCGTTAAATGTGATGCACGTATATGCAGTACGTTTACGAACAGAGACGCCATGCAATAGGCATGGGTCAACAATACTCCCGATTTGGGAGTTATGGCCGAACGATTACACTCCCCCATCAATCGAAATGGGTGTGAGGAGTAATCATTTACGTTTATAAATAATTGGAGCTCTGGTCTCATGCAGAACCAAAGAATCCGTATCCGCCTGAAAGCGTTTGATCATCGCCTGATCGATCAAGCAACCGCGGAAATCGTTGAGACGGCCAAGCGCACTGGTGCGCAAGTACGTGGTCCGATCCCGCTGCCGACCCGCAAAGAGCGCTTTACCGTTCTGATCTCCCCGCACGTCAACAAAGACGCGCGCGATCAGTACGAAATTCGCACTCACAAGCGTCTGGTTGACATCGTTGAGCCAACCGAGAAAACCGTTGATGCTCTGATGCGTCTGGACCTGGCTGCCGGTGTAGACGTGCAGATCAGCCTGGGTTAATCAGGTCATCAAGCGATTGAGAGGTTGATACAATGATTGGTTTAGTCGGTAAAAAAGTGGGCATGACCCGCATCTTCACTGAAGACGGCGTTTCTATCCCTGTAACCGTTATCGAAATTGAAGCAAACCGCGTTACTCAGGTTAAAGACCTGGCTAATGACGGCTACCAGGCTGTACAGGTAACTACCGGTGCTAAAAAAGCAAACCGCGTTACCAAGCCTGAAGCAGGTCATTTTGCAAAAGCCGGTGTTGAAGCTGGTCGCGTACTGCGTGAATTCCGTCTGTCAGAAGGCGAAGAGTTCACCGTAGGCCAAAGCATCAGCGTTGAAATTTTCGCTGACGTGAAAAAAGTTGACGTTACTGGTACAGCCAAAGGTAAAGGTTTCGCGGGTACTGTTAAACGCTGGAACTTCCGTACTCAGGATGCTACCCACGGTAACTCCTTGTCTCACCGCGTTCCGGGTTCTATCGGTCAGAACCAGACTCCGGGCAAAGTGTTCAAAGGCAAGAAAATGGCTGGTCAGCTGGGCAACGAGCGTGTAACCGTTCAGAGTCTGGACGTAGTACGCGTTGACGCTGAGCGCAACCTGCTGCTGGTGAAAGGTGCTGTCCCGGGTGCAACCGGTAGCGACCTGATCGTTAAACCGGCTGTGAAGGCGTAAGGGGATAGCAATGGAATTAGTATTGAAAGACGCGCAAAGCGCGCTGACTGTTTCCGAAACTACCTTCGGTCGTGATTTCAACGAAGCGCTGGTACACCAGGTTGTTGTTGCTTATGCAGCTGGTGCCCGTCAAGGGACTCGTGCTCAGAAGACCCGTGCTGAAGTAACTGGTTCCGGTAAAAAACCGTGGCGTCAGAAAGGTACTGGCCGTGCGCGTTCAGGTTCTATCAAGAGCCCGATCTGGCGTTCCGGTGGTGTGACCTTTGCTGCCAAGCCTCAGGACCACAGTCAAAAAGTAAACAAAAAGATGTACCGCGGCGCGCTGAAAAGCATCCTGTCCGAGCTGGTACGTCAGGATCGTTTGATCGTTGTCGAGCAGTTCTCTGTTGAAGCACCGAAAACCAAGTTGCTGGCGCAGAAACTGAAAGACCTGGCGCTGGACGACGTGCTGATCATCACCGGTGAACTGGATGAAAATCTGTTCCTGGCTGCACGCAACCTGTACAAGGTTGACGTACGTGATGTAGCGGGTATCGATCCGGTTAGCCTGATCGCCTTCGACAAAGTCGTAATGACGGCTGACGCTGTTAAGCAAGTTGAGGAGATGCTGGCATGATCCGTGAAGAACGTCTGCTTAAGGTGCTGACTGCACCTCACGTTTCTGAAAAAGCGTCTACTGCGATGGAAAAACACAACACCATCGTGCTCAAAGTTGCTAAAGACGCGACCAAAGCAGAAATCAAAGCTGCTGTGCAGAAACTGTTTGAAGTCGAAGTCAATGAAGTTCGTACCCTGCTGGTTAAAGGGAAAACGAAACGTCATGGACAGCGTATCGGTCGTCGTAGCGACTGGAAAAAAGCTTACGTCACCCTGAAAGAAGGCCAGAATCTGGACTTCATCGGCGGCGCAGAGTAAGTCGGAGGAGTAAAGAACAATGGCAATTGTTAAATGTAAACCGACATCTCCGGGTCGTCGCCACGTTGTTAAAGTGGTTAACCCTGAGCTGCACAAGGGCAAACCTTATGCCCCGTTGCTGGAAAAAAACAGCAAATCCGGTGGCCGTAACAACAATGGCCGCATCACTACCCGTCATATCGGTGGTGGCCACAAACAGCAGTACCGTATTGTTGACTTCAAACGCAACAAAGATGGTATCCCTGCTGTTGTAGAACGTTTGGAATATGATCCGAACCGTTCCGCCAACATCGCTCTGGTTCTGTACAAAGACGGCGAACGCCGTTATATCCTGGCGCCGAAAGGCCTGAAAGCCGGTGATCAGATCCAGTCTGGCGTTGATGCAGCTATCAAGGCTGGCAACACGTTGCCGATGCGCAATATTCCGGTTGGTTCCACCGTACACAACGTGGAAATGAAACCGGGTAAAGGCGGTCAGTTGGCGCGTTCTGCTGGTACTTACGTGCAGATCGTTGCACGTGACGGTGCGTATGTGACCCTGCGTTTGCGTTCTGGCGAAATGCGTAAAGTCGAATCTGACTGCCGCGCTACGCTGGGCGAAGTAGGTAACTCTGAGCATATGCTGCGCGTTCTGGGTAAAGCAGGTGCTGCACGCTGGCGCGGTGTTCGTCCTACCGTTCGCGGTACGGCAATGAACCCAGTAGACCACCCGCACGGTGGTGGTGAAGGTCGTAACTTTGGTAAGCACCCGGTATCCCCGTGGGGCATTCAGACCAAAGGTAAGAAGACCCGCAGCAACAAGCGTACTGATAAATTCATCGTACGTCGCCGTACTAAATAATATTAGAGGATAAACCATGCCACGTTCTCTCAAGAAAGGTCCTTTTATTGACCTGCACTTGCTGAAGAAGGTAGAGAAAGCGGTGGAAAGCGGTGACAAGAAGCCTCTGCGCACTTGGTCCCGTCGTTCAACGATCTTTCCAACTATGATCGGTTTGACCATCGCTGTCCATAATGGTCGTCAGCACGTTCCAGTATTTGTTTCCGATGAAATGGTCGGTCACAAATTGGGTGAATTTGCTCCGACTCGTACTTATCGCGGTCACGCGGCTGATAAAAAAGCCAAGAAAAAATAAGGTAGGAGGAAGAGATGGAAACTTTAGCTAAACATCTTCATGCTCGTTCTTCTGCTCAAAAGGTTCGCCTGGTGGCTGACCTGATCCGCGGTAAGAAAGTGTCGCAAGCTCTGGAAATTCTGACCTACACCAACAAGAAAGCTGCTGGTCTGGTTAAAAAAGTACTGGAGTCTGCCATTGCCAACGCAGAGCACAACGATGGCGCTGACATTGATGAGCTGAAAGTTGCGAAAATCTTCGTAGACGAAGGCCCGAGCATGAAGCGCATTATGCCGCGTGCTAAAGGTCGTGCGGATCGCATCCTGAAGCGTACCAGCCACATTTCTGTGGTTGTGTCCGATCGCTGAGACTCTGGAGACTAGCAATGGGTCAGAAAGTACATCCTAATGGTATTCGCCTGGGTATTGTCAAACCTTGGAACTCTACCTGGTATGCGAATACCAAAGAATTCGCTGACAACCTGGATAGCGATTTTAAAGTTCGTAAATACCTGACGAAAGAACTGGAGAAAGCCTCCGTCTCTCGTATCGTTATCGAACGTCCGGCCAAGAGCATTCGTGTGACTATTCACACTGCGCGTCCGGGCATCGTTATCGGTAAAAAAGGTGAAGATGTTGAAAAACTGCGCAAAGTCGTAGCGGATATCGCTGGCGTACCTGCACAGATCAACATCGCAGAAGTTCGCAAGCCGGAACTGGACGCGAAACTGGTTGCTGACAGCATCACTTCTCAGCTGGAGCGTCGTGTGATGTTCCGTCGTGCTATGAAGCGTGCCGTTCAGAACGCCATGCGTCTGGGTGCCAAGGGCATTAAAGTTGAAGTCAGTGGCCGCCTGGGCGGTGCTGAAATCGCACGTACCGAATGGTACCGCGAAGGTCGCGTTCCGTTGCACACGCTGCGTGCGGATATCGACTACAACACGTCCGAAGCGCACACCACTTACGGTGTGATCGGTGTGAAAGTGTGGATCTTCAAAGGTGAGATCCTGGGTGGTATGGCTGCCGTTGAACAACCGGAAAAACCGGCTGCTCAACCTAAAAAGCAGCAGCGTAAAGGCCGCAAGTAAGGAGCGTCGCTGATGTTACAACCAAAGCGTACAAAATTCCGTAAGATGCACAAAGGCCGTAACCGCGGTCTGGCTGCCGGTACGGATGTCAGCTTCGGGACTTTCGGTCTGAAAGCTGTTGGCCGTGGTCGCCTGACTGCTCGCCAAATCGAAGCTGCACGTCGTGCCATGACCCGTGCTGTTAAGCGTCAAGGTAAGATTTGGATCCGAGTATTCCCGGACAAACCAATCACCGAGAAACCGCTTGAAGTGCGTATGGGTAAAGGTAAAGGTAACGTGGAATATTGGGTTGCCTTGATTCAGCCAGGTAAAGTCCTGTACGAAATGGACGGTGTGCCGGAAGAGTTAGCCCGTGAGGCATTCCAACTGGCAGCAGCGAAACTGCCGATCAAAACCACCTTTGTAACTAAGACGGTGATGTAATGAAAGCAAATGAGCTGCGTGAAAAGAGCGTTGAAGAGCTGAACACCGAGCTGCTCGAACTGCTGCGCGAGCAATTTAACTTGCGTATGCAAGCGGCCAGTGGTCAGTTGCAACAGACTCACCTGGTAAAACAAGTGCGTCGCAATATTGCACGTGTTAAGACTTTACTGACTCAGAAGGCGGGTGCGTAATGAGCGATAATATCCGTACTCTGCAAGGTCGTGTTGTGAGCGACAAAATGGAGAAATCCATGGTTGTTGCAATCGAACGTTTTGTGAAACACCCGCTGTATGGGAAATTCATCAAGCGTACGACCAAACTGCACGTACATGATGAGAACAACGAATGCGGTATCGGTGACGTGGTTGAAATCCGCGAATGCCGTCCGCTGTCCAAAACTAAGTCTTGGACGTTGGTTCGCGTTGTAGAGAAAGCGATTCTGTAATACAGTATTGCTCTTCTTGAAAACGATAAACGGCTCTGCAAAGGGCCGTTTATTTTTTCTACCCTTGCTCGAAAAGCGGTGTTATAATACTGCGCCCTCGATTCTGGGGTATTAATGACCCGTAAGGGGTCGAAAAACGACCCGTAAGGGTTTGAAAAGTAGTAGTTGACATTAGCGGAGCACTAAAATGATCCAAGAACAGACTATGCTGAACGTGGCCGATAACTCCGGTGCACGTCGCGTAATGTGTATCAAGGTTCTAGGTGGCTCGCACCGTCGCTACGCAGGCGTCGGCGATATCATCAAAATTACCATCAAGGAAGCAATTCCTCGCGGTAAGGTGAAGAAAGGCGATGTTCTGAAGGCGGTAGTGGTGCGCACCAAGAAGGGTGTTCGTCGCCCGGACGGTTCTGTCATTCGCTTCGATGGCAATGCATGCGTTATTCTGAACAATAACAGCGAGCAGCCTATCGGTACGCGTATTTTTGGGCCGGTAACTCGTGAACTGCGTTCTGAAAAGTTCATGAAAATTATCTCTCTGGCACCAGAAGTACTCTAAGGAGCGAACCATGGCAGCGAAAATCCGTCGTGATGACGAAGTTATCGTGCTGACCGGCAAAGATAAAGGTAAGCGCGGTAAAGTTAAAAATGTTCTGTCTTCCAGCAAGATCGTTGTTGAAGGTATCAACCTGGTTAAGAAACATCAGAAGCCGGTTCCGGCCCTGAACCAACCGGGTGGCATCGTTGAAAAAGAAGCTGCAATCCAGCTTTCCAACGTTGCACTGTTCAATGCGGCAACTGGCAAGGCTGACCGTGTAGGCTTTAGATTCGAAGACGGCAAAAAAGTCCGTTTCTTTAAATCTACTAGCGAAACTATCAAGTAATTTGGAGTAGTACGATGGCGAAACTGCATGATTACTACAAAGACGAAGTGGTTAGCAAACTGATGACTCAGTTTAGCTACAATTCTGTCATGCAAGTCCCTCGGGTCGAGAAGATCACCCTGAATATGGGTGTTGGTGAAGCGATCGCTGACAAGAAGCTGCTGGATAACGCCGCAGCCGATCTGGCAGCTATCTCCGGTCAAAAACCGTTGATCACCAAAGCACGCAAATCTGTTGCAGGCTTCAAAATCCGCCAGGGCTATCCGATCGGCTGTAAAGTAACTCTGCGTGGCGAACGCATGTGGGAGTTCCTTGAGCGCCTGATTTCCATTGCTGTACCGCGTATTCGTGACTTCCGCGGTCTGTCTGCCAAGTCCTTCGATGGCCGTGGCAACTACAGCATGGGCGTGCGTGAGCAGATCATCTTCCCGGAAATCGACTATGACAAAGTCGATCGCGTTCGTGGTTTGGACATTACCATTACCACCACTGCGAAATCCGATGATGAAGGCCGCGCGCTGCTGGCCGCCTTTAACTTCCCGTTCCGCAAGTAAGGTAGGGTTACTAATGGCTAAGCAATCCATGAAAGCACGCGAAGTCAAACGCGTGAAATTGGCTAACAAATTCTTTGCTAAACGCATTGAGTTGAAAGCTATCATCTCCAATGTGAACTCATCCGACGAAGATCGTTGGGATGCTGTTCTCAAGCTGCAGACTCTGCCGCGTGATTCCAGCCCGTCCCGTCAGCGTAACCGCTGCCGCCAGACAGGTCGTCCGCACGCTTTCCTGCGGAAGTTCGGGTTGAGCCGTATCAAGGTCCGTGAAGCCGCCATGCGCGGTGAAATTCCGGGTCTGAAAAAGGCTAGCTGGTAATTGTCACCAATTGAATCACGGGAGTAAAGACAGATGAGCATGCAAGATCCGATCGCGGACATGCTGACCCGTATACGCAACGGTCAGGCCGCGAACAAAGTTGCGATCACCATGCCTTCCTCCAAGCTGAAAGTGGCAATTGCCAAAGTGCTTAAGGAAGAAGGTTATATTCAAGATTACAAAATCGAAGGCGACACCAAGCCTGAACTGGAAATTTCTCTGAAATACTTCCAGGGCAAGGCAGTGGTAGAAAGCATTCAGCGTATCAGCCGCCCAAGTCTGCGCATCTATAAGAAAAAAGATGAGCTGCCTAAAGTTATGGCTGGTTTAGGAATCGCGGTTGTTTCTACCTCTAAAGGTGTTATGACTGATCGTGCAGCGCGCCAAGCTGGTCTTGGTGGCGAGATTATCTGCTACGTAGCTTAATCGGAGGAAAGAATGTCTCGTGTTGCTAAAGCACCCGTCGTCATTCCTGCCGGCGTAGAGGTAAAACTCAACGGTCAGGTTATTTCGATCAAGGGTAAAAACGGCGAGCTGACTCGCACCATCAACGACGCTGTTGAAGTTACTGTGGCTGACAACGCTCTGACTTTCGCTCCGCGCGAAGGTTTTTCAGACGGTTGGGCACAGGCAGGCACCGCGCGTGCACTGCTGAACGCAGTCGTTATCGGTGTTACCGAAGGCTTCACCAAGAAGCTTAAACTGGTTGGCGTAGGTTACCGTGCCGCAGTTAAAGGCAATGTCGTGAATTTGTCTCTTGGGTACTCACACCCGATTGACCACGCGCTGCCGGCTGGTATCACAGCTGAATGCCCGACTCAAACTGAAATCGTACTGAAATGTGCTGATAAGCAGGTTATCGGTCAGGTTGCAGCTGATCTGCGCGCTTACCGTCGTCCTGAGCCTTATAAAGGCAAGGGTGTCCGTTACGCCGACGAAGTCGTGCGTATCAAAGAGGCTAAGAAGAAGTAAGGTAACACTATGGATAAGAAATCAGCTCGTATCCGTCGTGCAACCCGCGCACGTCGCAAACTCCAGGAATTGGGAGCGACTCGCCTGGTGGTACATCGTACCCCTCGCCATATTTATGCGCAGGTTATCGCACCGAACGGTTCTGAAATCCTGGTAGCCGCTTCTACTGTAGAAAAAGCTATCGCAGAACAACTGAAGTACACCGGCAACAAAGATGCCGCTGCTGCTGTAGGTAAAGCAGTCGCTGAGCGCGCATTGGAAAAAGGCATTAAAGATGTGTCCTTTGACCGTTCCGGGTTCCAATATCATGGTCGCGTCCAGGCACTGGCAGATGCTGCTCGTGAAGCTGGCCTTCAGTTCTAAGGTAGAGGTGTAAGATGGCACACATCGAAAAACAAGCTGGCGAACTGCAGGAAAAGCTGATCGCGGTAAATCGCGTATCTAAAACCGTTAAAGGTGGTCGTATTTTCAGCTTCACCGCACTGACTGTAGTGGGTGATGGCAACGGCCGCGTTGGTTTTGGTTACGGGAAAGCGCGTGAAGTTCCGGCAGCAATCCAGAAAGCGATGGAAAAAGCCCGTCGCAACATGTTGAATGTCGCGCTGAATGGCGGCACCCTGCAGCACCCGGTTAAAGGTGCTCACACTGGGTCTCGCGTATTCATGCAGCCGGCTTCCGAAGGTACCGGTATCATTGCCGGTGGTGCAATGCGCGCCGTTCTGGAAGTTGCTGGGGTTCATAACGTATTGGCTAAAGCCTATGGTTCCACTAACCCGATTAACGTGGTTCGTGCAACTATCGATGGCCTGGCTAATATGAATTCCCCGGAAATGGTTGCTGCCAAGCGTGGCAAGTCCGTTGACGACATTCTGGGATAATTGACCATGGCTAAGACTATTAAAATTACTCAAACCCGTAGTGCAATCGGTCGTTTGCCGAAACATAAGGCAACGCTGCTTGGCCTGGGTCTGCGTCGTATTGGTCATACCGTTGAGCGTGAAGATACGCCTGCTGTACGTGGTATGGTCAACGCGGTTTACTACATGGTTAAAGTGGAGGAGTAACAGATGCGTTTGAATACTCTGTCTCCGGCCGAAGGCGCGAAGCACGCGCCGAAGCGTTTAGGTCGTGGTATCGGTTCTGGCCTCGGTAAAACCGGCGGTCGTGGTCACAAAGGTCAGAAATCTCGTTCTGGCGGTGGCGTACGTCGTGGGTTCGAAGGTGGTCAGATGCCGTTGTATCGTCGTCTGCCGAAATTCGGTTTTACCTCTCGCAAAGCGATGATCACAGCGGAAATCCGTCTGTCCGATCTGGCTCGCGTAGATGGCGACGTCGTTGACCTGAACACGCTGAAGGCTGCTAACGTTATTGGCGTTCAGATCGAGTTCGCGAAAGTGATCCTGTCTGGTGAAGTTTCCCGTCCGGTAACGATTCGTGGTCTGCGTGTGACCAAAGGCGTGCGTGCTGCTATCGAAGCTGCTGGCGGTAAAATTGAGGAATAAGTAGCAGATGGCTAAGCAACCAGGATTAGATTTTCAAAGTGCTAAGGGTGGCGTTGGCGAGCTGAAACGCAGACTGCTGTTTGTAATCGGCGCGCTTATCGTTTTCCGTATCGGCTCTTTTATTCCGATCCCTGGTATTGATGCCACTGTGCTTGCCAAATTGCTCGAACAACAGCGTGGCACCATCATTGAAATGTTTAACATGTTCTCTGGTGGTGCTCTCAGCCGTGCTTCTATCTTTGCGCTGGGTATTATGCCGTATATTTCGGCCTCTATTATTATCCAGCTGCTGACAGTGGTTCACCCCACGTTGGCGGAAATCAAGAAAGAAGGGGAGGCTGGCCGTCGCAAGATTAGCCAGTACACCCGTTACGGTACGTTGGTACTGGCCATATTCCAGTCAATCGGTATTGCTACCGGTTTGCCGAATATGCCAGGAATGCAGGGCCTGGTGATTAATCCGGGCTTTGCATTTTACTTTACGGCTGTTGTAAGTCTGGTGACCGGGACTATGTTCCTGATGTGGCTGGGCGAACAGATTACTGAGCGCGGTATCGGTAACGGTATCTCTATCTTGATCTTTGCGGGTATCGTAGCGGGTTTACCGCCGGCGATTGCCCACACTATCGAGCAAGCTCGGCAAGGCGACCTGCACTTCCTCGTGCTGCTGTTGGTTGCAGTTTTAGTGTTTGCAGTAACCTTCTTCGTTGTTTTCATTGAACGTGGCCAACGGCGTATCGTCGTTAACTACGCAAAGCGTCAACAGGGTCGTCGGGTTTATGCAGCACAGAGTACGCACTTACCGCTGAAAGTGAACATGGCAGGGGTTATCCCGGCAATTTTCGCCTCCAGCATCATCCTGTTCCCGGCGACGATTGCATCGTGGTTTGGGGGCGGTACCGGTTGGAACTGGCTGACAACTATTTCGATGTATTTGCAGCCCGGACAACCGCTTTATGTGCTACTCTATGCGACTGCAATCATCTTCTTCTGTTTCTTCTACACGGCGTTGGTTTTCAACCCGCGCGAAACAGCAGATAACCTGAAGAAGTCCGGTGCATTCGTGCCAGGAATTCGTCCGGGAGAGCAAACGGCGAAATACATCGATAAGGTGATGACCCGCCTGACTCTGGTCGGCGCAATGTACATTACCTTTATCTGCCTGATCCCGGAGTTCATGCGTGATGCGATGAAGGTCCCCTTCTATTTTGGGGGTACATCCCTGTTGATCGTCGTCGTGGTCATCATGGACTTTATGGCTCAAGTGCAAACTCTGATGATGTCGAGTCAGTATGAGTCTGCATTGAAGAAAGCGAATCTGAAAGGCTATAACCGCTAATTGGATTGCTTGAGAAGTTACGGAGAGTAAAAATGAAAGTTCGTGCTTCCGTCAAGAAATTATGTCGTAACTGCAAAATCGTTAAGCGTAACGGTGTCGTTCGTGTGATTTGCAGCGCCGAGCCGAAGCATAAACAGCGCCAAGGCTGATTATCTCGCATATTTTTCTTGCAAAGTTGGATTGAGCTGTCTAGATTAGCCAGCCAATCTTTTGTATGTCTGTGCGTTTCCATTTGAGTATCCTGAAAACGGGCTTTTCAGCATGGAGCGTACATATTGAATAATAGGAGTGCATAGTGGCCCGTATAGCAGGCATTAACATTCCTGATCAGAAACATGCCGTGATCGCGTTAACCTCGATCTATGGCGTCGGTAAGACTCGTTCCAAGGCCATTTGTGCTGCGGCGGGTATTGCTGAAGATGTTAAGATCAGTGAGCTGTCTGAAGAGCAAATCGAAACGCTGCGTGTAGAAGTTGCCAAATTCGTTGTCGAAGGTGATCTGCGCCGTGAAATCAGCATGAGCATCAAGCGTCTGATGGACCTTGGTTGCTATCGCGGTTTGCGTCATCGTCGTGGTCTGCCAGTGCGCGGTCAGCGTACTAAGACCAACGCCCGTACCCGTAAGGGGCCGCGCAAACCGATCAAGAAATAATCGGGGTGATTGAATAATGGCAAAAGCACCTATTCGTGCACGTAAGCGTGTAAGAAAACAAGTTTCTGACGGTGTGGCTCATATCCATGCTTCTTTTAACAACACCATCGTGACCATTACCGATCGTCAGGGTAACGCGCTGGGTTGGGCAACAGCCGGTGGTTCCGGTTTCCGTGGTTCTCGTAAATCTACGCCGTTCGCTGCTCAGGTTGCTGCTGAACGTTGCGCTGAAGCCGTGAAAGAATACGGTATCAAGAACTTGGAAGTTATGGTTAAAGGACCTGGTCCGGGCCGTGAGTCTACTATCCGCGCTCTGAACGCGGCTGGTTTCCGCATCACTAATATTACTGATGTGACTCCGATCCCCCATAACGGTTGTCGTCCGCCGAAAAAGCGTCGCGTATAACGCCGCTTTTAGGATAGTTGGAGAAAGAAAATGGCTAGATATTTGGGTCCTAAGCTCAAGCTGAGCCGTCGTGAAGGCACCGACCTGTTCCTTAAGTCCGGTGTTCGCGCGATCGATTCCAAGTGTAAGATCGAACAAGGCCCTGGTCAGCACGGTGCGCGTAAACCGCGTCTGTCTGATTACGGCGTGCAGTTGCGTGAGAAACAAAAAGTTCGCCGTATCTACGGTGTTCTGGAGCGTCAATTCCGTAACTACTATAAAGAAGCTGCTCGTCTGAAAGGCAACACAGGTGCAAACCTGCTGCAACTGCTTGAAGGGCGTCTGGATAACGTGGTTTATCGTATGGGCTTCGGCGCCACTCGTGCGGAAGCGCGTCAGTTGGTAAGCCACAAAGCTGTTATGGTAAACGGTCGCGTTGTCAGCATCGCTTCTTATCAGGTATCACCGAGTGATGTCGTCAGCATCCGTGAGAAAGCTAAAAAGCAATCTCGCGTGAAAGCAGCATTGGAGCTGGCTGAACAGCGTGAAAAGCCGACTTGGCTGGAAGTTGATGCTGCCAAGATGGAAGGTGTGTTCAAACGTATTCCTGAACGTACCGATCTGTCTGCGGACATTAATGAACACCTGATCGTCGAGCTTTACTCCAAGTAAAGCTTAGTACCAAAGAGAGGACACAATGCAGGGTTCTGTGACAGAGTTTCTAAAACCGCGCCTGGTCGATATCGAGCAAGTAAGTTCGACGCACGCCAAGGTGACCCTTGAGCCGTTAGAGCGTGGTTTCGGCCATACGCTTGGCAACGCACTGCGCCGTATTCTGCTTTCATCCATGCCAGGTTGCGCGGTGACCGAGGTTGAGATTGATGGTGTACTGCATGAGTACAGCACCAAAGAAGGCGTACAGGAAGATATACTGGAAATCCTGCTCAACCTGAAAGGGCTGGCGGTGAAAGTTCAGGGCAAAGATGAAGTTATCCTTTCCCTGAATAAATCTGGCATTGGCCCTGTGACTGCAGCAGACATCACCCATGATGGTGATGTCGAAATCGTCAAGCCGCAGCACGTGATCTGCCATCTGACCGATGAAAACGCAGCTATTAGCATGCGTATCAAAGTTCAACGTGGTCGTGGTTATGTGCCGGCTTCTGCCCGTATTCATACGGAAGAAGATGAGCGCCCGATTGGCCGTTTGTTGGTCGATGCTTGCTACAGCCCGGTAGAGCGTATTGCCTACAATGTTGAAGCAGCTCGTGTTGAACAACGTACCGACCTGGACAAGCTGGTCATCGAAATTGAAACCAATGGCACGATCGATCCTGAAGAGGCGATCCGCCGTGCGGCAACCATTCTGGCTGAACAACTGGAAGCTTTTGTTGATTTACGTGATGTACGTCAGCCTGAAGTGAAAGAAGAGAAGCCAGAATTCGATCCGATCCTGCTGCGCCCTGTTGACGATCTGGAATTGACTGTCCGCTCTGCTAACTGCCTCAAGGCAGAAGCTATCCACTACATCGGTGATCTGGTACAGCGTACCGAGGTTGAATTGCTGAAAACGCCTAACCTGGGTAAAAAATCTCTTACCGAGATTAAAGATGTGCTCGCCTCACGTGGTCTTTCTCTGGGCATGCGCCTGGAAAACTGGCCGCCGGCAAGCATTGCTGATGAATAACCCGGTCACAGGTTAAGGTTTTACTGAGAAGGATAAGGTCATGCGCCATCGTAAGAGTGGTCGTCAACTGAACCGTAACAGCAGCCATCGTCAGGCTATGTTCCGTAACATGGCTGGTTCTTTGGTTCGTCATGAGATCATCAAGACGACCCTGCCAAAAGCAAAAGAGCTGCGCCGTGTTGTTGAACCGCTGATTACTCTTGCCAAGACCGACAGCGTTGCTAATCGTCGTCTGGCATTCGCCCGTACTCGTGATAACGAGATCGTGGCAAAACTGTTTAATGAACTGGGCCAGCGTTTCGCGAGCCGTGCCGGTGGTTACACTCGCATTCTGAAGTGTGGCTTCCGTGCAGGCGACAACGCGCCGATGGCTTACATCGAGCTGGTTGATCGTTCAGTTGCACAAGCAGAAGAAACCGCTGCTGCTGAGTAATCATCAGCGGTGGGTTAAAAAAACCGGGGCAACCCGGTTTTTTTACGTCTATTGTTTAGCAAATGACGGTTTTGTTAACGTATGACATTTACCACCAGCACCGTTTGCCTGAGACGTTTTGAAGGAGGGAACATGGAGTTGCTTGATGCCATGTGTGAGCGGCACATCCAGACTGCACAACGAGCGGGTGAGTTCGATAATCTGCCCGGAGCAGGAAAACCGCTGCAACTGGATGATGACAGCGCCGTACCTGAAGCACTGCGCACGGGATACCGCCTGTTGAAAAACGCCGGTTACCTGCCGCCAGAATTAGCACTGCGCAAAGATGCGCTGACGCTACGCGATCTGCTCGCCAACACGATTCCCGAATCGGAAGCGCATGAAAACCTGCGCCGTCGGCTACGCATGCTGGAACTTAACCTGCAACAGAAAGGAATGAGTATCGATTTTTTACACGGTGAATATGCCGATCGCTTGCACAGTGCGTTTTCTGGTGAAAGAATAGCGCCCGAAAAATAGGCTAACGTGGTAAGCGTTGGTGCGCGGCGATGAATCGGATTAACAATCTAACCAAGAGAGATGTGATGAGCACTTATCAGCACAAGAAAGGCAAGATCCAAGACAATGCGCTGGAAGCATTGTTGCATGACCCCTTGTTCAGACAACGCGTTGAGAAGAACAAGAAAGGTAAAGGCAGCTACTGTCGCAAAGACAAACAGGATAAAGGCCAGAACTGGGAGGCCAGTGGTAAATCATCAAAGGATGCTTTACCACTGGCCTCTCACTTTATGGCTGTTCTGGGTTTTGTTAAACAGCGCTACGCTTTCGGCTGCTGATCTTTTAGCAAATCGCGAATCTCAGTTAGCAACGTCGCTTCAGCGCTCGGTTTCGCAGGTGCTGGCGCTTTCTCTTCTTTACGGCGCAGGTTATTCATCAGCTTGATTGCCATAAAAATGGCAAAGGCGACGAGGACGAAATCAAAAATATTTTGCAGGAAAAGGCCGTAGCGCAGCACCACAGCAGGGATATCCCCTTGTGGGTCTCGCAGCACCAGTTCGAAATGTTTAAAATCGATGCCCCCCAGCAGTAACCCCAAGGGCGGCATAATGATATCGGCCACAAGCGAGGAGACGATCTTGCCAAATGCTGCGCCGATGATGACACCCACTGCCAAATCTACCACGTTGCCGCGCATCGCGAATTCGCGAAACTCTTTTAGCATACTCATGATCCAACTCCTTGATAAAATGAACATCTAAATTTTAACAAAGCGTTACATAATTGCCAGCGGTGATAGCCAGTGAGCCGGAAAAGAAAGTGCCGCCGAGGCGGCCAGGTTCTGCGTTGTTAGAGGAAGAACGGGCTGGGTTGGAACAGTCGCTCCACTTCAGGGACAAACTTTTTGTCCGTCAGGAACATGATCACATGATCCCCTTGCTCTATCTTCATATTGTCATTAGCGATAATCACATCATCACCGCGCACAATGGCGCCGATCAAGGTGCCTGGCGGCAATTTGATATCTTCAATCATACGGCCAACCACTTTTGACGTGCCTTCATCCCCGTGAGCAATGGCTTCAATCGCTTCTGCCACGCCGCGGCGTAATGAGGAAACGCTGACAATATCCGCTTTACGCACATGACCCAGCAGTGCGGAAATCGTTGCCTGCTGGGGTGAGATGGCCACATCGATAACGCTGCCCTGAACCAAGTCGACATAGGCGCGTCGTTGGATCAACACCATGGCTTTTTTTGCCCCCATGCGTTTGGCCAGCATGGCGGACATGATATTCGCTTCATCGTCGTTGGTAATGGCAATAAACACATCGATTTGTTCGACATGTTCGTGCGCCAGCAGCTCCTGATCGGACGCATCGCCATGAAACACAATGGTGTCTTGCAGCAGTTCAGCCAGGGCGATCGCACGCTCTTCGTTCTTTTCGATCAGTTTGACGCTGTAGTCTTTCTCCAGCTTATGCGCCAACCCCGCGCCAACGTTACCACCGCCGACAATCATGATGCGCTTGTAGGGCTTTTCCAAGCGCTGGAGTTCGCTCATTACGGCGCGGATGTGTTGGGAAGCGGCAACAAAGAACACTTCATCGCCCGCTTCAATAATGGTTGAACCCTGGGGACGTATCGGTCTGTCGTGGCGAAAGATAGCGGCTACACGAGTTTCGATGTGCGGCATATGCTCACGCAGCGCGGAAAGCGCATTACCGATCAGCGGACCACCGTAGTAAGCGTTCACTGCGGCGATACTTACTTTCCCTTCGGCGAAGTTCACCACCTGTAGCGCCCCGGGATACTCGATCAACTTGTAGATATTGTCGATGACCAGCTGTTCCGGTGAGATCAAATGATCGATAGGCACCGCTTCGGCCTGAAACAGTTGCTCACCGGCACGCACGTATTCTGCGGAACGGATACGTGCAATGCGGTTTGGTGTATTGAACAGCGAGTAGGCGACCTGACAGGCCACCATATTGGTTTCATCCGAGTTAGTGACGGCAACCAGCATGTCTGCATCTTCGGCTCCGGCTTCGCGCAGTACGCGCGGGTGGGAGGCGTAGCCAGCAACGACGCGCAAATCGAATTTATCCTGCAACTGCCGCAGCCGCGCGGTGTCAGTATCAACGACGGTAATGTCGTTGTTTTCTCCGGAGAGCGTTTCCGCCAGCGTACCGCCCACCTGACCTGCACCAAGAATAATGATTTTCATGATCTGTGCCCGTTGCCGTTGCTATCAATCAATGCTCTTAACCAACTTAGCATAAAAGAATCCATCGCCATCCTCTGCCGCCGGTAACTTTTGCAAACCGGGGTGCTGCGCATCACCGGTTTCCACCAGTTTGGCATCCGCATGGCGTGTTAGAAAGGCCCGCATTTGCTGCTGATTCTCTTCCGGCAGGATAGAGCAGGTGGCATAAACCAACGTCCCGCCGGCTTTCAGCCGTGGCCAGATGGCTTCCAGAATCTCCTGCTGTAACAGTGCCAGCTCGGGGATGTCGCTGTCGCGCCGCAGCCATTTGATATCAGGATGACGGCGAATTACGCCGGTGGCAGAGCAGGGGGCATCGAGCAGAATACGATCGAACTGTTGCTCACCGCACCAGGCCCCAGGTTCGCGCCCGTCGCCTTGTCTTACGTCTGCATGGAGATTAAGGCGTTGCAGATTCTCGTTGACCCGGGCGAGCCGCTGCGGGTCCACATCGATCGCCAATACCTTAGCGTGAGGCGCAGCTTCCAGAATATGGGTCGTTTTCCCACCCGGTGCCGCACACAGATCGAGAATATGTTCATTGTCCTGCGGTGCTAACCAGCGTACGCAGCCCTGTGCAGAGACGTCCTGCACAGTTACCCAGCCTTGCGCGAAGCCGGGCAGCAGGCTTACGGCACAAGGCTCACTTAGCATGATGGCTTCATCCTCTTCAGGATGTGGCTGCGCAGCTATACCTGCTTCAGTCAGCAGTGCTAAATAGTGTTCTCGTGTGTGGTGCAAACGGTTGACGCGCAGCCACATCGGAGGGCGCTGGTTATTGGCCTCAACAATCTGCTGCCACTGCTGCGGATAAGCTTTCTTGAGGCGCGCTAACAGCCATTCGGGGTGAGCGAAGCGCGACGTATGATGAGCGGCGCGCTCATCCAGCTCGGCCTGTTGGCGTTGAAATTGGCGTAGCACGCCGTTGATCAACCCTTTAAGCTGCGGGCGCTTGAGTGCAATAGCACCGTTAACCGTTTCAGACAGCGCGGCATGGGCCGGGATGCGCGTGTGAGCGAGTTGATAGATACCCACCATGATCAGGTAGTGCAACGTGCGCTGCTTCCCGGTCAGTGTTTTTGCCATCAACTGCTGAATTATCCACTCTACCTGTGGCAACACGCGCAATACGCCGAAGCACAGCTCTTGCAGCAGGGCACGATCTTTTTCTGAGATATCACGCTGATACTGTGGTAGCAGTGAACTTAGCGACTGGCCTTTATCGAGCACCTGGCTGATAACGTTCGCGGCGATGGCGCGCAGATTGTATGTTGTTTTCATGGATAGTGATTGTCTGAAACGGTAACGCGCCTGCCATAACAGCAGACGCGATGCCTTTTAATGGATGAGTCTATTATGCCAGTACGTTGCCTGGAGTGAACCATTCGCGACGCGAATTGAGCAGATCCTGCACCGACATCGGTTTTTTGCCCGCAGGTTGCAGTTGCAGCAGGTTCAGTACCCCTTGCGCGGTGGCGACCTGTATACCCTGCTTGTCTGCACTGACGATCGTACCAGGTTGTGCGCTATGGGTAGTGTCCAATGCGCTGGCTTTCCACACTTTAACGGGCTGTTCGTCAATGGTGATATAGCTGACAGGCCAGGGATTGAACGCACGAATGCAGCGTTCCAACTGCTCGGCACTGAGTGACCAGTCAAGCTTAGCTTCTTCTTTGCTCAGCTTTTCGGCGTACGTCGCCAGACTGTCATCTTGTTTTTCTGCAACGGCCGTTCCCTGCGCCAGGGAGGCGAGCGTCATCAGCAATCCTTGCGGTCCCAACTCAGCCAGACGATCGTACAGCGAGGCGCTGGTGTCTTGCGGTGTTATCGGGCATGACAGCTTATGCAACATGGCACCGGTATCCAACCCTGCATCCATTTGCATGATGGTGACACCGGTTTCAGCGTCTCCGGCCCAAAGCGAGCGTTGTATCGGTGCCGCACCGCGCCAGCGCGGTAGCAGCGAGCCGTGCACATTGATACAGCCCAAACGGGGCATATCCAACACCGCTTGTGGCAGGATTAAGCCATAGGCCACCACCACCATAATATCCGCCTGTAAATCAGCGACCAATTGCTGATTTTCTGCCGGTCGCAGCGATTTGGGCTGAAGCACCGGCACATCGTGCTGCTCTGCCAATACCTTGACCGGGCTGGGCGTCAGTTTGTTACCTCGACCTGCCGGACGATCGGGTTGGGTGAAAACACCCACCACCTGATGCGGTGAAGCCAGCAGCGCGTCAAGGTGACGCGCTGCGAAGTCAGGTGTACCCGCGAAAATAATGCGTAGGGAGCTCTCGGACACGACGTTTCCTGCGGTAGTGATAAGATTATGGACGACTGTTCAGTCGTGCCATTTTTTCCAGCTTCTGACGAATTCTCTGGCGTTTTAACGGCGAGAGATAATCAATAAACAGCTTGCCAACCAGATGGTCCATTTCGTGTTGGATACAGATTGCCAACAGGCCATCAGCTTCCAGCTCAAAGGGGTTACCTTCCCGGTCCAGCGCTTTGACCTTCACGCGCTCAGCGCGCGGCACCAGCGCACGGGTTTCCGGAATGGACAGACACCCCTCTTCAATACCGGTATCGCCGTCTTTTTCCAGCAGTTCTGGGTTGATCAACACCAAACGCTGATCGCGTTCTTCGGAAACATCAATCACGATAATGCGCTGATGTACGTCCACCTGACTCGCTGCAAGGCCGATGCCTTCTTCTTCGTACATGGTGTCGAACATATCATCGACGATGCGCTGAATTTCTGCATTAACCTCTGCGACAGGTTTCGCGATAGTGCGAAGCCGCTCGTCTGGAAAATGTAATACCTGCAAAACTGCCATAGTTGATTTCGATCTTTATCCGGTTGATGAAAGCGTATCTGGATCTATTCTAAACATTTCCGGTTCTGATTGACAGCATTTGCCCTGTAAAGCGCAATGGCACAAGGATGAACGCATGCAGGACGTGGAACTGTGGCTGCGGTTAATGAACGTGCGGCGCCTCAACGCGGTGAAAACGGTGCAATTGGCGGAGCAATTGCGTCTGCTGGCAGAGATAACTGCCGAGGCACTGTCTGCGCTGGCCTTGTCGGAAGAGCAGGTCGCGCAATTTCTCACACAGGATGAAAGGGAGTATGAAGCGGTATTACGCTGGCTGGATGAACCGGCTCACCATCTACTTACGTATGCAGATTCACGTTACCCCCCCTTATTGCGGCAGATCCCCGCTTCGCCTCGGGCACTGTTTGTGCGTGGTAACCCTCAGCTTCTCTGTGCCCCTCAACTTGCTATGGTCGGCAGCCGTCACCCTTCTGCGTATGGCGCGCAGTGGGGACACTATTTTGCGCAGGAACTGGCGTTGAATGGTTTTGTTATCACCAGCGGTTTAGCATTGGGGGTCGATGGCGTGGCGCATCAGGCGGCGCTGGATGCAGGAGGGAAAAGCGTGGCGGTGCTGGGCAACGGATTACAGCAGACGTATCCCCGTCGCCATCGTGCGCTGGCAGAACGGTTGGTGGAGCAAGGGGGAGCGCTTGTCTCTGAATTTCCCCTGAATGAGCCCCGAGGGCAATCAATTTTCCCCGGCGTAATCGCATTATCAGTGGGATAAGCCTCGGTGTACTGATTGTCGAGGCTTCCCTGCGTAGCGGTTCTTTAGTCACAGCGCGCTGTGCGTTGGAGCAGAATCGCGATCTCTTCGCGCTACCGGGCGCGCTGGATAACCCCATGACACAAGGTACGCACTGGCTAATCCAACAGGGAGCCTATCTGGTTACCTGCCCCAAAGACATCATTGAACAGATGGGCAGTGGGTTATCATGGCTACCCCTTGGTGAAAATGAAACTATTTCTGCTCAGGACGCCGATGTGGAATTGCCATTTGCCGACGTGTTGGCTAACGTAGGAGATGAGGTTACACCTGTTGATGTTGTCGCTGAACGTGCGGGCCAACCTGTGCCAGAGGTAGTAGGTAAGTTGCTGGATCTGGAGTTAGCAGGATGGATAGAAGCAGTACCCGGCGGCTATGTCCGATTGAGGAGGGCTGGCCATGTTCGACGTACTCATGTACTTGTTTGAAACTTACATCCACAACGAAACGGAACTACGCGTTGATCATGATGCGTTAACTGATGACCTCACGCGGGCGGGGTTCGATCGTGCTGATATCTATAGCGCATTGAACTGGCTGGAGCGCCTGGCGGATTTGCAGGAAGGCAAAGAAGTGCCTTTTGCTTTGGCAAACGATCCCCATGCACTGCGTATTTATACGCAGGAAGAGGAGCAGCGCTTCGACACCGAGTGCCGGGGCTTTTTGTTGTTCCTGGAGCAAATCAACGTGTTGAATCTTGAAACGCGTGAAATGGTGATCTATCGCGTGATGGCGCTGGATACCTTATCGTTCGATCTGGACGATCTTAAATGGGTGATCCTCATGGTGTTGTTCAATCTACCCGGATGTGAAAACGCCTACCAGCAAATGGAAGATCTGCTGTTTGAAGCAGATGAGGAGTATTTGCATTAAACCGATAAGTCAGCATAAACCATGGTAATCCCTGCGCTTATAGCAGATAAAAAGGCGGAGTGCTGCCCTGAGTGCGGCGCGCCGCTGGTGATTCGCTCCAGCCGCCGCGGCCCCTTTTTGGGCTGCTCTCGCTACCCGGAGTGCGAATTTGTTCGTCCGCTGAAAGCCAATGCGGATGGCCATATTGTGAAGGAGCTGTCTGGGCAACTCTGCCCACACTGTCAGGGGACGCTGGTGTTGCGGCAGGGGCGTTATGGCATGTTTATTGGCTGTAGCAACTACCCGGCGTGTGACCATACTGAGGTCATCGACCGGCCAGATGAAACCGCATTAACCTGTCCACAATGTGGCAAAGGCAAGCTGCTGCAACGTAAATCGCGCTTTGGCAAAGTGTTCCACGCCTGTGAGCGTTACCCGGAGTGCCAATTTGCGCTCAACCATAAACCGGTGGCGGGGACGTGCCCAACCTGCCACTATCCGCTCTTGTTCGAAAAGAAAACGGCGCAGGGCGTCAAACGTTTTTGCGCCAGTAAAGCCTGTGGAAAGCCGGTAACGGCAGAAGTTGATACCAATGAGTAATGTAGTGAAACAACCGGTTTCTGTCATTCAGGAACTGATAAAGCAGAATGTCATCGCCTATCCTACCGAAGCGGTTTTCGGCTTGGGGTGCGATCCTGACAGCGAAGCCGCCGTGATGCGACTGCTGGCCTTGAAACAACGGCCTGTCGAAAATGGGCTTATCCTGATCGCGGCTGATTATCAACAGCTCACCCCCTATATTGATGACAGCCAGCTCAGCGCTGAGCAAAAGGCAGTGATGTTTGCCTCCTGGCCCGGACCGGTAACGTGGGTGATGCCCGCCAGACCGAGTACACCACGCTGGTTGACCGGGCAATTCTCATCGTTGGCGGTGCGCGTCAGTGCGCATCCTCTTGTACGTGAACTCTGCCTGGCGTTTGGCAAGCCCATCGTGTCAACCAGCGCCAATCTGACCGGGTTGCCGCCGTGCCGTACGGCACAAGAGGTTATGACCCAGTTTGGTGAGACTTTTCCTGTTCTGCACGGAGAAACATCCGGGCGACAGAATCCGTCTGAAATTCGGGATGTCTTGACGGGCAACCTGATACGACAAGGTTAACAAGTGGAGATAACGGTGTCTGAAGTAACGTCATTCGCGGTTTTTGGTCATCCTATTGCGCACAGCAAATCGCCGCAGATACATGCGCTGTTTTCTGAGCAAACCGGGATCCCTTTGACGTATGAACGCCTGTTGGCACCGCTGGACAGTTTTGAACAAACGCTGCGTGATTTTTTTCACGCAGGGGCGTTGGGGGCGAATATCACCATGCCTTTCAAGGAGCGCGCCTATCAGGAAGTCGATGAGCTGAGCCAACGCGCCTCGTTAGCCGGCGCGGTCAATACCGTGAAGCGGCTCGAAGACGGCCGGCTGCTGGGGGATAATACCGACGGTATTGGGCTGCTGAGTGATTTGCAGCGTCTCGCGCTGGTGACGCCGCAGGATCGGGGGCTGTTGATCGGTGCGGGCGGTGCCAGCCGTGGCGTTATTCAGCCGCTATTGAGCCATGGCTGTTCGCTGGTGGTGACCAATCGGACGTTTGCCAAGGCAGAAGCGCTCGCGACACTGTTTCAGCCAGTGGGGCCGATTGACGCGTTGCCGCTGGATGGGCTGGAAGGCGAAAACTTCGATCTGATCATCAATGCCACCTCGTCAGGGATCGCTGGCGATATTCCCGATCTGCCTGCCTCATTGATCACGGCCTCTACGCGCTGTTATGACATGTTCTATCAGGCCAGCCTGACGCCGTTTTTGCGGTGGTGCCAGCAGCAGGGAGCATCACAGTTGGCGGATGGTTTTGGTATGTTGATCAATCAGGCAGCACATGCGTTTTTCCTCTGGCATGGCGTGATGCCAGAGACCACCCCGGTGATCGAACAGATGAAAAAAGCACTTAACGCATGAACCAGGCGATCCAGTTTCCCGACCGCGAAGCGTGGAGCGAAGAGGATCGTATGGTCTACTTCCCTGTGCTGATCGGCGGTTTTCAGCGTGAATGCCATATCAGTGCCGCACAGCTTCAGGCGCGTTTTGGTGGAACCGATGCGGATAGTTGGCTGGTGTTGTTCAGAGAGCACCGCTGGGATATCGAAGATCTTTTCGAAGCGCGGGTGCTCAATGAACAGGATGACAGTGAGGGTTATTACTCGCTGTCCTGAGCCAGGTAGTCGTTCTTCCAAGTGGCGTAGTTATTGGCGGAGTAGCGCAGCCCCTCGATCTCTTCGGCTGTCAGCGGACGGATTTGTTTCACTGGGCTGCCAAGATAGAGATAACCACTCTGCAAGCGCTTACCGGGCGGTACCAGACTGCCCGCACCAATCATTACGTCATCTTCTACGATAGCGCCATCAAGCAGGATCGATCCCATACCGACCAATACACGGTTGCCAATGGTGCAACCGTGTAGAATGGCCTTGTGGCCTACGGTGACCTCTTCACCAATGATCAACGGATTACCCTGTGGATTGCTCGCTGAGCGGTGGGTGACATGCAATACGCTGCCATCCTGAATATTGGTGCGTGCGCCGATATGGATTTCATGTACGTCGCCACGGATCGTGACTAATGGCCAGATGCTGACATCATCGCCAAGCGTCGTATTGCCGATCACAACGCTGGATCGATCGATCATCACGTTTTTCCCGACAGTAGGGAATGCATCCTTATTAAGGACGCAATGCGTGGGAGCCCATATTTACCTCTCAATACATTCGAAAAGAGTAACTTACCCTAATTATGGCCTTGCTGCTGCCAGAAGCAGCAAAGGTTGGTTGAAAATAGCGCGGGTTGAGCAGGATCTCAACGATGGGGGTAAAAAACGCGCGAACGGAAAAAAAGATCCAAAAAAGGGGTTGTGTAAATTATTGGGATCCCTATAATGCGCCTCCGTTGACACGACACGAAGCGATTCAAAGCGAGGTCAGCAAGAGAAAAACGATTCACTTTCAAATGAAAATAATCGTTGACTCTGAAAGAGGAAAGCGTAGTATACGCCACCTCGCGACAGCAGGCTGTAAGCCGCGTCGCAACGCTCTTTAACAATTAATCAGACAATCTGTGTGGGCACTCACAGGACTTTATCGTAAAGCCTACGGGCTTAAAAAAATAAAAGTCTTGAAGAGTGAACAAAAGTTAATTCATTACGAACTAACAGTAATAATTCTTTGAGCATCGCTTCTCTTGCAGAAGCAAATCAAACTTTAAATTGAAGAGTTTGATCATGGCTCAGATTGAACGCTGGCGGCAGGCCTAACACATGCAAGTCGAGCGGTAGCACAGGAGAGCTTGCTCTTTGGGTGACGAGCGGCGGACGGGTGAGTAATGTCTGGGAAACTGCCTGATGGAGGGGGATAACTACTGGAAACGGTAGCTAATACCGCATAACGTCGCAAGACCAAAGCGGGGGACCTTCGGGCCTCGCGCCATCAGATGTGCCCAGATGGGATTAGCTAGTAGGTGGGGTAATGGCTCACCTAGGCGACGATCCCTAGCTGGTCTGAGAGGATGACCAGCCACACTGGAACTGAGACACGGTCCAGACTCCTACGGGAGGCAGCAGTGGGGAATATTGCACAATGGGCGCAAGCCTGATGCAGCCATGCCGCGTGTGTGAAGAAGGCCTTCGGGTTGTAAAGCACTTTCAGCGAGGAGGAAGGCAGTAAGGTTAATAACCTTGCTTATTGACGTTACTCGCAGAAGAAGCACCGGCTAACTCCGTGCCAGCAGCCGCGGTAATACGGAGGGTGCAAGCGTTAATCGGAATGACTGGGCGTAAAGCGCACGCAGGCGGTTTGTTAAGTTGGATGTGAAATCCCCGGGCTTAACCTGGGAACTGCATTCAAAACTGGCAAGCTAGAGTCTCGTAGAGGGGGGTAGAATTCCAGGTGTAGCGGTGAAATGCGTAGAGATCTGGAGGAATACCGGTGGCGAAGGCGGCCCCCTGGACGAAGACTGACGCTCAGGTGCGAAAGCGTGGGGAGCAAACAGGATTAGATACCCTGGTAGTCCACGCTGTAAACGATGTCGATTTGGAGGTTGTGCCCTTGAGGCGTGGCTTCCGGAGCTAACGCGTTAAATCGACCGCCTGGGGAGTACGGCCGCAAGGTTAAAACTCAAATGAATTGACGGGGGCCCGCACAAGCGGTGGAGCATGTGGTTTAATTCGATGCAACGCGAAGAACCTTACCTACTCTTGACATCCAGAGAATTTAGCAGAGATGCTTTAGTGCCTTCGGGAACTCTGAGACAGGTGCTGCATGGCTGTCGTCAGCTCGTGTTGTGAAATGTTGGGTTAAGTCCCGCAACGAGCGCAACCCTTATCCTTTGTTGCCAGCGGTTCGGCCGGGAACTCAAAGGAGACTGCCAGTGATAAACTGGAGGAAGGTGGGGATGACGTCAAGTCATCATGGCCCTTACGAGTAGGGCTACACACGTGCTACAATGGCGTATACAAAGAGAAGCGACCTCGCGAGAGCAAGCGGACCTCATAAAGTACGTCGTAGTCCGGATTGGAGTCTGCAACTCGACTCCATGAAGTCGGAATCGCTAGTAATCGTAGATCAGAATGCTACGGTGAATACGTTCCCGGGCCTTGTACACACCGCCCGTCACACCATGGGAGTGGGTTGCAAAAGAAGTAGGTAGCTTAACCTTCGGGAGGGCGCTTACCACTTTGTGATTCATGACTGGGGTGAAGTCGTAACAAGGTAACCGTAGGGGAACCTGCGGTTGGATCACCTCCTTACCTAATGATACTGATTCTGTGAAGTGTTCACACAGATTGTCTGATGAAAATGCTGAGCAAAAAGCACCTGTTGATGAATGAGTCTCTGACTCATGCTGATACGAACCGATTAGAGCTGTTGTGTTAATCGGGTTTTCGTGTCCCCATCGTCTAGAGGCCTAGGACACTGCCCTTTCACGGCTGTAACAGGGGTTCGAATCCCCTTGGGGACGCCATACCGATAATGAGTGAAAGACATTATCACCGGTTCTGCGGAACCGACAATAACGTAAAGATGACTTACGAGTCGTGTTTACGATATTTGCTCTTTAACAATCTGGAACAAGCTGAAAATTGAAACGAGCAATAGTGGCTCACTACTACTATTGTGATTCTCTCAAGCTTTCACACCTGAAACATTTTCGGGTTGTGAGGTTAAGTGAATAAGCGTACACGGTGGATGCCTAGGCAGTCAGAGGCGATGAAGGGCGTGCTAATCTGCGAAAAGCGTCGGTAAGCTGATATGAAGCGTTACAACCGACGATACCCGAATGGGGAAACCCAGTGCAATTCGTTGCACTATCATGTCATGAATACATAGTGGCATGAGGCGAACCGGGGGAACTGAAACATCTCAGTACCCCGAGGAAAAGAAATCAACCGAGATTCCCCCAGTAGCGGCGAGCGAACGGGGAAAAGCCCAGAGTCTGAATCAGCTTGTGTGTCAGTGGAAGCGTCTGGAAAGTCGCACAGTAAAGGGTGATAGTCCCGTACACGAAGATGCACAGGTTGTGAGCTCGATGAGTAGGGCGGGACACGTGACATCCTGTCTGAATATGGGGGGACCATCCTCCAAGGCTAAATACTCCTGACTGACCGATAGTGAACCAGTACCGTGAGGGAAAGGCGAAAAGAACCCCGGCGAGGGGAGTGAAATAGAACCTGAAACCGTGTACGTACAAGCAGTGGGAGCACTCTTTATGGGTGTGACTGCGTACCTTTTGTATAATGGGTCAGCGACTTATATTCTGTAGCAAGGTTAACCGTATAGGGGAGCCGCAGGGAAACCGAGTCTTAACTGGGCGTTAAGTTGCAGGGTATAGACCCGAAACCCGGTGATCTAGCCATGGGCAGGTTGAAGGTTGGGTAACACTAACTGGAGGACCGAACCGACTAATGTTGAAAAATTAGCGGATGACTTGTGGCTGGGGGTGAAAGGCCAATCAAACCGGGAGATAGCTGGTTCTCCCCGAAAGCTATTTAGGTAGCGCCTCGTGAATTCATCTTCGGGGGTAGAGCACTGTTTCGGCTAGGGGGTCATCCCGACTTACCAACCCGATGCAAACTACGAATACCGAAGAATGTTATCACGGGAGACACACGGCGGGTGCTAACGTTCGTCGTGAAGAGGGAAACAACCCAGACCGCCAGCTAAGGTCCCAAAGTCATGGTTAAGTGGGAAACGATGTGGGAAGGCATAGACAGCCAGGATGTTGGCTTAGAAGCAGCCATCATTTAAAGAAAGCGTAATAGCTCACTGGTCGAGTCGGCCTGCGCGGAAGATGTAACGGGGCTAAACCATGCACCGAAGCTGCGGCAGCGACACTTAGGCGTTGTTGGGTAGGGGAGCGTTCTGTAAGCCGTTGAAGGTGAACTGTGAGGTTTGCTGGAGGTATCAGAAGTGCGAATGCTGACATAAGTAACGATAAAGCGGGTGAAAAGCCCGCTCGCCGGAAGACCAAGGGTTCCTGTCCAACGTTAATCGGGGCAGGGTGAGTCGACCCCTAAGGCGAGGCCGAAAGGCGTAGTCGATGGGAAACAGGTTAATATTCCTGTACTTGGTGTTACTGCGAAGGGGGGACGGAGAAGGCTATGTCATCCGGGCGACGGTTGTCCCGGTTTAAGCGTGTAGGTGGGTGACTTTGATAAATCCGGGTCACTGTTAACACTGAGGCGTGATGACGAGGTACTACGGTACTGAAGTGACAGATGCCCAGCTTCCAGGAAAAGCCTCTAAGCATCAGGTAACATTGAATCGTACCCCAAACCGACACAGGTGGTCAGGTAGAGAATACCAAGGCGCTTGAGAGAACTCGGGTGAAGGAACTAGGCAAAATGGTGCCGTAACTTCGGGAGAAGGCACGCTGTGCGAGGTGTAGGGATTTACTCCTGAAGCTTTGCGCAGTCGCAGATACCAGCTGGCTGCAACTGTTTAATAAAAACACAGCACTGTGCAAACACGAAAGTGGACGTATACGGTGTGACGCCTGCCCGGTGCTGGAAGGTTAATTGATGGGGTTATCCGCAAGGAGAAGCTCTTGATCGAAGCCCCAGTAAACGGCGGCCGTAACTATAACGGTCCTAAGGTAGCGAAATTCCTTGTCGGGTAAGTTCCGACCTGCACGAATGGCGTAATGATGGCCAGGCTGTCTCCACCCGAGACTCAGTGAAATTGAACTCGCTGTGAAGATGCAGTGTACCCGCGGCAAGACGGAAAGACCCCGTGAACCTTTACTATAGCTTGACACTGAACCTTGAGCCTTGATGTGTAGGATAGGTGGGAGGCTTTGAAGTGTGGACGCCAGTCTGCATGGAGCCAACCTTGAAATACCACCCTTTAATGTTTGATGTTCTAACCTGGGCCCATGATCTGGGCTGGGGACAGTGTCTGGTGGGTAGTTTGACTGGGGCGGTCTCCTCCCAAAGAGTAACGGAGGAGCACGAAGGTTAGCTAATCCTGGTCGGACATCAGGAGGTTAGTGCAAAGGCATAAGCTAGCTTGACTGCGAGAGTGACGGCTCGAGCAGGTACGAAAGTAGGTCTTAGTGATCCGGTGGTTCTGAATGGAAGGGCCATCGCTCAACGGATAAAAGGTACTCCGGGGATAACAGGCTGATACCGCCCAAGAGTTCATATCGACGGCGGTGTTTGGCACCTCGATGTCGGCTCATCACATCCTGGGGCTGAAGTAGGTCCCAAGGGTATGGCTGTTCGCCATTTAAAGTGGTACGCGAGCTGGGTTTAGAACGTCGTGAGACAGTTCGGTCCCTATCTGCCGTGGGCGTTGGAGAATTGAGGGGGGTTGCTCCTAGTACGAGAGGACCGGAGTGAACGCACCACTGGTGTTCGGGTTGTCATGCCAATGGCATTGCCCGGTAGCTACGTGCGGAAGAGATAAGTGCTGAAAGCATCTAAGCACGAAACTTGCCCCGAGATGAGTTCTCCCTTGTCCCTAGAGGACGCTAAAAGGCCGTTGAAGACGACGACGTAGATAGGCTGGGTGTGTAAGTGCAGCGATGCATTGAGCTAACCAGTACTAATGACCTGTGAGGCTTAACCTTACAACGCCGAAGATGTTTTGGTGGTTGTGAGTGGTGATGAAGAGAATCGTTACTCGTAATTCAGCTTGTTGACAGATTGGTCTTGCTGGCTCGAAAGGACGGGTGAGATGAAACAGAATATGCCTGGCGGCGATAGCGCGGTGGTCCCACCTGACCCCATGCCGAACTCAGAAGTGAAACGCCGTAGCGCCGATGGTAGTGTGGGGCTTCCCCATGTGAGAGTAGGGAACTGCCAGGTTTTTATATCGATTATCAGACGATGTCTGATGATAAAAAGTAGCGAAAGGGCTGTCCGAAAGGACAGCCCTTTTTGCTGTGCGTAATGTTTGGCGCCATAGGGTTTTATATCATCAGGAGTAGGGTAATACGGGCGTTTTACCCGCGGACCCAGCCTTCAATGAAGTCGGCAACCTGGTTAGGATCGTTTATATCCAGCCAGGGTAAGGACAGTTGTCGATCTGCATCATCATCACTGGCAATCGCAACCGCATAGCTATCCAACAAATCGTGCGCGTTCTTGCTCAACCCTCTGCGTGAGAGAACGATCTTCGGCACCTTTTCGTGTCGAAATCCTTCAACCAGCACTACATCCAGCGTATCCACATCCATTTTGCTCACCATCTCATAGAGATTCACCTCTTCGGCCTTCGCTGTTTCCGTCATCAACGCCCAGCGTTGGTTACTGGCAACAAGCGTCTGCTCGGCCCCCGCCTTACGCAGCTCATAACTGTCTTTACCGGGTTTATCGATATCCATATCATGGTGAGTATGCTTTATCACACCAATGCGTAGCCCTTTCTTTTTAAGAAGCGGGATCACGTGGGTGAGTAAGGTGGTTTTCCCGGTACCGCTATACGCGCTAACGGCAAGCAGGCGTGGGTGATGCCGCTCAGTCATGGTTGGCCTCTTGCCAATTGGAGAGATCGTCTGGGGTGTTCAGGTTTTGGAATGCCAAAGGGCAGTCCGCGAAAAGTACCGGAGTCGCCTCGATTTCTGCCAGAAAAAGCATCAGCTTACGATCGCCACGTTCAAGGTAGGTTTCAAGCATTGGCATCAGGGAACGGTGGATAAGCAACAAGGTTGGATGCTCTCGCTGGCCATCGTTTACGTAGGCGGCCTGCCCTTGCTGTTTGCCGTGCCACAGTCTCGCTACCAGATCGGTGGGTAAATTCGGTACATCACAGGGCGCGAAAACGGCCCATTCTGTCTCAATGGTTTTCAGGCTGGATAATATGCCGGCCAAGGGGCCTGAAAAGCCATTCGGTAAATCGCTAAAAACGGTGCAGCCACTTTCCTGATAAACCGCCTGGTTACGATTGGCATTGATGTACACGCGGTCTACTTGAGGTTTTAGGCGGGATAGAACGTGCTGATAGAGCGGTATGTCGCGCAGCAGTAATAGTCCTTTATCCTGCCCGCCCATTCGGCTGGCCTGGCCACCAGCCAGAATGATGCCTGTGATCATGTGATCCCTCGTTGTCGCGCCGCAGAGGCTCTATTCTGGGCAAAATAATTCCTGACGCCAAGCGCTTTCCACCCGAGATTAAGGCTGTTAAGGTGATATCAACGTTTATACCCGTCATACTTCAAGCTGCAGGTACGTTGGCCGCGTTCTCTCACCCGAATCACTTACCGGAATAAGCTCATCGGGATTCGTTCGCTTGCCGCGTTACGAGACGCATAAAGGCGTCTCGCCCTCAAGGGCCAGCGCAAGCGCTGTTCAAAACGTAAACGTTTTGTCCTGCAACTCGAATTATTTAGGGTATGCATATATACAGTATAAGAGGATTAAATCATGAAATGTCATCGCGTTAACGAGTTGGTCGAATTACTGCATCCTGCCTGGCAAAAAGATCCGGACCTGAATCTGGTCCAATTTTTACAAAAACTTGCACAGGAGGCGGGGTTCCAGGGGCAGCTAAGTGAGCTGACAGATGATATCCTGATCTACCATTTGAAAATGCGTGACTCGGATAAAGAGCAGGTCATTCCTGGCTTGAAAAAGGACTATGAGGAAGATTTCAAAACAGCACTGCTGCGTGCTCGGGGTGTTATCAAGGACTGATGCCTTTATCAATAGGCACTGCTTTTCCGCGCTTATTTTGATTCCTATTGCGAGTAATGATGACGGCTATGCAAAGTTCAGTGTTTAATTTTCAGACGTTGTTTCCCTCGCTGATCCTCGATGCGCTTTTCGCGGTAGGTATTCGGGTTGATTCCGGTTTGACGGCGCTCAACAGCTATGAAAACCGGGTTTATCAATTTATGGATGAAGACCGGCACCGTTTTGTCGTTAAATTCTACCGTCCTGAGCGGTGGACGCAGGCGCAGATTCAGGAAGAACACGATTTCGCCCTCGCATTGGTTGATGATGAAGTGACGGTCGTTGCACCTTTGAAACTCAATGGTCAAACCCTGCATTGTTATGAGGGCTTTTATTTTGCCGTTTTCCCAAGCGTAGGGGGGCGGCAATATGAAATGGATAATGACGATCAGTTGGAAGGTGTTGGCCGTTTTCTGGGGCGTTGGCATCAGACGGGGCAAAAAGCGCTTTTTCTTGCTCGTCCTACCATCGGGGTTGAGGAATATCTCGACAAGCCTTATCAGTTATTGACGCAAACGCAACGTATTCCTGCCGTGTGCCGAGATTCCTTTTTGCTGTCCACCCAGCAACTTATCGAAATGGTAAAACGCTATTGGACATTGGATGCTTCCTTTCTCCGATTGCATGGCGATTGCCACCCCGGAAATATTCTCTGGCGCGACGGCCCCCTATTTGTCGATTTAGATGATGCCCGCAATGGACCCGCAGTGCAGGATTTGTGGATGTTGCTTCATGGCGAGCGTCAGGAACAGAGAATTCAGCTCGATATTCTGCTGGAAGCCTATAGTGAGTTTATGACGTTTCAGGAGAAAGAGCTGGCGTTAATTGAGCCGCTACGTGCGATGCGAATGGTGCATTATTTAGCGTGGATTATTCGCCGTTGGGAAGATCCGGCATTTCCCCCGAGCTTTCCCTGGATAAAAGATGATGATTTCTGGTTCAGGCAAACAGCAATATTTACTGAACAGGTTAAGCTGTTACAGGAGCCTCCTTTACAGCTATTGTCCATGTACTGATGTTTAACGGAGAGACGTGTTATATGAAGAGTGTATTTGCGGCATTATTGGGCCTCATGCTGGCTTTCGGTGCATCAGCGGCAGATTTTTCTGATGGCAAACAGTACGTTGAAGTGAATAAACCGGTACCTCAATTACCTCAAGTGCTGGAGTTTTTCTCTTTCTATTGCCCGCATTGCTATCAGTTTGCTGAGGTTTACCATATTCCTGAAGCTGTCAGTAAGGTGCTGCCAGCGGATACTAAAATTACGCGTTACCACGTCGATTTCCTCGGTCCTTTGGGCAAAGAGCTGACGCAAGCCTGGGCGGTTGCTATCGCTTTGGGGGTAGAAGATAAAGTCACCCCGTTAATGTTTGATGCGGTGCAAAAAAGCCAAACGCTGAAAACCACAGATGATATTCGTAAGGTGTTTGTGGCGGCGGGTGTTAAAGCTGAAGATTATGACGCTGCATTGAATAGCTTCGTGGTTAAGTCGCTGGTTGCTCAGCAAGAAAAAGCAGCTGCTGATTTGCAATTGCGCGGTGTGCCAGCCATGTTGGTTAATGGCAAATATATGGTGAAAAGCGATGGTTTGGATACCAGCTCGATGGATGCATATGTGAAGCAATATGCTGAAGTTGTGAAATTCCTCATCGAGAAAAAATAGCGCTTGTCGTATAACTGCGCCTGATAATCGGCGCAGTTATACCCCATATATATCCTTTATCCTCTACGACACTTTCGCCCCAGCGACGTTTAATTAGCGTTTAACTAATATCTATCCACAAAAAAGATGTTTTTTGTATTACGGGTATTCACCGGGAACCTTTTTTTATCTTGCTGAAAAAAATCCATAATATGTGAATCACTTTTTGATATGACATCAGCATCATTCTCATTTTCTCTTTCTATGCACAAAGTTATCCACAAGGCTTTTGCTTTGCATGTGGCAGATTTGCGGTTTTCTATGCGTTAACGTTCGTCTCTTGCTGTGAGCTATGGCATGCTTAGCGCCATGATGGACGACATAGGTCATGACAGAACATGGTGCAGATTCCGCAAAACCCGTTAATTTTGGTCGATGGCTCGTCGTATTTATACCGTGCCTACCACGCATTCCCTCCTTTGACAAACAACGCCGGTGAGCCGACAGGTGCCATGTATGGCGTGCTGAATATGCTGCGCAGCCTGCTGCTTCAGTTCTCTCCCAGCCACGTCGCTGTGGTCTTTGATGCCAAAGGAAAAACGTTCCGCGACGAACTGTTCGAAAACTACAAGGCGCATCGCCCACCGATGCCGGACGATCTGCGCGCGCAGATTGAGCCGTTGCACGCTATGGTGCGTGCCATGGGCCTGCCTTTGTTGGCCGTAAGCGGTGTGGAAGCGGATGACGTGATCGGTACGCTGGCGCGTCAGGCAGAAAGCGCAGGTACGCCAGTACTGATCAACACCGGTGATAAAGACATGGCGCAACTGGTGTCACCAACGATCACGCTTATCAACACCATGAACAATACAGTGCTTGGGCCGCAAGAAGTCTGCGACAAATACGGTATTCCGCCGGAGCTGATTATCGATTTTCTGGCCCTGATGGGGGATGCATCGGATAACATTCCGGGCGTACCTGGCGTGGGTGAAAAAACGGCACAGGCGTTACTTCAGGGGCTGGGGGGATTAGATACCCTGTACGGTAATCTGGATAAGATTGCCACGCTGTCGTTTCGCGGCGCAAAGACCATGGCGCAAAAGCTGGAACAGCATAAAGAAGCGGCGTATCTCTCTTATCAACTGGCGACCATTAAAACTGACGTCGAGTTGGAGCAGACCTGCACCGAACTGACGGTGAATGAACCGGATGTGGATGCACTGCACGGGCTGTTTAAGCGTTATGATTTCAAACGCTGGATCGCCGATGTGGAAAGCGGCACCTGGATGCAAGGTCGCAAGGGGCACTCTGCGGTTTCGCAGTCAGCTCCGGCGCTACAAGCGCAGCCCCCAGAGCAAGCAACCGTTGCCTTGAGCCGCGAAGGCTATGTCACTATTCAGGATGAAGAGACCCTACTGTCATGGATTACCCGTATCCAAAAGGCAGGGGCGTTTGCGTTTGATACCGAAACGGACGGCTTGGATACGCTGAGCGCCAACCTGATTGGTATGTCATTCGCGGTGACGCCGGGGGAAGCGGCATATCTGCCACTGGCGCATGATTATCTGGATGCGCCAGATCAAATCGACAGAGCTCGCGCTTTGGAATTGCTAAAACCCCTGCTGGAAGACAGCGCGCTGCGCAAAATAGGGCAGAACCTGAAGTTCGATCAGGGCGTGATGAAGCGCTATGACATTGAGCTACGTGGTATCGCCTATGACACCATGGTGGAGTCTTACGTGTTAAACAGCGTGGCGGGTCGTCATGACATGGACAGCCTTGCCGACCGCTATCTGCAACATAAAACCATTTCGTTTGAAGAGATTGCGGGTAAGGGTAAGAACCAACTTACCTTTAATCAGATTCCTGTCGAACAGGCCAGTACCTATGCCGCAGAAGATGCGGATGTCACTTTGCATTTGCATCAAACCCTGTGGGAAAAGCTGCAACAGCATGGGGAGCTGGTGACGGTGTTCCGTGATATCGATATGCCGTTGGTACCGGTGCTGTCTCGTATTGAACGCCAGGGCGTGTTGATTGATGCTGGCATTTTGGCGCAACATTCTCAGGAATTGACGGCGCGCCTGGCCGAGCTTGAAACTGAAGTGCATGAAATGGCCGGTGAGGCGTTTAATCTTGCTTCCACCAAGCAGCTGCAGGGGATCTTGTACGATAAGCTGAAGCTGCCGGTGTTAAAGAAAACGCCGAAAGGTGCCCCTTCTACTAATGAAGAAGTATTGGAAGAGTTGGCACATGACTATCCGCTGCCCAAACGCATTCTGGAATATCGTGGGCTGGCGAAACTGAAATCGACGTACACCGATAAGCTGCCGCTGATGATCAATCCGCTGACCCAGCGGGTGCACACGTCATACCATCAAGCGGTCACGGCAACGGGGCGTCTTTCCTCCAGCGATCCCAATCTGCAAAACATCCCGGTACGCAACGATGAAGGGCGACGTATCCGTCAGGCGTTTATTGCGCCAGAAGGCTACCGCATTGTGGCGGCGGACTACTCGCAGATCGAACTGCGTATTATGGCGCACCTTTCCGGTGATGCCGGGTTGCTCAACGCGTTTGCCGAAGGGCTGGATATTCACCGTGCCACCGCCGCAGAAGTTTTTGGCTTGCCGCTGGAAAACGTTACGGGAGAGCAGCGCCGCAGTGCGAAAGCCATCAACTTTGGTTTGATTTATGGCATGAGTGCCTTCGGCCTGTCGCGCCAGTTGGGTATCCCGCGCGCCGAGTCGCAGCGCTATATGAACCTCTATTTCGAGCGCTATCCTGGCGTGCAGGACTACATGGAAAGAACCCGTCAGGAAGCCGCCGAGAAAGGGTACGTGCAGACGCTGGATGGACGCCGCCTCTATTTGCCGGATATCCACTCACGCAATGCGATGAGCCGCAAGGCGGCGGAACGTGCAGCCATTAACGCCCCGATGCAGGGCACGGCCGCTGATATCATCAAGAAGGCGATGATTGCCATCGATAGTTGGCTACAGCAAGAGCAGCCGCAGGTGAATATGATCATGCAGGTACACGATGAATTGGTGTTTGAAGTACATGCGTCGGTGCTGGATGCGGCAAAACAAAAGATCGTTACCCTGATGGAAGGTTGTATGTCACTAAATATTCCGTTACGTGTGGATGTAGGCGAAGGTAAAAACTGGGATGAGGCGCATTAATATACAGAAAAACAGGATGTTGCAACTGAACGTTTAATGCGCATTACGTTATTCATTTCTGTAATTAAACTACAGGATTGGGTGACTTGCTTGACTTTGTGTGACCCATAGCCATTTTTTATGAAACTAAACAACAAAAAAACCTTTGTTCTGGCGAAAAAATAGGGTAGAGTTAACGACGTAGGGTACAGAGGTAAGATGTTCTATCTTTCAGACCTTTTACTTCACGTAATCGGATTTGGCTGAATATTAGCCGCCCCGGTCACTTCGGTGACTGGGGCGTTTTTTATTGGGCGAAAGTCAGAAAAACGCCGCAAGATCGCTAACGATCGCGGCGGTTGATCTCAATTATCGACGTCTTCTTGCACTGAAGGGCGGGTGTTGAACCACAGATCGAGTTTTTGCCGCACTTTATCCACCCCTTCTTTTTTTAAGGAGGAGAAGGCTTCAACCTGAATATCTCCGCCAAACGCGAGCACGGCTTCACGCACGGCATTCAGTTGCGCTTTGCGCGCACCGGAAGCCAGTTTGTCGGATTTGGTGAGTAGAATGAGCACCGGCAGATCCACATCCACTGCCCATTCAATCATTTGCTGATCGAGATCTTTCAACGGATGACGGATATCCATCAACACCACCAGTCCTTGCAGACAGGCTCGTTTTTGCAGATATTCCCCCAGCGCTTTCTGCCATTTCCGCTTCATCTCTTCCGGCACTTCGGCATAGCCATAGCCGGGGAGGTCAACCAGACGTACGCCGTCTGTGACTTCAAACAGGTTGATAAGTTGGGTCCGTCCCGGTGTTTTACTGGTACGCGCCAGACTTTTTTGGTTGGTCAGTGTGTTCAGGGCGCTGGATTTTCCCGCGTTCGAGCGTCCGGCAAACGCCACTTCAATACCGCTATCGGCAGGCAGGTGACGAATATCGGGCGCGCTGGTGACAAAATGCGTCACATTGTAGTTATGCGTCACGTTCGGGTTCTGTTGTTCGGTCACAATGGTTATCTCTGTCTGGATAGGGGGTTTTGGGTCTATTATACCTATAACTGGCCCGAAACGCGGGGTTATCGGTCGCTGCTTGTAAAGCACAAGGCGAATTCGCCCAGTTAGCCGCACCAACCCTTTTTTATTGCTGGCCTTTCTGCTAGATTCCGCCGCAATTGTCTTCTGTTTACCTGAGAGTGTTGTTATGAAACAGCCGGTGAAAAATTCGGGCACCAAAGCCCCAGGCGCGAAGGCGTCGACATCGAAAGCAAAGAAAAAGACGCGCGCCGAGCTTAACAGCGAAGGCTGGGAGCGTAAACGTCAGAAAAAACACAGTGGTCGTGCGGCCGGTAGCCGCGCGCACCCAGAGATGCTGGATGCAGGAAAATCCGGTCAGAGTAAGAAACGTGATCCTCGTCTTGGGAGTAAAAAACCGGTCGCACTGATTGTCAGTGATGACACGCCGAAAAGCGCAAAGTCCGCGAAAGCGGCCGTACCGGCTAAACCAGAAACGCAGGTTGAAACACGGCTAACCCCTGAGCAGGAATTGGCGCTGCTGGAAAATGACGATCGTCTCGATGCGCTGCTGGAACGTCTGGATAACGGCGAAACGCTGAGTAAAGACGAGCAAAAATGGGTGGACAGCACGCTCGATCGTATCAATGCCCTGATGGATGAACTGGGCATTGAAATGGATGACGAGGAAGAGGACGCGCAGCAGGAAGACATGATGCAGCTCCTCAAGCGTAATAACCCGAAAGACGTATTCTGATAGATGAAAGGGCTACTGTCTCTCATCTTGGTGTTGGTTGTCTGTTATCTGCTGTGTCTGTTGGGTAAACTGTGGCTGCTTTCCCGGCGTAAAACGCGAATACAGCGCACCGTGTTCGTGACAGCGCAGCGTAAGCTGCCGCTGAAAAGCGCTGTCGGGAAATACAAGCGGAAGGAGTAACAGCATGCAAGATCAACACGTCGATTGGGATTTAGCCCTGATTCAAAAATACAACTATTCTGGGCCGCGTTACACCTCGTATCCCACGGCGCTCGAGTTTAACGAACAGTATGACGATGCGGCATTCCGCCAGGCGATAGCACGTTACCCAGAGCGACCGTTGTCGCTTTATGTCCATATCCCGTTTTGTCATCGCCTGTGCTATTTCTGCGGTTGCAATAAGCTGGTGACGCGCCAGCAGCATAAAGCAGAAGAATACCTTGATGTGTTGGCCGTGGAGATTCGCCAGCGTGCGCCACTGTTCGCCGGACGCATCGTCACGCAGCTGCACTGGGGCGGCGGCACGCCGACCTACCTCAATCAAGATCAAATCAGCCGACTGATGGCGCTGTTGCGCGAGAATTTCCAGTTCGCGGATGAAGCGGAAATCTCTCTGGAGGTCGATCCCCGTGAAATCGAGCTGGATATTCTCGATCACCTGCGTGCGGAAGGCTTTAATCGCCTGAGCATGGGGGTGCAGGATTTCAACAAGGAAGTGCAGCGTCTGGTGAACCGTGAGCAGGATGAGGCGTTTATCTTTGCGCTGATTGAACGCGCCAAGGCGCTTGGCTTTACCTCCACCAATATCGACCTTATTTACGGCTTGCCGAAACAGACGCCGGAAAGCTTTGCTTTTACCCTGCAACGCGTTGCTGAGTTAAGCCCACACCGCCTCAGCGTGTTCAACTACGCCCATTTGCCGACGCTGTTTGCTGCCCAGCGTAAAATCAAAGATGCGGATTTGCCGAGCCCTGCGCAAAAGCTGGAGATTCTGCGCCAAACCATTACCACGCTTACCCAATCGGGCTATCAGTTTATCGGTATGGATCACTTTGCTCGTCCAGACGATGAACTGGCGCTGGCGCAACGTGCCGGTAAATTGCACCGTAACTTTCAGGGCTACACCACGCAGGGTGACACCGACCTGCTGGGCATGGGCGTGTCGGCGATTAGCATGATTGGCGACAGCTACGCGCAAAATGAAAAGGTGCTGAAAAACTACTACGAGAAGGTGGGGGAGCAGGGCAATGCGCTGTGGCGCGGCCTGCGCTTGACGCACGATGACTGCATCCGTCGCGATGTGATCAAAAGTCTCATCTGTAATTTCCGTCTCGACTACGCGACGATTGAAGCGGACTATGGCATCGATTGTCGCCTCTATTTTGCGGAAGATTTACGCCTGCTGGCACCGCTGGTGCAAGATGGCCTGGCTGAATTGCACCCTACGGGGATCGTGGTGACGCCGAAAGGCCGCTTGTTGATTCGCAATATCTGCATGTGCTTTGACAGCTATCTGCGTGCCAAGGTAAGGACACAACAGTTCTCGCGAGTGATTTGATGGTGTGTGCTGATCGTTGTCTACGTTGACGGCTATGGCGGGTTCTGTTACATACCGCGTTGTGGGATATCAAAAAAGTTGTGCGCTTTTAATTCTGCGCTCACCTCGCCATCTGTACATCTTGCGGTTATTACGTTTGTTTCACCTTATTTAACTGATTTAGTCGTGTGAAAATCAACGATCCGATCTGGTGTTGTTGGTGGGTAGGCTAACGATTTATTCTTACAAGCAGAGTAATAGCAATGCGATGATGTAATGCGTTAGCCACGACACTGAAACCTGAACACCCTCAATTAATATTTATACTGAGGGTGTGTATTCCCTGGTGTTTAGCTATCGGTCTTTTTAACCCTTTGTATTCGGGGTTTTTAGTCACGTACAGTAATAAGTACCTCATTACTTTCCATAGAATAATACAAATGTCTGGAAAAATAATCTGACCATAAGTACAGTTCACTTGCTGTACCTTATACCTGTCCCAAAACTGATACCAAGGTAGTCATAGATTCCCATAGGCGATATCTTATTGAAGACATGATATTCGCACTCACAAGGATGTTGAAATGTTAATGAGAAATGAAAGTAATGTTGAGAAAATTATAAAAAATCAGCTTGAAGCAACGTTAAACTCCCTAGAGGCATTCACATGGGCATACGTGGTTTTATCCAAAAAAGATATGTCATGCATCTTTGGTGTAACAAACTATCCAGAAGAATGGGTCAGACATTACCGAGAGAATGGGCTTCAGTATACGGATCCTGTGGTAATCACTGCACTGAAAAGCTTAACCCCTTTTCCTTGGAATGAAAAACTGATGACCCATTCAGGGTATGATTTTGCTGAACTTTTCAATCAAGCCAGTGAATATGAAGTGGTTAATGGTTATACGTTCGTATTGCACGACTATAACAATAATCTTGTGACCTTGTCTTTTATTATTCCTGCTGAACGCAAGTCAGAGATAATGCAAACGCTTTTACAGAATAAAGGTGACATCTCAATATTATTGGCATCAGTACATGAAACGTACCTGATGTTGACATCATTTTCTGAAAAAAAACCGGAGGACATCAACAAAACTAACCGGCTCACCAAAAGAGAAAATGAAATTCTCTATTGGACGAGTGTCGGTAAAACATATCAAGAAACGGGGATGATTCTTGGTATAAAAGTGCGTACTGTTAAGTTCCATATGTTAAATATTGTTAAAAAAATGGGCGTCGCCAATGCCCGGCATGCTGTGCGTCTTGGCGTGGAGCTTCAGCTGATTCAACCGATTGAGTGATGATTACTCAGCGATAAACGACAGTGGCCAATCGTTCAGTACATTTTCAATCTGAATGTTGTCCCTACGTAATATCCTGTCTTTTAGCTCTTTCTGACTCATTAGATCGATATGGCCCAATAGCAGATAGACAGGTTCATCTTTCTCAGAAACCCCGGTTTCCAGCACTGTAACATTCCAGCCTGATTTTCGGATGATGCTCATCATTGGGTGACTTGCAACAGCCAATATACCGTCATAATGGTGGCGCTGGGCATAATTAATTAATGAAAGAAATAAGGCCAGAGTAACGGGGTATTTGTTACCAAGGAGTGAGATAACCCTATCTTTATCAACAAAAAAACGGGTTGACTCAATGAACTTTCCTTCGGGTAAATTTACTTTTTTAAAGAAAGATGAAAACGTATCATTCAGCATGTTATGGTATTTAGTATCTATAATTCTTGTGCCACAAATAATGACTCCATTTTTAACTCCAAATATATAATTTGTTTTTTCATTATCAAATTCATCAAACTCCTTTCCATTAGAGCAATTGACATCCCATTGTAGACGATCTTTAAATATATTTTTTCGTAAAATGAAAAAATCTTCTGATTTTTCATTGCTTAGAGACAAGTAATTAACACTGTAAATATTAAACATAATGTCACCTGTATTAATGTGTGGAATGATTAAATTCGGTAACATCAGTGAAGCTTTCCAGTAGCATGCCGGGACTGAGCAATAATAGTTTTTTTGGTTTTTTATTCCCACTCAAATAATCACGAGGAATAAATAAAATCTAAATAATTGACTTTCATATCTTCTGATTCATTTGTCCTCTTTTTTTTCGAGTTTTTCTCTAAGAAAATAATCTTATTTGTTTTTTTATAATCTTTACACTTGGGGTGTCAAAGCGTTGAGCCTGAATAAGGAATGGTTAAATTGCGTAATGTCCATATTCATAATGTATACAAGAGGTAAGATAGCATTAAGGTAATAAAAAATATGCTTATGGATGAGGGGCATGGAATGATATGTTCGACAGGTGCGTAATGACGTGTTGATTCGCAATATCTGCATGCCAAGGCAAGGACACAACAGTTCTCGCGAGTGATTTGACGGTGTTTGTGACGGTAATTGCCTGTCGCTGCGGCAATTACCGATTATGTCATTAACGCATTGCGCGTCGGAACGTTAACGTATCGCTATCGGTTATCTCTCCGCATACTGCTCACCTGTAAGAAAAATATCAAATCCATGTCATATTGAAAGGATTGCACCAAAAAACCTCCAATAATGAAAAAATAATAACATAAGTGTAAACAAATTTAAATATGCGCTCTCTATAGTGGCCGCTTTGCTTTGGCAGCTAACCATTCCGTGGTGGCTGCCATCTTTGGGGACCCAATCATCCTTGTGCGTCATCGTCATACGCCAACGATGGGAAGAGAGAAAATGCGAAACTGGAACGAACCAAAAAGAAACAAAGCCCATATCGAGTTGATCCCAATGATCGACGTTATGATGTTTTTACTGGTGTTTTTCGTCCTGATCAGTATCAACGTCCTTCCTGCTACGGGGCTGAAAACCCAGCTTCCCTCTGCCAGCAGCGCCCAACAGCTAAAACCGCAGAAAAAAGCCATCGTCACCTTAGGTGAACAAGATCAACTGCAACTGGACGGTTCACCTATCCAGATTACCGATTTGGTCAGCACCTTAAAACAGTAGCAACAAACCGGAGAGACCACCACCATTATCGTCAACAGCGATAAGCAGGTAGCGGTTGAGCGTCTGGTCGCGGTGATGGATACCCTGCGTCAAGGTGGGTTTACCTCGGTTTCAATCGCAACGCGGAAGCAGTGACATGTATTGGCTTTATCGTTCACGTCATGCCATCAGCTGGTTGCCGCTGCCCATGGTGGCTGCATGTTTGATGGTGCTGACCCAGCAAAGCGCGCTCAAAGTACAACCTCAGTATGACGATAGCGTCATGGAACTGTCGCTCGCCGATCTCACACCGCCGGCACCGCCAGATGCGGTGGTTCCTCCAGAGCCTGAAACGCCTCCCGAGGAGACGTTGCCAGAGCCGGAACCAGAGCCCGTCGAGACGCCTGAACCGATCGTTGAGGCACCGCCACCGAAGCCCGAACCGAAGCCGGAACCCAAACCCAAACCGGCACCCAAGCCAAAGCCTGATACGCGTCCGGCCCCCGTTGCTGCGCCGGTGAAAGCGGCCAGCATGCTGCTCAACCGGGCGGCAACCAGCACGTTACAGAGCATCACGCAGGTCAGGGCGTTTCCGGCAGAGGCGTTTGCCGGGCAAAACACCAAACGTTTTTTAGCCACATTCCATTATCAAGCGCAGTGAGCGCCTATACACAACATTGAATCAGGGTGATTAACACAATGAAATTATTATCAGTTTCAAGGATATCTCTCTCTGTCGCGGCCGCATTGTGGTCGGGAACCGTGCTGGCAAACGATGCAACAGACATCGGCGCCATTCAGGTTAAAGGGGCGCCATTGGGCGGGGGAATGATGATTCAGGAGGAGAGTGCAAAATCCCGCTCGACGGTGACCAAAGAAGCGATGGATAAGATGTCCGCCACCGGTAACGCCATCGATAAGTTGAAATATACCGCTGGTCTGAATGTCAGCAGTAATGACTCTACTGGCCTGAGCGGTATCGATTACACCATGCGCGGTATGAGCAATGATCAGATCGGCCTTTCGGTTGATGGCATCCCGATGAACGATTCGGGCAGTTACAGCGTGTATGCCAACCAACTGGGCGATGCGGCAAACCTTGAGCAGATTTTTGTGACCCAGGGTTCTTCAGAAATGAACGGCCCGCATATCGGCTCCAGCGGCGGTAATATCGGTATGGTCACAAAACGCCCAGCCAAAGAGTTTGGCGGATTTATCGAACAGACCTTTGGCAGCAACAACCTGAGCAAGTCCCTGATCCGTTTGGAAACCGGATTGCATGACGGCTTTAGCAGTTGGTTATCCTACTCATACACTGATGCCGATAAGTGGCGTGGCAAAGGGGCTACTCGTTCCAATAAGTTGGAATGGAACGGCCTGTATGAAGATGACAACGGTAACAGCAGTAACCTGCTGGTTAAGTACAACAAGCAGGACATGAATAACTACAACACGCTGAGCAAAAGCACTTTCCTGAACCAAGGGCGTTATGTCGATTACCCGACCACGCCGGAATATAACAGCCGCGGCCAACTCTCGCGTTACTACAAGATTAACCGCAACCCGTTTGAAAGCCTGAACCTCACGTTCACGCAGAAACTGCAACTGCGCGATAACCTGTCGCTGACGCTGCAACCCTATTACTACTGGGGCAACGGCGGCAGTTTCAGCGGTCAATCAGCCTATACGCTTTCTTCCACCACCAACGATAAATCGGGCAGTTACGATCTCAGTAACCTAAGCAGCAATACTTACTACCGCCCTTCATGGACGGAAACCTGGCGTCCGGGTATCACCAACACCCTGAAATGGGATCTTAATGACCAACACAGTCTGGATATAGGCTACTGGTTTGAACGCGCACGCCAGCGTCAGACACAGCCCTACATCGGTATTCAAGCCGACGGTAACCCGATCGATCTTTCTGGCAAACCAAACGGTTCGCACTTGGTGAAAGATGCCAACGGCAAAGTGATCCAGGGGCGCAACCAGTTCACCGTGACACCCGTGCATAAGTTCTGGTTACAGGACACCTGGTTTGTCTCCCCCGATTGGACGCTTAACGGTGGTCTGGCCTGGCAGCACGTGAAACGTGACGGGCACGATCTGGGCAGCTTGAGTTCTGTGGAAGAGAAAAAGGCCCGCACCTATAGAGAGTTCCTGCCTAGCTTTAGCGCGACGTACAAAGTTAACCCTGAGAATCAGGTATTTTACAGCCTGACGCGCAATATGCGCACGCCGCCTAACTACGTGCTTTATAACCTGGGTGATTCCATCAATACCAAGCCTGAATTGAGCTGGAACCACGAACTGGGCTGGCACTTCCAGGGGCAAGACGTGATGTTGAGCACTTCGCTGTTCTACATCGCATTTACCGATCGTCAGATCTCAAGTCGTAACGTTGATGGTGAATACGAGATGATCAACGCCGGTAAGGTCGAGAACAAAGGTATCGAGACCGAGTTAAGCGGAAAACTGCCACATAATTTCAATTACTTTGCCTCTTACACCTACACCGATTCCAAGCAGAGAGACGATATCTCCACTAACGGCTCAACGCTGCCAATGACGGGAAAACGTTCCGCCAACACGCCGAAGAACATGCTTAATCTGGGCGTGGGTTATGACGATAGCCGCTACTACGCAGGCGTCAATGGCCGTTATACCGGCGCGTTTTACGGTGACATGACTAACGATGAGAAAATTGGTGGTCGCACCGTCGTCGATCTCAATGCGGGTATTCACTTGCCGGTGGATAAGAAGATCATCAAAAGCGCCACACTGCGCTTCAACGTTAACAACGTATTTTATAAGGAATACCTGGATTCCGCACGGACAGTGGTATTCAACGCCGCTGCGCACAACGGCGTTCGTGCCAGCACGCCTTATTACAACGTGGGTGAAGAGCGCACCTTTAGCGTGTCGCTGGACGCCACCTTCTAATTGCACGCAAACCTGATATCCCCTGAGGGAATTTATCCGCAGGGGAGTGACTTATTCCCGTCACGCGCCAGCAGGGGCGTGACTCGCACCGAAGGAACATCGGACTCTTATGAACGCAAACGACCTGCACGATATTATTTTTTATGCAATGTATGCCTCGCTGGTGGCGGCACTGATCATCATCATTGAACGCGGGCTGTTCTTTGCCTATACGCGCCGTCAGACCATGCGCTTGCTGCGGACGTTAACCGCCGATATTCGCCATCTCCACGAACTCCCCGCGGAGTTCAGTCAGCGCAACAGTTTGCCAGCAACACTGATTGCGCCATTGTTACCGCAGGCGGCCAATCGCAGCCGTGATGAGATCAACGATGTAATCGATACCCAATATCTGCAAAGCAAACCGCACATGATGCGAGGACTGTGGCTGTTGGAAACCATTGTGACGGCAGCTCCGCTGCTCGGGCTGCTGGGCACCATTATGGGGATTATTGAGACCTTTAAGGCGCTTTCAGCTGCCGGGATTTCTGACCCAAGTCAGGTCTCCGCTGGGATGGGTACGGCGTTGTACGCCACGGGGCTGGGGATTGCCATCGCGCTGGTGTGCCTGCTGGGAAACAACTTTCTGCAAAGCCGCATGGAGCACATCAATGAAGCACTGAAAGTGCTGTTACTGCGGGCCGGAATGCCACATACCCGCCAGCCCATAAAGCCTGCGGCGGTGCAGGAAAATGGGGAAAAGCGTTATGCGTAGCGCATGGGCTATCAAACGCGCTGGGCAGCGTTGGGCGGCGAGTGTCGGGCTCGGGCTGTGTGTGGTAACGTCCTCGGCGCTGGCGGATTTCAGCATTCCCGGTTATGAATTGGTGTATACCGCGCCGGTAGAAACCGCGCTACAGGCCCCGGATCTGCGTGCACCGGATGCCGTTTGGAGTGCGCTGTTTGATGAAGCGCAACAGCGTCTGTCATTGGGAGAGTTCTACGTTGCCAATCAGCGCGGCTCGCGACTGGATAACGTGTTGCAACATCTGCGCAGCGCGGGAGAGCGCGGTGTACGCATTCGCTTTCTGCTAGAAGAGAAGGGCATTGTACTGTCAACACCGGAAACGCTGGCGCAGTTGAAGGCGATTCCCAATCTGGAACTGCGGGTCATCCCTTACGCTAAGCTCACCGGCGGCATTCTGCATGCGAAATACCTGCTGGTGGATGGCAAACGGGCTTATGTCGGCAGCCAAAATTTTGACTGGCGTTCGCTTGAGCATATTCATGAAACCGGGCTGCTTATCGACGACCCCAGCGTGCTCAAACAGCTCAATGCGGTGTTCGAGCAGGACTGGCAGGCGCAGGAAGCACTGGTGCAAGGTATCGCGGTCAAGCCTGTGATACAAACGGTTGTGCAGGATGACTCGCGCCCGGATAACTATCTGGTTGCCAGCCCCAAAGCGTTCAACCCTCCGGGCGTACTGGATTCTGAAGCGGAATTGCCACGCTTATTGGGGCAGGCGAAAACCCGCGTGCGCATTCAGGTGATGGACTACGCGCCGCTCTCATATGGCCCGAATCGCACTCGTCCCTATTATGCGGTGATAGATAATGCATTACGCAGTGCGGCGGCACGCGGGGTAAAGGTCGAGTTAATGGTAGCGAACTGGAGCACCAAAAAGCCGAACATTGCTTATCTCAAAAGTTTGGCGGTACTGCCGAACGTTGAAGTGAAAATCGTGACATTGCCTGAGGCCAGCAATGGGTTCATCCCCTTCGCTCGCGTGATTCATAGCAAGGTAATGACCATTGATCAGCAAAAATCCTGGGTGGGCACCAGTAACTGGAGCGGGGGTTATCTTGATAACTCGCGCAATCTGGAGATTGTAATGCAAAGCCCGGCGATGACTGCGCGCATTGATGCGTTGTACGCCCAGTTGTGGAACAGTGAGTACGCGCAACCCATTCAAGGGGATAAAGACTATCCAGCGCCACGCCCCGGTGGGGGACATTGAGCCAAGGTAAAAAAAACACCCCGACGATAGCGAGGCGTTTTCAGATTAAAACTTTATTATATTCAAACAGTGTCATCATCGAGATGATGGGGATGTTATTGTGATATAGGACATCAGCCCGATGGCCTGTCGGTCAAGCCTAAATAAAGAAATTGATCAATGCAGCACACAGGATTGCAGCAATGGCGGTTTGCGGTGAGTGACTCGCCGCTACGCCAAGCTCCGCGCCGTGTGTCGCCGCAGAAATAAGTGAATCTAGCATGGTAAGTTCTCCTGAATCAGCGACACGATCATACTGCCGGCTTGTTTTATGTAAAGAACAAAATATCGACAATTTTGTGCGCTGGCTTGTAATTCCTGGCGATACCTGCGGGAGCACGGTAAACGGAGCGTAAGCGTCACGCTTGTTATCGTTCTGAGTGTTGGCTGGGAGCTAATAACGTTGAGGAAATGATACCACAGAGGGAGCGGCGCAAGGTGGCTGACAAACAGCACTACCCCACTGTCATTCCCACGAAGGCGGGGATGACGAGGAGTAATGTGACATGGCCGTCGGTAATGTGTGTTGCAGCTATTCCATACCGAGTTCTTTGAGCTTGCGCGTCAGGGTGTTACGTCCCCATCCCAACAGGCGGGCGGCTTCTTGCTTATGGCCCTGCGTATGGCGTAACGCGGTAGTGAGCAGCGTTCTTTCCATCTCCGGTTGCGCTTCGGAGAGCAGGTTTTGATGACCGGAACGCAGCGCCCGATCGGCCCATTGCGCCAGCAGGGTTGCCCAACTGTCCGGTAGCATGTGCACCGTGGCATCGGGTGCCGTGGTTTCAAACAGCTCTGGCGGCAGATCCTGAATCAACACCTCTTGTCCGGCGGCCATCACGGTCAGCCAGCGGCAGGTGTTTTCCAACTGACGCACGTTGCCCTGCCAGGGCAGGCGCGTTAACGCCGTTTCCGTTTCCGGGTGCAGATTTTTGGGTTCTACCCCCAGTTCTTTGGCCGTTGCTTGCAAGAAATAGCGGGCCAGCCGTGGAATATCCTCGCGTCGTTCGCGCAGTGGAGGCAGATGGACGAGAATCACATTGAGACGGTGAAACAGGTCTTCGCGAAATTTGCCTTCCTGAACGCGCAGTTCCAGATTTTGGTGGGTTGCGGCGATAATACGCACATCCACTTTCACCGCCGCGTAGCCACCGACGCGGTAGAACTGCCCGTCAGCCAACACGCGCAACAGCCGCGTTTGCACATCCAGCGGCATATCGCCGATTTCATCCAGAAACAGGGTGCCGCCGTCGGCCTGTTCAAAGCGTCCCTGGCGAATCTGGTTCGCGCCGGTAAACGCCCCTTTTTCATGACCAAACAGCTCTGATTCGATCAGATCCTTGGGGATGGCCGCCATATTCAAAGCGATAAACGGTGCTTTGGCGCGCGGACTGTGGCGATGCAGCGCATGTGCCACCAGCTCTTTACCGGTTCCCGATTCCCCGTTGATCAGCACGCTGATGGATGAACGGGAGAGCCGGCCAATAATGCGAAACACATCCTGCATGGCCGGTGCTTCACCAATGATATCGGTGGTGGGGCCATTGAGCGGTTGCGCGCGGACCGGTTGCTGCTGTTCCAGATAGTGACTGATCGCGCGCTCAACCAAAGCGACGGCTTCGTCGATATCGAACGGCTTGGGCAGATAATCAAACGCGCCCTGTTGGTAAGCGCTTACCGCCGCATCCAGATCGGAGTGCGCGGTCATAATGATCACCGGCAGCATCGGATGACGCTGTTTGATCTGTTGCAGTAGAGCCAGACCGTCCATGCCCGGCATGCGAATATCGGACAGCAGCACATCCGGCGTTTGGGTTGCCAGCGCGTGCAGCGCCTGATTTCCGTTATCAAAGGTGGCACAGGTTAACCCCGCCCCAGTGAGCGCGCGCTCCAGCACCCAACGGATGGAGCTATCGTCATCGACAATCCAGACTATCCCTCGTTGCATCGTGAACCTCACTGGCGAATGGGCAGGTAAACCGAGAATTCGGTATGGCCTGGCCAACTGTTAAATTCAATTTTTCCCGAATGCTGATCGATCAGGCTGCGTGCGATCGATAATCCCAGCCCAGTCCCCCCTTCACGACCGCTTACCATCGGGTAAAACAGCGTGTCTTGCAGCTGAGCGGGGACGCCAGGACCATCGTCTTCGATATCAATACGCGCCGCCAGGCGATAGCGCACGCCGTGCAGCGTGAGTTGGAAGGCGGTACGCGTGCGCAGCGTAATGGTACCGCCTTCTTTACCCAGCGCCTGGAGCGCATTGCGGGTAATGTTCAGCAGCACTTGTTCAATCTGGTCTGGGTCGTGGGTCAGCTCAGGCAGGCTGGGATCGTAATCTTTCACCAGCGTCACGTTGTCAGGTTTTTCCAACGAGACCAACTTGCAGACGCGCTCAACGACCTGATGAATACTTTGCGTTACGTGTAAACCCGGCTGCTGTGGCCCTAACAGCCTGTCCACCAGATTGCGCAGGCGATCGGCCTGCTCAATGATCACCTTGGTGTATTCTGTCAGCGCGGGGTCGGGCAGCGCTTTGGCCAGCAACTGTGCCGCGCCGCGCAATCCGCCGAGCGGATTCTTGATTTCATGCGCCAGACCGCGCACCAAATCACGCGCTGCCTGCTGCTGGGAATGCTGTAATTGTTCCTGGCTGAGGCGGCGCTGGTTGTCCATCGGCGCCATCTCCAACAGGATAAAACTGTGTTGAATGCGTTGTGCGGTGAGCGACATGATGTGTGCTCTGCCATCGACAACGATAGTCACTTCGTTATCCGTAAATCCTTGACCCGCGTTGAGGCTTTCGCGCATCAGCTCAATATTTAGCGAAAAATAGCTGAGCAGATCCGGCAACGGTGTTCCCGCCAATTTGCGTGAACTTTGCGCCAGCAACTGCTGGGCTGCCGGATTGGAATAGTGGATTGCCAGGTCGTTATCCAGCAATAAAATACTATTGATCAAAGAATTGAGGATCTGCCCAGCATCGGGCAGCGTGCCTGTTGCCATAACGCAGACTCCTGCACCCTCGCGGTGCATTGTAGTGTAGATGATGGATGTTACGTCGCAACGGCCAATATTGATGATAAAGAAATAAGGCCGATGGTGAAAAAAGCCCATCCGAAGATGGGCTGAAAAGTTTCCACGGCAACAAAAACAAACTTCTTATAATTCTGTTGATGCTCGGTCATGGCAGGGTTCAGCACGCCCACCACGCCGAGGTAAATCCTGGGTACGCAGTCGTTGATTAAACGCTGTAGTACAGTTCGAACTCAACCGGGTGCGGCGTCATGCGAACGCGATCGTTCTCTTCACGGCGCAGACCGATGTAAGCATCGATAGCGTCGTCAGTGAACACGCCGCCTGCCGTCAGGAATGCACGGTCAGCGTCCAGCGCGTTCAGTGCTTCTTCCAGAGAGCCTGCAACCTGCGGGATTTCATTCGCTTCTTCCGGCGGCAGATCGTACAGGTTTTTGTCCATGGCATCGCCAGGGTGGATCTTGTTCTTGATACCATCCAGACCGGCCATCAACAGTGCGGCGAAGCACAGGTACGGGTTAGCCGCCGGGTCCGGGAAGCGCACTTCGATACGTGCTGCTTTCGGGCTGGAGACGAACGGGATACGGATCGAAGCAGAACGGTTACGTGCGGAGTAAGCCAGCATTACCGGAGCTTCATAACCCGGGACCAGACGCTTGTAAGAGTTGGTGGTCGGGTTGGACAGGGCGTTGATCGCTTTAGCGTGCTTGATGACACCGCCGATGTAGAACAGCGCTTCTTCAGACAGGCCTGCGTATTTGTCGCCGGAGAATTTGTTGGTGCCGCCTTTGGACAAGGACATGTGGCAGTGCATGCCAGAACCGTTGTCACCGAACATTGGTTTCGGCATAAAGGTGGCGGTTTTGCCGTAAGCGTGCGCTACGTTGTGAACAACGTATTTGTAGATCTGAATTTCGTCCGCTTTTTTGGTCATGGTGTTGAAGCGGGTGGCCACTTCGTTCTGACCCGCTGTTGCCACTTCGTGGTGGTGAGCTTCAACAACCAGGCCCATTTGTTCCATTACCTGGCACATCTGAGAACGGATGTCTTGTGCGGAGTCAACCGGCGGAACCGGGAAGTAACCGCCTTTCACTGCCGGACGGTGGCCTTTGTTGCCGCCTTCGTATTTGGTGCCGGAGTTCCACGCGCCTTCGATATCATCGATAGCAACGTGAGAGCCGGAGATGCTGCTGCCGAAACGAATGTCGTCAAACAGGAAGAATTCAGGTTCTGGTCCAAACAGAACGGTATCCGCGATACCGGTGGAACGCAGGTACTCTTCAGCGCGTTTCGCGATGGAACGCGGGTCGCGATCGTAACCTTGCATGGTGTTTGGTTCCAGAATGTCACAACGAATGATCAGCGTCGTGTCTTCATAGAACGGGTCCAGTACTGCGGTGCTTGCGTCAGGCATCAGCACCATGTCGGATTCGTTGATACCTTTCCAGCCACCAATAGAGGAGCCGTCGAACATTTTGCCTTCTTCGAAGAAGTCAGCGCTAACCTGGTGAGCTGGAATGGTGACGTGCTGCTCTTTACCCTTGGTATCGGTAAAGCGTAAGTCGACGAATTTTACTTCGTGCTCGTTCAGCATCGTCAAAACATGTTCTGCGGACATACTTGGATCTCCCGATTTGTCATTTATCGTCGTGGAACGAATATCGTTATGGAATGATGTTTGTTACCGTAATAAGGTTTAAGCTAAAATCATGCCAACTCTACGCGTGGGGTTGGGAGGCGTTGTTTTCAGGCTTTCGTTGAAGGCAGTGCCTGCACCATTAGCGTTCGTTGCACTATTATGGTTCATAATCACCAAAATAGTGCACTGTTTGTGTGCGTTTGTTTACTTTCTCTGCGCCGTTGCACCGTGAAAGGGATCACAAAGCAAGCACCCCTGGGTTGTTTATCGCTTAGGAGTGTGATCTTGTTTGGTCCCTCGCTTAATCCGTGTACAATAGCGCGCTATTTCTAAATGCCTGAGGCAAAGCTGTGATCGAGAATTTGCGTAACATTGCTATTATTGCGCACGTTGACCATGGGAAAACAACCCTGGTTGACAAGCTGCTACAACAATCTGGAACATTGGGTGAACGAAATGACGCCACTGAGCGCGTTATGGACTCCAACGATCTGGAAAAAGAACGCGGTATCACCATTCTGGCGAAAAACACCGCCATTAACTGGAGAGATTACCGTATCAATATCGTTGACACCCCAGGACACGCCGATTTCGGTGGTGAAGTGGAGCGTGTAATGTCCATGGTCGATTCAGTGCTGCTGCTGGTAGACGCAATGGACGGCCCGATGCCCCAGACTCGTTTCGTTACCCAAAAAGCTTTTGCCTATGGCCTGAAACCGATTGTGGTCATCAACAAAGTTGACCGTCCGGGCGCGCGCCCTGACTGGGTCGTCGATCAGGTGTTCGATCTGTTCGTCAACCTGGGTGCCACCGACGAACAACTGGATTTCCCTATCGTTTACGCGTCTGCGTTGATGGGTATCGCCGGTTTGGATCACGAAGACATGGCGGAAGACATGACGCCGCTGTTTGAAGCGATCGTCAAACACGTTGAAGCACCGAGCGTCGATCTGGACGGTCCGCTGCAAATGCAAATCTCCCAGCTGGACTACAACAGCTATGTGGGTGTTATCGGTATCGGCCGTATCAAACGTGGCCGTATCAAACCGAACCAGCAAGTGACGATTATCGATGCGGAAGGTAAACGCCGTAACGGTAAAGTGGGTCAGGTGTTGGGCCATTTGGGTTTGCAACGTATCGAAGCTGACGTGGCGGAAGCGGGCGACATCATCGCTATCACCGGTCTGGGTGAACTGAACATCTCTGACACCATCTGTGATACTGCTAACGTAGAAGCCCTGCCGCCGCTGTCCGTGGATGAGCCGACGGTAACCATGTCCTTCGGGGTGAACACCTCGCCGTTCTGCGGTAAAGAAGGCAAATTCGTGACCTCTCGTCAGATCCTGGATCGTCTGAAGAAAGAGCTGGTGCACAACGTGGCGTTGCGTGTTGAAGAAACCGAAGACCCGGATACCTTCCGTGTGTCTGGCCGTGGCGAATTGCACCTGTCCGTGCTGATCGAAAACATGCGTCGTGAAGGTTTTGAACTGGCCGTGTCTCGTCCGAAAGTTATCTTCCGTGACATCGACGGTCGTCGTCAGGAACCGTTCGAAACAGTGACGCTGGATATCGAAGATCAGCATCAGGGTTCCGTGATGGAAGCGCTGGGTCTGCGTAAAGGTGAACTGCGCGATATGAACCCGGACGGTAAAGGTCGTGTGCGTCTGGATTACATTATCCCAAGCCGTGGTTTGATTGGCTTCCGTACGGATTTCTTGACCATGACTTCCGGTACTGGCTTGCTGTACTCCACCTTTAGCCATTACGACGATGTGCGTCCGGGCGATATCGGCCAGCGTCAGAATGGCGTGCTGATCTCTAACGGTCAGGGTAAAGCAGTAGCCTATGCGCTGTTCAGCTTGCAGGAGCGCGGTAAGCTGTTCCTGGGACACGGTGCAGAAGTGTATGAAGGCCAGGTTATCGGTATTCACACCCGTTCCAATGACCTGACGGTCAACTGCCTGACGGGTAAAAAACTGACCAACATGCGTGCTTCTGGTACTGATGAAGCCACGGTGCTGGTGCCAGCGGTGAAAATGTCGCTGGAGCAAGCGTTGGAATTTATCGATGACGATGAATTGGTTGAAGTGACTCCGCAGTCTATCCGTCTGCGTAAACGTCACCTGACCGAAAACGATCGCCGTCGCGCCAACCGCGGGCCGAAAGAGGGCTAATCCGCCGCTCTTTACAAAACCGTTCCAGGGCGCTTTCAGGCGCCCTGCCTTTTTTCTCATCGTGTTATTTCCTTCCTGCCTGACCCTGATGATGTGCTTATTAACGCTCAAGACGTCGCGTCTGGCTGACGTAATGTCACAAGACATACCACAGCGGTGAGTGCCGCGAGTATCGCCAATACCGCAAAGATGCTGTGGAAAGCCGACGTGTAGGCATGATTTGCCAGCTCGATAATGATTCCGTCCCCCATGCTATCCGTATTGGAAACCGTACCGTGTCCGGCGCTAGCCCCCATTTGATTTGCCATCGCGGTGGCATTCTTCGGTAATGTCAGTGACGCAACCTCGGCCGCTGCGTGCAGATTTGCTGCCGTCAAACTCATCAACATAGCTCCGATGATGGTAATGGCGAGGGCTTCTCCGGTTACGCGCATGGTGGTAAAGATACCGGCAGCCATCCCCGCGCGTGCTTTGGGAACGACACTGACCGACAGGGCATCCATCAAGCCCCAAGGCAGTCCGTTGCCGATGCCAACCAGCAGCATCGGGAGTGCCATTGACCATAAGCCTCCGTCCGCCGACAAGCGTGTCAACAGCCAGGTACCGAGCGCGGAGATGAGAAAACCAACGCCCGACAGTAAACCGGGTGATACGTACCGGGCCGCACACCCTGCCAGCAACGGAACTACCAGCATCGGCGCTGTCAGCGGCACGATAGCCAGACCTGCTGTAAATGCATCGCGCCCTTGTACGGCAATGAACCAAATAGGGACGTAGACGATCAGCGCGATAAAACTGAAACCGGTCGCCACGGGCAACAACTGGACGCCGATGAAGCGCGGGTAGCGAAACAAAAGGAGGTCCAGCATGGGATATTGACGCCGACGCTCCACGACAATAAACGCGCCTAGCAGGAAAAGGGTGCTGCCCAACAGCGACAGTACGCGCAGGCTCGTCCAGCCGTCTTGCGGCCCGCGTGCGATGCTGAACGTCAGCGACACCAATGCCGCAGTGAACAGCACCGTGCCTGGCCAATCAATGCCTTTTGCCTCTGGATCACGCGACTCCCTGATCCGCCGCGTCCCCAGCACCAGAACCAAGGCGGCGATCAGTGCGATGGCAAAATACAGTGAGCGCCAACCCAACCGTTCTATCATAAACCCTGAAGCCATGGGGCCGAATGCAAGACCAACACCGAACGCTGTCCCGAGGAAGCTGAAAGCCCGTGTGCGCTCCGCTCCCTCAAACTCCTGCGCCAGTAGCGAGGTGGCGGAGGTTAGTACCAAGGCTCCACCAACGCCTTCGGCGGCGCGCATCAGATTGAGCAGTAGCAGATTTGGGGTCAAGCCGATCAACAGTGACATCGTGATGAATATCCAAATCCCTACCATGAAGCAACGTTTGCGACCGATTTGGTCGCCGATGGCACCCGCCGCCATAACGCAACTGCCAAACGCGATGGCGTAGGCATTCACAATCCAACTCAAGCTAGAGTGATCCCCACCCAAGTCGTGGCCAACCGCGGGTATTGATATTGCCGGACCAGTGAATACCAGTGGGATGATAGTTGCACAGACGCAGATCGCCGCCAGTACCTTGTAGCGGTCGCCGGTTGCTACCGGTATTTGTGTTTTGCTCATTCCTGCTCCAATGTGTCCTCCAGTCTGGGCATCAGGCTGAAGACGTAATGATTTCCTCACAGCTTAATTGATTCGTTTTTATCTGATAATATGATGTAAAAGAACATTACCTCTGCAAAAAATGCATATATGAACGGAACCGAGTTTGAGCAGATTACGGCCTTTGTTGCTGCCGTTGAGCATGGTGGTTTCACTGCGGCTAGTCAGGCATTGGGCAGAGATGGCTCCATCCTTTCGCGGCGCGTTACGGCATTGGAAAAGCGCCTGGGCGTGCGTCTTATGGAACGCACTACGCGGCGACTGGCATTGACGGAAGCCGGTGAGCGCTTTTACCAACGCATGCGCGGTGCTCTGCAGGTTTTGCGGGATATCGAGCAGGACACGGCCGCGGCGGCGGTGAGTGTGCGCGGCACGCTGCGCATCGCCTTGCCCGCCTCCTTTGGTCGGATGTGGATCACTCCCAGGCTTCCGGCGTTCCTCGCTACCTATCCCGATCTTTTCGTAGAAACCGCGTTGGAAGACCGCTATGTCGATCTGGTGGCGGAGTCCTTTGATGCGGCTGTTCGCATCGGAACCTTGGCTGATAGCCGGTTAGTGGCTCGCAGGTTAGCACCCTCGCGGCGTATGCTCTGTGCATCACCAGCCTATTTGCACAAGCACGGTGCGCCTGCTCGGCCGGTTGATCTTGGTCAACACGCCTGCCTGGGATTCTCTCGTCTGGCCTCGCATCCCCTTTGGACGCTGTGTGATGGCGATAAAATAACGACGGTGCGGATAGCCGGGCCGTTGGTGACGGATGACGCAAGTAGCCTTGTACAGGCTGCTGTCTCTGGTTTAGGTATCGCGATGGTCTCCGACTGGCTAGCGGGACCGGAACTGTGCAGCGGTCGATTGGTGCCTGTGCTACCCGACTATCCCGTGGAAAACGACGAGGCTATCTATCTGGTGCATCCCTCCGCGCGACTGGTTCCCGCTAAAACGCGGGCGTTCGGCAGTTGGATTGCACAGGTGCTGGCTACGCGGCCATGGCTGCATCCGTAAATCACAGACTAACGGGCCTCCTCAGGCCTGTTCAATAGCGCCATGCAGGGTTGCCGTTTTTGGTTGGTCATCGCTATCCCCTTACTGCCCGCCGTGAGTATTTCGTATACGTTTTAGTTATGTTCTTCCCTATTCAGCCGTCATTTTTCCCGCTACAGTGAAAAAACAACCATGACGTCTGGAGGGCGAAATGCTTTATATCTTTGATTTGGGTAACGTTGTCATTGATATCGATTTCAACCGCGTGTTGGGAGTGTGGAGTAAGCTGAGTGGTGTGCCACTAGCCACGCTGAAAGAGCGCTTTACCATGGATGAAGCCTTTGAACTGCATGAGCGGGGCGAGATCAGTGATGAAGAATTTGGTGCCCGACTGAGCCAGGAAATGGGCATGCTGCTGAGCTACGAGCAGTTTACGGCGGGCTGGCAGGCTATTTTTGTTGCGCTGCGTCCTGAAGTACTGGATGTGATGCAGCAACTGCGCCAGCAAGGGCATCGCGCCGTTATTTTATCCAACACCAATCGCCTGCACTGTGCGCATTGGCCCGCTCTGTTTCCAGACGTGGCCGAGGCTGCCGATCGTCTCTATTTGTCACAGGATATTGGGATGCGCAAACCGGAGGCGAGAGTTTATCAGTATGTGCTGACGCAAGAGCAGGCAACGCCGGCGCAAACGGTATTTTTCGATGATAACGAACAGAATATTGCCGCCGCGCAAGCGCTGGGGATCCACAGCGTTTTGGTGACCGATCGCGATACGGTGCCACAATTTTTTGCCGAACACCCGGTTTCTCCTGCACACATTACCGTCGCTAACGCGGGTAAGCTGTGATAAAAACGGTTGGCATTTTTGCTAAAAAATCGATTAAAAGAACAGCGGTTCAGGAGTGGTTGTCGTTTATGATTGCGTTAATTCAGCGTGTTACCCGCGCCAGTGTGACGGTGGACAATGCCATCGTTGGGGAGATTGCAGGCGGATTGCTGGTGCTGTTAGGCGTCGAACAAGGGGATGATGAACGTAAGGCGGCGCGCCTGTGTGAGCGCGTGCTCGGCTATCGTATTTTCAGCGATGAGCAGGGCAAGATGAACCTTAACGTGCAGCAGACCGGAGGCAGTGTGTTGGTGGTATCGCAGTTTACGCTGGCGGCGGATACGCAAAAAGGCATGCGCCCCAGTTTTTCCCGCGGTGCGGAACCTGCCGAGGCGGATCGGCTGTATCAGTATTTTGCCGCCCAGTGTCGTGAACGCGGCACCCACGTGGAAACCGGCCGCTTTGCGGCTGATATGCAGGTTGCGTTGGTTAACGATGGGCCAGTCACGTTCTGGCTTCAGGTGTGACAATGCCATGCGCGTCAGCGCGCCCATTGTCACCGATGCGCAGTACAGCCAATCGGAAGGAGGGGGAGGGAATGTATCACCTGAGAGTGCCTGAAACCGCTGAACAGATGGACGCCTACTATCAGTTCCGTTGGGAGATGCTGCGTAAGCCATTACACCAGCCGTTAGGTTCAGAGCGGGATGCCTATGACGCGCTGGCGCATCACCAGACCGTGGTGGATTAACAAGGGCGGTTGGTGGCGATTGGACGCCTCTCCATTAATGCCGATAACGAAGCCGCTATCCGCTTTATGGCGGTGCATCCAAGCGTTCGGTGCAAAGGGTTGGGCACGCTGGTGGCGATGACGCTGGAATCCGTCGCGCGTCAGGAAGGGGTAAAGCGCGTGGTATGCGGTGCGCGTGAAGATGCTGTGCCGTTTTTTACCAAGCTGGGTTTTTCCCTTCAAGGAGAGATCAGCGCACCGCAAACGACGCCTGTGCGTCATTATCTGATGACCAAACCCATTGCCTCTCTAGATGATATCTTGCATCGCCCTGATTGGTGTGCGCAGTTGCAGCAAGCCTGGCATGAGCATATCCCGCTCAGTGAAAAAATGGGTGTGCGAATCAACCAATATACCGGGCAAAAATTTATTACCACCATGCCGGAAACGGGTAATCAGAATTCGCACCATACGCTGTTTGCCGGTAGCCTGTTTTCATTGGCGACGCTGACCGGATGGGGGCTGATTTGGCTATTACTGCGTGAACGACATCTGGGGGGCACCATTATTCTGGCCGATGCGCATATTCGTTACAGCTCGCCGATCACCGGTCGCCCCAGTGCAGTGGCTGATTTAGGCTCGTTGAGCGGCAACCTGACGCGTCTGGCGCGCGGACTTAAAGCGCGTGTGCAACTGAACGTCGAGCTGTTTGGCGATGATAAATCCGGCGCGGTGTTTGAAGGGGTGTATATCGTGCTACCCGCGCAGCCTGCCGATCCCTTGGAACAAGGCGGCTCGGAAGCGGGGTAGCGGTACGGCCATTAATGCGCGGTGCTGACTTCACCGTGTTGAATCTGCTGCCTTACGCCGGTGCCATCGCTGGTGGTCCCCTGTAACAGACCGCTCAGCGTCGGTTTCAGCGGCGTGTTGGCGGCCAGATTTCCCGTTAAACGCAGTTGCAGATTGCTGTCGGCGCTGGGCAGGGCCTCAGACCCTTGCCAGCCCCAGTGTGTCAGGGTATCCATCGGCACTGAACGTCCGTTTAATGACAGCGTGAACGCCCGACCAGGTTGCTGCTCAATCGTGGCTTGCGCCTCAAGCAGACCACGTTGCGTAAACGCACTCAGTTCGGTAATGGCTATTTGCGCATCACTCGCGTTTAGCGCGAGAGAAGGACGGCGCACATCGAGTTTGTTGAAGGTGGCATCGCTGGCGTTAAGATTCAGCGTACCCTGCCAAACGCCCCACTGGTGCTGACGCGCCAGCAAAAGATTATTGCCGTAGCCATCCAGCGCGGTGAGCTGGAACGGAAAATCAGGGTTGATATCGATGAGCAGGTTACGGTTAGCGCGGAACTTCTTCACCTCAACATCGCTGAGCCAGTCCGGTAATGTCTTCTGCCAGCGCTCACGCCAATCCGTGGGCAGGGTATACTCCATCCCTGCGACCACGACTTCATTCAAAGTCAGACGGTGGTTATCGCGCGTCCACATGCCATCGGTGCGCATCAAACCACCTTCCCAGCGGGTAGTAAACTGTTTGATGGCCACTCCTTGCGGCGAAACGGCAAGGTTAACAATAGGATCAATCAGGTGCATGCTACCGTTGACGATGTCGCTGGCATTAAACGACAGCGTGCCGTCGTCGCTTTCCCAACTGTGCTGGCGGAACGTAATATTTTGCAGGGTGACGTCGAGATCGCTAAACGCCCAGCCGGGCCCTTCAATGCGGGCATCCACCATATCAAAGCGCGAAACGGCTACCGAAGGCAGTTCAGCCACGGGCTGCCAGAAATCTTCCAGCGATTTCGTGGTTTGTAAACGCACGTTACTCAGTCGCAGGCTATCCACCTGCCAACTGCCATCTTCTGCACGTCGCGCATTACCGGTTAACTGACCGCCCGCAACGTCTGCACCAAAGTTGGTTAACGTAAGTTGGTTATTGTTGATTTCCCCCTGAATCAGTACCTGACTGGCGGGGACCTCATTGAGGCGCAGCGAGCGCGCGCTGAGTTGAAAATTACCTTGCGTACCGAGCAGATGCCCCTGCTCTGGCTGCCAGGGGGTGATGCCACCGTTAATTTGCTGCCCGTTCAGCGACCAATCACCGTCTTGCGATTGGAGCGCCATGGTGCGCAATTGCAGCACATCGGCCATGAACGGAACGGCAATGTTGCTGCCAGGCAGCAGATTCAAGGTACCGCCTTCCAGTTCAAGACTGGCAAAGTGGCTCGGTTCTGTCAGCTGCCGTGCGCTTACACCAAAGGACATTTTACGTGCCGCAAGGGTCAACGGCTGCCCTTTGACGCCAAAGGTGACATCGTTAAACACGATATGGTCGGCTTCTGACCAGTTATGCTCTATTTTTCCGAGCGTTAGCTGGTAGTCAGTATTGTCATTCACCCAAGAAGTGACGCGGCTGGCGGCCCAGTGGGTTTGCAACACAACGTAAACGATGACCAATGCCAACAGGGCTAGCAACAGCAAGGTGAGCAGTAGTTTCCCGAGAAATTTCATCGTATCAGTCCATGCCTTGTCATCGTGAGCACTTGTGTTATGCCGCAATTCTTCCTGCGTCTCAATACTTAACCGTGGTTACAGACAATAAAAAACGGCCAGTGTTTCCACACTGGCCGTTTTATCATACCCAAGTTAGACGCTATTGCCTCTGCCTGGTTTTATTTTTCTTCTGCGGGAAGACAAGATTCAGAACAATCGCGGTAATCCCCCCTGCGGCAATGCCGGAGGAAAGCAGGGTTTTCAGCCAATCCGGCGCGAATTGCAGAATCAACGGCTGCTGTGAGACGCCCAGGCCGACAGCCAGCGACAGCGCAATGATCATGATGGCGCGGCGATTAAGCGGCTCGCGTGAAACAATGCGCACGCCAGAGGCTGCAATGGTGCCGAACATCACGATGGTTGCGCCGCCCAGTACTGGTTCAGGAATGTGCTGCACAAAGCCGCTGACTGCCGGGAACAGGCCCAGTACGATCAGCATCAGTGCTACCACAAAACCCACGTAGCGGCTGGCGACGCCGGTCAGCTGAATAACGCCGTTGTTCTGGCCGAAGCAGGAGTTAGGGAAGGTGTTGAAGATGGCGGACAGGCAGGAGTTCATACCGTTAGCCAACACGCCGCCTTTCAGGCGTTTCATGTACAGCGGGCCGCTAACCGGCTGCTCGGAAACGTCGGAGGTGGCGGTGATATCACCGATGGTTTCCAGTGAGGTCACCATAAACACCAGCATCAACGGGATTAACAGGTTCCAGTCGAAGCCGAGGCCGTAATAGAGCGGTGTCGGGATCATGATCGCCGAGGTGTGTGTGGCCGAGGTGTCTTGCGGCAGCATCCCCATCGCCCAGGCGGCAAAGTACCCGACCGCCATAGCAATCACCAGAGAGGCGACGCGCAGATAGGGGTTGCGTTGGCGGTTCAGCAGGATGATGACTAGCAGTACGATAGCGGCCAGTGCCAGATTTTTAGGGGCGCCGAAGGTGTGATCGTTCATGGCGGCGAAGCCGCCGCCGATTGATGTTAATCCCACCTGAATCAGCGACAGACCGATGATCATCACGACCACGCCGGAGACCAGCGGCGTGATGATGCGGCGCGCCAGATGCAGGAAGCGGGAAAGGATGATTTCAGTGAAAGAGGCCACCATCAGGGTTCCGAACAGTGCGGCCATCATGGTGGGCACATCGGCACCGCCATTTTTCAGCGCCAGACCACCCATGATTAACGGGGTGACAAAGTTAAAGCTGGTGCCCTGAATAGAAAGCAATCCCGATCCTACCGGACCCCAGGTTTTAATTTGCAGAATGGACGCCAGGCCGGAAGCGAACAGCGACATGCTGATGATGTGTTGGGTATCCTGCGCGGGCAAACCGAGTGCCTGGCAGATCAACAGGGCTGGGGTAATCACCGCCACAAACATAGCCAGAAGATGCTGGCTGGCGGCAAACAACGTTTGCGCTAACGGCGGTCTGTCTTCCAGACGATAAATCAGTTCACTGTTACGGGGCGCAGCGGTTGGCGTCTCCGTTTGGGGCAGTTCCGTGGTGGTGGTAGTCATGATCAAGGGCGTCCTGAAACGGCAAAGAGGGCATTTTAATGATCTGCTTTGCAAAAGCAATCGTTTGCGGAGCGATTACAAAACAATCTTGTGTTATGCCGGATGACGGTCGGGATTTTTTGAATGCCGCGTTATCAATGTGTGAAAAAACATCGATTATTTTATCGTGGTAACGCGCAATTTAACGTTTCGCGAAGGTGGAGGGCTTTACATACACATGCAGTGCGACAAGGGCTATCCGCGCCCCTTTTCTGCGCCTCGCCTATGGCGTTAGGCATTGGTATAGCGCACCCGCTCCGGTAACCAGCGTTCAATCAGCGCTTTGGCATGTTCGGGATAATGGGCATGAAGATGGCGCGCTACGCGCTGTACTTCGGGGATCAGTGCCTGATCGCGCAGTAAATCCGCCACTTTAAATTCGGCGCTGCCGGTTTGTCGCGTTCCCAGCAGTTCGCCGGGACCGCGAATCTCTAAATCCCGTTGCGCAATAACAAAACCGTCGTTGCTGTCGCGCATCACCTGCAAGCGCTGCTGCGCCGTTTTACTCAGCGGCGTCTTATAAAGCAACACGCAGTGAGACGCGATGGCACCGCGTCCGACGCGACCGCGCAACTGGTGCAGTTGTGCCAAGCCCAGCCGCTCTGGGTTTTCGACGATCATCAGGCTGGCATTGGGCACATCTACGCCCACTTCGATAACCGTGGTCGCCACCAGCAGTTGCAGTTCGCCCTGTTTGAATGCCTGCATCACCGCCTGCTTCTCTTGTGCTTTCATCCGGCCATGTACCAATCCGATGCGCAGATCTGGCAGCGCGACTTTCAGCCCTTCGCAGGTGGCTTCAGCCGCTTTTGCTTCCAGCAGGTCGGACTCTTCAATCAGCGTGCAGACCCAGTAGGCCTGTCGTCCTTCTTCCCGGCAGGCACGATCGACGCGGGTGATAATATCCTCACGACGAGAATCGGGGATGGCGACCGTGGTTACCGGCGTTCTGCCTGGCGGCAGCTCATCGATGACTGACGTGTCCAGATCGGCATAGGCCGTCATTGCCAGCGTGCGTGGTATCGGTGTTGCCGTCATGATTAACTGGTGAGGATGGAAGCCTTGTTCCACCCCTTTTTCCCACAGCGCTAACCGTTGATGTACACCGAAGCGGTGCTGTTCATCAATAATCACCAGCGCTAACCCACTAAATTGCACCTGTTGCTGAAAAATAGCGTGCGTGCCCACGATCATACTGACCTGACCATTGGCGATGGCCTCTTGTTGCGCAACGCGGGCTTTGCCCTTTTGCTTGCCAGCCAGCCAGCCGACCTCAATGCCAAGGGGCTCAAACCAATGACGAAAGTTGATGACGTGTTGTTCCGCGAGCAGCTCGGTGGGTGCCATTAAGGCCACCTGTTTGCCGTTGGCGATAGCGCGCAATGCCGCCATGGCTGCCACCAGCGTTTTTCCCGAGCCGACATCCCCTTGTACCAGACGCATCATGGGGAACGGCTTCTCCATGTCGGCTTCAATGTCGTTGATGACGCGGGTTTGTGCCTGGGTAAGCGCAAACGGGAGGGCGGCCAACAACTGCGTTTTTATGGCGTCCTGCGCATGCAGTGAAAGGGCTCGGTGACGCTGCGCACCGGCGCGTACCGCCAGCATGCTTAAGTGATGCGCCAGCAGCTCTTCCATGATTAAACGCACTTGCGCCGGGTGTTTGCCGTGCTCAAGCTCACTCAGTTGCGTACCCGCCGGGGGACGATGCAGCGTATGTAACGCTTCAGACAGCCCCATCATGCCGCGGCTTAGCTCCTGCGGCAGCAGCTCTTCTATCGGCTGTGCATCCAGACGCTCCAGCGCCTGATCGGTCAATTTGCGCAGTGTTGCCTGACGCACCCCTTCCGTGGTTGGGTAAACCGGCGTCAGGGAGGCTTGTAATTCTACCGGTTGCTGGGCGTCACCCTGCACGCGGTATTCGGGATGGATAATCTCAGCCCCGTTCTTACCACGTTTGATTTCACCGTAGGCGATAACGTGCTGGCCCGGTGCCAGGCTGTTTTTCATTGCGGCATTGAAATTGAAGAAGCGCATCGTCAGCACGCCACTGCCGTCACTGATCTGGCAGGTCAGCATGCGTTTGCGGCCAAAGACGATGTCGTTGCGCAGCACCTCACCTTCCACCGTGGCATAGATGCCGGGCAGCAAGTCGCCAATAGCGTAGAGATGGGTGCGATCTTCATAACGCAGCGGCAGGTGCAGCAGCACGTCCTGTACGGTTTCCAACCCAAGGCGTGCGAGTTTAGCCGCCTGACTGGCACCGACCCCCGTGAGGGTGTTCAACGGTTGGTTATTCAGCAGGTGACTTTTCATGGGGATGTCTCGCTATTCGGCGGCGGATTGCATCGCTGCCCACCATGCCGTGTCGGCAATGATCTGGCCCTGATGGTCGATGTGCGGACGGGGAAGTTTTTTCCGCATCGCTACGCGCGCCAGCATCGGATAACCCCCTTCGAACAGCAAGCGTTGCTGCTCATCGTCATCGAGCATGCCTGTGTCACGTTGGTACATACCCGCGTTTTGACGTTGGCGCTGGGCTTCGTACAGGATCAGCGCAGAAGCGACCGACACGTTGAGGGATTGCACCATACCGATCATCGGAATAATGATGTCCTGATCGGCCAGCGCGAGTGCTTCCTGAGTGATGCCGGTTTTTTCCTGACCGAGCAGGATGCAGGTTGGTCGCATGTAATCGACCTCACGAAAATCGACCGCCTTGGCAGACAGATTGGTCGCCAGAATCTGCATGCCTTGCGTTTTTAAATGCGAGACGGCATCGGTGATAGTGCGGTGTGTTTTGACCTGTACCCAACTGTTGCTGCCTGCCGCCGATGACACCAGTGTACGCATGCGGCTGGTGGGCCAAACGGCATGGACTTCGTGTACGCCAACGGCATCAGCGGTACGAATCACAGCGGAAATATTGTGGGGTTTGTGCACCTGCTCCATACACACCGTCAAATCGGGTTGACGGCTGGTCAGCATCTCTTGGATGCGGGCGTAGCGTTCTGGTGTCATACGATGTCTCTTGCGTTATCCCGGTGCCATGTGTGCGACCGGGATCGTCAGGGCTATCACTGGTACGGTGGCAATCAGTTGCGATTACGGGTCACTTTGATGACATCCGGCATCACGCGGATTTTGCGCATGACGTTAGCCAGATGTACCCGATCGCGCGTGGTCAAACGGATAAAGGCGCTATACACGCGACCATCCCTTTCTTCCGTATTGATGCTCTGAATATTGGAGTTGGCGGCATTAATCGCTGCGGTCAGGTTGGCCAATGCCCCCTGATGGTTGAACATGTCGACCTTAATCTCAGCGATAAACTCTTGTTCGGTAACCTTATCCCACTCGACCGCCATGAATTTTTCTGGCTCTTTCTGGTAGCCGCGAATATTTCGGCAAGACTCATGGTGAATCACCAAACCTTTACCGGGACTGACGTGCGCCACAATCGGGTCACCGGGGATCGGGCGGCAGCATTTGGCAAACGTAATCAATACGCCATCTGCACCTTTGATCGGCAGCTTGCGCAAACCGGTGTGTTCTTGCTGTAACGGTTGCTCATCCAACAGGTTTTTCGCCACGACGATGCTCATGGCGTTACCGAGGCCAATCTCAGCCAGCAGGTCATCCAGCGAGGTGAGTTTCATGCGATCCAGCTCAAGCTGGATGCTGGTTTGTGGAATATCGCTGAGTTTTCTGCCACTGCCTAACGCGTGATTCAATAAACGGCGACCCAGACTCACCGAATCGTCACGTTTGAGGTTCTTCAGCATTTGGCGAATTTTGGCGCGAGCGCGCGAACTGACGACAAAGTTTAACCATGCCGCATTGGGGCGCGCGCCGGGTGCGGTAATGATTTCTACCGTCTGCCCACTGTTGAGCGATTGGGAGAGCGGGTAGGGCTGTCTGTCGACGCGTGCGCCGACGCAGGCATGCCCGATATCCGTATGCACCGCGTAGGCAAAATCGACCGGCGTCGCGCCAGCCGGTAGCTCGATGATGCGCCCTTCCGGGGTGAACACGTACATTTCGTCGGGGAAGAGATCGGATTTGACGCTCTCGATAAACTCGAACGAACTGCCCGCACTTTGTTGCAGTTCCAGCAGGCTCTGCATCCAGCGCTGAGCGCGAACTTGTGCCGTGGTGCTGCTTTCACCTTCTTTATAAGCCCAGTGCGCTGCCACACCCATTTCGGCCATCTGGTCCATGTCTTCGGTGCGGATCTGTACCTCGACTGGCACGCCGTGCGGCCCAATCAACGAGGTATGCAGCGATTGGTAGCCGTTCGCCTTCGGAATAGCGATGTAATCTTTGACGCGGCCGGGACGCGGTTTGTACAGGCTATGCACCTGCCCGAGTACGCGATAGCAGGTATCCAGCTCTTTAACGATCACCCGAAACGCGTAGATATCCATGATGGAATGGAAACGCTGCTCTTTCAGGTGCATTTTGCAGTAGATGGAATAGAGGTGTTTTTCGCGTCCGCTGACGCGACAGGGAATACCGGCTTCGTTCAACCGCCCTTCAATTTCGGAAAGGATTTTTTGGATCATTTCCTTGCGGTTGCCGCGCGCGGCTTTGACCACATCTTTAATGACCCGATAACGGTTTGGATACAGCGCCTCAAAACCCAGCTCTTCCAACTCGGTTTTCAGATGATGAATACCCAAACGGTGCGCCAGCGGGCTGTAAATCTCCAGCGTTTCACGCGCGATGCGGCGACGCTTATCAGGGCGCAGTGAACCCAGCGTGCGCATGTTATGCGTGCGGTCAGCCAGTTTGATGAGAATGACGCGGATGTCTTGCACCATCGCCATAATCATCTTGCGGAAGTTCTCCGCCTTCGCTTCTTTCTTATCGCGGAATTTCAGCTTGTCCAGCTTCGAGACGCCATCTACCAGTTCGGCGACACTCTTGCCGAATTGTTGTTCAATATCCTGGTAAGTGGTCGGGGTATCTTCGATGGTGTCATGCAACAGCGCGGCCATCAGCGTCTCATAGTCAAGACGCATCTCCGCCAAAATACCGGCTACGGCGACGGGGTGGGTGATGTAAGGTTCACCGCTGGAGCGAGTCTGCCCCTCGTGAGCATCACGTGCAACAATATAAGCCTGCTGAAGGCGCTTGATCTGGTCTTCCGGCAGATAGCGCTGAATCAGCAGATTGAGGCTTTCGAAGATATACAAGGGCGACCCGTAGCGAGATTAACGACGACCTTCAGCAATCGCGGTGACCGCCTGGATCTCTGCGGCTTCTTGCTCTTGCTGTTCCTGACGCTCACGCACATCCAGAATCTGGTTGTTGATCAGGCCTTCTTCGATCTCGCGCAGTGCGATCACGGTGTATTTGTCGTTCTCTTCAGGGACCAGCGGATCTTTTCCGCCGGCTTGCATCTGGCGGGCGCGGCGAGCAGCGACCAACACCAGGTCAAAACGGTTACCAATTTTCTCAACAGCGTCTTGAACAGTTACGCGTGCCATAATGTGCTACTCCACAGGAAATAAAATGACTGCGCATCATACTGAAAGTGATGTCAGTCTGCCAATAGTTTGGTGATTAATGCATCATGCCGCAATGCCTGACGGCTCAGCAATAGGCGTTCAGCGCGGATGATGGTTTTCAGATCGGACAGCGCCAGATCGAAATCATCGTTGACGATCAGATAATCGTATTCCGCGTAGTGTGTCATTTCTGCCACCGCTTGCGCCATACGTCGCGCAATCACCTCATCGCTGTCTTGACCGCGTCCGCGCAAACGGCGCCCCAACTCTTCTTTGGACGGCGGCAGAATAAAGATACTGCGCGCCTGCGGCATCCGGCGGCGGATTTGCTCTGCGCCCTGCCAATCGATATCCAGAAAAATATCTACGCCGGTTGCCAGCACCTGCTCAATGGCGGCTTTGGACGTACCGTAGTAGTTGCCAAACACCTCGGCGTACTCAAGGAAAGCATCTTCCTGAATCATACGCTTAAATTCATCCACAGAAACGAAGAAATAGTGTTCTGCGTGGTTTTCGCCCGGGCGTTTGGCGCGGGTGGTGTGGGAAATCGACACCTGGGTGTCATACAACGGCTGCGTTTTCAGTAACGCATTTATTAAACTGGATTTTCCCGCGCCGCTGGGGGCGGAAACAATGTATAACGTACCTTGAGCCATAGTGATGAACGTAATATATCGTGAATGTGATGGAATCGGTTGACTGTCGCAGTTGTGCGAATTTTGCATTATACACGCACTCATCTTTACCGTCGCGTTACCTGATGGCACATCGTGTGATGACCTGATTCGTGATCCCTTTCGATAGTTTGCTTAAATTTTTATGTGTTATGCATTTTTCGCGCGTTTTTTTGGTTTCTGAGGCGTTTTGGTGTGTGCCAGCATAATGGCAGAAACGTAAAGGATGCGCTTATGAGACAATCCGTTCTCCAATACGGCACCGTGCTGTTTTTCCTGGTGCTGTTGCAATCATTGACGATGCTGGTGCGAACATCAATTTCCGACTCCAACGTGCGGGCCGTAACGTATGTGGCTCAGGAAAAGCGTTTTTCTGTGTGCTGGGATCGTTATTCCTGGTGGCATCGGCTGGAAAAGAGACTTGAATCCGCGCCGGATAGGACAAAAAAACCAATACCTCACCAGCACTCTTTGCAAGTGGTGAAAATAATAACGCGCTGGATTAAGCAAGGAACGAAAACTATCCGCTGTATTCATAAAATTTCATTGCGGCGGTAAATGGCTACCCCCAGTCTCGTCTTATCACGGGTGCAGCGTGTTATACGCTAATCTATGCCTCTAATAAAAACATTAGCGCTGTTTACGTTTAACAACTTGCCGTTTGTGAAAATCAAAGTAAGCGTTAAAAAAGTATATTATTCATGAACTCATCAATTATTTCTGTGTCCTAATTTTTTTAAAGAAGCCTTGGTTTATGCTGGAGCCACAGTAAGATGTCGGTGATTACCTCTTTTTCGCAGTCTGCTTTGTCATTGTTTCTTGCCGTGTATATTGGATTGTTTCTTAACGTCTCCGTCTATTACCGCCGCTTTGATGATGTCGCTTCCCCTTCTGGAACTGCTCTTGCCAAATACCTGCCTGCGTTGATTGAATTATCGCTCAGTGTGATGTTCACCTTTTTTCTGATGCGATTGATCTCACTGGGTGGTCGTTATTTCTACCGACTTATCGCCTCATTGTTAGTGTTGGTTTCTGTGGCCGCCAGTTACTACATGACGTTTTTTAATGTGGTTATTGGCTACGGGATAATTGCGTCCGTGATGACAACGGATATTGATTTGTCAAAGGAGGTGATCGGCTGGCAATTTATCGTCTGGACGCTGTGCGTCAGCGCAATGCCTTTGGCGATCATCTGGAAAGCCGATTTGCGCAATACCCTTATCGAACAATTAAAAACGCCTGGGAAACGCATTAAACCTGTAGCGATCCTGCTGGCTGTTGTCGCGCTGGTATGGGGCACCATGGAGTATATGGGGACCGAGCAAAAGCGCATGGAAAAAAGAACCAACATCGATTTGCCCAGCTACGGCGGTGTTATTGCTCACTCATATTTGCCATCCAACTGGATCTCGGCGTTGGGGTTATTCGCTTACACGCAATATGATGAAAGTCAGGATGCGGCGGAGTTGTTCGATCCCGCCAAAAATTTTACCTATGTAGCCCCTGCTGGCATTGAGGATACCTATGTGGTTTTTATCCTGGGGGAGACGGCCCGCTGGGATCATATGGGACTGCTCGGTTATCAGCGTGATACCACACCGCAACTGTCAAAAGAGCGCAATCTGGTGGCGTTCCGGGGTCAGTCTTGTGATACCTCAACCAAACTTTCCATGCGCTGCATGTTCGTGCGTGAAGGCGGGGCTGAAAACAACCCGCAACGTACCTTGAAAGAACAAAATATTTTCAATGTGCTGCGTTCACTGGGTTTCACCTCAGAACTGTTCGCGATGCAAAGTGAGGTCTGGTTTTATAACAGCATTAATGCCAATAACTACTCATTCCGCGAAATGATCGCTTCCGAAGAACGTAATGAAGGCAAATCGGTTGACGACATGCTATTGGTCGATGAGGTGAAGGGGTCATTAGCGCGTTATCCTAAGGGTAAACATTTGATTGTGCTGCACACCAAAGGCTCCCATTACCTCTATTCGATGCGCTATCCGCGCAGTTTTGCGCGTTATCAGCCTGAATGTATGGGGGTTGACGCCTCCTGCTCACGTGAGCAACTGATTAACGCGTTTGATAACAGCGTGTTGTATACCGACACCTTTATTAAAAAGGTGTTGGATCAGGTGCGTGACAAGAAAGCGCTGGTGTTTTATGCCTCAGATCACGGTGAGTCGATTGATGAAAACTACCATTTGCACGGCACACCGCGCGATGTTGCACCGCCGGAACAGTTCCGCTCGCCAATGCTGGTGTGGGCGTCAGACAAGTTCCTGGCACAACCGCAAAATACACAGCTGTTTGAACAACTGAAAGCACAGCAGCGTGTGGGGGCACCCCATCGTCATGAAGCGTTGTTTGATTCCATATTGGGCTGCCTGGGTTATCGTTCGACCGACGGCGGCATTAACGCCAGCAATAACTGGTGTGCATTACCGTCGCGTTGATGGATAGGCGATTGTGCATTTTCGCGCCAACCACGCGCCGAGCGTGCTCTTTTATCAAAAAGGGATTGACGCTTTTTTGAGGGCGCAGTAAGATGCGCCCCGCATTCGGCGAGTAGCGCAGCCTGGTAGCGCAACACGTTCGGGACGTGTGGGTCGGAGGTTCAAATCCTCTCTTGCCGACCAAATTATCCCGTTTTGTCTGAACCTTTCAGACGAAACCATAAGAAAACGGTAGATGACATCATCTGCCGTTTTTTTTCGTCTGCGCTTTTGTTTAGATAGATTCTGTTTACTTTCTACAATATCTTATTGTGTTATTCATTTATTTGAAAAACAACAATGTACCTAAAAAGATAATAAAAATACATCTTATAACGTGTTGATAATAAATGAGTTAACTCTGAGGCAAGGTATTTCACTGATTTACATGCAAGGCGTCAACTGACATTTTACGCTCTGTCTTTGGAATGTTATATATCATAAAAGGAGCGTGTGAAAGTGAATATAAATAAAAAGCTATTGGCATTATCTATGGTATTAGCTGCAATGAGTGGGGGGGCTATCGCTCAAGCGGATACGCATACCATCAGTCTGGGCTATTCTCATGGAAAGGTGACTGATTTTAATAATCTCCACGGCGTCACAGCGAAATATCACTATCAACCCGACGGTTCATTGGGCTTTATCAGCTCGCTGACCTATATGGGGGGAGAGGAAAAATATAATGCTGGTGCGAATAAGGCAAAGGTTCAGCTGAAATATTATTCGCTGTTAGTGGGCCCCTCTTATCGCGTCAATGAATTCGTGAGCCTTTATGGATTAGCGGGCGTCGCGCAGGGTAAAGGAAAAATTTCTGGAGCTGACGCTGGCGGCAATAATCTCCCTTATAAAGATAAAAAATCAGGTTTTGCTTATGGAGCCGGTATTCAGATCGCTCCAGCAGCAAACTGGAGTATCGATCTGGGTTATGAAGGCTCGACAGTCAAAAATATAAAAATCAACGGATTCAATATCGGCCTTGGCTATCGCTTCTGATACTGAATAGCATGATTACGCCGAAGAAGACTTCGGCGTTTCCTTTCCCTCCAGAGAATCTGCCATGGCATGCTCGTCGACGGGCGTTAACTGACGTTTGGCGTGGTAATGCTGCCACACGGTAAAATTTTCATTATCCATAGGTTTGGCATACAAAAATCCCTGAATGTAGCCCACGTCGTGTTGTGTCAGGTAGTGAAGCTGACGCGCGGTTTCCACCCCTTCTGCTACGATCTTCAAATTAAGGCGGTGAGCGAGACTGATAATGGTATCTAAAATCGGCGTCTCTTCTTCCTGTGATGAAATGGTGCGAACAAACCCCTGATCGATTTTCAAATAGTCGAGCGGGAAGCTTTGCAGATAAGACAGAGAACAATGGCCGGTGCCAAAATCATCAATCGCGACATGTATGCCCTCCTGACGTAGCTGTTGCAAGCGCTGCGCCACTTCTGGCCCTTCGCTAATGAGGCTGCGCTCGGTCAGTTCTAACGTTATCAAAAAGCGATGGGCCGCCACATTCGCCGCAAACTGGCGGATATCGGCGATAAATTCGCTGTCTTGCAGATGTTCAGCCGACACGTTCAAGCCCAGATGAAAATTTGGCTCAATGTGCCAACTGGCAACGTCTTCCTCCACCAGTTTCAACAAATGTCGTGTCAGCGGGATAATCATATTTTCCGCTTCAGCGGCAGCAATAAACACATCCGGGCGAATCCACTGCCCGTCGGCGCGCCGCCAGCGCAATAACGCTTCTGCGCCAGTGCAGCGTTGCGCCGCGGTGCCGTAAACCGGCTGATAGTAGACAGAAAACTCATTGTTGGTGATGCCGCGGCGTAATTCGTCCTGAAAGGAGAGCTTGCGTTTTTGCCAATACAGCGCGGCCAGAATAAACAGCGCAGAAAGTACCAGTGTGAGCGGCAACAGCGTAAGAAAGGCAAACTGCCAGGCTTTGCCCATTTCTGTCGCGGGGGCGGTAATGGAGACCACAATGGGGAAACGTTCCGATGTGATGTGATATTCCACACCAGAAAGCCATTCAGGTTGATGCGGCACGGTGGTGGCACTGGGATGAATTAAATCACCATCCCCCACCCTGATATTCAGTTGAAAGCCGCGCAGCTTGTTGACAGCATTCATTAACGTCACCAAATATTGCGCATCCACCAAGCCAAAAGCGCCCCAGCCATCGTCCGGCGTGCGAATAAAAATGAGCGTTGGGCTAATGTCGGCGTCTTTGATCTGATCGACGGAGAGGCTCCAGGCGGGAGGCAGTTTTGCCGGAAGCGGCATCATGATCACGTCGCTGATGTCCAGCGCGTTATGGGAAAACAGCGAGGAGCAGTAAATGCTCTTGTCATAGGTCAGACCTATAGCGCGAAAATAAGCGAACTGCGCGCTGAGCCGTTGGAGATCGTCTCTGATATCCTCACAGAGTTTTCCTTGCAGCGGTTGCAGGGTTTCTAGCAGTGACCAGGCGCGGGTGGTAATGCTTTCCGCCTGATCGAGCGCCAGGTTCGCCGTGGATTGCAGATCGCGCTGCACGATTTGTCGTGATTCGACAAAGGTAAAAAGTAATACCAATAGCAATGGAAATACCCCGGCGCAGAGAATCAGCCAGCGGCCCCGTTGTTGCGCGCGTTTATGCTGTGGACTCACGTCACTACTCCTTGGTACCACGTAGATATGACTCTGCCTGTCGTGGTGTATATACCCTTCATGCGTCAAGTTGCATGTGCGTTGGCTGCACTCGCTCACCCGAATCACTGACTTATGTAAGCTCATCGGAATTCGCTCCCTTGCCGTGTGACGAGACTCATGAACGAACCTCGCCCTAAAGGGCCAGCGCAAACGCTATTCAAAACGTAAACGTTCTGTCCTGCAACTCGAATGATTTAGGGTATAGCAATGTGAAGAACCAGGCAGCCAGCGCACCCTGAAACGCGTCGCGACATAAATGTGTCTGCGCGCTATTTAAGTATATCAATCCGCTGTAAATCGATCGGAAATTGTTTTGAAAGCAAAGGATGAAAAAAAGGGAGCCACGAGAGGGCTCCCTGAAGGGGTCGGCAAGCGTTAGCCTTCGTTGAGAATAAACATGCCGTAAGGGTGAATATGCAAGTAGAGATCGTCGCCCACGTTCGGTTGTAACTGAGTGGCATTCACTTGTAACAGCAGGGATTGTCCGTGCCAGATGACGCTTACTTCATACTGTGAACCCATGTAAGCCACATGGTGTACAGAACAACGCTGGCTTTCATCACCCTGCGTATTCAGCGTAATGGCTTCGGGACGGATGCCCACGGTGCATGCCCCGTTTTCTGCGCCGAAGTGGTTCGGTTTAGGAATACGGTAGCCGAAAATCTCTACGCTATCGGCCTGTCGCTGTGCCGGGAAAATATTGGCCTCACCCATAAAACTTGCCATGAAGCGTGACGCAGGCTGACGATACAACGCTTGCGGCGAGCCCATCTGCATGATGTGACCTTTATTCATCACCAGTACGCTGTCAGACACGGCGAAGGCTTCGCTTTGGTCGTGGGTGACGTAGAGTGAGGTGATGTTGAACTGCTGCTGCAATTCGCGGATTTTTTCCCGCATGCTGCGCCGCAGGTTGGCATCCAGGTTGCTCAGTGGTTCATCGAACAGCAATACTTTGGGCTTTAGAATCAACGCGCGCGCCAACGCGACGCGCTGCTGCTGGCCGCCAGAGATCTGATCGACATAACGATCGGCAAACCCTTCCAAATCCACCAGCGCCAGTGCTTCATTGACCCGATCGCGGATCTCACTTTTGGGCCGACCGAGCATCTTCAGACCGTAGCCAATATTCTCCCCCAGTGACATATGGGGGAACAATGCGTAGGACTGAAACACCATACAGATATCACGTTGCTGGATGGAACGATCGGTCACGTCTTCGCCGTCGATATAGATGCGGCCTTCACTGGGTTTTTCCAGCCCGGCCACCAGTCGTAGCACGGTGGTCTTGCCACAGCCGGATGGGCCGAGCAGTGTCACCATGTGACCCTGAGGAATTGCCAGATCGAGATTTTCCAGCACGGTGTTGGTGCCAAAGCGTTTTGTCACGCCTTTGAGCTCAACGAAATTTTTACGCGGTGCCTGCTCCGCTTCAGCGGTGGCGTGTTGGGTTAATACAGTATTCACGATAGTCACCTTCTGATTATTGTGCGTTTTTGGCTTTGGAGCGGGCGGTACGAGATTCGCCAACCAAATAGTCAAACAGGAAAATGATCGCCAGCATCACTACGATCAGGATAGAGCCGTAGGCGATAGCCACCCCATATTCGCCGTCTTCAACGCGGTTCAGGATATAGGCGGTAGCGACGCGTGTGTCCGGTGTCACCAGGAACACGATAGCGCTGACGGTGGTAATGGCGCGCACAAAGCTGTAGATCAACGCGGAAAGGATGGCCGGGCGCAGTAGCGGCAGTAAAATGTAGACGATAGTGCGCATTGCACCGGCACGCAGGCTGAGGGAGGCTTCGTCCAGCGATTTATCCAGTTGGCCCAAGCCTGCTATACCTGCGCGAATCCCCACTGGCACGTTGCGCATCACCATCGAAATGATGACGATGGCGGCGGTGCCTGTCAGATAAATGGGCGCGCTGTTGAAGGCCAAAATATAAGAGATACCTGCCACTGTGCCCGGTACGGCAAAGCAGAGCATGGTGGTGAACTCGATGGTTTTTTTGCCGCGGAACTGTTGGCGCACCACGATATAGGCGATCAACAGACCAAACAGCGCGGTGATAGGCGCGGCAATCCCGGCGTAGAGCAGTGTATCGAGCAGTGAAGGCCATGCGCCGTCGCTAAAACCTTGCCCGAACAGGGTAATAAAGTTTTGTAGCGTCAGCGTGTAATCCACGCCCCAGTTCACGGTGAAACTGCCGTAGAAAATGCTGCCGTACAGCAGACCGTTAAATGCCACCCAGACTATGAGGATAGCGGTGACACCCCACACCATCAGGCGCGGCAGCGGTTGCACATCGCCTCGGCTGAATTTGCCGGAAATGGTGACGTAAGAGCGTTTCCCTATCCACAGATATTGGATACAAAATACCACCAGCGAGAACACCAGCAGAATCACGCCCAGCGTACTGGCAGCCTGATAATCCAACTGTGCACCGGTGATATAGAAGTAAATCTGCGTCGCCAACACGTCGAAGTTGCCCCCCAGCACCAGCGGGTTACTGAAATCGGCCAGAGACTGCACAATGACGATCAGGAAAGCGTTCGCCAGCGCCGGTTTCAGCAGTGGCAGGAAGATGCGGTTAAAGGTTTGATAGCGGTTGGCGCGCAGCGTATAGGACGCCTCTTCCAGCGACGGATGAATGCTCTTTATTGCACCGTCGAGGATCATAAACGCCATCGGGGTAAAGGCCAGCACCTGTGCAATCCAGATGCCCGTGAAGCCGTACAGCCAGTTGGTGTTGGTCAGCCCGAACCAGGACACCATCAGTTCGGTCACATAGCCGGAACGGCCCATCATCAGCGTTACGCCCAGCCCGACGATAAAGGGCGGCGTGACAATCGGCAGAATGGAAAACACGCGCCCAACAATGGCGGTACGCTTGGCAATGCGTGAGGTGTAAATCGCCAGCACCAGCCCAAAAAAAGTACAACCAAAGCCCACGGCCATAGCGAGCAGGAAGGAGTTCCAGATCACCCGGAGAATATGCGATTGCCCTAACACCGTCATAAAACCTAACGGCACGAATTCGCCCGCGCTGTTGGTGAACATGGGAATGAAAATGGCAATGCTGGGGTAGAGAATAAAGATACCGATCAGCACAATGATGGTTATCAGTGAGCCGATGACAAAGCGATCGCCGCCCAGCCATTCAAGGCGCGCCATCGCCAGCGTCATGATGGCGCCTAACGCGATAAAGATACCGATGGTGGCATATCCCATGCCCTGCTGAACCACGGTAGCACTGAGCAGCATAAACAGCATGCAAAACAGGGCATAGCCGGCATCAAACAGGTGACGACCTCGCTGTTTACGCGAGGCGGGGGTGCGAGGACGCAGTAACAGCGCGCAGGGTAACAGCAGCCACAGCAGGCTGATGTTGATGCCAGACCAGCCATAAGCGTGCAGCACCTCTTCCCGGGTGGCACCGAACAGGCCGTAGTCCAAACTCCAGGCGGGCAGCAGCGCAAACGAGAGCGGGATAACGGCGAGCCAGAGAAAGATGGCGTCCAGTGCCTGCGGGCGTTGAGCCGAGGCGAGTGAGTGAGACATGGGTTTCCCTCTGAGTAGACGAAAAGTCACAATGGTGACGAATGACCGAGACTGAAGACAACGTCACTCCGCCGACGCGTCATTCTCCGCGTAGACGGAGAATCTCCCACAGAAAGCTCGTGTTGCCTCTGAAGGAGATGCTCGCCTGCGCAGGAATAACGGTGTTGGCGTCAGTCGGTCAGCAATCTGTGCCCCGGCGTATGCCGGGGCGGTGAGCTTATTTGCCCATCTTGACTTCATTCACCCATTTGGTGATAAGTGCTTTACGCACATCTTCTGCGCCGTATTTATCCATGTCGTAATTGATCAATTTCAGCTCTTCGAGCTTGAGCGACAGCGGTGATGCTTCGGCCTTGGTGTTGGTCAGGATCTGGTAGGACTGGCCCTTCTGCCAGGAGAGTTCTTGGGCTTCTTTTGACAGCGCCCAATCGACGAACAGTTTGGCATTCTCCAGGTTACGCGCATTTTTCAGGATGCTGACGCCACCGACTTCATAGCCGGTGCCTTCGCACGGTGATACCAGTTGCAGCGGTGCGCCATTCTCTTTTTCCTGTGAATAATCGTGCAGGAAGCCGATGCCGATGGCGCTTTCGCCACGGGCGGCGTTACGTGCCGGGGCAATACCCGATTTGGTGTACTGCGACACGTTGGCATTGAGTTTTTTCAGGTAATCAAACGCCTGATCTTCACCCCACAGCTGCGAAAAAGTCGCCAATGCGGTGTAGGCGGTGCCAGAACTTTGCGGGTCGGCAATCTGGATTTCGCCTTTGTAGATAGGGTCGATGAGATCTTTCCAACATTGCGGTACTGGCAGGTTTTTCTCTTTCAACCGTTCGGTGTTGACGCCAAAACCGAGAATCCCGATGTAGACTGCAGAGGAGTAATTGCCTTTGCGTTTCGCCGGATCGCGGAACTGCGGCATGATATTCGCCAATTCAGGGGAGACATACGGTTGCAGCAGATCCATTTCACCCGCTTGTGACTGCGGATCGAGCGTGCCGCCGTACCAGACATCGGCTTGCGGGTTACGTTTTTCCGCTTCTACTTTTGCCAGCGTGCTGCCAGAACCGTTGCGGATGAAGGAGGTTTGTACGTCATATTTTTCGCCAAACGCTTTGGTTTCCGCTTCGCAAAACGCGTTGGTAGCACTGCAATACACCACGAGGCGGCCTTTGGCTTGTGCCACACTGGACAGCGTGGTGGCTGCGATCCCGGTAACGATAAGGGCAGAGAGAAGAGAAAGTTTCATGATGCTTCCTTATTATCAGTGGTTAACAGCGTCAGGGCGGGCCTGAAGCGTTTGGCCCCCGAGACGGATGCATGTGCGATCGACTGGTGCCTGCCATCATCAACGGCATCAGCAACAGCCCGACACAGGCTGCCGCCAGTGTCAGTAAGGCAAAGAAACCGGACCAGCCGTAGAATTGCATCCACTGCGCCAGCGGCCACCCTGCCAATGCGGCTCCAAGATAAGCGAACAGGCCAAGAAATCCGGTAACGGTTCCTGCTGCTTCCTTATGGACGTACTCCGTGGCCGCCAGACCGATAAGCATCTGAGGGCCAAAAACAAAAAAGCCGATAATGAAAAAATTCACCGCCAGCAGCGCGTAATGATGAATAGGCACCAGCCAGATGGCGGTTACGCTGAGAAACAAACCCAGCGAGAACAGCAAAATCATCGGTGCACGCTGACCGCGAAACAGCAGGTCTGAGCCCCATCCGGCAAACAGCGCGCCGAACAATCCCCCCAACTCGAACAGCATCACCGTGGCATTGGCGCTGAGAAGCTGCACGCCGTGGCTCTCTGTCAGCCATAAATTACCCCAGTCATTCAGTGCGATGCGGATCAAGTGCACCAGCACATAAGAGAGCGCGAGGATCCAGATAATGCCGTTACGCAAAATGGTGCGGCTCAGCATTTGCCCCAGACTCATGGGCGCACTCTGTTGCTCCTGGCGCAACTCCAGCGGATCGCGCCGCCATTGCCCCACGGTGGGCAACCCCTCTTCCCGCGGCGTGCCGCACAGTTGGCGGCAAAGTAGGCCGCCCAACACAATCGCTACCGCGCCCGGTATCAGCAGTGCGGCTTGCCACCCCTGGCTGGCGGCCAGTACGCCGGAAAGCAGAGGGACGGCGGCACCACCAATATTGATCGACGTGTTCCAACATCCCCACCACAATCCGCGCTCATTGCGGGAATACCAGTGGGTCAGTAGCCTGGCACACGGTGGCCATCCCCATCCCTGAAAGAACCCGTTTAACGTCCAAATCAGCAGAAGTGCGGGTAAGGAGGCGCTGAACGCGAAAGCAATATTCAGCACACCGGTCATCAGCAGGCCAACGCCCATAAACCAGCGTGCGCCTATGCGATCATGCACCATGCCGGACACAAATTTTGAACCGCCATACGCTAGATAAAACAACGTACCGAGCAGACCGATATCCGCTTTATCCAGTCCCAGCTCCACCTGCATGACAGGCATGGCGAAGGTGACACTGCGCCGGGTGAGATAAAACGCCGCGTAACCGACCACCATGGAAATCAGCAAACGTCCGCGCCAATAGCGGTAGTGCGCGGTGATACTGATAGGGTCTGCGCTCATGAGGTTCTCCAGCGGTTGAGGGGAGTGTAGGAAAGCCGTGCTGTTCGCGGATGAGATAAGGTAGTAACCCGATAAGAATTATTCCTAGTTCAAGCCCCCTTTAAGGCAAATTTGTGGGCAACTTAACAATTATGCGTGTTCCTTTACGTCGTTGTAACATCCATTCGCCACCCAGCGCATGCACGCGTTCTTCAATGCCGCGTAAGCCGAAGCCTTCCTGTACCTGTTCCGGTATGCCAATGCCGTTATCTTTGACTTCCAACATCAGCATGCCGGGCAGTGGGGTCAGGCGAACGCGCACCCGGCGTGCGTTGGCATGTTTGCTGATGTTATTGAGCAGTTCCTGCACCAATCGATAAAGGGTGAATACCACGGTATCGTCCGTTGGCGGCTGCGGTAGGCGATAATCGAGCCGGAAATCGATGCCGCGTTGCGCAAACGCAAACTCATCCGCCAGATGGTGTAGCGCCTTTTCCAGTGACATCTCGTTTAGCACCGGTGGGCGCAATTGACGTAACAGTTGGCGCGTGGTGTGGTGCACACGTTGCGCCAGTTGGGTAATTTGCGCGGCGGCCTGCGTGGTCAGCAGCGGTTCTGGTCGGCGGGTAATCATCGCCGCTTGTATCTGAATTGCCGTGATATTTTGTCCGATATCATCATGCAACTCGCGGGCGATATCCTTGCGAATCTCTTCTTCGGTAGACACCAGACGCTGCATCAACTGACGCCGCCTGTTCAGCTCTTGTTCCAGACGTTGACGATAGCGGTTCAGGCGCTGGGCGAGTTGCTGCTGGCGGCTGATGGCAATACCCAGACCAATGCCGAGCAGCGCCTGCGTGGAGAGAAACAGCTCCAGTTCGAGAATGTCATGAAACGCGCCGCTCATCTGGCGGGTGATGGTAATCAGCAGGCTGCCCAATATCGCCGCCAGCACCCCGCCTTGCCAGCCAAAGGCATAGGCCATCACCACGTTAGGCAGGAATACCACAATCAGCAGTAAGCGCTCGACATCCGGCGACAACGAGATTTGCACGCCCACCGCGAGTGAGAAAAACAGCGAACACCAGACCAGCAGCGAGGTACGTAACGGCGGGTTGGAGAGGTTTTGCGCCAGCAGGTTTTGCAGGTGTTGCTGCTTGAGATACTCATAGATCAGGTAGATAAACGGGATCAGCAGCACGCCGCCGGTCAGGCTTGCCAGCAACGTATGGGTTAGCGGCGAAGGCAAACCGGCACCGGGCAGTGCCATTTGCAACAGACTGTTGAGAGAAACTGCGATCAGCAGCAGCAAGAGCCGCTGCCAGTACAACGTGTAGCGATGCCATTGGCTGTGGGTCAGCCAGGCGGGCAGAAGACTGACCCACACCGATGCCAGAATGACCCACTGGGTTTGCAACTGCTGGGTGTGCAGCCAGAACAGCAGGGCGGTTTCTACCCCGATGATCACGGGCCAGTAGCGGCGTGTCAGCAGAATCAACAACGCCAGACGTAGCCCCTGGGGCAATAACAATGCCGCCTGCTGACCGTTATCATTGAGGTAGAAGCTGATGGTCCACAGCGCCAGCCAGCTCAAGCCATAAAACAGCGCCAGAAACAGCATCAATCCGCAGCGCCGCAGTGCAGACATGGCAGTATTACGCTTTATTAATCAGATGGTGTTGCAACGCAAAGTGCACCAGCTCAATGGTGGATTCGCATTGCAGTTTGCCAAGCACGTTAGCGCGGTGTACGTGCACGGTTTTATGGCTTAGCGCCAGGCGCTCGGCAATGGCTTTGACGCTGACACCCGCTACCAGCAGATCGAACACCTCGCGCTCACGCGGGGTGAGTTCATGCAAGGCATCTGATCGTTGCGGCGGATGGCGCAGGGCGCGCATCGCATCGGCGCACAGGTAGGTCCCGCCCGCGTGCACCGCGCGTAGCGCCTGCACCAACTCCTCCGGGCCACAGCGTTTGGTGAGATAACCGCGCGCGCCCGCATCCAGCGCGCTTTGCACAAACGCTGAAGTGTCATAAATGCTGAGGATAATGGCACGAAAATCCGGGCGTTTTTGCCGCAAACGCGCCAGCAGGTTTAGCCCGCTCTCGTCGGGCATATCAATATCCATCACCGCCACATCGATATTCATGCGCAACAGTGATGACCAGGCGCTGGCGGCCGAGGCATACTGCCCGACCACCTGCATATCAGGCTCGAGTGAAAGCAATTGGGCGAAACCGGAACGTACCACTACGTGGTCGTCAATCAAGGCTACATTAATCATGTTGCTGTAACAGTCATGAAAACTTTCTGCATCATGCGCAGGAAAAAACCGTTACAGCAACCAGCAATCGATAAATTGTCGGGGGGTTAACACTATTTGTCGGGCGATGGGTTAGCAGCCGCACAGCAAAGGGCGTTCTGCCTGCCCCTGATTGCCTTCTGTGGGGTAGCCATCCCGTTTCCACCAGTCCAGTCCGCCAATCAGTTCTTTGACTTCGAACCCCAGCATTAACAGCTTGAGCGCGGTTTGCGTCGAGCCATTGCAGCCAAGACCGTCACAGTAGCAAATGTAGAGCGCCGATTTGTCCAATGCCGTGGTGGTGTCAAACGAAAGCGTTCGATGAGGCAGATTGACGGCACCGGGAATATGTTCGATCTGATAATAACTGTGTTGCCGACCATCAACCACCACCAGGTTCCGGCCTTGCTGGCGCGCCGCGTGCAGATCGGCGGCGTCCATTTCAAACGTCAATTTTTGCTGGTAGTAGTCAATTTGCGCAGTAATGGACATGATTTCCCCTTGTATGACGTGATGTAGCACAGCTCGCGTGGATAGACGCCCTGGCCGTAAGGAGAAAATAGCAGGTCTGTTAATGCGGTAAATTCAATTGTTTTTCAGGCATATGAAGTTTTTTTTGAGGACGCTTGCCAACGTCTTCACGGCAATCTCCAGTTCATAGGGCGTATGGGCGGCGAACCCCATCAGAAAGCCGGTACGGTGTTGATGCAAGACGGAGAGCGTTGAGAGCCCGAGCAGGTCAACACCCGCCTGACGAGCGTACTCAACCGCCTCTCGTTCGGGAATATCGCGGATAAACACGCAGGGCATCTGCATGCCGCCGCTGGGCACCAACGGCTCCACGATATCGGCCAGATGCTGTCGTACCAACCGCGCCAACGCATCGCGGCGCTCGGCATACAGCGGGCGCATGGTGCGCACATGGGCACCAAAGTGGCCATCTTCGATAAAGCGCGCCAGTGTGAGTTGGGGGATGGGGGCACTGTGGCCGTCCAGCAGGGTGCGTGCCACGGTCATCGGGGCCACCAGCGACGGTGGCAGCACCATATAGCCAATACGCAGGCCGGGAAACAGTGATTTGGTGAAGGTACCGATGTAGATCGTGCGTTCGTGCAGGTCCAGCCCCTGTACGCAGGCGGTGGGCTTGCCCGCATAGTGGAACTCGCTGTCGTAATCGTCCTCGATGATCCAGCTCTGATGCTGTCTGGCCCACTCAATAACGGCCAGCCGTCGGTCCAAAGACAGCGTTGCACCGGATGGAAACTGGTGCGATGGCGTGAGAAACACCGCTCTGGGCGCGGTTTCCGACGCGGCAGCGGCGGTAAACAGTTGGTCCACTCTGACGCCATCGGCATCCAGCGGCACCGGTACGCTGATGAGGCCCGCCGCATCGAACGCTTTGCGCGCGCCGTGATAGGCCGGGTCTTCGAGGAGGATTTTATCGCCCACATCAAGCAAGACCTGGGCGCACAGCGTCAATGCCTGCTGGGAACTGGTCAGTATCAGCACTCGCTCGGGCGTTGCGCGTGCGCCGCGCTCCAGATTAACGTGATTAGCAATGGCCCGACGCAGAGGCTCCATGCCCTGCGGTGGGCTGTGCAGTAATGCCCGCGTGCCATATTCTTTCAGTACCTGCCGTTCCAGACGTTCCCAGACGGCAAGTGGGAAATTGCGCGTTTCCGGCACGCCCGGGGCAAAAGGGCGCGAGATAAGAAAATCGCGCACGCCGCCGCCCTGAAACATGGCGCTACCACGCTGGCTCAGGCGCGGTGCCTCGCTATCTGCCTCTGCACGCCGAGGTTTACCGCGACCCGGCAAACGCCGTGTCCGTTCAGAGACAAAGCTGCCACTGCCGACACGCCGCTCAATAAATCCTTCTGCATGCAATTGCACGTAAGCCGCTTCGATGGTGTCGCGGGATACGCCCAGCGATGTGGCTAGCGTGCGCGATGCCGGTAATGGCTTGCCCACATCCAATACGCCATCAAGGATCAACTGGCGTACCGCCCGCTGTATGCGCACGTGCAGCGGCAGGGCGCGCTGCGCCGGATCGCCGATCCAGGCTTTGACCGATTCAAGCTGAGCGTATTTGAACAATTGGTCTGTATCTCTTCGGGTAATTGGCTGGGTGAATCAGGCCATTTTAGCGCTATAAATAACGGGTACAACCGCTACGCGCGACAACCCGTTTTTTTCCTTTTTCAGGAGTTAACGTCAGGCCATGTCATCTTCCATTACACCTTCATCGGGTCTTGAGAGCACGCAGACCCATCACGATCGCCACGGTCTTTATCCTGAGGCGGTGTCTGTTGAGGATTTCCGACACAACCTGGCGGCGGTGCAAGCGCGTATCGCGGCGGCCTGTCAGCGCGTGGGGCGCGATCCGGCCTCGGTGCGCCTGCTGCCGGTCAGCAAAACCAAACCAGAAAGCAACCTGCGGCTGGCGTATGCGGCGGGGTGCCGCATGTTGGGCGAAAACAAGGTGCAGGAGGCGTTGGGCAAGTGGGAGGCCATGCAGGATTTGAGCGATTTGCAATGGTCGGTCATCGGCCATTTGCAAACCAATAAGGCTCGGCTGGTGGCGCGTTTCGCCAGCGAATTTCAAGCGCTGGACAGCCTGAAACTCGCCGAAGCGCTGGATCGCCGTTTGCAACATGAAGGACGTGCGCTGGATGTGTTTGTGCAGGTCAACACCTCCGGTGAAGCGAGCAAATATGGCCTCGCGCCCGAGAATGTACCGGCCTTTATGCATGCACTGCCTGCTTTCACGGCATTGCGGGTGCGTGGATTGATGACGCTGGCGCGCTTTTCCAGCGAGGCGGAACGCGTACGCGAGTGCTTTGTACTGTTGCGCACGCTGCGCGATCGCTTGCGGCAACGTGCTCCCGCAACGATTGCGTTGGATGCGCTATCGATGGGGATGTCGGGGGATTTTGAGATAGCCATCGAAGAAGGTGCCACCGTGGTGCGTGTCGGGCAGGCCATCTTCGGCGCGCGAGCATTGCCTGACAGCCATTACTGGCCCGGAGAAACAGCGCAATAATGCCCATTCTCCCCCATGAATCCAATACCATCATTTTACTTGAGAGGACCCTGCCATGTATGACGCTTCCCTTACCCTGACCGATGTCGATCCTGAACTGGCGGATGCCATAGTGAATGAACAACGCCGTCAGGAGGAGCACGTCGAGCTGATTGCTTCTGAGAATTACGCCAGTCCGTTAGTGATGGCTATCCAGAATTCGGTGTTCACCAACAAATACGCCGAAGGTTACCCTGGCAAGCGCTATTACAGCGGCTGCGAGTTTGTTGATGTGGCAGAGCGGTTAGCCACCGAGCGCGCCAAGGTGCTGTTCGACTGCGATTATGCCAATGTGCAGCCTCATGCGGGCGCGCAAGCCAATGCGGCGGTGTTTCTGGCGCTTACCAACCCCGGCGATACCGTAATGGGCATGAATCTGGCGCAGGGAGGGCACTTGACGCACGGCAATCCGTCTAATTTCTCCGGTCGTCACTACAAGATTGTGCCCTATGGGCTCGATCCCGAGACCGGGCTTATCGACTATGACTAGATGGAGCGAATTGCGCTGGAAACCCGCCCCAAAATGCTGATCGGCGGTTTTTCTGCCTATTCGCGCCACAAAGACTGGGCGCGCATGCGTGCCATCGCTGATAAAGTCGGGGCGCTGTTTTGGGTGGATATGGCGCATGTTGCCGGTCTGGTCGCGGCAGGGGAATACCCCAATCCGTTGCCCTATGCCCACGTGGTAACCAGTACCACCCATAAAACCCTGCGCGGTCCGCGTGGCGGCATCATCCTCGCCAAAGGGCAGAGTGAGGCGTTTTACAAGAAGCTCAATGCTGCCGTATTCCCCGGTATTCAGGGCGGGCCGTTGATGCACGTGATTGCGGCCAAGGCGGTCGCTTTCAAGGAGGCGCTGCGCCCTGAATTTACCACCTACCAGCGTCAGGTGGTGACCAATGCCCGCGCCATGGCGGCAGTGGTGCAGCAGCGTGGTTACCAGATTGTCTCGGGCGGTACGGATAACCATCTGATGCTGATAGACCTTTCCGATCGCGCTTACACGGGAAAAGACGCCGATGCGGCGCTGGGTGATGCGTATATCACCGTGAATAAAAATTCCGTGCCGAACGATCCCCGTTCGCCGTTTGTCACCTCTGGGCTGCGCATTGGCACACCGGCAGTGACCACGCGCGGTTTTGGCGTTACCGAATGCGAGCAACTGGCCGGCTGGCTGTGTGATGTGCTGGATGCGTTGGAACACGGCGAAAGCACGCAGAGGACAGTGCGCGATCGGGTGCGCAAGCAGGTGGTGGATCTGTGCTGTTGCCATCCGGTGTACCGATAACCGGTGCACACCTTGCGCTGCGTTGAAAAGGATAACGGCGGCTGCTATAACGGGAGAATCAAGGCAGCCGGGTGGCGTATGGACAGCAAGGTACTGAAGCACTTTTTAAAAATCGTCCAGTTAGGATCGCTGACCGCGGCGGCCGATGACGCTTGTCTCACGGTTCAGGCGCTGGCGGCGCAAATCAAAAAGCTGGAACAGCACATGGGGTTGCGGTTGCTCAACCGCACCAACAAGGGCGTGTCGCTGACCCCGGAGGGTCAGCAGATGCTGCCAGACATCATGGCGATGGTCAGAAGCGCGGAGCAACTGCAACGCAAGGTCGATCAGTTGCGCCAGCATGCGCCAACGACGCTACACATCGCGCTGAACAGTACGTTTTCGCTGGAGATTAACCACTGCATCATGAACTTTATGATGGATACGCTGCACGGTTACCGCATCGTATTCAGCAGCTCTGAATCACCGGAAAACCTGACCAAGCTGGCCAATGGCGATGCCGATATGGCCGTGGTGATTGGTTGCCCGACACACTGTGGATGACCTCATCTACCTGATTGATGCGCTGAAGGTATCAATCGTGGCCGCGATGGCACCGGGTACCGCGCTGGCGCTGCCTCCGGGCCCGTAAGTGGGTGAAAACAGCTCCCAGTAATCGGGGAAACGTGTGGTGTAGCCTACGCCGGCATAGACCATCAACGGCAGCGACGCGACGGAATGCTCCACGCGCAGGAAGCCCGCGGGCAGCGTGGCGCTGCGACTGGGTTGTTCTGCTGTGGTGAAGTTATCGACCTGCGCACGATCCAGCCGGGTACCGACAATAACCTTGTTTTGTGCGCTGGCCTCCCAGGTCAGTTCACCGAACAGGCCATAATTGTCGAAACGGGCATCTTTATCCCAACGGCCGTTGTCCAAACTGCGGTGGGTATTCAACTGGGTATCGGCACCCGTTTGCAGCTGGTAATCCTGCCACAACCAGGTGGTCATCATCCTGCCACCAACGGTGCGGCGGTCCAGACGCATCGCCATCGGCATCGACATCCCCATACCCATACCACCCATCGACATGCTGCCCGGCGTGCGCAAACTGAAGTTATCCATCACGTGGTCGGCATAGTTGTAATAGGCGCTGGCTTCGAACTTATCGAGCAGGGGGCCAATGTTGCTCTTTTCAAAACGCAGGCCCAGGCTTTCGCGCTTAAACTGCGAACCATCCATGCCGCGCCCCGCGTAGCGCGCCTCCCCATCGCCTTTGCCCGCAGAGAGCTCCAGCAGGGTGTCTTTATCCGGTGTCCATCCCAGTGCGATATCGCTGTTCCATTTATCCCACTTTGAGGGCACGCGGCGATTGTCTCCGTCCTTGTAGTCGTTGGCGCGGGATGTATTTCCCGTCAGCCGCAGATAGCCCTGCTCGTTGCCAACGCTGATATCCGCATTTTTATCCCAGCGACGGTTGGAGGCAGCCAGCAGGCTGACATTTCCTTTGACGCCCGCCTGCGTGAACTGAGGGGGCAGCCGCTCGAAGCGCAGCGTGCCCGCAGAGTTTCCTGGCCCCCATAACACGCTCTGTGGCCCCTTGATCAGCGTGAGTACATCGTAACTTTCCGGCGAGATATAAGAACTGGGGGCGTCCATACGCGCCGGGCAGGCACCGAGCATTTCGCCATCGTTGGTGAGCAGTCGCAAACGCGATCCAAACATGCCGCGAAACACCGGGTCACCGTTGGTGCCGCCATTGCGAATTTGGCTAAAGCCGGGGATGGTTTTCAGGTAATCCGACCCATCGCTGGCGGGCACGGGTTGGCGCGGTGTTTTGGGGGAGGTCGCAATGGTTAATGGAGAATAGACTGGCGCCGTCACTGTCATCACATCCCCTTCATCATGGGGGTGTGTTTTTTCTGCGCTGGCCGTTGTCTGAAGCGGCAAGGTGCACATTACCGCCAGTGATGTGGTTAACATTTTAGTTTTTTTCATTACTCTCACCTGTCTTCGATCGTACGTATGACAAACGCCACGATCGGGAGCCACCTGATCCCGGTGGATAAAAAAGGTATGTCGTTGCGAAAAAGGCGGATGCCCATTTCGAACGAGATGACATCTCCCCGGTCCATAAGCACGAGCGCTACGGGCACGATGTATCCACTGTGTTAATCCGATAACCGGTTACTGTGAAAAAGGAGATTTATGCTGCGAGTGACAGGTGAAGACGTGGCGGCGCGCGCGGAAGATGCGTGGCATCAAGCGGGGGACTACGTGGAGGCAAAACACGGGGTAGCGGCGGTGCCCGTGCTAACAGGACCATCAGCCACACCATAGGGATAAAGATAATGCCGATAAAGGGCACATGCACCAGCAGTTCGCAATAGCCGCAGGCGAACCCTTCTTCCTGCATCATGGCGGTGTGGTGATGTGCTGCAGGCGTTGCGCTGTGATGATGGATTGCCATTTCGCGCGTTTGCGGTAACGGCATACGCTCGGCGCGCCCCTTGGATATCACCGGAGCGACGAACAGCAGTAGCACTGCCAGTAATGCCAGGCAGGCTGCACTTTTTTGTGCCGTTGCATGTGAAACCATCATCGGGGCCAGGGAAACCAGAGCGTAGTTTATCGCAGGAATAATGATGAGAATGAGAAATATTATCTTGTATTATCGATTTCTTGCTTTATGTCATACTGGGTTGAATCTTGCCGTACCAGACAGAGCCCCTCCGTGCCGGTCATAGTGAAATGAGGGTCATGGGTGTATGATTTTAGCCGTTGGATCTCAGGAGGCTGAAGTGAGTACGGATATTGCGCCACGCGGCAGAGGTCGGCCGCCAAAAACCGATGCGAGTTATAAAGACACGCGCGAAGTGCTGATTCGTAGCGGGTTGGCGTTGCTGACGCAAAACGGCTTTCTCTCCACGGGCATTGATGCCATCGTGAAAAACGGCGGTGTACCCAAAGGTTCTTTTTATTACTATTTTGAAAATAAAGAAGATTATGGGCGCACGGTGCTCGCGTCCTATGACAGCTTCTTTCAACATAAGCTGAATAAATTTCTGTCGGATGCCTCTGTGACGCCGATGAAACGGCTTAGCCGCTTTGTGGCCGATGCTGGCCGAGGCATGCAGAAATACGCCTTCACCCGGGGTTGCCTGGTGGGTAATTTGATGCAGGAAACGCCCGGGTTACCCGATGCGTTCAGAGGACAGTTGCAGCAGATTCTCAACGCATGGCAACGGCTGGTGGAAACCTGTTTGCAGGCAGCACTGATCGCGGGTGAAATCCGCACGGCGACGCCACCCGAGCAGTTGGCCGAGATGTTCTGGAGCGGTTGGGAAGGGGCAGTGATGAGAGCCAAGCTATACCAGTCCACACAGCCGCTAAACGAATTCTGGTACTTCTTTTCCCAGGCCCTTGGTTATCACTCGGATGATGAAATATCGCGCTGACAGCAGCGTGCTTTTCACCGTCGTGAAATTGATAAATAACAAACTTTTCTCACTCTTCAATGCGGGTTGCTGCGCTGCGCTTGAAACGCACCGTGATGACAGTTACCGTGGTATTAATTTATAGACGATCGGTCAATAATTAATTCGATGAATTTTACGGCTGCGTTCCCCCGGTGGGCGAACGATACGGAGACGAGGTTTACATGTTCAATGCAATCGTGATCGACAAAGTTGAAGGCAATTATCATGCGGCGCTGGTGGCACAAGAGGAAAGTGCATTGCCAGAAGGTGACGTTACTGTCGCCATCGACTACTCCTCCATCAATTACAAGGATGCGCTGGCGATTACGGGGCGCGGTCCTATCGTACGTAAATTCCCGATGGTGCCCGGTATCGATTTTGCTGGCACGGTAATAGAGAGCGTTAACCCAGCGTATAAAGCCGGTGACAAGGTGCTGTTGACCGGATGGGGCGTTGGGGAAAAACACTGGGGTGGCCTGGCGGGTAAGGCGCGCGTGAACGCAGAGTGGTTGGCACCGTTGCCACAAGGTTCAGACGCCAGACATGTGATGGCGATTGGTACGGCTGGGTTTACCGCGATGCTCTGCGTCGAGGCCGTGTTAAACCACGGGGTGAAACCGGCTGATGGCCTGGTGTTGGTCACCGGTGCCAGCGGCGGCGTAGGCAGCTGTGCGGCCCTTATTTTGGCGCAATTGGGGTATCAGGTGGTGGCTTCCACGGGGCGCCCGGCAGAAGCTGACTGGCTGCGCAATGACGTTGGGGTGAGTGAGGTTATCGATCGTGCCGAGCTGAGTGCGCCGGGTAAACCGCTGCAAAAAGAGCGCTGGGTGGCGGCGGTGGATACCATGGGCAGCCATACGCTGGCTAATGTGTGTGCCAGCGTTCAGTACGGCGGCATTGTTGCTGCTTGTGGTATGGCGCAAGGGTTGGATCTCCCGGCAAGCGTTGCGCCGTTTATCCTGCGCAACGTGACCCTGCAAGGTATCGACAGCGTGATGGTCAGCACGGAAAAACGTCCGGCGCTGTGGGAAAAGGCCTGCAAATACCTGCCGATGGCAAAACTGGCTGCGTTAACGACGGAGTACCCGTTGACGCAGGCCATTGATGTTGCCGGAGCCTTATTGACGGGCAAGGTGCGAGGCCGTGCCGTGATCAAGTGCTGATAGCCTGATGTGACTGGCCCGCTTGGTTATCGGAGCGGGCCAGATACCGTTGTTTACGCCCTACCGGGGTTACTGTTTTGGCAGCGGCGGCGAAGGTAATGGCATACCCTGCTCGCGACTTGCTCCTCTGCCTTGCTCAGCAGCATAGCTGTCGAGATTAAACTGTCGGATAGCACTAAGCCGTTGTTCTATTTTCCTCATGTCTAAGGCAGTCCTAAACGCTTTTAGCTTTTTCAACCGGTACGCTATTTCCCTGTTTTTATCTTGCTCAGTGAGCGGTGACAATGCAGGCGGCTTTATCGCTTCATCGATTTTCATTTTCTTACTTGTTGTTGCTTCATGACTTATAGCATCCAGCGTGTGTTTAACTGCGGTTTTAGCGCGTATCGATGCTTCTTTATTGATCTGATGCAATAACATCATAGCGTGGTCTGGCGTTTTTACTGTTGCCAGGTATTCGTCAAGGTTTCGGTGGCCCATGCCAGAGGGGGTTAATGTCATGTCACTCATTTTTTTTGTAACATCACCGGCAAATACGGTTTGCTTTATCAATGTATTTAGCTGATCGAAAAAAATGTTTTTGCTAATAGGTAATTGGCTCATCGTTACATTGAGGGTGCTATCCTCATCGTTAAACTCTTTTTCCGTAATGATGAATTTTATATCAGGGAGGAATAGAAATTCATTTTCTCTATCATCCATGATGTCTGATAAATGTGCACCGGAGTAAGGTGTTATTTTCTCTATAGTATAAAGTACATTTATTTCTCCCTCCCGTAGCGCTTCCCTATCTCCGAGGAAGGATTCAGCAACTTCTTGGTCGTCGGAAGTACTGAAGAAGATGGGTGAGGAAAACGTATCACCCTCTTCAATATTCTCAAAACACTCACTTTTTCTCACTTCTCCTCTGAACAGGGGAACGGCATTGCTGAAATACTCAGTATCATTGGCTTGTTTCATGGCCAAGTGGTGTAGGGTTAACGCCAGTTGAATAATATGCGGCGGTCTAAGGGCGCCTGGTGGAAGGGCTAATAAGGTTTTATTGATATTTACGTAGCCATCCTTACCGTAATCATAAATCGAGAACAGGTCAATGAAATGAAATTTCTCATACAGTTTTTGCTTGTTAAAGGAGTCTATTAATTCATCCATATCCTCATCAGGGCCAGCAATTGATTTATTGAGATACTCTTCTGAGTAGATGTCTTTCAGTTGCAGAATAACCTGTTCCTTATCATTAATAGCACCTGAAATTTTGTAAGAAGAATCTACAAAATTTCTCAGGTGTTTCAAATGTTGCCCTTCAGCAATGGAAATATACGTTATTAAACCTGTTGGATTATTGATAGGGGCCGCGGTTTCTTGTCCTTGATGCCGAGTGAGTGTTGCCGCATTGTTTGCAATGAGACTGAGGCTTTCCGTGACGTTTCTGCAAGAGGGGCTTGGTTTGCCATCTGTATCTCGGCCATCATGAGGATTAAGTTGCTCTGTTTTCAGGGGGAGAGGGGGTGGCAGCGATGGGCTGTGACTCGGGATATGACTAAACATGGCGCATCCTTATGCAAAGTGCAGAACGAGCCTGTACTGAATGACATAATCCCTCTGATTTCTTTCAAAATTCAATTTTATGTTTTTGACATCGTGAGTGCATTTATTAACGATTAGTCTTAGACAACACTAGGGATAGCAAACACGCTATCCCACAGTGACTGAACCCAAGAAGGGCATAGGCGGCAGGGGCATTATCTCCCACAGACCAATGCTTTTTGCTTATCCAGCAGAAAAGGACGCAAATAACCGACGGTGTTGGACATCGGCAGGACATCGGCATGCAATGGAATGTGTAATACCTCTTCCAGATACGTTCTGCGTGTGAGAATACGCTGCCACAGCGCCGGGTACGTGCAGGCCAATTCGGCCCGCAGGTCTGCGTTAGCCAGTGCCACCGTGTCCTCAATGCTGGCACCTGCATAGCCAGCGACCGAAGGGATAATGTCGATCTGCAACAGCATACCGCTGGCGAGCGCAACGGGCGAATTCTGGCTGATGGGAGAACAGAGCCACTCTTCATCCGCCACTAAATGGCCCGGATTCAGATGCCAGTGAAACCGCTCTTTGGGCAGAACATCCTCGATTAACGCGTATATGTCCCCGCCCGTGATACCGACGCGAAGCGCGGTCAGCCAGCAGACCACGGCGTGATAATAAGGAATGGCGACACGTTCCAGATAGTCATTGGTTTTGGCTGGCAGCATCTCGCGATGTTTTACCACATAGGCCGCTCGGCTGCTGAGCCCGCCTTTAAAACCGGTGGTGAGGGAAAATTTGTCACCCAGCGCTATCTTTTTATCGCCGGGATAAAGCCGAGCTTGCTCAAAGCGATCGCCAGTGGCTGCGATGGTCACCACGGTATGCGGTTGCCCTTCGGCAGCCAGCAGTGCAGCAATCTCTTTTTCTGTTTTACCTATCTCTATTGCATTGAGCGCATTCAGCATGGCAGTGGAGGCCAGATTTGCCCCGTATTCATAGTGCGCCAGCTCGTTGGCGTTGTTAATGGTGCGGGCACCTCCGTGGGGAGAAATAAAAATACCGGTGGCATTCACCAACGTGGCGGCGCAGGGCAGTGCGTCCCGAATGCTCTGATAAATAAAGTGTGGAATATCAAATAGGGCCTGGCCTGAAGGCCCGTTAAACGTCAGGTGTTTCCAGCCAGCAATGCCGACTCGCTGGCAACACGGAATGCCTGACTGCGCAAGCAACGCGGTGAAATCGAAATCGGGCGGTATGGGTTGATCGGGCAGTGAGAAGCAGGGCGCGTGCAAAACGGTTCCCCGCAGCCGAGCGGAGGCACCAGCTTGAGATTTTCATTCCCCATGACATAGGTGGCTGCCCCATTTTTTGCGACGATCAGCAGTGCCTCTTCGAAGCGGGGAATAAATCCACTCAGGTATTCGAAATTGCCGCCATGCTCTTTATCGGCATAGATAATCAAAGCATCAAGATCCTGCTGCTGCATGCCCAGCAAGACACGTTTTAAGCGTTCTCTCTGGGTTTCATCAGTAAGAGGGGGGCTCTGCACACTCGCATAGGTGTCCGGCTGAGGAATGGCTTGCAGTGTGTATGATTCCAGTTCATTCACTGTCATGATCGCCTCTGAATAACGGGGGAAAGGTTGCTGCCTCTGGTCGTATGAACGAATTATAACCTAACCTGACTTTATCTCGCTGTGTCCGGTCTAGCGAGAATAAAGATTTTTCAGCGGATCACATTTTAGTTATTGCCATCGAAGGTTTAAATTATTTTTATATAATCAAATTATTTTAATGTTATGAATTTAATCGGTTTTATGGTTTGTTTTATCATGTGAAATTGCTGTTTTTTTATCATGTTCATTTTTTCTTAACTTAGGTTAAGTGATGCACCGTTGCGGCCAGTATGGTTATTTCAGATATTTATGGCGAAATGATTTTGTGTTTATACCGAGGTTCGCAATGAATGATACTGAATATTTAGCAAAGGCCAACATACTGACGACGCCGGAACTTGCTGATGCGCTTGATTTCTTTTCTTTGCCTGGCACGTTACTGGGTGTGAAGGCAATTACAGGAAATAAAAAAATAGCAGGCTGGGCCTGGACGGTCCGTTATGTTCCTGTCGATCCCGATAATCCTGGCTCGGTGGGCGATTATATCGATCAGGTTAAGCCAGGGGATGTTGTTGTTATTGATAATGCTGGCCGGTTGGATTGTACCGTGTGGGGCGGCATTTTAAGTCAGGTGGCGGCAGCTAAAGGTATTGCCGGAACCATTATTCATGGTGTAAGCCGTGACACCGATGAAGCGATAAATTCACATTATCCGATCTATGCCTGCGGTAATTATATGCGTACGGGCAAAGACAGGGTTCAGGTTGCCGCGGTAGCCGGTGCTGTCAATATTTGTGGTGTACTAGTGAATCAGGGTGACCTGATGGTGGCCGATATTGATGGTGCGGTCGTGATCGGTAAAAAACATATTGCTCAAGTCATTGAACGCGCCTTGGAAATGAAAGCTATTGAAGAGCAAATTGTTCATGATGCTCTGGCCGGAATGTCTATTTCTGACGCCAGGAAAAAGCATAATTATCACCTGCTACAACGCAACCCCTCTTTATAAATAAGGTCATATCGTGAAAAATAAAAATACGCTGACTGATGCCGTGGTCGAACATTTAATTCGACTGGGAAGCGCCACCATTTATGAAGCGCAAGGGGCCGTTGGGGCATTGTCTGAAGCCATAAAGCCGCTGGCGCGCGGTATGAAAATGGCGGGGTCGGCATTAACGTTACATATGCGTCCCGGCGATAATCTGATGGTGCATTACGCCTTAATGCATGCAAAGAAAGGGGATGTGCTGATTATTAATTGTGATGGATTTACGGGGGCCGGTATTTGGGGCGATGTACTGACGACGCAAGCGCAGCATATTGGCCTGGCGGGACTGGTGGTTAATGGCGCGGTCAGAGACAGCGATGCAATTATTGAATCTGGCTTTCCTGTCTTTGCCCGAGGAATCTCTATTCGAGGAACGGAGAAAAAACAACCAGGCACGTTCAATGAAACATTGATTATTGATGACTGTATTATCCGATCGGGTGATATTGTGGTCGGCGATTCGGATGGTCTGGTCGTCATTGAGCGAGAAAAGATTGATAATGTTATAAAACTCTCCGATGAGAGAGAGGAAAAAGAAAATAACTATAAAAATAAAATTCTCAATGGTGCGACAACAGCGGAATTGATGCAGTTGAACCGCGTCTTTGATTATCTCGATGTAAAATGAGGTTTTGAACATGAATCTGAATATAGAACAGGCAGCATCAGGGGTTAAACCGACTCATCATCGGTGGTGGGTCGCTTTCTTATTTTTCCTGATTTATACCATTGCGGCAGCAGACAGGGCTAATCTAGGGGTAGCACTGCCGTTTATCAGAAAAGAATTTACCATGACCAATGCGGAAGCTGGCGCGCTTGTCAGCCTGTTTCTGTTGGCCTATGCCTTTATCCAGATCCCTTCAGCCTGGTTGATTACACGTTTTGGTGTGCGAAGGGTCTTCACGTCATCCATGATCCTCACCTCTATTGCGACCGCGCTGACGGGATTTGCCGGGTCCATCTTGCAACTGAAAATATGCCGGGTGTTGTTAGGCATTGCTGAAGGCCCACTGCCTATTGGAGTAACCTCCACCATTAACAACTGGTTTCCGTCAAAAGAGAAGGGCATCGCCTCGGGTATTTTTCTCTCATCTATCAAGCTGGGCCCGGTGATAACACCGATCATCGGTTCGTTTATTATCATGCATTGGGGATGGAAAGAGGTCTTTATATTTTTTGCCCTGCCAGGGCTGATCCTGCCGGTGATGTGGTATCTGTTTGTGAAGGACAAGCCTGCTGAGTCCGGCTTCGTTAACCAACAGGAAGTCGACATCATCAGTGAAAAGCAGACCACAGCGCAGGTGCAGGAGAAGAAAGCCTACAAACGGATACCTTATCTGGACAGGTTTATTCGGGTACGCAATACCCCTAAAGTCACCACAACCCAGCAAGTGTATCGCTCATGGAATGTGTTTGGTTGCGGTCTGGGCTATTGCTGTCAGCTAGGGATTTCCAGCTTGTTGCTGGCCTGGATCCCTACCTATCTGCTGTCGGAAAAGAACCTGTCGGTGGTGGGGATGGGGTTTGTCTCTGCGGCACCTTGGGTTGGTGCGGTGCTGGGTAATCTGCTGGGCGGCCTTCTCTCTGATACGCTGCTGGATAAACGCAGAAAACCGGGCATGTTGCTCTCGGCAGTGTCGACATCGGTAATGATGCTGTGTCTGCTCTATATGCCTGCGAACCCAGCGTTGTGCGCCTTGCTGCTGTTCATGACCGGTTTGTTGTTGAGCATTGGGTTCTCTGCCTACATGGTCTACCCCATGTCTTTCGTGGCAAAAGATAAATTCCCGGTTGCCAATGCCATTGTCAACATGGGAGGGCAATTAGGCGGTGCGGCCACACCCTTTATTGCCGGGTTAATTCTTGACCATTACGGTTGGAATACGGTGTTTCTGTTTATGGCGGGCATTTCATTACTGACATTTTTGGTTGTCGTCACTATTGATGAGCCGATGGAAAACTGTGACGCCTAACCCTTGCGAGTGAGATAATCAATGTAAGTTCCAGGGAAGCGGCGTATATGCTTCCCTTTTACTGTATTATTCAGCGATCTTTTTCATGGTATCAATAAACGCATGGATGTTGGGGTTGGTATTTTTCGGGTTATAAACCGCGTAGATATAGCTGAGGCAGCGAAAATCTTCAATCGGCAGGAAGATGATATCTTGCCGGTTATTGGGAATGGTGGTTTTTCCCACCAGCGTTACGCCTAATCCGGCGCCCACCAATGCTAACGCCGTATGAATTTCAACAACGCGATGTGAAACGGCTGGGCGAATACCGTATTCATCAAACTTTTCAAATACGCGTAATGAGTAACCGCTTTTAGGGTCGCTGGGGAAAATGATAAACGGGGAATTACAAAAATCACGCAGCGTGATATATTTTTTCTTGCTTAAATAGTGATTTTTAGGGATCGCCTCGATAAGGGGATCAATCATTATCAGTTCATGATTGAGTTCATGACCAATGAAATTATCGTTATCCATTTCTCGCGTGAAGCCAATATCAAGCTCATGGTTCAATAGCAATTCTGGCTGATGCTCGGACAGCACTTCTTTCAGATTTATTTCGATATGTCCGTGTGTGTCAGCGAAGTATTTTATCGTTTCTGGAATCAGGTTAAACATCACGGAGCGGACGAACCCGAGCGTCAACGTAATCGATTTGCTGTTAACATATTGCCAGGCATCTTTTTCAAGCTTTTCAATATTGAAGATGATCTCTGGTGCGCGTTGATAGATAAATTCTCCGAGCCGGGTTAAGGTCATCGGACGAGAACTCCGATTGAATAACTCACCGTTAAGTTCTTTTTCAAGTGCTGAAATTTGCATACTGATTGCGGCAGGTGCCAGATCGAGCATTTTTGCAGCTTGGCTGGCACTTCCCGTTTCAACCACTTTGCAAAAATAGCGCAGTTGTTTGATATTCAAAGACAGGCTCTTATTGTGGTGAGAATGTTATTTAATGATATCTTGAGAGTACTTTTTTTTCAAATTTATCGCGGGGTGGCAAAGAAGGGAAAGTGTGATGATCTCGTTATTATAAATAATTAAAAACGGTATTTTTATTTCGCTATGATAAATAATGGAGCATGACAATAAATAATACTCTCCATTTTCTCACTCTATTATCAAACAGCGCCCTGTGTCAGGGCGATGTCTGTGCAGGATTAGGGTTTAACCCCTAAGCGTTTCGCTAATCGGTGAAGGTTGGCAACATCGATGTCGAGGGCTCTGGCGCTGGCAGCCCAGTTGTGTCCGTTCTGGGTTAACGCCTGATGAATCACCGTGCGCTGAAAATCTTCTGTGGCATGGCGTAAGTTGGGTGTTGGTGCAACGCTTTGGCTCTCCTGCACCGGGCGCTCAGGCGCACCCTGCTGCGCAATGTGGTGTGCTTCCAGCACGATGTTATCACCGGGCCGCTCTGCCCGGGCAAGGATGATGGCACGGTGGATGGCATGCTCCAATTCCCGTACATTCCCTGGCCAGGCGTAAGTCAGCAGCAGGGCGTGGGCACGTTGGCTGAGCGCCACACGGGTCAATCCCAGCCTTACGCGGCACTGCTCGCAGAAATAGCCTGCCAGAAGAATCACATCTTCGCCGCGTTCGCGCAGGGGAGGCACCAAAAGTGGAAATACGCTCAGGCGGTGATACAAGTCGGCACGAAAACGCCCTGCCAGCACCTCTTCGCGTAAGTCGCGATTGGTTGCCGCCAGCACGCGCACATCAACGCGCAGACTGCGATCGTCACCCACGCGCTGTATATCGCCGTATTGCAGAACCCGCAGCAATTTAGCCTGTAAGGCGAGAGAGAGTTCGCCTATTTCATCGAGGAACAGCGTGCCTTTATCGGCCATTTCGAACTTGCCGCTACGATGGCTGATGGCACCGGTAAACGCCCCTTTCACATGCCCGAACAACTCACTTTCGGCCACGCTTTCAGGCAGTGCTGCACAGTTCAGGTAGATAAGCGGGTTTGCCGAACGGGCAGATCCCTGATGAATAGCCTGAGCGACCAGCTCCTTTCCGGTGCCGGTTTCCCCGCCGATCAGCACGTTAAGATCGGACGCCGCGACGATCTCAATCTCTTTTTTTAGCTGGGTCATACCCACAGAGAGGCCAATCATCTCTGTGTGCGCGGCCTTTTCAAAGGCGGGAGCGGCAGCGGGTAGGATGTTTTGGTTTTCCAACTGGGCGATCAGCAGCGCATTATTAAAAGCCCCTGCGGTTAACGCGGCGATCAGACGCAATTCCTCATCACTAAAGGTATCGAATTGATCCGGAACCAGTCCATCAAGGGTGAGCGCGCCGATCAGATTTTGCCCGGCAAATAGCGGTAAGCCGATACAGGCATGCACTTTCAACGTTTCCTGTCCGGGGATCAATCCATCGTAGGGGTCGGGTAAATCACTATCGGCGGGGAAACGCACCACATCGCCCGCGCGCGCAATCGCCTCCAGTCGTGGGTGCGCTTCCAACGCGAAGCGTCGGCCCAACACGTCCGATGCCAGACCGTCAATGGCCAGAGGGATAAATTGGCGTGTTTCATAGCGCAGCAGGGCGGAGGCATCACAATCTAATACCTGACGCAGGGTGGTAATCAGGCGCTGAAACCGATCCTGATGACCGATGCCACTCTGTAGCTCAATGGCAATCTTCGCCAGGACGTTAACGGAAAAACTCATGGCTACCCCCCCGATAGTCAAATTGACAATAAATAGTGTCATAATGACCATAATAAGTATAGTCATTATGACATGTTTATTTTTAGATAATGTGATAAATCTTTTTAAAAACATTAAATTAAAAACATGGCATGCCAATTGATATAGCCCAACTATCTTATTCGCATTACCGCATAATTTGAGGTTGATATGGCTATTCATGTAAAGAACAACATCCATTGGGTAGGACTGCGTGATTGGGAAGTGCGCGATTTTCACGGCACCGAATACAAAACCTTGCGCGGCAGCAGCTATAACAGTTACCTGATTCGCGAAGAGAAAAACGTGCTTATTGACACGGTGGATCACAAGTTCAGCCGTGATTTCGTCCAGAACCTGCGCACAGAAATCGATCTGGCGCAGATTGATTACATCATTATCAACCATGCAGAAGAGGACCATGCGGGCGCGTTAACCGAGCTGATGTCGCAGATTCCCAATACGCCTATCTACTGCACCGCCAATGCTATTGATTCGATTAATGGTCATCACCATCACCCGGAATGGCACTTCCACGTGGTGAAAACCGGCGACACCCTGGATATTGGCAATGGTAAACAGTTGGTGTTTGTGGAAACGCCGATGCTGCATTGGCCGGATAGCATGATGACCTACATGACGGGCGATGCGGTGCTGTTCAGTAACGACGCATTCGGTCAGCACTACTGCGATGAGCGTCTGTTTAACGACGAAGTTGACCAGACCGAACTGTTTGAGCAGTGCCAGCGCTACTACGCCAACATCCTGACGCCGTTCAGCCGACTGGTGACGCCGAAAATCACGGAGATCCTCGGCTTTAATCTGCCAGTTGATATGATTGCTACCTCACACGGTGTGGTGTGGCGTGACAACCCGACGCAAATCGTGGAGTTGTACCTGAAGTGGGCGGCGGATTATCAGGAAGATCGCATCACTATCTTCTACGACACCATGTCCAACAATACGCGCATGATGGCGGACGCTATCGCACAGGGCATCAACGACGTTGATCCGCGTGTTGCAGTGAAAATTTTCAATATTTCGCGCAGTGATAAAAACGATATTCTGACTAACGTGTTCCGCTCCAAGGGGGTTCTGGTGGGATCGTCCACCATGAACAACGTTATGATGCCCAAAGTGGCGGGCATGTTGGAGGAGCTGACAGGGCTGCGTTTTCGTAACAAAAAAGCGTCTGCTTTCGGCAGCTATGGCTGGAACGGCGGCGCGGTCGATCGCGTGCAAACGCGTTTGATGGATGCCGGTTTCGAAACCACCCTTGCGTTGAAGGCTAAATGGCGTCCCGATATCGATGCGCTGGAAATGTGCCGTGAGCACGGGCGTGAAATTGGTCGCCAGTGGGCACTCTCACCGTTGCCAGAAGCGGTGCGCGCAACGTCGCAACCGGACGCCTGCGCTTGTGCTGACAACGCGGCTGCCGATCTGGGGCCACAGATGCAGTGCAGCGTTTGCCAGTGGGTGTATGACCCGGCACGCGGTGAGCCGATGCAGGATGTGGCACCCGGAACGCCGTGGAGCCAGGTGCCAGACAGTTTCCTGTGCCCGGAATGTTCCCTGGGTAAGGCGGTATTTGATGAACTGGCGGTGGAGGCTGTATGAGTCACGGTATCGTTATTATCGGATCAGGCTTCGCGGCGCGCCAATTGGTGAAGCATATTCGCAAGCAGGATACGGCGATCCCGCTGTCGTTGATTGCTGCTGACAGCATGGATGAATATAACAAGCCCGATCTCAGCCATGTGATAAGCCAAGGGCAATGCGCCGACGATCTGACGCGCCAGTCGATGGGGGCGTTTGCTGAGCAATATCAGCTACGGCTCTACCCAAATACCCGGATCACCGACATCGATGTCGCACAGCATCGCGTAAAAAGTCACGACAGCGAATGGTGCTACGACAAGCTGGTACTGGCAACGGGGGCCTCCGCATCGGTGCCTTCGGTTCCGGGGCATGAGCTGATGCTGACGTTGAACAGCCAGCAAGAATACCGTGCGTGTGAAGCGCAGTTGCAGGATGCGCGGCGGGTGTTGGTGGTCGGCGCAGGGCTGATTGGTACCGAGTTGGCGATGGATTTTTGCCGTGCCGGTAAGGCGGTTACGCTGGCTGATTGCGCTGCCAGCGTGTTGCCGACGTTGTTGCCGCCGGAGGTGAGTGGCCGCCTGCAACACTGTCTGGTCGATATGGGAACGCATCTGTTGTTGAAAGCAAAACTGCAATCGCTGGAACAGACTGAGAAAGGCATTCGTGCCCGATTCGATGGCGATCGCATCAGTGACGTGGATGTGGTGGTGGCCGCGACCGGCCTGTGCCCGGAAACAACGCTGGCGCAACGCGCCGGGATTGTCACCCGACGCGGCGTGGTGGTAGACAGCACGCTGCAAACCAGCCAGGCAGATATCTATGCGTTAGGCGACTGCGCCGAGATTGCAGGGCAAGTACGCCCCTTTCTGCAACCGATCCAGCTAAGCGCTATCGCACTGGCGAAAACGCTGCTTGGCGTTAGCACCGCGCTCGCACTGCCCGCCATGCTGGTGAAGGTAAAAACGCTGGCGCTGCCGTTACATCTGGCCGGAGAATCGGGCCGCGGTGACTTACGCTGGCAGATTGCCACTGCGCCGGAGGGCATGGTGGCACAGGGTATGGATGCTGAGGGGCAGCTGCGCGCCTTTGTGGTGAGCGAAGATCGGATGAAAGAGGCATTCGCATTGCTAAAAGCACTATAACCTGGTGTATGGGTATGATTTTTTAGGCTGACTTATCGAAAAGGCCGTCTATACCCGTCATGCTTCACGTTGCAGGTGTGTTGGCTGCGTTCACTCACCCCAGTCACTTACCTGAGTAAGCTTCTGGGGATGAATGAATCTCATCCCTGAGATTCACCCTGTGGGCCAGCGCAAGCGCTGTTCAAATCTGTTCCAGACAGATTTGTCATTCACTTGCCGCCTTCCTGCAACTTGAATTATTTAGGGTATATTTTCTGTTATGGTGTAGGGCATAGGGCGATAGCGTATTGGTTGCGTGCTGTGGACGTGATTAATGGGTGTCGCCTTACTCCGTTTTATTCCGCCATGAGGTTGTGATGAGTCTTGCCAAACAAGGCATGTTATACGTGTTAATCGCCTCCATTCTGTGGGGCAGTTCTGGTGTTTGTGCTCAATACTTGATGGAGCACCTGCATATTTCCGCCGGTTGGTTGACGATGTCGCGCCTGCTGTTTTCCGGCATCATTCTGTTAATGCTCGGTTTCTTGCAAGGCCAGCCGGTTTTTAGCGTGTTCAGCGAGAAGAAAGAGGCCACCAAGCTCTTTATTTTCAGTCTGTGCGGTACGCTGACGGTGCAGTTTACCTTTTTGGTCACGATTGAAAAATCAAACGCGGCAACCGGGACTATCCTTCAGTTTCTCTCCCCAACGGTGATTGTCACCTGGTTTGCGCTGACGCGGAAAAAGTTGCCGGGTATGTTTGTGTGTGCCGCAATACTCACTTCGCTGGCGGGCACTTTTTTGCTGGTGACGCACGGTAATCCGACGTCGCTGTCGATCTCGCCTGCGGCGTTGATCTGGGGGATTGCTTCCGCCTTTGCTGCCGCTTTTTATTCTACCTACTCCTCGGGCCTGATATCCCGACACGGCACGTTGCTGGTGGTGGGGTGGAGCATGTTTATTGCAGGGGTATCGATGATGCCGTTCTTCCTGCTGCCGGAAGAGAACATTGCAGTTAACGGTCTGGGTCTGTTTGCCTTCTTCTATCTGATTATCGTGGGCACTGCCGTGACGTTTAGCCTGTATCTCAAGGGCGCATCGCTGATTGGCGGCCAGAAGGCCAGCATTCTTAGCTGCGCGGAGCCGCTGACCAGCGCAGTGCTATCCTTGTTGCTGTTGGGCATTACGTTTACGCTGCCGGATTGGCTTGGCACGCTGCTTATCCTTTCATCCGTGCTGCTGATTGCCATGGATGCCAAGGGGAAACTGCACCAATAAACGGCGGAGTAGTAATTCAGCGAAGGTTGCAAGATACCCCGCTCATGACGAGCGGGGGCGCGAATTATTTTTTCGCCATGGCGTCTTCCCGAGCTGCCTTACTCAGGCATAGCGGGATAAGAAATGAAGGCATCAGGTTACGACGAATTAACCAGTGATCCAGTGAGAATTTGCCACCGCCAGAGAGGGTGAAACTCCCGAAAAATACCAGTAACAACACTATATATTCCCATCCACCGTTGCTAAGGCCGCCGGATGCACGAATATTCCATGTGTACCCATTAAAGAAATGTCCGCCAAATTGATTAACGCTGAGAATATAAAGGAATCCACCCAGCCCCGCCAAGCGGGTCAGGAATCCGAACCCAACGCCAATAGCTAATGCGAGTTCACATAATCCTGCAAAAATCACATATCCAGCGGTATTTGAATGTAAACCATAGCGGATGAATGCCTGTTCCAGGTTCTGGAAAGATCCCATCCCCGCAAACAGTTTCTCTGTGCAGTGCCCGACTTCATTAAAAGCGAAATAAATGCGAACAATCGTCATTTGCCATTGTATGTCTCCGAGACCGCCATCTTTTTTATAATTTTTTTGATCGTTGCGCATACAATCAAAAAATTGTATAGCAAAAAAGAACATACCCACTGAGCTTATCGCCATCACGGGGGTGACGTTATTCATGGCACCAACACGCCAGGCAATGACGAAAGGTAACAATGACGTAAGGAAACCAACGGTGTAGTTTTTGGGCGTAACAGTGACACAAATGATAAAAGAGAGGAGCAAGAGTAAGACAGTGGAATATGCTGAAAAGTCAGGTAACTGTTTCGATATAAACCCACAATATATTGCAACCAGAAGTGCTAAAAGGACTAATCCTGAAATTAGTATATTTGGTACGAATCTGGGTTTTACATACTCAAGTTCTTCTATGATCTTCTTATTTCCGACTCTTTCACTTCCCATTTTAGACTCCTGATAAAGTAACACTTTATTACCGCTGTTGCCGAGTGGCTAACAGCGGTGGTTGAATATGATACATAAGGAAGGAAAAAGGCCGTTTAGCCTGCAATGGGTGTCAGCAATATTAATACTGACATTATTTTATTTTTTAGAGTCATCAAAAAAAGTATCCAACCCAATCTCAAATAATTCACCAAGATTTAATGGGCTGGAGGCACACAGCATGCCATTGTGTATCATCCCAATCCAATTCGATGCCAGCAACAAATGGGGATAACGAACAAGTCCGTCATTTTTTAGTTCACCCTCTTGTAAAGCCACATCCAACAGCGGCCGTAAAGCATCAATCAGCGGTTGATGCACTTCACGAACATAGGCCTCGGCAAGAGAGGGGAATCTGTCACTCTCAACAATAACCAATCTGGCTATTTGCGCGCGGCCCGACGATTCCAGCGTTTGCATGACGGGTAAAAGAACGCGCTTTAAATACTGTTTGATCGTTTCGTCTTGCCGACGGTGTCCACTTTGTAATTCAATGCGCGCCGTTGCTATGAACTCCTGCAATACACTTTCAAAAAGGCTCTCCTTTGTTTGAAAGTAGTTATACATTGAACCCTTGGCCACACCTGCCTTCTTACAGATATCGGCCACACGAGCATCAGAAAACCCCTGGTTTATGAACACGTCCAGCGCAGCAGCGATAATTTTTTTTCGTGTTTGCTCTGTTTTGTTCGTGCTGGGTCCACGACTTCTCTCTGTCTGGGGAGCTTCCTTTTCATCCATGACACTGTCCTCGGTTGGTGTATTCTTTTGATATAAATCATATTCGAATGTCAGTTACGTAATGAATCCACCGTCCCAATTTGCTGTTTTGCTTTATACATTACCTTTGTATGATGAGTAGGGTATGGGCAATCCGCTGTTATTTTGGCAGTAACTATAACGCCTGCGCACACGCCCACGCGGAACTCCACGCCCACTGGAAATTATAGCCGCCCAGCCAGCCGGTCACGTCCACCACTTCGCCGATAAAATAGAGGCCCGGCACGTTACTGGCCTCCAGGGTTTTCGACGATAGCTCACGCGTATCAACACCGCCTAAGGTGACTTCTGCGGTGCGGTAGCCTTCCGTACCATTGGGTTGCACTTGCCAGGCGTGCAGATTTTCCGTAAGTGCTGCGATCTGGGGGGATTGCAGTTGCTTAAGCGACAGTTCAGGCACTAATCCCAAGGTTTGCAGGCACTCGACCAAGCGTTTCGGCAGCCACAGCGCCAGCGTATTTTTCAGGCTCTGATTGGGGTGCGCCGCACGTTGCTCGGCCAGCAGCGCGCTGAGATCGTGCTGTGGCAACAGATTGATTGTCACCCATTCACCCGGTAGCCAATAGCTCGACAGTTGCAGAATGGCGGGTCCTGAAAGGCCGCGATGGGTAAACAGCAGGCTCTCTTTAAAGCTGACACCGTTTTTTGCTGTCACCACCACGGGCACGGAAACGCCGGACAGGGTCTGTATCTGTTCTAACAGTGGTTTATGCAGCGTAAACGGCACCAGCGCGGCGCGTGTGGGCAGTACCTTAAGGCCAAACTGTTGGGCGACCTGATAACCGAAGGGCGATGCGCCTAGTCCCGGCATGGAAAGCCCACCGCTGGCAATCACCACCTGTGGAACCGTGAGCGTGCCATTGGCAAAGGTGAGGGTGAATGCTGAGTCAGCCCGTTCAATACTCTGGAGTTCACTGCGTAGACGAAACTGCACGTTGCCGAGTTCGCATTCGCGCATCAGCATGTCCACAATCTGCTGCGCGCTGTCATCACAGAACAACTGCCCAAGGGTTTTCTCGTGATAGGCAATACCGTAACGATTGACCAGATCGATAAAATCCCACTGGGTGTAACGTGCCAGTGCGGATTTGCAAAAATGCGGATTTCCAGACAGGTAAGCCGCTGGTTCGGCGTACATGTTGGTGAAATTGCAACGGCCACCGCCCGACATCAATATTTTGCGACCCGGTTTTTTACCGTTATCCACTAGCAGAACGCGCAATCCGCGTTGTCCTGCCTGGGCGGCGCAAAACAGACCAGCAGCCCCTGCACCCACAATGACAACATCAAACGATTCCACAGTGCGTTCTCCTACCAGTGGCGATATAAAAAATAAGCATTTTTCCCGATAACCTACGGGCGGCTGATTGTAGTGTCAGGCACGAAGGGATGCCAGCGTAACAAAATGTATATTTATACAAGAATATATATTTTTTTGATTTTATTAAGATAAATCCGATCAATAGCCGAATTGGTCATCTTTTCGTCAAAAAAAGTCATATTTTCCTTTTCCCGTTTAGGCTTGTCGCAGATAATGCGCCGCGTTCATGACCACAAATGGCCTAACGCTTATGCTACATTTATTTACCGGGGTTGATTTTCATACCGGTCTGATGCTGATTTTGGCACTGGTATTTGTTCTGTTCTATGAAGCCATAAACGGCTTTCACGATACGGCGAATGCTGTTGCCACCGTTATATATACGCGCGCGATGCGGGCGGAATATGCGGTTGTCATGGCCGGACTGTTTAACTTTTTCGGCGTGATGCTAGGTGGGTTGAGCGTGGCTTATGCCATCGTGCATTTGCTGCCCACTGATTTGCTGCTTAACGTCAGTTCTGCGCACGGCCTGGCCATGGTGTTCTCCATGCTGCTGGCGGCGATTATCTGGAACCTGGGCACCTGGTACTTTGGCTTGCCGGCCTCCAGTTCCCACACCTTGATTGGTTCTATCATCGGGATTGGTTTGACCAACGCCCTGCTCACCGACACCTCTGTCGTGGATGCGCTCAACGTTCCCAAAATGATCAGTATTTTCCTGTCACTGATTCTGTCTCCGATTGTGGGGATGGTGGTCGCGGGCTTGGTGTTGTTTGTGCTGTTGCGCTTTTGGAATAGCAACAAGAAACGTAAACGCGTTCACTTAACGCCAGCCGATCGTGAAAAGCTGGATGGCAAACGTAAGCCGCCGTTCTGGACGCGTACAGCGCTGATTATCTCCGCTATTGGCGTCAGCTTCTCCCACGGCGCTAACGATGGTCAGAAAGGTATTGGCCTGATTATGCTGGTGCTGATTGGCGTTGCGCCTGCTGGCTTTGTTGTCAACATGAGCGCTTCTGGCTATGAGATCAGCCGCACGCGTGATGCGGTTGTCAATTTGCAGGAGTTCTATCAGCAGCACGGCGATGCGCTCAAACATGTTATCGACCTCTCTACGCCGGTACCGGCGACAGAAACGGTGTTGCCTGATAATGGCGTTAAAGAGTTCCACTGCGACAGTTCGCGCGTGATGATCGCCATCGAACGTTCACTGGGCCTGCTGAATAACCTGAAGAGTTATGATCAGTTGAATGCCGAGGATCGCGGTCGCGTGCGTCGCTTACTGATGTGCATCGCGGATACCATGGACAAGGTGGCAAAATTGCCGGAAACCACGTCGGAAGACCGCCGCTATCTGAACAACCTGCGTCAGGATATGCTGAAAACCGTTGAGTACGCGCCGTTATGGATTATCGTTGCCGTCGCATTGGCGCTCTCATTGGGCACTATGGTGGGCTGGCGTCGCGTCGCGGTTACTATCGGCGAGAAGATCGGTAAACGTGGCATGACCTACGCGCAAGGGGTGTCTGCTCAGGTCACGGCGGCGCTGTCAATTGGTGTGGCGAGCTATACCGGTATGCCGGTGTCCACCACCCATGTGCTCTCCTCTGCGGTCGCGGGCACCATGATCGTGGATGGCGGCGGCGTACAGGGTAAAACGGTTAAGAACATCCTGTTGGCATGGGTGTTTACGCTGCCGGTTTCTCTGGTGATGTCCGGCGTGCTGTATTGGTTGGCGCTGAAATTGATTTAATCCGTCAGGATTGATACTGCACCTAATAAAAGGCGATTCGAGAGAATCGCCTTTTATATTTCTCGATTGCACATGGTTAAGTACCCAATCGCTCAATACCAAATCATCATGGACAGCAAACTTACCAGTATCAGCCCGCACAGTGCGGAGGTCAGCATAAACTGGCCTCGTACTCGCTCACAGCGGCGCATAAACGCTTCATCGTGGTGCTCCAGATAGCGCTGTGCGTAAATGTAGCGAACCAGCCGAATCTGCTTACTGGGTTGTCCGTGGGAAGTGAAAAATCCTCCGCCATCCACATACTGGTACAACAGCGGGTCGCAATCGCGCAGGATCGTCAGCAGTACGCGCAAAGAAGAATAATAGCGCGCCATGTTGATGACACAGACGATGCACAAGGCCCAGAAAAGCGCAAATGTACTGATCATGCTCCCCTCCCGGATTATGTTATTCGTCAGAACGAGGATGTGGTGAACATCCTACGGCGTTTCTGCGAATCGTTTTGCCACACGTTCATTACGCGATTTTATTAAGCGGGCGAAGAAAGGGTAAATCGCCCTTATCTTTTGCTCTACCGGGCGGTATGCAGTACGGTAATCGAAAGACCTCAAGCACCGCAACGGAACACCGCTCGACTCACCCAGAATGAGAGGCTCAACAACCGAATGGCACGTTGATATCCCCCTCACTGTTATTGTAGAAGAGGAAAACAGATTTTTGCCACAGAGTGACCGATATCAAATAATTTTGACGATTTTCCCTACTCTTTTTCCCGGTTTTGTAGCGGATTGTCGCGAATCCAGACGTGATAGGGAGCCGTTTCTACTACACTTATCAATGAGTACGAGAATTTTACGGTCAGATTGCCGCTCCCGTGAGCCGTTGTGCAATAATCGCTTGTACGTAGCGCGGACGCTGTGCGGGTTATCGCGCAAAATGCGGTAAATATGTGGCGGTGTGATCTGCTGAACATAACAAAAATCGGCAGGGGTGGTATTCTATAGCCAAGCCGTTAAGTATCAGATTAGCAGGCGGAAAAATCTGCTGAACCATTAATGTGTCTTTACGGAAGGAGCTTATTATGGCTTATAAACATATCCTGATTGCTGTTGACCTTTCTCCAGAAAGTAAAGTGTTAGTGGAAAAGGCGGTCTCGATGGCAAGGCCGTGCAATGCCAAAGTCTCGTTGATCCATGTCGACGTCAATTACTCCGATCTCTACACCGGCCTGATTGACGTGAATCTGGGCGACATGCAGCAGCGTATTTCTGAAGAAACGCAAAACGCGTTGACCGATCTCTCTAAAAACGCCGGTTATCCGATCACGGAAACCTTGAGTGGCAGTGGCGATCTTGGGCAGGTATTGGTGGATGCTATCAAGAAATATGATGCTGACCTGGTGTTATGTGGGCACCATCAGGACTTCTGGAGCAAGCTGATGTCTTCCGCGCGTCAACTGATCAACACCGTGCATGTGGACATGCTGATCGTTCCGTTGCGTGATGACGAAGAGTAACACCCTCGTTCTCTCCCCGGTTAAGGCCGGGGAGCCTTTTCAGTCAGTGCATTTTTTTGCAAATTGACCGATTTTTTAGTCGATCGCATTTTTTTACCTCCCCTCTGCAAACCGCTTTTTTGTGCACTGAATTGCGCTTTCTTTTGTTATATAACAGAAACTTATGACCTTTTTTTGTCATTTTCCATGTAAAAATAAGTGCCTATCTCATTGGTTTTTAAGCATATAAAACGTTAAAAAACGCTTGCTTGAATATCCACCAGCAGTGCTATAGTCGAAGCGGCACAACATCATTCAACCGCGATCCCACAGGCTTTTAACGTGCATAACTTTCACCGTTTTCACGCGGCCAGGCACTTTGCTGCGCGTGAAAGGGTGCGAGATAAAAAAAGCACAGTCCACCGGACGCTTTTTCTTTTTTGCAGGAGTTGGTAATGGCTCAATTAGTCTCTCTGGAAAGTTTTCTCAATCAGGTTCAGAAGCGCGATCCGCATCAGCCGGAGTTTTCTCAGGCGGTCAGGGAAGTTTTCTCTACCCTGTGGCCGTTTCTGGAACAGAACCCGCGCTATGCAGAGCAAAGCCTGCTGGAACGCCTGGTCGAGCCAGAGCGTGTTATCCAGTTTCGTGTTGCCTGGACTGATGATAAAGGTCAGGTGCAGGTCAACCGCGCCTGGCGCGTGCAGTTCAGTTCCGCCATTGGCCCGTATAAAGGCGGGATGCGTTTCCACCCTTCGGTGAACCTCTCAATCCTCAAATTTCTCGGTTTCGAGCAAACCTTTAAAAACTCACTGACCACGCTGCCGATGGGCGGTGGTAAAGGCGGTTCCGATTTCGATCCCAAGGGTAAGAGCAATGGCGAAGTCATGCGCTTCTGTCAGGCACTGATCGCGGAACTGTATCGCCATTTGGGGCCGGACACCGACGTACCTGCTGGTGATATCGGCGTGGGCGGTCGTGAAGTGGGCTTTATGACCGGGATGATGAAAAAGCTGACCAACAACACCGCGTGTGTGTTTACCGGTAAAGGGCTCTCTTTTGGCGGCAGCCTGATTCGCCCGGAAGCGACAGGGTATGGGTTGGTCTATTTCACGCAGGCGATGCTGGAGCGTCACGGCCTTGGGTTTGAGGGCATGCGTGTTGCCGTCTCTGGGTCCGGTAACGTGGCGCAGTATGCCATTGAAAAAGCGTTGTCTCTGGGCGCGCGCGTGATTACCGCTTCGGATTCTAACGGTACGGTGGTGGATGAAGCGGGCTTTACGCCGGAGAAGCTGGCGTTGCTGGCGGATATCAAAAACCAACGCTATGGCCGTGTGGAAGATTATGCGCGCGAAGCGGGTCTCACGTACCTGCCAGGGCAAACGCCGTGGAACGTGCCGGTAGACATCGCACTGCCGTGCGCTACGCAAAATGAGCTGGACCTGACCAGTGCCAAGACGCTGATTGCTAACGGCGTGAAAGCCGTGGCGGAAGGGGCCAATATGCCGACCACGATTGAGGCGACGGACGCCTTCCTGGAAGCCAACGTGCTGTTTGCGCCGGGCAAAGCCGCAAACGCTGGTGTCGCGACCTCAGGGCTGGAAATGGCGCAGAATGCGGCGCGTATGGGCTGGAAAGCGGAGAAAGTGGATGCGCGTTTGCACCACATCATGCTGGATATTCACCATGCGTGCGTGGATTTCGGCGGCGAAGGTCAATACACCAACTACGTGCGCGGCGCGAACATCGCGGGCTTTGTGAAAGTGGCGGATGCGATGCTGGCGCAGGGCGTGGTGTGACGATATCGCCTCGTGAGGCTATCCCCGTTTAGATTTGAACGGGGATTTCTGTCGGTTCCGTGAAGGTTTCGTGCGCGTTAACCAACATGGATTTCTGCAACCGTTGCAGCACGCGCCCGACACGAGGCGCTCAATCGCCGCCGCCTCGTGACTCCAGGCTTTTCGCGATAAATCACGCCGCTACGCGGTGCCTTCGGCGTTTGTGCCCGCTGTTCGGGCCTCTAGCGACGCGCTCCCGGCGCGGCGCTAGCTTTCGCGGCATCCATGCCGCTCACCCGGCGGTCACGCCCACCTCAGCGTGATGTTTTACGCGAGTAAAAGTCAAAGATGAAAACCTGTGCTACCCGGTCGATGCGTATTACCCCAAATACTCGATAATCGAGAGCCCACCGTTGTAATCCGTGCTGTAAATAATGCCCTGTGCATCCACAAACACATCACAGGACTGAATGACGCGTGGGCGACCCGGGCGGGTATCCATCATTTTCTCCGGCGCAGCAGGCACCAGCGCGCCGGTTTCTACGGGACGATACGGGTTGCTGATATCGTAAGCGCGTACGCCTGCGTTCTGGTAGGTGGCGAAAATCAGCGTTGAACTGATAAAGCTGCCTGGCCGGTTCTCGTGCAGGTTATGCGGCCCGAAGTGCGCACCTTTGGCCACGTAATCCACTTCATCCGGCTGCGGAAAGGTGGAAATGCTGACCGGATTGCTCGGTTCGCGAATATCGAACAGCCAGATCAGCTTCTCGCCATCCTCCTGATTGTCCAGCACTGCCTCATCCAGTACCACCAGCAGATCGCGATCCGGCAACGGCAGCGCGGTGTGGGTACCGCCGCCGAATGGCGGGCTCCAGTTGCGGTGGCTAATGAGCTGCGGCTGATGGCGATCGCTCACGTCCAGCAGCGTCAGGCCACCGTCACGCCAACTGGCGTAAGCGGTATCGCCGCTGATAATCGCGTGGTGCAGCGCAAAGCGTTTCCCTTCCGGCCAATTGGGGGTTTCGCCTGCGGCGCTGTGCATACCCGGCAACCACCAGCGCCCGGCCACTTCCGGTTTACGCGGATCGGCAAGATCGATGGTCAGGAAGATATAATCACTAAAACCGTCCAACAGGGCGGAGACGTAGGCCCAACGCCCACCGACGTACCAAATACGGTGAATACCAATGCCGTTCAGCGGCAGAAAGCCGATTTCACGCGGCGTGTCCGGCGTTGAGATATCAAACACCCGCAGTCCGGCGCTCCAGCCTCTGTCTTGCACGTCACTCACCGTATCGGCAACGGAGCGCGTGTAATAGACCTTTTCATCGGCAAAGCGGGTATCGGCAAACAGATCGCGTGCGTTAATCACCAGCAGTAGATCGTCATGCGCCTGCAAGTGCACATTCCAGGTACCGGGCGGGGCGGGTACATAGCCTGCCGCTCTGGGATTTTTCGCATCGCGCACATCGACGATGGAGAACCCCTGCGACACCATGTGCCCGATATAGGCGTAGCCACGATGGACCATCACTTGTACACCGTCTGGCCGACCCCCCTGATCGCTATGCCCGATTAACCGCATATTGCGGCTGTAATCGGGCTGCGGCAGTTCCTGCTTTGCCATGCTGCGGTTCCTTATTTTTTCTGTTTGGCTTCAAGTGTTGCGAACCACGGGGCAATGAAATCATCGCTCTGGCCCCAGCCGGGAATAATGTTGCCGAGTGAAGCGACGTTAACCTGTCCCGGCTGGCTCACCAGCAGCGCCTGTGGAATGGTAGCGGCTTTGAAATCATAGGTTGCCGGGGTAGGTTCGCCTGCAATCTTGTTGGCAATCAGGCGCACGTTGGTGGCACCGATCAGTTTCGGGTCAACCGCCACGCTGACTTTCCACGGGCTGTTGGCTTCGCGCATCAGTTGCACGTCCTGGTTAGAGATATCGATGCTGTAGAGTTTGATTTCGGTGCGGCCATTCTCTTTCAGTGCTTTGTAAGCGCCCTGGCTGAAGGCATCCCAGGTGCCCCAGATGGCGTCGATTTTACCTTTCGGGTATTTCGCCAACACGGCACCCACTTTGTTAGCGGTGTCACCCTGTACGTCGGAAGAGACCGCACCAATGGACTCCAGCTCTTTAATGCCGGGGTGGTCTTTCAGGATGTTTTGATAGGCAGCCTGACGGCGCTCCATCGGCGGGAACCCGGCGACCCACAGCTTGATGATGTTGGCCTGACCGCTGAAATCTTTCACCAGTTGGCCGAAGGAGAGGTCGGTCAGTGACGCGTCATCCTGCTGAGTCACGGTCACGCCGTTAATGGTGCCATTGACGGCGGTATCGAAGGTGGACACCGCAATGCCGCTGTCAACGATGCGCTGAACCAGCGCAGTCGAGTACGGATCGCGGCCCTGAGACAGGATAATCCCGTCATACTTCTGGCTGATGGCCTGATTGACGAAATCCTGAAAGCGGGCGTCATCGCCGTTGCTCAGGAAGGTATTGACGGTGAACCCCAGTTTCTTCCCTTGCTGGATGGCTCCCGCAATAAATTGGGTGGTGTTATCGTCGGATCCAAGGTTACGGATAACGGCGATGCGAATCGGTCCGTCGTGTTTGGCGATAGCGTCCGGCACGGGGGCAGGTGTGGCGGCAAAGGTGGGGGCGATGGTCAGCAGGCTCAGCGCCAGCAGTGAAAACGTCAATTTCTTCATTATAGTTTCCTGTCTTTCGGGATTAACGGCGTTGAACGTAAGTGATTGCCAGGGCGGCGGCCAGCACCAGCCCTTTGATAATGTCCATGGCGTAATAGGGAACAGAGAGCATCACCAGCCCGTTCTGCAATACGCCGAGGATCACGGCCCCGACCAGCGTACCCAATGCGTTAGGTTTGCCAGAGCCAGCGAGTGAAAAACCGATCCAGGCCGCGGCCACGGCATCCATCAGGTAACCGCTACCGGCGTTGACCTGGGATGAGCCGATGCGCGATGCCAGTAAAATACCGCCCAATCCTGCCAACAGTGAGGCGAGGATATAGGCCGCCACGCGGTAACGGGTGGTACGGATGCCGGAAAGCCGTGCGGCTTCAGCGTTACCGCCGATGGCATACATGCGGCGACCGTGTTTGGTCAATGACAGGCCCAGCTGTGCCACCACGGTGACAGCCAGCATGATAATCACAATGGTCGGCACTTGACCGAGCAGTGAGAAAGCGTCAGGGATAATGCCTTCTGCCATCTCCCCGCTGGGTAGCACCATATTTTGCGTGATGGAGCCACCGTAGCTGTAGGTCATCGCGACGCCCTGAATCACGAACAGGCTGGCAAGTGTTGCTAACATGTCGGGGATTTTCAGTACCACGATGAGAAAAGCATTAAACAGGCCGACCAGCGTACACAGCAGCAGTGTGACCAAAATCGCTTCCGTGGTGCCAAAGCCGTGCCAAACAAACAGCGAAATCACCAGTGCGTTAGCCAGCGAGGCGGTAGAGCCCACCGAGAGATCGAACCCACCCACCGTGAGTGAGATGGAGACGCCAATGGCGATCACTGTAACGATGGCAATCGAGCGCAGAATATTGATGATATTGTACGGATCGAGAAAGTTGTCGGAGGCGACACCAAACAGCGCGATCAGCGCGATCACTGTCAGCAGCATTCCCCATTTGTAGAGAAAATCAAACAGCTGTTGGCGGCCCGAAACTGTCGCCTTAAGGGAAAGTGCTTTGCTCACGCAGGGGTTCCTCCGGTGGAGTAAAGTAAAAGGGTTTCTTCGCTGGCTTTGCGGCCATCCAGTTCTGCCACAATGCGGCCATCCCACAGCACGCAAATGCGATCGCACAGCCCGACCAGTTCAGCGAATTCGCCGGAGGCGTAAATCACGCCTTTGCCTTCGCGAGCCAGTTGGTCGATTAAAAGAAAGAGATCGGTTTTGGCTTTTACATCAACGCCTTTGGTTGGCTCATCAAAGATCAGTACATCGGCATCGTTGCGCAGCCATTTGCCAATCGCGACCTTCTGCTGGTTGCCGCCTGACAGGCGACGCAGCGTCTGTGCTGGCCCGGTGGTTCGCACGCCGAGACGTGAGATGATCTCCTGTGCCCAGCGCCATGCGCGCCGATGATTAAAAAGACTCCAGCGGGAAAAGCTGTCGTCGGCGCTGATGCTCAGGTTCATCGCCACCGACTCGTCAATAAAAATGCCTTCTTTGCGGCGCTCTTCTGGCACCAGAGCAATGCCAGCGGCGACGGCATCCGCCGGCGTGGTCGGCTGCCAGGGCTTGCCGCGCAGTTCGCCGGACCGCACGCGGCTGGCATTGGCGCCAAACAGCGCTTTGCACAGTTCGGTTTTCCCCGCGCCAGCCAGCCCGGCAATGCCAAGAATTTCGCCGCCGCGCAACTGCAACGAGATATCGTGCAGCCGTGTATTGTCATGCAGACCGTCAATCGCCAGCAGTGCCTTACCGGTTATCGTCGGGCGGCGTGGCGGATAGATATCATTCAACGCATGACCGAGCATCTTTTCGACGATCGCTTCGCCGCTTAGCCCGTCCATTGGACTGCTTTCAATCAGGCGACCATCGCGTAATACCGTCATGCGATCGCAAATCGCTTTTAGCTCATGAATACGGTGCGAGATAAACACCACGCCGATACCGCTGTGCTGCAAGCGTCGCACCACGTTGAACAGGCGCTCACTTTCATGCTGATCGAGCGGTGCCGTGGGTTCATCAAGGATCAGGAAGCGACAATGGTGGGAGAGGGCACGTGCCAAGAGAATCTGCTGTTTTTCGGCCAGTGAGCATTGCTCGATGCGGCGACGCACGTCCAGATCGACACCCAACAGAGCCAGTACGTTGCGCGCACTGTGGCGGATGTGTTGCCAGCGATAGCGATGCCCCGGCTCTGCCAATTGATCGAGCATAATATTTTCCGCCACGCTCAGGCCTGGTACTAACGCGACGTCGACTTCCTGTTGTACCAGATGGATGCCAAGTTGCTTGGCCTGTCGCGGTGAGCGAATCTCAACGGGTTTTCCGTCGATGACAACGGTTCCCTGATAGTGCTCATGCGCACCGGAAAGTACCGCCATCAACGTGGATTTGCCTGCGCCATTGGCACCGGTCAGCGCGTGGATAGAGCCGCCTTCCAGCGTGAAATCGACCTGCGTCAGCGCAGCGAAGCCGGAAAAGGCAATGGAAATCCCACGCATTTCCAGTTTGTGTGGCGTTGGCCGATGTGTGTGTGTCATGGCGGTTATCCCAGGAAAAAAGACATCTGATCGGCCAGATCTTTCACGGGGTGATAACGCCTGGCAATGAACGAAAACACATAAGATAAAGCAAAATGTTATTAGCCGTCCAGATGTCCAGACGTAACATGAAGATAATTCATAAAACAGACGCTTACAACGCAACATGAAAAAAATGCATCATGATGCTTTCGATGTTTATAGCCATCCAGAAGTCTGTTTGTGGTAAGGTAGTGATCATTCACCGATGACAGTCAACACACAACAGGACGTAGCATCATGACCAGCACGGCAATTCGCGTGGTAACCGGCCCCGCCAACTATTACTCCTACCCCGGCGCATTGCAGGAGCTGGAAACCCTTTATACCCCGGCACAGCTGGGAAGCGCCGTCTGGATTTATGGTGAACGGGCGATTGCGGCAGCTACCTCGTTTTTGCCTGCGGCATTCACCCTGGCCGGTGTAAAGCACATTGCTTTTGGCGGCCATTGCAGCGAAAGCGCGGTGGCGCAACTCTGTGCACAAGCGGGTGACGATCGTCAGGTGGTGATCGGTGTCGGTGGCGGTGCGCTGTTGGACACGGCTAAAGTGGTGGCGCGTCGCCTCGGTTTACCGCTGGTGGCTATCCCTACCATCGCCGCGACCTGTGCCGCCTGGACGCCGCTTTCCGTGTGGTATAACGATGAAGGTCAGGCGCTGCGTTTTGAAATTTTCAACGATGCCAACCATCTGGTGCTGGTGGAGCCCACTATCATTCTGCGCGCGCCGCAGGAATACTTGCTGGCAGGGATCGGCGATACGCTGGCGAAATGGTATGAGGCGGTGGTGTTGAGCCCACAGCCGGAAAACCTGCCGCTGACGGTGCGTTTGGGGATTGAAGCTGCGCTCTCTATTCGTAATGTGCTGCTTAATAGCAGCGAGCAGGCGCTGGCCGATCAACGGCGTGGCGAACTGACGCAGGCCTTCCTTGATGTGGTCGATGCGATTATCGCTGGTGGTGGTATGGTCGGCGGCTTAGGTGAACGCTACACCCGCGTGGCAGCGGCGCATGCGGTGCATAACGGGCTGACCACCTTACCGCAAACCGAGCGTTTCCTGCACGGCACCAAAGTGGCTTATGGCATTCTGGTGCAGAGTGAACTGCTCGGGCAGCGCGACGTGACCGAGCAACTGATCGCGGCGTTTGCGCGTTTCAACCTGCCCACCAGCCTGAAGGCGCTGGGTGTTGATATCCATAATCACGCCGATGTGGAGAAAGTGATTGCGCGCACGCTGGCACCGTTCGAATCGATCCACGCGCTGTCTGTGCCGCTGAGTGCAGAAAGCCTGCGTGGTGCCATCGAGCGGGTTGAGGCGTTGTCGGCGTAAGGTTGCTGAGTGGTCTGTCAGGGACTAACAAGCGCTCATGTATGAGCGCTTAACTGCAGCGGCAAATAAAAATCAAAGCGGTGGCTTTTGGTGGTCAGCATCGATTGGGCGGCAATGCCTGCCAGCCGCGGAGCGTAGTCGGGGCGCTTTACCACCACGCGCTTTTTCGCCAACGCCCGCGCGGGAGCCAGTAGGTCATCCGCATCGTCGTCCGCGCCCACCAGTGATTGAAACACCCGCATCTCTTTCTTTACCAGCGCACTTTTTTGCCGATGAGGAAACATGGGATCGAGATAGACCACATCCGGTGGCGGTGTGATATCGCTCAGGGCTGTGTGGCTTGAGGCATGAATCAGCGTCAATCTTTCGCGCAGCCACGTGCCTATCTCGGCATCTTCATAACCGCGGCGCAAGCCATCGTCGAGCAGTGCGGCAACGACCGGGTTACGTTCCAGCATGCGTACACGGCAGCCTAATGAGGCCAGCACAAACGCGTCACGGCCCAACCCGGCGGTAGCATCCACGACGTCCGGCAGATAATCTTTTTTGATACCGACCGCTTTGGCAACCGCTTCACCGCGTCCGCCGCCAAAGCGACGGCGGTGGGCCATTGTGCCAGAGGCGAAATCGACATAGATAGCGCCGAGCTTCTCTTCATCCTGTTTGCGCAGTTCCAGACGTTCTGGCGTGAGCACCAGCGCCAGCGTCGCGGCGGGATCGTCCTGCAATCCCCAGCGTGCCGCTAATGCATCAAGGGCGCCTCTATCGGCGCCCCCTTCTGTCAGCAGGCTGATGTTCACCCTTTAATGCCATAGTGGTGCAGCATGGCATCCAGCTGTGGTTCACGGCCACGGAAGCGCTTGAACAGATCCATCGGCGCTTCGGAACCGCCGCGCGACAGAATGTTATCCAAGAAAGACTGGCCAGTGGTGCGGTTGAAAATGCCTTCCTCTTCAAAGCGCGAGTAAGCGTCTGCCGCCAGAACATCCGCCCACAGGTAGCTGTAGTAGCCTGCGGCATAGCCGCCTGCGAAGATATGGCTGAAGGCGTGCGGGAAGCGATTCCAGCTTGGGCTCGGCACGACGGCAACCTTGGCTTTGACATCGGACAGTGTCGGCAGAATTTGTGCCCCTTTTGCTGGATCGTATTCCGCATGCAGACGGAAATCGAACAGGCCGAACTCAAGCTGGCGCAGGATAAACAACGCTGCCTGATAGTTTTTGGCCGCCAGCATTTTGTCCAACATGGCTTGCGGCAATGGTTCGCCGGTTTCATAGTGACCGGAAATAAACGCCAACGCTTCCGGCTCCCAGCACCAGTTTTCCATAAACTGGCTTGGTAGTTCGACGGCATCCCATGGCACACCGCTGATGCCAGCCACCCCAGCGGTATCGATCTGCGTCAGCATATGGTGCAGGCCGTGACCAAATTCATGGAACAGGGTGGTGACTTCATCGTAGGTGAACAGCGCGGGTTTGCCGCTGACCGGACGGTTGAAGTTACATACCAGATAGGCCACCGGTTTTTGCAGCTCACCGTTGCTCTTGCGCAGGCGTCCCGCGCAGTCATCCATCCAGGCACCGCCGCGCTTGTGTTCGCGTGCATAGAGATCGAGGTAGAAGCTGCCGCGCAGCTCGCCGCTTTCATCAAACAGGTCGAAGAAGCGCACTTCGGGATGCCACACGTCTACGTCGTGGCGCTCTTTGGCGGTAATGCCGTAAATGCGTTTCACCACTTCAAACAGCCCTTCAACCACGCGCTGCTCTGGGAAATAAGGGCGCAGTTGCTCGTCGCTGATGGTGTAGAGGTGCTGCTTTTGCAATTCGCTGTAGTAAGTGATGTCCCACGGTTGCAGTTCGTCAGCGCCATGATGCGCTTTGGCGAAGGCGCGCAGCTGTGCCAACTCCGCTTTCCCTTGTGGACGAGCGCGCGTTGCCAGATCGTTGAGGAAATCCAGCACCTGCTGTGGGTTTTCTGCCATTTTGGTGGCAAGGGATTTATCCGCGAAGCTGCCAAAGCCCAACAGTTGTGCCAGTTCATGGCGCAGCGCCAGCTCCTCGGCCATCACCTCGCTGTTATCCCATTTACCCGCATTCGGCCCCTGATCGGAGGCGCGGGTTGCATAGGCGCGATACATCTCTTCACGCAGCGCCTGATTGACGCAGTAGGTCATGACTGGCAGGTAACTGGGGATATCCAGCGTCAGCAGCCAACCTTCCAGCCCTTTCGCCTCGGCTTGTGCAGCGGCGGCGGCCAGCGCGCTTTCCGGCATCCCTTCAAGCTGCGCAACGTCAGTGATGTGCTTATTCCAACCCATGGTGGCGTCGAGCACGTTGTTGCTGTACTGCGCACCCAGTTCAGACAGGCGCGCGGCAATTTCGCCATAGCGTTTCTGTTTTTCCGGCGGCAAACCGATACCGGACAGTTCGAAGTCACGCAGCGCATTATCCACCGCTTTTTTCTCCGCGAGGCTCAATGCCGCGTAGTGGGCCCCTTCTTTCAGGTCGCGATACGCCTGATACAGCCCGGTGTGTTGTCCAACCCAGGTGCTGTATTCAGAGAGCAGCGGCAAACATTGCTCATAGGCAGTACGCAGCTCAGGGCTATTTTTCACGGCATTGAGGTGGCCGATCGGGGAAAACAGACGACCCAAACGATCGTCGCTCTCTGCCAGCGGTTGACACAGATTTTCCCAGGTGAACGGTGCACCCTGCGCGACGACGCGCTCAACCGCACTGCGGCAGTCTGCCAGCGCAGACTGAACGGCGGGGACGATGTCATCAATGTTAATGGCGGAAAACGGGGGCAGGGTAAACGGGGTCAATAATGGATTCGTCATATCACGGTCCTATCGTTATGTGTCAGCCAGCGATAAGGGCAGTCGCGCGAGCGCTGGCAAAAAAAGCGAATTATTGATTAACATGAGGCCAGAAAGGGCAAAAATCAATGAACGGGGGAAAATTCCCTGAGCATGCCGAGATTGCGCCTGGCGCGCAAGTTAGCGCGCCGGGCGCAGAGGGCTCACTGCGGCGTTGCGGGCGGTATGAAGTGAGTGGTGCTGTGTTTAGGCTCGGGTACGTACCGCTTCGTTGCTCCCCGGCGTATCGTAACCGGCATAAAAATAGACCACGGTTTGTGGATTACCGTATTCACTAAAAAACTCGGCGATACGGTCACGCTCCAGCCCATAGCGCCGTGAAAGCAGGCCCGCCTCAAACGCGGCTTTTTGCCGATCGCCTACCGCCTCCGCCAGGTTATACGCGTAGCCACAGATATAACCACGTCGATATTCGAGACCGTGGTGCTGAATTTCGCTCAGGGGTTGTGGCGTTTGGGCCTTAAGCCCATCCATAACGCCATCGCTAAAGGGGTTTGCCATGATGTTCTCCACTCACTACCGCTATATATTTAATAATATAACGATCGATCGACCCTTTCGGCAAGGGGATTGCGTTATGGTTTTCCGGTGATATTTTCTGCGGCAGAACGTTTATACTGTGCGAGACATGATCTTGCCTTCGGGCACCCCGCTTATTTCACCGGAACAAAAACCGTTATGTTGAGTTATCGCCACAGTTTCCATGCCGGCAACCATGCCGACGTACTGAAGCACACCGTTCAGAGCCTGATCATTACTGCGCTCAAAGAAAAAGAGAAACCGTTTCTGTATCTGGATACCCATGCAGGGGCCGGGCGTTATCAGCTTAGTGGTGAACATGCGGAGCGCACCGGGGAGTATCTGGAGGGTATTGCCAAACTGTGGCAGCGGGACGACATTCCCGAAGCGCTGACCCCTTACCTGAATGCGGTTAAAGCCTACAACAGTAACGGTACGCTACGTTTCTACCCCGGCTCGCCGCTGATTGCCCGCCAACTGCTGCGTGAGCAGGACAGTATTCACCTGACGGAGTTGCACCCGAGCGACTTCCCGTTGCTGCGCGGTGAGTTTCAACGTGATACGCGAGCCAAAGTGGTGCGTGAAGATGGCTATCAGCAGTTGAAATCCCAATTGCCGCCCGCCTCGCGCCGTGGATTTATCCTGATAGACCCTCCCTACGAATTGAAAACCGACTATCAGGCGGTGGTCAAAGGGATTCAGGAAGGTTACAAACGTTTTGCCACCGGCGTGTACGCGCTGTGGTATCCGGTGGTATTACGCCAGCAAATCAAACGTATGCTCAAAGATCTGGAAGCCACCGGTATCCGTAATATTCTGCAAATTGAACTGGCAATGCTGCCTGACAGCGATCGCTATGGCATGACGGCGTCAGGCATGATTGTCATCAACCCACCGTGGAAACTGCACGCGCAAATGCAAACGCTGCTGCTGTGGTTGCACGGCGTGCTTGCGCCTAATGGCACTGGGCATACGCTGATTGAGCAAGTGGTGCCAGAATAACCTGAGAGGTTTTACCTGTTGCACCTATCGGCAAAACCGACGTTAACGGTTTTGCCGCAGACCGAGTTCAGGGGTTACACTGCGTTTTATTCTCTTCACTTAACCATGGATCTTCTCATGACAAAGCATTATGACTATCTCGCCATCGGTGGCGGCAGTGGCGGTATTGCGTCCATTAACCGTGCGGCAATGTATGGGCAAAAATGTGCGTTGATTGAAGCAAAGTATCTGGGCGGTACCTGCGTTAATGTTGGCTGCGTACCGAAAAAGGTCATGTGGCATGCGGCGCAGATTGCCGAAGCGATCCATCTGTATGGGCCAGACTATGGTTTTGATACCACCGTTAATGCCTTTAACTGGGATGTCCTGGTGAAGAACCGCAGTGCCTATATCGATCGCATTCATCAGTCCTACAACACGGTGCTGGGCAAAAACAAAGTGGACGTTATCCACGGTTTTGCGCGTTTTGTCGATGCGCATACCGTTGAAGTGAATGGCGAAACCATTACTGCCGACCACATTGTGATCGCGACGGGAGGCCGGCCGACGCGTCCTTCGATTCCCGGGGCTGAGTACGGTATCGATTCCGATGGTTTTTTTGCGCTTGACGGTTTGCCAAAGCGCACGGCAATTGTCGGTGCGGGCTATATCGCCGTTGAGATCGCCGGTGTTGTGAACGCACTCGGTTCCGAAACCCATCTGTTTGTGCGCAAGCACGCGCCGTTGCGCGGCTTTGACCCGCTGATCTTCACTACGCTGGTGGAGGTGATGAAGGCAGAAGGGCCGATGCTGCATACCGAATCCTTGCCGCAGTCCGTGGAGAAAAACGCCGATGGTAGCCTGACTCTGCATCTGACCAACGGTGAATCTTATACTGTGGATTGCCTGATTTGGGCGATTGGCCGTGAGCCAGCAACCGATAACCTCAATATTGAAGCGGCGGGCGTCATCAAAGACGAGCGTGGTTTTATCAAGATGGATAAATACCAAAACACCAACGTGCCGGGTGTTTATGCGGTGGGCGACAACACCGGCGCCGTCGAACTGACACCAGTGGCTGTTGCGGCGGGGCGCCGTCTCTCAGAACGGCTGTTTAACAACAAGCCGGAAGAGCATCTGGATTACACCAATATTCCCACCGTGGTGTTCAGCCATCCGCCGATTGGCACTGTTGGCTTGACCGAACCGCAAGCGCGGGAAAAATTCGGTGATGATCAGGTTAAAGTTTACACCTCTTCTTTCACCGCGATGTATACCGCCGTAACGCAGCACCGCCAACCGTGCCGCATGAAGCTGGTGTGTGTCGGAGCGGAAGAGAAAATCGTTGGTATACATGGCATCGGTTTTGGCATGGATGAAATGCTACAAGGCTTTGCCGTGGCGGTGAAAATGGGCGCGACCAAACGCGACTTCGACAATACCGTGGCGATTCACCCGACCGCATCGGAAGAGTTTGTGACGATGCGGGGTTAATGTAGAAAACCCACCTACACTCGTTCGTACTGTAGAAAAACTGAGAGGCCAGAGCATCGTTCTCTGGCCTTTATTTATTGACTCATCGATTGAACTGACCCCACATCAGTATACAAATTCTATCCTCACGACGAGGCCTGTTCGGAGGCTTCCTCGCCCAGTTCCGTGGGCTGGCCCAGGTAACCGGTATACGCTGCTGTTCGAATCCTTCGTCATCTCATGGCTAAAAATCAGCACCGTTGACGCGGTCAGGAAACAACTTAAGCTCAGCTAGAGTGCCGTCGATAAAATCATGCAACGTGCAGTGAAACGAGGACTGGTCCGAGATGAAAACCATCCCGTTGCAGGCAAGGAAAAGTGCACATCGCTCCCGTTATCTGTGGTTATACGGTCGCCATAAGCGTCATGGCCGCATAGCGGAAAGGCTGGAGGTAGCGCAGTTGGTCCTGCCGGATACCAGTCGTTGTTGGGCGCTGAAAGAGCTGGTGAGGGAACTCTGGAACCGACAGTACGATGAACACAGCAGACGGTTGTGGCTGGAATGGATGAGCATGGCAAAAGACGTGGGAGTGTCACTGCTGAGCAGCGCAGTCAGAACGTTCCGTAAAAGGCTTTACGGGATGCTGAATGCCATGAAACATCGGGTCTCAAACGGCAACGCAGAATCACTGAACAGTAAAATACGACTGCTTAGGGTCAAGTCCAGAGGATACCGGAACAAAGAGCGCTTCAAAATCGCAGTGATGTTCCATTATGGCAGGTTAAACATGGATTTCTGAATCTCCCACCATGATCGGGGAAGTCCCCATTAAGCACAGTGTGCCGAAAAACCTGTGTCGACCAAAATGGTGGTCGGTCGTTTTGGGACATTTTCGTCTATGCGGGAAAAAGCCCAACGTGCCAAGGGAGGGATAGGGCTGTCAGCAACGCTCTCGTCACGGCCGCCCACCCGGACTGTATGCAATTCACTGGATCATCAGTAGTTATAACGCAAGGGCACGCAGTTTTAATCTTTATGACCCGATCGTTAAAAAAGGAAAAAAAGTAGCTACTAGCCTAACCCAGCGATTATGAAGTTAAAATAAGGGTACAAAGCGGCGTTAAGCGTAAAAAGATGAAAGCCGCAATAAACGTTGGGCACTATGCGGAGAAACCCCAATCCGTGAAAAGAAAGAGCGCCTGGAAGGGCGAAATGCGATGCCCTCCTAGTGGCTCTGGTCACGTAGAAAGGAGGAGGTCGGAAGCAAAAACTTGAAAATTGCATGTGCTAAGCACCTATCCGGGATGAGATAATGATGTTCTTGAAGCAAAAGACGCGTTGAACATCCATTATTCCGCCCGACTATCCCGTCGCGCGGGAACAGGTACCGTATTTGTTTATTCCTGAACAAGTATGCGGGGAAGTGTTGTCTTGATAAAAGTTTTTTCGAGGAGAGTACTTTATTAAAGGTAGCTAGTATTGCATGGCGTAAATAGAAAATGCGTATCAGAGACTTTTGACATACAGGGAAAACCATCTATACGATAGGATATTTATGTGGGAAATTAAAATTTGAAAAATCAACAAAAAAATTGCTAAAAAATGAAAATAAATTTGATATTTATCTTGCATTATGATAATATTTTTTCATTGAGAGGTGGGTTGCTGCTTACGAAAGAAATAGCACTCACGCGTTGAGTTGATAGCACTTAGGTTGAATAAGAAATGTGAAAGATTAAATGACGGAATGCTTGAGTGTTATGACTTAGCCCTCCCTGAACTCAAATTCAACTCATTATTATCAACCTCCTGACCGGGAGGTTTTTTATTTCCAGTCAGCAAGTAATCCTCAACGTCTTATACACTGACATGCCCCCCGCCTGCGCGAATAATCTTCGCTCATGAACCGGGACACCCCTTGCCAAAATCGGGCAAAAGGGAAATGGCGTAAACAATAAAGAGTATGAAATAAGCGGGGTGAAGTATGAGCGGATAAATAGCAGAAGTGCTGGAAATACGACGCCAAAGGGAATGTTCCCTGCGGTAATGGTTCATTAATAAAGGTATTGAATATGTTTATTTCAACTACTGGTTTTACAAAACAAGCTCGTTCTAATCCATTAACCAAAGGAGACTACAATGGATACAAAGTTAGACGCAGTAAAAGAGAGTACGTTCACAGTTTACAATGAGTATTCAAGCGTTAAGTATGACATCAAGACGGCATTACGCGAGAAAAAATACTACAGGCTATTCTGCTTGGGTGTTTTGGCGCTCGCAATGACAGGACTGATACTTTTTGTGAAGCCCTTACTTGTCAACTATCTCACACAATGGATTATCGGGACTTTAGGGGGGTCTCATGCCGTCGGTATTGTCGGGGCAAACTTCGTAGGAAGTCTACTCACTACGCAGGTCCGAAAGATTTTGAAGTACTGGGTGCTTAAAATAAACAAGTAGAATACATATGACTATTATCACATGTTTCTCGGTTGGGGCCGAGGAACATGTATACATAATAGCCATACTGCTAACAAATATCAAGCCCTGATAGTTATCATCGACAAGTTCACGTAATTTGTTGTTTGAAACTTAAGGTACTTTTCTGCACTATTCATGTGTCACATGAATAGTGCTTCTTTGCGCATGCGTATATCCGAGTTCGAGAGAAAGGTACTCTTGGTTCTCTCCACGCTTGAAGCGAGCGGCTACGATGCGTCCTTGCCCGTCATGCAACTCTGAGCCTGCTCAACGCCGCCATCAGTAAAGATGTCTACGCCACCAATTTGCGCACTTCACTGCACTGCTGCGGACTACTTCAGCGCAAAGGAGATCTATTCTTCGGTATAACGGGTCTTTTTCATGACGGACTGGTGTCTTTGTTCGATAAAAGAAAGACTGGAGACTTCAGTTTAGACCGGTACTGATTACAGGGAAGAGATCAGTGATTCTGGATAATGAGGATATAAGCTATTCATCTAGGCCAAATTTAGACATACATATGTACAACAAATCTGTGTTCATGACTCGTACTTAACATCCAGGTTGCGGCCCCAATGGATTATTTTTACTAATATCGAAAGGGTGAAATTTGTCGAATAAAAACGCAGGGGAAAACTCATATACGCCTACAGGTCTTGCCCAGTTAGAATTTCCTATTTCTCTAATTATTATACCTATATGAATACTGCATGACGATGCGCTAAAGCTGACGACCTAATTAATGCCTTAAAAGAAGCTCGATCGCGAGCTTCTTTTTTATTGGCAGTACCCTACGGTTTACGGCCTAGACGTCTCCACCCGATAAGCGAGCAGAAATACCGTGATGGCGCGAGAGACCGCCGCTTCAATGCGTTTTGCATCTGGCGCGGTGTCGACGCCCAGTGCTGCGACAAGAAATAACTCCGCTTCAATCAGCCCTTTCAAATGCATTGCGCAAACCCAACTGTCTGAGCTGCGCAGAATACCTTCGTCGCTTTTTTTGCTCAGGTAATGGCTTAACCGTTTCCAGCCCTTTTGTGGCCCTTCGGCATAAAACAAACGACCAATATCGCTACGCTCTGATTCACTGATTGCCATACGCCAGATTGCCATCAGGCCGCTGCTCAGCACCGAGGAGAGGTAGTTGCGGCCAAATTGGTTAAGCGTCGTTTCGATATCTTTCTTTGGGTCTAGTGATTCGAAGGCTTCCGCGATGTCGGTTTTGGCTGACGATGCCATGACAGCAGAGAAGATCTCTTCTTTGGAGCTGAAATAGTTATAGAGCGTTGATTTGGATCCCCCGACGCGACTGGCGATCTCCGACATCGACGTATTGTTGAATCCCTGCTCTATAAATGCGCGCGTCGCGATATCCAGAATGGTTTGACGCTTGGTTTCACTTTTTACTCGCATACGCTCCTCTTCCCTTTCCGTCCAATGGGCAAGCTTCTCTTGACTATCGTTTTATGTCAAGTTATAACAAAACCGTACTGTACGGTATTAAAAAGGGTGTATCTTGAAAATCAATAAGTTAATAAATCGCAGCCTGTTACCTCCTGATTTGCGGTTTTCAATGCTTGCCGTGGTGCTCATCCTGGCGGGCTGTTCAACCGCCCCAGACAACACACTGAGCCAAATAAAACGTGCCGATGAGTTGGCTTCTTCGCGGTCGCTGACCACGGAAAAACAGGGCCGCTGGCCAGACGCGCAGTGGTGGCTACGCTACCACGACAGGCAGTTGGACAGCCTGATGGAAACGGCGCTGGCTTCTGCGCCAACCTTGAAAATAGCAGAGCCTCGATTAAAGAACGCGGCCGGGATCGCCGAGCAAATTGGTGCGATTCGTTCTGTGCAAGTTGGTGCGTCTGCGTCAAAGAGTAAAGTGAGCTATGCCTATCAGGCCTATATGCCACCGCACGGTTGGAATGACTACGGTTCTGCGACGGCTAATCTGAGTTTTAACCTGGATTTTTGGGGAAAGAACCGTGCTGAAGTTGCCGCTGCAACGTCAGATTATGCGGCGGCCGATGCGGAAATGCAGTCGGCAAAATTACTGCTCCAAGCCGCGCTGGTGCAGTCCTACGCAGAGCTGACGCGCTTATACCTCAACCGTGACACGACACAGAATGCGTTGGAGATCCGTAGCAAGACCGTTGAATTGATGACAGAGCGCAATCTCAATGGGCTAGAAACTGACGGCGTGATCAAACAGGTGCAGGCGCTGAAAGCGAGCGCCGAGGCCGAATTGATAGCCTCCGAGGAGGCCATCCAGCTACAGAAAAATGCCATTGCCGCACTGTTGGGCGACGGCCCAGACCGGGGGCTTTCTATTCAGCGCCCGGCGATCCATCTCGATGAATCCTTTAATTTGCCGGCTAACACCGGCATCAACATTCTGGGCCACCGTCCGGACATCAGCGCCGCCCGTTGGCGCGTTGAAGCTGCGGCAAAACGCATTCATGTTGCCAAAACCGCGTACTACCCCGATGTCAGTATTACCGGTTTTATTGGCTATCAGTCGTTCGGCCTGAATAATCTGACCCGCTCGGGCAACGATGCCGGAAGCATTGGGCCTGCGCTGTATCTGCCCATTTTCACCGGTGGACGCTTATCCGGGCAATTAACCTCCGCCGAGGCCAACTACGAAGAGTCCGTAGCGACTTACAACAACACGCTGACGTTGGCATTGCACGATGTGGCCAATGTGGTTACCCGTGCCAATGCCCTGAAAGCGCGTCTGTCGAAAAGCGAAAGCGCCTTTGCGAACGCCAAAGCGGCGTATCTCATTGCAGATAAACGCTATCGCGGTGGTCTGGCAACCTATCTCGATGTCCTGACAACAGAGGACGCCATGTTGGATACCCAGCGTGCGTTAGTGAATTTGCAATCACAGGCGTTCTCACTCGACGTTTCATTAATCCACGCGTTAGGCGGCGGATTTGATGCTTCTTAATCCTCTCTCGACTTGCAGGAAGTTTTTCTATGTCACAGCGAAATAATGACTCTGCCACGCCTGCGGCGGACACACATTTTCATGCATCGCGCGCCGCGTCATCGCGTAAAAAAGGGTTTATGGGATTGGCTGCCGCGGTGGTTATCGCTGCGGGCGGTTACGGCGTGTGGTATGCGGTGGTGGGTTCGCGCTATGTCACCACCGATAACGCCTACAGTGCGGCGGAGGTGGCGGAAGTGACGCCTTCGGTTACCGGCATTGTGCAGGCGGTGAATGTGGTGGATACGCAGTGGGTGAAGCAGGGGGATGTGCTGGTACAACTCGATGACACTGATGCCCGTTTGGCACTGGCGCAGGCCGAGGCGATGCTGGGGCAGTCGCGGCGGCGCGTGAGCAGCTACATGGCGACCGACGAGGGATTGGCCGCGCAAGTCAAGGCGCGAGAAGCGGATGAAACGCAGGCGCAAGCGCGTCTGGTGGCGTCACAGGCTGACTTCACCAAAGCGCAGGTGGATTTAACGCGGCGCGAGGCGCTGGCAAAGTCCGGCGCGGTATCCGGTGAGGAATTAACTAACGCTCGTAATGCGATGGCCCAGGCTGAATCTAACCTCAATGTCGCCAAGGCGGTGGCCGCGCAGTCGGTGGCTAATCGCTTATCGACCATCGGTGCGAAAAAAGCCAATGCGGCGCTGACCATTGATGCCACGGTGGAAACCAACCCAGAGGTGATGCTGGCGAAAGCCAAGGTGGAACAGGCACACGTTGATCTGGCCCGCACCATTATCAAAGCGCCCGTCGATGGCGTCATCGCCAGGCGTCAGGTACAGATTGGCAAGCGGGTACAGAACGGCGAGCGTTTGATGACGGTAGTGCCGTTGCACGACGTGCATATCGACGCCAACTTTAAAGAGGTTGAGCTGCGTCACGTGAAAATCGGTCAACCTGTTGAAGTCACGGCTGACATTTATGGCGACAAGGTGGTGTATCACGGCGTGGTGAGCGGTGTTTCTGGCGGCACGGGTTCAGCGTTCTCCATGATCCCCGCGCAAAATGCAACGGGCAACTGGATCAAGGTGGTTCAACGTTTGCCGCTGCGTATTACGCTGGACAAGCAGGAATTGGCGAAACACCCGCTACAGGTTGGCCTGTCGATGATTGCTACCATCGATACGCATAACACCTTGGATCTGGCGGCATCGGGCCATGAAGGTCTGACAACGGCTCGTCAGGATTAAGGCGCAAAACAATGAGCCACAACACTACGCAGAATACCTTTCCGCAGCCGCTAACGGGCGCGGCGCTCGTCATTGGAACCCTGTGTCTGGCGATGGCCAATTTTTTGGCCATTCTCGATACCACCATCGCCAACGTCTCTGTGTCGAATATTGCCGGGAGTCTGGGGACATCAACCAGCCAGGGAACATACGTCATCACATCTTACGCGGTGGCGGAGGCGATCTCTGTCCCTCTGACCGGTTGGTTGGCTTCTCGCTTTGGTGCCCTGCGGGTTTTCGTGATTTGTCTGCTGATGTTCGGCGTATTTTCAACGCTGTGCGGAATGGCGACCAGTATGAATATGCTGGTGCTGTTTCGCGTGTTTCTGGGTTTTTCTGGCGGGCCGCTGATGCCGCTGTCTCAGACGTTGATGATGCGTATTTTTCCGAAAGATAAAAGCCACGTTGCTATCGGTATCTGGAGTATGACTACCCTGGTTGCTCCGATTATGGGACCGATTCTCGGTGGCGTTATCTGCGATCAGTTTAGCTGGCACTACATCTTTATCTGTAAGACCCCTTTTGCTATTGCGGCGGGTTTCATGTGCTGGAAGATGCTGCAACGTTATGAAACGCAGACGGCAAAATCGCGCATAGACGTCGTGGGATTGGGACTGCTGGTGGTTTGGGTGTCCGCCTTGCAGATCATGCTCGATGAAGGCAAGGATCATGACTGGTTCGCTTCAACGCGCATTGTCATTCTGGCGATTATTGCGTTGATTGGCTTTATCTCCTTCCTGATTTGGGAACTGACCGAGCGCAATCCCGTAGTGGACCTCAGAGTATTTCGTCATCGCGGCTTTACGACCAGTATGGTGACGCTCTCATTGGCGTTTGGCGCATTCTTTGGCATTACCGTGCTGACCCCCTTGTGGCTGCAAATTTACATGGGCTATACCGCGACGATTGCCGGTTACTCAACGGCGATGATGGGGGTATTGGCCGTGTTTCTCGCGCCGCTGGTTGCTACCTTGGCGACGAAAATCGATCCGCGTCCGCTGGTGTTCGCGGGGGTGCTGTGGCTCGGCCTGTGGACGCTGTTTCGCAGCCAGGCAGACATGAGCATGACATTTTCCTAGATAAGTTTACCCATGTTGTTCCAAGGCATCGGTATGCCGCTGTTTTTTGTTCCCTTGACCGGAATTGCGCTTGGGTGCGTGCTTGAGCGAGAGATGGATTCTGCCGCAGGGTTGATGAACTTTATTCGTACCTTATCAGGGGCTTTCGCTACCTCCATGGTCAACACATCATGGGAGAACCAAACCCGCTATGTGCATGCGGAGCTGGCCGGTCTAACGGACAGGGAGGCGGTAGCCACCCATAACATGCTGAATGATGGCATGAACATGGACGCCGTTCGTGGCTCGATAGAGTGGATGCTTCAAGGGCAGAGCGTGATGGTTGCCACCAACCATATCTTTATGGTGATTGCCGCTATTTTTGCTGTCGCTGCACTGGTGATTTGGTTTGCGCCGAAACCGAATAGAGTGAGTATCTCGTCCGTGCATTAATAATAATATTGATGTTTTATCCATTTCGCTGACAATTCCCTTCCCAGGTTGTCAGCGTTTTTTTATATACGGATATATAAAAAACTATTAATTGATAGGAGGCGTGTTTTCCCGAATGTAGTAATTCCTCTTTTTGTACACGCTATAGGTTTATCTGACCCTTCAGTTAAGGAAAGGAGCTTTGGTGATGAGATGTCAGAATTCTGCACAGAATAAATCCCAACCTGTATTCACCGATGAGGCACCGTTGGCAGATCGTGTCGATGGTAGCCATTTCCCTAAGCGTATTAAGGCCATTGCTTGTACGTATGAAAATACTCCCGGCGGCGTGGAGGGGAACCGAGAAACTGCGGGTGAAAGCGGCGTATTAGCCTATATCAACCGGGTTTTCTTCACACGTTCGGTGGATCCTAAAGAGAATGATCCGCTGATGCTCCGTCAATTGGAAAAGGGGAGGCTTCTGAACGCGCAGAGCCAATATTTGCAACAGATTCGGTCCGAAAAAGGAAACGAGCCAATACCGTTAACGCAAAAACAGGCTGTGTTGCTCGGGGGGTTATTATTTGTGGGAGCAGCAGGCGGTGCGTTGTACCGACTGTGGGGTCAACACTTCGCCACTGCTGGGAAGGAAACTGAAACGTTTGCTGTTTCGCGAAACGCGGAAATGCAGCAATCGGATGCTTTTATTATTGCGAACGCGAGTGATATTTCTTTAAATGAATATAATCACGAACTGGACATTATTCATCAACTCGTTGTTCCTGACATTGACCATTTTTATCTCACTACCAAAAATGCAAGGTCCCGGAGTTACAGATCCGTCACTATCAAGAATAGGCATATTCCGAATGAGATATTGAGGGTGTTGCAGGACGAATCAATTAATTGGCGTGTGAGAAATGAATTTGATCTGATATTTAGACTCGCTGAAAATTCGCCTGATGTGAAAAATACGCCAATAAAACGAGAAAAGAATGTCAAACTGCTTATTAAATGCCTCCAACTGCTTTCGGCCTTTGTTAAAGAGAACGAGAAACAGGCTATCAATAATAAATCTTATCATTTTGGCAAAGTACACTTGAAAAATTTGTATAGCATCGTCAGCCATCTTTCTCGTGATGACAGTCGTATGGTAAAGTTATTCTATCAACAACGCAATGATCTATCAGATAAAAATGATACTTTTCAACCATTAGCGCCGATCCGTGTTAACAAAAGAATTTATTTACCTAAGAATAAAGAAATAGAACACACAAGTAATGATGACATAAAAATAAAAAGTCTTATAGATTGTCGTGATGAGAGAGAGGTGCTTAGCACTGAAAAAATAATGAGAGTGATAAGCAATACGTTAAAAAACCCAATTTCTGCATTGATTAACGAGGGCAAGATCGCGCTTGACTATAATGTTTATGGTGTAGGTTGTGTGGGGAATCGTCAGTTTGATGATCTTGCCAAAAAAATTGAGTCGATAATAGACAGTATATTTTCATGGATTCCGCTGTATGGCCGGGGTCGTCTGGTTACTTTGATTTTGTCATCTTTTCTGGAAATGCTATCTGATGCCATTGAGAATAAAGATCTTTCATTAGATAAGGCTGACGAGTTGGAGTCATACATCAGAAATTTAGCCAAAGACCTCATCTCCTCGGTGTTAACCAGACAATTATCTGATAGCACTGAAAACGGTGCGATTAGTGCCATGATGAATGATGTGGAGATTAAAAATAACAAGCTTTATATCAATGTGAAAAACCCAGAGAAGATGGTTGAAACCACAGGCGTATTTAACCATTTTTCTGATGTGGAAACCAAAGATTATATCTTTTTTAATGCTAACGGACAATGGGTTTTAAAAGGTGATATAAAATTTAATCATGTCATTGAATCAACCATGAAAAAAGCGAATGAGGTTTTAAACGATAAGGAAAATACTTTTTTCTTGCAAAATAATTCTCCGAAAATATACGGAGATAGTGTTTTCATAAAAAACCAATTAAACACTTACGCGATGATTGAAAATAATATGTTTCCCGTGCGTGAGTCGGCGGTGAAAAAAAATGTATATAGGTATGTGGTACAACAAAAGAACGATTTTTCTCCTATTGTCACTCGAGGCGGTGAGTGGGTTTTTGAAAATAAAAACTCTCCGAGTATAAGTAAAGATATTATCGCATTATTGGCAGATCGACATTCCCTGACAGAAAGACTTAGCCGTGATGACATCAAACATCAGGATGTTGGACCGATGACGTTGGCGAGCGCCACACAATACGACAAGCACCTTAATCAATACCTAAAAATCAATAACAAATATTTTTTATTAAAGTCAGACGTCAGTAACTATCAATATATTTCTGGGGAATATGATATTATTCCATTAAAAAAAACAGATCATGAATATGATTTACAATCTCATTTTGCTGACGGTATTTATACAAAATAAAAAGAAAAATTGGATGAGTTACCCACCAGAGAAAATGATCCTGCCTACTATCTTGATAACACTATCATTGATGTCATTAAAAATAACCCGCCTTGGTATAAAGATGCTATTCCTGTCACCTATGGAGGTTTACTTTATGAGAACCCTGGCGTGAGAGATATTGATGGTGCATGGCACATCAATAATGAGGATTTTTTACCCTACAATAATCGACTGCTCAGAATAAGATCTGAAGGTGATGACACCTACCTGTTAGGCGAGGCGAAGAGCAGTGGTGGTGTAGTCATTTATAAAAACGAAAAAAGTAATACTTATTTTTTATTACCTGAACGGAAGCGTGATAACGGTAGTAACAAAAACTATAGATTACGTACAAATCATTGTATTGCTAAGAGGCAAATTCTATCATTATGCAATGCGGATTTTTATGAAACGAAAGGTATTAGCACCCTACTAAAAAGAAACCAGGATCATGGCATAACCATTGTTCATCCTGATGAATCATTGACGCCTTATGTCGGGATAAATGGTTTTTTTAAAACCAGTGAGGGTAAAATATTTTATCGATCCATTGAAGGCTTTTTTTTCATGCAAAAGAAACGAAATCCAATAAAAATGCCATTGTTCCAGAGTACGTTACTCTGCATGGAAAAAAAGAAGATGGAAGCATAGATAATAAAATAAAAATAACATCGGTAAGTATTATCAAAGACTTTGATACTAAGAAAATTATTGTTAGTACCCCCGTTGAAGCACAGGAAACAATTCTAGGGATAGATAAACAATCATCAAAAAAACTGTTGGCATGGCAGGCGATTGGCGAAGATCTGTATGATGTTGATGATGAGAAACTGGCGGAGATTCAGCGTCGTCTCACCCAAGATAATAATATGGAGGACGTTTATGAAATTTTTGCGCGCAGTAGTAAGAAAATCGTTCTTTCTATGAAAGAAATGGATGCCATATTGCCAAAAATGACAAAGCTGTTTTTTGGAGAAGAAAGTGAGTTCGACCTTAAAAGCTTATCTCAGCTCAAAGAGGAGAAAGCATCCTCGGTAATTTATGATATATACAATGAAGCGTTTAATAATGCTGTTAAACATCTCAATGACGCTGTTTCAGTGATAAACGATGAGCAAGGTATTTTTGAGTCTTATATCTCTGATAGAATACAAATGAAAGATAAAGACGCTTTGCGTTTTTTTATTGACTCCCTGCTTAATAAGTTAAAAAGAATGACGTCCATATTGGATGGTGACAACAATGAAAATATTATTTTGCTAATAAAGAATAAATCAAAAGCAGAGACGGTTATGCAACCTGAAGCCATTAATAAAGACACTATTTTCGGCCTCACAAGTATCGGTGATCCCTTAGATAGAATGTTTATAAATACCGCAATTGTGCCGGAAGATTTAAATCCTTCGAACAATAATTTTCAGACGTTTCAGGATAGAGAAAAATACATCAACCTGGCGACTGGTACGATGTTGCATGAGGCGGTACATGCTATCGGACTGCCCGAAGACTATATCTATCTTAATGTTGAAGACACGGGCGGGTTTGTCAGTATTGAACAATCTCTTGCACAAATAAAATATGCCATTGAAAATAATTTCATGGAGAAAGAACATTTTAATTATCTTTGTCATTTATATTTCTTGAGCAATCCGGTTTATAAAGATTTATCGCTGGAAAGTTTAATGAAACCGAGTAATCTGAAACGTCTTTTCCAACTCGATGATTACTTTAAAGGCGTTTTGTTGATTAATAACCCTGATACAGTGAGTCAGATAATCAGTGATATAGCTAAAAATAACGAACTGTTTCGCAGAGGGGATGGCGCACCATGACTGGGGCGCTAACCCCGAACGGATTATTGGATTACGACAAGCACAATAGCATTGCGCTTGTCGTTAATCTGCGCGGCTCTCGCTCAACGCCAGCTCCACTTCCTGCGCCAGAATCGCAATGCCCTGTTCGATCTTCTCGGGTTCAGGCACATAGTTCATGCGTAAACACTGGTGAGCATGAGGCCAGTCTTCTGCCAAACCGGGGAAGAAGTAGTGGCCGGGCACCATCAATACCCCGCGTTTTTTCAACCGTTGGTAAAGCGTTTCCGTGGAGATAGGCAGATCCTTGAACCACAGCCACAGAAAAATTGCCCCCTCCGGTTTATGGATCAGGCACCGTTCTGGTGACAGGTAACGACGGATCGTCGCGATGGTTTCCGTAACGCGCTGCTGATAAAACGGACGCACAACGTCGTTGGACAAACGCAGCAAATCGCCGCGCACAATCATTTCGTTCGCGATCGCAGGGCCGATAGAGCCGGGTGACAGGCTGACAATGCCGTTCATGTTGCTGATAGCGGAGATAACCTGTTCATTGCCAACGATGATGCCGCAGCGCGACCCCGGCAGGCCGAGTTTGGACAGGCTCATACAAAGAATGGTGTTGGCATTCCACAGCGGCGTGGCGTCGCTGAAGATGATACCGGGGAAAGGTACGCCGTAGGCGTTATCGATCACCAATGGAATGCCGTGCTGCTGAGCCAGTTCATCGAGATGAACCAGTTCTTCGTCGGTTAATACATTGCCAGTCGGGTTGGTCGGGCGTGATACACAAATCATCCCGATGTCATCACCGATGGTTAAATTGTCGAAATCGACGTGGTATTTGAATTGGCCTTCGGGCAGTAATTCTATCTGTGGGCGCACAGAGACGAACATATCCTCATCCAACCCGGAGTCGGCATAGCCGATGTATTCAGGTGCGAGCGGGAACAGCACTTTGCGCGATGACCCCTCCTCATAACGGCCTGCAAACAGGTTGAACAGGTAAAAGAAGGCGCTTTGGCTGCCGTTGGTCAGCGCAATGTTTTGCGGCCCAATATCCCAACCAAACGTCTGCCGGAGTAAAGCTGACAGGTTGGTGAGAAGCGTGTCCTTACCTTGTGGGCCATCGTAATTGCACAGCGCTTCGGTCAAGGTACCGGTACTCAACATCTCCTGACAAAGTTGCTGAAAGTAGGCATCCATTGCCGGGATGTGCGCGGGATTGCCGCCGCCCAGCATGATGGCTCCAGGCGTACGTAACCCATCGTTCAGGTCATCCATCAATTGGGTGATGCCAGCGTGGCGGGTGAATTTGTTGCCGAAAAGAGAAAAGTTCATCATGTATCGCTTAAAGGTAATGCCAACGTTAACAAAGAACATAACGCTTGCCGACGGTGGCTGCAATGGTAACCCACTTGCCAGCCGCTAACGGAGAGCCTTTTGTTCGACAATGCGCCATACCCGCTATACTTCACGTTGCAGATGCGTTGGCTGCGTTCTCTCACCCGGATCACTTACCAAAGTAAGCTCATCGAGATTCGTTCGCTGGCCCTAAAGGGCCAGCGCAAGCGCTGTTCAAAACGTTAACGTTTTGTCCTGCAACTCGAAGTATTTAGGGTATAACGGGATACAATAATGAGTGATGCGATTGCGTTGCCGAAAAGTTTCAAATACCGAGACAAAAAATAACAGGTGTTAGACCTATATACAAAGGTGAAGTAGACTGCTGAAATTGAAAATACGCATTCTTACTCGTTCATTTAATATCGTACGGATACACTATCAACCCTCAGTTCATTAATAAGGACAATAAATGAAGATTGATAACCTCACTTTTATTATTTTTTTCTTATTATTTATGGGGTTTTTGTCTCAAGCCAATGCATTGGAAATGGGATGCCATGATGATAAGGACACTGATTTAACGCAGGTAATCGCGTGTTATCGTGAAGATTTGGCGGCGATGCCGATGGATTATCATTACGAAGGTGATGATATTATGGCTGACGTCAGAGTAAAGAAATACAGCATGATTTCCCAATCCTGGTCACCCGGCGGAATTAGTGCAACCCGCACAGTGGCAACACAACGTCGATATCTATCTCCCTGCCCACCTTGTTAAATCACAGCATGCGCTAATGGTTGTCAACAACGGCACCAACTACCCCAATGGTATTATCAAAACCGATGGGCATAATGAATTCAGCCCGGATATGCTGGCTTCTATTGCCCGTGCAACCGAAGCGGTTGTTATCTCTGTAAGCAACATACCAAACCAATATCTTACTTACGGTACGGATAATAAGCCGTTGAAAGAAGGTGATAATGTTGCGCGCAGTTGGTTGTTGTTCATGGATAATCCGGCGCTAAGAACACGGGCTTCCGTACATATTCCTATGGCGACAGCGGTGTCACAGGCGATCAGAGTGGCGAAGCAAGAATTAAAAGCACAAGGCATTTCTCGGTTTATTGTGACGGGAGCATCCAAACGGGGCTGGACATCCTGGCTGACCTTTATTTCTGATCCTGATGTGGATGCCGTCGTGCCCTTTGTCATCGATTTGCTGGACACGCGTACTGCGCTGACGCATATGTACCGTTCTTACGGTGGCAATTGGCCGATTGCTTTTTATCCTTACTATCAACAGGGTGTAGACAAGACCATCAATACCGAGGAATTTCAGGCGTTGATGAAAATTGAAGATCCGATGCAATATTTAGCCGCGGGCCAGTCTGCACAATTCAATAAAGCAAAATATATCGTCAATGCCAGCGGTGATGATTTCTATGCACCCGATAATGCGCGTTTTTATTATGACGCGCTGCCAGGAGAGAAATCTCTGCGCGTGGTCCCCAATTCCAGCCATAACGGTATTTTAAAATACGTTGAGCGCACGTTGATCACTTTTGTGAATCGATTTTTGAAAAACAAGCCATTGCCGCAGCTCACCGCCACACTCAAAGACGATACGTTGAATGTCACTTTTTCTGAAAAACCTGTCGAGGTAAAACGCTGGACGGCAAATAATCCGGAAGCACGGGATTTCCGCTATGCCTGCGATGTTCACTATCAGGGAACAACGGTGACGTTACCCAACCATGGGCCGGTAAGCCTGGCGCTGAATTCACAGCATGCTGGCTGGCAAGCAACCTTCGTGGAAGCCACGTTCAAAGACGGGTTTGTTGCGACCAGTCGAGTTTACGTGACGCCGGATGATGTTTTCCCGACGGCAGCACCGCCTGTCGTTGGTAATTTTTGCAAGACATTGCCGGGCCGTGGGCTTGGTGAAGCAACACCTTAAGGAGTAATAAGCGCGCCAACAGAACCACGTTGGCGCGCAATACGTTATTTAAGCACCTGCGGGTTGACGCAGTTTTCTTTAACGTCGCCTGTGAGTGCGGCGATGAGGTTATCAACGGCGCAGGCGGCCATGCCATAACGCGTTTCGTGGGTGGCAGAACCGATATGCGGCAGCGCAACGACATTGGGTAGCTTTAGCAACGGGGAATCAACCGGCAACGGTTCCTGAACGAACACATCCAAACCGGCAGCATGAATGGTTCCGTTGCTAAGGGCCTCGACTAATGCAGCCTCATCCACCACCGCGCCGCGACCGATGTTGATCAAAATGGCGCTGGATTTCATTTTCGCCAGTTGTTCATGGCCGATCAGATGGCGTGTTTCTTCGGTCAACGGAAGGGTAACGCAGAGAAAATCCGACTCAGCCAGTAAGGTATCCAAATCGCAGTAGCGCGCGTTAAAGCGCGTTTCGGCTTCGGCATGATGGCGTCGCGCGTTGTACAACACTTCCATGCTGAAACCGAAATGGGCACGCTGCGCCACGGCCAGACCAATACGGCCCATACCAAGGATGCCGATTGTTTTATGGTGTACGTCAATACCGAACCAGTCGCTACCGATGCCGCTTTTCCAATCGCCGGCTTTGACGCGTTCAGCCACTTCGACCACACGGCGGGCGCTCGACAGGATCAAAGCGAAAACGGTGTCCGCCACGGTTTCGGTTAATACCGTTGGCGTGTGCATGAGCGGAATGGCTTTTTCTGTCAATGCTTCAACGTCAAAGGTGTCGTAGCCGACGGAAATGGTCGATACCGCACACAGACGCGGCGTCTGTGCCAGAAAGGCGCGATCGACTTTGCCACCGGAACCGATGATACCTTCAGCCTGCGCCAGAGCAGGGTGTCCCGCTGGGGGCAACCCATCAAATTCGGTGACGGTAAAATGTTGTTCCAGGCGTTTGCACAAATCGGCGGGGATACTTTTGTACAAAATCACACTCGGTTTCATCACAACCTCCGGAAGTTAAAGGAAAAAAAGGCCTCACCGCATCATCGCGTAGGCGGCTGGAGACTGCAAGTGTTCATCGAAAGTTAAATGAATTTGAGAAAAAAAAGATGCCTGAGCTGAAAAAAGTTATGATTTCCGCTCCCTCAATACGACATGGACGGAGCGTAATGGGCGTAAATACCTGGCTGGTCGAGCGGTTGCGAACGCGCATGGCGGAGCCGGATAAACTCCCGCTGTACGTAAAATTCGCTGATGTAGTGCAACTGGCGGTGCTGAACGGGGAGATTCAGCGCGGAGATTTTCTTCCCAGCGAGCGCGATTTTGTTATGGCGCTGGGAATTTCCCGTATCACGGTGCGCAAGGCGCTGGAACTGCTGGCTGAGCAGGAGATTGTGGTGCGCGGTCGTGGTTATGGCACTTACGTTAATCACCAGCTCGAGTATCACCTCAAACCGGCAATGGGGTTCTCCCAGCAGGTGGTGGCAACCGGAAAAACGCCGGGCACGCTGTGGATCAGTAAAACGCGGGTACCTTGCCGGGCGGAAATTGCGGAGCATTTACAGCTTTCTGCAGGTTGTGACGTTTATCTTCTCAAACGTGTGCGTGACATTGACGGCGAGCCTGTCTCCATTGAAGAGAACTATGTTCCCTTGCACCTGATTGCCGATGTCGAACAGATCGATATTTCACTTTATGTGTATTTCCGCAGCCAAGGCATTGCGCCTGTCAGAACGCGCAACTGGGTATCGGCACAATCGCCGTCGCATGAGTTTATCCAGAGTGTGAATACGCCAGCAACGCTACCGGTTTTGGTGGTGAAATCGCTGGCGTTTGATATCAATCAGCGTCCGCTTGATTACAGTATCAACTACTGCCGTGCCGATATGTATGTCTTCTATTCAGAGGACTAACACCTGCCTCAATCGAACGGATACCTGTATCACAGGCTCTGCGGTTTAAACCGCCATGCGGCGCTGACGCAGCCGAGCCAACGCGGAACTGTACGCGTCAATGTCCAGCGCATTGACCTCATCCAACTGCCGTTTGAAATCCGAATCAATGCTTTCGACACCGTGGAGTGCACCACAGATAGCCGTTGCCATGGCGCCGATGGTATCGGTATCACCCCCCAGATTGGCGCACAAAATGGCGCAGCGGTTCGGCTCGGTATGCGCCAACTCCACCATCGCAATAGCGGCGGGCACTGACTGGATGATCTCCGTGCCGGTGCCAATCAGTTGATAAATTTGCTCTAACGCGGTGTCGTCGTCGGGTGCATTCCGCACGGTTTCCAATGCCAGCTGCAGGCGCGCGGATAAGGCCGGGCTGTAGGTGGTTGTGCGTTTTTCCTGCGCGGCTTGTGCCACTGCGGGCAATGCCGCTTGAATCTCCGACCAGCTTTTTTCTGCAATACCTTGCGATATCGCCCAGGCGATAACGGTAGCGCCAGCCACCGCAATATCTGATTTATGAGTAGGGCTAGAAGCGAGTGCTACGGCATCAATGAAATCGGATAATGGCATGGGTGGCAGCAGACACCCCAGCGGAGAAACGCGCATCGCCGCGCCATTGGTGATGCCGTTATTTTCCAGCGAGTTGATATTTGCACCCTGCTTGAGGGCGAAAAGCGCCGTTTTGGAACTGGGGCCAAGAATATTTTTTTCAAAGGCATCAGACTGTAGCGCCCAGGTGAGGATGTGGTTACCAATAACGTCAGGCACGACGTCACCCTCACATTCGATCAGCGCATCGGCAAGTGCCAGCGCCATGGCGGTGTCATCGGTGTATTGCGCTGCCGTGAAATAGCAGGCGGCGATGTTATCCGCAGGGCCAGGCAGAAAGCGATCGATCCACCCAAAATGCGCTTTGATGCGTGCTCGCGGCCACAGCTCCGATGGCATTCCCATCGCATCCCCTAGCATTTGCCCATATAACGCCCCGGCGATATGACTCTCTAATTTTGATGGCATAAGCTGTACTCTGATTGTTGTTATAAGTAACGCGGGTAGTGCATCGGTGATAAGAATCTAATACCAATATAATACCATTGGCCGTGTCTTTGAACAAAAATCCTACGTAACAGGATACCATTCGTGTATTCGAGTGAGGTGCTGTTGTTAACGCAATACGCTAGGGCCTGTTGACAATCATCGCCAAGAACCTGTTTTTTTGTAAAAGAATCTGTTTACATTCTGTCTTTTTTGGAAAAGCAGAATGCCAAGATTGATGCTCAGTGATGACCAATACGAACGGATTAGCCCGTTTTTGCCGGGAAAGGATTCGGATCCGGGACGAACAGCAGCAGATAATCGGCTTTTTGTCGAAGCGGTTTTATGGATCGCCCGAACTGGAAGCCCATGGAGAGATTTACCACCCGATTTCGGACTCTGGAACAGTGTGTACAAACGCTTTGCCAGATGGTCACGGGCAGAAATATGGCATTCCGTTTTTGCTGAACTTGCGGGCGATGCCGATTTCGAGGAAATCTTCATCGACAGCACTATCGTACGGGTTCATCAGCATGCAGCGGGCGCTCCCAAAAAAACGGTGACCAGTCGATTGGTCGTTCTCGCGGGGGATTGACAACCAAGATTCACGCTCTGGTTGATGGGCTGGGCATGCTTGCCCGTTTTAGTTTGACTGGTGGTCAAAAGAGCGACACCAGAGAAGCATTGCCTTTACTTGGTGAATTGAAACCTTCAAGCTTGGCTGCAGACAAAGCCTACGATACGAATGTGATTCTACAATATCTGGAGTCGGTAGGCATTCAGGCTGTCATCCCCAGCAAAGAGAATCGCCGTGAGCAACGCCCACTGGACAAACATCTTTACGCTTCACGCAATTTGATCGAACGTTTCTTTTGCCGTATCAAGCAATTTCGACGCGTAGCTACACGCTTCGACAAACTCTCAAAACGCTTCGCATCATTCGTTGCGCTCGCTGCTGCATTCGTCTGGCTGTGTTAATTGTCAACAGCCCCTAGGATAGGTGCAGAATTGTTGCAGCATGAAATCTGACGAACAGACAATGTAATATTAAATATCAATCAGTTATAATGTTGGTGTCGGGGTTAAACAGGGTGTAAACCAGGAGCAAACATGAATAATGCAAAAACAAAAGTGCCGGCTATCGATAAAATGATTTTGCTGCTTGATTATCTTTCAACACGGAATGTGGCAACCTTTACCGAAATACACAATGCATTATCCTTGCCGAAAAGCAGCCTCTCCCTGATGTTGTCATCGCTGGTTACGCACCGTCTGGTGAAATTTGAAAAAAACAAATATCACCTGGGTTTGAAAATGTATGAATATGGCAGTGCGGCCATTCAGAATTTTAATGTTAAATCTGTAGCTCACACCCTGTTGTCCGACTTGGTAAACCAACTGAATTTGACATGTCATTTGGGCGTACTCGATGGCGATAGCCCGATATATCTGGATAAAATAGAAAGTAATCAACTAATTAGCATAAAAAGCGTGGTAGGGAAAAAGTTGTCGCTACACAGCTCCGGGTTGGGTAAGGCACTGATTTCTCAGTTAAGTGATGAAGAGCTGGATCGCTTGTTACCGGAAGAGAACCTGGAAATCTTCACCCCGATGACCATTCCAACCAAAACTGCCCTGAAAAAAGAGCTGCAAGAGATCAGAAAAACAGGCTATGCCTTCGATCGTGAAGAAGGTGATCTGGGCATATTTTGTATTGCTATGCCAATATTCGACGGTCATCACGATATTATTGCTGGTGTTAGCGTTACGAGCGTCACTTTTCAAATGCCTGAAACACGGCATGAGGAAATCATTCATCAGTTACGTGAAGCTTGCCAAAAGATCAGCCGCAAGCTCTATGAGTAAACAATAAAAAAAGAGCGATGCCAGCAACGCTCTTTTTTCTGTCCAGACTAATTATTTATTGGCTGTCACTTTTGGCAGCGATAATGTCAGCAGTGCGGCAATAATCAGCGAAACAACCAGCGTTAATACGCCCATTTTGCTGCCTAAATACAGCGAAATCAGGCCCACCAGGTAGGGACCACAGAATCCACCCAGACTCCCGATGGCATTGATGGTGCCGCGGGCGCCACCTAACGCTTCCGTTGGGAACAGCAGGGTAGGCATTGACCAGTACGGGCCCGCCCACGCGTTCAGGAAGAAGCCGCCGCACACCAGCATGCCATAGGAAAGCCAGACGTTTTCTTTCAGCACCACAGAAAGGGCCAGCGAGATTGCAATGCCAAAGAATGACAGTGCGGTAAAGAGCCGCCGGTTCATGGTGGCGTCGCACAGTCTGGCGAAAATATACTGGCCGATGATGGTAAAGATAAAGGGCACGGCGGTCAGTAAACCGACGACCGTCATGGTGGATTTGGTGAGCTCGCTGATAAGCGTGGGCATCCACAGTGAGAAACCGTAAAAACCAGCTGACATAAAGAAGTAAATTGCCACCATGCGCCACAGGTTCAAACTACGGTAAAGGTCTTTATAGCCGCCTTTAGACAGTGCGCCTTGATTGCGCTTATTTTCTTCCGCGTCGTTGCGCAGTTCGGTTTCAATCCACTCCCGTTCTTGCGCAGAAAGCCATTTGGCATCTTTGGGGTGATCGGCGACCAGTGGCAGCCAGATAAACAGCAGTGCCAAGGAGACCAGGCCTTCAACAATAAACATCACGCGCCAGTCATAGTTCTGAATCAGCCAGCCGGAAATCGGGCTGGTGATGATCACGGCAATCGCCATGTTCATCTGGAAAAACGCAATGGCGCGGGCTCGCTCTTTATTGGGGAACCAGTGGCCAATCAATGCAAGAATGGCAGGATAAACCCCGCCTTCCGCTACGCCGAGGAAGAAGCGTACCGTCATCAGTTGCCAGGTATTTTGTACAAAACCCGATAACATGGCCAGTCCACCCCAAAACACGATGGTCCAGGCGATAAATTTCTTGGCGCTGGCCTTTTCTGCAAAGTGGCCGCCAGGAATTTGCAAAAAGAGATAGCCGAAAAAGAAGATGCCCGCAGCGGCTCCGGCGACTGAGGATGTAATACCGAGATCTTTATCCATACCGCCGGCAATGGCGATCCCGATATTGGTGCGATCCATAAATGCGACGATATAGACTAATATGGTGGCAGGAATAATATGCCACCATCTGGCATTGGGTATTGTTGCGTCAACCTGATTGTAAGTTACTGCTGGATTAGTATTTTCCATACTATAGACCTGCTATTATTATTAATTGGTAGGTACAGCGTGTATTCCCGTCACAATTAAAACGGCGTGCGTTATTCATTCCTTCCCTGGGCCTCACGGGGAGTGAGGCCATATTCCTGCCACGCAAATTATTACGGGTGTAATGTCATCAATAATGACAATCTGGTTATTTCAAAACGGCACCCTCATGTGCCGAGCTGGCTAATTGTGAGTAAATGCCCAAAATACCCTTGGTGAATTTACGTTTGGGCGCCTGCCATTGTTGTAACCGTTGAGCGATTTCTTCATCGGTTACATGGGCGTGGATCGTTTTGTTAGGAATATCAATAGTAATCAAGTCGCCATCGCGCAGTGCAGCAATGGGGCCGCCTTCCGCCGCTTCTGGCGAAATATGGCCAACAAAGCAGCCATTATTGGTGCCGGAGAAACGACCATCGGTAATGATGGCGGTGTTACTGGCCAGCCCCATGCCATACAGGTATTTCATTGCTTTGAACATTTCACGCATGCCGGGGCCGCCTTTGGGACCCTCATAGCGAATCACCAACACGTCGCCGGGTTTAATATCTCCGGCCAGAATGGCTTCCTCGGCAGCATCTTCGCTGTCAAAACAGACGGCTTTTCCGGTGAAATGACGCATTTCTGGCAAAATGGCGGCCGGTTTGGTTACCCCGCTTTTCGGTGCGATGTTGCCTTTGAGAATGGCGATCCCACCCTGAGGGGCAAAGGGCGTTTCCAGGGGTTTGATGATGTCACGGTTAGGCTGATACAGCAGGTTCATGGCCGCCAGGTTTTCTCCCACGGTTTGCCCGGTGACGGTCAGCGCGCCTTTTTCCAGCAATCCACTGATTTCATGCATCACTTGTGGTATGCCGCCTGCACGGTGGAAATCTTCCATATCGAACTTCGCCGCCGGATTCACCTTGACGATTTGCGGCGTGCTGTCACTCAGTTCTTCATACAGGTCCATCATGGTTTCAGCAGAGATATCAAGCTCATGTGCCAATGCAGAGAGGTGCAGGACGGCATTGGTGGAGCCACCGATTGCCATCAATACCCTGATGGCGTTTTTAATCGCGTCGATGGTGATGATGTCACGAGCGGTAATGCTGTTTTTCACCATGTTCATAATGGCAAAACCGGTACTTTCACCCAGCCGCAGGCGTTCGGAATAAACCGCGGGCGTCAGTGCGCCATTGGGTAATGTCATGCCGATGGCTTCCGACAGGCTGCACATGGTGTTGGCCGTGCCGAGGAATGAGCAGGAACCGCAGGTCGGGCCGCAAGTGTTTTCTAGTCGATGGCAAACGTCTTCGGTGATTTTGCCTGCTTTGAGCATGCCTAACGATTCTGACATGGTCGTCAGGTCCGATTTGCGTCCGTCGAACACTTCGCCACCCAGCATTGGGCCACCGGGCAGAATGATGGCGGGAATATCCAGGCGTGCTGCGGCCATCAGCATCGCGGGAAAAATTTTATCGCAAGAGCCGAGCATCACGATGGCATCCAACTGATGGGCTTCTACCATGATCTCGATGTCGTTGGCGATCATATCCCGTGAAGGCAGGATGTAGTGCATACCCTTATGGCCCTGTGCCGTGCCGTCACAAGCGGCAATCAGGCCAAATTCCACGGCGGTGCCGCCCGCCATGTGGATACCTTTTTTCACTGATTCACCGACCTGACGCAGATTGAAATGGCCGGGTACCAATTCATTCCAGGAGTTGGCGATACCAATGACAGGTCTTTTCAGATCTTCATCAGAATAACCGATGCTTTTAAATACGCTACGGTTAAAACCCTACTCAAGGCTTCCTAATATTTTTTGGCTTCGCATAATTAAAACCTCATATAATCATTAGTATTATTGTGCTTGCTTGGTGTTGGCGTTTTTTAAATCCAATGCAACATCGACAATCATGTCTTCCTGACCGCCGACCATTTTTCTTTTTCCGAGCTCCATTAATATATCCATGGTGCTGATGCCGTATTTTTGCGATGCACGTTCAGCGTGCAGCAAAAAGCTGGAATACACCCCGGCGAGTCCGAGCGATAAGGTTTCGCGATCGACGCGCACCGGACGGTGTTGCAGCGGGCGTACCACATCGTCAGCACCGTTGATCAACGTGTCCAACTGACAACCGTGCTGCCAGCCCTGCTTTTCCAGGCAGCCGATAAACACTTCGGTGGGCGTATTGCCCGCACCGGCGCCCATGCCTGCCAGGCTGGTATCCACCCGATCGCAGCCTTCTTCAATGGCGGTCAGTGAGTTGGCGATACTGACAGAAAGGTTGTTGTGCGCGTGCATGCCCGTTTGGGTATCGCTGTTCAGGATGGCTTTCAGCGCCCGGAAGCGATCGCGAATGTCCTGCATCAGCATGGCGCCGCTGGAATCCACGACGTAGATACAATTCGCGCCATAGCTTTCCATTTTTTTCGCCTGCTCAGCCAGTTCCTGCGGAGTAATCATGTGGCTCATCATCAGAAAACCGACGGTGTCCATACCGAGGTTGCGCGCGAATTCAATATGTTGCCGTGAAATATCTGCTTCGGTGCAGTGGGTGGCGACACGTACCACGCGTGCGCCTGCATCATAGGCGGCGTGTAAATCATGAAGGGTGCCGACGCCGGGTTGAGAATAATGATGGCTTTTCCGGCGCGCGCTTTGCCGACGTTAACAATGGCAGCCGACGTGGTTTCGGTAAATTCGTCAATATTGGCTCGGGTGCCGGGGCCCGCAGACTTGCTGGCGATACTGGCAACAATTTCGGCATAGTAAACGTCCGTGACCTGTGCCACCGCATTGACGATAGGAATGGTTGCCTGCCCACCGCAGGTGACCATGTTGATGTTGGCCGCATTACTTTCTTGTTCCAGATTAATGGACGGGACCACGTACGGGCCGATGGCTGCCGGTGTCAGGTCGATGACCTTAATGCCGAAGGGTTGCAGCTTCTCGTTATGTACCAGATGTGATTTGGCTGAAGTGGCGTCGAAAACGATTTTAATGTCTTGGAAATGGGGCAATGCCAGCAGTCCATCGATACCCTCGGCAGAAACCGGCACGCCCAGCCGCGCAGCGCGGGCCAAACCGTCTGAGGCTGGATCGATACCGATCATCGCGCCCATACTCAGGTATTGGCTGTTTTTCATTATTTTGAACATCAAGTCAGTACCAATATTTCCTGAACCAATAATGGCGGCCTGGATCTTTTCACTTCCCATGGTTTATTCCTTTTCTTCACGTAATGGCAGAAGGTCTTTTAATTCCGCAATGTGTTCCGGTGAAAGCCTATTTGTTTTATTGCCGTTGCCGTCAGGCGTATACATTCCCGTCATGGCTAACAGATGTTTGAGTAAGTCAGGCAAGGGGGCATTAATGGAAAAAAGTTGCGCCAGTCGCGATAAGTCACGTCGCTGTTGAAATACGGTCGAATAGTTTTCTGCGCAAAAATGCTCGTAGAGTTTAACGGTCACGTCAGGGGCGAAATTGGCACTCGCCGGAAAGCCACCATCGCCTCCTAATATCAGCGTGTCTAACAGGTATTCGTCGTAGCCGGCAAAAATCAGGAAGTCCGGGCGATGAGGTTTAACCTGATTCATCAATTCCCGAATATGGCTGATATTGTTAATGGTGTCTTTAATGCCGATGATCGACGGAAATTGCTGCGCTAAACGTCGCACCATATCGGCAGAAATCGAGTGCCCCGTCAGCTGCGGAAAGTTATAAATCATGATCGGCAGTGCGAGATTTTCCGCCACGGTTTGGTAAAAGTGAAAAAGGCTCTCTGCGCTGAGCGGGGCGTAATAAGGGTTGATGACCAATACGGCATCCGCGCCGCAGCGCGCTGCATGCTGCCCGAAATACAGAACATCATCGATGCAGGTACCGCCGATACCGAGAATCACCGGCACGCGACCCTTGACATGGTTAACCACAAATTCTGCGGTTTCCTGACGCGTTTCCCGGCGCAGGGCATAAAATTCGCCGCAGGTGCCCAGTGCCAACACGCCGTGTACGCCAGCGTTAATCACCCGATCGAGCAAGCTGCCCATTGCTTGCTTGTCGAGGTTCCCCTCAGCATCCGTCAACGTGGGAAGGGGGGGAATAACGCCCTTAATCCGATCTGCTTTCATTCTATTCACTATATTGAACAATAGTTCCATATAATAAACCACTCAAAGGGTGAGTGATTCAACCACAGGGTTGATGAAACGCGATCGTTATCACTAATTACGCGTGGAACAGCGCGTGGGTACGACAACCTATTGGCAGGCAGGGCAGGATATTGAGGGGGCGGTACACAGGTTAGCCTGACATCGTCAGGCCGTTTTTTCCCATTGCATAATCTGCGCGGGGGCGTTGGTTTCCGCGGGGAACGTGCGTTTTACCGCAGAGAAACCCAGTTTCTGGTAAAAGGCGCAGGCGCGCAGGTTTTGTTCATACACTTCCAGACTCAACACAGGGAAGTGCTGCTGCACATGGGTCATCAGCGCGACGCCGACGCCTTTGCCATGCCAGCGATGATGGACAAACAGTGCGCCGACAAAACGCTGTTCCATCACGCTGATGAAACCGACGATCGCGCCTCCAACCTCATAAACCCAAGTCTGCGCGTTCGGCAGATACTGCTCACGCACCAGCGGTTCGCTTTCTTGCCAATAGGTGGGGTTGATAAACGGGTGCGATCGGGTCGTGCTTTCTAGCCACAGGGGGAGGAGGAGGGCAAGATCCTCGGGCCGGTAGTCCCTAATCACGCGTGGCCTCTTGATAGCAGAAGCAGTCGGTCGTGTGATCGTTGACCAGACCGGCGGCTTGCATAAAGGCATAGCAGATGGTGGAGCCGATAAACTTGAAGCCGCGTTTTTTCAGTGCTTTTGACATGGCGTCAGACACGGCGGTTTTAGCAGGCACATCGGACAGCGTGGTGGGGCTGTTGACCAACGGCGCATGGTTAACGAAAGACCAGATGAAATCGGAAAAAGACTCGCCCTGCGCTTCCATGTCACACCAGATGCGTGCGTTGGTGATGATGGCTTCAATTTTGCCGCGATGACGGATAATGCCACTGTCTTGTAGCAAACGCTCGACGTCTTCCTGCGTCATGTTTGCCACCCGTTTCGGGTCAAACTGATGGAAGCTCGCCCGGTAGTTTTCCCGCTTTTTCAATACCGTTATCCATGACAAACCGGCCTGCTGTCCTTCAAGGCACAGCAGTTCGAACAGTTTGACGCTCTCTTTGCACGGTTTGCCCCATTCCGTATCGTGATAATCGAGGTAAAGCGGGTCTTGGGTGACCCATGCGCATCGGTTCATGGTCGCGTTCCTGTGGCGTGTGGCGCCTCTGTAATAAGCAGAGGCTATTGCAGTTTCATCAAGTTGTCATTTCATCATGATGTTGCTAAAGATATACCCGTCATACTTCAAGTTGCAGATGCGTTGGCTACGCTCACTCACCCGAATCACTTACCTGAGTATGCTCATCGGGATAAATGAATCTCATCCCTGAGATTCACCCTGCGGGCCAGCGCTTGCCGCCTTACTGCAACTCGAATTATTTAGGGTATAGGTATGATTCAATCACGATCATGGCAAAATTTAACTGTATATGCAAACAGTCATTTGTGTGCGTGCTCACAAGAAATCAATAAGATCGGCGCGTGAAAGGCACTGCACAGGTTATACACTATTACACATTGCAAGCGGGGAAGGGGAAGCACATGGCTATTGAGTGGATCGCTGCTTATCTGGCGTTGGGCGGCATTGTCAGGTTTGTGGCGGGGCTGCTGGGGATTGGCGGCGGCGGTATCATGGTGCCGATTTTAACGGCACTGTTTGCGGCTCAGGGGGTGCAAGGCGAGCATCTGGTGCATTTGGCGCTGGGCACCTCGATGGCGGCGATTGTCATTACCGCGATCTCCAGCTTGCGCACCCATCATCAGCATCAGGCGGTGCTGTGGCCCGTGGTGCTGCGTATTACGCCTGCAATTCTTATCGGCACCTTTGCCGCCACCTGGTTGGCTACACTGCTGCCTACGCGGGCGCTGGCGATCTTCTTTTCCTGCTTTATGGCCTATGTTGCCGTGCAGATGGTGCTTAACATCAAGCCCAAAGCGCAGCGCCAACTGCCGGGTGTAGCGGGGGTATCGTTGGCGGGTCTGATCATCGGCGGTATTTCTGCGCTGGTGGCGATTGGCGGGGGCTCGCTCACCGTACCGTTTTTGACCTGGTGTAATGTACGCATTCAGCAGGCGATCGGCACATCGGCGGCGGTAGGGCTGCCTATCGCGTTGGCGGGGGCGCTGGGCTATATGATTAACGGTTGGTCCACGGCGGGGATGCCTGCCTATACGTTGGGCTATGTTTCAGTGCCTGCCGTGCTGCTGATCTCGGCGGTGAGCTTCTTTACCGCACCGTTTGGTGCGCGGTTGGCGCATCGTTTGCCGGTGGCTACCCTGAAAAAAATCTTTGCTGCACTGCTGCTGGTGCTGAGCCTGAAAATGCTGCAAACGGTGTTCAGCGCGTGATCCGCTGGGCGCGGCCAGCCACGGGCCGCGCCGTGTGAAACTGACCTCAACATCAATAAAGTACCGCTGAAGTGAAGTTGTTGCAGCATTCTGGCTGTATATCTTGCACTCAGAGGGTATACTGGCGCATTCCATATAAATCCACATGTATCGCGTGAATCTGACATGCAAAAGTTTGATACCAAGACCTTTCAGGGCCTGATCCTGACGTTGCAGGATTACTGGGCTCGCCAAGGCTGCACCATTATCCAACCTTTGGATATGGAAGTCGGCGCTGGCACCTCTCATCCGATGACCTGTCTACGCGCGCTGGGGCCAGAGCCTATTGCCGCTGCCTATGTCCAGCCGTCGCGTCGTCCTACCGACGGTCGTTACGGGGAAAACCCGAACCGCCTGCAACACTATTATCAGTTTCAGGTCATCATCAAGCCGTCACCCGACAACATTCAAGAACTGTATCTCGGTTCGCTGAAAGCGCTGGGGCTGGACCCGACCATCCACGATATTCGTTTCGTGGAAGATAACTGGGAGAACCCGACGCTGGGTGCCTGGGGGCTGGGTTGGGAAGTGTGGTTGAACGGTATGGAAGTCACGCAGTTTACCTACTTCCAGCAAGTGGGCGGTCTTGAGTGCAAGCCGGTTACTGGCGAGATCACCTACGGTCTGGAACGTCTGGCAATGTATATCCAGGGCGTAGACAGCGTCTATGACCTGGTGTGGAGCGATGGCCCGCTGGGTAAAACCACCTACGGTGACGTGTTCCACCAAAATGAGGTGGAACAGTCCACCTATAACTTCGAATACGCCGACGTCGATTTCCTGTTTACCTGCTTTGAGCAGTACGAGAAAGAAGCGCAACAGCTGCTGGCGCTGGAAAAACCGCTGCCGCTGCCTGCCTACGAACGCATTCTGAAAGCCGCGCACAGCTTTAACCTGCTGGACGCGCGTAAAGCCATTTCCGTTACCGAACGTCAGCGCTATATCCTGCGCATTCGCACGCTGACCAAAGCGGTGGCCGAAGCCTACTACGCTTCCCGTGAAGCGCTGGGCTTCCCGATGTGTAACAAGAAAGAGAGCTAACAGCGATGACTGACAAGACTTTTCTGGTGGAAATCGGCACGGAAGAGCTGCCGCCAAAGGCGCTGCGTTCTCTGGCGGAGTCCTTTGCCGCCAACTTCACCACTGAACTGGATAATGCCGGACTGACACACGGTGACGTGAGCTGGTTTGCCGCACCGCGTCGTTTGGCGTTGAAAGTGGCACAACTGAGCGCTGCACAACCGGATCGTGAAGTCGAAAAACGTGGTCCCGCGATTGCTCAGGCGTATGACGCTGAGGGCAAACCGACCAAAGCAGCTGAAGGCTGGGCGCGCGGCTGCGGCATCACTGTCGATCAGGCAGAACGTTTGACGACCGACAAAGGCGAGTGGCTACTGTATCGCGCGCTGGTAAAAGGCGGCAGCGCGCAGGGGCTGCTGGCGGACATGGTCGCAAACGCGCTGGCGAAACTGCCAATCCCGAAACTGATGCACTGGGGCGATAAAGAGACCCAGTTTGTGCGTCCGGTGCATACGGTAACGATGCTGCTGGGTGATGAACTGATCCCCGGTCAGGTGCTGGGCATTGAATCTGCTCGCACCGTGCGCGGCCATCGCTTTATGGGTGAGCCCGAATTCACCATCGATAACGCTGACCAATACCCGAGCATCCTGCTGGAGCGCGGCAAGGTTATCGCCGATTATGAAGCGCGTAAGGCGTTGATCAAAGCCGATGCGCAAGCGGCTGCGCGTCAGATTGGGGGGAATGCCGATCTGAGCGAAAGCCTGCTGGAAGAAGTGGCCTCACTGGTGGAATGGCCGGTGGTGCTGACCGCGCGCTTTGAAGAGAAATTCCTGGCGGTGCCTGCCGAAGCGCTGGTTTACACCATGAAGGGCGACCAGAAGTATTTCCCGGTGTATGACAACGCCGGAAAGCTGCTGCCGAATTTCATCTTTGTTGCCAACATTGAATCCAAAGATCCACAGCAGATTATTTCAGGTAACGAGAAAGTGGTACGCCCACGTCTGGCGGATGCCGAATTCTTCTTTAACACCGACCGTAAAAAACGTCTGGAAGATCATCTGCCGCGTCTGCAAACCGTGCTGTTCCAACAGCAGTTGGGTACGCTGCGCGACAAGACCGATCGCATTCAGGCCTTGGCGGGCTGGGTGGCGGAGAAAATCGGTGCCGACGTCGCTCACGCGAAACGTGCTGGTTTGCTCTCCAAGTGCGACCTGATGACCAACATGGTGTTCGAATTTACCGACACCCAGGGCGTCATGGGGATGCACTACGCGCGTCACGACGGTGAAGCCGAAGACGTTGCCGTCGCCCTGAACGAACAGTACCAGCCGCGTTTTGCCGGGGATGCACTGCCTGCATCTGGCGTTGCCTGCGCATTGGCGATCGCTGACAAGATGGACACGCTGGCGGGGATTTTCGGTATCGGTCAACACCCGAAAGGGGATAAAGACCCGTTCGCGCTGCGCCGTGCTGCACTGGGTGTGCTGCGTATTATCGTTGAGAAACAGCTGCCGCTCGATCTGCAAACGCTGACGGAAGAAGCGGTACGCCTGTATGGCGACAAGCTGACCAACGCTAACGTGGTTGATGACGTGATCGAATTCATGCTGGGCCGTTTCCGCGCCTGGTATCAGGAAGAAGGTCATAGCGTAGACACCATTCAGGCGGTACTGGCCCGTCGCCCGACCCGCCCGGCCGATTTCGACGCCCGTGTGAAAGCGGTGAGCCATTTCCGTTCGTTGGAGGCTGCCACCGCGCTGGCGGCGGCCAACAAGCGCGTGTCTAACATTCTGGCGAAAGCCACCGATACGCTGAACGCCAACGTTGATGCTGCTCTGCTCAAAGAGAAAGAGGAAGTTCAGTTGGCTACTTACGTTATCGCGTTGGAAAGCAAGCTGGCACCCTGGTTCGCTGAAGGACGTTATCAGGAAGCGTTGGCGGAGCTGGCCGAACTGCGTGAACCGGTTGATAACTTCTTCGATAAGGTGATGGTTAACTCGGAAGACGAAAGCGTACGCCTGAACCGTCTGACGCTGCTCAATCAACTGCGTAATCTGTTCCTGAAAGTGGCGGATATTTCCGTATTGCAGTAAGCGAACAGCGTGGCGTGTAGCATCTAAACAAATAAGGGCCGTTCATGCAGGAACGGCCCTTTTTTCTACCGCTGCCTTGCTATCGATCTTCCTTCTCAAACGCCGTTTGCAGTGCCAGCACCAGCGTATCGCAACCGGCTTTATCGATAGTTAACGGTGGTGCCAGCACCAGTTTCGGTCCGACCGGACGTACCACCGCGCCCGCATCGCGTGCCGCTTCTGCAATACGAAATGCCAGTCCGTTATCCGGCGCCAATGTGCGCTTGCTCGCTTTGTCCTCCACCAGATCTAGCGCCAGCATCAGCCCTTTGCCCCGTACGTTGCCCACGGAGCGAAAGCGTGACTCAAACGGCAGCAGTTGACCCAGCAAGTATTCCCCCTGGTGTGCGGCATTGGCTGGCAGATTCTCCTGCTCAACAATATCCAACACCGCCAACCCGGCGGCGCAGGCTAACGGGTGGCCGCCGTAGGTGAAGCCGGTCATCAATAATCCACGCGCATCGCGGTTGTCCAGATAGGCCGCTTCGATACGCTGATTCAGCACGGTAGCCGACAGCGGTACATATCCGGCGGTGAGCGCTTTGGCGAACACCATGATGTCTGGTTTTACGCCCCAACCGCGTGAACCAAACATCGCCCCGCTGCGGCCAAATCCGGTGACCACTTCATCGGCGATTAGCAGCACGCCGTATTTATCACAGATCTCGCGCACCAGCGGCCAGAAGTTAGCCGGTGGCACAATCACACCGCCTGCACCCTGCACCGGCTCGGCGATAAACGCGGCGACGGTATCCGGGCCGTAATAAAGAATTTCACGCTCTAACTGCTCAGCCACCAATTTGCCTAACGTATCGGGATCGTCGCAGTTCCACGGGTTGCGATACTGCCAGGGCGATTCGATCTGCGTACAGCCTTCCAGCATTGGGCCATAGTTAAGACGATAAATCGGCAGGCCAGACACCGAGGTGCCACCCATGTGTACGCCGTGATAGGCATTCTTCAGTGAGATAAAGCGCGTGCGTTGCGGCTTGCCTTGCAAAATCCAGTACTGGCGCGCCACCTTGAGGGCGGTTTCCACACCGTCCGAGCCGCCCATGCCGTACAGCACCCGCCGCATATCTTCTTGCTGTGTCATCTGAATGAGGCGATTAGACAGCGCTTCGGCCATCGGGTGGCTGACGCCGTCAAACAGTTGGTAGTAAGCCAGTTCATCCATCTGTTTGGTGATGGCGGCTTTCACTTCTGGGCGATTGTGGCCGACGTTGACGCACCACAGCCCGGCGAAGCCATCGAGCATTTTTCGCCCTTTATCATCCCAGATGTAGAGGCCATCGCCTTTAACAATGCGCAGCGGTTCGCGTTCGGCCCAGTCATTCGGGTGTGCCATCGGGTGCCAAAAACGGTAATCGGTATGGTTATAGGGTGTTGTCATTGTGAACTCCATGAAATCAGATGACGGTGAGCCGTTGTCGCCGGAGCGACAACGGACGAATCCGCGTGGCGTTACAGGGTTTCGACCATCTGGCCGATGCGTGAATAGCGCTCGGGGCTCAAGCGACGCAGGAAGTGCGCACTCATAAACCCGGCAAACGCCACCATCAGCACCAGATAGGGCAGCGATGACACCACCGGCGAGGAAGAGCCGCTCAGTACGTCGAGGTTATTGACCACCAGCGCCAGCGTCGCCAGCATGCCGAGGGCGGAGAGAGCTGGAGCGATCAGGCGGCTCCAGCGTGACACCGGCAGCGCAGGATTACGCTGGAAGTAGGCGAGAACGGCGAGCGAGACGCTGAATTGCAGCACCAGAATCGACATGCTGCCCAAGGCGGAAGCCCAGGAGAAAACGTTCGCCATCGGGTCTAACTGCGCCAGGGCGAACAGCGCGGTGGCGCACAGCATAAACGCGCCTTGCACCAGGCTGGCGATATAGGGCGTATGGTGCGTGCGGTGGGTTTTTGCCATTTTCGACCACAGCAAACCGTCACGGCTAATGGCAAACAGATAGCGAGACAGCGTGTTATGGAACGCCTGTGTGGCGGCAAACAGGCTGGTGATCAGTAAGACCGACATCACCTGTATATCCCACGGGCCAAGCACCTGTTCGGTGACGGTAAACACAAACATCCCGGGATCCTTGGCGGCGAGCTCAGCAACGTGAGCAGCCCCCGCATATTGTACAAATGCCCAACCGGAGAGGGCGAAAAAGCTGGTGATCAGCACCACGGCGAGCAGCGTGGCGCGTGGGATTATCTTGGCCGGTTGCCGACACTCTTCCGAGTAGATCGCGGTCGCTTCAAAGCCGATAAAAGAGCAAATGGCGAAGATCATCGCAATGCCCACGTCGCCATGAAACACGGTGGACGGAGCAAATGCGCTGATATCAAAGGCAATAGGCTGGGTAACAATGGCGGCGTCAACCAGCAGTACAATGCCGACTTCCATCAGCATCAATATCCCGAGCACTTTGCCGCCCAGCTCAACTTTGGCAATGCCGAGCGCGACGACCGCTGCTTGCATCAGCAGTGAGAACAGCCACCAGGGCGCTACAACGCCAGTGTGCATCTGCACGAACTGCGCGAAGAAGAAGCCAAACATGGCCGTGACGGCAAGCTGAATGGCGGTATAGGCCAACAGTGCGATGCCGAGCCCGGCGATACCACTGTGGGTGCCCAGCCCTTGTGCGATATAGGCGTAGAACGCGCCAGCGTTTACCACATAACGGCTCATGGCGATAAAGCCAAAACTGAAAATAAGTAGCAGCGCGCCCGCCAGGACATAAACACCGGGCACACCTGCGCCGTTGCCTGCCATAAAGGCGACGGGTAAGCCCCCGACCACGCCAGTTAAGGGCGATGCGGCGGCAATAACAAAAAAGATGATCGACCAAAGGCCAAGGCTGCCTTTTTGCAGTTGGTTCCCCTGCGGCAATGCCGTCTGGGGCAGCGCGTGCGCTGATGAAGCGTGCTGTGCCATGTTCCGTTCCCCTACGTGATGGTTCATGGTCAGTCTATGAAGGGCTCTGGCGTGTGCGTTATCGAAATCTGGCAAACTTGAATGTGACTTATAGTCATCAACTTCAGATCAAATGATGAACCGCTCGCCGCGTGTGAGAGGGCAGTTCAGCAAACAGACGTTTGTAGTCAGCGGTAAACTGCGACAGGTGCCAGAAGCCCCACTTGGAGGCAATTTCGCTGATCTGCGCGTACTCTCCTTCCATCACCAGCATGCGTTTCACCCCGTTGAGTCGCATGTTTTTCAGGAATACGGCAGGGCTTTGGCCCGTGACGGTTTCAAAACAGTTTTGCAGGGTGCGACGCGAGGTGTGGGTCAGCTGGCACAGCTCATCCATGGTCAGTGGCCGATCGCGATGGGCGATCAGCGCGTCCTGCGCTTTGGTGACGACACGCTGCGCTTTTTGCAGAGAAGGGCGCACGCTGATGGTCTGCGTGCCGACGGCAGTGAAAAAGGCAAAGGCAAGCTCGCGAATATCGCTGAGAAATTGCAGTCGCGCCTGCCGTTGCGCAAATTGCAGCGGGTGTTCCATCACGCTGTGCAACATGGCCAGAATGTGCTCGCGCAGCCGGTTGGCAAGGAGATCGTGATGAATGGCGTAGACCCGGTGCGGCAGTTCATCGGTGATATCCGATAACAGCGCCAAAGGAATGCTCAGTACCAATAGCGAAGAGGTTTCCGGCGTTTGCAGCATCAACTCGCCTCCGTCGTAGGACCAGGTGATGTCCTGTTGCGTCAGGCTGCTTCCCATCCAGCGCGCTTCTCCCGACAGCGCATTAAACACCCCGAGGCAGAGCGTGCCCGTTCGGCCCTGGCCGCGTTGAAACACCGACTGTGACAGTTGCTCCTGGTAGAACTGTACGCCGTCCAGCCAGGCTTCTTTCAGGCTACCTTCAAAGCGCCCGTGAGAAATCTGGTCATAGCGTAATGACCAGTCGGTCAGCAGTTGACTGTGTTGTGCCAGTTCCTGAATGCGCGATGCGCAACGAAAACCGTTTTGTTCACCAAGATGAAGTACGGGTGTCATCGTCTGTCTTTCCTGCGTCGTGCTGGGATATACCCACTGAGCAAGAATCACGCCAGCGTAATAGCAAAAAATGGCAGATTTTATCTCTGCGTTTCGGGTCTGTGAGTGATGTTTTTGCTACATATAGCCGTAAAACAGCGGGAAATAGAGTGATTCCTGCCATAGGCGCGTTTTACGCTGTGGCGTTGCACCGTTATGGGGGCATTGCTCAATTTTGCAGCAGCGCGCGATTATCTGCCATTGCACCCTGAGTATCCCGGTGGCGTGGCAGAAAAACGAGGGTATCGCGCTGATTCGACTATGCTTAGGGATAAGGCGGAGCAATGTGGTCCGCTTCTTTACCGAATAAGACGTGCGATAAGGAGTATGGCATGACGATAACAACGGGGTGGCGCTCGCGCTGGCTATTGCCAGTGCTGGCGTTGGGTATGGTGTTCCAACTGACGGCTTGCGGTGATAGCGAAGCGGATCAGCGCAAGGCGTTTATCACGGTATTGCAAAGCGTGCCATCGCAACCGGGTAGCGTGCCGCCTGCACTGAGTGACGATCAGAAAAAACGGTTAGGACCTTTTGCCAACGATTACGCCATCTTAACCACCTTTTCCCAGCAGTTGCGTCAAAGCATGGCGGTGAGCCTCAAACCGTTATTGGAGCACGTTTCTCAGATTCGTGTGCCGCAGGATTATTTGACGCAGCGTGACGGCGTGCGTAGCGCCGTCGGCGCGATAAATCTGCTGGGGCAGCAGGTGCAGGCGGCAAAAACCCAGGCAGATTCAGCCCGGCGTAATCTGAGCCAGCCGCAAGAGGTGCAAGTGCTGTATGAGCGCGTGTACTCGCAGGTAGTGATCCAACCGGCGGCGGCATTGGGGAACGTGGTGCCGACCGCCGCCACCTTGGCACAGCAGTTGGCGCAGGTGGGCGACTTCCTTGCGGCTCAGGGCAAGCAGGTTACTTTTGTGGGAAATCAGGTGCAGTTTGAAACGGCGCAGCAGGCGGCACGTTACAACGCGCTGATTACGCCTCTGGCAACACAGCAACGCGATTTGATGAACGGATTACCGCCACTATTACCGTTGTTGAAACCATCGCTATAGGGCAATAACGCGAGGTTGTGATGATATTTAGTGATGTTGATCACATAACCAAAACAAAATCACGGTGTTGTAATGTGATTGAGGTCACATTGTGCTGCCGTTGATGCGGATGGTGATGCGTCGAATCAACCGCATTCGGTGATTTTATGTGAACTCAGTCACTAAAATGTAGCAATGATGTGGGGATTATGTGTGATGTTTGTCACATATGGCCGTCAGGTTGCGGTATCAAACCGACGTGCTAGAGTCCGCACGATCTCTACCGACGGAAGGCAGTCACACCGTCTCACGATAATGACCACACGCGCTTGCGATCGCGCGTTTGAATAGGGGTGTGTTTTTATGCTCACAGCAGATACAAAGGTCAAAGTTCAGAATTTTGGCCGCTTCCTGAGCAACATGGTAATGCCTAATATCGGCGCGTTTATCGCTTGGGGCCTGATTACTGCGTTGTTTATTCCCACTGGCTGGCTGCCGAATGCAACGCTCGCCAAGCTGGTGGGACCGATGATCACCTATCTGCTGCCGCTGCTTATCGGTTACACCGGCGGCCGTTTGGTGGCGGGCGATCGCGGTGGCGTGGTCGGTGCTATCACCACGATGGGGGTGATCGTCGGTGTCGATATGCCGATGTTCCTCGGCGCAATGATCGTCGGCCCGTTGGGCGGATGGGCCATCAAACGTTTTGACCGCGCTGTTGATGGTAAAATCAAAAGCGGTTTTGAAATGCTGGTCAACAACTTCTCGGCCGGTATTATCGGCATGTTGTTGGCTATATTGGCATTTTGGGCTATTGGTCCGCTGGTAGAAGGGTTATCGAAAATCCTGGCGGCGGGCGTAAACCTGATGGTGCAGACCAACCTGCTGCCGTTGGCCTCTATTTTTGTCGAACCGGCCAAAATTCTGTTCCTGAATAACGCCATTAACCACGGTATCTTCTCGCCGCTGGGTATCCAACAAGCGACGGAAACCGGTAAGTCTATTTTCTTCCTGATTGAAGCCAACCCGGGTCCGGGTATGGGTGTGCTGATGGCCTATATGTTCTTTGGCCGCGGTAATGCGAAAGAGTCCGCACCGGGCGCTGCCATTATCCACTTCCTGGGCGGTATCCACGAAATCTACTTCCCGTATGTTCTGATGAACCCGCGTCTGCTGATTGCGGTGATTCTGGGCGGTATGACGGGCGTGTTCACGCTGAACTTGCTGGGCGGTGGTCTGGTTTCTCCGGCTTCTCCGGGCTCTATTCTGGCTGTGTTGGCGATGACGCCGAAAGGGGCTTATTTTGCCAATATCGTGGCGATTGCTGCCGCGTTTGCCGTCTCCTTTGTGCTGTCAGCGATTCTGCTGAAAAGCACCAAGGTAAAAGAGGGTGACGATCTCGATGAAGCCACACGCCGTGTGCAAGAGATGAAAGCGGCCTCCAAAGGCGGTTCAGTGCCTACCGGCATCAGCGGCGATCTGAGCACCGTGCGCAAAATCATTGTGGCCTGTGATGCCGGCATGGGCTCCAGCGCCATGGGGGCTGGCGTACTGCGCAAGAAAGTACAAGATGCCGGGCTGACGCAAATATCGGTCACCAATACCGCCATCAACAGCTTGCCTGAGGATGTCGATCTGGTGATTACGCACCGTGATTTGACCGAACGTGCCCTACGCCATGCGCCGCAAGCACAGCATATCTCGCTGACCAACTTCCTCGACAGCCAGTTGTACAGCGATCTGGTGAGCCGTCTGGCCGCCGCTCAGCCTGCGGGTGGCAGCGCTGCTGCTGCACCGGTTGTTGAACCGCAAGCCGCCACCTTGTTCCAACTGGGGGCTGCTAACGTATTCCTGAACTTGCAGGCGAGTGATAAAGAGCAGGCGATTCGCTTTGCCGGTGAGCAACTGGTGAAAGGTGGCTACGTTGAGCCGGAATATGTGGATGCGATGTTGGCGCGTGAAAAACTGACCTCGACCTATCTGGGCGAATCCATCGCCGTGCCGCATGGCACCATTGAAGCCAAAGATCGCGTGCTGAAAACCGGCATCGTCTTCTGCCAATATCCGCAGGGGGTGCGCTTTGGTGATGATGAGGATGACGTCGCAAAATTGGTGATCGGTATCGCGGCGCGTAATAACGAACATATTGCGGTGATCACCCGCCTGACCAATGCGCTGGACGATGACACCGTGATTGCCCGTTTGGCGCAGACCCAGGATGTGCAGGAAGTGCTAGACCTGCTCTCCGAGAAAAAGAGTGCCTGATGCATCGGCAGCGCCGCCTTCGGGCGGCCTCTTTTTTTGCCATTGTTTTTAAAGGTTAACGCATGATGAAAGCTTTACATTTTGGTGCCGGAAATATCGGCCGCGGGTTTATCGGAAAACTGCTGGCAGATGCCAACATTGAACTTACCTTTGCCGATGTGAATCAGCCACTGCTAGATGCCATCAACAGCCGTAAGCAGTATCAGGTGAAAGTGGTCGGCGAGCAGGCGCAGTTGGAAACGGTCAGCAATGTCAGCGCGGTGCACAGCGCCAGCCCAGACGCTGTGGCGCTGATTGCCGAGGCCGATGTGGTGACGACGGCGGTAGGGCCGCAAATTCTAGAAAAAATTGCGGGTGCCATTGCTCAGGGTTTGGTGAAGCGCCATGCGCAGGGCAACACGCGCCCACTGAATATCATCGCTTGCGAAAATATGGTGCGCGGGACCACGCAATTAAAGCAACACGTCTGGAAGCATTTGCCGGAAAACGAGCAGGCATGGGTCAACGAGCATGTAGGTTTTGTTGATTCGGCGGTAGACCGTATTGTTCCACCGGTGGAAGCGAACCAGGACGATCCCTTGGCCGTGACGGTAGAAACTTTCAGTGAATGGATTGTCGACCAAACCCAATTCGTCGGGCCGCTACCGCAGATAGCGGGTATGGAATTAACCGACAATCTGATGGCATTTGTTGAACGTAAGCTGTTTACACTCAATACCGGCCACGCCATTACCGCGTATCTGGGGCAGCAGGCTCGTCATCAGACGATCCGCGATGCCATTTTGGATACCGAGGTGTGCGCTGTGGTGCGTGGGGCGATGGAAGAGAGCGGGGCTGTGCTGATTAAGCGTTACGGTTTTGATGCCGAGAAGCATGCTGCCTATATCAACAAGATTTTGAGCCGCTTCGAAAACCCTTATCTGCATGACGATGTGGAGCGCGTTGGACGTCAGCCGTTGCGTAAACTCAGTGCAGGCGATCGCCTGATCAAACCGCTGCTGGGCACGCTGGAATACCAACTGCCCAATGACAACCTGATTATCGGTATCGCGGCGGCGATGCATTACCGCAGCGAGCAGGACCCGCAGGCGCAGGAACTGGCAGTGCTGTTGGCTAACCTGGGGCCACAGGCTACGTTGGCACAAATTTCTGGTCTGGATGTGCAGAGTAAGGTTGTGGAGCAAGCAGTGAGTGTGTATAACGCCATGCAATAATTTGCGCCGTTCGGCAGGGACGTTATGATGGAAGAAACTCAAGCCTTTGAGAATCGCGTGCTGGAATCCCTCAATGCGGCGAAAACCGTGCGCAGCTTTATGCTAAAAGCGGTTGAGCTGTTGGCGGAAGCCGTGAGTATTCTCATGCTGCAAATCTTCCGTAAAGACGATTATGCGGTGAAATACGCGGTAGAGCCGCTAATGACCGGCAGCGGGCCATTAGGGGACCTCTCGGTGCGTTTGAAGCTGATTTACTCTGGGCATGATCAGCCGTAAAGAGTATGAAGACGCTGAGTTGGTGATGGAGTTAGGGGAAGAATTATTCCACGACGAAAACGACTATCGTTTTACCGATGATGAGATTCTCGGGCCGATTGCCGAACTGCACTGTGTGACGGCGTTGCCGCATCCTCCTGAACGGCTAATGGGAGGGGAACCTGCCGACCCCTTGTTGATTCCGATGCAGCAGCAGCGTTATCAGCAAGTAGTGCGTTCCACGCTGGTACTTTCTCTGACGGCATTAATCTCGCAGGTTAGCCTTAAGAAAGCCTTTTAGGTTTGTGATTCAGAACGTCGACGGGCGGTGCGTTTTTGATAGCGCACCGCCCGTTTTTTTACGACGCGGAATGTTATATCAACCTTATTTCGGGTTGGTTGATGCTTACTGCGGGTATTTACCGTTGGTAGTTGAGCTGTGCCGGGCGTTCGCCATAGCCGAGGGCGGGAGTAGCACCGTCTGCGGCCTGTGTAAGGCGAAATACTGATACTGCTTCCGTCAACACCTGCGTTTGTTCTTCCAGAGAGTTTGCGGCGGCGGCGGATTGTTCGACCAATGCGGCGTTCTGCTGTGTGGTGCCATCCATTTCCGCAATCGCTTGACTGACCTGAGCAATACCACGGCTCTGCTCTTCAGATGCGGTGGCGATCTCGCCCATGATATCGTGCACCTGCGTTACTGATTTCACGATGTTATCCATGGTCTTGCCCGCGTTGGTAACCAGATTGGCGCCCTGACTGATTTGCGTGACGGACTCGCTGATGAGCCCTTCAATCTCTTTAGCGGCTTGTGAACTGCGCTGTGCCAGATTGCGCACTTCGCCAGCAACCACGGCAAAACCACGTCCTTGCTCCCCGGCGCGCGCTGCTTCGACCGCTGCGTTCAGCGCCAGAATGTTGGTCTGGAAGGCAATGCTATTGATGACTGAAGTGATTTCGGCAATACGCTTGGAACTTTGTTCGATACCCACCATGGTTTGCACCACATGGCCTACCTGTTCGCCACCCTGTTTGGCCGTTTGCGAAGCACTCACCACCAGCTTGTTGGCATGGTTGGCGTTATCCGCATTTTGCTTCACGGTGGCAGTCAGTTGCTCCATGCTGGCCGCCGTTTGCTCAACGGCTGCCGCCTGCTGTTCGGTACGAGAAGAGAGATCGGTGTTACCGGCGACGATCTCGCTGGCTGCCGTTGAGATTTGACCAACGCCAACGCGGATATCATCAATCATTTGGTGCAGATTGCCGTTCATTTTTGCCATGGCATTCAACAACTGACCCAATTCATCACGGCGTGAGGTCGACATGTTCATGGTCAGATCCCCCGTGGCAATGCGCTCGGCGATGGTGAGCGTATGGTTGAGCGGCGCAGTGATTTGTCGTGAAATAAACCAGGCGATCAGCAGACCCGCCAGCAGCGTGATCAGCGCCGTTACGGTCAACTGAATTTCTGAGGTGCGCACATTGTGGTCGGTTTGCTGTAGCTGTGCGTTAAGCAGTTCGGTGATGCGATCGCTCAGCGCTACGGCGATGTCGTTCATCTGCGTGACGCTGTCCATCTCCTTCTGGTAAGCCGGCATGTAAGAGAGCACCTGCTCCTCATAATGGTTCATGGTGTTCAGAACCGGGTCCAGCGTTTCCCGTTGCTCGACGGAAAGGCTCTGGCTCAGGAAGGTCAATGCCGTTTGTGCTTCATTGATGGCGTCGGTCAGCGTTTCTTCTGCTGCCTTGCTGCGTTCCAACAACAAATTGTCCAGATGGAAGCGCACTGTCATCAGCTTGGTTTTGAAATCGGCCAGCAGCAGTTGCTGTGATTGGCTATCGCCCGTCGCGCGCAATTGATCGTCAAGCTTGCTCATGGCCTGATCGATACCGTCCAGGCTCCAGCTTTTTCTGACGTTATCTTTGGTGCCCACGGCATCCAGATAGTTTTGGCGCTGCTGCTTGTAGCTGTTGATCGTGGTTACGATGCTATCGAGCGTTTTGCTATCCTGAGCAGACCAGCTTAACGTCTTGGCCTGGGCGACCAGCGTATTGATGTTGTCGATATGAATACTGTTTTGTTTAATGTCGTTCAGATCGTAATTGGCACCAAAGCGGGCACGATAATATTTAGCCTGATTAACTTCGGTATTAATCTGATTACTCAAATTAACTTTTTGAATACTCTCTTGTAACGACTCAATGTAGCTAATTCCTCGGCCCGCAATCAGTGCGGTTAACAGCAGTACCAAAAAGAACCCCAGCCCTAATTTCTTACCGACGTTGATATTTTCAAACTTGATAGCCATTCTGTTTTCCACTGTGTGTGAAGCCAAACAATGGCGTCTATCCGGGGAGCGCACAAGCTCACGCTGTGCGATGGGGTGTCAGACACCGGGGTGTCAGGCTGAAGGCACGTCAGGAAAGAAAGACAAGCTCCGTGTCAGCGTGTGGCTAGGTACCGTATTGCACTGTACAAGCCGTATTCACCTTCCCATGGTAAAAGTCCGGATGGGATAGACTGCCTACCTCAGACAGCAGGGACTGCTATCTGATGCGGTGTTAATCGCCATAATCCGGGTACAAGGCAGCGTACGCCGCAAAGGAGGCAGCACAAAACACAGCATGATTTCGGCGAGTTAACCTTGGCAGCATAAATGAAAAACGCGCCTTTAAAAAATTTTTAATTGTTTAAATGTAAGAAAGATGAATCGAGTCAGCGGGGAAAAAGCAAAAAAAAACCGAAATAACATTTTGTTATTTCGGTTTCATGCGTTTTATATCGTCAGGACAAATTATTTGGCAGCAGCAAAACGTGCAGCCGCTTCGTCCCAGTTCACCACGTTCCAGAACGCTTTGATGTAATCCGGACGACGGTTTTGATATTTCAGGTAGTAAGCGTGTTCCCACACGTCCAGCGCGACGATCGGGTAACCGGATGCGCCAGACACAGCTTCACCCATCAGCGGACTATCCTGGTTAGCAGTAGAAACCACGGCCAGTTTGCCGTCTTCTTTCAATACCAGCCACGCCCAGCCTGAACCGAAACGGGTAGCAGCCGCTTGCTCAAATTTTTCTTTGAAAGCATCAACGCTGCCGAAATCGCGTTCGATAGCCGCTTTCAGGTCGCCACCCAGCGTGGTGCCCAGTTTCAGGCCTTTCCAGAACAGGCTGTGGTTAGCGTGGCCGCCAGCGTTGTTACGCAGTACCGCTTTTTTCTCGGCCGGTACTTTATCCAGTTTGGCGATCAGCTCTTCTGCGGAGAGGCTAGCGAATTCCGGCAGACTTTCCAGAGCTGCGTTAGCGTTATTGACGTAAGCCTGGTGGTGCTTGGAGTGATGGATTTCCATCGTTTGTTTGTCGAAATGCGGTTCCAGCGCGTCATAAGCGTAAGGCAGGGATGGCAGTGAATAACTCATATTTATCATCTCCATAGTTGTACTACTAAATAATCGCGAGCGTGCTTGGTCTTGGTTGTGGCGCGCGCGTGATAGCCAGGTACGGCACGCCTCAAGCGGTAGTGGTTAACAAACAACCGTTTGTTAGCGTCGCGTAATCATGAGGTTCATTATAGTTAATTAAATGATCTTGAAAACGATTATTCGCGTCGCCATCACACAGCGTTCTCACGTTTACCCACGGAAAACAAACGGTTATATCATTGTTGCCTAAGCTAAAAACAGATTAATCTATCCGCAGTGGCCTTATGCACTGTCGAGCAGGCGCTGTGGATGGGTATAAACGGTCGCCCGTCCTGGGCGGCAAAAGCCCACTAGCGTCAGGTTGCAGTGCTCAGCCACATCAATGGCGAGCGACGTCGCCGCTGAAACGGCAAACAGGATCTCGACGCCGCACATCGCGGCTTTTTGCACCATCTCATAGCTGGCACGGCTGGAAACCAACACGGCACCCGAGTGCCAGGGGCTTGTCGCGCGCACGCCCAGCAGTTTATCGAGCGCCACGTGGCGACCGACATCTTCGCAGCCGCCCAAAATAGTCCCTTCACCGGAAAGCCAGGCCGCCGCATGGGTAGAACCGGTCAATTGGCCGATATGCTGCACGTCTTTGAGTTGTTTTAATGCACCGTCCAGGTGATTTAGCGAGAAGGTTTGCGTGAAGGGCAGCGGTGTGACCGGCTTGCCTATCTCTTCTAACTGTTCAACACCACACACGCCGCAGCCGGTGCGACCGTTCATGGCGCGACGGCGCTCTTTTAGCCCGGAAAAGCGGCGGCTGGAAAGCTCTATCTGGACTTCAATACCATTACAGACCGGCTGCACGTCCATGCCGTAAATCTCTTGCGGTGACGTGATGATGCCTTCCGACAGGGAAAAACCTAATGCAAAGGCTTCCAGATCTTTTGGCGTAGCCATCATCACCACATGGGAAATGCCGTTGTACACCAGTGCGACCGGCACTTCTTCCGCCAGCCAGTCAGTTTTGGCCTGAGACAGGCTGCCTTGATGGCGTACCGTTCGTTGGCATGCGCCCTCGAGCGCAGGGATCGCTTCTTCCACGTATTATCCCCATAAGATGTTCATTCTGGAGTAGAAAGCCATTATTTCACCCCACCGGGTGCGATGCGAGTTTTATCGTGGCACGCGGTGTGTTGCCTGTGGTCCAGGGCACAAAAAGGGAGGCAAAGTGTGCGTTTCCTCGAAGAGTCGCTAAACAGCGCGGCAGGAAAGCCGATTTGTGTATACGCTTGGTAGACCGTCCTTGATGTTAGCAATTTTTTGCATATTGGCTCTGTTTTCATCGCGGCCTGGCCGCGTAACCCTACGGCGAAGAACAGGAGACCGCAATGGCGCATCACACCGCTGAAGACCGGGTCGCGCCCGGCACCTATGCTTACCCCCTCAATCTGAAAAAACGCTATGACAACTTTATTGGCGGCACCTGGGTGCCTCCGGTCAGTGGCGACTATTTCGTTAACCTGACGCCTGTCACCGGGCAACCCCTGTGCGAAGTCGCCAGCTCCGGTATGCGTGATGTCGACCATGCGCTGGATGCCGCCCATAATGCCAAGGCAGAGTGGGGCGAGATGTCGGTACAGGAGCGCGCCTTGCTGCTGAACCGGATTGCGGATCGCATGGAGGAGAACCTGGAACTGCTGGCGTATGCGGAAACCTGGGATAACGGCAAACCGATTCGTGAAACCTTAGGGGCTGATGTGCCGTTGGCCATCGACCATTTCCGCTACTTTGCCGCCTGTGCCCGCGCGCAGGAAGGGGCGATCAGCGAAATCGACAAGGATACGGTCGCTTACCATTTTCACGAACCGCTGAGCGTGGTGGGGCAGATTATTCCATGGAATTTCCCCCTGCTGATGGCCTGCTGGAAAATGGCTCCGGCGCTGGCGGCAGGTAATTGCATCGTGCTTAAACCGGCGAAATTGACGCCGCTCTCCGTGCTGATGCTGATGGAGTTGATTCAGGATTTATTGCCACCGGGTGTGGTCAACGTGGTGAATGGCTCTGGCAGTGAGATTGGTGAATATCTGGCGACGTCGCCGCGCATCGCTAAAGTGGCGTTTACCGGCTCCACCGAAGTCGGACAACAAATTATGAGCTATGCGGCGCGCAATGTGGTGCCTGTGACGCTGGAATTGGGTGGGAAATCCCCCAATATCTTTTTTGCTGACGTGATGGACAAAGAAGACAGCTATTTCGATAAGGTGTTGGAAGGCTTCACGCTGTTTGCCTTTAATCAGGGGGAAGTCTGTACCTGCCCAAGCCGGGCATTGATTCAGGAATCTATTTACGACCGTTTTATGGAACGGGCGATAAGACGGGTCGAAGCCATCCGCATTGGTAACCCCCTGGACAGTCAGACCATGATGGGGGCTCAGGTATCGGAAGGCCAGTTGAAAACCATCCTTGATTATATTGAGGTGGGTAAGCAGGAAGGCGCACGTATCCTGACCGGTGGGCGGCGCAAAGCGTTGTCGGATGCATTGACGCAGGGCTACTATCTGGAGCCGACCGTGTTGTTCGGAAAGAACAGCATGCGCGTGTTTCAGGAGGAAATTTTTGGTCCGGTACTCGCGGTCACCACGTTTAAAACCATGGATGATGCGCTGGAGATCGCCAACGATACCCACTATGGATTGGGCGCCGGGGTGTGGAGCCGTAATAGCAACATCGCCTATCGTATGGGGCGGGGCATTCAGGCGGGGCGTGTGTGGACCAACTGCTATCATGCCTATCCGGCACATGCGGCCTTTGGCGGCTACAAACAGTCAGGCATTGGCCGTGAAAATCACAAGATGATGCTGGAGCACTACCAGCAAACCAAGTGCTTGTTGGTGAGTTACTCCGACAAACCGCTCGGGTTATTCTGAGGGGGGCGTTATCGATCTGGGCGTTGCTGACAAACTGTCTTACTGTCACCGTCATCCCCGGCTTTCACCGACGATGACATGTGGCGTCTGAACGCCCGTCTACGACGGGCGTTGTATTTTGTTCTATCACGAAGGAACGTTGTGTGAAGATAATTTCTGTGCGTGAAACACCGCACTGGGCGGCAGAAGCTACGGCTTATTTTCAGGAACAGTGGGCATCCGAAGAGACGATGATGTTGTATCAGGATGCGATTGAACGCTCGCTAACGGCAGCGAACCCGCGACCACAATGGTATCTGCTGGTTGAAGACGAGCGGATTGTTGGCTGTGCTGGGCTGATTACCAATGATTTCATTAGCCGGATGGAGCTTTACCCCTGGCTTTGTGCGCTTTATGTAGAACCTGACTGTCGTTCTCGTGGTCTTGCTCGCCAATTGATTCGTCATGCCGCCGATGAAGCGAGAAAACACGGTTTCACCCATTTGCATCTGTGTACCGATCTGGTTGGATTCTACGAGCAAGCCGGATTTGTCTATGCCGGAGAGGGCTATCACCCATGGGGAGAATCATCGCGCGTCTACTCATTCGCGTTGTGATGTCAGGCGGTCGCCATAACGACATTTCCAGACACCCGGCCATTGAGGCATACCCGTAGTGGGGCTACCCTTATGCTGCTAAAGACGAAAGGGGAGCCTCATGTCGGACAAGATAGGCTGGGTCGATAACCTACGCGCTGTAGCCTGCCTGATGGTAGTGTTGATCCACAGTACCACCTATTACATAACGGCGGCAGGCATGCCGGGCGAGCGCCATTGGGATGTGGCAAACCTGCTAAATTCCGCGTGCCGGGTGGGTGTTCCGCTGTTCTTTATGATTTCCGGCTACCTGTTTTTTGGCGAGCGGCGGGCGGAAAAAAAGCACCTGTTGCGTATTGGCCTCTGCCTGCTGTTTTACAGCGCAGTAGCCCTAGCGTATATGGCGCTGCTGACACCTATTCATGCAGGCAACGCGCTACGATTGTTCTGGCAAAAGCCGGGCTTTTATCACCTGTGGTTTTTCTATGCCATTCTGGTTATCTATCTGCTATCGCCGCTAATACGGGTTCCCCCGGTGTCAGGACGATACCTTGCCGTAGTGGTATTGGTTCTGGCCGTTGTCGCTAATCCTAATACGCCTGAACTGACGATAGGGCATACCCCGTTGTTACCGGTCAATGTGTATATCGCGGGCGACACCTTTTACTACCTGCTGTATGCGGTGATGGGGCGTGCTTTGGGGACGTTAACGCCTACGCGTTGGGTCACGTTGGGAGCCGCACCGTTGTTCGTTGCCTCCGTGCTGCTGATTGCGATGGGCACCTCGCAGCAGACGTTAGCCAACGATAACTTTACCCAAACGTTCTACCTCTATGCTAACCCGTTGGTGTTTATTGCGGCGGTATGCCTGATGATCCTGTTCAAAGCTCCCGCATTGAGCGCCCCTTTCCCCGGATTTTCGTTTATTTCCCGCCATTCTCTGGCTATTTATGGCTTCCATGCCCTGATTATTCATTTTATTCGTACTCGCGATCTGGCCCTGAAAGGGTGGCCGATACTGGATATCTTTTACGTTTTTACCTGCGCGGTGGCGTGCAGCATGTTGCTCTCTCTGTTGGTACAGCGATGCGACATTCGGCGTTGGGTCAGTTAATGGGTATCGTTCATCAACGGACGCAGCTGCTGGTAGAGCATACGAAACGTTTCTCGTTGCTGCGCATAGCGGGCGTGCTGTGCGGCATCGGGTTGGTGAACCTGCTCCAGAGGCAGCGGTGGCAACAGGTCGGCCAGCGAGATAGCAGGATTCACGGCGCTTTGTGCTAGCCGTGCCGCCCCCAGTGCGGGGCCGACATCGCCACCGGTGCGGTATTCCAGCGTCTGTCCGCTGATATCCGCCAGCATTTGACGCCAGTAGGCGCTGCGCGCACCACCGCCAATCAAGGTAATGCTGGAGGGGCGCAGCCCGGTCATGTGCAGCACGTCCATGCCATCGGCAAGCGCGAACCCAACGCCTTCCAGCACGGCGCGCGCCAGTTCTGCCCGTCCATGCTGGTGAGTGAGCCCCCAAAAAGCGCCTTTTGCCTGCGGATTATTGTGCGGGGTGCGCTCGCCTGAAAGGTAGGGGAGGAACCAGACGGGGGGGATGCTGGTATTGACAGTGGCCTGTGCCGCTTCTTCCAGTAATTGCGGTACGCTTTCGGCATGGGTCAATCGGGCGGCCCAATCCAGACATGATGCCGCGCTTAACATCACCGACATCAAGTGCCAGGTGCCCGGCAAGGCATGGCAGAAGCTGTGCACCGCGTGCTGCGGGTTGCTGAGGAAGCCATCGCTGACGGCAAAATAGACGCCGGATGTGCCCAGTGACAGCATGGCTTGCCCGGCTTGCCACAGACCGACCCCGACGGCACCCGCTGCGTTATCGCCGCCACCGGCAACCACCGGGACGCTATTCATGTTCCAGCGCTGTGCCTGTGCGTCAGAAAGGTAGCCGGTTATCTGATTGCCCTCAAACAAGTCAGGCATGGCCTCGCGATCAAGCGAACAGGTGGCGAGCAGCGCATCACTCCAGTCCCGTTTCCCGACATCAAGCCACATCGTACCGGCGGCATCCGACATGTCGCTGGCACATTCACCCGTCATACGCCAGCGCAGGTAGTCTTTGGGTAACAGCACTTTATCAATCTGTCGAAAACATGCGGGCTCATGTTCCTGAACCCATTTCAGTTTGGGGGCGGTGAAGCCCGGCATCATCAGGTTACCGGTAATCTGGCGAGAATCCGGCACCCGTTGTTCCAATGTGTGGCATTGGGTGGCACTGCGGCCATCGTTCCACAGCATTGCGGGGCGCAATACCCGATGCTGTTTGTCGAGCAAGGTTGCGCCATGCATTTGCCCTGTCAGGCCGATGGCCTTAACGGCATGCAAATCGTACTGTGTTGCCAGCGCTTGCACCGTGGCATCGGTTGCCGCCCACCATGCCTCAGGCGATTGCTCAGACCAGAGCGGATGGGGGCGGGATACCGTTAACGGCGCGCTTTGCGCGGCAATAACGCTGCCTTCCTCATTCAAAAGAAGCGTCTTAACGCCGGATGTGCCGAGATCGATACCCATATACATAGTGTGAGATCCTTGGTTAGAGACCTGCCGACTTGCCCGTCATACTTCAAGTTGCAGATGCGTTGTCTGTACTCATTATTCGGCCCATTCCTGGCCTCACCGCTCACGAGGCCACTGCAAGCAGCGTTCAAATCTGCTCCTGGCAGATTTGTCACCCGAATCACTTACTTCAGTAAGCTCATTGGGATGCTCTCCCTTGCCGCATTACGAGACGCATAAATGAGCCTCGCCCTAAAGGGCCAGCGCAAGCGCTGTTCGAAACGTAAACGTTTTGTCCTGCAACTCGAATTATGTAGGGTATATTGCTGTAATTCCCACCATGCTATTCCCACGGATAAGTAGCAAGATCCGTGAGAATAGACGGCTTTTAACCGTTACTGATACAGGTAGTCGTTGATCAAATTCTCTAACATCTCCTGATGTCCGCTTTGGTGTTTCGGTGAGAGTTGTTTTGCGTGGACATGTTTCGCCAACTGCTCAAGGGAAAGCTTCCCTTGCAGGATTTGCTGCCCGAGTTCGCCGTTCCAGCCCGCATAGCGTTTGGCAACCCATTGGTTCAACTTGTCATCTTCCAGCATCCGGGCTGCGACTTTAAGCGACAACGCCAACGTATCCATGGCACCGATATGGGCGTGGAAAAGATCGTAGCGATCGGTGCTTTGGCGACGCACTTTGGCGTCAAAATTCAGTCCACCGGTTGTGAAGCCGCCCGCTTTGAGGATCTCATACATGATCAATGCATTTTCTTCCACGCTGTTCGGGAACTGGTCGGTATCCCAGCCCAGCTGTGGGTCGCCACGGTTGGCATCAACCGAACCAAAAATCCCCAGTGCGATGGCAGTGGCGATTTCATGGTGGAACGTGTGTCCAGCCAGCGTAGCGTGATTTGCTTCAATATTAACCTTGATCTCTTTTTCTAAACCGAACTGTTTGAGGAAGCCATAAACGGTCGCCACATCGTAATCGTACTGATGTTTGGTGGGTTCCTGCGGCTTTGGTTCGATAAGCAGGGTGCCCTGAAAACCGATCTTATGTTTGTGTTCGACCACCATCTGCATAAAGCGGCCAATCTGTTCCCGTTCTTGACGCAAATCGGTATTGAGCAAGGTTTCATAGCCTTCGCGCCCCCCCACAGCACGTAGTTTTCTCCCCCGAGCTTCTGAGTGGCATTCATGGCAGAAAAGACCTGTGTCGCCGCCCAGGCAAAAATTTCTGGATCTGGATTGGTGGCAGCACCGGCAGCATAGCGCGGGTGTGTAAAGCAGTTGGCGGTTCCCCAGAGCAGTTTTACTCCCGTTTGCTGCTGTTTTTCGGCAAATTTTTCGACAATGGTTTGGAAATTATACAGATAGTCATTAAATGAATTGCCTTCCGGTGCGATATCCACATCGTGGAAGCAGTAGTAAGGCACGTTCAGTTTTTGAAAAAACTCAAAGGCAATATCGGCTTTTTGCTTTGCCAATCCCAGGGGATCCCCTGCTGCTTGCCAAGGGCGCTCAAAGGAGCCGACGCCAAACATATCGGCACCGTTCCAACAGAAGGTGTGCCAGTAGGCGACGGCAAAACGCAGATGCTCTGACATCCGTTTTCCCAAAATTTCCTGTTCGGGGTTGTAATGGCGGAAAGCGAAGGGATTTGTCGTGCCGCGGCCTTCATAACGAACACGTTCAATTTGTTCAAAATAGGTTGGCATGGAGAACTCCTTAAGAAAGTCATTCAGCGGATAAGCGGTTATTGTTATTCATCTTCGGAGGGGATCGCCGTTTGCTCAATTATGTTATTTCACACTTGTATTCAGATAATTATTAAGTGTGCAGCCGATCGCAAAAATAACGGAGAAAAACATTCTGAATGCACATTCATGAATAATGAGGAAAGGTTGAGGGCAATAACAATAAAATATGACCGACTTCATAAAATTACGATTACACCAAAAAACATAATTGCTTGGTGAAAATCTGTAATTGAAGCTGCGCCAGTTACCAGCAACACTTTTTCTGCTTGGTAGCGTTTCTTTCCTGCACGTTAAACGTTAAAAAAGAAAAGGTACTCATGATGAAAGTTAAACACTTTTTACTGTCAGCCTGTGCCGCACTTGCGTTAATAAGCCATGCCGGATTTGCCAAAGAGGTAAAAATTGGTATGGCAATCGATGACTTGCGTTTGGAACGCTGGCAGAAAGATCGCGATCTCTTTGTTGCCAAGGCGCAGAAGCAGGGGGCGACGGTGTTTGTTCAGTCCTCAAACGGCAATGAGGAAACCCAGATTTCTCAAATAGAAAACATGATAAATCGCGGCGTCGACGTCCTGGTTATTATTCCTTACAACGGCCAGGTGCTTAGCAATGTGATTGCAGAAGCAAAACGCCAAGGTATCAAGGTCTTAGCCTATGACCGCATGATCAATAACGCGGATGTGGATTTTTATATCTCGTTTGATAATGAAAAGGTGGGAGAGTTACAGGCGAAGTACCTGATTGATAAAGTGCCACAAGGGAATTATTTCCTGATGGGTGGTTCGCCGGTAGACAATAATGCAAAACTGTTCCGTAAAGGGCAGATGAACATATTAAAGCCCTTGATTGACGCTGGGAAAATAAAAGTCGTTGGCGATCAATGGGTCGATGCCTGGTTGCCAGAAAATGCCTTGAAAATTATGGAAAATGCACTAACGGCAAACAATAACAATATTCAGGCCGTCGTCGCCTCCAATGATGCCACGGCGGGCGGTGCGATTCAGGCTCTGGCCGCGCAAGGCTTGGCGGGTAAGGTGGCGATTTCCGGGCAGGATGCGGATTTGGAGGCGATAAAACGTATTATCGCGGGTACGCAAACCATGACGGTGTATAAACCGATCACCAAACTGGCGACGGAAGCTGCTGATATTGCCGTTGCGTTAGGGGCGGGTAAAGCCCCCAAATCCAATGCCTCGCTGGAGAATGGATTGAAAGCGGTACCGTCGTATTTGTTAGAACCGGTGCCGGTTGATAAATCCAACATTGAAACCACCGTGATTGCCGATGGGTTCCATAAAGCTGCCGATCTGAAGTGAGTGACTGGCCCCGTGTGTCTTCTGACACCGGGGCTTAGGCAGGCTGCGTGACCGGGTGTGCGGCGAGTGAACGATGGAGGCGAGAATGCCGTTCTTGTTGGAAATGAAAAACGTCACCAAGGTGTTTGGCAGCGTAAAGGCGGTGGATAACGTCAGCCTGACGTTAGAGGCCGGACAAGTGTTATCGCTGTGCGGTGAGAATGGTTCGGGTAAATCGACGCTGATGAAAGTGCTTTGCGCCATTTATCCCTTTGGTAGCTATGGCGGAGATATCGTCTTCGCCGGTGATCCGTTGCACGCCAGCCATATTCGTGACACCGAGCAGAAGGGCATCGCCATCATTCATCAGGAACTGGCGCTGGTCAAAGAGATGAGCGTGTTGGAGAACATCTTCCTGGGCAATGAGTGGACGACACGCGGCGTATTGGACAGTGATGCCATGTATTTGCGCTGCCAGACCATGCTGGCGCGCGTCAAGCTTGACGTCGATCCTCATACCCGCGTCGGTGAACTGGGTCTGGGCCAGCAACAACTGGTGGAGATTGTCAAGGCGATTAACAAACAGGTGCGACTGCTGGTATTGGATGAACCCACCGCCTCACTCACTGAGCGAGAAACCGCGATTTTGCTGGATATCATTCGCGATTTACGCAATCACGGCATCGCCTGCATCTACATTTCCCACAAGCTGAATGAAGTCAAAGCCATTTCAGACGTCATCTGTGTGATTCGCGATGGCAAGCATATTGGTACCCATCCTGCCAGCTCGCTCAGTGAGGAGCAGATCATCGCCATGATGGTGGGGCGGGAGCTCACCGAGCTCTACCCTTCTGAGGCGCATGACATTGGTGAGGAGATCCTGCGCGTCGAACACCTGACGGCGTGGCATCCGGTTAATCGCCATATTCGTCGTGTCAATGATGTTTCCTTCGTGCTGCGTCGGGGGGAAATTCTGGGTGTCGCGGGGCTGGTCGGCTCTGGCCGGACTGAAACGGTGCAATGCCTGTTTGGTGCTTATCGTGGACGCTGGCAGGGCGAGATTGTGCTTAAAGGACTGCCTGTAGCGATAAATGATTGCCAGCAGGCGATGGCGCTGGGTATCGCGATGGTACCGGAAGATCGCAAAAAGGATGGCATTGTTCCGGTAATGAGCGTGGCGCAAAACATCACGCTGGCGGCGCTCGATCGCTTTTCCGGGCTGTTCTCTTCGCTGGATGACGCGCGCGAGCAGGATGTGATTCGCCAGTCGATTGCTCATCTTAAAGTGAAAACGGCCAGCCAGGATTTAGCCATTGCTCGTCTGAGCGGCGGGAATCAGCAAAAAGCGATGTTGGCAAAATGCCTGTTGTTAAACCCCGATATTTTGATCCTCGATGAGCCTACGCGCGGTATTGATATCGGCGCAAAATACGAAATATATAAACTTATTAATCAGTTAGCCAAAGAAGGGATGGCGATTATCGTCATTTCCTCTGAGCTGCCCGAGGTGCTGGGACTGAGCGATCGTGTCCTGGTGATGCATGAAGGACGCATAAAAGCAGATTTGGTTAATCACGATTTGACACAAGAGCAGGTTATGGAAGCCGCGCTGAGGAGCGAACAACATGTTGAAAACGCCACCGTCTAATGCCTCTGTCGACCCCCTGACACCCAAACAACCGGCACCAGTGGAGGAGGCCGTGCGCTGGTTCAAGCAGGTGAATCTTCAGGTGTTTGTCATGATTGCCGCCATCATCGCGATTATGTTGTTTTTCACCTTGATGACCGATGGCTCCTATCTCAGCGCGCGTAATGTCTCTAACCTGCTGCGCCAGACGGCCATCACCGGCATCCTGGCGGTGGGGATGGTGTTTGTGATCGTCTCTGCCGAAATTGATCTCTCGGTGGGCTCCATGATGGGGTTGTTAGGGGGATTAGCCGCTATCTTTGACGTGTGGTTAGGATGGCCGCTGCCGCTGACAATCGTGGTGACACTGGTTTTGGGGCTGTTATTGGGTGCCTGGAACGGCTGGTGGGTAGCGTACCGTAAAGTGCCCTCTTTTATTGTCACTCTGGCGGGAATGCTGGCTTTTCGCGGCATTCTCATCGGCATTACCAACGGTACCACCGTCTCTCCAACCAGTAGTGCCATGGCGCAGATCGGCCAAAGCTACCTGCCCGCGGGCGTCGGGTTTACGCTTGGGGTGGCGGGGCTATTGATATTTGTGGCCTGGCAATGGCGTCGGCGGCAAAAACGCGCCAATCTGGGGCTCAGCGTAACGCGTCCGGCCAGCGACATCGGACGTCAGGCCGTCATGGCGGTGCTGGTGTTAGGCGCGATTTACCTGCTGAATGACTATCGTGGCGTGCCAACGCCGGTGTTGATTTTGACACTGCTGATGCTGGGCGGGATTTTTATGGCAACGCGCACGGCGTTTGGGCGGCGCATTTATGCCATTGGCGGCAATATCGAGGCGGCCCGCTTGTCGGGCATCAATGTTGCACGCAGCAAGATGGCCGTTTTTGCCATTAACGGACTGATGGTGGCGGTCGCCGGGTTGATTTTAAGCTCGCGTCTGGGAGCGGGCTCACCGTCTGCGGGCAATATTGCCGAGCTGGATGCCATCGCCGCGTGCGTGATTGGCGGCACCAGTTTGGCCGGTGGCGTAGGCAGCGTAGCCGGGGCAGTCATGGGCGCGTTTATCATGGCCTCGTTAGATAATGGAATGAGCATGCTGGATGTTCCGACCTTTTGGCAATACATCGTCAAAGGCGGCATTTTGCTGTTGGCAGTATGGATGGACACGGCCACCAAGCGTAAGGGCTGACCGTCTCTGGCGACATGATGTCAGCGGGTCTCAGGAAACCGGCTGTGGTTCGCATTAATCAGCAAAATATTTTTGCTCACCGTGGGGGTGTGCTATTGAGAAGGGCATCTCCACGGCTGGAGCAGTGAATATGTTTGAAAAACGCTATCGTATTACGCTGTTGTTTAATGCCAATAAAGTCTACGACCGGCAAGTGGTGGAGGGCGTAGGTGAGTATTTGCAGGCCTCTCAATGCGGTTGGGATATTTTTATTGAAGAGGATTTCCGCTGCCGTATTGATAATGTGAAAGACTGGCTGGGCGATGGCGTGATTGCCGATTTTGACGATCGGGAAATTGTTCAGTCGTTGCAGCGTGTGGGCGTACCCTTGGTGGGCGTTGGCGGCTCTTATCACGATCCCGATGACTATCCGCCCGTGCATTACATCGCGACCGACAATCATGCATTGGTGCAATGTGCATTTATGCATCTGAAAGAGAAAGGACTCAATCGTTTTGCCTTTTATGGTTTACCGCCTTCAGGTGGCAAAGGGTGGGCGCAGGAACGGGAGTACGCTTTTCGGCAACTGGTTGCCTCGGAGCAATATCAGGGCGTGGTGTATCAGGGGATGGAAACGGCACCAGACAACTGGCAATACGCACAAAATCGCCTGGCAGACTGGGTGCAAGCCTTACCGCCACAAACCGGCATTATCGCCGTTACGGATGCTCGAGCTCGCCATTTATTGCAGGTGTGCGAATATTTGAACATTGCGGTGCCGGAAAAACTCTGTGTCATCGGTATTGATAATGAAGAGCTGACGCGTTATCTGTCGCGCGTTGCACTCTCTTCTGTTGCGCAGGGCACGCGGCAGATGGGGTATCGTGCCGCCAAATTGCTGCATCAGTTATTACACCATCCGGTCGCACTGCCGCTTCAGCGCATTTTGGTTCCCCCCGTGCGGGTGGTGGGGCGCAGTTCTACCGATTACCGTTCGGTGCACGATCCGGCGGTGATTCAGGCCATGCACTATATTCGTTGCTATGCCTGTAAGGGAATCAAAGTCGAACAGGTACTGGATGCCGTCGGTATGTCGCGCTCCAATCTGGAAAAGCGCTTTAAAGATGAAATGGGGCAGACCATTCACGGTGTGATTCACGCAGAAAAACTTGAGCGCGCGCGCAATCTGTTGGTGTCGACCTCACTGTCGATCAACGAGATCTCTTTGATGTGCTGTTACCCGTCACTGCCTTACTTTTATGCGGTGTTCAGGAAAGAGTATGATTTGACGCCGAAAGAGTATCGTGACCGCTTCGGTGAAGATGTGAATCGGTGAAATGCCCGGCCTCGTTTACGATAGCCGGGCTAGCGGTTTTTAGGCTGGTACGCGCCAGTGATCGTAATAGATATGCTCGATCTGGAAGTTGGTGTCTTCAACATCGCCGGTCAAGCGGCAGGCAATAGTACCCGCGAAGTCGAAGGCAACACCCAACCCTTTGCCGCTGATCAGGTTGCCATCTTCTACCACGTTTTGATCGACATAGACGCCGTCCGTGACATCCTTCCAGAGATCGCCAGAACAGACATAGCGTCGGCCTTTTAGCAATTTGTTGCCGCCCAGCACGCGCGCTGCCGCCGAACAGATCGGGCAGATCAGCTTTCCGGCCTCGTCATGACGGCGAATAAATTCGGTAACCAGTGGGTTTGCTGCCAGACTCAGCGTGCCTTGCAAGCCGCCTGGGATCACCACGGCATCGAACAGTTCATCCATGCTTCTTTCCAGCAGTGCATCGGCAAACATACGGATATTGTGATAGCTGCGCAGTTCCAGCATGTCTTGGCAGGACAGCATTTTCACGCCGATCTTCATACGGTGCAGGATATCTATCACCATAACCGCCTCTGCTTCTTCAAAGCCTGGTGCCAGCAGGACGGCGACTTTCTTAGACATAACATCTCCAGCAAATAGGCAAGGGAAAACATAGTTCGCCGAGAATAACAAAGATTTATCCTTTAAATGAAACATTGTTTTATTATTTGGTTTCCCGTCGCGTAAATCGATTTTAGCCGCTGGATTGGCAGTGAAATGGCGGTATAATTGCCTGCTGCGTTTGTTTTCTCTCCGAGCTGTTCTTCATTGCCTATTCTTTGTGGTAGAAATCCAGAGATACCGTTACATTCAAAGGCGGCTTAGCGACATCGACGGTTTTTTGCAGAAATCATCACTCGGCTCTTCCTGTCGCGGCAAAAAGATGTTTAAATTATAACTCATTTATTTTGCATAAATATGCATTTGTTGGATGGCGAACAGTATCGGTACATGAGCGTGCCGCCACGCGCATAACGATCTGATTTTTTCTCATCAATGCATGGCGTAACATATCGTGGTGTGGCTGTTAAGCTTCTCTCCATAAGTCTATCGAGCAGGGATTTATTTTATGACGACGATTCTCAAGCACCTTCCGGCAGGTCAACGTATTGGTATTGCGTTCTCCGGAGGCCTGGATACCAGTGCAGCATTGCTGTGGATGCGTAAAAAAGGGGCGGTTCCTTATGCTTACACCGCAAACCTGGGACAACCGGATGAGGATGACTATGAAGAGATCCCTCGTCGCGCAATGGAGTACGGCGCAGAAAATGCCCGTCTTATTGACTGCCGCAAGCAGCTGGTTGCGGAAGGTATTGCCGCTATTCAGTGTGGTGCTTTCCATAACACCACAGGTGGCCTGACCTACTTTAACACCACTCCGCTGGGCCGTGCGGTAACGGGCACCATGCTGGTCGCAGCCATGAAAGAAGATGGCGTAAATATCTGGGGTGATGGTAGTACTTATAAAGGTAACGATATTGAGCGTTTCTATCGTTATGGTCTGCTGACCAATGCTGAACTGAAAATCTATAAGCCGTGGCTGGATAAGGATTTTATCGATGAACTGGGCGGCCGTCAGGAGATGTCCGAATTTATGGTGCAGTCCGGCTTTAACTATAAGATGTCCGCAGAAAAAGCCTACTCAACTGACTCCAACATGCTGGGCGCAACGCACGAAGCGAAAGATTTGGAATTCCTGAACTCCAGCGTGAAGATCGTTAACCCGATCATGGGCGTCAAGTTCTGGGATGAGAACGTCAAGATTGCGGCAGAAGAGATCACGGTACGTTTTGAACGCGGCTATCCGGTGGCGCTGAACGGCAAAACCTTTGCCGATGATGTTGAACTGATGCTGGAAGCTAACCGCATTGGCGGTCGTCACGGTTTGGGCATGAGCGATCAGATTGAAAACCGTATTATCGAAGCGAAGAGCCGTGGCATCTATGAAGCCCCCGGCATGGCGCTGCTGCACATTGCCTACGAACGTTTGGTTACCGGTATTCATAACGAAGATACCATTGAGCAATACCATGCACACGGTCGTCAGTTGGGCCGTCTGCTGTATCAGGGGCGTTGGTTCGATCCGCAAGCCTTGATGCTGCGTGATGGGCTGCAACGCTGGGTGGCCAGTGCCGTCACTGGTGAAGTGACGCTGGAACTGCGTCGCGGCAATGACTACTCTATCCTGAATACGGTGTCGGATAACCTGACCTACAAGCCGGAACTTCTGACGATGGAAAAAGGCGATTCCGTGTTCTCACCGGATGACCGTATTGGTCAGTTGACGATGCGTAATCTGGATATCATCGATACGCGTGAAAAACTGTTCAACTATGTTGAAACTGGGTTGCTGTCCTCCTCGGCGACGACGGGCTTGCCGCAGATGGAAGGTCTTGAGCAGTTGCAGGACAAGAGCAGCAAATAACGCGCTGCTGGTTGTCTGTTTTTGCAAAAGGGCACCTACGGGTGCCCTTTTTTGTTTGCTTGTTTTCGTTACTGCATGCTGGTCAACAAACGACCGCTGTCACACTTCCCGTCGAGCCACCTGTGACGGTTATCACACACAAAACGTTGATTATGTGAGTGGTTGCACACTTTATCCCAATAAGTCACTCCCCGAATGCCGAGCGTCGCTTTCCTGTGTGTTTTACCTGTGGGGAAATGCTTATGCTCATTTCACGGTCAAGACGCAGTGATGTCGCATTCCAGACTGGCCGCCAAATGAAGAAGACGCTGCGGGTCGAGCAGTAGGTGAAAGGTATAAGGCTGTTGTGTGCCCGCCGAGGAAAACCAGGTTTCCAGCTCGGTGATGAAGTGCCGCAGCGTATGTAACGCTTGCCGCAGTTGTTCGTGTTGCGTGGGGTTATTACCGTATTTGTGGATCCACAAGCGGAGCGCAAAAGCATGGGTAATGTGGCTGTAAGCGCGGGTATACCAGAAGGCGCGTTCCCAGCTAGCGGTGAGCGTGTGTTTAAAGGCGTCCGTGAGCGGCATGGCGGGTAATTTTTTGTCCACCTGAGCGCGCAGGTATTCCGCCAGAAAACGAGATTTCTGTTTTTCCAGGATGATGAGCTGCATTTGCTGCTCACCAACGGCTTCATCATCTGGTGGCATCAGTGGCTGAAAAGCCTGAGACCAATTGGCTCTGCGGGTATCCATATGCAGCAGTTGTAGCGCCTGCTCAAAGTCATACGGGGGGCGGCTATGACGTTGCAGCAGTCGTCCCAGCAGGCTGGGCGTTTTACACATCCAGTCGTGGCTGGAGGTATAGATGGCAAACAGATCGTCAATCTCTTGTTGTGACAGAGGACGCAGGGCGTAGGGTTCCAGCCACTCGGTAAACAGCGTCTGCGGGGCAACTGACGGCGCGCGGATCAGGCGCGACAGGCCGTACAGATTCAGTTCGTTGACTGAGCCCAGCAGTGCATTGTTTGGCAGCCATTCCCAACTTAAGCGTGCGGTGATTGCCTCGAGCTCATCGCCCAGCGTTTGGGAGGCCCAGTGAAGACGTTTTTGCAGTTCGTCTAACAGGCAGCAGGGGAGCAGCGTCCAGCCGTATTCGATGCCCCACAGATCGAATTCTACCCACTTACGGGAGCCGCTCAGGCGAGTAAGGGTGGGATTGTTGGCAAATCCGGGACGATAGTCCAGCTCCGTTGCTTTTACGGAAGCGCGTACATCATTAGGCAGCACATCCAACGCCATCTTTAACTGCTGGCGGGGCCACGCTTTGTCCTGATAATCGCGCAGCACCAACTGACAGCCGTGTAAACGCAGGCCCTGGTAGAGGCGTTGCAGCGCTGATTCCCACGCTGTCTGGTGCACGGTAGGTGAGTAAGCGAGAGGCGTAAGCCGCGCACGGTGGGCAAATGGCTCAGGATTTCAGGCAGGGTTTCGCCAAAAAACAGGTTAAGAAACGCCGCGTCGTTGTGTGGATCCTGGGAAAGAAAGAACTCGGGAAATTTACGGTGCAGGTCGTGACAGTCTGGCGTCGCTTCGCCCTGTAGCCACAGCTGAATATGGTTCTCTTCGCAATAACGCGCCACGTTTTGCAGATAGTGCAGGGCATTGCTGCGAGCGAGCAGCAAATGTTCCACCGTGGCGGGAGGGCATCGCGGTGAAGGTTTGGCCAACAGCGCGAGCAGCGTTTGTTGATGCAGGATCAGCCCGTTGAACGGGAACGTTTTGAGATGACGCATGATGTCGGTAAACGTCTCCCACTGCCAGATGGCGGGGGTGTTTACCTCAAGAAATAACAGCGGTACCGGGTTACCCATGGCGAATCTCCTGCACGCGTCCTGCTCGCTGATACCAGCATGCGGATATTAGAACGGTGGGGAGGGGGAGTCAATCGCAGGGGGGCTAATCGCGGTGTAGTCAATGAGAGTCAAAGAAGGGAGATGAAGATGAAGACTTATGCATTGGTTGGCTCCGGTGGTCGTTCGGGGATGTACCTGGAAGCGATTGCGACCACTTATCGGCAGTCAGCGCGTCTGGTGGCGCTCTGTGATACGAACCAGACGCGTATGGATTATGCCAATCGCAATCTGGAGACGTGGGGCCATGCGAAGGTGGCGACGTGGAAAGCCACCGATTTTGAGACGATGATCGCGCAGCACCGCCCTGACATTGTGATCGTCACCAGCGTGGATCGCACGCACGATCGCTACATCATCCGCGCGATGGAGCTGGGCTGTGATGTCATCACGGAAAAGCCAATGACCATTGATGAAGAACGCTGCCTGGCGATCGTTGAGGCCGTCGAACGCACCGGTCGCGATCTGCGTGTGACGTTTAACTATCGTTATGCGCCACATCACAGCAAACTGCGCGAATTAATCCTCAACGGTACGGTCGGTGATGTCTTCTCGGTGCATTTCGAATGGCTGCTGAATACCCAACACGGCGCTGACTATTTTCGCCGTTGGCACCGCGATAAACGCAACAGCGGTGGGCTGCTGGTCCATAAATCCACTCATCACTTCGATTTAGTCAATTTCTGGCTCGACTCCGTGCCGGAGTTCGTCTTCGCGCAGGGCGATCTGCGGTTCTACGGTAAGGAAAATGCCGAGCAGCGCGGTGTAAGCGAGTTCTATTCCCGCTGCCATAACCAATCGGCGGCCCGTAACGATCCGTTTGCTTTGCACATGGAGGAGCGGGCGATGCTCAAGGAGCTGTACCTGAATGCGGAGCATGAGGATGGCTACCTGCGCGACCAAAGCGTGTTCGGCGATGGCATCAGCATCGAAGATACCCTGGCGGTGATGGTGAAGTACCGCAACAAGACGCTGCTGACTTACTCCCTCAACGCCTATCAGCCGTGGGAAGGGTTGAACATCGCCTTTAACGGCAGCAAAGGGCGGCTGGAAATGAAGCTGGTCGAGAACTCTTACGTCAATGGCGGAGGAGAGCGCAAGCACGAAGGCAGCCTGATGGACTGCGATATCACCTGGTATCCGATGTTTGGTGCGCCGGAGCGTATCGAGGTGGCTTACGGACAAGGGGGACACGGTGGCGGCGACGCACTGATCCTGGAAGAGCTGTTTGGCAACCCGGCGCCCGATCCGCTTAAGCGGCGTGCTGACAGCCATGCCGGTGCTATGTCGATTTTGACGGGAGTATGCGGAAACCTCTCGATGCAACGTAATCAACCGTTATTTATCAACGAATTGCCTGTGGGCAGAAAGCTGCTGTCACGGCGAAACAGGGAGCAATAGCAATGGCGAAAGGCGATGTTTATCAGCTCGAGTACCATGAATCTATCGATGAGGATACCTGCGCGCGGGTGACCCGATTGACACCCCCGAACGTTATCTGCCACCGCAATTATTTTTATCAGAAATGTTTTCTCGATGAAGGTCGGTCACTGATTTTTGCGGCGGAATTCGATGGATTTCGCAACTACTACCTGTTGGAACTGGCTAGCGGCAAAGCGACACAGTTAACGCAAGGTGCAGGCGATAACACCTTTGGCGGATTCCTCTCTCCTGACGAGCAATACCTCTATTACGTGAAGGGAGAACGGGCGCTGATGCGGGTTACCTTGCAGGATTTGTCCGAGGAAACTGTCTATCAGGTGGCGGATGAATGGGTAGGTTATGGCACCTGGGTCGCCAACTCTGCCTGCACCAAGCTGGTAGGCGTGGAAATCCACCGTGATAGCTGGCGGCCCGTCAGTGACTGGACGGTGTTCCAGCAGTTTTATGAAGAAAATCCGCTCTGCCGTGTGATCCGCATTGATTTGCAAACGGGTGAGCGCACCACGCTATTACAAGAGAACCAGTGGTTAGGACACCCGATTTACCGTCCTCATGATGATGATACCGTTGCATTTTGCCATGAAGGGCCACTGGATCGGGTAGAAACCCGCATGTGGCTGATGAACGAAGATGGCAGCCATATTCGCCGCGTCAAATTGCCGGCACCAGGGGAAAGTTATACCCATGAATTTTGGGTACCAGATGGCTCTGCCATGATGTATGTCACCTATGTGAAGGACAGCCCGGTGCGCTATTTGTGCCGGGTTGATCCTGAGACGGGTGTTGATGAAAAGATTATTGCCATGCCGCCGTGCTCGCATGTGATGAGCAATGACAATGGGCACTGGACGGTTGGCGATGGTTCCGGCAAGCCCATTGATATTGTTGACAATGACAAGTACGGCGATGCAACCGATCCCTATTTGTACCTCTTTGATTTGAAGCACCAACACACCCACAAAATTGCCAAACACAGCAGTTCATGGGCGGTGCTGGATGGCGATCGTCAGGTTACCCACCCGCACCCGTCTTTCACGCCCGATGAGAAACAGGTGCTGTTCTCCTCGGATAAGGATGGCAAGCCTGCGTTGTATTTGGCCTGTATTCCCGACGCTATTCTCCGCGCTATTCAATGATAAATAAGAGGATTTAGCTATGTTGATGAAACCTGTCACGCTTGCCGCCACCCTGCTGCTTGCCACATCCGGTATGGCGTATGCGGAAAACGTGGAGTTAAGATTTTCCTGGTGGGGAGGAAACAACCGCCACCAGGCAATGCTCCAGGCGATAAAAGCGTTTGAACAACAACATCCGAATATCAAAGTTCAGGCGGAATACTCGGGATGGGAAGGCTATTTATCCCGTTTTACCACCCAGATTGCTGGTGGCCAGGAGCCAGATGTCGTCCAGACTAACTGGAACTGGCTGCCGATTTTTTCTAAAGATGGGCATGGTTTTTATGATTTACGCAAAGTGGCTAAAACACTGGATTTGACGCAGTACGATCCCCAGTCGCTGGAGAGTGTGTCGGTGGCGGGCAAGCTGAACGGCATTCCCGTGGCGGCCACCGCGCGTAGCTTCTACTACAACCAGAAGCTGTGGCAAGAGATGGGGGTAGCCTACCCCAACAGCTGGGATGAACTAAAAGCAGCGGGTAAGGCGTTCAAAGCCAAGGATGAAAACAGCTACCCGCTGGTGCTGGATTACATGGAGTCATTAACGCTGCTGCATTCTTATATGGTGCAGAAATACAACATCTCTGCGATCGACGATAAAGCGGGGACGTTCACCTATACACCAGCCCAGTGGGAAGCGTTCTTCCAACTGTATAAAGATTTGGTCGACAGCCACGTTTTCCCGTCGATGCGTGTGCTGGCCTCCTATGGAAAAGCCAATACCTGGGAGATGAAGCCCTGGATTAGTGGACAATGGGGGGGAATCTACATGTGGAACACCAATGCCACCATGTATGAGGCCAACCTACAGCCTCCTTATAACAAACTGGATCTTGGGCCTTTCTTTATGCTGCCGGGAGCGAAAGACGCAGGACTGTTCTTCAAACCGACCATGATGCTGAGTATTGGGCGCTCCACCAAACATCCGGAAGAGGCGGCTTTGCTGGTCAATTTCCTGATGAATGAGGCGGCGGGTGTCAAGGCGATGGGGCTGGAGCGCGGCGTGCCGCTCAGCAATGCGGCATACCAACAATTGGTACAGGATGGCACCATCAAGGAAAACAATATCGTGGTGGCCGGACTGAAATCGTTTATGGCCTTGCCGCATGCCATTCCGACGTCTCCCCATTTTGATAATCCGCAGTTTGTGGCGCTTTACCATGAAACCATCCAGAAAATCGATCAGGGGAGCCTGTCTGTAAAAGACGCGGCATCCTCCTTCGCGAAAAGCGCCGATCGCATCCTGAAACGTGCCACGAAATAACGCCCTTCGAGCACGTAATGAACGCCCCGGCCATGCGCCGGGGAACACGGTTTCACCAGGATAGCCAAGGTACGGTACACGATAATGATTACGTTTAGTGCAACACTGACTTGCCAGTACGATGCGCCCTTTTCCCCGTTTAGCGCAGCCGATATTCATAAAGGCATTGCGTGGCTGAAAGCGAGTGGATTTGATGCGGCGGAACTGTGTATTTCGGATTATCAGGGGATCGATATTGCACGGATAGCCGATGCGTTAGCCGCACACGGATTGGGCTGCACCACCATTGCCAGCGGACAGGCGCGTAAGCGGGAAGGGTGATCGCTGCTGGCACAAGACCCGGAAATCCTGCGCCGCACGCGCCAGCGTCTTTTTGAGCATATCGATGCGGCAGCGGTGTTAGGATCTTATGTCACGATTGGTTCGTTGCGCGTGGCGGATACGACATTGAGCGCAACGCGTTATTGCCAGCTTTTGGCGCAGGGGCTCGCTCCTTGTCTGGACTATGCGCACGCACGCGGCGTGACCCTGATCGTTGAAGCACTGAACCGCTATGAGGCCGAGCACCTTAATAGTGCAGAAGAACTGGTGCAATTTCTTGATCTTATTGGCTCACCCTCACAGCTTGGTATTTTGTGGGATGTGTTTCATGGCAACATCGAAGACCGTGACTTTGCGCAGGCCATTACATTGATGGGGCCGCGCTTGCGGCATGTGCATTTTGCTGATTCTAACCGCGCTTTTCCTGGCTATGGTCACTTGCCGTTTGATGATATCTACCGCCAATTGCGGCAGTCTCATTATCAAGGTGCCATCTCGCTGGAGTGCCTTTGCCGACCATCAGCTCAGACGGTGATTGATGAGTCCGGGCCTTTTATTCATCGTTTGCGTCAATTGTAACGCACATAAGCAGACTAATAGCCTGGTCTTTCAACGGGGTATTGGTTTAGCATCGGTACTAATTATATCGACTGACGGAGTCTTACGATGAATACGCGTACCATGGCGATATTGCTGACGTTGTCTTTGAGCGGTGCAGTACAGGCTGATGCCACATCATTTTTGGCGCAGCAGGGGTTAGCGGGCAAAACGGTTGAACAAATAGTCAATACCATTGATCAATCGACCCAATCGCGGCCTCTTCCCTATTCTGCATCGATCAATGCGACCCAATTGATGCTGACCCAAGGGGAACAGAAGTATGTTTATCCGCTGGGCGACAAGTTTTATTTGTCGTTTGCTCCCTACGTGCAGCAAACACACCCTTGCTTTAATCACAGCTTGTCGGGCTGTCAGGGAGAACTGGCCAACACGGCATTCAACGTTAAAATTACTGACAAGCAGGGCGCTGTCATTGTGCATAAAGACGTGACGAGCTACCAGAATGGTTTTGTAGGGGGCTGGTTGCCGCGAAATACCGAGGGAACCATTGAGGTAACCTATCAGGGGCGTGTCGCTCAGGCACCTTTCGCGACTTATGATGACAGCCAAACCTGTATGACCACGCTACGACTGAAGAGCGTCTAAACACACCGACGATTATGCTACCTCAGCGCGTATGCTGGGGTGGCAATCCTCATGCCGTATCGGTTTAGCGACACTGCGGTTGTATCTGTATTTTTTCTTCCTTTTCTGTTACACCTGATGGTCTTGTCACCGCACGGTAAATCTGCAATGTCTCTGTTAATCAAAGCCATTCTTGGCGCTGTCATTGTTGTGCTGATTGGTATTTTGGCTAAGACCGGACACTACTATATTGCGGGGTTAATCCCGCTGTTTCCTACCTTTGCCTTAATTGCTCACTACATCGTAGGAACAGAGCGCGGTACCGAAGCGCTGCGAGCCACCATCCTGTTTGGCATCTGGTCTATCATTCCCTATCTGATTTATCTGATATCACTCTACTATTTTACCGCATCCATGAAGCTGCCATTGGCATTGCTATCCGCAGTGGCCTGTTGGAGCGCTTCTGCTTATGTATTGATCAAAGTCTGGGCGCACTTCTATAACCCGTAGCGCATACCCCGTGGCGATTGGGTTTCCTGAACGACGAGAATGGATATCACAGAAAGATGGCTTCATTGCTATTACTGCGCCTTCTACGTGATTTCTTTTTACTACAGCAAAGCGTCGCGTCCTCTGAAGATGAGGATGAAGCGGTCAGGGCCAGGCTGCGATAATCGTTACTCAGGATCATGGCGCATATCTTTTCCCACGACACGATATCGTGCTCCTCGCTAGCGCATGCCTCTTCATCCGGTATGCACGTCAGAAAGCCGCGTGAGCGGTGCCAACTAAGGTACTGAGCGATGTTGACGCGGAATTGATCTGCCATTTTCTGCGGCATTGAGTTCAAGAGGAATGTGGCATGGTTTTGCCATGTCCTCTCGCCGGGTTTGCGGGCGTTGTCACAGGGGTCAGCGCAACTGAACGTGGCCGGTTGCGCATAGTCTGCCTTACACCGAAAAATTTCTGCGGTTTGTTGTTCGAAGGGTTCTTGTATTTTCATGCTGCTACGTGGTGCACCTGAGCGATACATGAGGTCATACAAGGGGTTATAAGTCGCTTTTGACAGGCTGTTAAATAACCATACGTCTTGTGATTGCCAATCAAACAGAGGATAAAGCGTATGAATCTGGCTGCTGGTCTCTGATGTAGAGAGGCGTTCATTGCGGCCTACGCCATAGCTTGTTTGTGTCGGTTGACTGTTGGTGTTGGCATCTTCATTGGACAGCGTTCCCTTGACGAAGGCGAGTGTTTTTCCAGCGGAGAGCCAATTGAGAAACGCAGAGGTAAAGCTGCTCTCCGTCATTGCATAATGGTAAAACGGAAAGTGCTTTTGATCCGTAATGGTGTCTGCTGGCGGAATTCTCCACCACTCAACGTTATCTTCCCAAGATATCCAGGTGCGCGAATGATAGCGTTGATTATTTTCAGTTGTGAGCGGTAGCGAAATCCAATAAAAATGTTCGATGACCTCGCAATATAGCTGTTTCAAGCGTTGTATATGCGAAATGGTTTGCAAATGTTGAGCTTCCTTATCAATAAATAATACGGTGATTTTTTTACCGTGAGCTTTAGCAACCGTAGCCGCAAGATGTAATAATACCGTTGAGCTTTTGCCTCCAGATAAGGAGATACACACTTCTTCATGATCCCTGAAAACGATATCAAGGCGTAATAACGCTGCATCAAAAACGTTGGATATAGAATGTGGCTCTTTCATCTTATGGCCTTGGTGGTAAAATTTTTTCTGGGTTGCCGACTGATAGCGAACTGTGAACCTTTATATTTTATAGGGTTGGTGTGAGAAATGAATCTCGTTATCATGCTTGTTAAAAATAACCGATTTGCAAAGACGGCCATTCCCGCAAGTTAACGCTAACTATATGATATTCTTTTTATTATTGAGGTGTGCTGAATGGGGAAAACCTCTGTATGTGTACTTTTTATGGTCGTTAATATAAACTTTTTTTCGTCATTTTTCGTCATTTTTCGTCATTTTTCGTCATTTTTTGCTCAATTAATTGCAAATTTTTATAGGGAAATAGTCATGAGTTTAGCGATTATTATTGGTTTATTTATCTACCGATTAATAATCGTTGTAATTGTCAGCCAGGGAGTAAGGTACTCGTCTAGCCGATTGCTGTGTTTTCAATGCGCATTTTTATCGTCAAGTCTGTGGTATATTTTTCTTTTTTGTATCTTAAATGAGACAGTGACCCAGTAGGATCAGACAGGTAAAATCGATTTGGTTTTGATTTTATTGAATGTAAAAATCTGTATTTTTTGACATCCGCTGATTTTTTCAGGATATAGGTGAAAGTCTCGAATACCTAACCTGATATGAGCAGGTATTAAAATCAAGAATTATCTTAATTCATATTTTATTCTTCTGTGATAAGGCATCACACCTTTGTTGGTGTTGTTCGTGCTGCGAATGAGTGTGTTGGTTTCTTGAGTGCCAGGAAAGCCTTGCATTAACGCTGCCCTTATCACCGAACGCCGTTGTGTTGAACACGAAAAGAGGAAAGCCGCCCAGCAAGGCCTCATTGAGATTAGGGAAAATGTTGGCGTTTTTGCTGAAGGGCGGAATGTATTGAATGAAGTGATGTGTGTTTATCGAATGGCATGTACTGCTCGGTATAAAAGCGGCTGACCACAACGTCGTGAGATGACGTGCCGTAAATTAGCTTTTTAACGGAGTGATAAGAACCACCGTTATATGTGATTCGAGGTTTGCCAAGGGGGAGGGATCATGTAAACACAGTACGCTTTAGGATCATGTTTATAATAACAATGAGTGAAAGTGTCACGCTTCACTATCTTGATACTTGAGCTACACTTGTTTTAGGTCACTGCGTCGATTGGTGCTCTTGTGCAGAGAAGAAGAATATTTAAATCCTTTCCGCTATAGCTGGATGCGATCTGAAGCTGTAGATGTTCATTCGTATCTTTTCATGATATCGGTTTGGTTGCCCTTTGTTGGATAGGTAACTTTAGGATGATCAACGTTAAGCCTGTGCGGCAAGTGAGAAAGTTAAATCTCACGATAAATACGTAGCGGAGGGGTTATGGTAATAAATAATGTCTTGCTCTTTGGTCAAGATTCCTTTTTTTGTAAGACCATATCTGACCTTTTGCTGAAAAAAAACATTCAACATGTACATGTGAAAAATTATCGTCAATTTTTCACGCAACTTGTTAATGATGCGCCATCTCTTGTTATCGTGACAGATGATATATTGGATTGTGAAAGGAAAATAGAACTCTTCAAGATCAAATGCTATTCGTTGGGTGTGAGAGTCCTACTCTTCACCGAGGGATGTATAGATCTTAGTATTAGCAAAGACCTTTCTGTTGTCGATAAGAGAAACTCTCTGCATCTCTATGAGTCCATTATCGATCTTTTTGTTGCGGGCTACCGACTTATTGATTCGAAAGTCGCACCTGATAAAAAGGTGAATGTACAGAAAGTGCTTAGTCCAAGAGAAAATACTATTTTGTCTATGATGACTGGCGGAGTAAGCGTAAGAGATATATCAAAGCAGTTGAAAATTAAGGAAAAAAAATTATGACCTATAAGCGTAGATTCTTCGCCAAATTAGGCGTGAGAAAACTTCGAGATTGTATTATCCCTTAATCAGAGTTTCACTATGCCGAGTAATATTGTTTTCTATGATTTGGACTCTTTCTTTGTTCTTGGTGCCAAGGCGTTGCTTGATACCTTTGAACCTATTTATATTGCCGCAACACAACGAGAAGTCATCGAGCTTCTTAAATGGCAAAGCATCGACATCCTCATTATTGATCCTTCACAGAGGATTTGGATTATATCGGAGGATTTTTTAGCCTCAGTCCGTTCTGTTTCAGAAAAAACAAAGATCGTTTTCTTAATTGAAAGTAAAAATAGAAGCAATTTTTATATCAATAGACTCTGCCCGCATTTGGTAATAGAAAAAAATATTGATCCCGTCATTTTTGTGAAGATATTGGAGTTACTCAATATAGGTATCTATGCTAATAAAATATGATGTTGGCGTTTTTATGTTTTTCTATTCTTCAAATTGAAGACCGGTTTTTATTACAAGGTAAGAATTTAGCATGTTATATCATTATGAAGACAAACGCTGCCCATTGTTTGAAGAAAAATTGAGCAGTAAGATAAATATATTGAAAAGTTTTTTGTTGCCTCATATGGTGAGGGTGAAAAATGCCAAGGGTAAACAGGATTTAATGTCATTTTTCTATGTATCGTCTGGATTTCTCTCCGTTTATAGAAAGAATGAAGATATTCTTCTTGGGCATCTACACGCCCCTGTTTTTTTTGGTGTTAATTTTTTATACGATGCCTATTTTCCCGTTTATTTTACTGGAGGCCATGATACAGTTATTTATCAAGGTGACGTTAATACGCTACAGAAAATAATTAAAGAGAATCATCTGGAAGAATGCCTTATCTACGTGATGATCGCCAACCTGAATTAATTATATCGAAGAAACTTGATATCCGGAAAGTTTGACAGTTATCAGGTGATAAGAAGCATATTATTACATTATATTGATAAACCTCTGGACTTTAGAATGCAATTTGGCATAGCCTCAATTATTATCAAGTTAACAGGGCTGTCCCGTAGCCATGTCATGAGAATTCTGTCTGAGTTGAAAAAAGGGGGGTATATTGAAACCAAAGAGGGTAAACTTATCTCTGTTTCCGATTTGCCAGAAAAATTTTGAATGAAAAGATGATAACTTGTTTGTGTTATAGCCACGATAATGCGTTTAAATTTAATATGTTTTTAATCAACTAGTTATGATTTTTTATCTTTTGCTTTTTACTTTTATCTCTCATGGAGGGATTGAGTCATTTTTTGAAAGATTCGCCGCTGAATTTGTTTTAATCTTTCTGTGAAAAATTACTGATAAGCCTCGATAGCAAGACACGATTGTAAGAATAGTTTGTGGCGTGATGGTGACTCGTTCCTATTTTTATTTTTCTGTCGTTTCCTGTATTCGTTATTTTCAGAATTACAGTTGAAATACATGTTTATGCGTGATTTCTTTTGTCGTTTATTACGATTTTTGAGAGTAAACCCTATTTACTTATCGGGCGTATTCTTGTTCGTACTCACTCTGAGTGGTTCGCCTCTCTCCTCTCATGCACAATCCACTCATCAAATTTTCAACGATACTGAGGACCTTGCTTCCCTACCCACTATGCTATATACGTTGAAAATGGGAGAGTCACCGCCATCCGTGGCAAAAAAACTGCATATCAGTTTGGAGATATTGCGACAATTAAATGCGTCGCGGACCTCATTATATGAGTTTGATGATCTTCAACCTGGTGAAAAACTGATTATCCCAGCATTACCTTTGGTATCAAACAGTAAAAATTATCAACGTGATGAGTCTTCCCTGGTAATTCCAGATAATGAACGGTCGCATAAGGTTGCTCAATTAGCCCTCCGTATTGGCCCTTTTCTTGCTGACGATCCAAAGCGCGATACCGCGATGACTGAACTGCATCGCATTGCTGTCGATCAGGCCGGTAGTGGGTTTCAGCAGTGGCTAAGCCGTTTTGGTACTGCTCGAGTGCAACTCGATGCGAATAATGCCTCTTTGCTTAAAAAATCGCAGGTTGATTTATTGCTTCCTTTGCGAGACCGGCAGGACAATCTTATTTTCACCCAGGGCAGTATCCACCATATTGATAAACGTGTGCAGGCAAACCTGGGTTTAGGCATGCGTCACGTCACGCACAGCGCTGTGCTGGGGGGCAACGGTTTTCTTGACTACGATTTTTCCCATCATCATGTGCGTGCGGGGATTGGCGTCGAGTACTGGCGTGATTTCCTGAAGCTGGGTGTGAACAGTTACCTGCGCCTTAGCAATTGGAAAGCGCCGTATGGTAATGAACGGGAGCGTCCTGCGAATGGGTGGGACATTCGCACAGAAGCCTATTTACCTTATTGGCCCCAACTTGGTGTAAGGCTATCGTATGAACAATTTTATGGCGAGCAGGTGGTCCTGTTTGGTAAAGACGACCGCCAACATAACCCGCATGCCATGGGGGTGGGCGTAAGCTACACCCCCTTTCCACTGATGACGTTGAGTGCAGAGCAGCGCAGTGGAAAAGCAGGAAGCGGTGATACGCGCTTTGGCCTGCAATTTCACTATCAGTTTAGTTTGCCTTGGGAACGGCAACTTGATCCTGAAGCCGTTCGTTCGATTCGCCATTTGCCGAGGCAGCGTTACGATCTTGTCACTCGCAAAAATCATCTGGTGCTTGAGTACCGTAAGATACAGCGCCTCTTTTTGAGTATGATTCGAACGGTAGATGGGTATTCCGGAGAGCAAAAACCGCTTAATGTTGAAGTGAATGCCACCGATAGGCTCTCTCGTCTTGAGTGGTCCGCCCCGGCGTTGATCGCTGCTGGCGGAAAAATTTTGCCGCGTGGCTACCAAAATTATGCGGTCGTGTTACCCAACTATAAGGAAGACGGTCAGCCCCAGAATTGTTATCGCGTTTGTGCCGTTGCCGTAGGTACACAGGGACATCGCTCCAATCAGGGGAGATCTTGGGTACGCGTTCATGCGCCCGCAATGACCATGATGCGTATAGCCTCTGATACCCCCCGTGGCACGTTATCGGTGATGCCGGTTTCAGCCGTGGCAAACAATACGAGCAGTATCAACATCGTCCTCACGATAAAAGACAGTAACGATAGACCCCTGCGCAACATGGCCGGCCATCTTTCCTTTCGGCTACAAAACCAGCAGGGAGGTGACCCCTCTGCCAGTGAAGTGGCTCTCAGTGCAATTCGTGAAAGCGGGGAGACTGGCCGCTATATTGCTACGGTAAGGGGAACGAAAGCGGGGGTTTATTCCATAACGCCACGGCTTGATGGTGTGGCGATGGCATCATTATCGGCAAGATTCGCACTGAAGGCCGATGTGACGACGGCCAGGGTCGAGTCTCTGTCTGCGGATAAATCCTTACTGACAGGTGATGGCATTGATTATGTTCAGTTTACCGCCTTGATTAGCGATGAGCACGGCAACCCTGTTCCCAATGCGGTGGTGCAATGGCGGCATTCATTTGGTCACTTGTCCGCCAGCAAGACCGTAACATCTGCGCAGGGTATCGCCAGTGCCAGCTTAAAAAGTGTTGATAAAGGTAAGGTGACGGTTACCGCCGCTATTAACCACTCCAGCGTGAGTGATGTCAGCGTCAAGACCATGGGATTTATTGAAGACTCCTGGGATATTGCCAGTGAAGGTGTCAGATATCGCTCGGTACCGGTCAAGGGGTATTCATCACTAGGGTTTGTCGCAAAAGCGCCGACCCTTGGCCCCCAGCAATTGGTCTGGTCATCGCGTAGCGATCAGGCTTTAGTCGTGGTATTGACCAACCAAGCGGATGAAAATCGCTATACGGTGAAATTCAGAGGATATCGCCATTCTGGTTGTAAGCTCAGGCCGCTCAATGATGCGATTGGCTGTGCCAAGGCCGGGAATGGTATGGATGCTGAACTGGTGTTCTCGGCAGACGATAATGCAACCTTGCCTCCAGGGCGTTATGTGGGCGATATTCATTTTTCTGCGAGAAGCGGCACGGAAGACTTTGAGGTGGAATACCTGCTGCATGTGACGTTGCAGGTTGTCAGGTAGTTGCCTGTTCAGGGCTGTTCGCTCGTCATTGATGAGTAGGGATAACATTCTCCACTAAGTCACGTAAATGCTGTGCTAATTGATCGACGGTTTTCTCGCCAATTGCTGCCTCTACCGTTAAGTTTTCCAACATATTGTCGGTATCACGAATGCTAATACCGTTACGGTAGAGGAAGGTCATGGTAACAAAGAACGCTGTGCGTTTATTCCTATCGTTAAAAATGTGTCCACGAGCGATCGCGACCCAGTAGGTGGCGGCGAGCTCAAAGACATCAGTAACACCACATCAAACTCGGCATCCAGCTTAGCGTTTTGGTATGCCTCAAATTCAGCCTTGCTGATAACCACGGCTGCGCTACCGTCTCGACGAGTGATTTCAACGGGTTCGCCATGTGTGGCCGCATCCAATACCTCTGAGATTTTGGCCCGTGCCTGCGTTGAGGTGTAAATACGCATAATGTGTCTTCTTGAATGTACATTTAGTGCTGTTTTGATTCAATTATAAACAATGTTCAATTCATTATAGGATTGGGTATTGATGTTGATCTCTGTCCGTTGTTCGGGCACGGATATTTGGATGCGTTCAATGAGATGAAAAAAAAGCCATTTTTTACCATGGCTTTTTTAGCAACGAGCGGTGGTGAGAGCGCGTGAAACGTTACTCGATGTTCTGAATCTGCTCACGCATCTGCTCAATCAGCACTTTCAGCTCAATGGCGCTGGCAGTGACGTCGGCGTTGATGGATTTGGAGGCCAAGGTGTTAGATTCGCGGTTGAATTCTTGCATCATGAAGTCCAGACGGCGGCCAACGGCTTCCGGCTTTTTCAGGATGTTGTAGGTCTCTTTAACGTGCGCTTCGAGCCGGTCCAGCTCTTCGGCAACGTCAACACGCTGTGCCAACAGCACCAATTCCTGTTCCAGTCGGTTGTTTTCCAACTGCACCTGCGCTTCTTCCAGCTTGTTGAGCAGGCGTTCGCGCTGCCATTGCAGAATAGTTGGCATGTGCGCGCGCACTTTCACCACTTCGGCACTCACGCCTGCAAGGCGTTGCTCAATGAGCAGTTTCAGCGCGGCACCTTCGGTTTCGCGCGCGGTGATAAAATCATCCAGCGCGTTTTCCAGTGCGGCCATCAACTCCTTGCTGATCGCATCAAGGTCTTGATCTTGAGCGGACATCACGCCCGGCCAACGCAAAATATCAACGGGATTGACTTCCCCTTCATCGCTCTGCATTTTGACCCAGTTGGCGGCTTCAACCAGCTGTTTTGCCAGTTTTTCATTCAGGATCAGGCTGCCTTGCGCACTCGGATCGAGTTCAAAACGCAGGTTGCATTCGATTTTTCCGCGCGTCAGACGGGCGCGAATACGCTCACGAATCATTGGCTCCAGGCTGCGGAACTGTTCCGGTAAGCGGATGTATGTTTCAAGATAACGCTGGTTAACGGAGCGAAGCTCCCACGCTGCGTTACCCCAGCCGCCCTTGATGTCACGGCGGGCGTAGGCGGTCATACTGCGGATCATCGGTATTTACCTGTTTAGCAAGAGATAGGGCGAGTATAACGCGCCCGTGGTTTTGCAGGGTAGGATAAAATCGGTTGAGCCGTCGGCGCACGAGAGGATTTCAGAGCGCGACCGCATTATGCGGCGTGAAACAGACCTTCGTTTTGTCGGGCAATTTCCCAGCACTTGTTTTTCATCAGTTGCTTCAATTGCAATGCGGCGCGTGATTGTGGGTTGTCGCGACGGCTGATCAGCGTCACCTCGAACGGCAGCGGCTGTGCGATCGGTACAATTTTCAACATATCGGCATAGCGATGCGCGGTAAACAGATCGACGATACCCGCACCGCCGCCTGCCAGTACCATGTCGGCAATTACCGAGTAGGTTTTAATATACACCGATGACATCGGCGTGAGCCCTTTGGCGCGCAACGCACGGTGCAGCACCTGGCCTAACGGGTCTTGCTGCTGCATCATCAGCAGGTTATTGGAACAGAGCCACTCCAGCGATACCGGACCATTCTGTGGGCTGTCTTTGGGCAACACAGCGACCATATAGGCTTGAAACAGCGGCTCAGCCAGCAGGGCTGCGGGTACTTGTTGACCAAAGACCAGCGCAAAATCGAGTTGGTCTTGCAGGATATTTTGACACAGCGTGGAGAAGTGCTCGGTCACCAGCTCTACGTTGACACGCGCTTCTTGCTTGTGAAATTCCACCATGGTGGGTGCAACCACCATTTGGCTAAACGCATGCGCCGCCCCTAACCGCACCGTTTGTACCCGATTGCGTCTCATCTGTTCCGTCAGTGAACCAATGGCTTGCAGATGGATGTAAAGCTCCTGTACTTCGGGGATCAGACGTCGCCCTTCGCGTGTTGCCACCATGCCCTGCGCGCCGCGTTCAAACAGGGCAAATCCCAGCTGTTGCTCCGCATGATTGAGCACCCGGCTGACGTTCGGCTGCGAAACGTTCAGCAAGCGGGCAGCACCGCTGATGGTGCCAGCCTGAAGAATAGCCTGAAAGATTTCGATGTGGCGTAAACGCATGGACAGGTGCTCCGTGTTGGTTAGGTCATCATTTCACCTTGAGCAAATTCCATGCAATATCCACGCCACCCGATACTTTGGCCCGTGGTTATTTACCCCAGGTGGCTTCCAGTACACGCAACCAGTTGCCGTAGCAGATTTTTTCCAGCAATGGGCGATCGTATCCGCGTCGCGTCAGTGCGTCGACCAGGAGTGGCAGCCCTGCGACATCATGCAGGTCTGGCGGCACGGTGGTGCCATCGAAATCGGAACCGAAACCGACGCCGTCTTCTCCCAGCTTGTTGAGCAGGTAATCGACGTGGCGGACAATCTCTTCCACCGTGGCGTTCGGGTCTTTTTTACCATCGGCGCGCAGGAACGCAGTACCGAAATTCACGCCGACAAAGCCGTTGCTTTCACGAATGGCATCCAGCTGTTTGTCTGTCAGATTGCGGGACTGCGCGCAGAGTGCATTGGCGTTGGAGTGGCTGGCAACCAGCGGGGCATCGCTGATGCGAGCGGTCTGCCAGAACCCTTTTTCATCCATGTGCGACAAATCCACCATGATGCGTTTGGCGTTACAGGCTTTCACCAGACGCAGGCCGGTTTCCGTCAGCCCGGAACCGATATCGGCTGAAGAAGGGAAGCGAAACGGTACGCCGTCGCCGAAGATATTCGGTCGACTCCAGAGTGGACCCAGGGTGCGTAAACCCGCTGCGTGAAGGATATCAAGCAGTTCCAGATCGGGGTCGAGTGCCTCTGCACCTTCAATGTGCAACACCATCGCCAGGGTTTCCGTCGCCATGCAGTGACGAATATCGGCTACGCTGTGGCAAATTTTGGCTTGCCCAGCGGAGGCCGCCTCAATGCGCAACAGCGTGGAAATCATTGAAAAGGTTATCTCTCTGGCAGATTCCATCGACGGTGTCGCATGGTTTACAAACAAACTGTCGTTTTCTGGTACAGATTTTGCTGGGTCTTTAGGGGATGGGACATAAACGGCGAATAATCCGCCAGCCAGTCCCCCTTGTCGGATACGCGGCAAATCGATTTGACCGGCGGCTGGGCCTTGTAGAAAGGCATTGACCGCATCCTCCCGGTGGGAGGAATAAAGGCGTAATAAAACATCGTTATGCCCGTCAAAAACAGGGAAAGGGCGTTGCGTACCCGTTAGGAAATTGTTAGACATATTCAAAGTTATCGGCTCAGGATGCGATGAAACGGTATTTGCCCCATTAAGGTGCACGTTGCCCCAAAATGGACAAATGATTGCGCAGGGAATGGATGTCCTGGTGCGTTCATTTAAGCCAATCCCGTTTGACTATGTCAAGGCTGGATATGAAATAAAATCCAATTAATTGTTAAATATATCAATAAGTTGAGGGATTCATGCTTACCAGGAGACGTTTTCTCGCCGGTTGCGGCGCCGTACCTTTTTTATCCTATCTGAACCTGCACTCCGCTTTTGCTGCCACGCCTCCCACCATGCTGGTGATGGCGATGCAATTGGATAACATGACCAGCCTTGATCCCCATGAAAGTTTTGAAGCGGTAGGCTCTGAGATTGTGGGTAACCTCTACCAGCGTCTGGTCATGCCAAACCCGTTGAAACCCAGCGAAGTGAAAGGCGAGTTGGCCACGCACTGGGAAGTGAGCAACGACGGTAAGACCTTTACCTTCCATATTGATCCAAAAGCAAAATTTTCCGATGGCACGCCAGTTACCGCAGAAGATGCAGCGTTCTCGTTACAGCGTGCGGTTAAAATGGATAAAAGCCCCGCCTTCATTATCAACCAGTTCGGCTTCACCAAGGATAACGTGGAGCAGCACATCACCGCGCCGGATGCCAGTACGCTGGTGCTGAACCTGGACAAGCCGGCGGCAGAATCTTTCCTGCTCTATTGCCTCTCTGCGCCAGTGGGCAGCATCGTGCAGAAGAAAGCCGCGCTGGCGAACCAACAGGACGGCGATTTCGGCTACGCCTGGATTAAACAGCACAGTGCCGGGTCTGGCCCGTTCACGCTGCGTAGTTGGAAAGCGAGCGAAAGCATCATTCTGGAGAAGAACACCCACTTCCAGACCGACAGCAAAATTCAGCGCGTGATCATGAAGCACATCACCGACCCTGCGGCACAGTTGCTGATGCTGCAAAAAGGGGATGTGGATATCGCGCGCGATCTGACCAGCGAACAACTGCGCCCGATCGTCAACGACCCTGAGTTCAATGTGATCCGTCGTGACGTTTCGACCATCATGCTAATGTCGTGCAACACCACCAATGAATTACTGAAAAAACCGCAGGTGTGGCAGGCGCTGAAATGGGCGATTGATTATGACGCCATTCAGAAAAACATCATTCCACTGACGCACCGCGTGCATCAGAGCTTCCTGCCGGGCGGCTTCCCTGCGGCACTGGACGATACGCCGTTCCATCAGGATGTGGCCAAGGCGAAAGCGCTGTTGGCAGAAGCGGGTTATCCCGATGGGTTCGAGATCACCATCGATCACTACTCTGCACAGCCCTATCCGGATATCGCGCAGGCCATCCAGACTCAACTGGGTGCCGTGGGGATCAAGGCGAAGTTGGTCTCTTCTGAAAACCGCGCGGTGTTGACCAAAATGCGTGCCCGCCAGCACCAATTGGCGATCACGGCCTGGGGCGCTGACTATTTCGATCCCAATTCGAACACCGAAGCGTTCTGCGTCAATCTCGATAACACGGAAAATGCGCGCAGCCGTACTCTGGCATGGCGCTGCGGCTGGTCTGACGAAAAATTCAACACGTTAACCGAGCAGGCGTTGCATGAAAGCTATTCCGCCAAGCGTATCGCGCTGTATGAAACCATCCAGCGTGAGCACCGTGAGCACAGCCCGTTTATTTTCCTGATGCAAAACACCTTGCCGATTGCCTGCCGCAAAAACATCAGCGGTGTGAACATGACGGTACTGCGTGACAACCCGTACGATCAGGTGAAAAAAGCCTGATGCTGATAGCAAAACGTATTCTCAGTACCCTGGGCAGCTTGCTGCTCACGCTGTTGGGGCTGTCGGTGCTGACCTTTTTTATCGGTCGCATCATGCCCACCGATCCGGTGTTGGCGATGGTGGGGGACAATGCGCCGGAATACGTGGTGCAACGCGTGCGTGAAGAGATGGGGCTGAATCAGCCCCTGTGGGTGCAGTTTGGCCGCTATCTTTCGCAACTGTTGCACGGCGATCTCGGCAATTCGATCCTTACGTCCAATCCCGTGATGACGGATATCGCGCGTTTCTTCCCGGCTACGCTGGAGCTGGCTACCGCCGCTATCATTATCGCGGCGCTGGTCGGTATTCCACTCGGCGTGTGGGCCGCAGTGAGGCAGAGTACTTGGGTCGATCAAACCATTCGTATGGTTTGTCTGGCGGGGCACTCGTTGCCCGTGTTTGTGCTGGCACTGCTTAGCTTGCTTATCTTCTATGCCGTACTCGGCATTGCGCCGGGGCCGGGGCGTCAGGACATCATTTTTCAGGATATGGTGCCGCAGGTCACTGGCTTGCTCACGGTGGATTCGCTGTTGGCGCGGGATTACGCCGCCTTTCACGACGCGCTGGCACACATGGCGCAGCCGGTCTTGATCCTCGCCTATTTCAGTATGGCGTATATCACCCGTATGACACGTACCTTCATGCTCAATGCGTTGAGCGGTGAATTCGTCATTACCGCGCGCGCCAAAGGGCTGTCGTCGCGTCGGGTTATCTGGCGTCACGCCTTTCCGACCGTTGCGGTGCAGTTGGTGACCGTATTGGCACTGACCTATGCCGGGCTGTTGGAAGGGGCGGTGGTCACGGAAAACGTGTTCGCCTGGCCGGGGCTAGGTCAATACCTCACCACGGCATTGATGAACGCTGACATGAATCCGGTGATTGGTGCCACGTTGCTGGTGGGCACCGTATACGTGCTGCTCAATTTGCTGGCTGACATTCTCTATCGACTTTGGGACCCGCGCGTAAAATGATTTTTCCTGTCTCACGAGCATGGTTGCTCGACGAAACGCCCGCGACGCGCCGTCAGGCCATCTGGGGGCGACGTTATCGCTTATGGTTGGGGCTACAGACTAATCCGATGGCAATGATCGGGTTGGTGGTGATTCTGGCTGTACTGGTATTGTCATCTCTCGCGCCTTGGCTGACGTCTTATCAGCCGGGATTTCAGGATCTGGCCAACCGATTGGCACCGCCTTCTGCTGCCCATTGGTTCGGCACGGATGAATTGGGGCGTGATATCTACACCCGTATTCTGTATGGCGGTCGTACCACCCTCGGCATGGTGATCGCCGTAGTGGTGCTGACCGCGCCGCTAGGGTTATTGATTGGCTGTGTCGCCGGGTATGCCGGTGGCTGGGTAGACAAAACCCTGATGCGCGTAACGGATATTTTCCTCTCCTTCCCCCGATTGATTCTGGCGTTGGCGTTTGTTGCTGCGTTGAAGCCCGGTGTCGAGAGCGCCATCTTGGCGATTGCGCTGACGTCCTGGCCGCCCTATGCGCGCCTGGCGCGGGCGGAAACCATGCAGTTTCGCCACAGTGATTTTATCGCTGCCTGCAAGCTCACTGGGGCGACGCCGTTGCGCATTATCGTGCGCCACATTATGCCGCTCTGCGTGCCGAGTCTGGTGGTGCGTATCACGCTGGATATGAGTTCTATCATCATCACGGCGGCCAGTCTGGGCTTTCTCGGCATGGGGGCACAGCCGCCTTCGCCGGAATGGGGCACCATGATTGCTACTGCGCGACGTTTCTTATTCTCCGAATGGTGGGTGCCGTTGGTGCCGTGTATCGCCATTTTCATGACCTCGCTGGCGTTTAACTTTTTGGGTGACGGTTTGCGTGACGTACTGGACCCGAAGGAGCGCTAAATGTTGGTGGAAATTGAAAACTTGCGTATTACGTTCGCGAGCCGTACACAGACGTTTGAAGCGGTGCGTGGCGTTTCGCTGAGTATTGGCAAAGAGAAATTCGCGATTGTCGGGGAGAGCGGTTCAGGCAAATCTCTGACGGCACGCAGCCTGATGCAACTGCTGCCCGGCAGTGCGCGCGTGGAGGCGGATAAGCTTAGCTTTGACGGCATCGATTTGCGCGGCGCGGATGAAAAAACCTTACGTCGTATTCGTGGCAAGCGGGTGGGCTTTATTCTGCAAGACCCGAAATACTCCCTCAATCCGGTGATGACGATTGGTCAACAGATCGCTGAAGCATGGCGTGAGCATAAGGGCGGCTCGCACCGTGCCGCGCTGGCGGCAGCCACCGATTTGTTAGAGCAGGTGCGCATTCGCGAACCGCAGCAGGTGGCCGCACGCTATCCGCATGAGGTGTCCGGCGGGATGGGGCAACGGGCGATGATCGCCATGATGCTGGCGCCTGACCCGGAACTGCTGATTGCGGACGAGCCCACCAGCGCATTGGATGCCACAGTGCAGGCCGATATCCTCAAGCTGATCGACGATCTGGTCTCACAGCGTGGCATGGGGCTGATTTTGATCAGCCATGACCTGCCGCTGGTGTCGCATTTCTGCGATCGCGTGGCGGTGATGTATGCCGGGCGGGTGGTGGAGATGCTGGCCGCCAAAGATCTCCAGCTTGCGCAGCACCCGTATACCCAGGGACTGTTGGCCTGTTTGCCGTCACTGAAACACCCGCGTGAACGGCTGCCGGTAATGAAACGTGATGAGGCGTGGAAAAACGGATGATTACCTTAAATAACTTGCGTATCGCTTTTGGCGCTACCGAGGTGGTCAAGGGCGTCTCTTTTCAGGTAGAGAGTGGCGGCAGTTTTGGCATTGTTGGCGAGAGCGGTTCCGGTAAATCGACCATTCTGCGCGCGCTGGCCGGTTTGAACGATAACTGGCAGGGTGAGATGCTGTTCGGGGGCATGGCCCTCGGCGCCAAACGCGGGCGGGACTTCTTCCGCCAAGTGCAGATGGTATTTCAAGACCCTTATGGTTCTCTTCATCCGCGCCAAACCATCGATCGCATTTTACAAGAGCCCCTGTTGGTGCACTGCGTCGATAATGCTGAGCAACGCATTGCCAAAATGCTGGATGATGTGGGGCTGCCTGCGGCGGTGCGTTTTCGTTTCCCGCACCAGTTGTCAGGTGGACAGCGCCAACGCGTTGCCATTGCTCGGGCGCTGATTGTCGAGCCGGAAGTGCTGCTGTTGGATGAACCGACCTCTGCGCTGGATGTATCGGTACAGGCTGAAATCTTGAATCTGCTGGCAGATATCCGGCAGGAGCGTAAGCTGACCTACCTGATGGTGAGCCATAATCTGGCCGTGGTGACCCACTTGTGCGAGCAGGTGGGGGTGATGCAGCAAGGAGAGATGGTAGAAAGCCTGAGCGCCGAGCAGCTACGTGCCGGGCAGATTCAACATCCTCATACCGCTGAGTTGTATGCATTGAGTATCGCATTGGAGGAACCCGCATGACGCTTGATTGGCAGCGGGCGACGGAGGTGGCGCAGTCCATCACGGCGCAATGGCAGGGAGAGGGGCAGCCCGGCGGCGCAATTGCGCTGTTTGATGGCAATCAGTTACGGGCGTTAAGCTGCGGCGGTCTGGCTGACCTGGCGCAAGGCACGCCATTCAGCGCGGATAGCGTGGTGCGTTTTGCCTCGGTAACCAAACATATATTTGCTTCGTTGGTCACCGGGCCGTTAGCAGAGGTTATCGCACTCGACGACCGGTTGGCGCAGCATCTGCCCCAACTGCGTGGCCCGAGCGGGCAGGTTACCGTCGGTCAGGCGTTGGATATGACGGCCGGGTTGCACGATTTGCGTGAAACGCTATCGTTGCTTGGGTTATCGGTCTACAACGCCACGCAATCTGATGATTTGCTGGCGTTTGTTGCTGCGCTGGATAAGTTGAACTACCCGGCAGGCAGTGAAATTTCCTATTCCAATACCGGCTATCGGCTGGTGGAGGAGGCGTTGAAAGCCAAGGGCATTTTGTTTGCCGAACGCTTGCAGCAGCATATTTGCCAACCCTTAGATATCCACCTGTTCGCACCGGAAACCTGGTTTGATATTGTGCCTGGGTTGGTGCCGGGGTATTGGCGCAGCGACAGCGGTTGGCAACTGGCAAGCGCCGGGCTACATCTTTCTGCGTCCGGCAGTGTGGCGGGCAGCGTGCGTGATTTGAGCACCTGGTTGCAAACGCTATTGCGCGATGAGGGGCCGGGGCGCGGGGTAGTGGCGCGCCTGACTGCACCGCGCCAGCTAACGGATGGCCGCGTGACTGGCTATGGTTTAGGGGTTGCTCATTCACGTTTTGGTGATGCGCACTGGGTCGGCCACGGGGGTTCTCATGCGGGTTATAAGAGCTATTTTCTGCTCGATCCGCAGCGTGGTGTGGGGCTGGCGCTGGTGGCAAACCGTGAGGACGTGTCAACCTATGATTGTGCACTGCGCATCATGGCGGCGCTGACCGGGCAAGCGTTACCGCAACCGGGCCATGCGCTGATGCCGGGGCTGTATGTGGCGGAAAACGGCAGCGAGTGGCTGGAAATCAGTGGCAACAACGCCTGCTGGTTGGGCGCGACCGAAACGCTCTATCCGTCAGAGGACGGAGCGATATCGCTCTCCAGCCATTTGCCGATGCAGCTGCGTCAGAAAGGGACAGTGATTGAGGGTGAAATAGGCCATGCCACCAAACGCTTTGTGCTGCCACATCGCGATGATTCTCTCGCGCAAGCGCAAGGCCGCTGGTTCTGTCCGGAATGGCGCAGTGAATGGGTGATTGAAGGCGACCGCCTGGTGATGGGAATTGGCCCCTCGGCGCCGGTTGCGTCGCTGGAGTGTTTGGGTCAAGGTCGGCTATTGGCGACCGCGCAGGACGGCCCGTGGGAGAAACGCTTTGCGTTGCATATCGAAGGCAACAACATGACGTTTTTGCTTAACCGCAGTCGGGTGGTGACGGCGCGGCGTGGGGACGTTCACTGGGCGTAAATATACCCGTCATACTTCACGTTGCGGAATGCCAGCACAGGGCATTCCGCTACCTGTACGTTAGCGGTAAATGCCCACCCACGGGGCTTGGCCTACATAGCCATAACCGCGGTACATCCCTTCACTGTTGAACGGCAACGCGATGTTTCCTTCTTTATCGACGGCGATCAGGCCACCGCTGCCGTCCAGCGGCAACAGTTTTTCCATCACCACGCGCTCGCCGGCTTGCTCCAGCGTCAGCCCGGCATACTCCATTAACGCAGAGACATCATAGGCCGCTACGCAGCGGATAAACACTTCGCCTGTGCCAGTGCAAGAGACGGCAACGGTATTGTTGTTGGCGTAGCAGCCTGCACCAACGATGGGACTATCGCCTACGCGTCCGGCCTGCTTGTTGGTCATGCCGCCGGTTGAGGTGGCGGCGGCGAGATTGCCTGCGCTGTCCAACGCCACGGCACCGACGGTGCCATATTTGCGTTCCGGATCGATAGGGTCACCCTGCGCCATATCGCGCTGACCATCGTGATCCAGCACGACACGCCCTTCTCCTGCTTGCGCATGATGTAGCTGTTCACGCCGGGCATCGGTCGAGAAGAAGTCGGGTTCGACCATCTCCAGCCCCTGCTTACGTGCGAACGCTTCTGCTCCTGCCGCGGTAAACATCACGTGCTGGCTCTGTTCCATGACAGCCCTTGCTGCCAGCACCGGATTGCGAATATGGCTGACGCAACTGATAGCCCCAGCATCCCGAGTGCGGCCATCCATGATGCTGGCATCGAGTTCGTGGGTTTCATCGTGCGTAAAGACTGAACCGTGCCCGGCATTAAACAACGGACACTCTTCCAGTAAACGCACCGCTTCGGTAACGGCATCCAGCGCACTGCCGCCCTGGCTGAGAATCTGCTGGCCGCTGGCGACAATGGCGTTTAACGCGTCGCGGTAAGCGTGTTCTTTTTCTGCGCTCATGGCGGAACGGGTCAATGCCCCCGCCCCTCCGTGGATCACAATGACTGGCTTGACCATGTCATCTCCCTGTTATTAGTTCTGTGTGGTAGCCAGATACGAAAAAGTGCTTAGCAAGCGAACGATATCTGTCATGGTGGATGCGGTGTAGTGTACCGTCACCGCATCACCGCGTTCCACTCCGGGGATCAGGCTAAACAGATCGGCCAGCACCGGTTTGGCGGTCATCAGTTCAAGATGATAGGGCGCAGCGATGCGCGAGGTGTTTTCACGGTGCGCGCGCTGCACGGCCTGTTGCGCCTGTGCGCGAATCAGCTGTTGCGCCGCTGGTGGGCTGAGCGATTCCGCCGAGGTTTGTGAAATGGCGCGTTTGACGCAGGCGTAGGCGGTTTGGGGATAATAGCGGGCGATCCACTGTTGCAGGATATTATCGCCGCTGACCAGCCACAGCGGTGTGCCCTTTTCGGCACCGGCGGCCGCGTAGATATCGCTCTCACCCATCACTGCATCGTTGATTTTCACCCGATAGAAGGCGCGACCATTGATGGTGTGCGCCAGCACGCCGTGCTCTCCGGCAGCGCTGTGGTAGCCGATGAACATCAGTCCATCAAACGCCTGCTGCTCGAGCCCATCGACCATCGACAGTATGCGCGGTTTGCCCTGAACCAGACGGGCGCGGGCATCAATATTCTCTGCTCGCAGATTGGTCATGGCGGCGTGGCTGTCAGCCACCACCACTTCCGTTGCGCCACCGGCGAAAGCACCGTCAATGGCGGCGTTCACTTCCTGCTCCATCAGCCCGCGAGCCAGTTGGTACTCGGCTTGTCCGGGGCTGCACTGTTCCGGTCGCATCACGCCGGCGATCCCTTCGATGTCGGCAGAAATAAACACTTTCATGGGTATGTCCTTACGCTAAAACGTGTTGTGCAAGACTATCTAACACCTGTCGCAAGTCTGGACGGTGGTGGCCGCGAAAACCGCTCACCGCCTCGGCGCACAGCAGGGCATCCAGTACGGCATGTTCTGTGGCATCGGCGGCGGCGTGGGCTGGGTGGAAAACGCGACGGCGATGTCGCCAGAACCGTGGCCCCAATAGCTGCCCAGACGGCCCAGTCCGGCACCGGCGCGTTTGGCGATGCGCCCAAGCTGGCGCGCATCCAACGGTGCATCGGTTGCCATAATGATGATAATTGACCCCGCATCGCGTTGTGGTGCCAACTCGGGCAGCAGCGGTTCAATAAAGGGGCCGATGTGTAGTCCGTCCAGCGTGAGCGATGCCAGCGTGCCAAAATTGGCCAGCACCAACACACCCAACGTGGCATTCAGTTCGGGAATCAGACGAGATGCGGTGCCGATACTGCCTTTCAGACCGAAGCAGCTCATACCGCGCCCGGCACCGACGCTGCCGCGTGCAAAGTGGGTATCTGCCTTGCTCAGGGCGGCCTGCGCCATGGCTTCCGTCACCGCCAATGCCTGAATGTCGTTCAGCCAGCCGTCATTGCATTCCAGCGCCAGCGGATTCACCGTCGGCAGCGAGCGCCCGAGTTCAGGGTTTTTGGCAATCGCGTCGCGCACCAGCGTGGTAAACAGTGTGCCGATAGCCAACGTATTACTCAGCAGGATCGGGGTTTGCAGTTGCCCCAGCTCTTCCACTTGGACCAATCCCACCGGTTTGGCAAAACCGTTCAGAACCGCGGCACCGCACGGCAGCGGCTGCGTAAACAGGTTGTCACTGGGCGGCACAATGGCAGTAACGCCGGTTTGTACTTCGCCCTGCGCCAGCGTTTCATGCCCAACGCGCACGCCAGGCACATCGCACAGGCTGTTGCCTGGGCCGCTGGGCATACGTGGCACGCCGACTTGCTGGTGGTCACGCCAGCGCTGCAATAGGGCGTGCAGCTGCGCCTGTTGAAAAGCCATCATAGGATTCTCATGCATTCTTCAGTTTTGGGTCCAGCGTATCGCGCAAGGCGTCGCCTAACAAATTGAATGACAGCACGGTGAAGAAAATCGCCAGACCGGGGAAGACACTGACGTGCCATTGACCGGCCATCATCATGCTGCGGCTCATCGCGAGGATATTCCCCCACTCAGGCACATCTGGCTCAGGGCCAAGACCGATAAAGCTCAGGCTGGCCGCCGTGAGAATACTGGTACCAATGCGCATGGTGAAATAGACGATCACGTTCGGCAAGGTGGCAGGCAGAATATGGCGGATCAGCAAGATGCGATCCGGCGCACCGGCACTGCGCACCGCCTCCACGTAGGCGGCTTGTTTCAGGGTTAAGGCAGAAGCGCGTACGATACGTGCGAACACCGGCACGCTGAATACTGCGACGGCGATAATCACGTTATTCAAGCCAGGGCCGAGAATGGCGACCACCGCGATAGCCAGCAGCATACCGGGGAAGGCGAACAGCACATCGGCGCTACGCATGATCAGCATATCAATCCAGCGGCCATAAAACCCGGCCAGCAGACCCAATACAATGCCGACAACCATGCCAAGCGTGACGGAAAACAGACCAATATATAAGGAGATGCGCGAACCGTAGATAATACGGCTCATCACATCGCGTCCCAGATCGTCGGTCCCCATCCAATGGCTGGCGGAAGGCGGTGCGGACAGTGCCATCCAATCCGGGTCCATCGGGTTATAAGGGGCTAGCCAAGGGGCGAAGGCCGCGACCAGCACCAAGAGCAGAATAAATCCGCCGGACACCAGCGCCAGCGGGTTTTGGATAAAAGCCTGCCAAAAATCACGCATCGGTGAACGGATGGTGGCGTTATCCTGCGCGGCGGCGGTCATCGTGGGATCGGTAGCGTGGCTCATGATCGCTCCTAGCGTAAACGAATGGCTGGGTTAACCACGGCGTAGAGCAGGTCGACCAGCAGGTTGATAACAATAAACTCGAACACAAACAGCATGACCAGCGCCTGAATCACCGGCTGGTCCTGCGTTTTGATCGATTCAATCAGCAGCCAGCCCAATCCGGGCCAACTGAAGACGCTTTCCACCACAATCGAACCGCCCAGCAGAAAACCAAATTGCAGGCCGAGCATGGTGATGATGGGGATCAGCGCATTGCGCATGATGTGCTTCCAGGTGATCAGCCGTTGGCGTAATCCTTTAGATCGTGCGGTACGGACATAATCTTCCTGTGCCACTTCAAGGAAGGCGGAGCGGGTGAAGCGCGCCATCACCGCGGCCACGGAAGCACCCAGCGTCAGAGCGGGTAACACAATATCGCTCGGCTGGTTAAAACCGCTGACGGAAAACACCCCGAACGGCATCGCCACAAACTGGATCAGCAGCAATCCGAGCCAGAAAGGTGGCATGGAGATACCGCCGACAGCGGCGCTCATCAGCGTCCAATCCTGCCACTTTCCACGTTTTAGTCCCGATACCACGCCAATCAACAGGCCGAGTACCACTGACCAGGCGAAGCCTGCCAGCGCCAGCCACATGGTGGGCATAAAGCTTTTGGCGATCACGTCCATCACGGGTTGCTGCGTGCGATAGGTGATGCCCAGATCGCCGCGCAACAAGCCACCCAGCCAACGAACATACTGCTGCGGCAACGGATCGTTGAGCCCTAACAGTTGGCGAGCGGCCTCCACGGCGGCAATCGGGGCATCCGGCCCGGCATAAATCCGCGCCGGATCGCCGGGTAACAGCTTGATAAAACCGAACACTAACAGGGAGACCACCAGTAGCACCGGGATCATTTCCAGCAAACGTCGGACGATATAAGCAAACATGGCGTTCTCCCCGTGCGATTACTTAAATTCAGCCTGATCGAAGATCAACGAGCCATCTGCCAGCATGTAAACGCCAGAGAGATTTTTCGCTTTACCGACCAGATTGTCCGGTGTACCCAGGAACACGACGGGCGCATCACCCCAAATCACTTTCTGTGCTTCGGCGTAGGCGGCGGCGCGCTTGCCAAGATCGGCGGTCGCCAAGCCAGCCATAATGGCTTTATCGGCGGCAGCACTGCTGTAGTAGGCCACGTTATAAGCTGCAGGCACCCAAGACTCGGTGGCATACAGCGGACGCAGCGCCCAGTCAGCATCACCGGTAGAAGGTGACCAGCCGTTGTAGAACAGATCGAACTCCGCCTCTTTCGGGTCTTTCACGCCGAACAGTTTGGCGTTACGCATCCCGGAATCCATCGGTGTCACGGTGATCTTGATGCCTACCTGTTCCAACTGCTGTTTGAAGAACTGTGCGCTACGGATGTAATCGGTGCGGTTAGTGGTCCACAGCTTGAGGCTGATGCCATCCGGGTAACCCGCTTCTTTCAACAGCGCTTTGGCTTTGGCCGGATCGTAGTTGTAGCTCGGCGTGGTTTGTGCGTGGAAGAATTGAACACCCGGCGCCATGGCTGACGTTGCCGGTGTACCCATGCCCGCAAAGCCGACTTTCAGCCACACATCGCGGTTGATGGCGTAGTTGAGTGCCTGACGCACGCGGATGTCATTCATGGGCGGGCGCAGGTTATTCATCGCCAACCAGAACTGATAGATACCGGGGTCGCGTTGGACGGCCAGTTTGCTGTCGCTCTGTACGGTAGCCAGCAGATCGGACGGCAGCGGATAAATCGCATCAACCTGACTGGATTTCAGGGCTGCCACGCGCGTGGAGTCTTCCGGCGTCGGGTAGAAGGTCACGCTATCCACTTTCGGCCAGCCTTTTTGCCAGTAGCTGTCATTCTTGACCAGCTTGACGTCTTTGCCCTGTTGCCATTCGGTGAATTTAAACGGACCGGTGCCGACCGGGTGGACGCGCAGTTGTGCTTCATCCGGGTATTTCTTCAGCGCTTCCGGGCTGTGCATAACGGCAGACGGGTGTGCCAGTGTGTTGACGAAAGCACCGAATGATTTATTCAGTTCAATCTTCACCTGTGTCGGAGACAGCACGGTGACAGTTTTTACCATATTGAACAGGCTATTACGCTTTAAGCCTTTGCTCTGATCGGCCAGGCGATCCAGGTTGGCTTTGACCGCTTCGGCATTAAAGGGCGCGCCGTCCTGGAAGGTGATGCCGTCGCGCAGCGTGACCACAAACTCGGTTGCATCGTCATTGCTGGTGTATCCGGTTGCCAGACGCGGTAACAGTTTCATTTGGTTATCAAACTGGAACAGGCGCTCAAAGATACCGCTCTGGATGGAGTAGCTCAGGGTATCTGAGGTGTCGTGCGGGTCGAGCCCGGTAATATCGGCATAGATAGAGATGCGCAGATCTTGAGCCTGAGCCGCAGCGGCCAGACAGAGTGAAAGCCCGAGGGCCAGCGCGGAACGATATCGTAGTGGCTTCATGTTGTGTCTCCCGGTTGTGAATGGGTTGTCGTTGTTGTTGTTTAAAACGGCTTATTCATCAATGCGTTTCATCAATGACTGTCGTTGGCGACCCAGTGGTGTGGGCCGACTTCGCGATAGGTCATTTTATTGACCTCTTCGCCTGCCTTGCGCAGCGGGGAAGGGATCTCGCTGTCATCAAACTGGCGCACGCTGCGTTGTTGAGGGTCGGCAATCGGCACCGAAGCCAGCAAACGCTGCGTATAAGGATGCTGAGGGTTATTGAACACCGCCTGGCGCGGACCGATTTCCACAATCTGACCGAGATACATCACGGCAACGCGGTTGGCGATGCGTTCGACCACGGCCATATCGTGAGAAATGAAAATCCATGACACGCCGGTTTTTTGTTGCAGATCCATCATCAGGTTTACCACCTGATCCTGAATCGAGACATCCAGTGCGGAGACGGCTTCGTCAGCAATAATGACCTGAGGTTGCAGTGCCATGGCGCGGGCGATAGCGATACGTTGGCGCTGGCCGCCGGAAAACTCGTGCGGATAGCGACGGGCGTGTTCGGGAGGTAGTCCGACGCTTTTCAGCAGTTCCTGCACGCGGGGCGTTGCGTCCTCCAGCGATCGGGCCAGCCCGTGCAGCAGCAGCGGTTCAGCAATGGTGAAACCGACGGTTAAGCGCGGGTTCAATGACGCATACGGGTCTTGGAAAACCATTTGGATTTCGCGGCGCAACGGCAAAAAAGCGCGATCGTCCATCAGGGAGATTTCATTGCCCTGAAACAGAATACTTTCTGATTCGCTCTGAATCAGGCGCAGCAGTGCGCGCCCAGTGGTGGATTTTCCACAGCCGCTCTCCCCGACAATCGCCAGGGTTTCGCCGGGCCACACGCAAAAATCAATCTGTTCGACGGCATGTACGCGGTGCGTAACCGCGGAGAAAATACCGCTGCGGATCGGGTAGTAGACGCGCAAACCACGGATGTCCAGCAGCGGCTCTGCGTCATAGCGCGCCGTTTTCTGTTCGCTATCGCTGGATTGCTGTTGTCCCAGCAGCGGGAAACGACGCGGCCAGGCGCTGTCACGCATATCGCCCAGCTTCGGCACTGCGGCCAACAAGGCTTGAGTATAAGGGTGCTCCGGATGCGCGAAAATTTGCTCAACCGTACCTTGTTCCACCACTTCACCCCGGTACATCACTACCACGCGATCGGCGATTTCAGCGACAACGCCCATGTCGTGGGTAATAAACAGCACGGCAGTATCACTTTGCTGCTGGAGATCGCGCAGGATGTGCAGAATGCGCGCTTGTACGGTGACATCCAGCGCGGTGGTGGGTTCATCGGCAATCAGCAACTGCGGCTCGCATACCAGCGCCTGCGCGATCATCACGCGTTGGCGCATGCCACCGGAGAGGGAGGCCGGGTAGCTTTTCATCACACGATCCACATCCGCGATGCGCACTTTACGCAGTAACTCGCGCGCTTTTTTATGCGCGGTGGCCGTATCGCAAAGCTGATGGTCGCGCAGCGCTTCCGTCAACTGATCGCCCACTTTCAACACTGGGTTGAGTGAGGTCATCGGTTCCTGAAAGATCATTGCCATATCGCGTCCACGCAGTTGACGGCGATCGTCCTCTTTCATATTCAGCAGATCGTGGCGCTGTCCGTGGCGGGAGTGGAAATGCATGCTGCCGCGCTCAATGGCGGCAGAACCGGCCAGCAAGCCCATCGCGGCTAACGACGTCACGGATTTTCCCGAGCCGCTCTCACCCACAATGGCAACGATCTCCCCCTTGTTAACGGAAAACGAGACGCTTTTCAGGGCGACATGTTTGCCCGACCTGCCGCTGAAGCTGACGCTCAGGTCATCGATCTCCAGCACCGGCAGGGCGGTTTGTGGGGGGGCCGACGCCGGGTTCGGGGTGGCCTGTGCGAGTTGCGTCATGTGGACTCCGGTTAACAGTGTGGACTCTTGCTGTGTCATAGCCAGATGCGTCCGTGGTGATAAGTCAGGTAGGGTGAACTGTCGGCGGCCAGCCAGAGCGGGCCATCCAGATCGACATAGTCGGCGGCGGCAGCGACCGGTAGTGCGGCTTCCATCGCCAGTGAAGAGCCAACCAGGCAACCGACCATCAGTTTTAGCCCATGGAGCCGTGCTTCACGCACCATGGCCAGTGCTTCTGTCAATCCGCCACACTTATCCAGCTTGATGTTGATCATCTCGTAACGACGGCGGATACCGGGAATATCGCCGGCATGGCGACAGCTTTCATCAGCGCAAAGAGGGATGGGGTGCGAAAAACGCAGTAACTCCTGATCTTTGCCTGCCGGTAACGGTTGCTCAATCAGCGCGATGTTATAGGGGAGCAGTGCGTGACACAGGCTGAGTAAATCGAGCCCAGCCCAGCTTTCCGTGGCATCAACCATCAGCGTGGCACGGGGTGCGGCGTCGCGCACTGCGGCGATTTTCTCAACGATGTCGCTGCGATCCAGTTTGAGCTTTATCACCTGCGCCCCGCGTGATATCGCATCGCGGGTGGCTGCCACCGTGTTTTCCAACGACGTAATGCTCAGCGTTTCCGTGGTGATCAACGAGGCAGGCGGTTGTATTCCCACCTGCTGCCATACGGTTTGTTTATGCAGGGCCGCATTTAAGCGCCACAGTGCGCAATCGAGTGCGTTGCGTGCTGCACCAGGAGGGAGCAGCGTTTGGATTTCATCCCTCGACGCGCCACGTGTAACCGCACCACGCACGGCGTCAAGTTGACGGCAGACACTGGCGGCAGATTCTTGATATTCAAACGCGGGCGTACATTCGCCTAAACCGATAAATCCCTGTTCTTCAACGGTGATCCTGACTACGCTTACGGCATTGCGCAATTCCTGTGCACGCTTGCACGGGCGTGCCAGAGAGAGTTTGACGGTCTCAACCTGCATCTGGCGCATCTCGTGTATCCCTCTGGTGAATGAATAATCAAAACTATTTCATGCAGGGGAATGACTGACGAATACTTGTTTGTCGGGAGGGTATAACCTCAGGCTATACCTTGATGCAGACGCCAACATTCCCTTGCCGATATCGCGAAACGCGCCTAAAGTAGGAATTGTTGTCCGAAGGCCGTATAATGCGCGCCAATCAACAGCGTATAACCCGGAGAATCTCATGCGTCCGTCAGGCCGAAGTGCACAACAGGTGCGTCCCATCACGCTAACGCGTGGCTATACCAAGCATGCGGAGGGTTCCGTGTTAGTCGCGTTCGGCGACACGAAAGTACTGTGTAACGCGACGGTAGAAGAAGGCGTGCCGCGCTTTCTGAAAGGGCAGGGAAAAGGCTGGGTAACCGCTGAATATGGCATGCTGCCGCGTGCGACCCATAGCCGCAATGCGCGTGAGGCTGCCAGGGGGAAACAAGGCGGAAGAACGCTGGAAATCCAGCGCCTTATCGCACGTTCTCTGCGCGCTGCCGTTGATCTGGAAAAGCTCGGTGAATACACCATCACGCTGGATTGCGATGTGTTGCAGGCTGATGGTGGCACGCGTACCGCTTCCATTACTGGCGCGTGTGTTGCGCTGGCGGATGCGTTCAATCGCATGGTGGCAAAAGGCCAACTCAAATCCAGCCCGCTCAAAGGCATGGTTGCGGCGGTTTCCGTGGGGATTGTTGCCGGTGAAGCTGTGTGCGATCTCGAATATGTGGAAGATTCTGCCGCGGAAACGGACATGAACGTGGTCATGACCGAAGATGGCCGCATGATTGAGGTGCAGGGCACCGCCGAAGGCGAGCCGTTCAGCCATGAAGAGCTGCTGGCGCTGCTCGCTCTGGCGCGTGGTGGCATTGACACTATCGTCGAGGCGCAGAAAGCGGCATTGACGCAAGCGCCGGTCGCGGACCTCAAGTAAACATGACTGGCATAAACCGCCTGTCATCTCATCAGCCGTTGCCTGGCAGCGGCGTTGTCCATTTTTGCAAAGCGACCTCGGCGTCGCTTTTTTTATGGCTGGAATTCCAGCTGTACCCTAAATAATTCGAATTGCAGGAAGGCGGCAAGTGAAGGAATCCCGATGAGCTTACTTAGGTAAGTGATTCGGGTGAGTGAACGCAGCCAACGCACATGCAGCTTGAAGTATAACGGGTACATAACCATACTCACCGTGATACGAGGAGATGCAGTAATGAAAGCCTATCAGCGCCAATTTATTGAATTCGCGCTTAGCAAACAGGTATTAAAATTCGGCGAATTCACATTGAAGTCCGGGCGTGTCAGCCCCTATTTCTTCAATGCCGGGCTGTTCAATACCGGGCGCGACCTGGCACTTTTGGGCCGTTTTTATGCTGAAGCGTTAGTGGATGCCAGTATCACCTTTGATGTGCTGTTCGGGCCGGCTTACAAGGGGATTCCGATCGCCACGACCACCGCGGTGGCGCTGGCTGAGCACCATGAAACCGATGTGCCTTACTGCTTTAACCGTAAAGAAGCCAAAGATCACGGGGAAGGGGGCAATCTGGTTGGCAGCGCGCTGCAAGGCCGTATCATGCTGGTCGATGATGTGATTACCGCAGGTACCGCCATTCGTGAATCCATGGGCATTATCGCGGCAAATGGCGCGACGCTTGCCGGGGTGTTAATTGCACTGGATCGCCAAGAGCGCGGTACGGGCGCCATTTCGGCCATTCAGGAAGTGGAACGCGATTATCAGTGTCAGGTGATTTCCATCATTGCGCTGCAAGACCTGATCAGCTTTTTGGCCGAAAAACCAGAGATGGCCGTGCATCTGGATGCGGTGAAGGCTTATCGCGATCGGTATGGTATAACGGCGTAGTCACCGGTACATGGGTGTTGATGTTGCCTGAGAGGTTTCTGGCCAGCCTGTTACTTATGTAAACAGGCCTTGGTGCAGAGGCTCTTAGGCAAAAGCGAGGTGAAGTTAATAGAGTTGGGCGGCAAGCAGTGGCCAACGTGTCTCAAAATCCTGCGTAGGCCGAAAGCGAAATTCTGAGCGCACATAGCGTGACAGCATCCCTTCGCAGAAGGCGAGCAGTTGGCTGGCAAGCAGTGACTCGTCATGGACAAGGGCTTTCCCCTCTCGCAGTTTGTGCTCACGCAGCACTTGCTTGAGCTGCGATTCAATGCGCTCAAACAGCTGGTTGATGCGTCCTTGTAAACGATCCTGTTCGAACATCAGCGCATGGCCAGTCAGGATACGCGTCAGGCCGGGGTTGCGTTCAGCAAAACCCAACATGAGTAACAAAATCAACCGCAAGCGTTGGAACGTATCTTTCTCATCTTGCAGGATCAGATTGATACGTGTTGTCAGCGAATCCTCAATAAACTCGATAAGGCTGTCAAACATCCGCGTTTTGCTGGGAAAGTGCCGATAGAGTGCGGCTTCGGAAACCCCGACCATTGCGGCAAGCTTTGCGGTAGTGATGCGTTGGCTGCCATCACTGGATTCCAGCATTTGCGCCAACGCTTGCAAGATTTCCTCGCGGCGATTCCTTTTCGTATTTTCTTTCTCTGCCATGTCAGAAAAGACCCTTGATCAAAAAGAAGCTGACAACTATTTAGAATTATTTAGGGCAACGTCTTGAATAAACGCTACAAAGACACGCGATTGGCCGCGTGTCCAAGGGCAACGCAGGGTATACCCCTTTTCGAATCAACGACGACCAGAATGGCCGAAGCCGCCTTCTCCTCGTTCTGTTCCTACAAAATCATCGACAATGTTGAATTCGGCCTGAACGACGGGAACAAACACCATCTGCGCGAGGCGTTCACCGGGTTCGATAGTGAAGGCTTGCTGGCTACGGTTCCAAACGGAAACCATCAATTGCCCCTGATAATCAGAGTCGATAAGACCAACCAGATTACCTAAAACCACACCGTGCTTATGCCCCAGCCCTGAGCGAGGGAGGATCACAGCAGCCAGGCTGGGATCGGCGATATGGATAGCGATACCCGTTGGCACCAGTATCGTCTCGCCAGCGGATAGCGCGATCCCTTCATCAATACAAGCCCGAAGGTCAAGGCCAGCCGAGCCTGCGGTGGCATAGGTCGGTAACGGGAACTGTTGACCAATGCGTGCATCAAGAATTTTTACGTCGATTTTTTTCATCATAACGGCGGACAATCTCATCGATTAAATGTTGGCCAAGGAGGCGCTTTTCGCACAGAGGTAAACGGGTGTCACCCTCCGGCCAAAACAGCTGCAACGCGTTGGTGTCACTGTTGAATCCCTGCCCTGAAAGGGAAACATCATTCGCGCAAATCAGATCCAGATTTTTACGCGTCAGTTTTTGTCGCGCGTATTCTTCCACATTCTGGGTTTCGGCAGCAAATCCAACGACGAAAGGGCGACCCGCTGACATGGCTGCAACCCCGGCAATAATATCTGGGTTTTTAACCAGTGTGATACTGATTTCATCACCCTGTTTTTTAATTTTGTCGTTGGCTATCTGTTTAGCCCGGTAATCGGCTACGGCGGCACAGCCTATGACAATCTGCTGTTGTGCCGCATGAGACATCACCGCTTGCTGCATGTCCAACGCGCTGGTTACGTCAATGCGCTGAACGCCAGCGGGTGTTGGTAATGACACAGGACCGGTGACCAGTGTCACGTGAGCGCCACGCTCTGCCGCCGCTTGAGCGATGGCAAATCCCATCTTGCCGGAACTGTGATTGGTAATGAAACGTACCGGATCAAGCGCCTCACGCGTTGGCCCCGCCGTGATCATAATGTTGAGATGTTGCAGATCGTTGACGCGCGAGAAGTATCCGTCGGCAAGTTCAACGATCGCCGACGGATCAATCATTCTACCAGGACCCACATCACCGCAGGCCTGACTGCCGCTGTCGGGACCCCACACCAAGCCACCGCGCCGTGCCAAGGTGGCGAGATTATCCTGTGTTGGCGTCGCGCGATACATCTGTTGATTCATGGCAGGTGCAATAGCGATGGGGGCTGCCGTTGCCAGACAAAGCGTGGTGAGCAAATCGTTAGCCATGCCGGCGGCTAAACGTGCAATCACATCTGCCGTTGCGGGAGCAAGAATAACCAGGTCTGCCCATTTTCCCAGCTCAATGTGCCCCATCGACGCCTCGGCCGCAGGATCGAGCAGATCGTCTGATACTGGGTATCCTGAGACCGCCTGAAGCGTGAGCGGTGTAATAAATGCCTTGGCGGCAGGTGTCATTACCACGCGGACTTCTGCACCGCGATCGCGCAAACGCCTGACAATTTCTGGGCACTTGTAAGCGGCGATACCGCCGCTGATGCCGAGCACGATTTTTTTACCGGAGAGCCCAGGCTGATTGGAAAATCCCGTCATCATCTTTGTCCGATTAACGCCTAAGAGGAAACATTTTATCATAACCTTGCCGGATGAGCGGAATCTTGCTCGCGTTTGTGTATGTTCATGACGCTTTGTTGCAGGACGTCTTGCGTGAGGTTATGCAGGTGTTTGCTTGAGCTCTCGCCGCGTCACCGCGAGCCTGCCATGATAGGGTAACGATGGAAAGGAGGCGCAACGGTGTGGATTGACGATCAGGCTCCGCGTGAAAAGCTTATTGTTTCGGGGGCTGAAGCGCTTACGGATGTGGAACTGCTGGCCATTTTTCTGCGCACTGGGTTGCCGGGTGTCCACGTGATGGCCTTGTCAGAGCAACTGCTGCATCATTTTGGCTCCCTCTACCATGTCATGATGGCAGAGCAACGAACATTTTGCGCCGTGAAAGGGATGGGCGTTGTTAAATTTGTGCAATTTCAGGCGGTAGCGGAGTTGGCGCTGCGACTCTACGCCACGCGTTTGGTGAAAGAAAAAGCGATGCTGAATCCCGATCTGACCCTGCGATACCTGCAATCGGCGTTGGCTCATCAAGCGCGAGAGATTTTTACCGTGCTATTTCTCGATAATCAGCACCGTGTGATTCGACATCAAGAGATGTTTGCCGGTACTATTGCCAGCGTCGAGGTGCACCCGAGAGAAATTGTGCGTGAAGCGTTAAAAGCCAATGCGGCAGCGCTCATTCTGGCGCATAATCACCCTTCCGGGGATGCGGAGCCGAGTAGCGCCGATCGTATGATAACGACGCATATTATTCAGGCATGCGCATTGATGGACATTCGCGTCCTCGATCACCTGGTAATTGGGCGTGGTGAGTACGTGTCATTTGCCGAGCGAGGCTGGATTTAGCATATTTTCCGCGATCCTTAGAGATCTTTCGCTGCTCGGGACTTGAGCACATCCGCGCTAGAGCGTATACTACGCCACCTTTGAGAATCTTGGGTGTGGCGTTAAGAGCCTATCTCAGCAGGTTTACCCTGATGACAGCATCTTTACTTGTAAAGCTGCTGAGATGGGCTCTAAAGCCTGACGAGGCGGCCAACATCCTCTACGAAGCTCGAGCTGATTTGATTTTTGGAGAATAGACATGTCCCGAGTCTGCCAAGTTACTGGCAAGCGTCCGGTGACCGGTAATAACCGTTCCCACGCACTGAATGCGACCAAACGCCGTTTTCTGCCGAACCTGCATTCCCATCGTTTCTGGGTTGAAGGCGAAAAACGCTTTGTAACGCTGCGCGTATCTGCTAAAGGTATGCGTGTTATCGATAAGAAGGGTATCGAAGCGGTCCTGGCCGATCTGCGTACCCGTGGTGAAAAGTACTAAGGAACTGAATCATGGCTAAAGGTGTTCGCGAGAAGATCAAGCTGGTTTCTTCTGCCGGTACTGGTCATTACTACACGACGACGAAGAACAAGCGCACTAAGCCGGAAAAACTGGAACTGAAGAAATTCGATCCGGTTGTCCGTCAGCATGTGATCTATAAAGAAGCTAAAATCAAGTAATTTTAGTGGACTTATTAAAAACCCGGCCAAGGCCGGGTTTTTTTATGCTACGTTAGCCGCGGGCGTGTTCAGGAGGAGAAAATGCCGGAATTACCAGAGGTCGAAACGAGCCGCCGCGGGATATCCCCCTATCTTGTCGGACACACTATCCTGCACGTTGACGTGCGTAATCCCCGCTTGCGTTGGCCCGTGTCCAACGAGATCCTCGCGTTGAGTGACCAGCCTATTTTGAGCATAGCGCGCCGGGCAAAATACCTGCTGTTTGCACTGCCTGACGGTTGGATTATTGTACATTTGGGCATGTCTGGCAGCTTACGTATTCTGCCGGAATATCTCCCTCCCGATAAGCACGATCATGTGGATATGGTCATGGACAACGGCCATGTCCTGCGTTATACCGATCCCCGACGTTTTGGTGCCTGGTTATGGACGACGGATCTTGAAACCAGTAGCGTACTTGCTCATCTTGGCCCGGAACCCTTGAGTGAGGAATTCTCCCCCGACTATCTCTACCAACGTTCTCGCGGTAAACACACGGCGATTAAGCAGTGGGTGATGGATAACAAGGTAGTGGTTGGCGTAGGAAACATTTATGCCAGCGAATCCCTTTTTATGGCGGGTATTCATCCCGATCGTGCGGCAGGCTCGCTGAGCGAATCAGAATCTGCGCATTTCGTTCAGTCGATAAAGCAGGTACTACAGCGTTCGATTGAGCAAGGCGGGACGACGTTAAGGGATTTTTTACAATCAGATGGTAAACCGGGGTATTTTGCGCAGGAATTGCAGGTTTATGGTCGTGCGGGGGAACGTTGCCGCGTATGCGGAACGCCGTTGTTAACGAAAAAACATGGGCAGCGTAGTACATTTTATTGTCGTTGCTGCCAGAAGTGATACTGGGTAAATAACGCCAGGTTGCCGTTTAAAGGGCGAATCTGGAAAAGCACCAACAAGATTACAAAACTGAGGATTTTATCGGTGAACCACGAGTACGCTACTGCCGCACGGCATCCGCTTGATAAGCAGCATATAAAGTTAACCTACGTTACGCACTTTTACTGCAATCAGGACAATATGGATTCCGTATTTTCGTTGCTGCGGCTGTATGAGCAGTTGCCGGAAGATATCAGAACTGCGGTTGAGTTCGTTATTGTTGATGACGGTTCACCGATTAAGTACGACATTGGCACGTTTGTTCTGAACATCACCTGGCTGCGTATTAATGAAGATATTCCATGGAACCAGGCTGGCGCACGCAATTTAGGGGTGACTTACGCTAAGTCTGACAAAATTTTTATCACCGATCTTGACCACGAATTGCCGGAATCCTCATTCCGCTATTTGATCAATTGCCGTAATCCAGGCCGCAATTTTTACAAAATCTATCGGGAAAGTCGTGAAGACGGCATCAAAAAACGCGGCCAAGTGTGTAACGTGGGCGACAGGTATTATGGTCATCCGAACACGTTCTTTATGTCGCGTGCGCGCTTTATGCGTTTCTTTGGCTATGACGAGGAGTTTGCCGGAAATTATGGCTCAGAAGATTTCCGCTTCGTTAAATACCAGAAATACCAAGGTTCGCGCCAACATTACCTGCCGAAGAACATTCGTTGTTTTGAACGGGATGTGGACCGGGAAGAGAGTTACCATACGTTACACCGCGACCTTTCCGCCAATACGCCGATTGATAAGCGTAAGAAGCAAGAATGTAGCTTGTTCGGTGATGAATATGGGCAAAGCCGTATTTTTCTCAACTTTACTTGGGAAATTAAATACCGTAACAACGTAATGCCAGCGGCATTGCCTCCGTTAAAGACATGGTGGCGTCCACTGTGGTGGTTCCGCTATCTATGCGGTGCTATGGCGCGTTAATCATGTTGCCATTTTCCGGCGGAAGAACCCCTCTGCCCGCCGGATGATGCCTTATTTACCCTGCGCCAGCTTTTGCTTAAGCGCTGAGCCAATCGCATCGGGAAGAAAGTGCGAGACATCCCCTCCGTGGCGGGCAACCTCTTTGACCAGAGAGGAAGAGATAAATGACCATGCTTCCGATGGCATCAGGAACACGCTCTCCAGGGTTGGCATTAAGTGAGTATTCATTTTTGCCAACTGAAGCTCATATTCAAAATCCGATACTGCACGTAACCCGCGAATTAGCACATTCGCGCGCTGCTGTTGCGCGAAATGCACCATAAGATCGGAAAACCCCACTACCTCAACATTCGTCAAATGTTGCGTTGCCTGCCGCGCTAATGTGACACGCTCATCCAAACTGAACATCGTGTTTTTACTGGGGCTGGCGGCAATGGCTAACACGAGATGATCAAACAGACGTGAAGCGCGGGTGAGCAGGTCCAGATGCCCATTGGTTAAGGGATCGAAGGTACCTGGGTAGATTGCTTTGGTCGCCATGGGAATCCTTAACACCAGTGGGTTAGATAGATGAGTTTGCTCGCGGAGGAAGATAGGGCTCCAGCAATGTGAGCAAGCGCTGAAGTGCTCCCTGATTCTGGTGCAGCACTTCTACGGCGTGTCGCCCATAATAGAGTCGGTAATCTTCATCCGTCAGCAAGCTGTTCACTTCTTTGACAATACTGTCAGTATCTTTCACGGTGATCAAACCGCCAGCTTCTGACAATTTAAGGCAAATATCCTTGAAGTTAAACGTATGCGGGCCCATGAGTACAGGGATGGCATGTGCCGCAGGTTCCAGGGGGTTATGACCTCCCCGTTCCACCAGGCTTCCACCGACAAAAGCGATGTCAGCGATGCCATACAGCATCATCAACTCACCCATGGTATCGCCAATCACCACTTGTGTGTTTGCCGCAGGGACGTCGCCACTGCTGCGCAGGGTGTAGCTAAACCCCAGACTCTGGGTAAGTGCCTGAGTTGTCGGGAAACGCTCTGGATGACGAGGTACCAGAATCAACAGCAAATCAGGAAACCGGTTTAGCAATTCACGGTGCGCGGCCAAAATAATCGCCTCTTCACCTTCATGCGTGCTGGTTGCAATCCACACCGGGCGCCGCGAAGCCCATTGACGCCGTAGTGCCACGTCTCTGGCCGCTAATTCCGGTGTGACAGAAATATCAAATTTCAAACTGCCAGTGACAGCCAGGTGCGAGCGCGGTAAACCGAGGTCGATAAAGCGTTCACCGTCTTCTTGGTTTTGAGCGGCGATCAAGGTCGTTCGACGCAAAATACTGCGTGTCAGCGATCCGATTTTTTTATAGCCTGCCGCTGAGCGTTCAGAAAGCCGTGCGTTAGCGATAACCAGCGGGATATCACGGCGATGCAGTTCAGTGATCAGGTTTGGCCACAGTTCGGTTTCCATGATGATCACCAGTTTTGGGTTCACCTGATCGAAGAAGCGCTTAAGGGCGCAGGGGAGATCGTAAGGCAGATACACATGATAGACATCATTGCCGAAGGCGGAGCGGACACGCTCTGAACCGGTCGGCGTCATGGTGGTGACTGTAATCGGCAAAGAAGGGTAGCGGTGACGAAGCGCTCTGACCAGGGGAATGGCCGCCAATGTTTCACCAACAGAGACCGAATGCAGCATGATACCGTTGGGTTTGACCTTCTCCGCACAGAATCCATAGCGTTCACTCCAGCGGCGACGATATGCGGGCGCTTTGCGTCCTCTTAGCCACAGACGGAGCCAGATTAATGGTTGAACGAGGTAAAGCAAGATGGTGTAAAGGGTTTGTAGCATCTCTAGTGGCTCTTATTAGGTTATCGCTGGGGGGATTTTATCGCGTAAATAAGAGCAAGGCTATGGATTTATCGAGATGTCCCTGTTAATTAAGCTGTAAATACACATGAAAATGTAAACTGGTGATAAAAATATGATAAATATACCTGAGGTGGTTAGTTGATTATTTGCATAAAATAACTATTTATGCTGCACATCTGAAATTTCTTTTCTGGAAATATTTCTCCATCGCCTTAATTAACATTGGAATTTTAAATTTTCTGGAGTTATCGCCACGCTCGAATTTTAAATTGTTGACTTGTACGTAACGGGGCAGGGTATTTTTTTATGACAATGTGGGCGGTGGCGTTATTCTTAAATGTGCGTACTCGCGAGTTCTGGTAACGGCTTCTGAGTTATCAGTAACGTTGATGAAAGCGTTGTTGCGCTGCATTATCGACGATACCTATCGTTTTCAAGAGAACGTGCCGCGATTCGATATATCGGCCGATGATCTGATTGGTTGCCTGAGCGTGAATGGTATACCCATGCGCAATACAGACAACCCCACGTCGTCACCGAAAGGAGCATCTCAGCATGTCGCCTCGGATACGAGGTTTCTCACTGCCAGATACGGTCCAATAAAGGCAGACTTCATTACAGACGCTCCGCGACCTCGATCGCAGCGTTCCGATGCATGATCTGCACCTATATCATGAGGGAGAACCCCTATCACGCCGTGTAATAAATTCAATAAAAACAACATAAATATGCTATTGGTAATTACCAGCAGATTATTTTTTTGTCCGCCATGAATTAGAGTTGTTATTTTGATAATAAGCTAAACTCTGTTCTTTATTCATGATATCAATATCAGGATGCCAAGGTAAATGGGTAACAGAATAACGACCAGCAACCCGTATTGCATCGAGTAAATTATTGAAGTAATATTTTTTATTATAAATGGCAAATGTTGTATCAATGGGGGCAGCATATAACTCAAACAAATCATCGTTAATTTGCATATTCCAAAATCTACTTTCCCATTCGGCTACTGTAAATTTTTTAGGCGCAACATAGAATGGCTTGCGTTGTTTAGGTGTTGTCATGTACAAATCCTTTCCTATTTCTTTTGAAAGTGATAAAGCACAACCCACCTTATATATTTCATATTTTTCCGTAAGGTTAATAAAATCCTCCACAAAGCTTTCAGGAATATTATCCTCAAACGCCAAGTCAGGATCGGTATAACCAAAGAAATTAGGCAACGTCTCATAAATCGGAGACATAAAACCTACTCTATATCCAAAATTAAACTTCCCAAAAATAACTCGTGCCTTTTTACTGTCGTTTAAATCGTTCAGGGCTTTACGTGAATCACTGTCTGTTGAATTATTATCAATGATTATTGGTACGACCCCCAGTCTATTCAGCTGCAAGGTCATATTTTCCACATACACATAATTATTATATGATATTATTAGTATTGGCACATCAATACCATTTATAGCTGTTTTTAGCTCAGTGGCCATCTCATTCAATGCTTTGTTTTTAATGTAGTCTCTTAATTTTTTCCAGAAAACCATGAACTCAGCCTCTCAATAAAAATCCATACCGATCCCAGCAAGCTAGTATAATTCGCCGTGTTGAATCTGGAAAGTGTTCTATACCCGTCATACTCAGTATAGGTTTCGATTTGTCCAGGTGGTCACTGCGAACCCGAACGCCATCAATTGCACCGTACTCCCTCCGCTTTAATGCTCATACATCACGATGAACCGGTAGGTGTAAGTCAATGCCGAGAGCCCGTGTTTCCCGATTAAAGCCATCAACACCGTTAAATGAACCAATGGCCAACTCCAGGGGGAAAACCATCGGGTGTTAAGGACGCGTGAGAACGTGTACCGGATGGCAAAAGCGCAACACCTAGCAGGGCGGCCAGGCAGAACAATAAACTAACAACCGAGAGAAACCTTATGACATTAACGCAATCTTGGCGTTATACTGACATAATATTTACGATTTACGGCCGGTGGAGCAAAAGCAGATGGATCCTTTTAAATTTAGATGGACGAAACGTCACGACGATTTTTGCATCTCAGAAAATATTTTTCTTCAACAGCCATTCAATATTAAAGGTGTTTATAAAACCAGAAATCTGCTGTTATTTCAAAAAGGCCCGAGCGTTAAAATAACCCAGAACGTTTGGGTTGAAAGCTTCGCCACTATGCCCCAACGTAGTTTTTGCTCAATGGGTGCGTTTTCCTATGCTAACAGTCGGTTACGTGGTGACACTCAGATAGGCCGATTCTGTAGCATCGCAGGGGGAGTAAAAGTAATGGGGCCTGACCACCCCACCGATCGATTTACCAGTCATTTGTTTACCTATATAGATGTTGAAGCCAAAATGGCCAATGTAACACCAACTGAATATGAAAAATTACATCGGCCCGCACCAATAATCGGCAACGATGTGTGGATTGGTGAAGATGTGACCTTGAAAACAGGGATTACAGTTGGTCATGGGGCGGTTATTGCTGCGAGATCTGTGGTCACGAAAGATGTTCCCCCCTATGCTATCGTCGGTGGAGTTCCAGCAAGAGTAATTCGATTTAGATTTGAGAATGATGTCATTCAAAAGTTATTATCGCTCGAGTGGTGGAATTACAAACCCTCTGACCTTCCTCATCAAAAAATGAATATCAATGAATTTGTGGAGAGCCTTGAAAAGAAAATCTCCATGGGTGATATATCTAAGCAAGAATACAAAAAAATTCATTTATCAGATGTTTTTAAATCATTGTGTTAATTTTTCTTTTAGGAACGTAGTCAGAAGTCATCGTATGAGAAGGCGATGAGTGCACCGAAGATAACGAAGAATATCCGTATTGATGGTGGTAAAACCGGGAGGGGGCCACTCCAGCGACGACGATAGGGAGAGCCCTACAGCCCCGTACATGGCCAGAACATCGGTGGGATTAAGGGTAAAGTAGAACGGTGTAAAGGGCTTGAAGTATCGATATTGGCTATTGTTCGATCATCGCTGGGGGAGTAAACGGTGGCTGGCGGTAAAAGCGTTAAATATGTCATCAAAAAATATCTTCAATGCGCCAATATCACACCGCACTTTTTTTGCAGGGCAATTATTTTTCTAAATGATAAACATCAGCCATGATTGTGTTGACCATATAATCAGCGCTGTATTTATTCGTTATTGAATCTGAAGTAGGCGTTGTTTTTTTGTCGAGGAAATTAGGTAATAATTTTATATCATCGTGTGATAATATAAAAAATCTGTCTGGGTTATAAAAATCATATTCCATAATGTGTACATTATTGGTTATTAATTTTTTATCAAAGACCAGCGCTTCTATGGCACGTAATGTGACACCCTTCTGTCCGGCATGATTTATTTCTATGATGACATCACTTTTAATCACTTTTCTTACATTCTCATCATAGCTCAGCGATTCATTTTTACAGAACGACGGGTAATTCTTAGATTGTTTTTTCTTGTCGAATAAATAAAAATCAGCTTGGTAATTGACACTGTTTAAACAATCATGAATTTCATAAAGATAAGTTTCTCTTTCCTTTCTATATTCACCAATAAAAAAGCACGATTTCTCATTCGATAGTGTTGAATTTGTGTCTTTCAAAATATCCGAGACATTTTTGTTCGTGTAGGGTAAAAATTGATTTAGAAAGGTTAAATTGAAATTTTTGCAGTCATCAGGATCGAAGCTATAGATTATATCAAATTGATCCCGAACGGTATTGATGAATTCATCTTTTGGAAGGAGCCATTTTTTATTTTCTTTCATCCCTTTTTCAAGATGAACGATGGTATCACGAATGATCAACACCTTCTTGCAGTCGATGCTTTTTATTAAATCCAGACAGCCTAAAACACTAAAGCCATTGCAAATAATCAAATCATCGTGCTTAATTTCTCGCAGCTTTAGGAAATGATGTATTTTTACGAATAATTTGTTGCTGATGCCGAGTTTTTTTAATTTAATATTGTTTTTTGTGAAGTGTTTCATCACATTGTTTTTTTCTTTTATGCCAAGTTCTGATAAATTTGCAAGCATTAATTTTTCATAATTAGCATTCCACTCAATAAAGTAGATATTCATAAAATATTCTCTGGAGTGAAAAATTATTTTAAATAGTAATAGGCAATTCTAGCGAGAATACCATCCAGAAAGTGATATTTTCTAAATGCATGCTTAGATTTTTTCTTCCATTGTAATGCATTTGCTGGCGTTAGCAGTTTGACATCATGCCATGCGGATGCCTTGTAGGCGGTTTGAAAATAAACCGTTGATGGATATTGTCCCCATGCGCTCCACGGTTTTGTCGTACCGACATAATGGATAAATACACTTTCGTCATTAATAATTTTTTTAAATTTTAGGTGTGTCTTATCTTGAAGCTCGCTTTTGATACTGTAGATACAATTGAACTTTCGCGGTAAGAGAATTGTTTTGCCACACAACAGAATATTAAGAGCATCTTGATCTGGATATTTTAGTGTTGTGTTTTCTTTAATAAACGCCAGCGTTCTTGCTGTGAGTTGATTCGCTGTCCAGTTTTTCAGGTGCGTAAACATTACGCCTGAATTGAAGTAATCAGTCTTCATTGCTGGGTTTTCTAAGCGAAGTGCACATTGTTCCTGGATGGTACTAATATCTGGTACTACTGCGCATATGTTAGTTTTAAAATCGAGAGTGGATAATTCTGCCAGGTTGTTCTTACACATCACATCAGCATCAAGATACAGCAAGGTATCTAGCTTCTCTGTAAGATAATCAAAGGCTATAAGGCGAAAATACGCAGAGCAAGGCCATTTATCTTGTGGCAGATCAGCTAATAACGTGGTATTGACTTTATAGATGTGAATATTAACATGATGCCGATTCGCCATGGCTTCAAAGCGGGATATGGTCTCACTGTCAATATAGTCTGTGAAAAAATGAAATGCCAACGGGACAGTAGTATTGATGACAATTGACGTTGCGGAAATAGCGGCACCTAACATAAATTTTTTATCTATGCCATAGGCGATATTAAAGAACGTGACCGCTGAATTGTTACCAATAATATCAACCGTTCGCTCTACAATGGCTGATTTATCAAAATACATATTCACTCTCTTGCGTAATTATCGGGCTAGTAATTTCTTCGTAAAATACTTAGCGTAGCTCATCAACGATGGAAATATATTCCCTTTATGAGCATAATGTTTGGCGCAGTATCTTAGTTGATTTGACGATCTTGCTTTTTCCAGCGGTGAATTTTCCCAAGGAGAATGCGATTTCGCGATTTGAAAATAGTGACTGTTAGGATAATCAGCCCATTCATGCCAAGGTTTTGTTGGCCCGATATAATGAATAAAGATGACGTTGTCTGTAATAAAGTGTGTTGTGTCTTTATTTTTATTTAGTTCGTAGTTAATGCTATATTGGTTATTGTATTTCTTTGAAAGGAACAAAACTTTATCAACAAACAGCATATTTAGAATGTCTTGATCTAAAAAAGAAATTCTATTTTTGATCTCATCATTGTCAAGCAACGTCATGGCTTGACGACTAATATCTTCTTTTCCCCATTGAGCAACATTGATCAACAGAAAGCCTGCATTAAAATAACCTGCGCTGATTCGATCATCTCCCAGCGCTTGCGCCCGCTTGGTCCACCAAGGGTTCTCGCCTTCAGTTACTACCGCGGCAAGATGGTTGTCCAGTTCTAGTTCAACTAATTCATCTACGTTGCCGTTACAGATGATATCGGCATCGAGATAAAGAATTTTGTCTTTTATTTCGTAAAAATAGTCGGCAATGATAAATCTGAAGTATGTGGCGTAAGACCAATTCTTGGTGCTGGGAAGTGACTTTAGTTCGTCGCAATTCACAATGTAAATTATGATTTGAGTATTGTATTGATGACTTAGTTTAGTGAATTCTTCTCTATTTTTTTTATCAAAAAAATCAGTGAAAACATGAAATGTAAAATTTGTTTGCTTATTGTTCAGTAAAATAGATGCTATAGATATCCCGCAACCAAAAATGAAATTTTTGTCAATTCCATAGGCGACGTCTAGCGTTTTTTTCGACGCGTCTAACGATATATTTTCGTTTAAAATCAGCTTATTGATAATCACTGTTTGAGGGGTAAAATACATGCTTTCACCATTTTACGTTGTTCAATTTAATTATTTTTGTGATGCTGTAGTTATGACCTTTTTAAAGGTGCGATAATAGTTATCATCATAAAAATCATGAATGGAGGCTTTTATTGTTTTTACATCAGATATTTCTCTACTCACAATAATGGAAGAGAGAATAGCTTGTAACTTATTCAAATCCCTCACGGGATATAGCTGCCCATTAACCCCATTGTGAATGATATCTCCCGGCCCAGACGGACAGTCACTGCTCACACAATAGATACCATAGGACATGGCTTCGAGCAGTGTCATCGGGAGCCCTTCAAAGGCGGAACTCATGACAAACGCAGAAACGGTTTTGATATGGTTCTGAATGTAACCCCAAGGGTCTGCCTGCCAGCCATGCCAATGTGTCTGTTGATGAATTCCGAGTTGCTGCGCATAGGCTTTACACGTCTCGGCATCTGATCCATCACCAATAAAATGGCATTCCCACTTGCCCGTTACGCCAGCAAAGGCATCCAGCATGTCTTTCAGGCGTTTTTGCCCTTCAAACTTCAGTCGGCCCACATAAATAAACACCGCATTTTCGCCCTGTGCGGGGCGAGGGATGACAATGGTTTGTGGCGTGACCGGATTGAAAATCACAGAGATGCGTTCGGCAGGAACACCGCGCTTTATTAATTGCTGCTTGATACCGGAGCTGATAGCCAAGTGATGATCTGCGACCAGTGCCTGTGCAGCATGTTTTTTATGATCGAGTGAGTAGTGCAGCCATGAAATTAGCGGCAGCGTTTTCTTGCTGTGACGGATCGCTTGTGCCGCAATGCGGCAGGATGGTGCATCAAAAGCAATAACTGTATCCGGTTGGTTCTGTTTAATGAAGCGCGCCAGCGCAAACGCGTGACTCATTCGACGCAGAAAGGAGATCTTGATGGCGGAATGATGGCAAATAAAGTGCTTTCCTTCCAACCAGGCTTTATCCATGCGGTTATCGCGGCAGAGGAAATACAGGGTATAGGTGTTTTTAGTGTCTTGGTCACTTTCCAGAAAGCGGGTGACTTTTTTTATTACGGTTTCAATCCCGCCGAAACCGGATGTGGCCTCACCGACGAAAACTATATTCATAATGTTATTCAGGGCTCGGGTTAAAGTGCCTTACGCTCCGTTCTCTCTCGAATCTTTTCTGCTTTGGTAAACGCTTCGTGAAATAGCGCTTGTTCCTGACGCAGCGTAGTACGTAATGGTTGATGATCAAAATAGATCTTCAGGAAAAACAAAAGATCGTGTTTGCTCAGTCCAATATCGAGTGAGGAGAAATAGAGGCCGATAAGATCTTTATTACGCCATCTCAGCGGAACACGCTTGCGGAGTTGCGCCCGATGCAGATCAATAACCGAAAGTGTAAATTGTTCATCAGTTGGCTGGTAAGGCTGGCGTAGCAAGAAATGGCAAATGTAGCAATCGCGATGATTAACGCCGCCGGCATGCATCTTTCTCACCATTTCAGCCACACGGCGAATCAGTCGCCGTTTTTCGGCATGCATTGGCGGATTTTGCGGCCAGTTGGCGCAATAATCTTCCAGACTGATGGCTGGGCTTAAATCCTCAGTAATGATAAAAGATTCGCGCTGTAGCGGGTTTACTCCCCGCTGGCCAAATGCGGCACCTGTCATGGTGTCTACACCGAGATCGCGCAAGCGGTGAATCGCGTTCCATTCGCGATCGGCGCCCAATACGGGAAGGCGCAATGAAAACAGGTTTTTTAGGGCCTCTTTCAATGCCGTGCCGCGATGTATTTTGATAAACCACGAACGTCCGGCCAAGGTAAAACGTAATGTTTTACGGCTCTCTAATGCGCGAAAGACTTCTCCATCCAGTTTTTTGACTTCTTCAAACGGGTCGTGTTTCTGCCAGAGTGAGGCGAACGGCTCTTTTAACGTAATGACACTTTTCATTTAGTGACGATCCTGGCCCGAAATCAGCAGGGCGGCTTTTTCCGGTAAGCTGTAAAGATCTTCCGTATCGGCATAATGCCGGGCATTCTCCGACCAGTGATGCAAGGTTTCCGTTTGTCCCAATGCCTTGTGCAGCGCAGCGTTCAGCGCTTCCTGACTGAAGGGGGAGGCGATAACCTGGCCCGCTTGTGCCTTATCAATATGGAACGCGTAGCCACAGACTTCCGTCACGATAACCGGTAGCCCGGCAGTAATCGCTTCAAGGAGCACAATGCCAGCGGCCTCCTGATGTGCAGGATGGAGGAGCACGTCTGCGGCGGCCATAAAATCAGGAACATCGCTACGCCCCGCGAAAAAACGCACCTGTTTATCAATCCCTAACTGACCCGCCAGCGTCTGATAACGGTCGGGTTTATCTTGGCCAACAACCAGGAACACGACTTTTTTCCGCAGGTCTTCCGGCAGGCTGGCAACGGCGCGCAGGCTACGCTCGACGCCCTTGCGCTTGAAATCTGAGCCGACTTGCAGCAGTACCAGAGCGTTTTCTGGGATATTTTGCACATGACGAAAGGTTTGGCGAACGCCGGGTGTCTGCTGGTCATATTTTCTGTCCAGCGCAATGCCCGGCGGTAGGATCAGGAAACGCGCATCCTGCGTACCATAATGTTTTTTAAAATCTGCAATCTGGCGCTGAGTCAGCATCAGCATTTTGGTTTTCACATCCGGGCTGAACACCGCTTTTTCAAAAGCGGCGTAGTGCTTATAGCGCGGCGTTAAGCGATAGAAAAATCCTTTCTCCTGCTCGACTTTTTCTGCATAGCACACATCGGCGGCGTAATAAAAATCCAGTCCCGGCATTTTGTTAAACCCCACCACGCGATCGGCAGGGTGTAATTGCAGATGGTGTTGCACCCATTCACTGTAGCGCTGATGCCGCGTGTTATTGCTAATACCCACCGTGGGCACCAAAATGATCTCAAGATTTTCTGGCTCTTCTCCCTGCCAGGACAAGACATACACGCGCACGCGGTGACCCTGCCTTACACAAGCCTGAGCAATACTGAGAAAATCGCGTTGCAAACCGCCAAACGGGAAATATTTATACAAGCAGAAGGCAATATTCATGCAAAATTCCTTATCTTTCTGCGGTATTTAGTGGAGCACCCGTAGTGCAGGCCAGCAACTTTTCTGCGGCGTGAATAACGTCCCGAGCTGGGATACACGAAAGATATTTTTTATTTCTATCGAGATGTTCTCTTTCAGGCATTGCGGTGTAGTCCCCTGCCCACAGAACAATATGGTTATCTGACCAGGGGCTCCATTTACGGTGATCCGTTGGCCCAAACAGACAAACCGTTGGCGTCGCGAGCGCTGCCGCCATATGCATGGGGGCTGAGTCGACGCCGATATAAAGTACGGCTTTGTCGATCAACGCTGCCAGTTCGAGAAAATGCGTTTTACCGGCAAGTGACAGGGTAGGTTTGCATTCGCACAGGGTGTGGATCTCATTCACCACCGCCAAATCTTCGGCACCAGGGCCGCAGGTAAGGACGACCTCTAGCCCTTGCTGTTTCAGATGGTCAATGACCTGCGCAAATTTATCGTTATCCCAGCATTTGAAATACTGTCTGGCCGTCGGCTGAATGACCACATAAGGAGTTGCTGTTAACTCAGGCGCGAGAGCAAAAACGCGTTCAGCATCTTCCGGGCCATAGTGCAGCGACAGCGGCCGTGCCCTGTCTTCCTCTGGCACATCCAGAGGGGCGAGCAAAGAGAAGTTCTGCTCAACGATATGCTGCCCCGTTGGTTCCAGACAGCGGGTGAAACAGGCGCGCCATAGCGACTGCCGGGCTCCTCCTCGTTGGATGGAGAGGCTGTAAGGGCAGTTCAATGATTTAATCAGCAGCGCTATTGGCCATTGGTCGGCCAGATTCACAATCAGGTCATAGCGGTTGCGTTTGAGAGTGTTGCGCATGGTGAGAAAGTCACTGATTTTCTCCATGGCGCCAGCGGTTTTTCTTTTCAAACCGTATAACCGGTGGATATCCGGGTGCCTGGAAAGAATGGGAATGGTGTCCTCGTAGAGCAGCACATCAATAGCAGCCTCTGGGTAGCGCGCTTTTAACGTGCTGATAAGCGGCGTTGTCAGCAGCATATCCCCATGAAAACGCAGCTTTACGATCAAGATCCGGTTATAGGTCAGGGTTTTGAGGCTCACTCGCTTTCCTTCAGTTAACGCACTTAAACCAGAAAATGACCACGCTACCGCCCCTGGCTTTCCAGCTACCAGTGGACTGCGCGCTATTCTCCGGATTGTTATCAGGCGTAACGTAAATAAATACACACGCTCTACTATTTTATATCGCTATGGTACTAAAAGCTGTATGCCTCTCACAGCGATAATTACGTTAGGTTGAGGGGGCGTCTGTGCTGGGGGGACGGGTCCATTTTCCCGTCAGCGTCATGCCAAGGCAGAACGTGATCAGCCATGCCATCAACATATCTCGAGCAAAGAGAATGACATCACTCAAGCCAAACATAAGTAAGGCAAATAACAGCGCAATGGAGAAGTGGCTGCGCAGCACAAAAATCGAAAAATAAGAGAGTGCGACATAAAACAAAATAATCAGTAGTGCGCCGGGCCAGCCTTTCAGTGAAAAAGCCTCAATGACATCGTTATGGAGATGCACGTTCAAGTAGCTCACCGCCCCTTTCATGGCTGGCGTCTGCTGTGCGAGGGCGGTGATATCTTCCGCGCGCTGCTCGGCGGATTGCCCGAACGGTGCAACAAGCCCTGCATCCATGCCGGATTGCACCATGGCAAACCGTGCGCCTACCGAGGTTTGACTGTTGTTCTGGCTGTAGCTGCGCATGTCATTGATCAAATCGTTGGTGCGTTTATGGATCGTGTCGTGGAACAGCGCAACGCAGAGCGTTAGCGTTACGAGGGAGCCCAGTACGCCCTTAAGCAATTTACGGCTACTATGACGCACTTCTGATAACAGGATCATCGCCCCAACCAGTGGATAAACAAAAATGGCCGCCCGTGTCTGGGTCAGGATGATGGCACTGGTTACCAGCAAGAAATGGAGTAAATAGAGGTAATATTTGTAGCGCACAGTAAGCGTGAGTAATGCCTGCGCACTCAAGGCACCGATAAACGTCATAAAATAGGCTGCGCTGGTTGCCGGACCAAAGATCAGGCTTACACGGTGTATATCGTGAAAAACGGACTGAAATAGCGCATAAGCCAGCGTCATTATGCAGACTGCCAGGGAGCCAACTTGCAAGATAGGCTGGTTTTTATGTGGCAAGTGGCATGCGGCTAACAGAATAAATGCACCGAGAATCGCCGCATGCCCGGCGGTGCGATAGGCGGCGTAGACATCGGTAAAAAGTGTGTCGGGTTGATAGTAAAGTGAAAACCAAACGAGGTTGAGGCAGCCCATTAGTAGCAACAACAGAGGCAATATCAACAGCCGTTTTGCGGCTAAGATCGGTTTCACATGGGTAACCACATACAGAGCCGCAGACACCCCGGTCAAATAAAACAGCCATCCGGCGATGATGGTGCTAAACGGCATGACGGCCAGAGTCAGCATGCACCCTGGAAACAGCGTATTTGTAGTTAACGAGGCGCTTACCGCGGGGTATTTTGCCCAGCGGTATCTTAAATCATTCAACATAGCATTGAGTCACGTAGCAAGGGCTATCCCCGTTATCCCGACCATCAGGGATGGCATGAGTGTAGCCCCGGCGCAAACCTTTACGGAAGCGCGTTTTGCACCGGTGTGTGCGGGGAGATCGCGTCGAGAGGCTGTAAGTCTACCAACTCTGACAGCTTTTGCCGGATCGCATCGGCAGAGATAGCGCTCATGTGATGATTTTCAGATTGTTCTACCACCTGATTGAGCCCATACCCACCAATAAGCCCAGGGTCAGTAGGGCCATAGAGTGTGATGTTGGGGCGATCCAATGCCGCCGTCAGGTGACTTAGACCGGTATCGACGGATACCACCGCCTGTGCTTCCGCCAGCACGGCGGCCACCTGCTGCAAACTCAGGCGTGGTAACACGTCGACGTGTGGAAAATCAGCGGCAAGGCGCTGCGCACGCTGGTGTTCATGTTCTGCGCCCCAGGGGAGTTTGATGCGCAATCCTGACGATTGCAGGCTGGCGATCAGGGCGAGCCAGTGAGATTCGGGCCAATGTTTTTCATCACGGGTGGTGGCGTGCAGAAATACCAGATAGCGTCCGGCATCTTCCGACGGTGCTGTCAGAAAATGCTGGGCAATACCGTAGTCCCCTCGCTCACTGGGCTTGCGATAGCTCAGGCTGGCCGCGAAAAGTTCACGAATGCGCTCGACTGCGTGTTGCTGGCGTGCAATGCGGTGCTGATAGTTATAGAAAATACTGGCCAGCGGCTCACGCGCGCTGCTGCTGTCTAAACCATGCTTTTTCCCACGCGCGAGACGTGTGACTAACAGTGCACTTTTCAGCAAGCCCTGAGCGTCAATGACCGCATCGTACTGGCGTTCTCGCAGTTGTTGCTTAAATTGCGCGCGTTCACGCCGTGTTTCTGCGCTGAACCAGCTTTTACGCCAACGGCGGATGGCAACCGGGATCACACGGTCAACGGCGACGTGCCAGGTAGGGATCTGGGCAAACCCTTCTTCCACCACCCAGTCGAACTGCAAATTGGGGATGATGCGCATGGCGTCCGTCAAGGCAGGCAGCGTGTGCAAGACATCGCCCATGGAAGAGGTTTTAACGATCAGCACCCGCATTAGCGATGTTCCTGTGTCTGGAGGTAAGGCGTCAAGGCTTCCAACACGCGCTCGGGTTGAATATCAATCAGGCTTTGGTGATATCCCTGCTCACCATCGCCTTTACGCACGCGATGATAGCCGGTAATCAAGCGGATAACGTTGGCCTGATGTGACAACGGTGGTGTGAAATCCGGACTGCTGGGGCCGTAGAGTGCCACCAGAGGGCGGTTTAGCGCGGCGGCCACGTGCATTAATCCGGAGTCATTGCTGACCACAGCGTGGCAGGCGGCGATCAGCACCACGGCTTGATCCAGTGATGTTTTGCCTGCCAGATTGGTGCAAAAGGCGCGCAGCGGTTCGGGTAACGTATCGCGTATCGCTTCTCCCGCCTCGTTATCCTTGGCTGAGCCGAACAGTACAACCTGATGACCGCGTTCGATCAGCGTTTGTGCCAGACTGGCATAGTGATAGTGCGGCCAGCGCTTGGCGGGACCAAATTCAGCGCCGGGGCAGAAACCAATAAGTGAGCGCTCACTTACTAAATCAAACGCGGGGAGCACGGCGTCGATTTCTGCCTGTGCAACCTGTAGCTGCGGCCATAACAGCGGCTGCGGAAGATCTTCAGCACGGTGAATCTGGTCGCGTGGATAGGCCAGAGCGACATAGCGCTGCACCATCAGGGGAAACGCGGTTTTGTCCAATATCCGCACATCGTTCAGTAAGCCATAACGCATTTCGCCGCGCCAACCGGTGCGCGTTGGCACCTTCGCAAAGAAAGGCACCAGCGCGGATTTAAACGAGTTCGGCAGCACATAGGCACGATCGTAACCTTGCTCACGCAACGACACCCCTAAACGCCTACGTTCACCCAGCGCCAGCGCCCCGTGACCAAGCGGCATTGCCAGCGCCTGACGGATTTCCGGCATCCGGTCCAACAGCGGACGGCACCAGGCTGGCGCCATGACATCAATCTGTGCATCCGGATACTGTGCTTTGAGCGAACGATACAGGCTGTGGGACATCATCATGTCACCCACCCACGATGGGCCAATCACCAGGATTTTCATAGCGTTTATCTTTTATGTTCTGTTGCTTGGCGGCCAGAAAAATGCCATCGAAGGATGCCATCCAGTGCCTGCTGCTTACCGGGAACGTGCGGCCATACCGGCGTGCGGCCGCACATTGTTGTGGCGTTTACGCGGAGCGGTTCAGCCAGGTCAGGTAGTCGCTGACACCTTCAGCTACCGTTTTAAAGGGCTTGTCATAGCCCGCTGCGCGCAGTTTGGTCAAATCGGCTTGCGTGAAGGCCTGATAACGGCCTTTCAGTTTTTCAGGGAAAGGAATGTATTCCACCTGACCTTTCTGGTGGAAATCCAACACGGCATCGGCGACAGCCTGGAACGACTCAGGACGGCCCGTACCGCAGTTGAAAATACCGGAAACACCGTGCTGCCAGAACCACAGGTTAACCGCAGCCACATCACCAACATAGATAAAGTCACGTTGGAAATTTTCACTGCCGGAGAACAGTTTCGGATTTTCGCCCTGATTGATCTGATTATTCAGATGAAACGCGACGCTTGCCATGCTGCCTTTGTGCCCTTCGCGCGGACCGTAGACGTTAAAGTAGCGGAAGCCGCAAATCTGCGAGTCTGCTTGCGGCAGAATGTCGCGCACGTACTGGTCGAACAGGAATTTGGAATAGCCGTAAACGTTCAGCGGCTGTTCGTATTGACGTTCTTCAATAAAATCGCTGGTGCGCCCACCATACGTGGCGGCGGAAGAGGCATACAGGAACGGGATGCTACGTTCCAGACAATAGTGCAGCACCTCTTTCGAGTACTGATAGTTATTGTCCATCATGTACTTGCCGTCCCACTCCGTGGTGGAGGAGCATGCACCTTCATGGAAGATGGCATCGATATCGCCCAGATCGTCGCCTGCAACGATACTGGCGATGAAGTCTTCCTTGTCCATGTAATCGGTAATGTCCAGATCGACCAGATTGACAAACTTGGTGCCGTCTTTCAGGTTATCCACCACCAAAATGTCTCGATAACCGATGTCATTTAATGATTTAACAATATTGCTGCCGATAAAGCCGGCTCCGCCTGTGACGATGATCATGGGAGTAACCCTTGTAAATCTCGTGGGTGAAGCACCACGCTCCACACTATTTATGACTGCTATCATAACATTTCGTTGCACGACAGACAGTACACCATTTTGCGCTGCCGCAAGGTTTTACCGAGGCGGTGTTGTGGCATGTCGTGACCCGGCTGGCATTTTTCAGATTCTGTGGCGTTATCTGTCACCGTAATAAACAGGATTGATTAAGCTGTGTACGGGCTTACACAAAGGAGTGACATCATGCCTGCATCGTTTTATCAGCGTCTCTCCGCGCAACTGATGGCGGCACGAACCGACGGTCTGTTTAAAGAAGAAAGGATTATCACTACTGCGCAACGTGCGGATATCGAGGTGGCCGACGGCGGCCCTTTGCTGAATTTCTGCGCCAACAACTATCTGGGGCTGGCTGACCACCCAACCCTGATTGCGGCAGCGAAAGCGGGGTTGGACAGCCACGGCTTCGGCATGGCGTCCGTGCGTTTTATTTGCGGCACGCAAGATATCCATAAAACGCTGGAGCATAAGCTGGCGGATTTCCTCGGCATGGAAGATGCCATCCTCTACTCCTCCTGTTTTGACGCTAACGGTGGCCTGTTCGAAACCCTGCTGGGCGATGACGATGCCATTATCTCCGATGCGCTGAATCACGCCTCGATCATTGATGGTGTCCGGTTGTGCAAAGCGCGTCGCTATCGCTATGACAATAACGACATGCAGCAACTGGAAGCGCAGTTGCAAAAGGCAAAAGCGGAAGGCGCTCGCACGCTGATGGTGGCAACCGACGGCGTCTTTTCAATGGATGGTGTGATCGCCAACCTGAAAGGCATTTGCGATGTGGCAGAGCGTTATGGTGCGCTGGTGATGGTGGATGACTCGCATGCGGTGGGATTTGTTGGCAAGCAGGGGCGAGGTTCTCATGAATACTGCGATGTCATGGGGCGCGTCGATATTCTGACCGGTACGTTGGGCAAAGCGCTGGGCGGGGCGTCCGGTGGCTATGTTGCTGCGCGTAAACCGGTGATTGATTGGTTGCGCCAACGCTCCCGTCCTTACCTGTTTTCCAACTCGCTGGCCCCGGCAATTGTCACGGCGTCCATTGCCGTGTTGGATTTGCTGGCACAGGGTGATGCACTGCGTGAGCAACTGTGGAAAAACGCCGCGCTGTTCCGTCAGCGCATGACGGCTGCTGGATTTATGCTGGCAGGTTCCGATCACGCCATAATCCCGGTGATGCTGGGTGATGCGCGGCTGGCGCAAGATTTTGCGCTGGCCATGCAGCGTGAAGGCGTGTACGTCACCGGCTTCTTCTATCCCGTGGTGCCGCAAGGGCAAGCGCGCATTCGCACGCAGATGTCGGCCGCGCACACCACAGAGCAGATAGAACATGCCGTGGCCGCCTTTATTCGGGTTGGGAAACGCCTTGGTGTCGTCAGCTAACGGAGGGAAACGCATGAAAGCACTCGCCAAACTGAAGTCGGAACCCGGTATCTGGATGATGGATGCGCCGTTGCCAGAGGTGGGTCACAACGACATCATGATCAAGATCCGCAAAACGGCGATTTGCGGTACGGATGTGCATATTTACAACTGGGATAGCTGGTCGCAAAGGACCATCCCCGTTCCTATGATCGTCGGGCATGAATATGTGGGTGAAATCGTCGCCATTGGTCAGGAGGTCAGTGGTTTTCTGATCGGCGATCGCGTGGCAGGAGAGGGGCATATCACCTGCGGTTTTTGCCGTAATTGCCGCGCGGGGCGGCGTCACCTTTGCCGTAACACTATCGGCGTTGGTGTGAATCGCCCCGGTGCCTTTGCCGAATATCTGGTGATCCCGGCGTTTAATGCGTTCCCTATCCCCGATGGGATCTCTGATGAGTTGGCCGCTATTTTCGACCCTTTTGGCAATGCCGTGCACACCGCGTTGTCGTTCGATATGGTCGGTGAAGATGTGCTGATCTCTGGTGCTGGGCCCATCGGCATTATGGCGGCAGCGATATGCCGCCACGTGGGGGCACGCCATGTGGTGATCACCGACGTCAATGAATATCGACTGGAACTGGCGCGCAAAATGGGTGTTACGCGTGCGGTGAATGTGGCGCAAGAGACGCTGGCGGATGTCATGTTGTCGCTGGGGATGCGTGAAGGGTTTGATGTGGGTCTGGAAATGTCCGGTGCGCCAGCCGCGATGCACGCGTTGTTGCATGCCATGAACCACGGCGGACGGGTCGCGCTGCTTGGTATCCCGCCGGAGCCGATGATGGTTGATTGGAGCGAAGTGATTTTCAAAGGGCTGACAATCAAAGGAATCTACGGGCGGGAGATGTTCGAGACCTGGTACAAAATGGCGTCATTAATCCAATCGGGCCTCGATTTAACGCCGATTATCACTCATCACTTTCCAATAGATGACTTTCAGCAGGGCTTTGATGTGATGCGCTCTGGGCAATCCGGCAAGGTGATTTTGCACTGGGATTAACGGCATCATAGCGCGCCCCGAGGCCAGGGCGCGCGACACATTTATTTTTCCCTGGATGTCACCCAGGTGTGCCAGCGCTGCTCAATAAACTGCACCGGCGCACTGTCACGTAAGCTCTCCCCAATCAGTTTCAAGAAGACCTCGTTACCCACCGGTGGTAATGGCTGCTTAATGGTACACAACTGCGGTTTGCGGAACGGTTTACGTGCCGGTTGCGCTGGGCGAGGTTCGTAAGGCAGCGTCTGGTAGTGAACCGGCTCATTCAACAACTGACTGGGGCGCACCAGAACGATATCGGTATCCAGCGTGGGCAACATCTGTTGCAGTACTTTGATGGTCGCAGGGTGCGGGTGCCCGATGGCAATGGCGGAACCGGTACGGCGTGCCAGTTGCACTGCCCGATTGAACTGGGTGCGAATATCCGCCTCATTCTGGGTATCGTCTAAAAAGACCTTACGCTTGATAACCTTGACGTGCGTGCCGGCAGCAGCCGGAATGGATTGGCTGCTGCCGATGGTCATGCTGTCAAGAAAGTAGAGCTGATAAGCGTTGAGCGCCTGCATCACCTTTTGCATGCCCGGCAGGCTGGAGGTCATGGCGCTGCCCATATGATTATTTAACCCGACCGCGTAAGGGACGTTATTAACCGCCTGACGGATAATACGTTCGATCTCTTCACTGCTCATCTCCGGGCGCAGCGTGTCTTTTTCGAGTGGCTGCTTTCCCATCGGCGCCATCGGCAGGTGGATCAATATCTCGCGACCTTGCTGGTGAGCCTTTACTGCCATGTCACGGGCATAGGGCGCGTTCGGTAACACCGCAATGGAGATGGCGGTTGGCATCGCCAGTATCTGGTTTTCGTTGTGGGGCCGATAGCCGAAATCATCAATCACGATCGACAGCTTTCCTGCCATCGCCCATGAACTCAATGCCAATAACAAGGTGAAGAGAAGCGGACGGCGTACTTTTCGTAACATCGGTATCAGCAAAATGGTTTTCCTGTTATTTCCCTAACCACGGTTGTGGGTTGACTGCCTGACCTTGACGGCGGATTTCAAAATAGAGTGCCGGCTGGCTTTGACCGCCGCTGGTGCCTACCAGTGCGATCGGTTGTCCGGCTTTCACCTGTGCGCCAACCGACACCAGTGCGCTCTGGTTATAGCCATAGAGGCTCATGTCTCCCTTGCCGTGCTGCAACACCACAACCAGTCCATAGCCTTGCAGCCAATCCGCCATCAGCACCGTGCCATCGGCAATGGCTTTGACATCGGTGCCCTCTGGTGCGGCGATCACCAATCCTTTCCAGCGCAATTCGCCCTGCAATGGCTCGCCAAAACGGTGTTCAACCCGTCCTCTCACGGGCCAGATAGCCTGACCTGCGGGTTGGCCCAACCCGCCAGTGCGCGCCATAAGTGAACGCTCACTTTCTGAAGGTTGGTAACGGCTGCCGCTGCGTTTGGCCTGTTCTTCACGCTCACGCACCTTGGCCGCCTCGCGCGCTTCGCGTTCGGCTCGCGCTTTGGCTTCGCGTTCAGCGCGGGCAATCTGGTCACGCAGGCGTGTTTCATTCTGTCGTAATTCTGTCAGTTGCTGCTGATCTTTTTCCAGCGAACTTTCCAGGGTGGAGAGGGTTTGTTTACGTTCGCCCCGCGCTTGCTCTAACGCCTTTTGCTGCGTCTGCTGCTCGGCGAGCAGCGTTTTCTGCGTGGCTTGCTTCTGCTCTACCTGCCGTTTCTGCGCGGCGAGCTCGGTGCGGGTGTGTTGCAACTCAGCGATGTTTTGCTGACGCGCTTCATTCAGGTAACCAAAGTAGGCCAAAATGCGCTCGCTGCGCTGGCTCTCTTCGCCGCTGAGAATCAGTTGCAAGCCGTTGTGTTGACCCTGACGAAAAGCCGCGTCTAATTGGCGTGCCAGCAACGCTTCCTGCTGCTTGCTTTGGCTTTCAAGTTTGGTGATGGAGGCCGCCAGCGCTTTAAGCTCTTCGCTCAGTGTGGCAAGCGTTCCCGTGGTGTCACGCAGTTGATGACTGGCCCGGGCGATGGATTGTTCTTGCTGTTGCAACTGGCTGAGCAGCGTGCTGCGCTGCTGTTTCTGCTCTTGAACGCGTTTTTCCTTCTCCGCGATATCCTGTTGCAGCGTCTTGAGCTGTTGCTGATTATCGGCACCGAGCCCGAGCGTCGGCCACGCAAAAGCCCCAACGCAAACCGCGCTGATATATAGCGCGAGCAGCGCATGCAGCGGCGATTTGCCTGAGCGTGAATCCTGAGCTGGCACTTTGCATGGTACTCGGGGCGAGACCACTGACGCTTTCTTATTCATAACGAGGGATTATTTCACGATGGGCAGCCCCTGACCAGTCATCCTACCGCGCTTTTCTCTTTCCGGTAATGAACGAACATATTGCAGAGGTGCGCATCTTGGGTAAGGTTTACACAGGATGAACTGCATCAAGCATAGATAAAAAGGGTGTATTACGCATAAAATGGCACAACCGTTAGCGGCGGTCGCTACGATTTTTCTGATTCATGCCACAGATAGAGTTACAGTTTAGCGGCTTACTGGTTGTTACAGGCTGTAATTGCTGTACCGTATAGGTATACTCAGAAACCTTGATTTTTGTTGATTAACTGATTCGGGAGCTGTTACCCCCCATGCAAGAGATTATGTCGTTCGTAAGCAGGCATCCGATTATGAGTATCGGCTGGGTTGCACTGTTGGTTGCCGTTATTGTCATGACCGTGAAAAGTAAGCTTTCCAAGGTGAAAGAAATCGCGCGTGGCGAAGCCATTCAACTTATCAATAAAGAAGAAGCGGTTATCGTTGATTTGCGCAACCGTGATGATTTCCGTCGTGGCCACATTGCCAACGCCATCAACCTGCTGCCTAACGACATCAAGAATGGCAGTCTGGGCGAGTTGGAGAAGCACAAAGCGCGCCCTGTGATTGTCGTTTGTGTGAACGGTATCAGCTCACGTGAGTCCGCCGACCATTTATTAAAAGCCGGTTTTGAACGCGTGTCTGTTCTGAAAGATGGCCTGTCCGGCTGGAGCGGTGAAAATCTTCCGCTGGTGCAGGGCAAATAAGCGCGATGGCTCAAGCCGAATGTCTTTAAAGCATGCCGTAAAGGTATGCTAGGTTGTAACCAGGCGCAGGTTCCCTGCGCGCATTGTTCGATTTTAAATGCACACATTGGCGTCCGCAGCCATACTGTGAATGCGGCGCATTAAAAACGTTAACATTAAAGGTATTAGCCAACATGTCCGAACAAAACTCCGCCGAAATGACTTTTCAGATTCAACGTATTTACACCAAGGATGTCTCTTTTGAAGCACCGAACGCCCCTCAGGTATTTCAACAAGATTGGCAACCGGAAGTTAAACTGGATCTGGATACGGCGTCCAGCCAACTGGCGGAAGACGTGTATGAAGTTGTGCTGCGCGTAACGGTAACCTCGACGCTGGGCGAAAATACCGCATTCCTATGTGAAGTTCAGCAAGCGGGTATTTTCACCGTTGGCGGTCTGGAAGGCACGCAACTGGCACATTGCCTGGGCGCTTACTGCCCGAACATTCTGTTCCCGTACGCGCGTGAATGTGTGACCAGCATGGTGACACGCGGTACATTCCCGCAGTTGAATCTGGCGCCGGTGAACTTCGATGCGCTGTTCATGAACTATCTGCAACAGCAAACGGAAGGGCAGCCCGCAGAAGGTGAAAACGGCGCGCCGCGCCTGGATGCCTGATGAGCACAGCGAATGCTTCCATGACAGTGATCGGTGCCGGTTCGTACGGCACCGCTCTGGCGATTACGCTAGCCCGCAATGGTCACTCTGTGGTGCTGTGGGGACACGATCCTGCGCACATCCAGACGTTGCAGGCCGCCCGGTGTAATCAGGCGTTCCTGCCGGATGTGCCTTTCCCCGATACCCTGCACCTCGAGTCTGATTTAGCGCAGGCGCTGGCGGCAAGTCGCGATATTTTGGTGGTGGTGCCGAGCCATGTGTTTGGTGACGTGCTGCGTCAGTTAAAACCGCTGCTGCGTGCCGATGCGCGCTTGGTGTGGGCGACAAAAGGGCTGGAGGCAGAAACCGGACGCTTGTTGCAAGATGTGGCGCGGGAAGCATTAGGTGAAGAGATTCCTCTGGCGGTGATTTCTGGCCCGACGTTCGCAAAAGAACTCGCGGCGGGATTACCCACCGCTATTGCGCTGGCCGCGACAGACAAAACGTTTTCTGACGATCTGCAAACGTTGCTGCACTGTGGCAAGAGTTTTCGCGTCTACAGTAACCCCGATCTTATCGGTGTTCAGCTTGGCGGCGCGGTAAAAAATGTGATTGCTATTGGTGCTGGCATGTCCGATGGCATTGGCTTTGGTGCCAATGCGAGCACGGCGCTCATCACGCGTGGGCTAGCGGAAATGACGCGGCTTGGCGTGGCGCTCGGGGCTGACCCCGCCACGTTTATGGGAATGGCTGGGTTGGGCGATCTGGTATTGACCTGTACCGATAACCAATCCCGTAACCGCCGCTTTGGCATGATGCTGGGGCAGGGGCTGGATGTACACAGCGCTCAGGACCAGATTGGTCAGGTGGTGGAAGGTTATCGCAATACCAAAGAGGTGCTGGCGTTGGCGCAGCGTCATGGGGTAGAAATGCCCATCAGTGAACAACTGTGGCAGGTTTTATACTGTGGCAAGGCCGCGCGCGAAGCGGCGCTTACCCTGCTTGGTAGAACGCGCAAAGACGAAAGCGAGCGCGAATAATATAACGTTATCCTTGAGGCCAACGGTGACGCTGGTCTTCTGGCGTTTTTTGGCTTTTATATCGTATGCTGGCGGCTACGCGAGTCTTTGGCGAGCGTGATGGGCGATAACAATAAATGCAACGTGTCAGCGCATCGCAATGAACGGTGCGGCAGGGGAGTGAAGCAATGTCGACTGATGAATTGGAATTGGTGTGGGCAAATATCAAAGCAGAAGGCCGGTCGCTGGCTGATTGCGAACCGATGTTGGCCAGCTTTTTTCATGCCACATTGCTGAAACATGAAAATCTGGGCAGCGCATTGAGTTATATGCTGGCGAACAAGTTGGCAAATTCCATCATGCCCGCGATTGCCATTCGCGAAGTGGTGGAAGAAGCCTACCGTGCCGACCCGCAGATGATTCTGTCGGCCGCGTGCGATATTCGCGCGGTATGTCAGCGTGACCCGGCAGTGGATAAATACTCTACGCCGCTACTTTATCTGAAAGGATTTCATGCGCTTCAGGCCTACCGCATTGGTCATTGGCTCTGGTATCAGGGGCGTAAAGCGCTGGCCATTTATTTTCAGAACCAGATTTCGGTGTCGTTTGGCGTCGATATCCACCCGGCTGCGACCATTGGCTGTGGGATCATGCTCGATCATGCCACCGGCATTGTGATCGGCGAGACGGCGGTGGTGGAAAATGACGTGTCTATCCTGCAATCTGTCACTTTGGGTGGGACCGGGAAAACCAGCGGTGATCGCCATCCCAAGATCCGTGAAGGGGTCATGATCGGCGCAGGTGCCAAGATCCTCGGCAACATTGAAGTTGGGCGCGGCGCAAAAATTGGTGCGGGCTCCGTGGTGTTGCAACCGATTCCGGCACATACCACGGCGGCGGGTGTACCAGCGCGCATTGTGGGGCGTCCGGAAAGCGACAAACCCGCGATGGACATGGATCAATACTTCAACGGCATCAATCGGGGATTTGAGTACGGCGATGGGATTTGAGTTTTCCTCTCGCAGGCAATTTTTCAAATGATTATCCCTACATCTATCGCATATTATCGGAATATTCAGCTGATCTAGGGCCTGTTGACAATCATCGCCAAGAACCTGTTTTTTTGTAAAAGAATCTGTTTACATTCTGTCTTTTTTGGAAAAGCAGAATGCCAAGATTGATGCTCAGTGATGACCAATACGAACGGATTAGCCCGTTTTTGCCGGGAAAGGATTCGGATCCGGGACGAACAGCAGCAGATAATCGGCTTTTTGTCGAAGCGGTTTTATGGATCGCCCGAACTGGAAGCCCATGGAGAGATTTACCACCCGATTTCGGACTCTGGAACAGTGTGTACAAACGCTTTGCCAGATGGTCACGGGCAGAAATATGGCATTCCGTTTTTGCTGAACTTGCGGGCGATGCCGATTTCGAGGAAATCTTCATCGACAGCACTATCGTACGGGTTCATCAGCATGCAGCGGGCGCTCCCAAAAAAACGGTGACCAGTCGATTGGTCGTTCTCGCGGGGGATTGACAACCAAGATTCACGCTCTGGTTGATGGGCTGGGCATGCTTGCCCGTTTTAGTTTGACTGGTGGTCAAAAGAGCGACACCAGAGAAGCATTGCCTTTACTTGGTGAATTGAAACCTTCAAGCTTGGCTGCAGACAAAGCCTACGATACGAATGTGATTCTACAATATCTGGAGTCGGTAGGCATTCAGGCTGTCATCCCCAGCAAAGAGAATCGCCGTGAGCAACGCCCACTGGACAAACATCTTTACGCTTCACGCAATTTGATCGAACGTTTCTTTTGCCGTATCAAGCAATTTCGACGCGTAGCTACACGCTTCGACAAACTCTCAAAACGCTTCGCATCATTCGTTGCGCTCGCTGCTGCATTCGTCTGGCTGTGTTAATTGTCAACAGCCCCTAGGGGGGCAGACGAAAAATCACGTTAATTATGGGCGTGAGTCGTCGTGATTGACCGTCAGGGAAACGATGGCCTTACGCACAAGTATCTATGCTTTTGTACCGACGCAGTTGCAAGAGCAAGTCCTGTTTACTTCTATGCATATCCCACTCCATTGAAACCTTTAAGCTGGCCAGCCTCGTTCACTGGCCAGCGTTTCAGTTAATTTATGCTACCGAAGGCCCATCGCTTTCAAACGACTGGTATTGCTCATAATCCTGGTGCTGTTGCGTCTCATAGACTTCAACCTCCCGATCAAGGGGCTGTCCCTCCCAAGCAACCCGTTCTCCCGATCTCATCTCTGTTTGACCATTAGCAAGTTTTTGCTCCCATTTTACCGTCTCTTTACCCATGTTCGTAAGGCTTACACGCTCACCGATTTCAAGGGCCTGTACAGCACTTTCAAGAGTGACGCGGCTTTGTTGAATAAATCAGAACTTGTGACTACAGCTCCCCTAGCAGATCGATTGTTATGCGATCCGGATGCTGTTCGGCATGCCTAACAGCGTCATTTTGTTAAGCGCTTTGACCATCGCCATTGCCTCACCTACCTGCGCATCATAGTCACGTAGACTTAGATGATCGCCCAGAAGCGTTTTGAACCGGAATATCGCTGTTTCAGCCACTGAGCGTCTATGATAGCCCACTTTCTTTTTCCAGACATCGTTACTGCCGCTTAGACGCTGATCCGCAACCGCGTGATTACGCTCATGGTATCGGTCTGGCCAATATTGCGCACCACGTCGTGGAGGAATAAGAGGCTTTATCCTCTTCCTCAGCAGCACATCATGACAGTAGCGGGTATCGTAAGCGCCGTCAGCCGACGCTTCCCTGATTTTCCGGTGGGTCTGGTTTATCAGGCCCGGTAGAGCCTGAGCATCAGTCGTGCCGCTGAGTGACAAATCAGCACAGATAATTTCATGCGTCACACTGTCTGTGGCCAGATGCAGCTTACGCCACACCCGCCGTCTTTCTGCACCATGCTGCCGGACTTTCCATTCGCCTTCGCCAAAGACCTTCAGGCCGGTTGCGTCAATGACCAGATGGGAGATTTCACCACGGGTCGGCGTTTTTATGCTGATTTTAACGGTCTTTGCTCGCTTGCTGAGCAGCGAGTAGTCTGGGCATCTTAGCGGCAGCCCCATCAGTTTAAAAATGGAGTCAACGAAGCCCTGTAAAGCCCTTAGCGAAAGGCCAAACACGCGTTTCATCATCAGAACAGTGGTGATAGCCATATCTGAGTAGTGACGCGGCCGGCCACGCCGTTCAGGCGTTGTTTTCTCCGTCCATGCAGAAACGGACGACTCATCCAGCCATATTGTCAGAGACCCGCGCAGCTTGAGAGCTTTGTTGTACGTAGACCAGTTGGTGATTTTAAATTTTTGCTTTGCCATGGGGTGCAGATGTTGAAATGACGGTAGTGATCTGAGCAGATGCTCACCTAAAAGTTCTATTTATTCAACAAAGCCGAGTGACGCCCCAAACCACTTTTTCTTTTCCATTATTTCCCTGAAGCTTGACGTAATAACTGTCGTCGCGCTCTCCTTCGGGCTTTGTCATATCAGGCTTAAAGTTGTAAGGAGCGCTCCCATGTTCCAGCAACACGCCTTCATGTTTGATATGAGTTGGTTTATCTGCAGCTGTAGCGTTGGATTGCACGGCCACCGGCTGAGCGGCTATCCGTTCACGAATGCGGACCTCAATTTCCCCGCTGATTTTAGCCCGGACATCCTCATACTGTTCGGGCGTAGCGTTCCACTCACGCTGCTTCTGCTCATCACTCATATACAGGCGGCGCATTGCCGGGTCCGAAAGTATTCGTTGCACTTCAGCGTCAGCAGTTGGTAACGGATGGGCACTAAAAGACTGTCCTTCACGCTCAATGGCCAACTCATTTTTACGCTCAACCAGGCGGCGATTCATTTCTTTATCGGTGAAGTGAATATCTAGCCCTTTTTGTGCCACAACCTCTATAGGGCTTTGTTGAATAAATAGAACTTTTAGGTGAGCATCTGCTCAGATCACTACCGTCATTTCAACATCTGCACCCCATGGCAAAGCAAAAATTTAAAATCACCAACTGGTCTACGTACAACAAAGCTCTCAAGCTGCGCGGGTCTCTGACAATATGGCTGGATGAGTCGTCCGTTTCTGCATGGACGGAGAAAACAACGCCTGAACGGCGTGGCCGGCCGCGTCACTACTCAGATATGGCTATCACCACTGTTCTGATGATGAAACGCGTGTTTGGCCTTTCGCTAAGGGCTTTACAGGGCTTCGTTGACTCCATTTTTAAACTGATGGGGCTGCCGCTAAGATGCCCAGACTACTCGCTGCTCAGCAAGCGAGCAAAGACCGTTAAAATCAGCATAAAAACGCCGACCCGTGGTGAAATCTCCCATCTGGTCATTGACGCAACCGGCCTGAAGGTCTTTGGCGAAGGCGAATGGAAAGTCCGGCAGCATGGTGCAGAAAGACGGCGGGTGTGGCGTAAGCTGCATCTGGCCACAGACAGTGTGACGCATGAAATTATCTGTGCTGATTTGTCACTCAGCGGCACGACTGATGCTCAGGCTCTACCGGGCCTGATAAACCAGACCCACCGGAAAATCAGGGAAGCGTCGGCTGACGGCGCTTACGATACCCGCTACTGTCATGATGTGCTGCTGAGGAAGAGGATAAAGCCTCTTATTCCTCCACGACGTGGTGCGCAATATTGGCCAGACCGATACCATGAGCGTAATCACGCGGTTGCGGATCAGCGTCTAAGCGGCAGTAACGATGTCTGGAAAAAGAAAGTGGGCTATCATAGACGCTCAGTGGCTGAAACAGCGATATTCCGGTTCAAAACGCTTCTGGGCGATCATCTAAGTCTACGTGACTATGATGCGCAGGTAGGTGAGGCAATGGCGATGGTCAAAGCGCTTAACAAAATGACGCTGTTAGGCATGCCGAACAGCATCCGGATCGCATAACAATCGATCTGCTAGGGGAGCTGTAGTCACAAGTTCTGATTTATTCAACAAAGCCCCTCTATAGCAGTGTTTTTGAATGTTTCCGTACCTTTAACCGTCAACGTACTGCCGAATTTCTCCTTTGCCAGCTCAAGTGCAACAGCTACTGCAGATTCATTCAGCCCATGCTTACTTACTGCAATGGTTTTACCTGTATCGATAAATAATGTTTTATGGGAGGTGTTATCGAGATAATGAACGTTGTCGCTTAACTTTGACTTGCGTGTATAAAGATCTGCAGCCGTAATAATACGCACCTTTTCACGTAGGCTACGCTCGCCTAGATCATGCTCAAGTTGCTGACTAAGCTTGCGGAAACGCTCTTTTGCATCCTGTGGCCCCCGCTCAGCTTCTTCTGCTCCGCTGACTGTATTCCGGTACTTAGTTTCCGGCTTTATTTTACTCTTGATATTTTCACTGCTCATTACATAGTCCTCGTGCTGGTTGTTGCCTTGCGGCTGTTTTATAAGCAGATGTGCTTTGAGCCGTTCAAACGTGAGAACGGATAGAAATTGAGTTTTATCTCTGTTACTCAGCCGCTTATCGCTAATGATTGCGCGTCGAGTTTCAAAATATTTCTGGTCAGCCCGATAGAGAGCACTTCGCTGTGGGCTGGAAAGTTCGGTTTGCTCCTGACGCCGCTGCAAGCAGGCGGCTACATAGGAAGCATTTTTAGGTGGTTTGGGCATTAGGCGCTTAATGAGCCGCACCTGGGTTCGCTTGGTCGTTGATGTATTAGATGGTTCGCTGAAAAGCCTGATCGAGTTGCGTTCAACCGCGCTTACATCGGCGCTCTTGCGTGGGTTTCGTGCATAAACAGGAATGCCTAGCTGTTTATTTCCTGGTCCTGATCCTCCTCTGATTGAGAAATTTGAGTCACTTCTGCCCAATTCTGGAACGCCGGTGTATCTATATGATTCGATACTTCCTCTGTCGTTTGGGTATGCGTCGGCGGTGTATCTTGTGGGACTGGGGTTGGTGTCAACTTCTGTTGTCTCTTCTCTTCCCGGAGGCGCGCCCTCTCGGCTTTCACTGCCAGCTCCTGTGCCTTCTCGTCCTTCCGCTGTTGTTGTTTCTGTTCGCGATCCTGCTTGTCCCTCGCCGCCTTCTCTTCGCGTTCCTGTCTGCGATTCTCCCTCTGAATAGCCCGTATCTCTTTCTCTAGTTTCTCCTGGTCCTTCCTGCGTTCCCTGTCGTCTTTGTCTGACTGCTTCTGTTCCTTCTCGATCCGCTTCTGTTCCGCTTGTTCCTCCGACATATAAATCAGATCGCAGTCTATGATTTCCTCCTGCTGCTGGCTGCTCCACGTAAACACATGCATTACCCGGCAGAAACACCGCGCCTGTGGTGCCTCTGGTTTCCCTGTCAGTTGCCACATCGCTGCGGGACATACCTTGCAAGCTATGGGTAGCCCCGGCATGTTGTCCTCTTCGAGTTTCAGTAGAACTTCGCTCGTAACTGCCCGACCACTCGGAAGGGTGTAACTCATGTTGACCTCCAAATTTTTCGTAAAACCGTAATTGTTCGACTCCAAGTATTTTTATTTTTTCATTTAGGTCGGAATGACTGTAATAGTCATTTCTAAACGATTTACTTGCTTTTGCAACGTATTTAATTTCTTTAGAGCGCATTGGCCACTCATGCAGACGGTCAGAAATAACATGTTTGGCTAAAGGTGGTTTAGCGAGTTTTCTATCCATTATAAAACTATCGTGAAAGATGGTTTCTTTTAGGTTTGTAAACTTCTCATCCCCTGGCAGTTTGACAGCAATATATTCGTCTTCCTTTCCCTGATTACGAATCCTGATTTCGCCATACTTAGATACGGCGCTGTAAAAACCCTGACGCGTCCTTATGTCAGAATCGATAACTTCCTTGACCAAACTCTGCTTAAACTCACGATTCTTCCCTCTAAAATCATCACCCTTATATCTTGATAGAACATCTGCTGAATTATAAGGATTTACACGAACGTGTTCACGCGGTGACGCAAGGGTATATTTTTGATTAATGTACTCCTGAAATGCTTCAAGATATTTTTCTGTGCTATCATGATCTCCAATGATATCATTCACTCTTCCCGATAGAAGATTAACCTTAGGGACAACTATATGTATATGAGGTTTTCTTTCAATTTTCTCTCCGGTTCTTTTATCATACACCTCTTTTAATTTTGGTAGATGAGCCTCGGCATAAAAGTTGTATTCCTCTTCCTCGTATGCATACATAATGAACTCACGAAACTCTTTAGTGATCGATTGCATAACATGGTTAGGAATCTCATCCTCTCTGAATGAAAGAGTAAATGTGGTATAACGATTTTGTCCTCTATCAGTAATCGATTTGTAAACTCTATCCGTAAGATTTAAATCTCCTTCTAAAACCACACGTTCATCAAGTTCATCCCTAGAATAATCCCTGCCGTTTTTTACGCCTTCTTCCAGATACTCCTTTACACCTGAGTTATATCCACTAACTCTTATCAGCATCGTCAACACCTCTTAATAAAAGAGTTCGAATATCTATAAGAGCATTAAGAATTCGGCCATAAAGACTGTCAGACATTCTATTCTCAAGATGTGCTGAATTTGCTTTGTGAGCTATTTGGTTGAGATTATTGCTGGCTTTATTGTAGTAAAATATCAAAGACTGCATATCTTTGACGACTACGTTGATTTCAGCTTTACGATTAATAACTACGTCGCGGAAATATTCAGACTTAGACATACCAGCTTCAGCAATCATTTGCTCCAGCTTTTCGAAATCTTCATTAGAAACGCGACAAGTGAGAACTCTGTCTTTGGTTTTTTTAGCCGACATAAATAAGCCCTGATAATCAACGAAGTTTCAGCCCGCGCAGCGGGGGTTTCAAAGGGGGGGCCCCCTTTGGCGCGTCGGTTGTATACGGGATGGCTTGCCATCTCGTATACAATCGGGAACGTGCCCTTGTCTCATTGGGCAGCGGTTTTCATCACACACAATGCACCATTATGCAAATACCAAATCATACAAACACCATCACTATTCATACACATTTCATCACTAGCAGTTGACACACACATAAATCACCTACATTTCACACATCAACTAGCAAACGGGGGCATTGATGGATGATTTTATAAAGCAAAAGCTGAGCGGCCTGCTCGATCTGCTTAGGAATCCCGGCATAAAGAGCAAGCAAGCAGCTTTTAACGCTTACTATGGCGACCTGACTCAGGTAAAGGAGATAGTCTCCTGGGAGAAAATCGTAGAGGTCATGAAGCAGGAAACTGGCATTACATTTGATGCTCGTACCGCGTCAAATATGTACGGCAGAACCCGCCGAAAAATTGAACTCACTGAAAATAAAATAGCGAAGAAAAATAGTATTACCAGCGCTGATAAAGTTCAGGAAGCAGGTAAAGAAGATAAACAAAACATCGCGACGCAGAAGAAAGTCAGTAATCCAGGCGATCTCAGAAAGTTGCGTAATCGCCCCATTGATTTAGATGACCTTAAAGATGGAGATTAAAATGATCATTGCTATTCTTAACTGGACCGGTACTGTAGGTAAAACAACATTGGCTGCTCATCTGTTTGCTCCGCGCATGGATAACGCACCTATATTTGCAATCGAGTCAATCAACGAAACGGCAGCTTCGTTAGGTATTGATGTTGAAAAGATGAAAGGAAATAAATTCCGCGAACTCTTCAAAAAAATGATGCTTCAAGAAAATGCTATTATCGACGTTGGCGCATCAAACATCGAAGAATTTATGAGTAACATGGTTAAATTCGATGATTCCCACGAAGAAATTGATTATTTCATCATACCTGTAACAAGTGGAACCAAAGAACAAAAGGAAACAATCTCTATGGTTGATACCCTTGCACAAATTGGCATCCCAACCGATAAAATTCGCGTCGTGTTTAACCGTGTATCAGCAGACGTTACGGATGAATTTCCGTATGTAATGAGATTTTGCAAAAAAGAAAAAAACTTTATAGCAAACCCTAAATGTGCTATTTGGGAAACAGAACTCTTCGATGCGCTTTCAGTAAAAGGGTTGACAATCAATACTATTCTTAACGATTCAAATGATTATAAAGCGATGCTTCGTACCAACCGTGAAGCCTCTGAGAAAGAAAGAAATCAGTGGGCTGACATGCACGGTTTAAAAGCACTGTCAAAAAGCGTTAAACGTAATCTTGATGAAGTATATGAATCACTTTTCGCATAATAGGTTAAACTATGCTCACTGACAATCCTAGAACCGCCCGTGATGCCCTTATTATCGAGCTATTAGGTGATATAGGCGCAGTACATGACGAAATTAAGAAGATTCCTGCAAATTTGAAAGGCTCCCTTCGGGAGTCTTTAGAGCTGATCGCTAATGCAGTAGAAGAGGCGGAAAAAACCTCGCAATCCCTTCAGCAAGAGACTCAAAGCAGCTTGAAAGCTGTCTCTGAAATGCAGGTTGAAAAGCTTAACAAAGAGACTAGCGCTGTAATTGAAGAGTTATTTTCTAAAGCAATCAGCAATGAAATTCGCAAAACTGAGAGATTTGCACTCAACCTGCAGGAAACGCTGCAAAGGTTTCCTTCATACTTTGGCAATCAGTATAAAAAGCTGTGCTACTTAATGGCAGCAATCACGATACTGGTTATCTTAGCTTGTGGCTTCGGTATGACTACTTTATATCTTCAATCAAAAAGTTGGGAACAGAGAAGCGTTGGCATATTTAACGCTTATCAGGAGCAGCAAAACATTATCATGACGCTGCCCGATAATGAGCGTAACAAGTTTAGAAAATGATTATAATGGGAACTGTGAATTTTGCAGTTCCCATGAAATCGCTTCCTTTTTCTTTTGTCTCCGACCGTTAACTTGCTTCATCGCTGAAAATACTGAGGCTTCGCAAAGCGGCTTATCAGGGGGCGCGAGCGCACGACAGCGCGTTATACAAGCCCTTTTTTAGGGGTATCGGCGCGATTCAGCGTTCAAGTTCTCTGCAACTTCTTTTCGCGCCTTACATGCCCTACGGGCATCTAATATCCCAGCCAACGCAAAACATCCTGCGCCCTGTATATATCAAGATCTCCCAGTTCGCGATAAAAATCAGCAATATCTTCAGGATCACTCAAATTATGCGTTTCAAGTTCGTACAGGGCGCGTTTTCTGGATATTACGCAGTTTTCAGCTGATTCGAAATAATCTCTACAGATGCCGTCGCTCATCATTCAAAACGGGATATCATCTTCAAAGTCTACAGGGGGCGTATTGTTAGCCTGCGAGTTCGGCTGACCGGCAGCTTCCTGATTGCCACTCTGCGGCTGCTGCGGCTGACCCCATCCACTATTATTTCCCGCGTTCTGCTGACGCCCGCCCAGCATCTGCATGGTGCCACCTATGTTTACTATCACTTCAGTAGTGTATTTATCCACCCCGGCCTGATCTGTCCATTTGCGCGTCTGTAGCGAGCCCTCAATATAGACCTGTGATCCTTTGCGCAAGTATTCGCCTGCCACTTCTGCCAGCTTGCCGAACAGCACCACGCGATGCCACTCCGTCTTTTCTTTGGTTTCTCCGGTCTGCTTGTCACGCCAGCTTTCTGACGTGGCGAGTGTAAGGTTGGCTACAGCGCCCCCATTCGGCATGTAGCGGATCTCAGGATCTTGTCCAAGGTTGCCGACAAGAATTACTTTGTTAACGCCTCGTGATGCCATGATAGATCTCCTTATGGCTACATCGCCTGATGTACCAGTTCATTGATTAGCCGCTTATTTGCGGCGCGAGAAAGCAGGCACTGCCTATTACAGGTAGCGCCTATACGGGAAATAAAATTAACTAGAGGAATTTATAGGATAAAGTAGAAATTATTCGTCTAAATGACGACACGCAGCAGCATAAAAGCGTTGTTGGAAAATACGACTGCTAGTTTTACATTGACTACGGTGTGTATGTACGTATTCCATACACAACAGGATTATGCATAAGCTTCCGCCGGTCATAACTGTGTAGTTACAACGCAGGAAAAAATTAATTTGTTTACTTGAAATATCATAGCATCAAGAAAATCAGAATAGAAGTATACAGTCGGGATTACATCCGAGGTCACTAAGACTATTTTAACGACCAGAATGGTGGCCTGCAGCTGGCTCACCGCTTGCAGGACTCACATAGCAAGCAATCATTATTATTAAAAACAAATAGTTATTTTTATGGCTAAAATTCAGAATTGAAAAAAATCGGACGGAGGCGATGAATTCTCCCCCGTCAGCTGGAGACAATTCAGTCTTGTGACGATTTGGATTTCACATCAATTGCTGGCACGCCGTGTTTCACCAAAAGATCACTGATCGCCTCATCCAGCAGGCGACTTTTCGGTATGCGCGTTTTTGCGGCTAGGGCATCGAAAAGCGGCACAAGCTCATTTGCCAGTGATGATGTAAACCGGCGGCGGTTCTTCAAAAATGGTTCAGCCATACACTCTTCCTCATAGAAATTGAGGTAGTGTAAATTGCTGCAAGAGACAATAAACTGGTTGCAGATAGTGCCTATATAGTGCAATAGTAGCGAAAAACACCAGGGAACACCGTGTTAGTTCACTACTAAGTCACCATAGAGTGACTTTTTTTTTGCCATTAGGTGAGATTGAAATCATCATCAAAGACCTGACTGTGCGCCTGCTGACCCTCATACAACACGATGTATTTCACCCCCTCATAAAGTGATGTAGGTCTTTCGAACTCCAACCAAAAACAGTCTTCATACGTGCGGCCAAACCAGAACCCGCCGCCGTACTCCTTACCGCGTTGGAAAAACACCCAGCCACCGCTTATAAATCGGTTAAGCGTTTCCCCACGGTAAACGATCTGATAATTCGTATCCTTTCTACCCATGACGCACCAAACTGTATAAAAACACAGTTCTATTGTAGCGAAGATGCTTGTCTTGCACATGCGATAAAATCATACCCACCAATACCTACAAAATAGTTGACCGGTGGTTATTGGTGGGTATAATAGTACCTGAGTTGATAACAAAGGAGAGGTGATTGAGCAGCAGAGAACTCATGAAGTTGTTAGAGATAAACGGGTGGGTGTTGGATCGTGTGAAAGGAAGTCACCATATTTTCGTTAAAGACGGTAAGGATTATCACATTACGGTTCCCCATCCAGAGAAGGACGTAGCGAAGGGTACTCTCGCGAAAATTCTCAAACAGATGTAATCCAAGCGGCGCGCTCAGCGCGCCCTTTATTAAGCCAGCTAGGAGTAAAACATGAAATTTCCGATCTATCTCCATCAGGCAGACAGCGGTAGTTTCTCAGGATTCGCGCCGGATATCCAAGGGGTGTTCTTTGCCGGTGCCGATATTGATGGTGCGATCGCTGATGCATACGCCGCCATCGATGCCCATCTAGAGTTTCAGGCAGAAAAGGGCAGGGCGTTACCGCAAGCGCAGAACGTCAAAGCCCATCTGAATGATGAGGATTGCCAAGGCGGATTTTGGGCCTTTGTTGAGATCGATTTATCAAGATATGACGGCAAAGCCGTCAAGTTAAACATAACGTTACCGCAAAATCTGTTATCTCGAATTGATCAGTATGTAGCGGTAAACAAGGATTATGGCTCTCGCAGCGGGTTTATCGCAGATCTGGCCCGTCGCGAGTTGCAAAAAACCGCATAACAACAACCTTCCTTAATCAACTCACTTTGGCCCGCCGCAACGCGGGCTTTTTTTATGCGCAAAGCGCATGAAAGGCGGCACTCTATGGGGTAGGAGAACCATAATGCAAAACCGCCGCAGCCCGTCCGACAGGACGGTACAATTCCCCGGACACACGTTACCCCTCCCCCCGCCCTGCTAAGCCCATACAGCCCTTCAGACGACGCGACAGGTATTCTACCGGCCTTGCCCCGGTGAGCGGCCAGGGTGACGCAACGCGGCGACCTGGGCGTGATTTCCGGGGGCTTAGCGGGGGAGCGCAGCGAGAACGCTTAGCGCCGGTACACCTGAAAAAGGGATTGTCCCCGTTTTCCACATCCCACCCAGCCAGTGAGCCAGGGGGCCATCCAGCCCCCTGGCGAACGGGAGCGGCAAGCGCCCGGAAGGGCGCGACGGAGGGTTGTGCGTAAACGGGGACAAAGCGCCACCGGCGCGTTCCCGGCCAGACAGCAAAAGCAAAAACGCGGGCCGTGGCCCGCGTTCGCGTCAGAATGAGCCTACTACTGGTAAAGGCCCGAATCGCCTGTTTCGGTTACATTTTGAATCTGATCCCAAAGGCTTATTAACGTGGGTTTCCCGTATTTCTGTACATCATATTTGCAGTACAAAACGAACGGGCCGGGGCCATTCTCCACCGCATGATCATCACGCACACAGATAATGCCGCGCTCAAAACTGTACGCCTTACCATCAGGGGCGGCGAACTGAATAGATATTATTTCGCTTTTCAGTGATTCAACTGCACCGCATACAGCGGGTAGCAGCTCCGCAGAACCCACATCATCAGAAAATTGAATTTCCGTGCCACATGCCACGTTATCTTCCAACCATGTTTGCAGTATTTCTAACTCATCCATTGCATTAATCTCGTGCCTTGATCCCGTCATTGCCGCTTCATATGAAGCGGCAGACCTCGTTGCTTTTAAAGCGCATAGCCTTGCAGGTAATCAACCCACCATTTCAGCTCATCCCATTGATGCATTTTCATCGCCGGAATACGTACCGCTTGCTTGTTTACAAGCTTTTGGGCTACCTGTAGAATCTCGTTGGTCATATTAATTATCTCTCGCGTATGTGGTAATTGATGGCACAGAAAGCCAGTCTGTTAGCGCAGATTGGCTTTCAACTTTTCATTGTTAGTTATCTTTGTCTCCTTTGTTATATACCTTTCCTGATTTCACTAATTGCCGGAATTTCATTTCCGTCGTTTGAGCGCCATGCTCAAGGTTTGAATACACGTTCCCAATACGCCATGCATTAGCAACGTTGAATACCTGCTTCAAAATTAATACAGGTTCAACATCTTCGCCTTTTTCATAGAGCCAGATGTTCGTGAGGTTAGTTTCGCTTGATGGATAAAATTCTGTTTCGATTTCAATATCGAAATGTTTGGCAAGAAAGGTTGTGAATTGCATTTATGACTCCTGGCCGACGGGCCTTTATAGTTATGACTTCATCTAAGTCATACGCTTAATTATATAGATAACTGGGGGGGGGAAATCAAACAAAACACGTACAAATGTACGTGTTTTTTAGGGTGAGAGTTATAATCAGAAAAAAGTGAAGCGATCAATATATAAAAAGTGGATTAAATGTTCTTCCATCAACTTCAATCCAGTTTCTTGTAATTTTAACAGCGCATTCAACGATACCGTTATCCGTTAATTCCTCGTCTTTAGGGGCTTGCTTAACCAGATATCGCCCTATGCGTTCCGCAACTTCGTATTCCCATATACCGGGACACCCTTCATTAAATAAAAGTAAATCAATTACTTTGTCTATCATTTTTTCAACAGACCGAAAACGCTGGGCCACTGATGATCACCGGACCTTTTTTCAGTGATTCCAGCAAAGACAGGCGACCGGAAGCTGCGGGGCCCAGTAGCGTCTCCAGTTGTAAACGCTGCACGACAGACGGTATCATTGCCAGCCTGCTCCACAGACGCAGCGTTGCCTTTTCCCTTACCTCTGAAATCAGCCGGGTCAACGTGGTAGCTCCTGGTAGAATAATTCGGTGCTGCACCAGCCATCCTGTCGCCAGGTCGAAAAGCAGTCCCGGACGTTCGTTGCTTATCCAGCCCCGTGTATATAAAAGACGGGTAAGACGAAAAGTCCAGGGCCAGGCAAATTCACGATAATCATAATGCTTACGTATCAGCGTGGCATGCTCACGACGGGTATTTTCTCTCTGACCATACTCTGCCAGCACGGTGATATCGTGGATAGCGAGCTGTCTGGCGATAAAATGCCGGACGCCCGAAGGAATATGATTCATATCGGTGAGAAAGGTACCCAGAAAACGCACGCACCCTATTTGCAGGGCAATTCCCAGACGATTGTGATCGCCTCTACTTTTTCCGATAAATTCCTTGTCTGCCTCATCAAGATGAAAATAGCGGGCCAGCTGAAGCTCATCTGGTTCACCGGTGAACCGGCCATAGCTTTCAGTCTGCTCAGTGGTCAGAAAATCGACGGGCATATCAGCCTCCCTGCCTGAAGGTTACAAGTTAACAACTTTGTAACTGTCCGAAATATTATAAATTATCAGACATTATAAAACGGCAGACATAAGCTGTCTATTAAATCGACTTTTTGCCATAATAGACACCAGTTGTCTGATATTCGATTTAAGGTACATTTTTATGCGACTTTTTGGTTACGCACGGGTATCAACCAGCCAGCAGTCTCTCGATATTCAGATCAGGGCGCTCAAAGACGCAGGCGTGAAAGCCAACCGAATCTTTACTGATAAAGCATCCGGCAGTTCAGTTGATCGTCCGGGGCTTGACCTGTTGCGCATGAAGGTGGAGGAAGGCGATGCCATTCTGGTGAAGAAGCTCGATCGTCTTGGCCGGGATACTGCCGATATGATCCAGCTGATTAAGGCATTCGACGCCCAGGGCGTAGCCGTCCGGTTTATCGATGACGGGATCAGTACTGATGGTGACATGGGAAAAATGGTGGTCACTATTCTGTCAGCTGTCGCTCAGGCTGAACGTCAAAGAATACTGGAGCGTACGAATGAAGGCCGACAGGAAGCGAAGTCGAAAGGTATCCGGTTTGGCCGCAAACGTAGCATCGACAGAAATGGTGTACTGGCGCTTCATCGGCAAGGTACTGGTGCAACAGAGATTGCTAGGCAACTCAACATTGCCCGTTCTACGGTTTATAAAGTCATTGATGAATCAAAAAAACAGCATGTAATTAATACACAAGAAAATAATTATGAAGATGCACTACCATCTTGAAATCTATGAGCCAGATATGAGCGACTGTGTTGCTGGCCACTATGAAAGTGACACTCCCTTTGGAGCGTTATGTGTGGGAGATGAAATAAGCGGCATGTCCTTAAATTTAAGCGAGAGGCATAAAAACCTCCGTATTGTAAAAATCCAGCATATTTTCTGGGTTATTGAAGGCTCCCATATGTCACATAAAATATGCGTGTGGACGGAGTCATTGGGCCAGTAAAGATTGTGATGCAAGGATCTCTGAAGGATCCTTTCTATTAGTCGATTCCCTCGCTGCTTTGCCTTTTCATGGTCAAAACATCTTAACGTGAGTTTTCGTTCCACTGAGCGTCAGACCCCTTTAACAGCCGGCTTACGTGCTTCATAAGCATAACTGAGCTGAAACACACGGTGACAGTCACGGCAGCGAAATCTGTCATCCCCTTAGGGTTCTGACCATGGCGATACACCTGAGCAGACTGACAACGGGGACAATGAATGTTAACGCTGGCCATGAGATAACCTTAAAAGCCCATTATTATACAACAGTTCCCTTTATTGGAGGCTTCATTAAATATTCTATAAACAAATGGGTAAAATAAATGTTATCCCGATGCGCGAAGATGTTTGTAGTGCGTAACAATCCGCCCTGATTTTGTTGCCTTTATTTAAATAAAGCTGCTTAGCTTTTGCTTTTTAAACAAAAAAACAATGGCTCCAGAAATTTCGATCGGCCTGGGCGATCAATTCATGATTAATTTATCGTTTGTGACAATTATATGCACCCTATTGATTGCTTTTGCCTATACATCGATTAACCCTTATAATACCTTTACCTTCCTGAATTGGATGCGACACGAGGATTGTGCCAGCGGTTGCTGCGTGCCTGCCCGTTGAGTATTTGGATAATTCTTTTGTTTTTTTTGTACTGGGTAAATAAACATGAAACATTCACACTCATCACATCCGCCTGCGGATGCTGCCTTCTCCCTGGGCCTGCGCCGGCTGGCCTGGTTTAACATAGTGCTCCAGGCGACCTTCCCGCTGGCCACCACTTTCACCCCGTTGATGGCGGTAGCAAGTGAGCAGCATTTTCTGCGGCAGCCCGCGCCATTATCCGCGCAGCGTACGCAGGTCTACACACTGAGTGCGGGTGAGACCGTCACCTCCGTTGCCAGAAAATACCATCTGTCTCTCGGGCAACTGCGTGAGCTCAACCAGTTCCGCACTTTCGCGCGTGGCTTTGACCACCTGCAGCCAGGTGATGAACTGGATGTTCCGGTGGCACCGCTTCCGGAAGTGCGCTGGGATGATGCCCCTGCAACCTCAGTTCCCGGTCAGAATAACGAAGACATGCAGGCGCAGCAGGTCGCAGGCTACGCCACACGGGCCGGGAGTTTCCTGGCGGGCAGCGCAAAAAGTGATGCCGCCGCTTCCATGGCCCGCGGTATGGCCACCGGCGAGGTTGGCGGGACCCTTCAGCAGTGGCTGAGTCATTTTGGGACCGCCCGCGTGCAGCTGGACGCAGACAAAAACTTCTCCCTGAAAAACTCGCAGTTCGACCTGCTGATGCCCTTGTATGACCAGGGCGATAACCTGATGTTCACCCAGGGCAGCCTGCACCGTACTGACAGCCGGACCCAGGCTAATCTCGGTGCCGGGTGGCGACATTTTACTCCCACCTACATGCTGGGAGGGAACCTGTTCGGTGACTATGACCTGTCACGCGACCATGCGCGTGCCGGCGCCGGTGTTGAGTACTGGCGCAACTTCCTGAAGCTGAGTGCCAACGGTTACATGCGCCTGACAGGGTGGAAGGACTCTCCGGACCTGGTTGACTATCAGGAGCGTCCGGCCAACGGCTGGGACGTCCGGGCGCAGGGCTGGATGCCGTCCCTCCCTCAACTGGGCGGTAAGCTGACGTATGAGCAGTACTACGGTAACGAAGTGGCTCTGTTCGGGGTGGACGCCCGGCAGAAAAACCCGCACGCCATCACCGTCGGGATTAACTACACGCCGGTGCCGTTGATTACCCTGGGGGCAGAGCGGCGTCAGGGGCAGTCAGGGAAAAGTGACACCCGCCTGACGATGGGCATGAATTACCAGCTCGGGGTGCCGTGGCGAACCCAGGTCGACCCGACGTCGGTGGCCGCCATGCGCAGCCTGTCGGGCAGCCGGTATGACCTACCTGGTGGAGCGCAACAACAATATCGTGCTGGAGTACCGTAAGAAAGAGGTCATTCGCCTGCACACGGCAGGCCTGGTGACGGGACACCCCGGGGAGCAGAAGTCGCTTGGCGTCTCCGTGACCAGCACGTACGGACTGTCCCGTATTGACTGGGATGCACAGGCACTGAGCGCGGCTGGCGGGAGGGTCGTGCAGGATGGCGGAAGTTACGCGGTGGTACTCCCGGCGTACCAGAACGCGACGCAGGCGGTGAACACGTACACCGTCAGCGGTGTGGCGGTGGACGTAAAGGGCAACCGTTCTGACCGGAGTGACACTCAGGTGATGGTGCAGGCACCGGAGGTCGACAAAGGAGCCTCAACCTTTACGCCGGAGAGCAGCGTGGTGCCGGCGGACGGGAAAAGCGTGCAGGTGCTGACCCTGACGCTGCGGGACGGCAATAACCAGCCTGTGGATTTGGACGTAAAAGACATCAGCCTGAACAGCAGCACGCGGAAAAGCGCTGCGGTATCGGCGCTGACCCGGAAATCCCCCGGGGTCTACACCGTGACGGTAACAGCAGGAACGGATAACGAAACTGTGACCCTGACGCCGGTGGTCGGTGGTATCGCGCTGTCCCCGGCCAGAGTGACCGTCGTCAGTACCCTGCCCGATGGCGGGCAGTCGGTATTCACGGCAGGCCCGGAGACTATTGTGGCTGACAACACGGCCGTTTCCACGCTGACGCTGGTCGCGAAGGACGCGCAGGGTAACGCCCTGACGGGCCTGAAGGACAGCCTGACATTCACGGCAAAAGACAGCAGCGGTAAGGCGGCAGGCGGAGCCCTCACGGAAAGCCCCATCGTGGAGAGCAGCACAAAAGGGACCTACACGGCAACCCTGAAGGGAGCGGCGTCGGGCAGATACACCATCGTGCCAGAATACAACAGAACGGTCATCGGGAGCCTGAGCGCGACGGTGACGCTGAAGGCGGGCAGCGCGGTGCAGGCGGGCTCTGCCATTAAAACCGATGCCACCACCTACGTGTCCGGCGCGGACATGACGGTCACGGTGACGCTGAAGGACGCGCAGGGCAACGCGGTGACCGGGGCATCGTCCTCGCTGACGGCGGAGGCGGTGACCGTGCAGAACGCAACGCTGAAGTCGGGCAGCAGCTGGAAGGACAACGGCGACGGGACGTACACGGCAACGTACACGGCCACCACGGCGGGGACGGACCTGAAGGCGAAGGTGAAGGCTTCAGGCTGGAGCGGCGCGGCGGCGTCTGAGGTGTATGCCATCACGGCGGGCAGCGCGGTGCAGGCGGGCTCTGCCATTAAAACCGATGCCACCACCTACGTGTCCGGCGCGGACATGACGGTCACGGTGACGCTGAAGGACGCGCAGGGCAACGCGGTGACCGGGGCATCGTCCTCGCTGACGGCGGAGGCGGTGACCGTGCAGAACGCAACGCTGAAGTCGGGCAGCAGCTGGAAGGACAACGGCGACGGGACGTACACGGCAACGTACACGGCCACCACGGCGGGGACGGACCTGAAGGCGAAGGTGAAGGCTTCAGGCTGGAGCGGCGCGGCGGCGTCTGAGGTGTATGCCATCACGGCGGGCAGCGCGGTGCAGGCGGGCTCTGCCATTAAAACCGATGCCACCACCTACGTGTCCGGCGCGGACATGACGGTCACGGTGACGCTGAAGGACGCGCAGGGCAACGCGGTGACCGGGGCATCGTCCTCGCTGACGGCGGAGGCGGTGACCGTGCAGAACGCAACGCTGAAGTCGGGCAGCAGCTGGCATGATAACGGTGACGGGACCTACACCGGCACCTACACGGCGGTGACGGCGGGCGCGAACCTGAAGGCGGCGCTGAAGCTGAGCGACTGGAGCGAAAAGACAGAGTCTGAGGCGTATGCCATTACGGCGGCCACACCGGCGCAAGCCACGTCGGCCATTAACGCTGACGCCACCACCTACGTCTCCGGTGCGGACATGCTCATCACCGTGACGCTGAAGGATGCACAGGGTAATGCGGTGACCGGGCAGCAAGCGGCCCTGACCAGCACTTCGGTGACGGTGGCGAACGCGACGCTGAAGTCGGGCAGCAGCTGGCAGGATAACGGTGACGGGACCTACACCGGCACCTACACGGCGGTGACGGCGGGCGCGAACCTGAAGGCGGCGCTGAAGCTGAGCGACTGGAGCGAAAAGACAGAGTCTGGGGCGTATGCCATTACGGAAAGTCCCGCGCTGAAGGATGTTACTGTAAATGGTTACACGTTCGAAAAAGACGCTGGATTTCCGACCACCGGGCTCACAGGGGCAAGCTTCACACTGAACTTAACGACCGGTTCAGCTTCGGACTACACCTGGGCATCCGATGCCAGCTGGGTCTCGGTGACAAACGGGGTAGTGAAGTTCACCGGTACGGGCACGGGCAGCAAAGTCACTATCACGGGCAAACCAACCAGTGGCTCGGGGAACACCATCGAATACAGTTTCACCCTCAACAGCTGGTTCATAAATAACGGTTCGACCCTATTGAACTGGTCTGCCGCAAATAAGTACTGCAGCTCGCGGCCAGGTTACAGTCTGCCGACTGTCGCACAGATGATCCTGCATTCGGGCTATACCGCAACGCAAGTCCGCAGCACAGGAGCATTGTGGAATGAGTGGGGTAATCTACTTAACTACTCCGGCGCGGCTTTCTCCAGCTACAGCAGCTGGTCGTCGGAGCAGAAGAGCAGTGGCTACCACTACTACGTCAGCCTGCACTATGGCTACGTCAACAACGGCGACGACAGAGACATGCACGACGTTGTATGTCGTCAGGGTCTTTAGCTTTTCAGTCCTGGCTTGCCGCGCTCTCTCTGGTGGGAGATAACGTAGGGGGAGGCGTTATGCCTGGCGGGTAGTTGGACCACCCCATCCTGAGCGGGGAAGACTGCCGTTTTCTGGACAGCTGGCAGCCGGGTCTGTTTCCGTTATCGGTGGACGCGGGTTTCATTCAGGGGCTGAAGGCCCGGCGGAAAAATAATAACGGTCAGGTGGTCTGACAGCGCAGCGGCGCAGGTGGTGCGCGATGGGTCGCGCCGTTAAGGCGACGCGAAAACGCGCCATGAAAGAAGACCGGCCTGCTTCACGTTTTTCCGACACCAGGGAAAGCGTGAGTTATTAGCAAATCGGTGTATGGCGATCAGGCTACGTTCCGCTCTGATGCTTCGTGAATCTGTTCTCCATCCTTAAATTGGATGTTGTTTACCACCAGGGTCAGCAGGTCAAATCCTCTTAGCCGGTTCCAGCTTTTCTGAGCAGACTGAAGCAGCTTCAATACCATTGACAGGGTGGTTTCTCTCGAACCACAGTGCTTCGCGCGTCTACTTCGTAGTCTCACAGTCGCAAAAGCCGATTCAATCGGATTTGTCGTTCTTATTGACGCCCAGTGCTCTGCCGGAAAGTCGTAAAATGCCAGCCGTTCTTCTCGATCTTTCTCCAGCTTCTTCATCGCTGCAGGAGACTTCGCTGAAAACCTTGCCAACAAAACATCAAAGGCTTCATTAGCGGCATCGCGGCTCTCTGCTAGCCAGACCTCCCGCAGCTCAGCCTTAACTTTCGGTTGCATGGCTTTGGGGAGTGAAGCCAGCACATTAGCCGTTTTGTGCACCCAACAGCGTTGGTGCTGCGTGTCCGGGATATATCTTTGCCATGGCATTCCAAAAACCAAGGGCACCGTCTCCCGTAGCCAGCTTGGGAGATACGGTTAGGCCACGTGCTCGCAGGCCATTGAGGAGTTCGGCCCAGTTGGCTTCTGACTCTCGATAACCATCTTCGACTGCAACCAGCTCCTTACGTCCATGCTCAGTGACGCCGATAATGACCAGCAGGCAAAGGCGATCATCTTGCCTGACATGGCTGTCTATGCCATCGGCCCAGCAATAAACGTAGCGCGTATCGCTTAAATCACGCAGGCACCATTGCCTGTGCTCTTCGAGCCATTGCTGTTTCAGTCTGCTGATGGTACTGGCAGAGAGCCCATTGGCTTTTTCACCGAGAAGCGCCTTCAGGGCTTCGTGAAAATCACCGGTGGATATGCCTCGCAGGTACAGCCATGGTAGCAACGCTTCGACGCTTGTTGCACGTTTCAGATAAGGCGGTAGCAACGCGCTGTTGAAGCCTATTCCGTTGCCGCTGCGAGCTCTGACCTTAGGCACTTTAACTTCAACATCGCCAATACCCGTCTGTATGGTTCTCTGTGGCAAATACCCGTTACGGACGACGGCATGACGCCCATCGTCAAGACGACGTTCAGCATGTTGTTGCCGCATGGCTTCGAGCTCAGCCTCAACGGCGGCAGCTATCAGTTGTCTGGCACCATTACGGATGAGTTCATGCAAGGGAGCACCGGTAATATCTGGTTCTGCGGAGACCTGTAGGGTAGACTTTTTCATGGCGTATCATCTCGCTGTTGTTGAAATCATCCACGAAATCAATCAGCAGGATACGCAACCCTCTCTAAAACCTCATACACCAGAAATGAGCATAACTCGCTTCCTTGAACGCTGCTGCCTTTTTGCCGGTAAAGCCCATAACGAGGAAGACAAAGCCGGGCATAACCATATCAGGATCCCGTTGAAAAAATAACTGAACCAGCGATAAAAGCACTCAATCCGTCTTAAAAGGCGGCAATACAGCCGCCTTATAAAGACCGTTACATAAACTCAGGTACCCACTGAATATTACTGATTAAATCTTCTGCACGTTTGGCGGCATCACCCTTTTTTAAAGCCAGAAATTCTTCAGCTTTAATGACAACACCAGCTTGGGACAACTGATCCAACATAGAATCCTTTTTTAAACGCTTCCAGAAATTATCTGCTTGGGGTTTCCAGTAAGAATGAATGTCAAAATGCATAGCGTTTTCTAACTGCATCAGATTACTTTCATGCTCTTTATTGTATTGGTAGATGGAACCATCAAGACTTACCGCAACGCAAAAAGCTTGTAGATCCAGTAACTGCTCGGTACTGAAGCAGGTCATAAGCGTAAAATCAGTCTCCCAGCCAGCAGGTAAGAGAGACTCCCACTTAGCTCGAGATTCATTTAATGCAGTAACCGCAATACTATTTTCACTTCCCGGCGCATCTCGCATCATATAGTTTAATTTAACTTCTAACGCTCCGCTGATCGGGGAGTTATATTGAATTTTCCCAAATGTCTTGATAGCCAGTCGATGAACCATTAACGCTAAAGCGGTTTGCGACTTTTTGGTCAGTTCAGCCGCTACGGCAAGTGTACGTTCACAAGTGCATATTCGCATCGTGATCGATCAGTGATTCGCATGACAATCGATCACGATTTCGCATGAAAGATCGATCACCGATTCGCATCTAAGGTCGATCACTAATTCGCGTCGTATCGATCACTCCGGGACTTAACTCTTTTAACCTCCTCTCCATTCGCAGTTTCTACTGAAATGGAGATAACGATGGCCAGAAAGAGAAAAAGCAGGAGTCCCATGGAGACTTGTCTTCAGATCTTCAAACTCAAATTTGAGTGCAACCAGTCTAATCGCACCATCGCCGCTGCTCTTAGGGTCAGCCCTTCCACAGTTTATGAGGTGCTATCCCGTTTTACCGCCGCATCGCTGTCGTGGCCATTGCCTGATGCGCTCTTGCCAGAAAAACTGGAAAAGATGCTGTTCCCCACCCGCAGAATGCGCACCTCGGAGCTTATCGCGCCAGACTGGCTGTATATCGATACCGAGTTAAGACGGCCAGGGGTTACCAGGCAGCTGTTGTGGATAGAATACAGCACCGAAACCGGAGAAATGGCGCTGGGCTACTCTCAGTTCTGCCGTTGTTATCGCCAATGGAAGAAATGCCAGAAACGCTCGATGCGCCAGACCCACCGTGCCGGTGAGAGGCTGTTCATCGACTTCTGCGGGCCCACGGTGCCGGTATCCGACCCCGATACGGGAAATGTGCGCCGGGTCGCCATCTTCGTCGCTGTCATGGGAGCGTCAAATTATACCTATGTAGAAGCCTGCCCCGGTCAGGACATGATGAGCTGGCTCAATGCTAACAGCCACTGCCTGACCTTCCTCGGCGGCGTTCCAGCCCTGCTGGTACCCGATAATCTGCGTAGCGCGGTGAGCAAAGCAGATCGCTACGAGCCGGTCATCAACGACAGCTATCAGTCTTTGGCCTCGCATTACAGCACGGTAGTGATGCCAGCCAGACCCTACAAACCGAAAGACAAGGCCAAAGAGGAAAACGGCGTCCTGCTGGTCGAAAGGTGGCTCCTGGCGCGAATACGCAATGAAACCTTCCATACAATGCATGCGCTCAACGTCAGGCTCCGTGAGCTGATGACCGAGCTGAATAACCGGCCAATGAAAGGTTATGGGGGCCAGAGCCGAGCGCAGCGCTTTGCGCTGCTCGATGCGCCGTGCCTGCAGCCGTTGCCAGCTATGCCCTATGAATACACCGAATACCGTGCGGTGAAGGTTGCTCCTGACTATCACGTCGAATACGACCGCCACTGGTACTCCGTTCCCCATGAGCTGGTTGGTGAAAGGCTGTCGGTAAAAGCGGGTCAGACGTTGGTCCAGGCCTGGCATAAGGGCCGCTGCGTGGCTCAGCACCCTCGCAGCGATCGGCAGTACAGCCACAGCACGAATCCGGCACACATGCCGGTCAATCACCGCGGGCACAGCTGCTGGACACCTGAAAAGCTGCTGGATAATGCCGCGAGAACCGGCAAGGCGACCCGGCAGGTGGTGGAAGCGATGCTAAACGCGAAGAATCATCCTGAGCAGGCTTATCGGGCTGTTCTCGGCCTACTGTCGCTCCAGAAAAAATACGGTGCTGAACGGCTGGAAAAAGCCTGTGACAAGGCCTGTGGGTTGAACCATCCGGAAAGGCGTTTTATCGAGAATCTGCTGCGTCATAACAGGGAGGGCATCGGAGAAACAGTTAAAGAAAATAGAGAGTTACAGCTTCCACTGGAGCACGAGAATCTGCGTGGTCCAAAATATTACCACTGAAAAAGGGAGTCGTTATGACTGATGACCTGCTAACCAAACTTAGAACGCTGAAGCTGTCGGCAATGGCCGATGGCATGATACGCCAGCGTGAGGCACCTGGTACATACAATGAGCTGGGGTTCGCAGAACGCCTGGGGCTGCTTGTCGAAGAAGAGCTACTGAATCGTGAAAACAGCCGTGTTGGGCGGTTGAGAAAGCAGGCACGGTTGCGCCACAGTGCAACCCCTGAGGGTATGTACTATCCGGTCTCCCGAGGGTTAAAGGCCGAACAGATGCGCGAGCTTCTGAACGGGCATTACATCACCCACAGCAAGAATATCCTGATAACAGGGCCAACTGGCAGCGGCAAAAGCTGGGTAGGTTGTGCGCTGGGCGAGCAGGCGTGCCGCCAAAAGAGAAGCGTCCAATACTGGCGTATGGGTCGGCTGCTGGATCAGCTTGAGCAGGGGCGACTGGACGGCAGCTGGCTTAAGCAACTGAAACAGCTTCAAAAAATAGAGCTTCTTATCTTGGACGACCTCGGTCTTGAAGTTATCACAACGCGGCAATGCAATGACTTGTTGGAAATAACGGAAGACCGATATGGGCAAACCAGCACGATCCTGATAAGCCAGTTGCCGGTGGAGCAATGGTACGGTGTGATGGAAAACCCGACGGCGGCAGATGCCTTCCTGGATCGGCTGATCCACAACGCTCACAGACTGGAGCTTCAGGGAGAATCATTAAGGAAAAATAGCCCGGCAGTGGAAAGCACAGAAGAAACACGCTAAAACGATAAAAAAGTTAGGTTCCCGGGTGATCGATTACGATGCGAAAACGTGATCGACCTTAGATGCGAATCGATGATCGATCGCATGCGAATACGCACGCAATATCCTGTAGCCCTTTAGTTCACTCATTGGTGATGTCCCCCTGTTAAACCAATAAGGATGTCGCAACGCTCCTCTTTGTTTCGCTGCGCGGGCAGTTACCACTGCCCGATGCCAGTGTGCCGTGCCCGGAAGTCTACGGGACGGGCCGTTTATCGCACGCCAGGGAAAGTTCATTCAGACATTCCCCCGGCGCTGCGCACAGGGATGGCCCTTCAAGCCGCTTTCGCGGCATAAGCTCACCGGCGAAAAGAGGCCGGTTCGTTATTCCACGGTCGGCCTGACCCGTTTCCGTGCACGGCGTACAGGCCTCGGGCAGCAGGGAACGGTGGCCGTACCGGCCACCTCCTGACGCCCCTGTGACCGAGGAGTCTTTATCATGTCCCGATTTGTCCTGGGCGATTGCGTCCAAATCATGTCTGCGTTTCCTGACACTGCCGTTGATTTCATACTGACCGACCCGCCGTATCTGGTGGGGTTTCGTGACCGTTCCGGGCGCACCATCGCAGGCGATATCACTGACGAGTGGCTGCAACCGGCCTGTCATCAGATGTATCGCGTGCTGAAAAAGGATGCGCTGATGGTGAGTTTCTACGGCTGGAATAGCGCCGATCGCTATATCGCGGCCTGGAAGGCGGCGGGGTTCCGTATCGTCGGTCATCTGGTGTTCACCAAAACCTACTCGTCCAAAGCGGCCTATGTCGGCTACCGCCACGAATGCGCCTACCTGCTGGCAAAAGGCCGCCCGCGTCTGCCGGAAAACCCGCTGCCGGATGTGCTCGGCTGGAAATACAGCGGTAATCGCCATCACCCGACAGAGAAGCCTGTGACCAGCCTGCAACCGCTGATTGAATCCTTCACACCTCCCGGAGCCATCGTGTTAGATCCATTTGCCGGGAGCGGCTCTACCTGTGTGGCGGCATACCGCGCCGGACGCCGCTATATCGGCATCGAAATGCTGGCGCAGTACCACAGAGCGGGAACCAAGCGACTGGCGGCCGTCAATACCCCAGCGGCGAACGATGAATGGCTCCCGGAGGCGGCGTGATGAACTACGACGGACACGAAGCATTGCGACGCAACATGGCCGGGCTGGCCAACAACCTGTGTGACCTGAAAACCACCCTGAAAGTGCTGGAAGATACGTATCACTACCGGCATGACGGACTGCCGGAGCGGCTTGCCGGAATAAGCCTGCGGCGTCTTAGCGTCCTGATGGATGAGGCATTCAATATCGCTCTGATGCTCGACATAAGCTTTCAGGACTAAGGAGAGAACATGTACGGAACCCGTGAACAACTTTGCCGGATGCTGAGTGAGCAATACCCCGCTGAGACACCTTTGAATCTTATTATCTGGTCCCCGGTAGATATCCAGGCGCTGGCAGAAGGAATGGAGTATGTCGTTTCTGAGCAGGATACAAGAACCATTCTTGAGCGAATAGACGAAATACCAGAAGAACAGCAGCTTGAGTCCGGAGTGTCTGCCTGTGCGGTGATGGTGCTGATAAACCAGGTGAAAGAGATCGGGCAGGAGGTGCCGGTTGAATTGCTTGAAACCCTGCTGACTACCGCCGAACAGGCATTGTGGCGCCGGGAATGGGCCGCCCGGGATGATAACCATCCGGTGCCGGACAGCGTGATGCGCCGTCTGGCTGATATGGCGAAAGTGCGCGCATTACTGAAACGCTGACAACAGACCGCCCCGCGATGTTGCGGGGCGATGTTACCCGACAGAGAGACAAGAACGATGAAAAAAGAAACCCTTAACGCCCTTATTCTGCACCATGGCGACCGGCTGCTGCGTCAGGCTGGCTGGCCCGCCGCCATTGATATGACACCCGTCGCGCCGGAAACTGTACCCGGCTGGCTGACCGCCTGCGGCTCTATCAGTGGCGCGGAAATCCTGTCGCTGACGACGCACCTTTGCCAGCCTCTCACGTATGGCCGGGCGGAGTTGTTAACCGCCAGTGCCCGGCGGCTGGCGGGAACCCCCGCGCGTCTGTATCTCTTTCCGGCGCAGGCATATCCGCATCCGGAGAGACTGGCAGATTGTCAGGTTATCCGGCTGCCATACGCGCAGGAGTGGCTGACGGCGGCGGAATGCGACGACCTGCTGACCTTTCTGAAAGCCTCCCTCGACCAGATAGCGGAAATCGTTCGCCGGGATACGAAGCGCATCGCCGCCGCGATGGTTCCGTCTTCCGCCCCACGCCTGATGGACAGGCGCTTCGGTGACTGGCGGTTGCTGGCCGACGAGTACGACCATGACAACTGGCTGGACGAAAGCGAGACCGACAGGCTGGATCAGGTCCTCGACGCCATTCTGGTACGCGATGCGCGATTCTGCCCGGTCCTGCTCACGCTGGTTAACGAGCGGGAGGAAAACATTGAGGGCGCAGGCGTTATGACCGATCTGCTCCGTTTTACAGACAATCCGGTCCGTCGCTGGCTTGATCGCCGCGTTTTAGGGGACGTGGTGAGAGAGGTCCGCGCCGTCAATTCTCAGGCGTGACGAGCCGGAGCGTCAGGGGAGGGGAGACTCTCCCTTGTCTGCCTGCCGGCGCAGGAAGTCCAGAGCGAATAAGGAAGTCCCCGTGCAGGCTCCGCGTCCACCCGGCCCGCTTCCGGGCCTTTTGGGTGAAAACCAACCTCTGTTATCGCCGTGTCGTGTGCGGTCGGTGCCGCAGCACATGAAAGTCCGGAGGGAAACCATGCACTATGTAAAATCTGCAATCCTGAATGTGGAAGAGTCTGATCGTCTGTCCTTTTTACCGTACCTGTTTGGCGATGATTTCATGATTGCCGAATTGCAGGTTTACGGTAAGCGTCACATTTAGACCGTCTGTGCAGCAGACTCCGGTTTCGGGAAAATAGTGTCCATCATTTTTAATGGACATTATCGCGTGAAACACAGGACATGGCTTCTCGAGGTACTTCGCCTCCACTTTGAAGAAAAATTACCGCGCATTGAGGCCGGACGCCGGTTAGGCATCCCCAAAACCACGGCCTGCGATCTCTTTGTTCGCTTCAGGAAGGCCGGTCTGTCCTGGCCTTTGCCGCCACGAATCAACCCAAAAAACCTGGATAAACGCCTTTACCGGCAGAACTCCCGAAAATCGTCCGGTCTTCCCGTAGCCACTGCTCCCTGTGAAATCCCTGTTGCCCGCAAACGACCACGACGTCCCAACTTCCCCCGCGACTTCAAAATCGCTCTGGTGGCGCAGTCAATGCAACCCGGCGTCAGCGTGGCACAGCTTGCCCGTGAAAATAACATTAACGACAATCTCCCGTTCAACTGGCGGCGTCGTTATCAGCAGGAGTTGTCGGGAACTCCGGCCAGCACGCCAGCACTGCTCCCCGTGACGCTGACCGCTACCGAAAGGTCGGTGAGCCCGCTGACACCCTCTGCGGAAGAGTCTCCCTGCTGCGAACTGCTTCTGCCCGCTGGTACGCTGCGTATCAGTGGAAAGCTGACGCCAGAGCTGCTGCAGATGCTTATCCGGGAAATGCAGGGAGAATGCCGGTTATATCACTCCCTGCGGGCTCACGCATCTGGCTGGTTGCCGGCGTGACGGACATGCGCAACGGCTTCAATGGCCTTGCCTCCAGGGTGCAGAACACGTTACGGGATGACCCGTTCAGCGGGCATCTGTTTATCTTTCGGGAGCGTCGCGGCGACATGATAAAGGTACTCTGGGCGGACCGGGACGGTCTGTGCCTGTTCACCAAACGCCTGGAGCGTGGTCACTTCGTCTGGCCGGCGACCCGCGACGGTAAGGTCCACCTGACGCCGGCGCAGCTGTCCATGCTGCTGGAAGGCATTAACTGGAGGCACCCGCAGCGGACGGAACGACCTGGAATACGCATATAACCTGCTGTAGAGTATGGTTATGGACACCTCATACCCTGATGAAAATGCCCGGCTCAGGGCACTGCTGCTGGAGCAGCAGACCACCATCCGCAAAATGGCGGAGTATAATCGTCTGCTCTCACAGCGAGTGGCGGCCTATGCCAGCGAAATCAACCGCCTGAAGGCGCTGGTCGCTAAGCTGCAGCGCATGCAGTTCGGCAAAAGCTCCGAAAAGCTGCGTGAGAAAACGCAGCGCCAGGTCCGCGAGGCGGAGGAGCGCATCAGCGCCCTGCAGGAGGAGATGGCGGAGGTGCTGGGCGAGCAGCATGACCCGGTACTCCCGCAGCCACTGCGTCAGTCTTCCGCCCGCAAACCGCTGCCGGCATCGCTTTCCCGCGAAACCCGCACGCTGTGGCCGGCAGAAACAGCCTGTCCGGCATGCGGCGGCGAACTCAGCGCACTGGGGTGCGACGTATCGGAGCAGCTGGAGCTTATCATCAGCGCCTTTAAGGTCATCGAAACGCAGCGGCCAAAACGGGCCTGCTGTAGCTGTGACCACATCGTTCAGGCTCCCATGCCGTCAAAACCCATCGAGCGCAGCTATGCGGGTCCCGGTCTGCTGGCACGCATCGTCACGGCGAAGTTCGCAGAGCACACACCCCACTACCGTCAGTCAGAGATATACCGTCGTCAGGGTGTTGAGCTGAGTCGTGCCACGCTGGGGCGCTGGTCGGGTGCGGTCAGCGAGCTGCTGGAGCCGCTGTACGACCTGCTGCGCCAGTACGTACTGATGCCGGGAAAGGTGCATACCGACGATATCCCTGTGCCGGTGCAGGAGCCGGGCAGCGGTAAAACCCGCACGGCCCGGCTGTGGGTGTACGTGCGGGATGACCGCAACGCGGGGTCACAGCTCCCGCCGGCGGTGTGGTTCGCGTACTCTCCGGACCGGAAAGGTGTACATCCACAGCAACACCTTGCGGGGTACAGCGGTATCCTGCAGGCGGACGCGTACGGAGGCTACAACGCGCTGTACGAAGACGGCCGCATCACGGAAGCGACCTGCATGGCCCATGCGCGGAGAAAAATCCACGATGTGCATGCCCGGACACCGACCGACATCACCACCGAAGCGCTGAAGCGCATCGGTAAGCTGTATGCCATCGAGGCGGAGATACGCGGCAGCCCGGCAGATGAGCGACTGGCGGTACGAAAAGAGCAGACGGTTCCACTGATGCAGTCCCTTTATGACTGGATACAGGGGCAGATGAAGATGCTGTCGCGCCACTCGGATACAGCGAAGGCGTTCGCCTACCTGCTGAAGCAGTGGGACGCGTTAAACCTGTACTGCAACAACGGCTGGGCGGAGATAGACAACAACATCGCGGAGAACGCGCTGCGTGGCGTTGCCCTGGGCCGGAAAAACTGGCTGTTCGCCGGTTCGGATGCGGGTGGAGAGCGTGCGGCAGTGCTGTACTCGCTGATCGGCACCTGCCGACTGAATGGTGTGGAGCCGGAGGCGTGGCTGCGATATGTCCTGGGACATATCCAGGACTGGCCGGTGAACCGGCTGCGCGACCTGCTGCCGTGGAAAACCGATCTCACCTCTGCATAAGCGTCAATACGGTCTGAATGTGACGCTTACGAACGGATATGTGACAGGTGTAAAATGTTAATTGGTTATATGCGGGTATCAAAAGCAGATGGTTCTCAGGCGAATGATTTACAGCGTGATGCGCTGATCGCTGCCGGCGTTGACGCTGCCCATCTTTATGAAGACCGGGCATCAGGCAAGCGAGAAGATCGCCCTGGACTTATTGCCTGTCTGAAAGCCCTGCGGCCAGATGACACCCTGATTGTATGGAAACTGGATCGACTCGGTCGCGACCTTCGTCATCTCATTAATACGGTGCATGACCTTACCGGACGCGGGATAGGCCTGAAGGTACTGACCGGTCACGGAGCAACTATCGATACCACGACAGCTGCCGGCAAGCTTGTTTTTGGGATCTTTGCCGCACTGGCCGAGTTTGAGCGCGAACTGATTGCCGAGCGAACGACTGCAGGCCTTGCTTCAGCAAGAGCCCGCGGGAGGAACGGCGGACGGCCTTACAAAATGACGCCAATAAAATTGCGACTGGCAATGGCATCAATGGGACGGCCAGAGACGAAAGTCAGTACATTATGCCAGGAGCTGGGGATAACCCGACAAACGCTGTACCGCCACATATCCCCGGATGGTCAACTGCGCGCTGACGGCATAAAGCTGCTCAACCGGGGATAATTTTGGCGAACGGAAAAATCTGGGGTTCCGGCGTAGAACCCCATGAACAATAGCGCCCTTACAGGGCGAGCGTCATGGCTTCGCCGTTCCGGTGGTGTTCATGACCTGCTCACCATTTCAGCTGTTGCATACTCTGTCACATCCACGGTTTCCGGTTGCGCTGCCGCCTGAATGACCCTCACCTTATTCTCCGCCTTCTCGCAGCAAAACTCCGTCAGCCTGACCCTAAACCCGTGACTTTTCCCCGCGACAACATATTTTCACACTGCGTCTGCGTCAGCCGGCGCGCTGAGTAATACGTCCATAAGACCGGCGCGCCTCCTGCCTTGTGGATGACTGCAGTTATACGGTACATTCGCCTGTCTCCTCCTCTTCCTGTTTCTGTGGCATCGTGTCATCAGAGCGTTCCAGCCCCGGAACGCCCGGCAGTCCCCCGTTTCGCTCATACACAAACTTTAAAAATGCCAGTTGTCTGAATCCCGTATTCGATAGAATTTTATGCCGGTGTGAGTACAGCGTCTGTAGCGGCTTTCCCGTCAGTTTCGACAGCAGCGGCACACTGGCCCCTGATAAAAAAAGCGGCAGAAGACGACGCTCCGTCAGCGTCAGTCCCGGGGCGGTGACGCGGGCATCCGGCCTGCTGCGCCTGAATGCCTGACCACTCCCCCCGAAAAAGTATCCGGCTGTCCACCACGATAATGATATGCCGTGCAACCCTCACCACCCTCGGCTGGCGATGTGCTAAAAATCCCGACAGACGGCAGACCATTTCCGGCATCAGCGCCGCCAGTCCTGCGTACAGCCAGCGGTCCTCCGTCAGCACTATCAGCAGTACATCATTGTTCATGTAATGTGCCACTCCCCGCATCACGACGCATAAACCAACCCTGCCAGCGCGTAATCTGCTTCTCGGCTGAATCCAGTAACGTCGTCAGCCGCATAAAAGCACCATGAGCAATAAATGTCATTCCCCATCCCAGCGTCAGAAGCCCCCTGATAACAACAAGCGAAGCTCTTGTACATCCCAGATGCTGCACTGACTGACTGCGCTGTCCGGCATCCTGTTTATCCACATTATTTGCCAGTATCACCTGCTTAATGCAGTCGGTGATTTCCTGTAAAATAGCCTCTCCGGTCGTCATCCGGAATGCCCGCGGGAGGTGTCGGTGCGTCACCCAGTACGTGCGGTACAAAAGCAGCAGCGCATCGTAAACCAGGGGTTGTTTAAACGTGGACACTGTCTTTACTCCAGAACAAATTCATTATCAACTTCTTCACTGCGTTACGCTGACGCAACGCAGTATCCAAAAATCTGCAAGCATGGAAACGGTCTCCCGTACCTGTCGTCAGCTCGCAGCCGACATATTCTCACACTCATACACACCATCACCCTACACACGGTTCGCCGTCACTGACCCTAAGCTCCGTGAGATTTATGCTCCTGCCTTTCGGGACCGGCTGGCGCAGAACTGGCTTGTGTATCACCTGACCCCTTTTGTTGAAAGGGTGCTTATTGACGACACATATGCGAACCGGCGAGGTCGCGGAGTACTGGCTGCCGTTTACCGTGCACAGACGTTCATGCGCCGCCCCGGAAACGGGTACTATCTGCAACTCGATGTTCAGAACTTCTTCAACAGCATCCCGCATTCAGCGCTTCTCCGGCAATGCGATACGCTGATGACCCGCTATATGTCTTCGCATCCGTTGCGGACACAAATCCGCGATATACTGGAAAAAAGCATCCGGTATGCAGCACCAGCAAATACCTTCACTATCAGCGGTGACCGCCTTTTGCTGGACAGCATTCCCGCACACAAAACTCTGCTTGCGGCAGGACCTGACAGGGGACTTCCACTCGGGTCTGCGTCCAGTCAGATGCTGGCCGGGTTGTTTATGGCCCCCCCCTCGACCATTATATAAAGCACACCCTGCGGATTAAGGGATATGTCCGCTATATGGATGACCTCATCCTGTTTGGCAGCTCAACGGCGCAACTCTCCCGATACCGGCAGGCCATCAGGCATTTTATGCAGGAAGAGCTGGAGCTTACACTTCACCCTCACAAACAAACCCTGCAGGCCTGCCATCAGGGAGCCGATTACCTGGGGTACCGGGTTTACCCCCACTATCTGCACCTCAGAAAACGCAACATCACGAAACTGGTGGCCTGGCTGCGTTTTTTTAACAACCTGCTGTCCGGCTCGTCCAGGCACCCCGCAGCACATATCGCCGCCAGGCCTGAGTGGATGTGCCTGGCTGATACCGGCTCATTACTTCCTGAGCTGGCCCTGTTGCAGCGTATGCAGGGCGTGATTAACAGCTATTACGGCATGATGAAGCACGCCACGCATTTTCGTCTGCGCAGAGATATCTGGCGTCGCCATGGAGGCCTGCTGACAGGATACATGCTGCCGAATGGCCCGCAATATACCTCCATGCGCATCAAAAAATGCTGTATGCAGGACTGGGTTGCCGGCCAGCATCTGTCCGTTCATGCCGGATAAACGCACCATCAGTTCTTATCTGAAACAAAAGTATGTTATCTGTATCTGTAGCCTGACGGCGCAGCGGCAAGGATGGCAAGAACACCCTGACGACACACCACGTTGTTCGTGTTGTTGTCGTTGTTGCTGTTGACGTTGCCATTGTTCAGGTTGACGTAGTAGTGGTTGCCGCTGCTCTTCTGCTCCGACGACCAGTTGTTGTTGCCGGAGAAACCCGCGCCACACAACAGACTCCCTCACAAATGCCTGCTTTCTGATACCGCCGGTTTACCGCCTTGCGACGTTCACCCCTTAATAACGCTTTCCCTGGTACCGGAAAACGTGAAGCAGGCCGGTCTTCTTTCATGGCGCGTTTTCGCGTCGCCTTAACGGCGCGACCCATTGCGCACCATCCGTGCCGCTGCGCTGTCAGGCCACCTGACCGTTATTGTTTTTTCTCCGGACCTTCAGACCCTGAATGAACCCTGCATCCACCGACGACGGGAACAGCCCTGGCTGCCAGCTGTCCAGAAAGTGACATTCCTCCTCGCTCAGTACAGGGGGGGGCTGATTGCCTGTCGGACGTCACATCACCCCCACCCTTATCTTCCGCCAGGGGGAGTGCGGTAAGCCATGACTGATATGCGACCTCGTCAATATTATCTGTGTCAGCTTCGGCACCCCAGTCGGTGAACTGTGCCTCCGGCAGGACCTTTGCCAGCACCGCCTCAGGAAAGCCGCCGCTGAATACAGCCTGCCCGCCGAGCTTTTTTATCCTGCGTCCGGTAACTTTGATATCCGGATATACGGAATGCATCAGTAAAAACAACGACTGCTGGTAGCATTTCAGGAACATGCCCTCCCGGATAAGCGTAAGCTTTCCCGGACGGGCACTCAGCGCCAGCCTCTCCTTTATCTCCATCATTCATTCTCCTCAGACTCCCACCGCGGGAACGCGGGGGGAGGGTAAAAGCAATTAAAAATAAAAAACCAAAGGTTAAAAATTAAAGACTAAATGCTAAAGACCCTGACGACACACCACGACGTCCGTGTTGTAGTCGTTGAAGCTGAGGACGTAGCCATCGTTCAGGCTGACGTCGTAGTGGCTGCCGCTGCTCTTCTGCTCCGACGACCAGTAATAGCTGCCGGAGAAACCCGCGCCTGTGTATTTATTCAAATTTCCCCACTCACTCCACAGTCCGCCCAGAGTGCCGCGGGTACCACGGGAAAGACTGCCACCGCCGTTAAGCTGCTGCACCGTTGGCTGTCCGTAGCCGGACAGTGCAGCGCAGTATGCCGCGCCATCAGTCCAGTTCATGTATGCGCCACCATTATTAATAAACCAGCTGCCCAGGGTGAACGAGTAGGCTATTGCCCTACCGCCGCTTTTCGGCGTGCCCGTGATGGTAACCTTGTCTCCTGTTCCCTGGCCCGTAAAGCTCACCACCCCTGCGCTCACCGATACCCAGGATGGCGCATCTGTTGTCCAGTCATAATCAGAGGCGCTGCCGCTGCTCAGTTCAAGGGTAAATTCAGCCCCTTTAAAGCCCGTGGTCGGGAAGCCGGCGTCTTTTTCAAAGGTGTAACCATTTACCGAGACGTGCTTTATCGTGACAGGTTCTGTGATGGCATACGCCTCAGACGCCGCCGCGCCGCTCCAGCCTGAAGCCTTCACCTTCGCCTTCAGGTCCGTCCCCGCCGTGGTGGCCGTGTACGTTGCCGTGTACGTCCCGTCGCCGTTGTCCTTCCAGCTGCTGCCCGACTTCAGCGTCGCGTTCGCCACCGTCACCGAAGTGCTGGTCAGGGCCGCTTGCTGCCCGGTCACCGCATTACTCTGTGCATCCTTCAGCGTCACGGTGATGAGCATGTCCGCACCGGAGACGTAGGTGGTGGCGTCAGCGTTAATGGCCGACGTCGCCTGCGCCGGTGTGGCCGCCGTGAGCGTCACTGTCGCACTCAGACTACCCAGGGCCGTACCATTGAATTGCGGTACAACAGTATATTTACCTGCCGCGACCCCCTTCAGGGTCGCCGTGTATGTCCCTTTTGTACCGCTCTCCGTGATGGCGCTTTCCGTGATAACACCGCTGGCCGGTGCCTTACCGTTGCCGTCCGTTACCACGAACGTCAGACTGTCCTTCAGGCCCGTAAGAGAATTACCCCGGGCATCCTTCGCAACCAGCGTCAGTGCCGAGGTGGCAGTGTTGTCAGCCACAATGGTCTCCGAACTCGCCGAGAACTGCGACTGGTCCGCATCAGGCGTGCTGATGGTCACCCCCGCCGGCGACAGGGTGACGCCACTTACCGACGGCGTCAGCGTCACATTCTCATTGTCCGTGCCCGCCGTCACCGTGACGGTGTACACACCGGCAGATTTTCGTGTCAGGGCCGATACTGCGGCACTTTTCAGCGTACTGTCTTGCAGGCTGATATCCTTCACATCAATATCCACCGCCTGATTATTTTCATCCCGCAGCGTCAGGGTAAGTACCTGCGTGCTCTTTCCGTCCGCCGGCAGCACGCTGCTCACCGGGGTGAAGGTACTGTGCTGTTTATTCACCTCCGGCGCCTGCACCGTCACCTGAGTGTCACTCCGCTCAGAGTGGTTGCCCTTCGTGTCCACCGCCACACCGCTGACGGTGTACGTGTTCACCGCCTGAGCCGCGGTCTGATATGCCGGGAGCACCACCGCGTAATCCCCGCCGTTCTGCACAACTTTACCGCCGGCAGCGGTCAGGGATGAGGCATCCCAGTCAATGCGGGACAGCCCGTACGTGCTGGTCACCGACACCCCCAGGGATTTCTGCTCACCGGCATGGCCGGTAATCAGGTCCACTGTATGCAGTCGTATTGCATCTTTCCTGCGATACTCCAGCACAATATTATTGTTGCGCTCCACCAGGTCATACCGGCTGCCCGTAAGACTGCGCATGGCCGCCACAGCATCCGGGTCCACCTGATTACGCCACGGCACCCCAAGCTGGTATTTCATGTCCACGGTGAATCGCGTGTCGCTTTTACCTGACTGGCCCTGACGCTGCTCTGCCTCCAGGGTAATCAGCGGAACAGGCGTATAGTTAACCCCGGCCGTGATTGCATGCGGATCCTTCTGGCGGTTGTCAACCCCGAACAGGGCGACCTCTTTGCCGTAGTACTGCTCGTACGTCAGCTTTCCGCCCAGCTGCGGCAGGGACGGCACCCACGCCTGCGCCCGGACATCCCAGCCGTTTGCCGGCCGCTCCTGGTAGTCGGCCAGGTCCGGGGAGTCCTTCCAGCCCGTCAGACGCATGTAACCGTTGACACCCAGCTTCAGGAAGTCACGCCAGTACTCAAGACCGGCCCCCATACGCGCATGGTCCCGGGAAAGGTCGTAGTCCCCGAACAGGTTTCCGCCCAGCATGTATGTGGGGGTGAAGTGACGCAGGCCCGCACCGAGGTTGGCCTGAGTCCGGCTGTCGGTCCGGTGCAGGCTGCCCTGGGCGAACACCAGGTCATCCCCTGGTCATACAGCGGCATCAGCAGGTCAAACTGCGAGTTCTTCAGGGAGAAGTTTTTATCCGCGTCCAGCTGCACGCGGGCGGTACCAAAATGACTCAGCCACTGCTGAAGTGCGCCACCGGCTTCACCCGTGGCCATACCGCGGGCCATGGAAGCGGCTGCATCACTTTTCGCGCTGCCGGCCAGGAAACTCCCGGCCTGAGAGGTATATCCGGCCACCTTCTGCTCCTGCTCATCGCCTTCATCACGGCCTGCGGACTCCCGGGCGTTATTGCCAGCGGTACCGGATGCATCCACGGAGGAAGCGGTTAATGATGTTTCTTTATCTTTCCTCATCACCACCGGCACGTCCACGTCATCCCCGGGCCGCAGGCCGTTCAGGCCGTGTGCGAAGGTACGGAACTGATTAAGCTCACGCAGTTGCTCCAGAGTCAGGTGGTATTTTTTTGCAACAGAAGCGGCGGTCTCGCCGGCGCCCAGGGTATACACCTGCGTACGCTGTGAGGACAGTGGCGCAGGCTGCTGCAGAAAATGCTGCTCACCAGCTCCCGCCATCACCGGGGTGAAGGCCACCGCTAACGGAAAGGCGGCCTGGACCGCGATGTTAAGCCAGACCAGACGGCGCAGACCCGGGGAGGCAACAGCATTCGCAGGTTGAGCCGGGGGTATATGTTTCATGTAGTGTTTTTCTGAACCCAGTACTGAGAGAAACCGAACAAACAAGCCACCTCCCCCTTAGGAGGTTGCAGGCGGAATAATCGCGAGAGAAAATAAATTATACTCGATTAACTTGAAGTTGCATTTTTCAGCGTCTGAAAATTGTCATTAATCCGGCGCGACAAGGCGCCGGCCAATCCCGGTAATATATTGTCGAAAAAGTGGTGTATTTTCTCCCGAAACACCTTTGGTGAAGCAAAGTAGCGGTTATTCCGCACCTGTTCATTCATCACTTTCCACAGTCTTTCTATCGGGTTCAGATTTGGGCTGTATGGCGGCAAATAGTGGAGGTCGATATTCATCACATACGCCCACTCTTTCACCAGATCCGCTCGGTGATAACCGGCTCCGTCGAGGATGATATGCACTTTCTTCCTTATCGGGTAAGTTTCCCGGATAGCGATAAAAAAGCGGGCGATATTGAGACTGTTGATGCTGTCGTACTCCCGAACCACCGTACTGGCGATGTCGTTCAGGTTCAAGGCCCCCATGATGTTCAACCGGGTACGGCTGCCGGTGGTTTCCACTGGCTGAGATTTTTTTCCAGCGGGCATCCAGCCATATGCCAGTTTTGTTCCCTGTGTTGGGTGCACGCCATCGATAAACAGGATGGGTTCATCGTCACCGGCTTTTTGTTTCAACTCGTGGTATTTTTCCACAAATGCCCGCTGTGCTTCTGCACTGAATTTATGCGGGATGCCCACAGGCTTTCTGTAACTGAAGCCGTTACGGTGCAGCCACTTAGTCATGCCCGGAACGGTGTAGCGGATACCCCACCAATCAACAACCTGTTCAATGATAGCCTGTGTGGTACGGAGAAGATTGTTCGTCAGGTATGTGATAAGTTCAGCGGTTTGCTCTTCGCTGAGATGGCTATCAGAGCCGCCATTTTCAGGCGCAAGTTTCTCACCATTTAGCCAGTCATGGAGGTGACGACGTACCGTGGTTTGGTGAATTTGGTGAATAAGTTGCGAACGTGCAATCATTTCCGGCGTCCAGCCATCGGCGCACAAAAGAACACACCGTATCCGATCGCATACAAGACGGTCACGACTTTCCCTGTGGAGATTGCTGAGCTTTAGTTTTTTCTCTTGAGTAAGATTAATGTTCATACCATTTAAATGGAGCTTGCTCATGGAAAATCAAGCATCTTCAATGACGACGAGTATATATTGTGTACAGTTATTATGCACGCACTTCAAATGTAATTACAAGTGTAGTGCATTTTTTAACTAACCAGCAAGCAATGGCCACCACCATTTTTTTGACGGCAGAACACTAAATGAATGACTTATGTAATATATAAGTCATTCATTTAGTGTCAAAAGATGGCTGTAATAACGGTGATCCAGCGAAAATGTGACACCCAGCTGTGGCGCCACGTCCAGCGCAAAAATCTTCAGATACACCTCCGTGCTTTCATAGCGTTCATACCCCATATAGGCCTGGACGACTTTCGGCGGCACGTGGTTGAAAAACAGATGCATGGCAAAACTGTGCCGTAGCGTCTTTGGATTGATGGCCGGGAGCGCAAATTCAATTCCCTCTTCCCGGGCTCTGTCGATCGCCTGTTGCATCCACAGCCAGGCTGTTTTCCTGCTGACTGTAGTGGTTTACTGAATTTGGCCATCTGAACAGAGGTGATATGCTCACCTCATAACATTATAGGTGCCTCAATGAAAAAAAGAAATTTCAGCGCTGAGTTTAAACGCGAATCCGCTCAACTGGTCGTTGACCAGAACTACACCGTGGCAGATGCAGCCAGCGCTATGGACGTCGGCCTTTCTACAATGACGCGATGGGTTAAGCAGTTGCGTGATGAGCGTCAGGGAAAAACACCTAAAGCCTCTCCCATTACTCCGGAACAAATTGAAATACGTGAGCTTAGGAAAAAAATCAGGCCTCTAATCCCGCCCCGAAGTGGGGCGCAATACTGGCCGGACAAGTACCATAAGCGTAACCATGCGGTGGCGAATCAGCATCTGAGGGGGAGTAATGACGTCTGGAAAAAGAAAGTGGGTTATCACCGGCGTTGGGTGGCAGAAACAGCGATGTTGCGTATCAAAACCCTGCTGGTCGGTGATTTGAGGCTGGAGGACTATGACGCACAGCTAGGTGAAGCAATGGCGATGGTCAACGCGCTGAACCGGATGACGTTGTTGGGTATGCTACACAGCGTCAGGATCGCATAACAGGTGTAGCAGCGAGAGCCCATCCTGTCGGTTAACTCTGATTTATTCAGCAAAGCCTTGGGCACCTAGAAAAACCTTAAATTTGATAAATGAGCGTTTTTAAAAATAAAAAATGAAGAGGCCTAGATTTTTCGAGGTACTCAGTACATAATATTATTGACAATATCGCGACTGTAGTAATTGTCAGGAACGATGCATGTGCCCCGTAAAACATGGTGATGATGTCGGATCTGGACAGGGGCGTGCTGATGGCTTTATGCTCAGCTCGCTGAGGATGAAATAGTTATACTCGATTAACTTGAAGTTGCATTTTTCAGACGCTGAAAAATGCAACTTCAAGTTAATCGAGTATATACCGCAACCTTTCAATGAAGTACCGGATGATATTGTTAACCATTTTTTTTGCGGCTGATGCTGACAGGAGGAACTTGTGGAAAAAATCACCCGAAGAATGATATCCCGGCTGGGATATGTACCTGACATTCCGGATATTCGCGACGTTCATTACCGCCCTGATGAAACCCTGATGCATAAGCTGCCACCGGTGGTTGACCTGACGCCAACTTTTTCGGTTTATGACCAAGGCCGGATCGGCTCCTGCACGGCAAATGCCCTGGCAGGTGCCGTGCAGTATGAAAGGGCCGTTAACGGCGAATCACCTGACTTTACTCCCTCACGCCTGTTCATATACTATAACGAACGCGTTATTGAGGGCAGTGTTGATTATGACGCAGGAGCGATGCTGCGCGACGGGATAAAGGCACTGCATAAAATCGGCGTCTGCCCGGAAAAAAAATGGCCTTATGATGACACTCCGCCAGCACATGACGGCGGGGCCTTTCCGTCGGGCGCTCCCGCGAGGAAGAAACCCAATTCTTCCTGCTATCAGGAGGCGTCCAGGTATGTGATTACCCGATATGAGCGCGTCCGGCAGGATATATCTCACCTGAAAAACTGTCTTGCCGGCGGCACGCCGTTTGTGTTCGGATTCACCGTTTATGACAGCTGGCTGAATGGTACTATACCTCCGCCCACACAAATCCCGATGCCAGAGCAGAAAGACCGGCCTGTCGGGGGGCATGCAGTCCTGTGCGTCGGATATGATGACCGCACGCAGCTTTTCCGTATACGCAACTCATGGGGAGCTAGCGTCGGGGAAAAAGGATATTTCTTAATGCCCTATGACTATATGATCCATCCTCATCTGGCAAGCGATTTCTGGGTTATCTACACAGTGAGAAACTGAGATATAGGATAACCGATGTTCGCTTAAAATAAAATCCCCCCGGAGAACATTCCTGTGAGAGAGAAAACCGTACACTGGAACGGAGGTCTACACCCTGAAGCCGTTACCATTCTGAAGCGTGGGGGGGGGCTTGTCGTCAGCCCCACTAAAGTCGGCTATATCATCTTGGCCACGGACACGGCTGGCCTTGAGAGGAAATTTGATGCCAAGGAGCGCAGCCGGAATAAACCCGGCGTGGTCCTGTGTGGATCCCAGGAACAACTGAAAATGCTGGCACAGATGAATCAGGAAACGGAAAGGCTGTACCGGTCGCATGATACAGCTGACGTGCTGCTGGGATGTATTCTGCCGTGGCGGGATGACGCGCTGAAATATATTCCACAGGATGGCGCTGAAGCCCTGATGACAGACAGCCGCGGGACCAGCTGCTTCGTGCTCCGGTTTGGGGCACCTGGTGAGTACCTTGCTCGTGCACTCTGGGAAAACCATGGCATGCTGACATTCGCCAGCTCGGCGAATCCGTCAGGCAAAGGAAACCGGGGCCTGGTCTCAGGGATAGGGGTACGTATTGAATCTGCAGCAGACTTGATAATTGAGGGAGATGATTACGTCAGGTCAATCCAGCCGGACAAAACTACAGAAAACCGCCATGAACAGGGGGTGATGGTGTCAATGGTGGATGCTGAGGGAAAACTGGTTCCGCCGCAGGAGGGAAGACGCGGCATATCTCCCTGTCCTGTAGTGATTCGCCGGGGACTAGATGTTCATCGCGTGATGGCCTTCATGTCAGAGATTTATCCCTCATGGGATTACCGGCACGGCAATTATTACTGATCCCTGCTGACAGGCAGGCGCTCCAGAACTTCAAAGCCCCGGCGAGGTAACCGAGCAATCGGACCTGTTTCGGCTGAAATTTGCCACAGAAAATCTCAAAGACCAGGGATGGAATAACCAGCTAATGAGCGACAGGGACTGGCCTACCGGCCGGTTTTCTGCATCAGAGGGCTTTGTTGAATAAATCAGAGTTAGCCGACACGACAGGATGGGTTCCCGCTGCTATACCTGTTATGCGACCCTGACGCTGTGTAGCATACCCAACAACGTCATCCGGTTCAGCGCGTTGACAGCTCCATTGCTTCACCTAGCTGTGCGTCATAGTCCTCCAGCCTGAAATCACCGACCAGCAGGGTTTTGATACGCAACATCGCTGTTTCTGCCACCCAACTACTGTGATAACCCACTTTCTTTTACCAGACGTCATTACTCTCCCTCAGATGCTGATTCGCCACCGCATGGTTATGCTTATGGTACTTGCCCGGCCAGTATTGCGCCCCACTTCGGGGCGGGATTAAAGGCCTGATTTTTTTCCTCAGCAACGCTGAGTGGCACTAACGGGCGTCCTAAGAACCGTCTGCGGCCAGATGAAGCTTGCGCCACACTCTTCGTCTGTCAGCCCCATGCTGCCTGACTTTACATTCGCCTTCGCCAAAAACCTTCAGACCGGTAGCATCGATGACCAGATGCGAGATTTCACCACGCCTTGGCGTTTTTATGCTGATGCTGACGTTCTTTGCCCGTCTGCTGAACAGCGAGTAGTCCGATAGCACAGCGGCAGAGCCATGTCCACGTCTCCGTCACCTGCGGCGGGATCGATGAGTACGGAAAGTGGAAAAAAAAAATCAGCTTCCGTAAGGACGCCATGCGCGCCCGCTGGATGTGGAATATGCGGCAGTTACTGCTGAGCGTCTGGTCTGAAGGCATCGCGCTGCCGCCCACCCTGTCGCATATCACCACCGAATCACAATGGCGCAGCCTGGTACTGACCGCCGGGGGCGATTACTGGCATGTGTACATGTCAAAAAAGACAGCCGGGGGTAAAAACACCGTGAAATACCTGGGTCGTTACCTGAAAAAGCCGCCGATAGCGGGCTCCCGACTGGAACACTATGCCGGCGGTGCCACGCTGAGCTTCCGCTACCACGACCACAATACGGGCCAGCAGGCGACGGAAACACTGACGCAGCGGGACATCGTGGGTCGCCTGAAGCAGCACATCCCGGAGAAGTTCTTCCGTATGGTGCGCTATTTTGGTTTTCTGGCCAACCGGGTGTGCGGAGAGAAACTGCCGCAGGTGTACCGTGCACTGGGGATGGATAAACCGGCACCGGTGGTAAAGGTGTGCTATGCGCAGATGAGTAAGCAGTTCCTGCGGCGTGACCCGTTCGAATGCATACTTTGCGGCGGTCGAATGGTATACCGCCGTGCAGTGGCGGGCCTGAATGTGCAGGGGCTGAAAACCCACGCACGGGAGATCAGTCTGATGAGGTATATTCCGGCCTGATACAGGGAAGCTACGCCTTTTGCTCGCTGGCAGCCTAAGAAATGACCAAGAAAAGCACAAATCATCACCAGTCTGCGGAGCGGCGACTGACCCTGTAGCATACGAATCAACCGGTGGTTAAATTTTAACCGCCGGTTTCACGAACGACTAGTGAATGGCGTCGCTAATATGATTATGCACGTTAAACCAAACTCAAGAGCATTACTTGAAATGACTGTTGGTAATTATTCAGCTGCCAACCAAGAGATGCTTTTTGTACATAAAAGTGATAAAAGCTGCAATACTCATATATCACAAATTGTCTGGATTTATCGAGATGTTGTTGATGAACACGGTTTCCCAGGTAATGAACTGGATGCCATGTATTTTGATATGGAGCAGAATGCCTTCATCAGAAATACCAAGCAGTCAAAAGATTATTTTACCCTGCGGAAGCGATGCTAGAAAAATTTTTACGATCGGGCACCTCGAAAAACCTAACCAGAGTTTGATTTTGCAGATAAAATTATCTGTACTAGGGGCTGTTGACAATTAACACAGCCAGACGAATGCAGCAGCGAGCGCAACGAATGATGCGAAGCGTTTTGAGAGTTTGTCGAAGCGTGTAGCTACGCGTCGAAATTGCTTGATACGGCAAAAGAAACGTTCGATCAAATTGCGTGAAGCGTAAAGATGTTTGTCCAGTGGGCGTTGCTCACGGCGATTCTCTTTGCTGGGGATGACAGCCTGAATGCCTACCGACTCCAGATATTGTAGAATCACATTCGTATCGTAGGCTTTGTCTGCAGCCAAGCTTGAAGGTTTCAATTCACCAAGTAAAGGCAATGCTTCTCTGGTGTCGCTCTTTTGACCACCAGTCAAACTAAAACGGGCAAGCATGCCCAGCCCATCAACCAGAGCGTGAATCTTGGTTGTCAATCCCCCGCGAGAACGACCAATCGACTGGTCACCGTTTTTTTGGGAGCGCCCGCTGCATGCTGATGAACCCGTACGATAGTGCTGTCGATGAAGATTTCCTCGAAATCGGCATCGCCCGCAAGTTCAGCAAAAACGGAATGCCATATTTCTGCCCGTGACCATCTGGCAAAGCGTTTGTACACACAGTTCCAGAGTCCGAAATCGGGTGGTAAATCTCTCCATGGGCTTCCAGTTCGGGCGATCCATAAAACCGCTTCGACAAAAAGCCGATTATCTGCTGCTGTTCGTCCCGGATCCGAATCCTTTCCCGGCAAAAACGGGCTAATCCGTTCGTATTGGTCATCACTGAGCATCAATCTTGGCATTCTGCTTTTCCAAAAAAGACAGAATGTAAACAGATTCTTTTACAAAAAAACAGGTTCTTGGCGATGATTGTCAACAGGCCCTAGCAGATGTCACATTTTGTCCATTGTGCTAATTGCCCCGCTCAGGCAATAGCGTTATAGTTATCGCGCTTACTTCTCAGGGCGGGGTGTAATTCCCCACCGGCGGTAAACCAGACAGCGCAGGGTGCTAAAACATCGTGCTTTCGTCTGGAAGCCCGCGAGCGCTCGCCGTAACGTTATCAATAATTTATTATCGATATGCGTGGCGAGGTCAGCAGATCCGGTGAAATTCCGGGGCCGACGGTTATAGTCCGGATGGGAGAGAGTAACGGTATCCTGTTGGGCATATGCCCACTCGCGTTATTTTGTTAGTCATTGCTCGGTGCGCATTAAACCGCATCTGTTGCAATGGTTACTCCTCAAGCTCGCCCTGGTTCTGGTAATCCATAATAAACATGAGGTTTTTTTACCATGAATCAGACATTACTTTCTGAATTTGGCACGCCATCTGAACGCGTTGAACGTGCGCTTGAAGCGCTGCGTCAAGGCGTTGGTGTTATGGTGTTGGACGACGAAGACCGTGAAAACGAAGGCGACATGGTATTTGCCGCCGAGAACATGACCGTTGAGCAAATGGCGATGGCCATTCGCTACGGTAGCGGCATCGTCTGCCTGTGCCTGACCGAAGAACGCCGCCGTCAATTGGAACTGCCCATGATGGTGGAGCATAACACCAGCCACTATCAAACCGGCTTTACCGTCACCATTGAAGCTGCGGAAGGCGTGACGACCGGTGTGTCTGCGTCTGACCGTATGACAACCGTTCGCGCTGCCATTGCCGATGACGCTCGTGCAAGCGATCTGAATCGCCCTGGCCACGTCTTCCCGCTGCGCGCTCAACCGGGCGGCGTACTGACTCGCGGTGGACATACCGAAGCGTCTGTCGATCTGGCAACATTGGCTGGTTTTAAACCGGCCGCTGTGCTGTGCGAGCTGACTAATGATGACGGCTCCATGGCGCGTGCACCGGAAGTGATCGCCTTTGCTAAACAGCACGGTATGCCGGTACTGACCATCGAAGACTTGGTCGCCTACCGTCAGGCAGCAGAACGCAAAGCGAGCTGATCGCGCACTTCTCGGGCCGGTGATACCGGCCCCTAAAAACGCAGCCAGTGCGCCTTACGCGCTTGGCTGCGTTTTTCTTGCCAGTAAGGTGGCGAAGCGCAGTTTGATGCGATTGCCATTCACGTCGGTTTTATGCAATTCACCCACCTCTTCGTTGTATTTCAGGATGTCCCACCCGGCGTAATACGCGCGCAATTCATCATGCTGGAAGGTGAAGGAGAAAGGCAACGGACAGGGGAAATCCTCGGTAGACATGGCCGCCACGATCAGGTTATAGCCGCCCTCTACAGTGCACTCCTGCATGTTACGCACGATGAAAGGAATGCGCTCGCGCTCCAAAAACATCAACACCACGGTGGAGATGATCAGGTCATACTGTTCGTCTAATGCCGCGTTGTTGATATCGTACAGGTTGGCGCGAATACCGGAGAGGTTTTCGCTGCTGATGATGTCTTTCAGGGACGAGATGCTGTTGAGGTTTTTGTCATACGCAGTAACGTCAAAACCGCGCAGGTTCATGTAAAGGGCATTTCTGCCGCCCCCGCAGCCAAGGTCGAGCGCCTTGCCAGCCGGTATTTGCTCCAGTGCAGCCACCACGTCGGAGTGGGTTGCCGTCAGGCCGTGTTTTTTAGCGTAATAATCCTCGGCGGTGCAGTAAAACGCTAACTGGCACTCCACATCCGCTGAGGCACTGACTATCCGGTGCCAGGCTTGCGGTTCAACAAACGGTGGCTGATTCTGTTCGGTAAACTGATAAGTCTCAATCACCGAGCCATCTTCATGCAGCATGGCGAAAGTCAGCTCTCCTTTCAGGACGGTCAGCTTTGCCCAGGTGCCCACTTGCGTGTTGTGTTTTTCTTGAAACGCGGCGGGCAGCGTCTGTGCATTCCACTGCGGCAGGGTTTTATAACAGATCAGGTTTTGCATCATACACCTCGGAGAGCTTATACATTCTTATCGCGTTTTACCGCGTTGCGGGTAGTTTATAAAGCCTGAGAAAGAATAGCTATAAAAATGTATTTAAAATGCATCTTTAATGGCGGGAGCATGGTTTAGAGAGGGGTTGACGTTCCGCGTCGAATAACGCTGAAGAAGAAGATGGCGCCAGGATGAGCCGCATGGATGCGGCGAAAGCTCCCGCCGCGTAGGGAACGCGTCGGGAGCGGTCCGTCCGGCGGCAGCTTTTTCTGAAGGCACCGCGAAGCGGCGTTATTCCGCAAAAAGCGCGGGGTCACGGGGTGTGGGCGACTGCACACCCCGTGTCGGGCGCGTGCCACGCGGTTAGCAGATAGAGGCGGAGTGTTTCGCGCACGAAATATGACGCCTATGTCTGCATAACACTCCGCTCATCCTGGCGTTACCCGTTTCCTCAGCGTCATTCAACGCGGGTTAACATCAAAAGATATCTGGCGCGTGTGCGTCATTTAACGCGAGTCAACGCCAACAGATATCTGGTACACGCGTCATTCAACGCGGATTAACACCAGAGGTATCACGCGCAGCGAGTGCACTTATTGGACTGGATCACCTGAAAGAAATCATTCCCCTTGTCATCCACCAGAATGAACGCCGGGAAGTCTTCCACTTCGATTTTCCAAATCGCTTCCATACCCAATTCGGGATATTCAACGCAGGTCAGGCTCTTGATGCTGTTCTGCGCCAGAATCGCTGCCGGGCCACCAATGCTGCCGAGATAGAAACCGCCGTGTTTATGGCAGGCGTCAGTCACCTGCTGGCTGCGGTTGCCCTTCGCCAGCATGATTTTGCTGCCGCCGTTGGCTTGCAACAGATCCACGTAGGAGTCCATTCCTCCTGCGGTGGTTGGCCCCAATGAACACGAAGCATAGCCTTCCGGCGTTTTGGCCGGGCCTGCATAGTAAATCGGGTGATCTTTGACGTATTGCGGCAATCCTTCACCGTTATCGATGCGCTCTTTGAGTTTGGCGTGAGCAATATCGCGCGCCACAATGATGGTGCCTGACAGAGAGAGACGGGTGGAAACCGGATACTGAGACAGCGTTTTCAGGATCTGTTCCATTGGCTGATTAAGATCGATCTTGACCGCTTCGCCTTCTCCAGCCTCACGCAATGGCTCAGGAATGTATTTGCCAGGGTTCTGCTCTAACTGTTCCAGCCAGATGCCGTCACGGTTGATTTTGGCCTTGATGTTGCGGTCAGCGGAACAGGAAACACCCATGCCAACCGGGCAGGACGCACCGTGACGCGGCAGACGTATAATGCGGATATCGTGAGCGAAATACTTACCCCCAAACTGCGCGCCTAGCCCCAGATCCTGTGCGGCTTTCAGCAGCGCATTTTCCAGTTCAACGTCGCGGAAGGCTTGCCCATGTTCATTGCCGCTGGTCGGCAGCGCGTCATAGTATTTGGTGGAAGCCAGCTTCACGGTTTTCAGCGTGCTTTCCGCTGATGTGCCGCCGATAACAAAGGCAACGTGGTACGGCGGGCAGGCCGCGGTGCCCAGTGAGCGCATTTTCTCTACCAGGAAGTTTTTCAGCTTTTCTGGCGTCAGCAGCGCTTTGGTTTCCTGATAAAGATAGGTCTTGTTGGCAGAGCCGCCGCCTTTGGTGACAAACAGGAATTTGTATTCCGCCCCTTCAGTACTGTAGAGGTCGATTTGGGCTGGCAAATTGGTGCCGGTATTGACTTCCTTGTACATATCCAGCGCAGCGTTCTGCGAATAGCGCAGGTTATCTTCAATAAAGGTGTTATACACGCCGCGAGACAGCGCTTCGGCGTCATTGCCGCCCGTCCAGACCCGTTGGCCCTTTTTACCGACGATAATCGCCGTACCGGTATCCTGGCAGGTCGGCAAAATGCCCTTGGCGGCAATTTCTGAGTTACGCAGGAATTGCAGTGCTACGTATTTATCGTTTTCACTCGCCTCTGGGTCGTGGAGGATATCAGCCACTTGCTGTTGGTGAGCGGGACGCAGCATAAACGATGCATCGTGGAAGGCCTGTTGTGCCAGCAGGGTTAATGCCTGCGGATCGATCTTCAGGATCTCTTCGCCTTCAAACTGGGCGGTGGAAACAAAATCGCTGCTGATCAGGCGATATTGGGTGTTATCTTTGCTTAGCGGAAAAGGTTCTTGATAATAAAATGGTTTATTCGACATGTTTTTCTCACTTGCAACAAATTAAAAGAAAGATTCGGTATTCTTTATGTCTTGCATATGGTTATCATTTTTATACCCTAAATAATTCGAGTTGCAGGTGCGTTGGCTGCACTCGTTCACCCGAATCACTTACTTCAGTAAGCTCATCGGGATTCTCTCCCTTGCCGCCTTCCTGCAACTCGAATTATTTAGGGTATATTTAGTTATTCATTTATGCTGTAGCACAATTATCCTGACCATGGTAGGGGTTTCTTGCCTCACGTACCACTTTGGTATATCACAGTTTTTGCATCCAATCGGCGGGTTTTTACATTCTGGGCGATAAAAAAAACGCAGTGAAAATGGCAAAAAAGCAATAATGCGCCAGGTTGACATTGATGCTTATTATATTGCGTAACTTGTTTAATAAAAATAAGTAAATTTATCGACTTATTTTCCCTTTAAATAATGTGGTTTTTTATCGCGCCGCTATGAAAATAGTGGGTCTGTAGCGATCTCTCAAGGTTTCACCTTATTCACGGCAATGTCGGATCTTTTTGCATCAGTAAATTATCAATCATCCAAAACCCTGCCGGCCCTGGCGGATACTGTTTTGACCACACCACATCCATTTCAATCAGTTGCGGCCAACCTGCCACCGGAAGTTCTACCAACACCTGATGACCAAACTGAGCGACCAACCAGCGTGGCAGGATGCTCCAGCCAAACCCTTGTTCTGCCATTTCCAGCAGCATAAGGTAAGAGGGGGCAGACCAGATAATGCCTTCTTTTGGTTGGCGTTCTGTGCGCGTATAGGTATTCAGATAAAGCTGGCGTACCGTCGCCAACTGCTGCGGTGAGACAGACGGTTGCTGCGCTAATCCATGCTGTGCGGCAACAAAGATGGCCATTTCCGTTTTCACGTGTAGCCGTGAGGCGCTGATTTCTGTCGGATAGTGCGGTTGGGTGCGAATCACCGCCATGTGTGCGCGCTGTGCCTGAAGCAGGTCGATGGCATCCTCATCCTCGGCGATCAGACACTCGAACTCAATATCAGGAAAGTGGGCTGAGAACGCGTGCAGCAAAGGGTCGTAATGCGCCGCTTTCCACATATCCGACAACACAAAGCTTAAGCGTGGCTCAATACGATTAGCCAGACGAACTGCCAGCGCATCCAGCGTGTCGCTGGCAGCAAGAATGGCCTCTACGTGTACGCGCACCTTATGGCCGTCATCCGTCAGTCGCGGCTGATGCCCGGAGCGATCGAACAGCACCAGGCCGAGATCGGCTTCAAGATTGGCGATGGCTGCGCTCACGGTGGATTGGCTTTTACGTAGCTGACGCGCAGCGGCCGAAAAAGAGCCGGTTTGCGCGGCGGTAACAAAGGCAATCAGGGATTCGGGGGAATAGCGCATGACCGTTTTCCTCTCAAGTCCATCGCTTTTATCGATAGATATTAATTTCACTCTTCCAGTAATAACGATATAACCTGCCATCGTCAAGCGGTGAGAGACGATCTTCACCGCCTGTTTTCAATACCAATTGATGAAAAAAAGTGTGGTGAGGTATGCAATCTAACGCAGCAAACAGACAAACAACCGCAGTACAGCGCCGAAGCGTGGGTGAGCGTGTGTTTCATGCTGTCGGCTACGAAGTGGTGGCCCTATTGATCACGGCACCCATTGGTGCCTGGCTGTTTAACAAGCCGCTGTTTTCCATGGGTGCATTGGCGATTATGCTCTCCAGCATCGCCATGGTGTGGAATATTATCTACAACGCTCTGTTCGATCGCCTGTGGCCAGTCTCTCGGGTGGCGCGCGGTGCCAAAGTACGTATCTTGCACGGATTAGGCTTTGAGGGCGGTTTTATTCTGTTCGGGTTGCCAGCCGCAGCCTGGATGCTGGAGATCACCCTGTGGCAGGCGTTGATGGTCGAGATCGGGTTCTTCCTGTTTTTCCTGCCGTATACCGTGGTGTATAACTGGGTCTATGACAAACTGCGCGCCCGGTTTATGGCGCGCCGAGAATGTGAGCAGGGTAAATCGCCCGTCGCATCACGTACCCGCTAATGCCATCAGCCTTTGCGGTTGCTGGTTTTCAGACGACGTTTGAAATCGGCGTAGTCTGGCATCATCGGGCTGCGCCACAAATACCAGGCGGCAACGGTGCTAAAAGGCTGACACGGCAGGCTGAGTTCCGCCAATTCCCGGCGTGAGGGTATTGCATCGCGCTGATGCAAATAGCATAACCCTAAGCGGATCCCGAGATCGTCCAGCGGCATAATGTCCATTCGTTCCAATCCATAAATCAGGTACATTTCGACCGTCCAGCGACCAATGCCTTTCAACGACGATAACCGTTCGATGAGCGTGTCGTCATCCATGGTCAGCGCCTGTTCTCGCGTGGGCACCAAACCGTCGCGTGCCCCCTGCGCAATCAAGTGCAGCGTCTCTGCCTTGCGCGTTGAGAAGCCACAGTGGCGCAGCGTGTCTTTCTCACTGGCAGCAATCCGCTCAGCGGAAGGGAATACCTGCCCATCAGGACTAAACGCGTCCAACAGGCGGCGGATCATGGCATCACCCGCGCGGGTGGTGAGCTGTTGGTAAGCCACGGCACGCATCAACGCTTCATAGGGTTCACGATGCGGGTACGTTTGGTGCTGACACTCGCCGATGTGGTCCAGCAGCGCTTGCCAGCGCGTCCCAAGCGTGCGCAGATGTTCGCATGCCAGATGCACGCTCTGCGCCGAGTTCCATAATACCGGCTGCGGGTGTGACATACTTGATCCTGAACCTGAGAGAAAGGGGGGCGGACCTGCAGCATAAAAGAGTGAATCAGGGTTGTCACCCTGCGATGCGTTTCTGGAATGAGAAAGCAAGAATCAGTCAGGTATTCATCAGACGTAACCGGTAGGGTGTGATCGCTGTTGTGACCAGAGACTGCGAGGTGAGTGATGTCGACAAACGAACGCGCTTTTCCAGAGGAAGAACGTGCTCAACGCGAAAATAGCTGGTGGGATGCCCTGTGCCGACGTGATAAACAGGCTGACGGTCGCTTTGTCTATGGCGTTAAAACCACGGGGATATTTTGTATGCCTTCCTGCGCATCCCGATTGCCGCTGCGGGAAAACGTGCAGTTCTTTGTGGATGCGGAGGCGGCGCGGCGGGCCGGGTTCCGGCCCTGTAAGCGTTGCTGCCCAGGAAACCCGTCCCGTGAGCAGCGGCAAGGTGCGGCTATTACGCACGCCTGCCAACTGATGGCGCAGGCCGAGACATCGCTGACGTTGGCGCAGGTGGCAACGGCGGTGGGTATCAGCCCCTACCATTTTCACCGGCTGTTTAAAGCTCAGGTTGGCGTAACGCCAAAGCGTTATGCTGCCGCGTTGCGTGGTCAGCGTGTGCGCGCCTTGCTGAGTGGTAATGCGCCGGTAACGCAAGCCGCATTGGCGGCGGGTTTTCATTCCAGCGAGCAGTTCTATCAGGAATCCCATCAACTGCTGGGCATGCCGCCGCGCAGTTTTAAACACAAGGGGCAGGGCATGACGATTCATTTTGCTATTGGTGCATGCTCGCTGGGGGCTACTCTGGTGGCGGAGAGCGAGCGCGGGGTCTGCGCTGTTTTACTGGGAGATGATGCCACTGCATTGATAAACGAGCTGCACGCGCTGTTTGCCAATGCGACGTTGGTTGCAGGCGATGCGACGTTTGAGCAACGCATGGCGCTGGTCATTCGCGCTATTGATTCACCGGGGGCTCCGTTGGCGTTACCCCTCGATATTCGTGGCACGGCGTTTCAACTGCGTGTCTGGCAGGCTCTGCGAGACATTCCCCGGGGAACCACGCTCAGCTACCGCGATGTGGCTGAAAAAATTGGTCAGCCAGACGCGGTGCGCGCGGTGGCTGGCGCATGCGCCGCCAACCGCCTGGCGGTGATTGTCCCTTGCCATCGGGTGATTCGCACCGATGGTGCGTTGTCAGGCTATCGGTGGGGCATCGCGCGTAAACGCCAACTGCTGGAGAGCGAGGCTAAAGGATCCCATGATGGATGATCTGTTTGCCCACAAGGGCACACCGCGCTGGACGCAGACGCTGGCACCGGGCGCCGTGGTGCTGCGCGGGTTCGCCGCTGAGAGTGCGCCAGCGTTAATGCAGATGATTGATCAACTGACGCGCGTGGCGCCGTTTCGACAGATGACCACGCCGGGCGGTTTTGTCATGTCGGCCGCCATGAGCAATTGCGGCTCACTGGGCTGGGTGACAGATGTCCAGGGTTATCGCTATGCGCGCCACGATCCTCTTACGGGATTGCCCTGGCCTGCGATGCCGCTGCTGTTTGCTCAACTGGCGCAACAGGCCGCGTATGAGGCGGGGTTTCCTGACTTTGTTGCCGATGCGTGCCTGATGAATCGCTATGCGGTAGGCAGCCGGATGTCGTTGCATCAGGATAAAAATGAGCGGGATTTCTCGCAGCCGATTGTTTCCGTGTCGCTCGGGTTACCGGCCATCTTTCAGTTTGGCGGTATGCAACGCAGCGATGCTGTACAGCGTATCCCGCTGACGCAGGGGGATGTGCTGGTGTGGGGCGGGCCGTCACGCCTGCGTTTTCACGGTGTGCAGGCTATCAAAGCAGGAACGGAAGATTACCGGTTTAATCTGACATTTCGTAAGGCGGGATAGTGAAAAGAGCAACCTGCCCTTAACGGCGCAGGTTGCTGGCGAGCAGGATTATTGTTTTTTGAAGTGCATGTAATCCAACGCGCTTTCTGCGGCAATACGGCCTGAGTTCAGGGCGAAACCGAAGGTGCCGCCGCCTAACAGCAGATCGTAAGTGTCGCCGTACATGCCGCCTGCGTCATTACCGGTGACATACAGACCTGGGATGGCATTGCCGTCCTTGTTGATGGCATGCATCTTCTCGTTAATTTTCACGCCGCCCAGCGTGCCGAGTGCGGCAGGCTGCATTTTAACGGCATAGAACGGCCCGGTTTTCACCGGACGCAGGTAATCCATGTTCTTGTTGAACACTTCATCACGTTTTTGCGCGGCAAAGACGTTGTTCTGATCGATAGTCTCTTTCAGCACGCTGGCGTCAACGCCCATGGCTTTAGCCAGTGCGTCCAGCGTTTGTGCCTTGTAGACAAAACCGCGGTTTTTCTGGAGCTCTTTATCAAACTCATCGTCAAACTTGGTGAGCTTGGTGTTGGCGATAACCCATTCACCGATGGGCACGTCGATCCCGTCTTCTACGTAATGTTTACGTGAGGTTTCATCAAAGATGGAATACATGATGCCGCCCGCTTTGGAGAGCGCATTACCGGAGTGAGGCCAAATGATGACGTTGGATTCATCGGTAAAACGACGTCCATGGGTATCTACCCACAGATAAGGTTGGCGCGCTGCGGCCAGCATGTGGGAGTTTGGCGCGTAGTCTGGCAGGCCAGGGCGGTATGCTTGCAGTACACCCATGCCTTCATCTTTGGCACCGGCTTTCCAGGCCATTTTGATCCCGTCGCCATCTTTACCGACGTTGCCCACCATAATGGTATCTGGGAAGGCGACGTATTTTTGCAGCATCTCTTTGTTGTTGGCATAACCACCGGTGGCGACGATAACCGCTTTGGCATCGATCTGGATGGTGTTGCCTTGCTCGTCTTGCGCCGTCACGCCAGTGACTTTGCCGTCTTTCACGATCAAGTCTTTACCTGCGGTTTTCTCCATGGTGGTGACATCCATGTTTTTAAACTGCTCATGGAAGGTTTTGATCAGGAAACGACCGTGGCCCGGACCGTCAATAACGTGCCAGGTCAACATCCCGCCTGGCCCCCCAGGGCCGATGTATTCGAACTTGATGCCTTTGGATTTCACCCATTCGATGGTATCGGCAGAACGGTTAACAAACGCACGAACCACGAACGGGTTAGCCAGCCAGTGGCTGTATTCCATGATGGTTTTGAACGCCATGTCTGGGGTGACGATAATCCCCTGACGTTTTTGCATGGAACTGTTTGCGGCGAAGATCCCTTCCGCAAAATTCCCGGTGCCGCCGACCACACCTTGTTTTTCCAACAGAATAACTTTCGCGCCTTTTTCGGCTGCGGCCATGGTGGCGGATGTGCCTGAAGCTCCGGCACCAATAATTACTACGTCAGCCGTTTTTACGATAGTTTCTGCATTGACAGCACCGGTACCCAACAGCGATAAACAGGCGGCTGCGATCAGCGTTCTCCTGACTATTTTCATATACTCTCCACTCTCAATGGTTGTAATAAAAATATTGATGCGATGGTTTTACTCTTATTATTCCCCGCCTTGTTTTTGGCAAAAGGGGGCCATGCTCGCGTTATCCTTTTTAAGGTAAAAAAGAAATAACGCGTAGTCACTATCCTGCCGGTATTATTCAGCAGGAATGTTTAATTTAAATATTCATTTTGCAGCGAGGCTGCGAGAAATAAATAACAGTTATTTAGTGACTTTTGCTTGATTATACGCGTTGCCTGCCGCTTCTAATGCAGCTTCGCTGGTTAACGTAGAGCCAGACACGCCATCAATGTTGACGCTCTGTTTTTCAACAAAGCTTTTAGCCAACACTTTTGCTGCTTCACCACCCACTTCTGGTGTTTCAGAAGGCGCGTCAACCGTGGCTTTATTGATTTTCCCTTGTGCATCCACATCGAGTGTGACAGTAACGTCACCACCGATACCGGTGCTGGCGGAAGAATAGGTGCCTGCTTTAAAATCGCCGTCTGCAAAAGCGAAGCTTGATGCAATCAGCAGACAAAAGGCTGCCGTACCCTGAAATGCTTTCATATCAACGGTTCCAATAAAAAGTGTATAAATATTCAATGTAATATTGAACGGAAAAATAATTACGCGTGCTCTCCTTTATCTCCCATGAATAAAATGATGGCCGTCATCTTCATTGAGATGCATGAATATAAAACAACAAATGGGTAATCCGATACCGAGTAAAATAAATAACAAACTGAAGCTGTTTACATTAATGGTGCTCTCCATGCGGGTAAGAAAACGCAGCATGGGAAAGGTTAACGCCATGCTAACCATAATGGAGAGCAACTGAGTCACCGTCATAATGTTATTGCCGTTGTTATAGGTATGGTGACTCAGGTTGCTGAAGGCCAGTGTGATCTCTGCGGAATGCAGCGTCGAAATCAGAATGCCGAGCAGCACGGCAATAATACCGATGAAGAGGGTGGCGTTCTCCTGCACGGCGGCACCCATGGCAAAAATACACAGTGAGGTAAAGACCGTGGTGTGCAGCAGCAGCTTGCGGTAGCCAATCCGTTTGATCAGTGGTTCAAAGCCCAGTTTAGAGAGCAGGGCACCGCTGGAAAACAGCAGTAAAATCAAGCTGACGGTGGCGGGCTCATACGCTAATTGGGTTTGCAACATCAGCGACATCACCACCGGTATTGAAGAGAGTAAAATGCGCGTGACGATACCGCTGGTCACACCGATGGAAAACGTTTTAATGGTAAACAGGTTTTCACGCGATTGAGGCCGTGCGGCAAGCACATCACGTTTGAAGTATAGGAATGCCAGGCCGAATCCGCCGAGGGCCAACGCGGCGCTCAGTGGGAGGCTGATAATGTTTTTCGGCATCGCCGTCAGCAGAAAGGTGCCAAGGAACAGCATGCCGACCAGCAGCATCAGCTTGTAGGTGTCTCCGCGAAAATGCGGAACCTGCATACTGGCGGGAATATGTGTTCTGGCAAGCCACAGACAGACCAGGCACAGAGGAATATTCAGTACAAAAATCAGACGCCACGACAGCATATTGACCATCAAACTCCCCACCACCGGGCCAATCATGGTGCCCAGTAACCCCAGCAGGGTAATGCGGTTGAGGAATAGGAGTTTCATGGTATCTGGCGTGGTCCTCAAAATGATGGTTCTGATTATCGGCAGCATCAACGCGCCGCCAATCCCTTGTATAAACCGAAACGCGCTCAAACTGACGATAGAGGTCGCGGTGACACACAGCAGCGAGCCGATCATAAAAATGGCGATGGCGACAAGGTAGGTGTTGCGTTCACCCAGTCGCTCTGCCATCCAGCCATTAACGGGGGTGAAAGCCACCACGGTGACAACATAGGAGATAACGATCAACTCCATATGCAGCACCGGTTGGTGAAACGCCTCCGCAATGGCTGGCAGTGCGATATACAACATCGTCGTGTCGACGGATTGCATAAAAAAAGTGATAGATGCAATCCAGAACAGGGTCCACGACGTCTTCATGGTTTAGGCTACTGTCATCTGGCCGGCGTACAGTACAAACATACGCAGCAGGAACACACCGAGCAGACTGAGACCCGCCATAAACGCGATGTGCTTGCGGCTTGGCACACTGTCGTGGTTCTTCAGGAACCCGGCAATCAGCGGAACCGCAATGCCTACGCCGATAACCCCAATCCAGAATACGCCGCCCCAGAACCCGCTCAGTGCGTTGTGCGCCGACAGGGTTTTCTGACCGCCGCCCAACAACAGCCCGACAAAGAAGGCAAACAGCAAGAAGATCTCTGCAAACACCACTGGGTTTTCAATCTTGTGGATGAAATGCAGTGTGCCCTGATGTTCGGCAATAAACCGGCGATTAAAGGCTCCGGCCAGCAGCGCCACCGCAATGCCTGACGTGGTGCCCGAGGCGAGAAACAGCACCGGCAGTACCGGGTTGTTCAGCATCGGGAAGGATTTGAGCGCTGACAACAGGAAACCGGTATAGCAGCCCAACAGGATTGCCAGCACCAACAGTGTGTTTTCAAACCAACTGATACGTTTCTGGATAATGGCACTCAGGTTACGCACCAGAGAGAGCAAGCCACCGTTATTGAATTTGCTCACCAGCGTCAGCAGTTCATCACGGTACAGGCTGACCAGCCACAGGATGATAAACACGAAGTAGACCTGAAACAGCATCACACCGAGCGACATGATGGAACCAGGGTTATAGAACACCATCAGGTACCAGAAGGTCATCGGGCGCGTCAGGTGGAAGATCAGAATAATCAGACCGACCATCACCGATAACGGTGCCACGATAGCTGTCGCGATAACGATAGGGTTCTTGCCGCTGTACTCGGTGGGCACGTAATGTTTCAGCAGCATCGTCAGGGTGATCATGCCTGCGGAAATGCCCACCAAAAGCAGATAGATGGCAATGGGCCAGTCCCATACCAGCGTGTCGAAGTGGAAAGCATTATGCATTGTCGATTACCCCGCGTTTGCCAGGAATGCGATAGAGCTGCGGCTCGGTGCCCAGATACACCTTGGAACGATAGGTCGGGTTGGCGAGGATCATTTGAGAAATATCGCTGGCCGGATCGTTCAAATCACCGAACACCAGTGCGTGGGTCGGACAGATCTCGACGCAGGCTGGTTTTTTGCCTGCGGCCAGATTGGTCTCACGGCAGAAGTTGCACTTATCGGCGGTATTGGTTACCGGGTTGATAAAGCGCACGTGGTAAGGGCAAGCCGCGATGCAATAGCGGCAGCCTACGCAGCGCTTGTCGTTAACGTCAACGATGCCGGTAAGCGCATCCTTAAAGGAAGCGCCGGTCGGGCACACGGAAACGCACGGCGGGTTTTCACAATGCTGGCAGGATTTACGGAAATATTGGCGTACAGCACGACTGGTCGAGGTACGCGGAATATTCACCGAGGTCAGGATCTCGAGGCGGGTAACGCCATCGGGAACATTGTTGGTCTCTTTACAGGCACCGATACAGGCTTTACAGCCGATACACAGTGACTCGTTGTGCAGCATGCCATAGCGTACCCCTTTCGGAGTGCCGGTAGCGGGTGTGGCGTTTTGCGGTGCAGCCTCATTTGCTAATGCCAATGAGGAACTGCCAGTCACAAAAATGGCACTCCCCATGTAGGCAAGAAATCGGCGGCGGGAATGATCTTCCATAACATCACCTTCAGTATTGAATGCTAGTTGATGTAGTCATGCTGATGTCGGTACCGAAAAATCGTCGGGTGATTGGCTTTTGTAATGTCTGATTCGTTGTGACGCAGTGTGGAAGAACTCCCCTGAGACAGTGAACAAAAACTTTTTATATCGGTACCCAGCAGGCATCAGAAATTTTTTATCGATAAAAAATATAAGACGCACGTAAACCATGAGCTTCCTATGGGATTTATTTGACCATACCTCATAGTGATTAGAGTGTGCAGTAAATCACATTTGCGGGTTTGAAGGTTAATATAAAAGTTATCTGGATTTATTATAAATTTCAGGAAGATAAATATAGCGTGTAATTAAATATAATGAGCAACTGTGAATGAAAAGTAAATAATGTAATAGAGTCAATTGAGAATCATTTTTATTAGCGAGAAATAGTGTGATCGGCTTATAAATAATTGATGAAAACGGTGATGTGAGAGTATCAGCGTTTACGGCGGAAAGCGCGTCTGAATATTCAGACGCGCAAGTGCGGAATGCGTTAAAACAGTGTGAATATTAGCCCTTTAAATGCTTATCCAAGAACTGGATCACAATTTTCATGATTTCTGGCTGCATCCAGTAATCACCGCCGTGCTGTGCATTGCTCACCGAGTAATAAGTGGAATCAATGCCCTTTTGTAATAATGCCTGATGCAGTATTTCCGTCTGGCGCGGTGAGACAATGGTGTCCTTGGTGCCGTGCATAATCAGGAACGGAGGGGTGTTGCTGTTAATGTAATTGATGGGGTTAGCAGCGGCAGCGCGTTCAGGGTAGCGTGTGATCGGGCCGCCATCGTTGAACACGGAAGTGCCGTTTACCCAAATAGCCTCGGTTGCTGACGCGGAAGTGTGTTTTTGTACCACATCATCAGGGAAGCCCTCGCCGACGCGTAGCAAATCGGAGAGTCCGTAGAAATCGATCACCGCTTGAACCTGGCTGTTTTGATCCAGATTTTCCCCTTTATCAAACTGTTTGTCGCCGTTCGATGTGCCGGTGAAGGCGGCCAGATAGCCGCCCGCCGACGCGCCGAATACCGCAATATGTGCACCATCAATACCAAATTTTCCGGACTGCGCTCGCAGATAACGTACCGCTGATTTCACATCTTCAAGCGGTGCGGGAAACAGTACGGTCGGTGCTACACGGTATTCCATACTGGCAACCACATAGCCTGCCTCAGCCATCGCCAAGCGCTGTTGAACGTAATTATCCTTGTTGGCATTGATAAAACCGCCGCCTGTGACAAACAGCACGGCGGGCAAGGCGTTGGGTGATTCAGGCTGCAAAATATCCATTTTTAGCGCCACGTTGGAATAGCCGCGCATTTGCACCTGAGAGAAAACCACGTTGGAGATCAATTTTACCGATGGAACACTCTTCTTTATGGATAACGTATGTAACGGCGCATCTGCAATAGCGGCAGTAGCGGATAAGCCCCCTAAAGTACAAAGCAGGCACAGCGCCATCGATTTATTGTTGGTAGACATCATCATTCCTTAGTGATTAACAAGCATTATTTCCCAACCCCTGCCACCCCAGAATAGGGCGTGCGCGAATAGCGCATCCAAAAAGAGGTTGACGCGACTCGCACAGTAAAGGGGCGAATACCTTTTTCGCAGATGAATGCAGCAATGCGGCAATGTGTCTTTGCGCCACACCGGTCTGCATAACGTGGATAATGAAAAATAGCTTTATACTGCTAACATCGTTTTATTGAGATGCGTGTTCCCTATGCCATTTATGCAACCTGGCATTCACATATAAATAATATATATTGTGTTGTTATGCGGAATTCATTTAAGCACGTTCGGCAACCTGCTATTTGTGTCTCTTGTCACATTTGTTTTTTTGTGTGTTAATATAATAGTTATATCTATTAATTATAAATTAAGGCATCAATGATAAATATTAAGCGCCTTGTCTACTATCATGAACTGATTCGCATTGGCAGTTTTACTAAAGCGGCGAAAACACTGAATATTTCTCAGGCGTTTCTTTCGCAGGAGATAGCGCGTCTGGAGCAGGAAACAGAAAGAAAACTGATAAATCGCACGACGCGCCAATTTTCTCTTACCCCTTTTGGTAAGGCATTTGCCAAAAAAATACGGGGTATAATTAGAGAATATTACGATATTGAGCAATTTATTCGTGGTTATGAAGACAGCCACGATGGTGCATTGTTAGTCGGGGTTCTTCCAATATTCAACCGTCTGCGGCATTACGAAATTTTTAGCCAGTTTCAGCGGCGCTATCCTAACATTGAGATGTCATTCATTGATGGTGTCAGCATGGATTTGTTAGAAAAGGTGCGTAACGGCGATCTCCATTTCTCCTATTCCACTCCGTTTGCCGACTATCAGGACGATCCGCTGTTTGCGCATCAGGTACTGTATGAAGATCAACTGGTGGCGGTGATGGCGAGCAATCATCCGTTGGCACAGCACAAGACGCTGAACCTTGAAACCCTGGCACAAGCGCGGTTGATCGTGCCGCAGAAAGGGACCGGTGAGCATGCCATTGTTTCTGATGCTTATGCAAAACAGGGGCTGAAGCCCAGCTATTTCCGCGAATGCAGCAATATCGATATCATCATGGATCTGGTGATGAATCAAAACGGTGTCGTGTTCTTGTGCACCCAGGTCGCCGGAAGCCTTGAAGGGTTCGATATTACCATCACCCCGTTGGAAACCCCGTTGCCACGCATTTTCGCTGTCAGCTATCTCAAGCGCAGTGCGCAAATCCCCATGGTTAAACTCTTCATTGATTTTATTGAAGAAAACCGAATTTCCCTTCGTCCTGCCTGCTAATAACGCCCGGTATTGACCGGGCAGCACTGACTGCATTTCCTTCAACAATTTCCCTGCATCGTGTGTAAATGTGAATTGGCTCATGTTTTCATACTAGATCTACTTGTATGGTAGTCGGCATTGAAACTGTGATGTAAAAGGAAATTGATGTGAAAATTGTCAGTGCTGAAGTATTTGTTACCTGCCCAGGGCGTAATTTTGTCACCCTGAAAATCACTACCGAAGACGGTGTGACAGGTATCGGCGATGCTACGCTGAACGGGCGTGAGCTACCGGTCGCTTCCTACCTGAAAGATCATGTTTGTCCGCAGCTCATCGGGCGCGATGCGCAACAGATTGAGGATATTTGGCAATTTTTCTACAAAGGAGCCTACTGGCGTCGTGGCCCGGTAACCATGTCAGCCATTTCGGCGGTAGATATGGCGCTGTGGGACATTAAAGGCAAGGTTGCCAACATGCCGCTGTATCAGCTGCTGGGCGGTGCGTCGCGCACAGGGGTAATGGTGTATTGCCATACCACCGGGCACAGCATTGATGAAGCGCTGGATGATTACGCCAAACACCGCGAAATGGGCTTCAAGGCGATTCGCGTGCAGTGCGGCGTACCGGGAATGAAAACCACCTATGGCATGGCCAAAGGGAAAGGTCTGGCGTATGAACCGGCCACTAAAGGGAACTGGCCCGAAGAGCAGCTCTGGTCAACGGAAAAGTATCTGGATTTCGCACCGAAACTGTTTGCAGCGGTGCGTGATAAATACGGCTTCAACGAACACCTGCTGCATGACATGCATCACCGCCTGACGCCGATTGAAGCCGCCCGCTTTGGTAAAAGTGTCGAACCCTACCGCCTGTTCTGGATGGAAGATCCGACGCCGGCTGAAAATCAGGAATGCTTCCGCTTGATTCGTCAGCACACGGTAACACCGATTGCCGTCGGGGAAGTGTTTAACAGCATTTGGGATTGTAAGCAGCTTATCGAAGAACAGCTCATCGACTACATCCGCACCACCATTACGCATGCGGGCGGTATCTCGGGCATGCGCCGCATTGCCGATTTTGCATCGCTGTACCAGGTTCGTACCGGTTCACACGGCCCGTCCGACTTGTCTCCGATCTGTATGGCCGCCGCGCTGCACTTCGATCTCTGGGTGCCGAATTTCGGCGTACAGGAATACATGGGCTACTCCGAGCAGATGCTGGAAGTGTTCCCGCACAGTTGGACGTTTGAGGATGGCTACATGCATCCGGGAGAAAAACCGGGGCTGGGCATCGAGTTTGACGAAAAACTGGCGGCGAAATACCCCTACGAACCGGCCTACCTGCCGGTGGCTCGTTTGGAAGACGGCACGCTGTGGAACTGGTAAGCGATCATCAACGGTGATGATGCGGGAGAAAAGCAATGAGCTTGATTAACGACAATTTCATGATAGGCAGCCCGACCGGGGTCACACTCTATCAGCAGGTGGCGCGGGATTTACCGATTATTGACTACCACTGCCATTTGGAAGCCAAAGACATTTATGAAAACCGCCGTTTCAGCAGTATCACGGAACTGTGGCTGGCAGGCGATCACTACAAATGGCGCGCGATGCGCGCCAACGGTATCCCAGAAGCAAAGATCACGGGTAATGCCTTCCCTGAAGAAAAATTTCAGGCGTGGGCAGAAACCGTTGAAGCGGCGTTTGGTAACCCGCTCTATCACTGGACGCATCTGGAACTGAAACACTACTTCGGCATTGATGAGATGCTGAGCAGCCGTAACTGGCGTGACATTATGGATGCCTGCAACCGGCAGTTGCAGGATGATGCTTTCACACCACGTGCGTTAATGATGCGTTCTCGGGTTGAGGTTATTTGCACCACGGATTCGCCGCTGGATTCTCTGCATTACCATCAGTTATTGAAGCAGGATGCCAGTTTTACCCCCAAAGTATTGCCGACCTTTCGACCGGACGAGTTTTTCTCGCACGACAGACACCAGTTCTCTTCGGCTTTGGTGCGTTTGGCGGAATTGACCGGTGAAACCATTACCCGCTTCACGGATTTTGAGCGTGCGCTGGAAGCGCGAGTGCAGTTTTTCCACGAGGTGGGCTGTCGTATTTCCGATCACGGGCTGGGCGATTTAACTTTTACACCGTTCACCACGCTACAAGGGGATGCGGTATTCCAGAAAAAAATGCAGAGCGAAGTAATTACCGCTGCGGAAGAGAGTATTTGGCAAAGCGTATTATTTATTACGCTGGCCCGGTTATATAAAAAATACGATTGGGCTATGCAAATTCATTTCGGGGCGATCCGCAATAATAATCAACGCATGTTGGAAAAAGTGGGGGTAAATAGTGGATTTGACGCTATTGCCGATCAACCCCGCTTGGCAGCCAATCTTAATGCATTTCTCAATGCAATGGCCGAGGAGAATCATTTACCCAGGACAATCATTTATAACTTATACGCAGCCTACAATGACATTGTGGCTTCGACGATTGCCAACTTCCAGTCCGGCGAAGAGGGGGTTAAATCACCGCTTCAGTTCGGGTCAGGCTGGTGGTTTAACGATACGCGCCGTGGCATGTTGAGCCAGCTTAACGCGCTGGCGGATCAAGGGTTGCTGATGAATTTTGTCGGTATGCTGACCGATTCGCGCAGCTTTGTTTCTTACCCGCGTCACGATTATTTCCGCCGGATATTATGTGGATTAATTGGACAATGGATCGATGCCGGGGAATTTCCCGCAGATGACATTATCCTGCAACGTATGGTAAGAAATATTTGTCACGATAACGCCCTACACTATTTTAAATTCTGATTATTACTCTCATTTTAATGAGGATAGAACATGTCTGCTGCTAAGAAAGTGACTATACCGGTCAGTATCGGCTATGGTCTGACGGATATTATGGGTGGCGGTGCCTTTACCGTGATCGGGGCTTGGTTACTCTTTTTCTATACCACTTTTGTAGGTTTAACGCCGGTGGAAGCTGCTTCGATCGTCGCTATTGCGCGTATTGTCGATGCGATTGTCAGCCTGTTTATGGGCAGTTTTACCGACCACTTTTATAAAAACTATTTCGGTAAGAAATTTGGCCGCCGCAGATTCTTTCTGTTGATCGGTGCGCCGTTGATGCTGGTGTATTCGTTGCTGTGGCTCAACGGCATGAATTACTGGTTCTATCTGGCGGTGTACCTGGCGTTTGAAGTCATTGCCGCGATGGTGCTGATCCCGTGGGAGACGCTGCCGTCCGAAATGACGAAAGGGTTTAACTCGCGCACCAAACTCTCTACCTGCCGTATGTTTCTCTCGGCGTTGGGGACGTTTCTTGCGACCTTTATCCCTGGCCTGCTAATTAAGCACTACGGTGAGCATGATGCGAATGCGTACCTGATCAACGGTGTCATGTTCTCGGTTATCTTTATGGTGTGTGTGTTCATCTCTTGGAAAGTGACCTGGGAACGCGAACTGACGCCGGAAATGCTGGCAGAGTTGGAGGCGGAAACGCCACCGCGCACCCTGAGTGAAAAACTGCGTATGCTGGGCGGGTTGTTTAAGGATTATGCTTCAACACTGCGTGTGCGTGCCTTTAGAAAACACCTGGCTATTTATTTGTTCTCCTTCACGGCTAAAGATGTCTACAACACCGTGTTTGTGTTCTTCTGTGTCTACTGCCTGAACGTCTCCTCGGCGTTTGCCGGAAGCCTGCTCTCCATGAGTACTGTCGGGCTGCCAGTGACGTTGCTGTCCGGGTTGGCGATCATTAAATATGGCCCATCGCGCCTGTATATCTTTGCCTACACGCTGATGATGCTGTGTCTGGCCGGGTTCTTCTATGTCTACCGTTTCCCGGTGGAAAACAAGATGGTGATGCTGGTGGCGCTGGCCGGTTTCTATCAGGTAGGCCGCTGCGTGCTGGAGTTCACCCCGTGGAACGTGTTCCCGTTCATTCCTGATATTGATGAAATGATCACCCGTCAGCGTCGTGAAGGGCTTTTTGCTGCGGTAATGACCTTCTCACGTAAAACCAAGGTCGCGATTGCCACCTTTATTGTCGGCCTGCTGTTGCAGTGGGGCGGTTTTATGAAAGGCAGCCAAGCGCAACCGCAGGAAGCGATTCAAACCATTGCTGGGTTGATGTTTATTGGCACCACCAGTCTATTGCTGATAGCGCTGTGGCAGGCACTGACCTTCCATCTGAATAAAACCACGCACAAGGTGTTTGTGGACGAAGTGGAACGCTTGAAAGCCGATGGCAGAAAACAGGATGTGACACCAGAAACACGCCGTATCGTCGAGGATTTAACCGGTCATCCTTATGACACGCTGTGGCATCAAAAGGATGTGTCATCGGTGAAAGGCTCACGGACAGCTTCGCCGGTGGGTGAGTAAATGTAATCGGATGCGCAAGCGTCTACGTTGGGAAAAACTGTTATGACAACCTCTCTCTTACAGGCAAAAGCCGCGGTGCCTGAATATGACCGCAGCAAACTGGTTGCACGTATTGCCCATATTGGTTTCGGCGCATTTCACCGCGCCCACCAGGCGGTGTGTGCCGACAAACTGGCCGCACAGTTCGGCAGCGATTGGGGCTATTGCGAAATCAATCTGATTGGCGGTGAGCAACAGATTCAGGATCTTCGCCAGCAGGATCTGCTTTGGTCGGTATCTGAAATGGCGGACAATGGCTGGACCAGCCGCATTGTCGGTATTGCCAAAACCGCTTTGCACGCGGAGTTGGACGGCATCGAGGCGGTGCTGGAGGCATTAAGCGCACCGGATATCGCTATCGTATCCATCACGGTGACGGAAAAAGGCTACTGCCACCATCCGGCGACCGGACAGCTTAACGCAGAGCATCCGCTGATTGCGCACGATCTCCAGCATCCGGATCAACCGCGCTCTTTGCCGGGTGTCATTCTGGCTGCGATCAAACGCCGTATAGCGCGTGGTGTGTCGCCATTTAGCGTGATGTCGTGCGACAACATGCCGGAAAATGGCCATGTGACACGCAACGTGATAACCCAACTGGCGCAGCGTCAGGATCCTGAACTGGCTCTCTGGGTCGCGCAACATGTGACGTTCCCTTCCACCATGGTGGATCGTATCGTACCGGCGATGACGCCGGAAACGCTGGAGCAGATCACCGAACTGCTGGGCGTGAACGACCCGGCGGGCATTGCCTGCGAGCCGTTCTTTCAGTGGGTGATTGAAGACAACTTCGTCAACGGGCGTCCCGCATGGGAAAAGGCGGGCGCAGAGCTGGTACAGGACGTACTGCCGTATGAAGAGATGAAACTGCGCATGTTGAATGGCAGCCACTCTTTCCTGGCGTACCTCGGTTATCTGGCGGGTTATGCACACATCAGCGACTGCATGCAGGACGAGGCGTTGGTCAACGCGGCACATCACCTGATGCTGCAAGAGCAGGCGCCCACATTGCGCACGCAGGGAGTCAATCTGGCGGCTTACGCTGACGCACTGTTGCAGCGTTACCGCAACCGTGCGCTGAAGCACCGTACCTGGCAAATTGCCATGGACGGCTCGCAGAAATTGCCACAGCGCATGCTGGATTCGATTCGCTGGCATCTGGCACACGGCAGCCGTTTTGACATGCTGGCGCTCGGTGTAGCTGGGTGGATGCGCTATGTTGGCGGCGTAGACGAGCAAGGGAACGCGATTGATATCAGCGACCCGCTACGTGATGTGCTGGCTGATGTGGTGCGTAACAGTGCTCAAGGAGAAGCCCGCGTACAGGCCTTGCTGGGGCTGGAGGCTATCTTTGGACCAGACTTGCCGCAGCAGCGCGAGTTTGTCGCGACAGTGACCCGCTACTATCAGTCACTGCTTCAGCATGGGGTGAAACAGACGCTGCGCACGCTGGTCTGGTGATCCCTGTTTTCGGATTGATGACAAAATCACTTCACGCCTCGTCATCCCCGCCTTCGCGGGAATCACTGTGGGATTAGGGCCATTTGTTAGCAACCTCCAACGTTATCCGCACAGCGGATAACGTTTTTACGTTTAGCGCCGCGAAAAATATGATGGAAAAGGGGGGTAGGCAAAGCATTAGCATGTATCATGACGGGTAATACTTTCGAATAGTTAAAAGCGATGTATGGAAACTTCCTTTCAGATCAACAGCAATGAGCCGGTCAATCAGCAAATCTATCGTATCTTGCGTAAGGATATCGTGGAGTGCGCGATTCCGCCGGGTAAGTTACTGTCAGAAAAAGAGATATCAACCCGTTTTTCCGTTTCGCGCCAGCCGGTGCGTGAGGCGTTTATCAAACTGGCGGAAGCGGGACTGGTGCAGGTATTGCCGCAGCGCGGTACTTTCGTGATGAAAATTTCGGAACAACGGGTGGCGGATGCGCGTTTTATTCGCCAGGCGTTAGAGTGCGCCATTGCGCGCCGGGCCGCAGAGTTCGTGACCGATGAGCAATTGCTGGTGCTGGAGCACAATCTACACCGGCAGGAATTGGCCGCGCAGAATGAGCAGATTCGTGAGTTTCTCAGCTTGGATGACGATTTTCACCAACTGCTGATGCAGGTGGCACGCTGTCCATTGGCGTGGGAAACCATCGAATCAATCAAAGCAACCATGGACCGGGTACGCTTTCTCAGTTTGAGTCAGGTTTCTCCACCGCTGAATCTGATCAAGCAACACTACCTGATTTTTAATAGCCTGAAAGCACACGATCCTGATGCGGCAGAAGCAGCAATTCGCGAGCATCTGCAAGAGATGGTCTATTCGATCACGCCGATAGCCGAGCAAAACCGCGATTGGTTCGATCACCCTTAACGGGGGGATAAAGAGAGTATTCTTGCATCGGGCGTGTTAACACGCCCGAAGGGAGACGAAAGCCGTGTCAGGCGCGGCCCAAACGCATCAGCTCATCAGGGGAAAAGTATTCGCTGACCCCGTTGAGTTGCACGCATTTGGCTTTACGAACGTCTTCTCGTTTCAGCTTATCTGCATGAATGGCAGCAATGGTACCCACCAGACGAGAACCGTTTTGCATTACACGACAGCCCGTTTCAAGCGGGTTTCTGTATCTGTCATACGCTGTGTACATAATAACCTCCTTCGTTGACTACAAAAAACCGCTATCGATCCTACTGCCGAACGGCGGTCATCGCCAAGGTAAAGGGGGGTTTATGCATAATCTGTATATAAATCCTGGCGTTATTTCCTGAGGTAAATAACGCCAGGAGATAACGGCGGAGCGATCAGGGTTTGGTGGGGATTTGTCGAAAGCGCCAGGCGATATGCAGCGTGTTCACCAATACCAGCAACGCGGTGATGATGAACACCCAGCGAAATCCCATCATGGCGGACACGCCGGAGCCGAGTAACGGGCCTGCGACATTACCCAGATACATAAAGGATTGGTTGTAACCGAAAATCCGCCCGGTCACCTGCTGGCTGCTGTATTTCAGCAGCAGCGCCTGTGTGGCTGGCATCAGTGCGCCATCGGCGAAGCCTAGCAGGAAACGCAGTATCCCCAACTGTAGCGAATCACTGATGGTGGACATCAAACAAAACAGCAGCACACAGGCGCCCAGTGCGGCGATCAGGATGCGATGTGCGCCGATTTTGTCGCCAAGACGGCCCAACCGCGGTGCTGATAGCAGCGCTGAAACGCCGGGAACAGCAGCGATCACGCCGCTGAGAAACGCGAGATTATTGGTGTCTGGCGTAAGTTCGCGAATAAATAGTGTCAGTATTGGGCTGATGGAGCCGTTAGCGAGCTGAATCATCATGGTGGTGATGAACAGGCTGACAATCAACGCCGGGTAGGGCAGGGAAGAGAATACGGCTTTGCCACTAAGACGATTCGCTTTGGTGACCTTGATAACGCCTTCTTTGATGGAGAACAAGGTGATCAAAAAGCACATGAACAGCAAGGTGGCAGTGATAAAGAACACCACGCGCAGCCCGACGTGGTCGGCGAGAAAGCCACCGATCAGCGGGCCGATAATCACGCCAGCCACCTGACCGGTGGAAAGCGTACCCAGTGCCCAGCCGCTTTTTTCACGCGGGACTTGCGAGGCGATCAACGCCATGGCATTGGGAATATAGCCAGAGGTCAGCCCCATCAGAGTTCGCAGGATAAACAGGTGCCAGACGTTGCTGGCCATGCCCTGTAGCGCCATGACGATGGCCATGCCGAGTGCAGCGCGCAGCAGCATCAGCTTGCGCCCTTTGCGATCCGCCAGACTGCCCCACAGCGGCGCGACGATGGCCGAGACCAGAAACGAGGAGCTGAAAATCAGCCCGGACCACAAACTCAGTGATGCGTGGTCGGTGACGCCGAGCTGTTCAATATAGAGCGGCAGGAACGGCAGTATCTGGCTCATGGCAAGGCCAGTAAAAAAGCATCCCACCCAAGCGGCGTATAAATTGAGTTTCCAGGTTTCCATGGCGTCCTGCATGCCGTCGCAGCGCGGCAGCGTTACGGGTAAAACGGCGATATCGGCGCGATATTGGCCGTTGAGCGAACTTGCCTTCACGGCTACAGCCGGGAAACTATCACGCTAGGTGATTAAAAGTTCATCATATTTCAATACGATAACATAACGGACGCCGAGATGAGCTATTTGCACGTGTGAATATCGCCAGTTTCTGAACGCCATGTTGCGTATACAAAAAAATTTTGTGATGTGTGTCACAAAAACTTGCGTTTGGATTATGACGAGCGTACACTCTGTTAACAGAAGACAACATCACCTGCAACTTCATTATCGGTAACGTTAAAAAAGCCAAAAATCGTGCGTAAATTACTGAAAAGAATCCTGGCTGCTTATGTTCTTGCCCACAAAGATGTTCCGCCGGGCGCTATGTACTGATAGCCATCGCAAATTAAAAAAAGCCGTGAAAACGGCTTTTTTTATGTCTAACGATCCAACCTCAAAGCGCATCAGCAATCGCACGGCCTAAGGTTTCTGTATTGCCGCTGCCGCCCAAATCCCGAGTTAACGGTGCCTGTGTCGGCCCTTGTGCCAACACGGTTTCGATAGCCTGTAAAATCGCGGCCCCCGCCTCTGCGTGACCCAGATGCTCCAGCATCATGGCACCGCACCAGATTTGACCAATCGGATTGGCCAGGCCTTTGCCAGCGATATCCGGGGCAGAACCGTGCACCGGCTCAAACAGGCTGGGGAACGTGCGCTCAGGGTTAATATTGGCAGAGGGAGCGATGCCGATGGTGCCGGTGCAGGCAGGGCCAAGATCGGACAGGATATCGCCAAACAGGTTACTGGCGACCACCACGTCAAACCAGTCGGGATGCAGCACAAAGTTGGCGGTGAGAATATCGATATGGAATTTATCGACTTTCACCTCTGGGTAATGCTGCCCCATTGCGGCAACGCGCGTATCCCAGTATGGCATGGTGATCGCAATGCCGTTGGATTTGGTGGCAGACGTCAGGTGTTTGCGCGGCCGCTTCTGCGCCAGTTCATAGGCAAATTTCAGGATACGATCGACGCCGACGCGAGTCATTACGGTTTCCTGCATCACGATCTCACGTTCCGTGCCTTCAAACATCATGCCGCCGACGCTGGAGTATTCCCCTTCGGTATTTTCGCGCACCACGTAGAAATCAATATCGCCAGGGTTGCGATTAGCCAGCGGGGCTTTGACGCCGGGCATTAAGCGGCACGGCCGCAAGTTGACGTACTGATCGAAATCGCGGCGGAATTTGAGCAGCGATCCCCAGAGCGACACATGATCGGGTACCACCTCTGGCCAGCCAACGGCGCCAAAATAGAGGGCATCGAAGCCTTTCAACAGCTCAAACCAATTATCCGGCAACATTTTACCGTGTTTGAGATAGTAGTCGGCGCTGGCAAAATCAAACCATTCCCACTGTAATTCAATGCCAAACTGCGCGGCAGCGCGCGTAACAACGCGTACCCCTTCTGGCATAACTTCTTTTCCGATGCCATCCCCAGGGATGACAGCAATTTTGTAGCGCGGTACGGACATAAGGGTATTCCTGTTTTTCTATTAGCGGACCCTTACGAGTGTATTTCTTGTAAAAATGATGAACAATAAGCCTTACGGGAAAGCTATTATTGAATTAAAGGTAACAATCGATGCGGGAAATGAACGATCTGCTGTTTTTCAGTCGCATTGTCGCGCTGGGTAGCCTGACGGCGGTCGCCAGAGAAAGGGGGCTGTCTCTTCCTGCTATCAGTAAACGGTTAAGCGCGCTGGAACATCGACTCGGCGTGCAACTGATTCAGCGTACCACCCGGCGTTTAGAGTTGACGCTGGAAGGGCAACTCTACAGCGAAGGCGCACTTCCCATCCTCAATGACATTGCCGAACTGGAGAATGCAGTCAGCCGTAGCCAAATGACGTTACGCGGCAAGCTCACGGTAAACGCCTCGTTTGGCTTTGGTCGACGTCATATTGCCCCGCTGGTGTCTGCATTCTCCTTGCTGCATCCTGAATTGGAGATACAACTGCAACTGTCGAGTCAGCCCATCAATATGCTTGATGCCGGCATTGATATTGATATTCGCGTGGGCACGCCCCCTGATTCACGTCTAATTGCCCACAAACTGCGTACCAATCACCGTATCCTGTGCGCATCACCTGATTATCTGTCCAAGCGCTGCATCTCACGTACGGTGGCGGAGTTGGCCGGGCATAACTGTCTGGTGCTGCGCCAGTATGAAAGCGATTATGCGATGTGGCGCTTTTACCGCGACGGTCAGGAGTTTAGCCATAAAGCTGAAGGCAACCTGTCGAGTAACGACGGCGAAGTGGTGATGCGTTATGCGCTGGATGGGCGAGGTCTGCTGTTACGTTCAGCCTGGGATGTTGAACCTTATCTGGAGCAGGGCGCATTAGTGGCTTTGTTGCCAGACTTTACAACGCAGGATGCAGGCATTCACGCGGTCTATCAGCAACGGCGTCACGTTCCCGCCAGAATCACTACTTTTGTCCGCTATCTTCAGGCAGAAATGGCTGTCTAGATTGAAACGCAGTCGCGTTTTATTAAAGACGCTCAAATCTCCGATCGCTATGGTATCAATTTTAATCCCTTACGCTCGGCAGAGGGTCGCCGTCAATACGGCGATGATCGGTCTTGTGTCATTTGGGACATTTATCGATGCCTGCGCACAGGTACAATGTTGTTAAAAGGAAAGAGTAAAAAACCCACAGCCTTGTGCACAGAGTCTGGCAGTACGGCAGCGCGATGGATGCGTACTGTAAGTGTGACCAGGAGGGTGAAACAGCACGGTTTTGATTCAATTCCTAATAGGGGTGGTATGACGATGGTTAAAGCAGAAGAAGCGGCGATGGAGATTCTTGTCAATGCGGATGAATCACGCAGCCTGTGTCTGGAGGCGTTGCAGGCGGCACGCCACGGAAAGGTTGAACAAGCCAATGCGTTAATGACTCGCGCAGATCGGTTTGCAAGAGTGGCGCATCAGGTTCAAACGCAGTGGGTTGCACGAGAAACCGTTGTGCCGATGACATCTATTATGGCGCATGCACAAGACCACTTGATGACGTCATTATTGGTGCGGGAGTTGGCGAACGAAATGCTGTATTTATACCAGAGTTAACACAGGGCACGATGTGTCGGCGGGTGGGAATAGGCCTGTACCGCCTTTAAGCAGGACGGTACAGGCAGTGATGCGTTGATTAGCGGGTGGCTTTGATTGCCGCGACCAACGTGTTCATCTGTTCGCCGATCAGTGCCGCAATTTTTTCGTCATGCAAGTTGCCCTGATCGTCAAAACCGCCAGCAAATGCGTTAGCAAACACTTCCGGCTTGTTAAGCGGTTGCAGATTCAGGAACACGGCGCTTTGGCGCAAATGATACTGCGCGCGTGAGGTCCCCATACCGCCGCCCGCCCCCATCAGCGCTACGGGTTTGCCGCTCAGCGGTTGGCTATCTGGCAGTCGTGAAAGCCAGTCGAGGATGTTTTTCAATGCTGGTGCCACGGAGTAGTTGTACTCGGTGCAGGCAAAGACAAATCCGTCAGCCTGTTGCGCCTGACGCGCGATGCGCTGCACGGCAGCGGGGATCTCGGTCAGATCGGCATTGTAGAACGGTACATCCAGCAGATCGGCGATCTCGAGGGTGGTATCCGCTGGCACAGCGGCTTGCGCTGCGCGCAACAGCCCTTTATTCGCAGAGGCGCGGCGCAGGCTGCCCGCGATGCCCAATAGTCGTAGGGTGCTCATGGTATTTCCTTAAAATTCAGCATCAATATCAACAACAGAAATCAGCTTGTGGTTCACAAACTCTTTAATGCCCAGTCCGGTTAGTTCGCGCCCATACCCAGAACGGCGGATACCGCCAAACGGCAGATCGGCCTTCACGCGGGTTGGGTGGTTGACGTACACCATCCCGGTGGACAGGCGAGCGGCAACCTCAGCCCCGTGTTTGCCGTTACGGGTGAACACTGAACCCCCGAGACCGAACGGTGAATCGTTGGCAATACGTACCGCATCATCTTCATCTTTAGCACGGAACAACATAGAGACCGGGCCAAAAAATTCCATATGGTAGGCGGGATTGTCCGGCGTAACGTCGGTAAGTATAGTCGGCTGTACGAACGCACCCTGGGTCGGCACTTTCGGGCCCACTTCCAATGCGGTTGCGCCATGCGACACCGCCAGTTGAATCTTCTGTCTTACTTCATCAGCGGCCTGTTGGGAAGAGAGCGGGGCCAGCGTGGTGTTCTCATCCAGCGGATCGCCGGTGCGCAACGCAGCAACGCCCTGGGTGTAGCGATCGAGAAACGCGTCATACACGGCGTCTTCAATGATCATACGTTTGGAAGAGACGCACACTTGCCCGCCGTTCCAGTGGCGGCCAAACACGGCCCACTTGACGGTTTTCTCCAGTTCGGCATCTTTCAACACCACGAAAGCATCGGCACCGCCCAATTCCAGCGTGGATTTTTTCAGGGCAAGTGCGGCCTGCTGGGCAACGGTGGCGCCCGCGCCTTCTGAACCGGTCAGGGCTACGCCCTGCACACGCGGATCGTTGAGGATCATTTCAATGTGCTTGCGGGTGGCATACAGATTAGTAAATGCCCCTTTAGGCAACCCGGCGTCATGCATCAGTTTTTCAAAGCGGGCTGCACTTTGTGGCACGTTGGAAGCATGCTTCAACAGAATAGTGTTACCGGCAGAAAGTTGCGGTGCGATGATGCGTGCGATCTGATAGTAAGGGAAATTCCACGGCTCGATAGCGAGCAGCACGCCCAGCGGTTCGTGCACGATCTGCGCGGTCGCTTCTTTCGGGTTGGCGACTGGCAGCGTTTCGGGGGCCAGCAGCCCTTCCGCATGCTTAACGTAGTACTCGAAAATTTGAGCGGATAGTTCCACTTCTGCTCGAGCTTCTGCAACCAGCTTGCCCATTTCCAGCGTCAGCAGTCGTGCCATTTCTTCTTTATGTTGACGTAGCAGTGTGGCAGCTTTTTGTAGAATGGCCCCTCGGGTGGAAAACGGGGTTTCTTTCCATGCCAGGAAAGCGTTGTGTGCTTGGCTGATGGCGTCAGTGACTTCTGCGTCAGTGGCGTCGGGGAACGTTTTAATGACTTCACCCGTGTACGGGTTGATAGTGGCATATCCCACGGTAAACCTCCTGAAAACAAACTGTTCAAGATGCCCGTCCTACTTCAAATTGCAGATGCGTTGGCTGCGCTCACTCACCCGAATCACTTACTTGAGTAGGGTCATCGGGATTCCTTCACTTGCCGCGTTACGAGACTCATCAATGAGTCTCGCCCTAAAGGGCCAGCGCAAGCGCTGTTCAAAACGTTAACGTTTTGTCCTGCAACTCGTATTATTTAGGGCATATGTTACTTAGTAAGGTATCAACTGATAATTCACACCGTTTCAGGTTGCTCCACAGAAAACAGTCGGCTCCTGCCAGCATAGCGATGGCGAGGAGGCTGCGGAGTCACCTCTGACGCCGCGATGGTGAAGCGATGCTATCCCGACGTCATCAAGCTATAATACGCCTAGCTAAAAACAATACAATATTAACCGCATTGCGATACAGTTTTGAGGCAAGTGATGAATAAAACGGCAGGGATACAGGTTATCTCAAGAGCAATCAAAATATTACGGCTGCTGCATGAGCGTGGCACGAGTCTGGGAGAACTGGCGCGTTTGACGGATCTGCCTCGCTCAACGGTGCAACGTATTGTCGATACTCTGGCGGCTGAACATTTGGTCGAGTGCGGTGAGGGCGGTGTGCGGCTGGGCTGGGGTATCAATGAGTTGGCGAGAAATGCCTATTCTGACGTGGCAGCGCAGTTGCGTCATCCGCTTGAACTGCTGTTTGAAAAGACGCGTGAAACGGTCGATATTTCGACCTTTCATGGTCGCGAGGTGATCTTCCTTGACCGGATTATCAGCGATCAGGCGGTGCGTGTGGTGCCCATACACGATCGTCCCAAGCCGGTATATGCCATGGCGAACGGCAAGGCGATGTTGTCGCTATTAACCGATGCGCAAATTACGGCACTGCTACACGATCAGATGCCTGCGTTAACGTCCCAGACGCTGGTTTCACTGCCCGTGCTGCTGCAACAAATAGCAGAAGTGCGCGCCGATGGCTTTTCTTATGACAGGGAAGAGCATGCGGAAGGCGTCTGTGCCGTTGGGATTGCCCTGCCGGTACCGGGAAGACCGGCGCACGCCTTGTCGGTGGTGCTTCCTTCCTATCGCTTTGCTGCTCGCCTTCCGGCTATTCAGCAGGCGCTGGAAGAGGTGCGGCAAATGTGCCTGTGTATCCTTTCCCCGCGCAGCAAGTAACCGACGCACAGATTACAGATGTTAATGGCATATAATGCATGTATAATTAATGTGGAATTATATGCTTTTCTTATGGCTAATGTGAGTCGATCATGAGGTCAGCAGCAGTGCCAACAAAAAACAATCCGCTGGCAACGGCACATACCTTAAAGGATGATATTTACGGGCTGGCGCTGGGCGTGATGTTTATTGCCGTCGGCCTGAACCTGCTTAAATTTTCTGGCATGGTGACTGGCGGTATTGCCGGCATCGCACTGCTCATCTCTTACTATCTGCCGCTCTCTATCGGGTTGCTGTTCACTCTGGTCAACATCCCGTTTCTGGTGTTTTGCTATTTCAGCATGGGGCGGGCTTTCACGATAAAAACGCTGATTGTCAGTATCACACTGGGGCTAGCGACCCAGGCGGTACCGATGTTAATCACCATCAGCTATCTGCATCCGCTGTTCGCCGCCTTGGTGGGCGGCACCTTTATTGGCATGGGGATCCTTTCCCTCGCGCGCCATAATGCGTCTGTTGGCGGCACGGGGGGGGTGACGCTGTGGCTGTATCGTCGCTTTGGCATCAACGCAGGTAAAAGCCAGATGGCGTTGGATGCGCTGGTGTTTCTTCTCTCTCTGATCAAAATGCCGTTGCTGCTATTGCTGTGGTCTGCGCTCAGTGCGCTAGCCATGAATGCCATGCTGATGAACTGGCACAAACCGGGGCGTTATCAAGGCGGTGACGCCTGATGTCCAACGAGTACGCTATCCCATAGCGTTTCGGCCCCTGTCGCCAGCCGTGCTGCTGGACGATAGAGCCGGATATCCAGTGGGATCGTCCACTTCTCTTCGTGGTGGGTAGCCCGGCAAATGGTGCCGTTTTTTTCACTTTCAGCGGCCAGCGCGTGCGGCAGCCAGGCCACGCCTTCACCCGCTTTCACCAGCGCCAGCAACGTGGCGGCCAAATCGGACGTGAATACCGTCTCCATGTTGCGCGTCAGGCGGTGCAGTGACGCGGTATTGCTGATAATGCGCCCCAATCCAGAATCCTCGCTGTAAGCGAGAAACGGAAACCCTTGCTGAGCGTCAACAAACCACTTGGCGCTATGGGGGCCCGTGGCGGGAATGCTATAGGGAATCAGCCGATCCTGGCCGAGCGAAATGCTCATAAACTTCTGCGTTGGTAGGTGTAATTGCATATGCGGGTGGTGGTGGCACAGCAGAAATTGTGCACCTCCCTGTGTCAGCATGCGTTCACAGGCGTGCAGGGTGGCGGATACCAACTGAAAAGCGCTATCACGCGAGATATCGCTGTTGTTTCTCAGCCAATCGGGAATAAAGGTGAACGAGAGAGCATGGGTGGCGCACATAATGACCTCAGGGGCGCGCTGTTCTACGCTGTCGCGCGTTTCGCTGCGCAGGGCATAGAGTGCCCGAATCAGATCCGGTGCCTGATGAAAAAAGACCTCTCCCGCCTGCGTTAGCCGCGCGCCGCGACGATTTCGTTCAAACAGCGCCACGCCGACCCAGGCTTCCAGAGCCTGAATACGCCGACTGAATGCGGGCTGTGTCACATAACGCGCAGCCGCCGCTTTTGAAAAGTTGAGCGATTCGGCCAGCGCTATCCCGTCTTCCAACCACGCTAGCTCTAAGTGATGCCGATTTGGCATTACAGCGCTCCTTTTTCGCATTGGTTATCCGTCAAACATTGCCTTTACTATAGACGCCATGGCGTGCTTTAGGGCATTGCTCTCGCAGAATATGACATTTTTCACGTTAAGCAAACGGCATCACAGCGCATGTAACAAAGGCAGGTTTTTGCCGCTGGCTTAGCGACCATCAGGAGATTCGGCTATGCGTATTATCGATGTGTGTGAAGTCACCAAACCCATCGCTTCCCCGATCAGAAATGCCTACATCGATTTTTCGCACATGACGACCAGCCTGGTCGCCGTGGTGACCGATGTGGTGCGTGATGGTCGACGGGTTGTCGGGTATGGGTTTAACTCCAACGGGCGCTATGGGCAGGGCGGTTTGATTCGTGAGCGCTTTCGTCCGCGTATTCTGGACGCTGACCCGGAAACGCTGCTTAATGCGCGTGGTGATAATCTCGATCCCGATCGGGTATGGAACACCATGATGAAAAATGAAAAGCCGGGTGGGCACGGTGAACGCTCGGTCGCGGTAGGAACGCTGGACATGGCGATTTGGGATGCGACCGCCAAAATTGCCGGTATGCCGCTGTTTCATCTGCTGGCGGATAACAACGGTGTGCGCGCCAATCCGCGCGTGTTCGTATACGCCGCGGGGGGGGTACTACTATCCGGGCAAAGCGCTGGATGCGTTGAAGCAGGAGATGCGCGGCTATTTGCGTCGTGGTTACACGGTGGTGAAAATGAAGATTGGCGGTGCGTCGATAGAGGAAGACCGTCGGCGTATTGAAGCCGTGCTCGAAGAGATTGGCAGCGAGGCTCAGCTTGCCGTGGATGCCAATGGGCGTTTCTCCTTGGAAACTGGCATCGCTTACGCCAAGATGCTGCGCGATTACCCGCTGTTTTGGTATGAAGAGGTGGGCGATCCGCTGGATTATGCTCTGCAGGCGGCGTTGAGTGAATTCTATCCAGGGCCGATGGCTACGGGAGAAAATCTGTTCTCGCATCAGGATGCGCGTAATCTGCTGCGCTATGGCGGTATGCGCCCGGACAGAGATTACCTGCAATTTGATTGCGCGCTGTCCTACGGTTTGTGCGAATACCTGCGTACGCTCGAGGTGCTGGAGCAGTTTGGCTGGTCACCTGCGCGCTGCATTCCACACGGTGGGCATCAAATGTCACTGAACATCGCCGCCGGGTTGGGATTGGGCGGTAATGAAAGCTATCCGGATCTGTTCCAGCCTTACGGCGGATTCCCCGATGCTGTTCGGGTGGAGCAAGGGCATATTGTGATGCCAGAATTGCCGGGTATTGGCTTTGAAGGCAAAAGCGATTTGATTGTTGAAATGCGCGCGCTGGCGGAATAATCGGTGGGGTAAGGCTGGCGTGTCGTGCCAGCCTGAAACGATCAGAAACAGGCCAGATAGTTTTCCAACAGCTTTTTCAACTGAACCTGCAAGGTGGCGGCCTTCTCTGCATGCCAGGCAAAGGGCGCTTGCTCTTCCATGTAGTTACACTGTGCCAGTTCCAACTGCACGGCATGTTGCTGTAGCGCGGGTTGCCCGTAGGCGCGAGTGATGTAGCCGCCCTTGAAACGCCCGTTAATCACCCAGCTGTATTGATCCTGAGTTTCACAGCATGTACGTATTGCCGCTTCTGCCTCGCGGGAACAGCTTTCGCCTCCATTGGTGCCGATGTTCAAATCGGGCAGCTTGCCGTCAAACAGGCGCGGAATGTGTGACGCGATGGAGTGAGCATCGAACAGTAGCGCATAGCCGTAACGTGCGGTGAGGCGATCGAGTTCTTGCTGGATTTGCTGGTGATAGGGCTGCCAAATATGTTGCAGGTAGCCGTTACGTTGCTCAGGCGTCGGTGCTTTACCTGCAACAAAGGTCGGCGTGCCGTCAAACAAGGTGCTGGGAAACAGTCCTGTGGTGGCGCTGGCGTAAAGTGGTGTATCGTCGGCGGGGCGGTTGAGATCGACCACCATGCGCGAATAGTGGCCCACCAGTATGCTGGCCCCCATCTCGCGGACAAAATCATAAAGCTGTGGAATGTGCCAATCGGTATCTGGCTGAGGGCGCGCGGCGTCACTCAGCCCGTCTTCGACTTCGGGCGTAAGCTGGGTTCCCGCGTGGGGAATACTGACCAACAACGGCAGCGTGCCGCTTTGAAAATCAAACGGTTCCATGACGAACACTCCCTCGATAAACGGTGGTACAGGGCAACTGCCCACCCAGCCAATAGGTTAATTCTGCCGGACGGGCTATCGGCCAGTGTACAAAATCGGCTACTTTGCCCACCTCCAGCGATCCGTGGCTTGCTTGCTGCCCCAGCGCTTTCGCCGCGTGGTAGGTGACACCGGCCAGTGCTTCTTCCGGTGTGAGTCGAAACAGGGTGCACGCCATATTGAGCATCAGACGCAGAGAAAGGGCCGGTGAGGTGCCTGGATTGGCATCGCTGGCGATAGCCATGGGCACGCCGTACTGGCGCAGCAGTTCCACCGGTGGTCGCTGCGTTTCGCGCGGCAGGTAAAAAGCCCCCGGTAGCAGCACGGCGACGGTGCCGCTGGCTGCCATGGCCTGTACGTCCTCTTCCGTCAGGTATTCCAGATGATCGGCAGAGAGCGCATGGTAGCGCGCCGCCAAGGCGCTGCCACCCAGTGCGGAGAGCTGCTCTGCATGCAGTTTTACCGGCAGCCCTAGCTGCGTGGCGGTGTTAAACAGCGTTTTAACCTGTGCCGGTGAAAACGCCAGGTGTTCGCAGAACGCGTCAACGGCATCGGCCAACTGCTCTCGTGCGACCTGCGGCAGCAACTGGTCGCTGAGTGTGGTAATCCAGGCATCCGCGCGCCCTGCGTATTCCGGTGGAACGGCATGGGCCGCCAGACAAGTAGCAACCACCTGCGCAGGCACCTGTGCGGCAAGCTGGCGTATGGCGCGGAGCATTTTCACTTCGCTGTCGATATCCAGCCCATAGCCGGATTTGATCTCGACGGTGGTGACGCCTTCGGCTAACAGCAAGGCTAATCGTTGTCGCGCGCTTTCAACCAACTGCTGTTCCGTTGCGGCACGCGTGGCACGCACGGTGGAGAGAATGCCGCCGCCGTTGGCGGCGATGTCGGCATAGCTTACGCCATTCAGACGCTGTTCGAATTCGTCACTGCGATCGCCACCGAACATCAGGTGAGTGTGGCAATCAATAAAGCCGGGCGTGATGATACCGCCGTCGAAGTGGGTGGTGGTATCGGCGTTGTAGGCCGGTAGCTGCGCTTGCGGCCCAGCCCAGGCTATCTTGCCCTCTGCTACGGCCAGCGCGCCATCATGAATGATCTGGTAGCGTCCATCGCGCAGGGTGACGAGGTCTGCGCCAAGCCACAGGCTGTCGCAGGATAATCGTTGAGTCATGATGTCACTCTTCTTGTATATACAACCAAAGACAAGCTAACCTACCCGCACCGGAACGACAAGGGGCGCAAGATAGCATTTTCTTATTGTGACCATAATAATTCACTATAGTCGTTGGCCGGTGAGCTGGTGTATGTATAGGTATAGACAACCAGTAATACAACTCAAACCACAACCGTAAAGGATCAACCATGCCGAGCTTCTTCGCTTCGCGCGCCCTGTTGCCGCAGGGATGGGCGCGCGATGTCCGCATTGCCGTTTCCGCTGAGGGCGTGATTACTGACGTCGAGCAAAACGCCACGTCAGAAGAAACGCAGTCTTTGCCGGGTATTGTGCTGCCTGCGATGGCGAACCTGCATTCACATGCTTTTCAGCGCGCGATGGCGGGGCTGGCAGAAGTGGCAGGCGATCCGCAAGACAGCTTCTGGACCTGGCGCGATCTGATGTATCGGCTGGTAGGCCATCTGACGCCGGAGCAGGTCGGTGCCATCGCCAGCCGACTCTATATCGAGATGTTGAAAGGGGGCTATACCCAGGTTGCTGAGTTTCACTACCTGCATCACGACCCGGCCGGGCAGCCTTACGCGCAGGATGACATGCTGCTGCAACTGATCACGGCGGCAGAGCGCGCAGGCATCGGCCAAACGCTGCTGCCGGTGCTCTACAGCTACGCCGGTTTTGGCGCCCAGCCTGCGCTGCCGGGGCAACGACGTTTCATCCAGCATACCGAACACTATGTAGCCCAGCAGCAGCGATTGGCAACGCTGTTACGGGATAGGCCGTTGCATACGGCAGGGATTTGTTTTCACTCGCTGCGTGCCGTCAGTGAAAGCCAAATCAACGACGTGCTGGCAGCCATGCCCACAACGTTGCCGGTGCACATTCACATTGCCGAGCAGATGAAAGAGGTGGAAGACTGCCTGGCGTGGAGCGGCGAACGGCCCGTGAACTGGCTGTTCGATCGCTTCGCCGTGGATGAGCGCTGGACGTTGATTCATGCCACTCATCTGGATGAACGCGAGCTACAGCGCGTAGCAGCCAGCGGAGCCATTGCGGGACTGTGTCCGACCACGGAAGCCAACCTTGGCGATGGCATCTTTGCGCTGGACCAGTATGTCGCACTGGGCGGTCGTTGGGGCATCGGTTCAGACAGCCACGTCTCATTGAACCTGTTGGAAGAGTTGCGCTGGTTGGAATATGCGCAACGCTTGCGTGACAGACGGCGCAACCGGGTAGTGACGCCTGACCAACCTGCGGTCGGTGATGTGCTTTATCGGCAGGCGCTGGCGGGCGGCGCGGCAGCCTGTGGGGTTGCCATCGGCGCGCTGGCTCCGGGTTATCGCGCCGATTGGCTGGTGCTGGAGGATAATGCCTGGTTGCACGGCCTGCCGGACCGCGCGCTGCTCAACCGCTGGCTGTTTGCCGGTGAGCGCCAGCAGATTCGCGATGTGTGGGTTGCCGGGAAACAGGTGATTTATCAGGGACAGCATGCGCTGGATGATGAATCTGACCGCCAGTTCGCCCTGGTCATGGATGTGTTGGGGAGGCTCTAATGCCATTTTTTGATGTAAATACCTTACCGGTCAGCCGTTGGCGTAATGGCGGCGGAGAAACACGGGAAATCATCAGCGTGGCTGCGGTGGGCGGGGAAGGGTTTGCCTGGCGTGCCAGCATTGCCACCATTGCCCAGGCCGGTGATTTTTCTGCCTTTCCGGGCGTTGATCGCATTATTACCTTGCTGGAAGGCGCCGGTGTTTCTCTGATTTTCCCGGGGTTTTCGCACCGTTTGCGGCGCGGCGAGCCGCTGTTTTTTGCCGGTGAAACGCCGCTTTCTGCCACGCCGGTCGTGACGCATGGCGAGGATACTGACAACCGGGACTTTAATATCATGACCCGGCGCGACAGCCATTATGCCACCGTGATGGCGGTGCGTGACGCGATGCAACTGGGCGCGCAGGAAGCGGGCGTGCTCTATGTGATGGACGGTTGCTGGCGCATTGGTGAGGAAACCTGTCAGACGGGGCAGGGCGTGTGGTGTACGAGTCAACAGCCTGAACGCCACCTCACGCCACTGACCAAGGATGCCTGGTTGCTCTACACCGCGGTATTTCGCCGCGAGAGCAACCCCTTACAGCCATCAGCCGTGGGTCTTGAAACGGCCCAGCAGGCGATAGCATGAACCGGGATAGATAAGACGAGCGACGGTAACAATGCGCGCGTCGTGCCAGGTGCGGCGGCGGATCATCAGGCACGGCTCCTGCGGGTCTAGTGCCAATACCTGACGCTGGTGATCGTCTGGAATAAAAGCTTCCACGATATGTTCACCGGCGGTGAGTGGCGCCACCTGACTGAGATAGGTGTAAGGCGTGCGGCAGGTGAAATCCTGTTGCAGATAGTCCGGCGCTTCCACGGGATTGACGTAGCGATCTTCCAGTTGGACCGGGAGATCGTTTTCGTAATGGACGATCTGCGAGTGGAACAGCGTTTGCCCCGGGGAGATATCAAACTGTTCCGCCAGTTCACTTTCCGCTTTCAGACTTTGCAGCGCTAGCACGCGGCTGCTGTGGCGATGTCCACGTTCGGCAATCTCTTCGGCGATATTGCGCACTTCGAGCATGGCCGCGTAGGCCTTGATCTCCGCGACAAACGTACCGACGCCTTGCATTCGCAGCAAAAAGCCTTCACTGGTCAGCTCACGCAGCGCGCGGTTAATCGTCATACGGCTAACGCCGAGCTCGTTGACCAACTCGCTCTCTGACGGAATACGCTGGTGCGGCTGCCAGGCACCCGTACGAATCTGGCTGATAATCGCCTGCTTGACCCGTTGATAGATGGGGGCGGGTATATCGCTCATGGCGCCTGCAAGTTGCGATGCGCGCTGCTGTGTCACCACGGTGTTCTCCTTGACCCTACGCTTTTGTGCAGTGTAGCGAATTTTATGCGCGTATGTATATATATAGACAATAGTGCAAAGACGGTGCCGTGCTGCTGACAACCCGTTGAGGAGGATGGCAGGTGTGTTGTTGCGTGCTGGCTTGTGAATGACGAATCATCATGGTGCGCCAAACGGGAGCAATGCACTATTCTGGAACCTGCTTTCCTGCCTGGTCTTTTCACACGATTCCCGCCAATAAAGGGCTATACGCCAGTTCTGTGGCATTGGCACATTGCTTGCTTAAGTTGTCTATACAAGCTTATACCCATTTAGGGTACAGACAATAACGTTGGCACAGTTTGCCGCATGGGTAATGACTTCTCTCACAGGAGCGGAACGAATGAACAAAGCACGAGGTAACATGGGCTGGAAAGCGACCCTGATGGCGCTTTGCATGGTATCGGCAGGCGTGGCGCAGGCGGCAGATACGCCGGTAGCGATCGGTATTTCTGGCTGGACCGGCTTTGCGCCGCTGACGCTGGCTGATAAAGCCGGCATCTTCAAGAAGCATGGGCTGGATGTGTCGATCAAAATGATCCCACAAAAAGATCGCCATCTGGCCGTGGCCTCTGGAGCGATTCAATGTGCTGCCACCACGGTAGAAACCTATGTCGCCTGGAACGCCAACGGTGTGCCGATTAAGCAGATTGTGCAGTTGGATAAATCCTACGGCGCTGACGGTCTGGCGGTGCGTGGCCCGATCAGTGATATCAAATCGTTGAAAGGGAAAACTATTGGTGTCGATGCGCCAGGGACCTCCCCCTACTTTGCGCTGGCGTGGATCCTGGATAAAAACGGCATGACGCTTAAAGACGTGAAGACGGCAACGCTCTCGCCACAGGCTGCCGCACAGGCGCTGCTTGCCGGGCAAAACGATGCTGCCATGACTTATGAACCCTATCTCTCCAGCGTGCGCGACAAACCTGAAAGCGGCAAGATCATTGCCACCACGCTCGATTACCCGATGGTAATGGACACGCTTGGCTGTACGCCGGATTTTCTCGCGAAAAATCCGCAGGCCGCCAAAGCATTGGTAGAAAGCTATTTTGATGCGCTGGAAATGATCAAGGCCGAGCCGGAAAAATCTTACGAAATCATGGGCGCAGCGGTGAAATCAAGCGGGGCGGATTTTGCTAAATCAGCCAACTATCTGCGCTGGCAGGACAGAGAACAGAACCGCAAATTCTTCAGCGGTGAAATCGAAACCTTCAGCAATGAAGCGGCCAAACTGCTGCTGGAAATGGGCGTGATTCGCAAGATCCCGGATATCAGCACCCTGTATGACGCCAGCTACGTGAAATAAGGATATTGGCATGATGAGTGATTCTCGCGCGACTGACAAACTGCCTTTGCCGCCTGCGGCGTTACCTGACGCTGCACCGCGCTGGCACAATCCGTTGATGGTGCCGCTGCGGCCTGTTGCCGTGCGGTTGCGCGTGGCACTTGGGGTCGCCTTTTTTGTCCTGTTTTTTGCCCTGTGGGGAATGGTGACGTTCAGCGGTTCGGTATCACCGACCTTTTTGGCCGATCCGCTGACCATGCTGCGTGAAGGGGCGATCCTCTTCACCCAGTATAACTTCTCTGAGGATATCGCTATGACGGTGATGCGCGTGCTGGCAGGGTTCCTGCTGGCTGCAATCATCGGCGTCCCCCTCGGCATTCTGATGGGCGCGTACAAACTGTGCGAGGCGTTTTTTGAACCCTTTGTGTCGTTTTGCCGCTATTTACCGGCATCGGCGTTTATTCCGCTGTTGATTCTGTGGGCGGGCATCGGTGAGATGCAGAAGATTCTGGTGATCTTTATTGGTTCTTTCTTTCAAATCGTGTTGATGGTGGCGGTAGCGGTAGGCGCTGCGCGTCGCGATTTGGTGGAAGCGGCCTACACGCTGGGATGCAGCAACGGCAGCGTGGTGCGGCGCGTGCTGATCCCTGGGGCGGCATCGGAAATCGCCGAACTGTTACGGTTGGTGCTCGGGTGGGCGTGGACTTACGTGATTGTTGCTGAACTGATTGGCTCGTCGAGCGGTATCGGGCACATGATTGTCGACAGTCAGGCGCTGCTGAATACCGGACAGATCATCTTCGGCATTATCGTCATCGGGGTGATTGGCCTGCTGTCAGATTTTCTGTTTAAGGCGATGAATCGACGCCTGTTTTCCTGGAGCTTATTGTAATGTCCTACAGCAAATTAGCGGTACGCCAGGTCGAGCGCATCTTTACCGGCCCGCGCGGCGAACAGACTCAGGCGCTGTTGCCTGTCGATTATCAGGTACAGGAAAACGACTTCATCACCATTCTCGGGCCGTCCGGGTGTGGCAAATCTACCTTGTTGCGCATCATCGCCGGGTTGGATTCGCCCACCAGCGGTGAAGTGTGGCTTGATGGCGCGCTGGTGGAAGGACCGGGCGCCGATCGCGGTATGGTGTTTCAAAGCTATACGCTGTTCCCCTGGCTGACGGTGGCGCAGAACATCTGTTTTGGTTTGCAGGAGCGCGGCATCAGCAAGGCACAGCAGCAGGAGCGTTGTGACTACTACATTCATCAGGTTGGTTTGAAAGGCTTTGAGCATCACTATCCGCGTCAGCTTTCTGGCGGCATGCAGCAACGCACTGCGATTGCACGCGCATTGGCAAACGATCCCAAAGTGCTGTTGATGGATGAACCTTTTGGCGCGCTGGATAACCAGACGCGCGTCATGATGCAGGAACTTTTACTTTCGGTGTGGGAAGCGTCACGAAAGACGGTGATGTTTGTCACGCACGATATTGATGAAGCTATCTTTATGGGTAACCGAGTAGCGATTTTTAGTGCTCGCCCGGGACGCATCAAAACCGAAGTGGCGGTTGCCTTTGACGGGCATCGTGATTACACCCTGAAAACCTCGCCGGAATTTATGGCGCTCAAGGCCAGGGTGACCGAAGAGATTCGCGCCGAAACGCTCCAGGCGTTGGCGCATTAGTCAGGCACACAGACCAGAACAAGACATAAAAACGCCTATGGCGTTTTTACTTCAGTTTAACTTGTATATACAGGAATAGATTATGACAACAACACCCCTGTCGATTTGCCTCACTCCCGGCGCGGTCGATCTGGCGACGCTGCGGGCGATTTATCACGGTGGCGTCACACTGACGCTCGCCGAAGAGGCCTGGGCTGACGTGGATGCCGCGTGCCAGCAGGTGGCGGATATCGTGCGGCAGAATCGGGTGGTCTATGGCATCAATACCAGGTTTGGCAAGTTGGTCAGCACCTCCATTCCTGCCGAGCGTCTGGCGGAGTTGCAACGCAATCTGGTGCTGTCGCACAGCGTCGGCGTAGGTGAACTGCTGCCCGACAATGTGCTGCGTTTGGTGATGGCAACCAAAGTGGTGAGTCTGGCGCGGGGCCATTCCGGCGTGCGCCGTCTGGTGATTGAAACCTTGCTGGCGTTGTTCAATGCGGGCGTCATGCCGTGCGTTCCGGAAAAAGGATCGGTAGGGGCGTCGGGTGATTTGGCACCGTTGGCCCATATGTCGCTGATGCTGCTGGGGGAAGGGCAGGTCAAAATCAATGGCGCTCTGCTGCCAGCACGAGAAGGGCTGGCGCTGGCTGGCGTCGAGCCGCTGGTGTTGGGGCCGAAAGAGGGGTTGGCGCTGCTTAATGGCACGCAGGTTTCCACTTCGCTTGCCCTGCGCGGCCTGTTTGGTGCAGAGCAAGTGCTGGGGGCAGGTCTGGTCGCTGGTGCGCTTTCGCTGGAGGCCATTCGCGGTTCGGCCAAACCGTTCGATGCATGTATCCACAAAGCGCGCGGCCAGCGAGGTCAGATCGCGGTGGCTGAGGCGATGGATGCGCTGCTCAAAGGCAGCGGCATCATGGATTCACATATTCATTGTGGCCGGGTGCAGGATCCTTATTCCATCCGCTGCATTCCGCAAGTGATGGGGGCCTGTCTGGATAACCTGACCCATGCGGCGCGCATTCTGCAAATTGAAGCTAACGCTGCGTCAGATAACCCACTGGTGTTTACCGACAACGGTGATGTGATTTCGGGCGGTAACTTTCATGCTGAACCGGTGGCATTTGCCGCTGACATTATCGCTCTTGCTGTCGCGGAAATTGGCGCAATTTCTGAACGCCGTTTGGCGCTGCTGCTCGATACCGGTCTGTCGGCATTGCCGCCTTTCCTGGTGGCCGATGGCGGCGTGAATTCTGGCTTTATGATAGCCCAAGTGACCGCCGCCGCCTTGGCATCGGAAAACAAATCGCTGGCGCATCCCGGCAGCGTTGACAGCTTGCCTACCTCTGCCAATCAGGAAGACCACGTCTCCATGGCCACTTACGCGGCCCGTCGTCTAGGCGCAATGTGTGACAACACTGCTGCCGTGGTGGGTATCGAAGCGATGGCGGCTGCACAGGGCATCGAATTCCACCGCCCGTTGCGCAGTTCTGCTTTGCTGGAACAAGAGTTAACCCGCATTCGTCAGGCGGTACTTTTCCTCGATAAAGACCGCTATCTGGCGCCGGATATCGCTGCCATGTGTCGTTGGGCAAGCCAGGCCGAATGGCCGGAACAGGTGGCCGCGTTGCTGCCCACTTATGCTCAATAACCCGACAGGCTACGGACATTAACCGAATATCAAAGGAACAGCATTATGACCTTATCTGTGGAACAGGCGGGTGCGCGTGAAGTGAGAGCACCCCACGGCAGTGAACTGCATTGTGAAAACTGGCTGATCGAAGCGGCGTACCGCATGATCCAGAATAACCTGGATCCAGACGTTGCCGAACGGCCCGAAGATCTGGTGGTGTACGGTGGAATTGGCAAAGCGGCACGCAACTGGGCCTGTTTTGACGCGATACTCGCCTCTCTGCGCGCCCTCAAAGGGGATGAAACGCTGTTGGTGCAGTCTGGTAAACCGGTGGGCGTTTTCCGTACCCATGAAAACGCGCCGCGCGTGCTGATCGCCAACTCGAATCTGGTGCCGCACTGGGCCAACTGGGATCACTTCAATAAGCTAGACCGTGATGGATTGATGATGTACGGCCAGATGACGGCGGGTTCATGGATCTACATCGGTGCGCAGGGCATTGTGCAGGGAACCTACGAAACCTTTGCTGAAGCAGGGCAGCAGCACTACAACGGCGATTTGCGCGGGCGGTGGATCCTGACCGCTGGCTTGGGCGGCATGGGGGGCGCGCAGCCGTTGGCCGGCGTGCTGGCCGGTGCCAGCGTGCTGGCGATCGAGTGCCAGGAGTCACGCATTGATTTTCGCCTGCGTACACGTTATCTCGATTACAAAGCCACCGATCTGGATGAAGCGCTGGCAATGATCGATGAGGCGTGCAAAGCGGGACGCGCCATTTCTGTGGGCCTGTTGGGTAACGCGGCGGACGTGGTGCCAGAACTGGTGAAACGCGCCAAGGCCGGAGGGATGCGCCCGGATATCGTGACCGATCAAACCTCGGCGCACGATCCGATTAACGGTTATCTGCCGCAAGGATGGGACGTGGCGCACTGGACAGCGATGCGCACTCGCGATCCGAAAGCGGTAGAAAAGGCGGCCAAAGCCTCGATGGCGGTGCATGTGCAGGCGATGCTGGAATTCCACCATATGGGTATCCCTACGGTGGATTATGGCAACAATATCCGCCAGATGGCACTGGAAGAGGGGGTGGCTAACGCGTTCGATTTCCCCGGTTTTGTGCCTGCCTATATTCGCCCATTATTCTGTCAGGGCAAAGGCCCATTCCGCTGGGTGGCGCTGTCAGGCGATCCGGAGGATATCGCGCGTACCGATGCCAAGCTCAAAGCGCTGTTTCCCGAGAACACGTCGTTACTCCGCTGGCTGGATATGGCGCAAGAGCGCATCGCCTTCCAGGGATTACCCGCACGCATTTGCTGGTTGGGATTGGGAGAGCGCCATCTGGCAGGGTTGGCTTTCAATGAGATGGTACGCAATGGCGAGTTGAAAGCGCCGATTGTGATTGGTCGCGATCATCTGGACTGCGGATCAGTTGCCTCACCCAATCGGGAAACCGAAGCGATGCGCGATGGCTCGGACGCGGTATCCGACTGGCCGTTGCTCAATGCGCTGTTAAACACGGCGGGTGGCGCAACCTGGGTCAGTCTGCATCACGGCGGCGGCGTGGGTATGGGCTTCTCACAGCATGCGGGCACGGTGATCGTGTGTGACGGCAGCGAACAGGCCGATGAACGTCTGGCGCGCGTGCTGTGGAACGACCCGGCAACGGGCGTGATGCGCCATGCGGATGCAGGGTATGAGAGCGCTATCGCGTGCGCTGCGCAGCATGGGTTGAACTTGCCGATGGTGAAGGGCTAACGGAGCGCGCCGCTGAGGTCATCATGAAAGAAACGATTGAACGACTGGCGCGGCGCGAAGCCCGCCAACTGGGACGCTATAACTCAGGATTGTCTGATGATGCGGTGCGCCAGCGCTTTGCTGTGAAGGACATTGCCCGCCTTGCCAGCAATGAAAACCCACTGGGCATGAGTCCGTTGGCCGATGCGGCGTTGTGGGCTGAAGTGACGCGCACGGCCTGTTATCCCGATCCGGCGAGTCTCCAATTGCGCGCGGTCATTGCCGCACGCACCGGGATGACGCCGGAACCGGTGGTGATGGGTAACGGCTCGGAAAATCTGCTTGAAATGCTGTGTCTGGCTTTTCTCAATCCGGGCGATCGGGTTGTTACGCTGCTGCCCTCTTTTGGGCTGCATCACCTGTATCCCAACATGTTAGGGGCTGAGGTGACGCTGGTGCCAGTGAATGTGCAGATGGAGTACGACCTGGATGCCTGGGCGCAGGCGCTGGCACAACCGGCCAAAATGGTGGTGTTCAGTAACCCCTCCAACCCCGTGGGTTGCATGTTGGGGCGTGAGGGATTCGAACGCCTGATTGCCATGACGCCGCCGGACTGCGTGTTGGTGATCGACGAAGCGTATTATGAGTACTGCGCCGCGCACCCTGATTATCCCTATAGCCTCTGCGTATTACGTCAGCAGGCGCGACCGTGGATTGTGTTGCGCACGTTTTCCAAGGCATACGGTCTGGCTGGCTTGCGTGTGGGGTATGGTTTGGCGTGTCATGCCGAGATGGTTGAACTGCTCGACCGCGTGCGTACACCGTTCAATATCAATCGTATGGCGCAGGCTGCGGCACAGGCCGCGCTGTTGGATGTGGCGCACGTGGCACGCAGTGTCACCCATGTCACGCAGCAGCGGGCCTGGCTCAGAGATCAACTGCTCGCCATGGGGTGGGGTGTGGCGCCGTCGCAGACCAATTTCCTGTTTGTGAATGTCGCACAGGATAGCGCGGCGTTGGCTGAGCGTTTATTGCATTTCGGGGTGATTGTGAAGCCCTGGCTGGAAGCCGGATATACCCAATGGCTGCGGATCTCGGTGGGATCTGAGGCCGCCAACCAACAGTGTATTGCGGCGCTGCGTCAGTGTGCGCAGTAATCCCGCTTCGGCCAATTGACTGAATAATTACGGAGAATACATGCAACAGGTCTATTTTCCTGCGCGCGTGGTACGCGGCGCAGGCGCGATTAACCAGTTGGGCGCCATCGCTTCAGCGCTGGGTAAACGTGCTTTGGTTTTGGGGGGGAAACATGCGTTGGAGGCGGCGTCAGCCCTGATTGATGCACAACTGGCCGCAGCCGGTGTGAGCAAGTGCGCCGACATCTGGTACGGCGGCGAGTGCAGCGAAACACAAATTTTACGTCTGGCACAAGACGTACGCACCCATGCTGCCGATGTGATTATCGCGGTGGGCGGTGGGAAGGCGTTGGATACAGGAAAAGCTGTTGGACTGGAAACAGCCCGTCCGGTTATCACCCTGCCGACCATCGCGGCAACCTGTGCTGCGGTGACGCCACTGACGATTCGCTATGATGACGACGGTCATTTTCGTGATTTGTATCATCTGCCTGTCGCGCCCGCCGCGGTGATTATTGATTCCGATATTCTGGCTAAAGCACCACTGCGCTGGTTAGCCGCGGGGTTGGGCGATACGCTGGCAAAATGGTATGAACTGCGCGCCATTAGCGGTAATAAGGATGTCACCGGTTTTGGTGCGTCCTCTATGGCAAACAGCCAGCTTTGCTACCAACAGATTGCCCGATTTGGTGCCGCTTCCTGCGAAGCCGTACGACAACAGCAGGCGACACCGGCGTTGGATCAGGTGCTTGATGCCATCTTTTTGTTTGCCGGATTGACCTCGCTGATGAGTAATGGTGCCCATGCGGCGGCGGCCCATGCGCTCTACGAGGGCTTTACTGTGTGCGATAAGACGCGTGCTTACGGACATGGTCTGCTGGTGGGGTTTGGTAATCTCTGTTTGCTGGCGCAGGAAGGGCGTAGCGATGCGGAATTGCTTGAAGCCATTGCGTTGGCGAAGGCGTGTGCCATCCCAACATCACTGGCAGCGATTGCCCCAACCCTGACTCCAGAAGAACAGGCGGCCATATTGAATGCGGCGGTGACGGCACCGGATATGGGCAATATGCCTCATATCGTTACCCGCGAGACGTTACGCGATGACATCCATCGCGTAGAACGTCTGGCTATCAGCGCCTGTTAACAGGCGCTATAAAGTGTGGCCTGGTATAAAAACTTAATCAGTTAGCCCTAAGCGCCTTGAGCAATTAAGCAACTCTGTCACTTTATGTACATTGAGTTTTTTCATAATGTTCAGCCGATGGGTTTCGACCGTTTTAACGCTGATGCACAGTTGCTCGCCGATAAGGCGGTTGGTGTAGCTGTTGGCAATAAGTCTCAATATTTGCCGTTCACGCGGTGTCAGCAACTCCGGACTGTCCCCTTCCGTGTTCAGGGCGGAGTTGATGGCATCTCGGTTGAGCGCTGGGTCGATATACCGTTTTCGGACGGCCATAGTCTGGATTGCAGCCAATAATGTCTTTTGGCTGCTGTTTTTCAATACGTATCCCATGGCACCCGCCGACAGGGTGCGTATTGCCATAAACTCCTCGTTGTGTGCGGTGTACGCGAGGATGGCCATTTTAGGCCAGCGCGAACAGAGTTGCGGGATAAGGTCCAGCCCATTGATGCCCGGTAATCCCAGATCGAGGATCACTATATCAGGTTCATGCAGGCGGCAGGCGTTATAGACCTCAAGGCCATTTTCAGTGTGCGCAATAATACGAAAGCGCGGATAGGGCACCAGCAAATTGATAATGCCGTTTATGATCAACTCGTGATCGTCCACCAGCAAAATTTTATGATCGTTCATATTCCATTCCTCTCAACAAAACGTTGCTCTTTACGTTGAGCATTTCAAACGTAAAGCGACATCCAGCGTAAGACGTAGCTCTGCAATTTCCGCGTTGGATAATGGCAGTCCACGTTTAACCCGGTTCTCTATATCGATCACATCGCACAGCAATGGACCGAGACCAGCCTGCCCGATGCATCCTTTTAGGGTATGCAACAGCGTGATAGTTTTTTTCTGATCGCTTGAATTTTGTTCAATGCTTGACAGCAATTCTCGCAGTGAACGACGGATTTTTCGTCGCATAGTGGGGTGTGTGATATCGATGATGGCTTTGTCCATCAGGTTATCTTGCTCTTGCAGATCGATTTCTCGCTGAAGCTGATATTCGGCGGCGATGCTGATGCCATCGGCCAAATGCGCCAGCGTGACGGGCTTGGTCAGGTAGTGGTGCATACCGGCTTGCTTGCAACGGACAATTTCTTCCGAGGCGGTGTTGGCTGACAGGGCCATAATGGCGCATTCCGTATCCTGATTCTTGCTGTCTTTACGCCACTGCTGGGTGCAGGTCAGGCCATCCATCTCCGGCATGCAGACATCCATCAACACCAGATCAAAACGCTGTTGTCGCCCACACGCCAGTGCTTCTCGGCCGTTACTGGCGGTAGTGACGTTTTGCCCGAGCAGTCTCAGCATGGCACCAATGATGTCGCGGTTTATTGTCGCATCATCAACGAGCAGGATATGCAATCGCCAGGGTTGAACCGGGATCACCGCCTTATCGGTGTCGGTGATGCCTGACGTTATCTGAGCAGCCAGCGTATAGAGTTTGCCCGGCAGAAAGCCAAGTTCGTCGGCAGACAGGGCACTGCCATGCGCTGCGGAATGGCATGTCAGTCCCCATTCGCTCAGTTGACGGTGCAGTGCCAATGGCGCGGCAATATCGCCGTTTAATGGCGTGGGTGTGGCGTATTTACCGAGCGGCATCATAAAAGAGATGCAGGTACCGAGCCCTACCGAGCTGTTGAGATCCAGCCATCCCCCCATCATTCGGGCCAGATTCGAGGCAATCGTCAGCCCAAGCCCGGTCCCCTGAATGTTTCCCTGGCTCTGAAAGAAGGGGGTGAATACCGCATCATGATCGGCAGAGGCAATGCCTTTACCACTGTCACAAACGGCAAAGATCAGCGTGTTGTCGTTGCGTGTGACGCTGAGCGTTATCCCTCCGTTATCCGTAAATTTGACCGCATTTCCCAGCAGATTCACCAGAATTTGCCGTACGCGCGTCGCATCCATATCGATAAGCAAGGGCACATCACCGCTGACCGTGGTACGCAGCATCAATCCTTTGCTTTTTCCCGGTCCCTGAATGGTGTACATCGCGCGATCGATCAGCGGGAGCAGCGCTGTCTGCTCAACGTGCAGCGAGATTTGTCCTGACTCGATACGCGAGAAATCCAACAGGTTGTTGATGATATCCAGCAATGAGAGGGTGCAAAGCCGGGCCGTTTCCGCCAGGTGACTTTGCTTGGCGCATAGCGGGGTGAGTTGGAGTAGCTCCAGTGCACCCAGTGAACCGCTGAGCGGCGTGCGCAGTTCATGACTGATGGTTGTCAGGTGGCTGCTTTTGCGTTTGTTGGCCTGTTCCGCCTGCTGTTTGGCGATAATCAACTCGCGCGTGCGTTCAACCACGGTATTTTCCAGGTTGTCATGCTGCACGCGCAGATCGTTCAACAGCCGATTGTAAGCCTGAGCAATACTGCCAAGTTCATCCTGACGGTTCTCCGGCAAACGCAGCGACAGTGGTGCCCATTTCGTCTTATTGATGATATCGACAAAGTCCTGCAACGGCCGGGCCAGATGACGATGGAGCAGCCCCAACAGCATCAGCGCAAGGAGGACTAATGTCGCTAATGCGAAAGGCAACTGGCTGATGACGATAGACAGCGACCGGTGGATGATATCCCGGGTTGGATACAGGATAACCTGTTGCCAGCCCGGCCCTTTCAACTGGGTGCGCAGCACCAGATAGCCGGGAATTTCCTGCCAGCCATCATGCAGTGTGACGTCGTTGAACAGCGCTTGTAATGCCTGGCCTTGCTTCTCGTTGAGCAGGGAAAAAGGCAGGATGTGATTTTGCATATCCAGCCAGAGGCTGATATCGCTGCCAGAGAACAGTTGGCCGTAGGAGAGCACATCGCTTAATTTGACTGAAAGCCCGGCGAGCGTACCCTGTGAACTGGTAGCCGCAACGGAGATGCTCCAGCCCACGCCCTCTGTGTACTTGGGTTCGCCCCAGTGCATATTGTGGTTGACGGGGCTACCAAGCAATTCCGTTAACTCGGTGTGACGACGCGAAAAATAGTCGGCGGCATGCTCGCGAGGGGGCAACAGCGAGATGCCATAGCGGCTATCCAGCACAAAGCTGTCGAGGTAATAAGTTTGCCCAGCGGTGCCGTAAACCTGGATAAAGCTGCGATCCTGCTCTTGAACCGTTTTGGGGATACAGGCGCTGGTATCAATAGGCAGGTAACAGCTTTCACTTTTATCGACTACCGCCTTGTCTGCGGCACTGCTGTGATACAAGTGGTAGCGGTGTGCCAATATTTGCGCATCCCGTTCTGCACCTTCAAAACGGTGATTGGTTAACGTTGCCCTCAGGGTGGAAAAGTGCGTTAGATTCTCAATTAAATAATGTTTTTCCTGGTTAAGTGAGGCATAGGTTGCAGCGAAAACAGAAACCAGCCAGATAATAAATAAGCACAGTGATATGAATAATGTCGGTTTACTCACCAATGAGCGCTTTCTTTTCATTGTCATACCCGAAAATGGTGTCTAAATGAAATAGCCCCTGTGGGCGAATGAATTTACGTCTGTCGGTTTTCTCTAACACGGTAATTTTCACTAAAACTATAAAGGCTTTAGCGCCGCAATTGTTTTAATTTGTAAATATATATAACCTCACCGTAAGTAAAAATCAGGTATAAGGTTGATGTCTAAGATCCTCATTGCATTTGAGAATAAGATTATCCCATGGAGGTTGTTCTATATGCTTGATTTATTAAAAACTATCCCTTTGGTTGAGGATATATCCATGCCTAATAGTAAAGGAGAAATCGTGATGAAAATAGCGGATCTCCCAGCGAAAGGCTATTCATGCAACTTCTCCTGGATTTTGGCAATATACCTCGTTGACTCTCATGATTTATCATTGGAAACATTGTGTTATGTTTCATGTTTGTTAGGGGCTCATCATGAAATTCACGATTTTTCCTGCTACTTATCCGATGAGAAAAGTTGGCTGTGCTGTGTCTATGATAAGAAAATCTCTGCCGACGTAATGGCAAAACAAATAGAGATGCATGTGGCGCTAACGCGTTATTTTCGATACCTCATTTTGAGTAAAAAATACCCATGCCAGGTAAAAGAATATGAAGCTATGTAAAATCGCCCATTTGGTTTTGTTTTTTTTCTGTTCGGTTTCTTATGCCGAGAGCCTACCGTGGAAGGGCAATGATTTTTCATTGCGGGCACAAAATATGTCGCTCTCTTCTCTGTTGCAGCATCTCGCGGAAAACTATTATACATCAACGAATATCGATCCGGTGATTGTGCAAAATTTCAGCGGCGTTATCTTGCCAGGACCGCCGTTGGATATTCTGTATAAGTTGATGAGTCAATATAATCTGGTTTCTTATTACGATGGCAATACGCTGTTTATTTACCCCGCACAGCGCCTGTCGCGCCATCTTGTAACACTCAATGTGCTATCCGCCAAGCGTTTTGCAGCACATTTACGCAGACTGAATGTTCCTGAAGATCGGAGCTGTGTCATTTACCCCGTGTTGAATGAGCATGCGCTGGAAATCAGTGGCGTGCCTGCCTGCCTGGAACGCGTTACGCAACTGGCAACCACCCTTGATTCCGATATTAGCAAACGCCAGGATGATGCCGTGAGCGTTGTGGTATATCCCTTGAAATATGCCACTGCGCTGGATGATCAGTATAAATACCGCGATCAGACCGTTGTGGTGCCCGGCATTGTCAGCGTGCTGCGTGACATGACTCGCGGCGGCGCGCCCGCGCCAGCCAACAATACGCCTGCGACTCAGGGGCTGCCGATGTTTTCTGCGGATCCGCGTCAGAATGCGGTCATCGTGCGCGATCGCAGCGCTAACATGGCAGGGTATCGCCAACTGATCACCCAGTTGGATCAACGGCCTGAAATGATCGAAATTTCTGTGACCATCATTGATGTGGATGCTGCGGATATCAGCCAGTTAGGCATTGACTGGAGTGCAGCGACATCAATCGGCGGCGGAATGCTCAGCTTCAATAATAGCGGGGGGAGCCTGGACAGCGGGTTCTCCAGTGTGATCAAAGACACGCCGAACTTTATGGTGCGCCTTAACGCGTTGGAAAAGAACTCTCGTGCCTATGTGTTATCGCAACCTTCGGTGGTGACACTCAACAATATTCAAGCCGTGTTGGACAAGAATATCACGTTCTACACCAAGCTTGAGGGCGACAGAATGGTCAAACTGGAGTCCGTGACGACCGGATCGCTACTGCGCGTTACGCCTCGACTGTTAGAGCAGAATGGCAAGCAGAACATCATGTTGAGCCTGAACATTAAGGATGGGCAACAAAGCCAACCCATCAGTCAGGATGAGCCTTTGCCCGGTATTCAAAATGCAGAAATCGCTTCGCAAGCCATGTTGCAGTCGGGGCAGAGCCTGTTATTGGGCGGGTTCAAACAGGATAAGCAGATAGAGTCGGAAAAGAAGGTCCCTTTATTAGGCAGCATCCCTGTGCTTGGCCACCTGTTCAGCACCAAAACCAACCAAATGCATAGCGTTATTCGCTTGTTCCTGATCAAGGCATCCGTTGCCAATAGACAACAGTGAAAAGCGTATGGAAAACACGTGGAAGATTCGCCTGTTAGGCGGCGTATTGCATGGACGGGAAGTGTGGCTATCGGAAGGTCGTCTCTCCATTGGTGAACGGGATTGCGATCTGTGCATCCCTTTGCAGGCTGCAAGCCGTATTGAGCTGGCGGTCGTCGATGGGCAACTCTATGTCAATGTGGAAAAGGTGTCGGTGCGGGTAAATGGTCGCCGCCATGTACAGCATCACCCCTTGCCGTCCCAGGGGGTATTGGAGGCGGCAGGATTAGCGATGGCATTTGGGCCGCAGCAAGCAGACCTTGCCGGTCATCGCCTGCCAGTTCGCCGGTTTTCAAGCGGCTGGCTGTTGGTGCCAGGCATGCTTGCGCTGATCTTCGCTCTCATCTCTTTCTCTGTGGAATGGGGGCCGTCGCCATCGACGGAAGCACCAGTAGACGTGAACGCGTTGTTGCAGCACACCGGGTTGACGCAGCTCGTGGCGCAATGGCAGCAGGATGGCGTGCTGAGTGTGTCTGGAGATTGCGAATCGAGCGAGTCGTTGACGCCCTTGTGGCTTGCGCTGCAATCCCACAACATTCGCTACCAGGATGACGTTATTTGCGCCGATCAACTGGTCCGAAACGTGAAAGATGTGCTGATTCAGGCGGGCTACACCCAAGCTCAGGTTGTCAGTCGAGGGAAGGGCAATGTTGCGATCGATGCGGATATCCGTATGGGAGAACAGTGGGAGGCGGTTCAACCGCTGTTGGCTGACATTCCGGGATTACGGCATTGGCAGATAGAAAACCCCTACGACGAGATCGGTAACGCGCTGATTAGCGCGCTGCTACAGCAAGGTTTAGCGGGCAAGGTGAACCTGACGGATACGGGGCCGCGTTTCATTTTGAGCGGCGTGTTGAACGCGCAGGATAAGCAGACCTTGACACAACTGATGCAGGATATGCGATCGCGCTATCCCTCTGTGGCGCTGAGCTATCAGGATGTTCCCCTATCCAATGAGTTTTCCAGACAACTGCCAGCCCCTGTCACTGGCATTGTTCATAGCCGTCGTGGCGAGTATTTGGTGTTGGGTAATGGCGATACCTTATCCATAGGCAGCCGACTGGCTGAGGGCAGCGAGGTTGTGGCTATCAGCGATAGCGCGGTGACGTTCAGACAAGGGCGCACGCTGATCACGCTTCCATTCAATTTTTAAGGAGAAATACCATGACGACGCTGACGGCATTGGAAGATCGCATACAGGGGGCGGCTGACGATGCTCAAAAGGCATTGATGGTGCTAAGTGAGGCCCGTCATCGATTAACCTGTGCCATGGATAAACCCATTGCGCCAGAGGAATATCAGCACTTTGCCTTATTGCTGGAAGCGGTAATACAGAGCGAAGATATTATCAAGATCATTTACTTTCGTTATCACAATATAGCGCTAGAGGCTGAGTCAAGTCAGTAGGGAATAACCATCTTCATACCAACGGCTGACATATTCGTGAACGATGAGAGGTGTATCATGTCAGGTAATATTGCAAGTCAATTTAAAAAATTCGAAGTAGAGTATGAACGTCTATTAAAATGTTTTTCGGAATTTGAAAAGATAAAAGGCAAACTGTCTTCTGCGGAACGTACCGTTTTGCAGAATGATAATCAAGCCTCCCCCCCCCTGAGTATCCATCACATGAACCTCATTGAGGAAAATGCAAAAAGAGATTTAAAGGCATTAAGTATCTCCTTGAAAAAAATCGAGGCGCATATTAAGCATAGCGTCAATAAATGATGAACACATCTACACTGTTTCATATTTCAGGAGGTTTAAAATGGAGAACTCACCCGTTTCTTCATTGTCAGGCATTAATTCTACTGTAGTTGAAGACAAAGAAAAGCGTGTTGGAAATACATCACAGGAAACGGCGCATTATTATGGGTCAGCCGATAATATCTTCGCCTATGCCTATGAGGTAATGCTGTTATTGCAGGATGTACAGTTATCCCGTGCCTATGCCCAATTCAACGATATTCAAAATGCATCCAATCGAGCCAGAGATACCCAGGAAAAGGCAAACCAGATGGATGAGGTCATTGCGCAAGCGTCAAAAGGTGATGGCAATACCAAAGAAGCGGTACCGGCCGAGGTTATTGACTATATGAAGACACACGGTATCCAGGTAGATGGTAAATCGATAGAGGACTACATCAAACAACACGCGGATGCTGACGGTAAGTTGGACAAAGGCAGCCTACAGGCCGTTAAAGCGGCATTGGATAACAGCGCGAACCGCGACAGCGATCTCTCCTCTCAAGCGCAACTGACGATTCAAAAAGCAATACAGATGCTTAACGCGGCCATTTCACAGGCGACTAACCTGGTCAGCAAATGGGGCGAAATTCTGCAAATGATCACCCAAAAGACCTATTCATGACACAAGACGACAGTCTGGTCATGCTGCAATTTTTGCGTCGTGGTGGCGCTGTGCGCATGTTGCTGAAAAAAGACGTAAGCGGGGAATTGGATACCCTTTTTCGCTATGCCAGACAGTTATCCAGCGCGGGGGACTATCGTGCGGCGATCAACCTGTTACGCATATTGACCGCTTATGACGATTGGTCTTTTGACTACTGGTATCAACTTGGGGCGACGTGCCATGCGGCGCACGCCTGGCCCGATGCGCTTTATGCCTATGGTCGGGCAGCGAAAATTAACGTATCGGCCGCGCAGGTCCCTTGTGCTGCGGGGGAGTGTTTTCTGGCCTGTGGTGAGAAAGCATTGGCACGCAAAGCCTTTAAGGCTGCCTTGCTGATTTGCGGTGAAAACCGCTCATTACAGACGATACGCCGCCAAGCGGAGCAAGGACTATCTCGAACAGGAGAACCTCATGGATAGTGTACAAACCAGAGCGGGGATGGATTACCCGCTGTCCTATGGTGATGGTGATGGTGATGGTGATGGTGATGGTGATGAGATGCTTTTCTCTTCTTCAACCAAGCACACAACGCACCTAACACGTTCTGTTGTTGGCCTGCATTATCGGCAACACCAGGCAGCAAAGAATGTAGAAATGGAAAGCCAGCAGAGGGGCGTAGCGCAGCCGATGAGCGCGCAGCAGGCAGAGGCCGCTTGGCAACGACTGCTGGATGCCGGGTATACCGGTTCCGCCTCATCCTCGCTGCAAGACGTTATGAACATGGACCCACTGCTGTTATCGATGATGGTGACGCAGCAGGTGATGCGTGTTTCCAGCAGCAATGTAACGGCACTCTGTGAACAGTTGAATCGCGCCACAGAACTGCAAACTTTCCTGCGTAATAAGCAGGTTGAAAAATATCAGGAGCAGATCAACAAGTCGATTGAACAGGCAGATCAGGTGCGTAAATCCGCGCTGTGTAGTGCCGTATTTGATTGGATAAACAGTGCCATTGAGATAGGGGTAGGTGTATTTAAACTGATTGAAGCCGTCGCAACGGCAGATCCACTCGCCTTTGCTGCTGGCATCGCTTACTGCTCGGCAGGGGCTGCGGGGATCGTAAAAGGTGGCGCGGAGTTTGCTTTGGGACTGGGTGCGAATAAAGCGGACTGTGAAGCCATTATTCACACCGCAGGCTTGGTACAAAGCTCGTGTGAGTACGTTGCGATGGGATTGGATATTTTGCAGATCGGTCGTGGTATTTATGCGGCTCGCGGTTTGATCTCTGCGGCAGAAAAGGAAATGGGCAGCGGCGCGGGCAAAGCGCTGGTTGAGGCGGTAAGCCAAAATACGGGTGAGGTGGAGCAGCAGATCAAACAGATTGCTGAAAATACGGCTAAACAATTCGTGGGTAAACTCGAGTTAACACTTGAAGAAGATGTCAATCAATATTTGGCACGGACCCTGGGCTGCAGTTTCATCTCGACTGGCGCCGAGAAGGGGATCGAGAACATCTTAGAAAAAACATTGAAAAATACACTCGAAAATACGGCGAAAGATATTTTTAAAAAAAGTGCCGTCGAGGCAGAGAAAGCGTTTACCGACCGCTTTATTAAATCGTTGAATAAAGAACTGGGCGATATTATAAGGAAGAATGTCACTTCCCAGGTCTTATCAAGGGTACGGAGTGCACTCAGCGGTGGGCAGAAAATGGTATCTGGTATTGCGCAATCGAAAGCAGCAGATTTGCGCAAAGAGATCGAAGAGTTAATCGTTATGCAACGCATCAATGATATTAAAGATAATTGGACTCAGGAACGTAAAAAGAATCAGGAAAAACAGCTTGGCGATTATTTACAACAGAGTAGTACTGCTGTTAGCAATGCAGTATCAATAATGGAAGATTACGGTACCGCACTGGTTAAAATTGCCTGTAACCGTGCTTAAGGATAACTTATGAGCCAAAATAGTCTGTCGGTAGATGTATTGTCCGCGAATGAATCACTAAGTTCGCTTTCTTCTGTGTTATCGCACAAGATGGTTCTTGTCGAAGGGAAAAAGGAAAATGTATGTAATTCTACTGATCTGAATGATTTTTTTGCGATGTTTGATCAGTTGTGGGGAACGTTATTGAATCTTGCCCGACGTTTGCGTGACGTTATGCGTATGTATAACGAAAAGAAGCAGATATTAGGATGGGGACTTGAAGTTAATGCACTCTCTACCAGTTTAAACGCTATTGAACACAGTTTTAATGCGGCAAGGGATAATGCCTTAGGCACATTTATGAGCGGCGGGATGCAATTTGCGGGGGCGTTGACAGGAGGCTTCATGCAGGGAACCGGCAGTGCTGGATCTAACGACCTCATTACTATGGGATTCAACGGGTCGGGATCGATTGCCAACGGACTCTGTTCTTTTAACGCGGCATCAGAAAGCCGTAAAGCAGAAATAGAGCGGGCATTGGCGGATTTTCAAAGTAAAAACGCGCAATCATACATACGAAATCTCGATGACATCGTGCAAAAGGCTGTTGACGTCATGCAACAGATGATGGAAATGGGCCGCAAGATGGTTGAGATATTTGCTCAGACGCTTCATTCCCTTGCGAAGTAATGATGGAACGACTGGAAGCGCTTTTTTGCAGGCAGTTGCAAACGGCTGGGTTAGCGCCGCAGCCCCTGTTTTTGTTGGGGTGCGGATTGCGTCTCGGGCAGCAGATCTCGCTGCATCCCTATCGCCTTGTGTTTCGTGTTCAGAATAATGCGTTGCTTATCTGTAGCTTAACCCGGTTACCGGACGGCGCCTCACAACCTGCGTCATTACTGCGACTCTGGCGGCTGCTGCAAGAGGCGTCACTTTCGGTTTCTGCGTTGAGGTATGTCCGCATGTTAGTCATAACCGATGTATTGCCCCGCCGTTTAGCGCTCCAGCGTCAAAAGCTGGTACGGCGGCTGTGTCAACAAGGTGCGGTAACCTGCCTGCTCGACGGTGAGCGTTGGTTAGAAATAGACATAGACCGGATATTTCGTGGAAAAGCCCGTAGTTAAGTTAAACACCGGATAGGCGGGCTGACCGGTTAACACGATAGTGGATGTCAGCAAACCTATTGCCCGGTAACCCGATGTACCACGCAATAAAGCCGTACGCTATGGAGATCAACGATGGATGTTCAACAGCTCATTAACACGCTGTCTAGTCTGGCAAGCAAGGCCGGTCAAGATGTCAAAGACAAAATGAATGACAAAGATTTAACCAATCCAGACGCCATGCTCAAGGCGCAGTTTGCTGTGCAGCAGTATTCCACTTTTATCAACTACGAAAGCGCGATGATCAATACCATCAAAAATTTGCTGAGTGGGATTATCTCGAAGATATGAGCGTGCTGACGTCTGCTGAACGACAACTGCTGCTTGAAACCGCTTTTGCCGGAGTAAATCATGGCCTGTGGCGTCAAGTGCGCGCGATAGTGCCAGTGGTGCCGAATCTGGTGACCGATAGAGATGATTGTGCGGTATGCATGGCCGTTCTGCTGTTGGGGCTGGAGGCGCCTGAAGAGGCGGTGCGCGTTTTGGAGCACGTGAATACGCCGGACGCTAATGTGGTCAAGCAGTGCTTCTCATTATGAGCTCCTCACCGTGATTACGGGGTACACCATGGACACACCCATGACTATTTCTCAGAAGATATTGCCAGATGGCCGTTATGACAGTTTTGAACCGGTGTCCTCGATGGATGCACCGGACAGTCAGGCCGCGCAGACCTTTAAACAGATGCTGAATGGCGGAGCGGTATCCGGTGCGGTAGAAACCTTATCACCGGAACAGATGTTGCAGCAGCAGGCGAAGATCTTGACGTTGAGTGTCGGCGTCGATCTTGGCGCAAAGGTCGCCGGTTCTGCGGCGCAAACGGTCAACAAATTGGCCAATATGACATGAACGCCTTCCGTTGTCTGGGCATGGCAATACTGGCTTTCATGCTGGCGGGTTGTCGTGTTGAGCTCTACAACGGTTTGTCTCAGAGCGATGCTAACCAGATGTTGGCGATTCTGATGAACAACAACATTGATGCGGATAAGCAACCTTCGCCGGACGGCGGGGTAACGCTGCGCGTCGAACAATCCCGCTTTATCGATGCCGTTGAAGTGCTGCGCATGGATGGCTTTCCGCGTAAACGCTACACCACGGTAGAAACCATGTTTCCGCCTAACCAACTGGTGGTTTCTCCCCGGGAAGAGCAGCAGAAGATCCTGTATCTCACCGAACAGCACATTGAAGAGATGCTCAGTCAAATGGATGGCGTTGTGCATGCCTCTGTTGCGATAGCATCCCATCCCCCGAGCGACGATGTTGGCACCCGTTCTGGTGATAGCACCTCGGTAGCGGTGTACCTTAAATTTTCCCCGCGGGTGAACCTGGAAGCGTTTCGCGTACAAATTAAGAGTCTGATTGAAAAGGCTATACCCGGTGTCCAGTACGATCAAATCAGTATTTTGATGCAGCCTGCCGGCTATCGCGCTCGGGTAGCGCCGCCGCCGCAATCCGTTGAACAGAGAGCGCTCCTGAAATGGCTATCCCGTTATCGACAACATGTGATGTTAACGCTGATTTTACTGGCATCGGCCCTATTGATACTGGCAGCGTGGCGCGTGTTTCCGCGGACGAGTCCAGCAGACCGGATGCGTTGATCTTGCTGCTGCACCGTGCGGTCTGGCAGCCCGCCCGTTACGCGCACCCTGACTGGTTTGCCTCGTTAGGGTTTTATCGGTGCGAACGGTGGCGTTATGGCGAATCCCCGGTTTTAGATCGCGCACTGAACCGTGTGTTACGGGCACGGCGTGGCCCGATTTGTCTGCCGGGGCGGCTTGATGAACGTCAGCGCCGTTTGGCTGTGCTGGCACCGAATATCTCAAAATACGCGCTGGCGCTTGGGCTGCTGGCGCTGGCATGCGGTGATTACTTTCTGCTGCCTGATTATCGACACGTGCTTCGTCATTGGCTGGATAACGATCTGATCTGGCACCTGTTCGGCATGTGTGACAACAAATACCCCGCTTTTTATTCACCGGAACAGGTGGTCGATGCGGCGAATCGTATGGGGATCGCCATGCTGTATCGTGCTGCCAAGCATGAACCTGTGCTTCAGGCGCTTTTGATACAGCTGCCACCGCTCAAGCAAGCGTTGTATCCCGTGATCCCTCTGGCCACCATGAATTTACTGGAGCGTATGCTATGCCGCTGTGTCGACTCCCGTTGATTGAGCTTGATGGGCAACTCCCAGGTTTCCCCGTGATCCCTGCTGACAGGCTAAACACGCAGTTGGCTTATACCCACACCCTGCTTGATGCCCATCATGAGGCTGCTCTTATTGTGAAGGCGGCGAGCCGTAAGGCAGAGCAAATGATACGTCAGGCGCGCCACTCGCAGCGCCAGATACAGCGTGAGGCTTATGCCGAGTTCTCTCGTCGTCAGCAGGAGATCCTTGCCCGCTGTGAGGAGCAGTGGCTGGCGCGCCACGTGGTGTCACTGTGTGAAGCTGCATCGGTAGAACAGCGTGTGGTGCAGGCGGTCACGTCACGTATCCGTCTTGCTATGGGGAACGTATTGCGCGCCTGGTTTTCCCAACAGCCCGTTGATGACTTGTTGTGCGCGCGTTTGTCGCAGCAGGTGGAGCAACTGGCTGCTATGGGGGGGGCCACCTTGCAGATTCATCCCGAGAGAGAGGCCAGAATGCGCGATGCTTTCGGAGAGCGGTTAGCCATCGTCTGCGACCCGCAGTTGGCTAGGGATGAAGCTGTTCTGACATCATCACAGCTTAGCGTCTCTTTTTCGCTCAGTCGGCATTTTCAGCAAGTGCTGGCGTGGATAGATACCGAGAGTGAGCTCGGTATTCAGGAACCGGAGGCAAGGCTTGATGATGAAAATGCCTGAGGATCATAACCCCGTCAGTCCGGTGTTAGCACCGCACTACGAATCGCACCGGGTGCTGCCGGTGCGCACTGTCGAATTCAGCCTGCCGCCGATGGATATGGCGTTGCTGGAGTTGGAGGAAGCGACAGGCGAATCGCTGGATTCAACGTTGGAAGAGATGAGCCTGGTCCTTTCTGGCCGGATGCGCGATGAAAAGCGGCTGGCATCGTCAGAAAGGCAGCTACGCAGGCAGCAAGAGTTAATTGCACTGATACAACGCTTGCGTGAGCAACACGGTGGTCTTCCGACGTTTCTCGCCGCGTCGTCAGAGGAGAATAGCGAGGCGCTGGAGGGGCTGCAGCGTATTTTCACCCTCGCTCAACACCTCGCCTCAACGGCGTTGGATGAAAAGCGAAAAAAGGCGCTGCACGCGCAGTTAGCTCAGCTTATCGAAGAAAATGCGTATGAGACCACACTCTTTGGCCTGATGGAGCTCGGTACTGTCAGCAAGGCAGCGCTGGCACCTATTGGCCGCCTATTCCAACGCGCGATGGATGAACAAGACATACCGTTATCGGAATGGTTTAAACGCATCGCGGATTGGTCCGATCGTCAGCGTCGGCTGCGCGTGGTGTTACGCATGGCGGCGTTTGAGCTCACGCTGTCTGTCGGCTGCGCTCAGCAAGCCAGATTGGCGACTGTACTGGTTCGCCTGCGCCGTCTGTTGCTGTTTTTGGGGCTGGAACAAGAGTGTAAAGCACAGGAACAGCGTTATCCCTTACCTGACGATTCGCTTTTGACCTTACTGATTGATATTACGCAGGAAAGCTGGCTTTTTGATGATTGGCTTATCGCGCGAATTTCCTCGTTGACGACCAGCGCAACGGTATTCAAGCACATCGTGCGTTATCTGGATGTGCAATTCAGAGTGATGCCGGATGCCTGTTTTAGTGATGAAGATCAGCGTGAAAGCATTCTTGCCGTGCTGCAAAAACTGAAGGGTAATCAGGTGTTGTCTTGATTTCTCCTCCTTGTCTTCTCTGGGATTCTGTTACCGGACATGAGAGGAAAGACATCATGACATTAGATCTGTTCATCGAAAGAAACATCCAGCGCTTTATACAGTTGGCCGAACTGGCGGAGCAACCTCCCTCTGCCGAAATGCAATGGGTCGATCGGGGATTTCAGACTTTCCTCACCTTCCGTCAGGGACGCATGCATATCAGCCAATGTCTGCTGGATCCTTGGCGGGATAATGCGTTACTGCTTGTTGCACTGCAACGCGCCCATCCCGCCTGGTTTGCGGGTATTCCTCAGCGTGTCTTCACGTTACGTCAAGGCATGGTGATCAGTTGTGCCCCGATGGCAGACAGCGTGGCGGAACAATGGCTATGGCTGCACCGTCGCCAGCGAACCTTTCTGGAAACATTATGCGAACCGACGTGATAAGAAAAGATAACGTCCAGCGCTGGTTGCAAATGTGCGCCGGTAGACAAGATATTATTCTCGCCGTGGTGATGCTCATGGCGATTGTCATGATCACCCTGCCGTTGCCTACGTTTGTGGTGGATATTCTGATCGCCATTAATCTGGCTTTTTCTATCATCCTGCTGCTGTTTGCCATTTACATCAACGATCCATTGGATCTGTCGGTGTTCCCCTCACTGTTGTTGATCACCACGCTTTACCGGCTGTCACTGACCATCAGCACCTCGCGGCTGGTGCTGTTGCAGCATAATGCTGGCGATATTATCGATGCATTTGGCCGCTTTATGGTGGGGGGCAATTTGACGGTGGGGCTGGTGATTTTCGCCATCATCACCATCGTGCAGTTTATCGTTATTACTAAGGGTACGGAGCGCGTAGCCGAGGTGAGCGCCCGGTTTTCTCTCGATGGCATGCCGGGCAAACAGATGAGTATCGATGGCGATTTGCGTGCCGGGGTGATCGATGCCGATCAGGCGCGGCAGTTGCGTCTGCACGTGCAGCACGAAAGCCGTTTTCTTGGTGCGATGGACGGCGCCATGAAGTTTGTGAAAGGGGATGCTATCGCCGGTATTATTGTTGTGCTGGTGAATATTCTGGGCGGCATCACCATTGCCGTGGTGCAATACGGCATGTCGCTTGGGGATGCGGTGCAAACTTACAGCGTGCTCTCTATCGGTGACGGCCTGTGCGGCCAGATCCCCTCGCTGCTGATTTCGCTCAGTGCCGGTATTATCGTCACCCGCGTGCCGGGTGAGAAACGGCAAAATTTGGGGCGTGAACTGAGCACGCAATTGGGGAAACAGCCCCAGGCGCTGATCCTTGCGGCGGTGGTGATGTTGCTGTTTGCCGTTATTCCCGGCTTCCCGTTTATCTACTTCTTTATCATGGCGGTAGTCACGTCATTGCCTTGTGCACTGCTGTGGTATCGCGCACGACATCCGCAGCCTGTATCCGCGCCGCAGGGCAGCGTTGATGAGGATCAGATGGTGCCGGGCGCGCAGCCCCTGACTTTGCGCCTTGCGCCGCGCCTGCATTCAGAGTCTCTTTCAGTGGAGATCGATGCGCTGCGCAAAACCCTGTTCGACGCCCTGGGTGTACCCCTGCCGGATGTCTCCATCATCGTCGATGCTTCAATGACAGAGAACAGCATGGCGGTGCTTGTCTATCAGGAGTCGGTGTTCTCTCTGACGCTCCCCGTGGCGGCTTCCTGCATGGTTTTCACTCGCGTGGCGGCGGACGATGCCATGCCAGAAGCGCACGTGTTGCCGCAGGGAATGGGGCGAATTACGTGGCTGTCTGCCGCTGAGGGGCAGCGTGCACAACAGGCGGGGCAAACCGTGTTTACCGGAGACCAGTGCCTTGTTGCGTTGTTGCATAAAGTGTTGGTGAACCACATGGCGGAGTTTATCGGGGTGCAAGAAGCGCGCTACCTGATGGATGCCATGGAGAAACGCTATGCCGAGTTGGTGAAAGAACTTCAGCGGCAGATGCCCATCAACAAAATTGCCGAGGTGCTCCAGCGATTGGTATCAGAACGGGTCTCTATCCGTGATTTGCGCCTGGTCTTCGGCACGCTGATTGAGTGGGCTCCGCGGGAAAAAGATGTCCAAATGCTGACGGAATATGTTCGCATCGCCTTACGCCGCCATATTTTGCATCGTCTGATGGCAGAAGGGATGCCGCTACGCGTGCTGCGCATTGGGGAAGAGATGGAGAATGTGATTCGCGAATCCATTCGACAGACTGCAATGGGCACTTACACCGCATTAAGCCATGAACAACGTGCGCAGATATTGCAGTTGATTACCGAGGCGCAAAGGGTGTACGGCGAGTTTGTGATTGTCAGCTCGGTGGATACACGTCGTTTCTTGCGTAAGGTCATCGAGCAACAACACACCGACATTGCGGTGTTGTCGTGGCAGGAAGTCGGGGAGCATTGCCTTATCCAGGTGGTGCACAGTATTGACCTGAACCCCGAGCATGCATTCGATGATGAAGACTGAGTTTTCCTCTCTGGTAGCGGCCGTGAGCCAGCGACTGGCCTTGTCCGGTGGACCGCCTGATGGTATCGACATGACGGGGCGGGTGCGGCATATCAGCGCCTCGTTGTTGAAAGTGCGCTTGCCCGGCGTGTTTATGGGCGAACTTTGCCAGATTTTGCCCGACGGCGCTTTGGCTGAAGTGGTTGCAGTGGACGGCGAAGACGCGTTGTTATCTCCCTTCGCCAGTACCGTAGGTCTGTATTGCGGCCAGAAGGTGCGGCCGCTAAGACGACGGCAGCAGGTTCCCGTCGGAGAGGCGTTGCTGGGGCGCGTGGTTGATGGCCTGGGGCAGATGCTGGATGGCGATGAGACGTGGCAAGGACCGTGGCGCGATTTTGACGCGCCACCGCCGGCGGCACTGGTTCGTGGGCTTATCGATCGCCCGTTGCTAACCGGTGTGCGGGCGATAGACAGCATACTCACCTGCGGCGAAGGGCAGCGTATCGGGATTTTCGCGGCAGCGGGCGTGGGGAAAAGCACGTTGCTTTCCATGCTGTGTGACGGTGCGGACTGCGAGGTGATTGTCCTGGCACTTATCGGAGAGCGTGGCCGCGAGGTGCGGGAGTTTTTAGAGCATTCGCTTAATGCACAGACGCGACGTCGCTGCGTTGTTGTTGTCGCCACGTCAGACAAACCACCGCTCGAGCGCATGCGCGCGCTGTATGTGGCGACCACCATCGCGGAGTCGTTTCGCGATCGGGGCCAGCGCGTTCTGTTAATGGCCGATTCACTGACGCGTTACGCTCGCGCCGCGCGGGAGATCGCCATCGAGGCGGGCGAGCGTGCGGTTGCTGGCAGCTATCCCCCCAGTGTATTTGCCGCGCTGCCGCGTTTGTTGGAGCGGACCGGTAAAGGGCGCTGTGGCAGCATTACTGCGTTCTACACCGTGCTGGTGGAGGGAGACGATATGAATGAGCCGCTGGCGGACGAGGTGCGCTCGCTGCTCGATGGGCACATTGTGCTGTCGCGCCAGTTGGCTGAGGCAGCGCATTTCCCAGCGATTGATGTGCTCGCCAGCGTAAGCCGCATCATGCCTAACGTCACCAGCCAGATGCACCTGACGCTTGCCAATGAAGTACGCCGTTTGCTCAGTGTTTATCGCGATGTAGAGTTGCTGGTGCGAGTGGGGGAGTATCAGCAAGGTGAGGATCCGCTCGCCGATCTGGCGGTAGAAAAGTATGCGGCAATCAATGCATTTTTACAACAGCAGGAGAATGAACCATGTCACAGCGACCTGTTATTGCAACGGCTCAGTGCGCTGGTAGCACCGTGATGCTGCGGGCCTTATTGGCCATCAAGCAACGTCGGGAAATCACCTTGCGCCGACAGTTGGTACAGCAACGCTCTCAGCTCCAGCAACTGGAACAGGATATGTGCACCTGTTCGACCCAGCGCACATTGCTGGTAGAAAAACGAAACGCCTGGCTGGCTTGGTCCGGCACGCGCATCAGCGATGAACTGCTGGCACATAAGCAGACACTGATGACATTGCGCGATAAGGATCAGCAATTGATGGCTAACCAGATGGCGCTGTCTGATGAGCAGCACGCCGTATTGGCGCAGCAAGACGCGGTAAGGCACGCGTTGAATGTTGTCATGAAAAAGCAGGAAAAACTGCACAGTGTGCTCAACGATGCAGGCGGTAGACGATGAGCCGCTATTCATGAGTGGGCCACGCGTTGAAGGGAGTCTGTGGCACACGCTGCCGGAGCCGGAAGCGACCGACGCTGAAACCGCGATGGACGCTCAGAAATTTATGCAACTGATAGCCCAAAAGGCAACGCATTGCACCTCTTCTCCACTTACACCTTACGCGCATCGCCGACAGCGTTATCGCATGGTGAGTTGCAATGGTGAAGTGATGCTGTGTGAGGTCAGCGAGAGGGACGGTGAACTTCACCTTTGTATCCAGGTGTCTCAGCGCGAGCTGTTCGACACGTTGAGCCTTATTTCATCCTGGCTCTGCGCGCGTTTGCGCGAGGCAGGCCATGCTGTTGTTCTGGAGGTTGAACATGTTAAGGACGACTCAGGATACGTGGAACCTGGCGCAGCATCTTCCTCCTGAGGGCGTAACCGCAGGCGAATTGCATATCGGTTTACAAACGTGGACACGTGCTCAATCCGGGGTAGTTATAACACTTTCCTTCGAGGAAGGGACATCGGTGAGCCACGTTTGGTTGGAGGACGCTGGGTGGCGGGCACTGTGTGAGCAGATGCTGGGCACCGCTGAGGTGGCAACGGTGGATGGGGTATTGCTTGAGGATATTGCTGAGTGGGCGCTATCGCCGTTGCTGGCACAGTGCCAGGCTAGCATGGTGCGGGAGAATGCAGCACCGTGCCCTTGTAGCGCGCTGTCCGAGCAATGGGGCGTCGTTTTTACCTGGCAGGTGGAACAGGTTGTTTTTAAGGCCGTGCTGTTTGGCAATACTGACGCTGGGTTTAAACATCTGCATGCGTTGATTGTGCCCGATCGTGTCCCCACTGGTCCATTGCCTCCGTTGCGGTGTGCGCTGTATGCCGGAGAGTGTGAGCTCCCGCTGTCTGTTTTAGGGAGTCTGACGCGGGGGGATGGGATCGTAATACACCCGTATGGTGATTTACGTGCGGGGCATTTCGCCTTGTCGCCATTGTTGAGGCAGGCGGCGTATGTCCAGATAAACGGAGATAACACGATGCACTGTAGAGCGTTAGGCGCTGAGCTTGAAAATAGCGCGAGTGAAATACCGGATGAACTCCCTTGCGCCGAGTCCCTGTCAGTGGATCTTGCGGCGCTGCCGCAAAAATTGTTGGTTGAGGTCGGGCAGGTCACGCTGACACTGGGATCGCTGCGAACGCTACAGGTGGGTGATACGGTGGCGGTGAACGCCGAGTTCTCTCCTGAAGCAACGTTGAAGTTGAATGGCCGAGCCATTGGTAAAGGCGCGCTGATTGGTTGCGGCGACCGCTTTTTGGTGCAAATCCGGCAATGGTATCTGACAGCACAAGATTGAACGGTGGTAGGGGAAAGATGGGGTGAATGCCCGGTAGGTGGGGCTGGTTTAGCCGAGGTATAAGGGGACGTCAACCCTATAGCGTGGAATTCACATGTCACTACCTGACTCTCCCTGGCAGTTAATTGCGCTGCTGTTTGTGCTTTCGCTGTTGCCGCTGATTATCGTAATGGGAACCTCATTTCTCAAACTGGCGGTAGTCTTTTCCATCTTGCGCAATGCCCTGGGGATCCAGCAGGTGCCACCAAATATGGCGCTGTATGGCCTTGCGTTGGTGCTATCGCTGTTTATCATGGCCCCGACGCTACTGGCGGTAAAGGCGCAATGGCATCCGGTTGCCGTTGAGGGCGAACCCGCCTGGATGAGCGGTTGGGATAGCCAGGCACTGACGCCCTACCGCCACTTTCTGATAAAAAACACTGAAGATAAGCAAGTGCACTATTTTCAGAACCTGATTGCGAAAACCTGGCCGGAAGAGGTGCGTCGCACAGTGAAGGATGACTCCTTACTCATTTTGCTGCCAGCGTTCACGGTCAGCCAATTGACTCAGGCGTTTCGTATCGGCTTATTGATATATTTGCCGTTTCTTGCGATTGACCTGCTGGTGTCCAATATCCTGCTGGCGATGGGGATGATGATGGTCTCACCCATGACCATCGCCTTACCGTTCAAACTGTTAATTTTTCTCTTGGCCGGCGGTTGGGACCTGATCCTTTCCCAGTTAGTACAGAGTTTCGTATGAATGAAGCCACTCTGACGCACCTGATGACCCAACTGTTGTGGATCGTCTTACTGACCTCATTGCCGATCATTGTTGTTGCGTGTGTGGTCGGCGTACTGGTTAGCCTGTTACAAGCGCTGACGCAGATACAGGATCAGACCCTGCAATTTATGATCAAACTGCTGGCCGTGGCGCTGATGCTGATGGCGACTTATCACTGGCTTGGCGGCATCCTGCTGGGATATACACGCCAGGTGCTATTGCAAATAAGTGCGCATGCATGAATCTGGTGCTTAACGAAGAGATCGCGCATCTGGCTTTCCTGATGATGCGCCCACTGGGGATGACCCTGCTGTTTCCGCTGTTGCAGGCAGGGAATCTGGGGTCGCCGTTAGTCAGAAACGCGGTGTTGATGGCGATTGCATTGCCGATGTTGGCCGTGGTGCCTGTACCCCAGGACATCGGGGAGGGGTGGACATGGTTGAGCTATATTCCCGGTGAGCTGCTCATCGGGCTGATCTTGGGGTTCTGCGGCGCAATTCCTTTTTGGGCCGTGGATATGGCGGGATTTATTATCGATACACTGCGTGGTGCGACCATGAGCGCGGTGTTCAATCCTGCGATGTCCGTCCAATCGTCGCTTTTTGGTTTGTTGTTCAGCCAGTTTCTCTGTGCGCTGTTTTTTATTAGCGGAGGGATAAACCTGCACTTGAGCGTGCTGTATGACTCTTATCATTACCTACCGCCAGGCAACACGCTGGTGTTTAATCAGCAACTGTTGGATTTTATCAAGGTGGAGTGGCAGACGCTCTATCACCTGTGTTTGAGCTTCTCCTTGCCAGCCGTATTGGTGATGGTATTGGCGGATATGGCACTGGGGTTATTGAATCGTTCGGCGCAGCAGTTGAACGTGTTCTTTCTGGCTATGCCCATCAAAAGTCTGTTGGTCTTGTTGTTGCTGATCGTGTCACTGCCCTATGCATTGCACCACTATCTGGTGGAGAGTGAACGCCTCTACCAGCATGTTGGCGAGTGGTTTGCTCAACATGAGTGAGAAAACGGAGCAGCCTACCCGCAAAAGGCGGCAGGATGGTGAAAAAGAGGGGCAGGTGATCAAAAGCGTTGAGCTGACCTCCGGCGCACAACTGCTCGCCTTATTTCTCTTTTTCCATTTTTTTTCCGATGTGCTGATACAAAACATCACCTTGCTCATTCAGGAATCGGTACGCGTTATTAATGCCCCTTTCTCCTATGCGCTGGGCACCATTGTGCGTGCATTGGTGAAGGAATGCGGTCTGATGCTGATTTACCTGGGGGCGATGGTAAGCGTTGCCACCGTTTTCAGCGTGCTGATTCAAATCGGTTTTGTGGTTGCCAGTAAGGCGGTGGGTTTCAAGGGGAGCAAACTTAACCCGGTGGACAATCTTAAACAGATTGTGTCCTGGCGCAGCGTGGTTGAACTGCTCAAATCCTGTTTGAAAGTGCTGCTGCTGTGCACGATTTTCCTCCTGCTGTTTTATGGCTACGCGTCGACGTTTCGCGCGTTACCTTATTGCGATCCTCACTGTGCGTTACCCACATTCTCCGCCATCATGCGTTTTATGTGGTTTGGTATGCTGGGCTTCTATCTGGTACTGGCAGTGGCGGATTATAGCTATCAGCGTTTTCATACGCTGAAGCAGCAGCGCATGAGCAAGGAGGACATCAAACAGGAAAACAAGAATCGGGAAGGTGATCCTCATATTAAACAGCGTCGTCGTGCGCTACAGCGCGAAGTGCAGAGCGGCAGTTTGGCACAAAACGTCAGGCAATCGGCGGTGATTGTGCGTAACCCCACCCATTTGGTGGTTTGTCTGGGATACGATCCCGAGACGATGCCTGTGCCGCGCGTGTTGGAGAAAGGCCGGGATGCTATGGCGCAACACATTGTTGAACTGGCACAACGTGAGGCCATTCCGATGGTAGAGAATGTCCCTCTGGCGCGAACGCTGTTTTATGATGTGAAATGTGGCGAGCGTATCCCTGATGCACTTTTCGAACCGGTTGCCGCGCTGCTGCGCATCGTCTTGCAGATCGATTACGCCTCTCGTGAGAATGTCGGTGGCGAGGAGCGTAACTGACAGGCAAAAAAAAGACCGGGCCAAGGTACGGTGCCGGTCAAAGCGCAAAGAGAACCATAATGGAGTTGTGCTCTTTGCAAAATCGATACGAATCGCGCGCTTACTGACTGTCAGCGTGCGTAGTAAATCCCTGGTGCAGGCCACAATTGGTCAAGAGGTTTTCATACAGCCTTATCCCGATAAGCAGGCTGGTGTATTTGTTGTATAACGCGTCATGGTGCGTCTTGAGATAGTCAGAAAATGACGCTTCAGCCAGCAATTTGTTGATCTTCAAATAGCTGATTTTCAAGTGATTGCAATTGTTGATGTACACATCCAACGAGTGATACTTTTTCTGCATCATCTGCTGAAGCAGCGCCGTAATCTGCTCAAGCTCCGTTAAGAACGTATCGTAATCGGCCAATAATTTCTGACGCTCTCCATGACTATCCATATCTTTTTCTTATAGTTATCGCTGTATCGGGGTTTACCGTAGCGCCCCGAAATCTGGACTCCCAGGACGCGCTGTACGCTGTGTATCAGAAGCTTGTCCAATCGGACGTGTTTTTCTCTGTTGATCGCGATGCCGTTGGTAACATGGCGACGGGCGTTGAAGCCTGTGCCACTCTCAGCGCTGACGGCGCGGTGTGATAACCGGCAACGTTGAAGACAGACACTTCTTTGACGAGCTGATCGGCTTGCTCTTTGAGACTTTGCGCCGCGGCCGCAGATTCCTCTACCAGCGCCGCATTCTGCTGGGTGGTCTGGTCCATTTGGCTGACGGCAATCCCGACTTGCTCCACCCCGGTCGATTGTTCTGCGCTGGCAGAGCTTATCTCTGCCACGGTGTCGGTTAACTGGCGAATGGACGTGACAACCTGCTGCATCGTTTACCCTGCCTTATTCACCAGTGAAGAGCCTTGCCCGACCCGCTCTACGCTTGCGGTTATCAGACTTTTAATCTCCTTCGCGGCGTCTGCACTTCGCTGTGCCAGATTGCGAACTTCTCCCGCGACCACGGCGAATCCGCGTCCTTGCTCCCCTGCGCGGGCGGCTTCGACGGCGGCATTGAGCGCCAATATATTGGTTTGAAAAGCGATGCTATCGATAACATTGATGATATCGGCAATGCTGCGGGAACTCTCATTGATGGACTTCATGGTCTCCACCACATCATCCACAACATTGCCGCCTTGCTGCGCTACCGAACTCGCATTTTGCGCCAACACATTTGCCTGACGAGCGTTATCTGCATTATTTTTCACCGTCATCCCCAACTGTGTCATTGATGAGGTTTCTTCCAGCGCACTTGCCTGCTCTTCTGTGCGCGACGACAGGTCGGCGTTGCCTTGGGCTATTTGCATGCTGGCGGTGGCCACGCTTTCGGCGTTGTTTCTGACGCTGATAACCATCCGCGTCAGGGCGGCCTGCATCTCCTTCATCGCTTCCAAAAGTTGGCCGATTTCATCGCGACTGTCCGACCCTATTGAGCCACTGAGATCGCCGACGCTGATACGCTTTGCAGAAGAAAGCGCAAGGGCTAACGGCGTTGTGACGCTGCGCGTTAAGCGCCAGGCAATCAGGCAGCCTAACAGCGTTGAAATCACCGACAGCAGCAACATCCAGTACAGGGCTTTAGTGATATAGTCCTTGGTGATTTGCTTTGCGGTATCTACATAGGCTTCTTGTAATTCAGTAAACTCAGTGAGTTTGTTAAAATAAATCCCCTGAACGTTAGCGATTTCACTAAATACCAGCGCTGTCGCTAATTCATCTTGATCCTCCATGGCATAATTCACTGCTTTATTAATGTAGAGGCTGTATTCTTTCCTGATGTCGAGAAGTTGATTGAAAAGCGCTCGACCTTTTTCCGTATTGATCCCGTTATCGAGTTTTTTGTAGATATTGCTGGCTGAGTTGGTTGTACTGACGATAATTTCTTTAAGGCTTTGCTTTTCCTGATTTTTATTTTCTGGTAGTAAGATTATATCGCGCAGGGTGCGGACGTTGGTATTCAATATATCTTGAATGTCACGCAACATATCGACCTTCACCATTCGATCTTCAGTGATTTCTTCAAGTTCAATTTCGATGTTCTTTATGAAAAAATAACTGAGGGAGGACAATGAGAGCGTTAATATGATTAACACACCAAACCCTAAAAAAAGCCGATTACCAATGCTCATGTTTTTAAAGAAATTCATGCCAATTCCATCTGTTGTATTTATTTAATAATGCATTTCCCTACGATGACTATCTGACTAATTACCCACTGATTCTTTTGCAAAGTAGGTAATGTTTCATTTAATTACAATAGGTTCCCTGGATGTTCGCAAATTCCCCATTATCAATGCATGCACCAAGACACTGGCATAAGAAATCTGTTTGGCTATAAGCCGAAAAACGTTTTTCTCATCTAAGATGAATACGGTTTTGAACCGCTTGTCACCTTACTGAGTTGAGCTTTATGTTAATTTAATGTTGATATCTATATTTGTTGATATTACCCACATATCAAATCGAAGTGCGGAGTGTTGTATAGTCTCACGCTATTATAAACACAAGATCGATCGAAAAAAACGATCATTAAACCGTTTGATTTTTCTTATTCGATCGGTTTTTTCTATCAAGAAAATAAAAATGAATCGATTCAGCTTATGGGACTATTAAGGTAAATTAATAATTTAGAGTGCTAATTATTTTGTTGTTCTGTTTGTGCGTAAAAATAAGAGCCGTAGCACCAAGTTTGCACGGTAGGTCCGATAATGTGAAGATCAGTGAGATAACTGGTCTTGTGATGTGCCGTACTTTTATGATAGTACACCGCCCCTCTCCCAACAATGCATATTGCGCGAACAGAGGGGCGGATAATGTATCAGGTTAAATCAACATTCTTGCTGGCGAACAGCCAGGTTAAAATAAAACCGGTAATATAAGAAACGATGAGACCTGCAATATAAACGGCCATTCCGACAAAAATACCCTGTGCAGATGTCATCAACGGGATGGAGACCAAACCGGAGGGACCGAATACCGTATTCAGGCCGATTGGCAATCCCATCCAGGCTATCGTACCAATAAAGAAACCGCCCATAGCACCACCGCAACAGGCGGTCACAAAAGGTTTCAGGCGTGGCAGCGTGACGCCATAAATCAGCGGTTCGCCAATGCCCAACAGACCGGGGAAAATGGCCCCTTTGATTTGGGTGCGTAACAGCGAGTCTTTCGGGGAACGAACAAAAAGGGCCAGTGCCGCGCCGACTTGCCCAGCACCCGCCATGGCGAGAATGGGAAACAGCGAGTTGAAGCCTTGTGCATCCATCAACGCAAAATAGACCGGCACAAAACCCTGGTGGATACCGAAAACCACCGCAATCAGAAATAGGCCAGCCAAAATGGCACTGCCAAACGGGTTGCCGTTTAAGTGCAGGAACAGCCATGACATGCCTTTAAACAGTTCACCGCCGATAGGCATGATGACGACAAAGGTCACCGCACCGGTAATCAACAATGTCAGGGTGGCGGTGAGGATCATATCAAGGTTGTCAGGCATGATGCGGCGCACCTGCTTTTCGACCCAGGCCCCCAACATACAAGCCAGTAACACACCAATAATATTACCGCGCGGATCGATGGCCAGGCCAAAAAAATGCGACATCCCTGCGTAATAACCCGTCGTACCTTCCGGCACGTAGCGCAGAATAAACAGGGATGCAATGATTGCGCCATTGACGCCCGTTCCGCCAAATGCCTTCTGGGTATTAAAACCAATCAGGATGCTAAGAAAAGTAAACAGACCAATGCTAAACACTTTCATGTAAGCAATCAGACTCTTTAGCCAGACAGCCTGTGCGACACCCTCTACAACCAGCGTTTGCTGTAATAAGGTGGCGATCCCGAGTAATAAACCCGCAGCAGTAAAACCCGGAATCAGCGGGGTGAAAATCGTGGCAAATTTGGTCAGAAAGTTGTGTACCGCGCTTTTCTGCTTGGCTTTGATTTGCTGCTTATTTTGACTGGCTACCTGACGTAAATCAGGAGGATCTTCACCCGTGGGTGCCGATGGAGAAGGGGTAATCAGTAGCGCATTCATCATTTCACTGGCGGTTTGCGCCTTTCCGGGGCCAAGAATGACCTGCAACTGGTCGTCACCGTTTACCACTCCCAGAACCCCAGGTATTTTTTTCAGTGCGTCCAGCGCGATTAATTGACGATCCTTTAACGTAAGGCGCAGCCGGGTCATGCAGTTACCGCAGAGAATGACATTCTCTCTTCCGCCGATGAGATATAAAATCTCTTCGATCATCGAAACGGTTATTTTTGCCATGATTATCGTTATATCTCCTGCAATGTTTTACGGATAAAAGCATTGTTTTTAACGTGAGCCATATCAGCGTTTACACCGACATGTCCCCAGGATCATCACAACTGCTGTTTTGCCATGGCGATTAACGCCTTCTCCTCTTGATATCTGCATGCTAATACCGTCGATACCATGTTAACCACCTTCACGCGCAAATGATAATGCAATGTCAGGGGCAAGGATGCAGTAAATGTCGCATTAAAATAGCGTGTTCTATACCCGTCATACTTCAAGCTGCAGGTGCGTTGGCTACGCTCGTTATTCGGCCCATCCCTGGGCCTCACCTCTTACGAGGCCGCCGCTAGCGGCGTTCAAATCTGCTCCCGGCAGATTTGTCACCCGAATCACTTATTTGAGTAAGCTCATCGGGATAAATGAATCTCATCCCTGAGATTCACCCTACAGGCCAGCGCAGGCGCTGTTCAAATCTGTTCCAGACAGATTTGTCATTCGCTTGCCGCCTTCCTGCAACTCGGATTATTTAGGGTATATACTTGCAGGTAAGTTGCGTTCTGGTTTTTCATCACCACGCTCACTTGTGGATAAGACTATGACAATGATAACGGCAACGCCCCCTGACAATCATGCGTTACACAGCACAGAGATAGAGCAAAAAGTCCTTAAGCGTTCGATTTTGTGTACCTTTTTTATTGCAAGTGCGGGGATTGTCGTTGGTCTGGTTTGCGGATCAATATCGATTATTTTCGATGGTATGTTTTCCATTCTGGATGCCGGAATGTGCTCGCTCTCTTTATTAGTCTCTCGTCTGCTGGGGCAACCCCATAGCCGCCGCTTCCAGTTCGGATTTTGGCATGTTGAACCGATGGTACTGGCATTTAATGGTTGCCTGCTGGTTATTCTGTGTTTGTATGCGTTTGTTAACGCCATTAAAGGGATTATCGATGGAGGGCGCGAATTAGAACTTGGCTGGGCTATCGCTTATGCGATTACTATCAGCATCTTTTGTTTTTCGCTCTACTTTATACAGCGTCGGCTTAACAAGAAAATCAAATCTGAGCTGATTGCGCTGGATACGAAAAGCTGGCTAATGTCGGCCTGTATCAGCAGCGCCTTATTATTTGCTTTTATACTTTCCTGGCTGATGGAAGGCACTCGCTACGAATACCTCAATGTTTATACCGATCCTTTTGCACTGGCGGTTTTGACATTACTGTTAATCCCCGTTCCGGTGAAAACGGTTCTGTCCGCTGTTCGGGAAATTCTACAAATGACGCCGGACAGTCTCGACTGTAAAATCGAATCTATCATGGCACAGTTGACGCTGGAATATGGTTTTCTGGATTATTCAAACTATGCGACGCGTATCGGACGTGGTTTATTTGTTGAAATCCATATTGTCGTTCCCGAGAGTATGGCAGATAGCGGTGTGCAAAAATTTGATAAAATTCGCGATGAGATCGCTCTCTCTATCGGCGAAGATGGCCCCCATCGTTGGTTGACCATCTCCTTCACCCAAGACCCTAAATGGTTGTAGTCTGGGTAAACGGTTTGAATGAGCGGCAATCATTGTCGCCAGTAGAAATTTTGCGTCGTGGTGGCATTGGTTATCTTCTGTCGGACAGCACCTTGTCCTGGAATAAAGCGCAGGCCAGTTTCTATATTCAGTTGTTTATCCACTTTGTGGGTGTGCTCGGCGCGTATAACGTCACGAGAAGGGCCTTTTATCGCTACGGCAGGAAAGGATACCACGGTTGTCACATCGGCGGGTTTTGTTTCGGGTTTCCCAGCGGCATTCACTGGTAACGAAAGCGCGGCTAAAATCCCTGTAATCAATGATAATAATGAGATATTTTTCATAACTGCACCTCAAAGTAGACACCGCTATCCCTGTTATCGGCATGCTTATGGAAAACTGTATCTATGAGAAGGCGCGCTGTGTTTCTATTTTATGTGGTCATAGCTATTCAGAGACTATTCCAATTATATAGCCGTAGGATTTTAACATTACCTGTGCGCTAGCCAGATGTTGGGTTAGGCAAGTGTGAAAGCACCAGTAGGGTGCTCGATAATGTGATGGCATTTTCATTGTGGAGAAGGATAACCAGATGTGTAAAGCAGGGGTTCTAACGGGCGCTATTTTGCTGTTTTGCCAATTTCCCGCTCAGGCGGCAACCGACTGGCAAGTTGGTGATTTTGTCCGCCAAACTCACCGTTGGGATGAAAAATCCAACCGCTTTTTGCCGGGCGCGGCGGAAGGTGAGGGTGATGGTTGCTGGCAGGTCACGGCCATCACGCCAGAGAGCATCTCAATGAAACTGCTAAGTGGCGTCTTTAAGCCCTGGTGGGCGGATAAACCCATCGCGCTTGGCGCAGTAGATGATTGGTTTGATAGCGGTGTTTATAAAGAGGCAAACCCTAACATGCCGCCGTTGTCTGAAATTAAAGCAACATTTTCTAGCGTCGCCTCCTGTCGTTAATCCGGCTTCTGGGGATTCAGTGTTGGTCGACGATCGCGACTGAATCCTCCAGCAGCAGAGGTTTAATCCAGATTTAGCTCGCTGTAGGTCTGCACTACGCGGGAAATAATGCCGTAATCAATCGCTTCCTGGGTGTTCATCCAGTAATTGCGGTCGGTATCCTGTTTCACTTTCTCGACAGGCTGACCGGTGGCATCGGCAATCAGATGATTGACGCGATCGAGCATCCTGATTATTTCTTTGGCTTCGATTTCAATATCGCTAGCCTGACCGCGCACGCCACCCAATGGCTGATGGATCATAAAACGAGTATTCGGCAGCGCGTAACGGTGCTCTTTTTTAGCGGCAAGGAAAATGGTGGTGCCGGCGCTGGCAACCCAACCGGTGCCAATAATATGGACTTCCGGTTTGATAAACTTAATCATGTCATGGATGGTGTCTGCCGCCTCAACGTGCCCCCCTTGACTGTTAATATAGATTTTTATCGGCGCATCGCTGATGCTTTGCAGCAGCAGAAGCTGGGTAACGACCTTCTCGGTCAGCGCCTGATTCACTTCACCGGAGATAATGATCGAGCGCGCATCCAGCAGCTTTTGCTGCATGAGGGAGCTGGTATTGGCGGATTCCGCCTCTTTCTTATCGTCCTGTTCTTTACTCGTGATAAATTGCATGCTGTGCTTTCCTTTTCTGATAATAGCGCTAAGCATAGTCCACGAAAGGCTGAGCGGAAATAACAACGGGTTATCTTCATTGATGAAGTGCCCGTTGGCCTGTGGTGATTCAGGACATCAACCTATTTTGAACCCTAGAGGGCACCCTGTTTATTACTGAGAATGACCCGTCATCCGTTTTTGGGTTTTATTCGGCAATCACCCATCGTTCTTCGCCATACCAGAGTTGTGAATGCGCTAAATCCACGAATTTACGCTCATCCTCAATAAGCTCCTGAAGCGCGCGTAAGCCGTTCTCTGTTTTTCGAGCTGCAAGATGTGATTCCATATCGTCCCACCATAGCTCGGCGCAGCCATCAAAGTCGACAGGCTCTGCGTTCCTGGTGCGCTGAAGTGCGCACTGCGCCGCCGTATCTGTGAAAGGAATGGTTTGAATGTATCGGCGAATGCCGAGAAGCGCCGCATGTTTGCTAACCAGCGAGGCATGATTATTTCGCCAGTAATGATCAAATTCTTCCCGCGTTAAGCGAGGGTGTCTTTTTACACACATGATGAGTTTTAGCATGTTATGGCTCCTTTTATTCTGGAGCGTCAAATCTTACACTCTGACAGTAATGTCAGAGTCAAGGGGGGCGTGATGCAAATTGGGAAACTGGCTGAACTGACTGGCGTGAGCATCCGCATGCTACGCTACTATGAAAATGCGGGGCTGCTGCATCCAACGCGTACGGAAACCGGCTACCGAGACTTCGCTGTGCATGATGCTGACGTGGTAAGGCGTATCCTGATGTTGAAGCGAGCGGGTTTCACGCTGCCGGTGATTGCCAGCGTACTGAACTGCGTGCGTGCGGGGGCTAGGCCCTGTGATGCGTTGAAAATGAAAATACGGGAACAGCTAGCCCTAATCGACCGTCAGGTTGACGCTTTGGGGCAGAGCCGGGAGTTGTTGAAGGGGTTGCTTGCTGTCCCCCATCAATAGCGACATCTTTTACCAGCACCGGCAAAATCACGTGCTGGGATTGGTCTCTTTAGCGGTGGAGGGCATGATTTCGTTGGTGGCTGCCATTATGGTAAGTATTCCGGCAAACAGATCTATTCACTTTTTCAGACTCATGATGCGCTTTAGCGGGGAAAATGTAGCGTCTCAGGCAGGTGAGGATTTTAGAAGCGTGCGCATCTGACCAAAGCTTAAGACTGCTGGTGTGCCAGCCAGTGGCGATATAGCGAAACGTTCTTGATTCATCCACTGCGGATTTTTCTGCCTTGCGAGACAGTGAAGGGCAGACGCTGGATGCCAGCAACTTACGCGCCGCATCGCGCTTTTCACGGGCTGCTGCCAATGAAATCAACGGGTAAGCGCCAAGGGCGAGGCGGTTCTCTTTACGCTCGAAGGTATAGCGGAAATACCACCGCTTAGCACCGTGAGTAGATATCGTTAGATAAAGCCCTAACGCATCGGTGAGCTTGTATGGTTTTTCGAGGTTTTTAGCTGAGCGAGTCTTGCTATCCGTTAACATGGGCAAGTCACTTCGTTCATCGAACTGAATGACCCGTAATTTGACCCACTTTTTTCCGGATACCCAGGGATAACTAAGAACGTATCAGGAAAGATTTTTATGCCACTCTGGTTACATTACAAACACATAGGGATTTATAGGAACGTATAGGGAGGCATAAAAAAGGAGAAATGGTGCCCGGACTCGGAATCGAACCAAGGACACGGGGATTTTCAATCCCCTGCTCTACCGACTGAGCTATCCGGGCAACGGGGCGCATTAAACCGTATTGGGTCAGTGCCGTCAATGAGTTTATATCACATTCCCGTACGAATGCTGTGAATTCGAGCAGCAACGTGCATTTTTGCAGCAAAAGTGCTTTTTCTGGGTTTGGGAACCCGCCAGGCAAACGTTTTCTTATTAGCCCCAAGGTGTATTGTGTTTGCTGAAAAACCGTGCCACTATGACGCCGTTTTTTACTCCCCATTCACGAGCGGTTAAAGAGGGCGTCACTATGTCAGATTCATTGCGCAAGGTGCAGGTTGTACGCGCCGGGCTGTCTATGATGCCTGCTAGTGGGTTCGGTTTCCGCTTGTCTGCATTATCTCGATTATCCTCCTTCACCATGCGGTGAGGCGTTCAGATGCTCACTGTTAGGCATGAGTAAGAACAGCGCATCGCTCTGATTTTACTGATGTCTATCGGACGGGGCTGGATCCAGTTTCTCCTTACGTGTTAAGCCGTATAGGCAAAAAGCGGTATTTGTCAGTCGCACCGTCTGGTCTTTTCATAAGATTAATGTATATCTGTTTTAATCTGCGGATATGCCATCTAGGCCTGACAGTGATGACGCTTTACACGGTGCCTTTGCGCCACTACTCATCCTTAAGTGTTTGGGTTTGGTTACATGAAACAGTTAAAAATTGCAGCGAACGCGACGGTTGCGGGCCGTCTTCATACCCAGCGAGAAATTGTCTCTCTGAGTCAAACTGACTTTACTGATGTGGCCGCGGTCGTTGTTTCTCTTGAAGAGGCGCGATGTGGGGTGTTGTCGCTGTTGCAGCATACCGGTTTCGGCATTCCGGCGTTCGTGGTGAACGAGCCTTGGTATTCAGCTGAGGACATGTTGCCATCGGGCAGCAGTTGGCTGCGCGTTGACGGTGCGGGCGAGCACGCACCGCTACTGGAGAAAGCCGCAGCGGATTATCAGGCCGGTTTATTGCCGCCGTTTTTCGATACGCTGTCCAAATATGTCGGCATGCGTAATTCCACCTTCGCTTGCCCAGGACATCAAGGTGGCCAATTTTTTCGCAAGCATCCCACCGGGCGTCAATTCTTTGAGTTCTATGGCGAAACGCTCTTCCGTTCCGATATCTGCAATGCTGATGTGAAACTGGGCGATTTGCTGATTCATGAAGGGGCGGCGAAAAAAGCGCAAAAGTTTGCGGCCAAAGTATTTAATGCCGACAAAACCTACTTCGTACTCAACGGCACCTCGTCAGCCAATAAGGTCGTGACCAACGCGTTGCTGACGCCGGGCGATCTGGTGCTGTTCGATCGTAATAACCATAAATCCAACCACCACGGTGCGCTGATTCAGGCGGGTGCGACGCCTATTTACCTCGAGACGGCACGCAATCCGTTTGGCTTTATTGGTGGGGTGGATGCGCACTGCTTTGATGAAGCTTACCTGCGTGGCTTGATTCGGGAAGAGGCGCCGCATCGCGCGGATGCGCCGCGTCCGTTCCGTCTTGCGGTGATCCAGCTCGGCACTTACGATGGCACCATTTACAACGCGCGTCAGGTGGTGGATAGCATTGGCCATCTCTGTGATTACATCCTGTTTGACTCTGCCTGGGTGGGCTACGAGCAGTTTATCCCGATGATGGAGCAGTGCTCGCCGCTGTTGCTGGAGCTGAATGAGAACGATCCGGGCATCTTTGTTACCCAATCGGTTCACAAGCAGCAGGCGGGTTTTTCACAAACCTCGCAGATCCATAAAAAGGACACGCACATTAAAGGGCAGAAGCGGTTTTGTAACCACAAGCGCTTTAACCACGCCTTTATGCTGCATGCCTCGACCAGCCCGTTTTATCCGCTGTTTGCGGCGCTCGATGTTAATGCAAAAATGCACGAAGGCAGCAGTGGTCGCCGACTGTGGCTCGAATGCGTCAAGCAAGGTATCGATACCCGTAAGCAACTGCTGGCCCGCTGTTCGTTGATCAAACCTTTTGTTCCGGATCTGATCGACGGCGTGCCGTGGCAGGATCACGCCACGGACGACATTGCCCAGGATGTGCGCTTCTTCAATTTCGAGCCGGGAGCAGCCTGGCATGCGTTTGAGGGATATGCGCAAGGCCAGTACGTTATCGATCCGTGCAAACTGTTGCTGACTACGCCCGGTATTGATGCCAGCAGCGGTGAATATACCGATTTCGGCATTCCTGCCACCATTTTGGCCAACTACCTGCGTGAACATGGCATCATCCCAGAGAAAAGCGATCTTAACTCGATCCTGTTTCTGCTGACGCCAGCGGAAGATAGCGCCAAGCTGGCGCATCTGGTGGAGGCGCTGGTGCGCTTTGAAGCGCTGATTGCGCGCGATGCGCCGTTAAGCGAAGTGCTACCGAATCTCTATCACAAGTATGAACAGCGCTACTCAGGCTACACGCTGCGCCAATTATGTCAGGAAATGCATGATTTCTATGTTAGCCACAACGTGCAGTATTTGCAGAAAGCCATGTTCCGCAAAGCGACGTTACCGCGTGCCGTGATGCTGCCGCAGGCGGCAAACACAGCCTTTGTGCGCGGAGACGTCGATTTGATCCCACTGGCTGAAGCTGAAGGCCGTGTCGCGGCAGAGGGGGCGCTTCCTTATCCGCCTGGGGTGCTGTGTGTGGTGCCGGGAGAAATTTGGGGCGGGGCGGTGCTGCGTTACTTCCTGGCGTTAGAGGAAGGCATTAACCGTATGCCGGGCTTCTCACCGGAGTTGCAAGGCGTTTACAGCGTTGAGCAAGCGGATGGCAGTAAGCGCTTGTGTGCACATGTGATTCAGGAATAAGCGGTATTAACGGCGCGAGGCATAACCCCTCGCGCCGTTTTTTTATTCGGTGGCAGAGGTGGGCGTTGCCTCGATTTCGCCATTAGCCGCAGCGCGATGCTTTTTCAGTCCGTACCAACCCACAACCAGTAAGAGAGCCAACACCGGAGTGGAAGCAATGGTCCAGGTGCCGTTCGGGTAGTCAAATGCCATCAGCACCACCACGCCCAGCAAGAACAGCAGTGTCAGCCAGGAGGTAAACGGCGCACCGGGCATCTTGAATGAAACGGGCTCGGCTTTCCCCTGTTTGATGGCCTGGCGCAGCTTCATTTGGCACAGAATAATGAATGCCCAGGAACAGATAATGCCGACAGAAGCCATGTTCAGCACAATCTCAAACACCTGCGACGGCACAATATAGTTCAGGAATACTCCAACGATATGGATTGCCACTGTCACCATGATGCCAGTATAGGGAACAGACTGTGCACTCATTTTCGACAGAAAATGCGGCGCTGAGCCACCCTGAGACAGTGAGCGCAAAATGCGTCCGGTCGAGTAGAGGCCAGAGTTCAGGCTGGATAACGCTGCCGTGAGTACGACCACGTTCATCACATCGCCCATGTAGGGCACGCCCAGCTTGCTAAAGAAGGTGACAAACGGGCTTTGCCCGGCCTGATAGGCATTCCACGGTAACAGACACACCAAAAGCACGATAGATCCCACGTAAAACAGAGCGATACGCCAGATAACGCTGTTGACGGCTTTAGGCAGAATGCGCCGGGCGTCTTTGGCTTCACCGGCAGCAGTGCCGATGATCTCGATGCCGGCGAAGGCGAAGATCACGCCCTGAACCAACACCAATGCGGGCAATAATCCGTGGGGGAACAGGCCGCCGTTATCACTGATGAGATGAAAACCGGTTGGGTTACCCGCAACAGGGTGACCGCTTGCCAGAAACACCGTACCGACAATCAGGAACACTGAAATGGCGGCTACCTTGATCAAGGCAAACCAGAATTCCATCTCGGCGAACCATTTCACACCAATCAGGTTCATGGTGGTAACAATGGATAGCGCACCTAAAGCCAGTACCCACTGCGGCACATCGGCAAACGTTCCCCAGTAGTGCATATAGAGCGCAACCGCCGTGATATCCACAATGCCGGTCATTGCCCAGTTAAGGAAATACATCCAGCCTGCGAGGTACGAGCCTTTTTCGCCGAGAAATTCTCGCGCATAAGAGACAAAACTGCCGCTGGAAGGGCGATGAACGATCAATTCGCCGAGTGCTCGCAAGATAAAGAAAGAGAAGATACCGCAGGTCAGGTACACCAGCGCCAATGAAGGACCTGCCAGTTGCAGGCGAGCTCCTGCGCCTAAAAACAGTCCGGTACCGATAGAGCCGCCAATGGCGATCATCTGCACGTGGCGTTTACTAATGCTTTTTTGGTAACCCTTTTCGTGGGAGTCGAGCCAGTTTTTTTTGCTGGTCTGATGCGTCACATCTGTTGTGTTGTGGTGTGTCATGCTCAGTTTGTGTTCCTGCTGGTCTTTCATGCCCGATGGCGTTTGGTTTGACGTTGCGGTCATGCAGGTGCGCGGTGTGGTGCTTCTCCTCGCTCCGCAGTCATAACCCTTTGTTATGTTTGTTTCGGGCAGCGATGCTACCCTTTCTCGTCTGTGCTGGCAAAAAAACGTCAGCGGCGGACAAACGCGTGAAAGCATGGCATGCGGAAAGAGCGTGTGGAACCGGACAAAAGGCTGAAAGGCGTTATCTGAAAAAATCCCCTTCTGGCGCATACTTACGCCAAAAGGGGACATTGATTAACGGCGATAGTTTTTCTGCGTCGAATTGACTTTGTAGAGATAGCGCCGTGATTCGGATGACGGGTGCTTGGTGGTCAATGTATCGTAGACTTCGCCCGGCGACATCTGGTTGATCAGGCTAACGGCCCTGTCCTTGTCGCTGGAGAACACACGCAGTACGCTGCCCGCACCACCGTTATACGCGGTAATAACCGCATAGCGACGCGAGGTGGGGTTCTCGATACCCCCCAGATAGGTGTTTTTCAGAATCGCCAGATAGGCCACGCCGGTATCGATGTTGTTCTCGGGATCGAACAGATAGCTGCGGCTCGGTTGCCCCCATTTTCCCTTGCTCTTAAACACATCACGTCCGGCGCTGTGCTGCACCACCTGCATCAGCCCTAATGCGTCAGAACGGCTCACCGCGTAAGGGTTAAAGCTGGATTCGGTTTGCATGATTGCCAGAATCAGCGATTCTTCAATGCCATAGCGCTCGGAAGCCTGGCGAATCAGCGGCAGGTATTTATGCGCTCGTTTGTCCAGATGGTTTGGCACCAGTTGGAAGGTGACGGACCAGATCACATGCAGCCCGGAGGTCCGTTTCTGCAAGCGGTTTTGCAACAGATAATCGGCAAAGCTGGCGGCGCGTCCTTCCCAACGAATGGGTTGTCCGGTGTTATCTAATACCTGCCCGTAAAGCATCGGTTCACGGCTGATTTGAATGTCATTGGCGTCAGAGTAAAGGTCTGTATTGCTGGCGTCGTCGCCCATTAACAGTGTGGTGATGATGGCCTGGCGTAAACTCGGGGCGTAATTGGTCGCTGAAATGGTCTCGATAGTAATCGTACCGGCATCAAAGTTGATGTGACTACGGGTTTGATATTGATCGGTATACTTGACGTAGTCTTTCGGGCCGGCAATCAGCACTTCGTTCAGGCCCCAGATATTCTCGATGTTATGGGCGAGCTGCCCCATCAGAATGTCAAAGGCGTTGGTATCCTTGATGAATTCTTCATTATTGAGATCGCCGCGCTTGCCGGAACAGGAGATCAGCAAGGGCGCAACGAGCAACAACGCTAGCAATTTCTTCATAGATGATTCGTTATAAGTATCTTGTTATTAACGGTTCGTTAGCAACGCGGTGTCAGCATAAAGAGACAAAAGGGCCATAAGGCCCTGATATCATGCGCTGGGAGGGGTATAGCCTTCGATGTGGACTTCTTTACCCTCGAACAGGAATTTAATCATCTCTTGTTCCAGCAGTTTGCGGTGCTCCACGTTCATCATGTTGAGCTTTTTTTCGTTGATCAGCATGGTTTGTTTGGTCTGCCATTGCGCCCACGCCTCTTTTGAAATTTCCTGATAGATGCGTTTGCCCAGTTCTCCCGGATAAAGCTGAAAATCCTGCCCTTCGGCTTCACGTTGTAAATAAGTACAAAAAATGCTTCTGCTCATGCTGATTCCTCTTGAATAACGCGTGCTGGTCAGATCAAACTGCCGCCGGAGTGTAGCGTTAACATACGTAATAGTCGTTCCACCGGTGCAGCCAGCCCAACGGCGGGCGGTTGCGCCAAGTTATACCAGAGACCGGCCTTTTCCTCCATGCAAGCATCGTGCAAAGCGTGAGGAATGTCAGTGGGTAATGCGAGCCAGAGCGGAACAATATCCAGATGGAAATGGCTAAAGGTGTGGCGAAATGACACCAATTGCTGCACGTCTGTGATTTTCAGACCGCGTTGTTGCAGCCAAGGTTCCACATCATCATGAGTGTTGAACTGTGGAAAGCAAAACAAGCCTCCCCATAGCCCGGTCGCAGGCCGCTGTTGCAGCCATACTTCATCGCCCCGTTGCAGTAATAGGAACCAGGCGCTTTTTTCCGGTAACGTCTGCTTCGGTTTTTTACCCGGATAGCGGGCCCAACTGTGGTTAGCATAAGCGATGCAACCATTGCTCAGCGGACAAAGTTCGCATTTGGGGCGGCTGCGGGTGCACACCATCGCGCCTAAATCCATCATCGCCTGATTGAACTGGCTAACGCCCTGCGCGGGCGTAACCTGCTCGCTATGGGTCCAGAGCTGGTGCTCAACCTCTTTCTTACCCGGCCAACCGGCTACCGCGTAGCAGCGTGCCAGCACGCGTTTAACATTGCCATCAAGAATCGGGTGATGCTGACCAAGAGAAAGGGACAGCACTGCGCCTGCGGTGGAACGCCCAACCCCCGGCAGTGCACAGACGGCGTCCAACGTGGTTGGAAACGCCCCGCCATGCTGCTCCATGATGGTTTGCGCGGCTTTGTGCAGGTTGCGCGCACGCGCGTAATAACCCAGCCCGGTCCACAGGTGCAGTACCTCATCCAAGGGGGCGGCGGCAAGGGTGCGCACATCGGGAAAGCGTGCAATAAAACGTTGAAAATAGGGAATGACCGTGGTGACCTGCGTCTGTTGCAACATGATCTCGGAGAGCCATACGGTATAAGGCGTTTTCTCTTGTTGCCACGGCAGTGTCTTGCGGCCATAGCGCTCATACCATGCCAACACCTGCTGCGCGAACGGCTGCGCTTGCATCATAAAAAAGCCACTCTCTTGCCGGGTGAAAAGTCTGACAGCGATTCCAGCACAGAGTGAATGTGCTGTAAACCGGAACTTTCCGAGGTATCCCCCTTGCTAAACCGCGGTATCCTTGCATAATGCGCCTTTCTTTGGGCGAATTTGAACAGGCCATCGGCACACGTTTTCTATGATCAATAACGTCATTTCACCGGAATTTGATGAGGATGGGCGTCCGCTGCGCCGTATTCGCAGTTTTGTGCGCCGTCAGGGGCGTTTAACCAATGGGCAGCAGCAGGCGCTGGATAACTACTGGCCCGTTATGGGTGTAGAGTATCAGGCACAGGCGCTCGATTTTACTGCACTTTTCGGTCGTGAAGCGCCGACGGTATTGGAAATCGGGTTTGGCATGGGGGCATCGCTGGTCACCATGGCAGAGCAACACCCTGAGCAAAATTTTTTAGGGATCGAGGTACATCTTCCCGGCGTCGGAGCCTGCTTGGCGGCGGCGCAGGAAGCTAACCTGAGCAATCTGCGCGTTATGTGTCATGACGCGGTTGAAGTGCTGGAGCAGATGATCCCCGATGGGGCACTGACCATGGTTCAGCTCTTTTTCCCTGATCCTTGGCATAAAGCGCGCCATAATAAACGTCGTATTGTACAAAAAGCCTTTGCGGAGCGGGTGCTGCGCAAGCTGGCGAAGGGGGGCGTGTTTCATATGGCGACAGACTGGGAGCCCTATGCGGAACATATGCTTGAGGTCATGCGTGATGTGGCGGGATACCGTAATCTCTCTGCCACACAGGACTACGTTCCTCGCCCCTCGTCTCGCCCGTTAACCAAGTTCGAAGCGCGCGGCCAGCGGTTAGGCCACGGAGTGTGGGATCTTATGTTTGAGAGGATAGAATAATGGCACAACAACGCAGTCGTCGTTTGCGTAAAAAGTTACACATTGAGGAGTTTCAGGAACTGGGCTTTTCGGTGAGCTGGCGTTTCGCTGAGGGCACGTCGGTAGAGACTATCGATGCCACCCTGGATAAGTTTGTTGACGATGTGATTGATCCGGCGGGCCTGGCATTTGAAGGCAGCGGTTATCTGCACTGGGAAGGGTTGATCTGCTTGCAGAAGACCGGCCATTGCACCGATGCGCACCGTGAGCTGGTTGCTGCCTGGCTGAAAGCACAGCAGTTGCAAGACGTTAAAGTTAGCGAACTGTTCGATATCTGGTGGGAACTGCCGGAAAATCTGCTCTCCTGATTCTGTTTTTATAGGAAGACGACATGTTGCGATCGGTAATGCTCTCTCTGCTGGCGTTGTTGTCCTGGCAGGCACAGGCGGCGTATCAATGTGAAGTGAATCCGCAGGATGACATCTTCATTACACCGCAACAGGTGCAGGTGGTTGGTGCAAGTGGCAATCTGGTGATTTCGCCGCAGGGCGATGTCACGCGCAACCAGACGGTGTTAACGCTTACTGCGCCACAGCGTCAGCAGGCGAAAGCGTATCAAGCGGATTTGCGTCAGCAACTGCCGTGGATTGAGCAGGGTGCACAGGCGCATCTGGAAAAAGCGCGTATAGCGCTGGACGGCGTCATTGCTAAGGAACTGGGGAGTGACAGCAATGTGCGTACCCGGCTAACCACGCTGGATACCCAGCTCAAGCAGCAGATGGCGCGCATTCTCGAGCCGCGTAGCGATGGCATTGCGTTTCATCACCAGGCGGTCAAACAGGTGGAGCAGGATGGCCGCCAACTGGTTCAGCAGGCCCTTGGCGGCGTGTTGCAAGACAGCCTGAACGAGATGGGCGTAAAGCAGCTTTCCAGCGGAGGCAATCCGTTGCAGGCAATGATGGGTAACCTTGGTAACCTGCAACAAGCGATTCAAACCGAGTGGAACAGCCAGGAACTCACGTTCCAGCGTTTTGGCAAGGATGTATGCCAGCGGGTTATTGCACTGGAAAACCAGCGTAAGCAGTTGCTTAAATCCCTGCCGTAATCGTATCTACAGCGCCACTCTGATGAAAACAGGTATTTCGTCAGAGTGGCTTTTTTTATGCCCCCACGTCATCCCCTGCGCTTGGCAAGTCATATAGCCGATTTGTGAAAGCTAGTTATGGTTATACATATATCATGCTTTTACTCGATTCTATTTCTTTCATGCCGTTGTAAAGATAAAGAAGAATAAATGTGAAGTCGTAAGCGGAAGATCTTCAACGGACATTTGCGTTTACAACTTCTCACTTTTGCCTATGCAATACGAAGCGTTATGGATATATATTATTTTACAAAGGATTTAACATGACCTTCACCGAACTGTTGCAGGCAATTTCTGCCGATATGCATGTAGATATTAATAAAGCTGTTGATAGCGGAGGCTGTGCTATTCGCTTTGAGAATAATGTTGAGCTGAATATTGAGTATCATAATGACGAGGCCTATCTTTTTTCACCCGTCATGCGTACGGCAGATATTCTCTCTGATGATTTTTTCGCATCGCTGTTACAAATTCATTTATTCGGGGTCGCAACCGAGCGTTGCTGGTTTGGTTTTGATGCCAGCGGTAATCAGGTCATTCTGTTTCATCTGCTCACGTTAGACAATATGGATGCCGAGACTGCGATAAAACGTATCGACACACTCATTACGCAAGTTCACTATTGGCAAGAGCATTTGCCCAAGATTGTCAATCGTGCTTCACGGCCTTCAATTGCGCAAACCACTATCAGCAGAAACAGGTATCAACGTACATGATGAAGATTTCCGATGGCATGAAACTGGCTGCCCGTACGCTAACCTATAAAGCGATGGACAGCAGCAAAGTCGTTAATACGCTGGTCAACCGTATCACTTTTGGCTCGGTTACCCGTGATACATTGGCGAAGAATATCCTGTCCGGTACGGTTAACCTTGCACAGCAATACGCCTGTGACCAAAAATTGCTGGGTGAGCGAAGCGCTGAAATTGTCAGCCTTGGCAGAAGCGTATTGTTTGATAATACGATGGCGCAGGTAAAAGAGGGGGCCGGTCCCTTGGTCTCTTTGCTGATGGAATACAATGGCAATAATTCGTGTTCCACCTTCCTGGCGAGTAAAATTGCCGGGCATTTTCTGCCTGATATGTTACAAGACCATGCGCTGGAGCGCATTTTGTGCGTCTGGTCAAAGCAGGAATCAGGCTCACAGGTGATGAAACTGGCAATAGAAAATGCCCTCACCGGTGTTCATGGTGGAAAAATGATTGCCGCGACATTTATGTCGGTATTGAAACGCACAATTTTGGATAAAGCAGAATATCAAAGTAATACGGCATTGCACCGTATTGCGGCAAAAGAGTTGCAGCGGCATTATACGCAAAGCAAAGACGTTGTCCCAGAAATGTCACTGTGCTCAGTAATTTCATCTGTAACCGCAGAAACCTATAACCATGTTTCATCCCTGTGTTTGCAATCAGAAGTGATGCGGAATGTTTTGCAATTGCCGGCCAAAATAAAAGAAGTATTTAATGAATTCAGCACATGGTTACCAACGGGGACTGCCAATGGAGACAAAAAAACCGTCTCCGATCTTGTTGAACTTGCCATTCTTGCTCATAAAACACAACAACCTGAACAAGTTGATGAGATGTTCAAGATGATTGCTGAACTGCCCAAAGAGGTTCGCAGTGAATTCCAAAATAAATATGAGCAACTAAAACCATTATTAGAAAAGATGCCGATGTCTACCATTGCAATGGGTCACAACTGGCTTAATGAGCTTGACTCCGTTTCCTTCGAACATCATGGTAAATATGCAGTTTCCCCCGAACTGACGAATTTTATGAAAAACGGTTTCTCTTTGCCAGTGAAACACCCTGAGGAAGCGGGGGCTTATTTCGCTGGCGGTTCGTTTATCAATGAATTGCGGCAGGGAATGGCTCTCCATGTTGATAATAGCCATAAAAGCTATGGTCAAAGAGCGGTTGATGTAGGGGGCAATCTGTTTGTTATTATCAAAGACATGTTCGCGTTACCTGAGGATCTGTCTGAAGGGCAAAAGCGTCAGGTCGGACAGCTTTCTGACATGGTCAATCACCATCCTATGAGCCTATTGGCGTTGACGCACCATATTGCGCCAAAAAATGTTCTGAATAACGTAGGTAATAAGGTACTTAATCAGCTCAATCACCAGTCTGGCGACGTAATTTTTACCGATAATCGATGGATGAAACTGGGGCCGCCTGAAACAAAGGTTACCGTGAGCAAGAGCAACGGTGTTGATATTGCAACCCAGATAGTCTGGCCGGTGGAGCAACTGGGATCGTCGCGGGATGCCATGCAGCCCTTATCGAGTGGTTCCAGCACGGTGTCCACCACGGTTAACAGTCATCTGACGTTCAATGAGCAAGGCTTGAAAAACAAGAGCGTGACCATTTCAGACATCAATGTCGATTTGGCTGAAAAATTAACCTTTAGCCAGCCGCTGGAAACCTATACGGCAAGCGCGCCGAAATGGCTGAATCTTGATCCGCAGCGAGGATAGCTATTCCCATTGCTCGGTGGGGCTTCCAGTTGCTAATTGTTCAATGGGCGTAAAGCGTTTTAAGCCAGGGGCGCATATGCCCCTGGGCTGAAGCTATCAACAGTCCACCTTCGGCAGCACACTGACGTCAATGCGATAACCATCACCGCGTCAATCTCCCTTCCCCTGCAAACTCATCGACTCAACCCAATCATTTCGTGACTAATATATTAAAAAAAATTAACTATAATTAATGTGTGTATAAATGGTTTTTTTAATTAATTGATTTTAATCAATATTTAGAGGTGAGCATGAAAGAGGATACGCATCATGAGTCGGGAAATCATAAAAAAAGTGAACCTGATAAGACTGTGTCATCGCACCGTCATGCTGAGATTGGGCAAGAAGCGTCTTTGAAACTCTCTGGAAGCACCCATCCACCGGGTGCTGCGCCCATGTCCCCTGGAATTGAAAAATCGCCTGAAATTAGCAATGACAAATTGCGCCAGTTAGAAAAATCAAAAGACGTCCCAGCGGGTGAAGCGTTAACCACCAACCAGGGGATCAAAATTGCGGACAACCAAAACTCACTGAGCGTGGGGGAAAGAGGTGCAATCCTGCTCGAAGATTTTATGCTGCGAGAAAAAATTACGCACTTCGATCATGAGCGGATTCCTGAACGAGTGGTGCATGCGCGGGGGGCGGCGGTGCACGGTTTTTTTCAGGTTTATAAGCCGCTGACACATTTGACCAAGGCAGGGTTTTTGCAACAGCCTGATATTGAAACGCCTGTGTTTGTGCGTTTTTCCACGGTTCAGGGATCGCGAGGATCGGCCGATACGGTCAGGGACATTCGTGGTTGGGCAACGAAATTTTATACCCATGAGGGCAACTTTGATTTGGTCGGCAATAACACGCCTGTGTTCTTCATTCAGGATGCTATCAAGTTTCCCGATCTGGTCCACGCGGTAAAGCCTGAGCCACATAATGAGATCCCACAAGGTCAAAGTGCGCACGATACTTTCTGGGATTTTGTCTCGCTCCAACCCGAGACGTTGCACAATGTGATGTGGGCGATGTCAGATCGCGGGATCCCTCGCAGTTACCGCATGATGGAGGGATTTGGGATCCACACATTCAAGATGATTAATGCTGAAGGGCAATGCCACTTTGTGCGTTTTCATTGGAAACCGCTCTATGGCGTTGCCTCCTTGTTGTGGGATGAGGCACAGCTGATTACAGGCCGGGACCCTGATTTCCATCGGCGCGAGTTATGGGAAGCGATTGAGGCAGGGGATTACCCTGAATATGAACTGGGTTTACAAATCATTCCTATGCAGGATGAGCATCGCTTTGATTTTGACATTCTCGAGCCCACTAAACTGATACCGGAATCACTCGTTCCCGTGCAGCGGGTCGGGAAAATGACGCTTAACCGCAATCCGGACAACTATTTCTGCGAGACCGAACAGGTCGCATTTTGCCCGGCAAACCTGGTTCCCGGATTGGATTTTTCTGACGATCCCTTGCTACAGGGTCGGCCGTTTTCCTATTTGGATACGCAAATCAGCCGGTTGGGTGGCCCTAATTTCCATGAAATCCCCATCAACAAACCACTTTGTCCATTCCACAATCACCAACGCGACGGCCAGCACAGAATGAGCGTTTCTGGTGCCGCCAATTATGAACCTAACTCTATTGATAATAATTGGCCAAGAGAAACACCGCCCGGCGCGCGTGAGGGCGGCGGTTCCACCTTCAAACAGCCAGTAAACGGTGAAAAAATCCGCCAGAGAAGCGGCTCTTTTTCTGACCATTACTCGCAGCCGCGCCTGTTTTGGTTGAGCCAAACGGACTATGAGCAGGCCCATATTGTCGATGGATTCAGCTTTGAACTGGGCAAAGTTCAGCGACCGTGGATCCGCAAACGCGTTGTTGATCAACTGTGCTACATCGATAAAGATCTGGCAAAACGGGTTGCGCAGCAAGTGGGCATCTCGATCTCACCCGCACAGCTTGCCTATCCGCTCCCTAATCCTGTCAATGGGCTAACGGTAGAACCCTCGCTCAGTATTTATGGCGAAAATGCGCGTGAGGTTGCTGTGGACTATCGCATCAAATCGCGTCAGGTGGCTCTGTTGGTGGCTGACGGCGTCTGTGGAGAGGCTGTTATCCGCATGATCCGTCGCCTTGAGCAACAAGGGGTCCACGCTAAAATATTGGCCCCCAGCGTTGGGGAAATTACCACGTTGCAAGGTCTTAACCTTGAAGTGAATGATTCGTTTGAGGGGAATACCTCAGTGCTGTTCGACGCAGCGATTGTTCCAACCGGAAAAGAGTCTGTAGCAACGTTGATGCAAAACGGTGCTGCCAAATATTTTCTTATACAGAGCTTCAAACACCTCAAAGGGATTGGCCTGCAAGGTGAAGCGTCAGCGCTTTATTCCGCATTGTCTCTGCCTGCTCCCGATGAAGGCGTTATCGTCAATAACACTCCACAACACCTGGTGGATGAACTTACCGCCGTTATGAAACAACACCGAGTGTGGTCGCGGGAGAAAGTCGCCGCGACGATTGCTGGTTAACGTTGATAAACTCACCAAACAGGAGTCGATTATGCAGCACGACCAACTTCATTATTCCATGCCACCCTATCCGCAACAACGCCAGCCTGAGCCCGGTCTGGCGGGAAAAATGTCGCCTCGACCCGATCATGGTGAAACCAGTTACCAGGGGAGCGGTCGCCTGGCGGGGAGCAAAGCGCTGATTACCGGGGGGGACTCCGGTATCGGCAGAGCGGTTGCTATTGCTTTTGCCCGCGAAGGTGCCGATGTCGTGATTAATTATCTTCCCGATGAACAGCAAGATGCCGATGAAGTGATTGCACTTATTCGAGATGCGGGTCAGAAAGGCTACGGTATTGCCGGCGATCTGCGCGATGAGGCGTTCTGTCAGTTACTGATTGAGGAGGCCCATCGTTGCCTGGGGGGGTTGGATATTCTGATCAATAATGCCGGAAAACAACAGTTCGTTGAATCCATCCTCGATCTCTCGACTGAGCAGTTTGATGCCACGTTTAAAACCAATGTATATGCCATGTTTTGGCTCTCGAAATATGCGCTCAATGTCATGGAACCGGGCGCATCAATTATCACTACCGCATCGGTACAAGCGTATGCGCCTTCTGCTGGGCTGCTTGATTATGCACAGACTAAAGCCTGTAACGTGGCGTTCACCAAGGCGTTGGCCAAACAGTTAGGGCCCAAAGGCATTCGTGTTAATGCCGTTGCCCCCGGTCCCTATTGGACACCACTGCAAGTTTGCGGCGGCCAACCTCAAGAGTCGCTGCCTCACTTTGGTGCGGACAGCCCACTGGGAAGGGCTGGACAGCCGGCAGAGATCGCTCCGCTTTACGTTACTCTGGCGTCGAAAGCCTGTAGCTACACGTCGGGGCAAGTATGGTGTTCGGACGGTGGCACCGGGACACTTTAGGTGGGAACAAGGCAAAAAAAGGCCCAGCATGCTGGGCCTTGATCGGTATTTAAGCCGCACATCACGGTGCCGGGATGGTAAAACGGCGATGAATCTCTTCCAACTCAGTCAACAATTCAGGATTTAATTGCACATCGAGGCTGGCAAGGTTGGTGTCGAGTTGTTCAAGTGTGGTTGCACCCAGGATAGTACTGGCGACAAACGGTTGCTGACGCACGAACGCCAATGCCATTTGCGCCGGATCCAGCCCGTGACGCTGCGCAAGGGCTACATACTCGGCAATGGCTTGCTGGGTGTGTGGTGCGCTATAACGCACAAAGCGGCTGAACAATGTGTTGCGCGCTCCGGCTGGCTGAGCGCCATTCAAATATTTCCCGGTTAACGTACCAAAAGCGAGAGGCGAATAGGCCAACAATTCCACCCCTTCGTGCTGGCTGATTTCAGCCAAACCTACTTCGAAACTGCGGTTAAGCAGGCTGTACGGGTTCTGGATGGAGACGATGCGCGGCAGGTTGTGTTTTTCAGCCAGTTGCAGATAGCGCATCACACCCCAGGGTGTTTCATTCGAGACCCCGATATAGCGGATTTTGCCAGCACGCACCTGCTCTTCGAGGGCTTCCAGCGTTTCCAGCAGTGTTACCGTCGCTTTGTCATCGGTGTATTGATAGTTCAGTTTGCCAAAGCAGTTCGTCTGTCGCTGCGGCCAGTGCACTTGATAAAGATCGAGGTAGTCTGTGTTGAGGCGCGTGAGGCTGGCGTCCAGCGCGGCACGGATGTTTTTACGATCCAATACCTGCTGCGGACGAATACCAACGTCGCTGCCACGGCTTGGGCCGGCGACTTTACTTGCCAAAATCAGTTTTTCTCTGCCGCCACGCGAGGCCAACCATGAGCCAATATAGCGTTCCGTGAGACCCTGTGTTTCTGGTCGCGGTGGCACAGGGTACATTTCTGCGGTGTCAATCAGGTTAACGCCGGCTGCCACTGCGCGATCGAGCTGCGCGTGCGCCTCCGCTTCACTGTTTTGTTCACCAAACGTCATGGTGCCCAGACTGAGCACGCTGACTTCTAAAGCACTATGGGGAATACGGTGATAGAGCATTGCCAGCTTCCTTAATGTCTGAAAATCCCGGCGTCCTCATCCCTTAGGTAAAGGGAAAAACCAGCGCCTGTTTCTGACTATAACCAAGCAATGCTATGGGGGGAAGCACCTTTAATGGCTTCATGGTGTGAAAAAAAAAACAAAAAAGCCAGGCGAGAGCAGTCGTTAACGCTGAACAATCTGGGAGACAATTTCATTATTGATCTGTCGCCACTGCCCATCTTCATCAAGATAACTGAGCAGGCCGGTATCTTTATCCAACGCCGGCTTGTTTTTTGTCAGCAGCATCTGCCCCTCTTTGGTCGCAATCACATAGTTGCTGCTACACCCACTCACCAACAAGGCAAAAAAGCATAACGCGATGGCTTTGTGTCGAATCGTCATCAAGTAATCCACTCAAATAGTAAAAAAATGGGCGATGGTTCTTTTTAGGACCTAATCTCTATCAAAAAACATGAATATACAAGATGAGTCTAGCAAAGCGGGAAAAAGAAGAATGTAGGAATAATGGAAATAATCAGTGATTCACCCGAAAAGGGGAGCGCGGGCAGCCAAGGCTACCCGCTGGGGAATTACTCTGCGTTTGTCGCTTTTTTGCTGCGCATCAGATTCAGCGCTTCAACCGACATTGAGAAGAACATCGCGAAATAGATATAGCCTTTGGGAACGTGAACATCGACGCTTTCCAGAATCAGCGTAAATCCCACCAGAATCAGGAAAGAGAGTGCCAGCATTTTCACCGATGGATGACGATCGACAAACTCACCGATGGCGCGGGCTGAAAACATCATCACCCCTACGGCAATCACCACGGCGGCCATCATGATAAACAGATGGTCGGAAAGGCCGACGGCGGTAATGACGGAGTCGAGGCTGAAGATGATATCTAACAACATGATCTGCACAATAGCCCCGAAAAAGGAATGCACCTGGCTGGAATGTGCCTCTGAACCGCCTTCGATCGTCTCATGAACTTCGCGACTGGATTTCCAGATCAGGAACAAGCCGCCGAAAAACAGGATCAGATCGCGCACGGAAATTTCATTATCCATCAGCGTAAACAGCGGGTTGGTCAGACGAATCACCCAGGCGATCGAGGCGAGCAGGCCAAGACGCATCAGCATGGCACCCAGAAGGCCGATACGGCGCGCTTTATTTTGTTGGGCTTTGGGTAACTTGGCGACAACCAGAGAAAGGAAGATGATGTTGTCGATACCTAGTACGATCTCCAAAATGGTCAGCGTGCCGAGCGCCAGCCATGCATTCGGATCAACAATCCAATCAAAAATTATATCAATCAAACCTAAACGAAATGTAAACGCAGATTATACGCTTTACATTCGGTTTTCTGGCAAGAAAAAACGATACGCATTATCTCTGGCATTTAAAGATGAAAATGGCGCGCTAACAACGGGCCGGTAAAGGTCTTCTTCAAATAGAAACCGCGCGGCAAGGTCATGATGGGCTGACCAAACTCGCCGATTGCTTGCGTCAGCGCCTTACTGTTGGCCCCTTTGGGGCGTAATTGTAGTACCTCGCCGTGACGCGCGGTGATGCTCTCCACCTTGCCGAGCACAATCAGGTCCATCAGTTCTTCCCAATCCCGCCGCAGCAGTTCCTCCTCCTCGGGAGAGGGGCTCCAGATAAGTGGCGTGCCGATATGGCGTTCGCCGAGAGGAATTTCACGCAATCCTTCCACCGGGATCCACAGTACCCGTGCCAACTTATGCCGCACATGGCTGCTCTCCCATGTCACACCGCTGTTGCCGGTTAGCGGTGCCACTGACACGAAGGTGGTTTCGAGCGGCCTGCCTCGATCGTCAATCGGAATGGTTTTTAGCTCTACGCCAATATCTGGAAAATCCTGTTCCGGTTTGCTGCCTGCGCTGGCACCGAGAAAGCGCTCAAGCAACACGCCTATCCACCCCTTGTCGCATTTGAGGTTGGCTGGCAGCGGCAGGTTTGCCCGTGCGGCAAGTTCTGCCAGCGTATAACCGGCAAGCGCTTGCGCGCGTTCAAGTAGCGTATGCTCATCGGCTGGTGGCGTTGCAATCGGGTTGGGCATATTCACCTATGAAAACAGGTCGTCAGATTGACTAAAAAAAGTACAGCATTCATCAGGTTTTTCAACAGGGCGGTGCCGTGCCAAAAAGAAAACAATAATAGCATGATTCATAGCGTGTTTTTTTATTTATCCCACCAAGGTATCACGTCGGTTTTATCGTTGTTCAAGGATAGACACCGACAATAAACAGGATCTTACACCAGGTTATCCACAGATTTTTGGGATAACCGGGATAAGTCCTCACTACTGGTTTGATTTACAGCCTTGACGTCACGATTTTTTGCGATTTTTGTTATTTTATTATGCGATTTTTGCGTCGTGGCTGTGGATAAAACCGTCGTGGAGCAATCTTTCACCACTCTGCCGTGCACCGGTTTTCTGCGCCGCTTAATTGCGGTGAATATGTCGTGGGTTAAATCGGTATTTTTTGAAAATAAAGGAAGATTTTTTGGATGGTGCGTTGTGGTTTCAACGATGGAGAAAATGTTTTCCGCATGCTTTCATTTGGTTCTGCACAGTGATATCCACAAAAATAGTGAATAAAAGCGCTATGCTTGATGCATGCTGTTTATAACTATTCCCCTTTCTGTGGGTTAGCGGCAGGTTATTCGTAGAATCAATGCTGTTAAGCAGGAGTTTACCGGGTGGCGGGAGTGTGAAACAATCAGGTCATCTTTGCATTGAAAGTTTTCGAGGTAGTCCGGTGATCGATGATGATGGCTACCGCCCTAACGTTGGTATTGTAATTTGCAATCGGCTTGGTGAAGTGCTCTGGGCGCGTCGTTATGGCCAGCACTCCTGGCAGTTCCCGCAAGGGGGCATCAACCCGGGGGAAAGCCCTGAACAGGCCATGTATCGCGAACTGTTTGAAGAAGTGGGACTCAGGAAAAAGGATGTCCGTATTCTGGCTTCAACCCGCAGCTGGTTACGTTACAAATTACCAAAACGTTTGGTGCGTTGGGATACAAAACCGGTTTGTATCGGTCAAAAGCAGAAGTGGTTTCTGCTACAGTTAATGTGCAACGAATCTGATATCAATATGCAAAGCAGCGGCACGCCGGAGTTTGACGGCTGGCGCTGGGTGAGTTACTGGTATCCTGTGCGTCAGGTGGTGTCGTTTAAACGCGACGTTTACCGTCGGGTGATGAAGGAATTTATCAGCCCGGTTATACAACTGCAAGAGAACGCCGCGGCGAGGGCGCCTTCGGTGCCTCGGCGCAAAAGAGGATAAGTCGCGCTCATCATGCTCACGCGTTTGCGAGAAATCGTTGAGAAAGTGGCGGCGGCATCGCGCTTAAATGATGCGCTGGATCTGTTGGTCAATGAGACCTGCCAGGCGATGGATACGGAAGTCTGTTCTATCTATCTGGCCGATCACGATCGCCAATGTTACTACCTGATGGCGACACGCGGTTTGAAAAAGCCGCGTGGTCGTCTTATCACGCTGGCTTTTGGTCAAGGAATTGTCGGATTAGTGGGGCAGCGTGCTGAACCCATCAACCTGGCCGATGCGCAAGCCCACCCCAGTTTTAAATTTATCCCTTCCGTTAAAGAGCAACACTTTCGTTCTTTCCTTGGCGTGCCCATTATTCATCGTCGACAACTGCTGGGTGTGTTGGTGGTGCAACAGCGCGAACATCGCCAGTTTGATAAGAATGAAGAGTCTTTCATGGTCACGCTGGCGAAGCAAATGGCCGCCATTCTCTCTCTGACGCAAATCAAGGCGCTGTTTGGTCAATATCGGCAAACACGGCTCAAAGCGCTGGTGGCATCGAGCGGCGTGGCGATTGCGCCAGGCTGGATGGACAGCAGCCAGCCTTCACTGGAATTGGTTTTCCCTGCTTCAAGCCTGGATAGCGAACGCGAGCGCTCGCGTCTGACGCAGGCGCTGGAAGAGGCCAACGCCGAATTCCGCCGTTTCAGTAAACGCTTCAGTGCCAGCGCGCAAAAAGAGAGTGCAGCGATTTTCGATCTTTATTCCCATTTGCTGAGCGACGCACGCCTCAAGCGCGAGCTATTTCAGGAAGTGGATGACGGGAATGTCGCCGAGTGGGCGGTAAAACTGGTGATCGAGCGTTTTGCTGCGCAGTTTGCTGTGCTTCAGGATGCCTATTTGCGCGAACGCGCCGGGGATTTCCGCGCGTTGGGCCAGCGTTTGTTGTTTCATCTTGATGACAGTGTGACCAGCAGCGAGCGCTGGCCGCCGCATTTTATTCTGGTGGCCGATGAACTGACGGCAACGCTGCTGGCGGATGTGCCGCAAGACCGATTGGCGGGTGTGGTCGTACACGACGGTGCCGCCAACTCACATGCGGCGATCATGGTGCGGGCGATGGGGATCCCCACCCTGATGGGCGCGGATATTCAGCCGGAGTTATTGCACCAGCGCACCTTGATCCTTGATGGTTATCGGGGTGAACTGCTGGTAGATCCCGAGCCGACGCTGTTGCAAGAATATCAACGCCTGTTGAGTGAAGATAATGCGCTGACGCGCCTGGCCGAAGACGATATGCAACGGCCTGCGGTGCTGAAAAGCGGAGAGCGCATGCAAGTGATGCTCAATGCCGGACTCAGCGCCGAACATGAGCAGCGTTTTATCAACCTGGTTGATGGCGTGGGGCTGTACCGCACCGAAGTGCCTTTCATGCTACAGAGCGGTTTTCCGTCTGAAGATGAACAGATGGCGCAGTACCAGGGCATGTTGCAGCTTTATCCTTCCCGCCCGGTGGTGTTGCGCACACTGGATATCGGTGCCGATAAACAGCTTCCCTATTTGCCGATCAGCGAAGAAAACCCCTGCTTGGGGTGGCGCGGTATTCGCGTTACGCTCGATCAACCGGAGATCTTCTTGATCCAGGTGCGGGCGATGCTGCGCGCGAATGCTGAAACCGGCAACCTGCGCATTTTGTTACCGATGGTCAGCAGTCTGGAGGAAGTGGACGAAGCGTGTCGGCTTATCGCTCAGGCCGCCGCTGAGGTACGGGAACTGGTGGGACATGCCTTGCCGGAACCGCGCATCGGGGTGATGATCGAAGTCCCGTCTATGCTGTTTTTGCTGCCGCATCTGGCCTCTCGTATCGATTTTGTCTCGGTAGGCACTAACGATCTGACCCAATATTTGCTGGCAGTGGATCGCAACAACCCGCACGTCGCATCACTTTATGACAGCCTGCACCCGTCCATGTTGCAGGCGTTGGCCGGTATTGCACGTGAATGCCAACGTCTTGATCTTGAAGTCTCTGTCTGTGGTGAAATGGCCGGCGAGGCGATGGGATCGCTGGTATTAACCGGGCTGGGCTATCGCACGTTCAGTATGAATGGTCGTAGCGTAGCGCGGGTAAAATACCTGCTGCGTCAATTGGTGCTGGCAGAGGTGCAAACGCTGACTCAACGCCTTTTGGCGGCGCGCAGCGCCAGCGAAGTGCGTCAGTGGATTGCGCTTTTCCTCGAAGAACGCGGTTTGGGCGGATTAGTCCGCGGTGGTCGCTGACAAAATGTGTCAACGGTAACATCCTATTTACATAACTTTTCCTGAGCTTGCACGCTGCGTAGTGGCTGCTGTGTGCTATCATGCGCAACCGCCGCCAGTGCGTAAGGTGTTAATGCCGAGAGTGCGCTGGCAAACAAGGTTTCCCCTTTTCCGACTTCCCATACCGTGGGATAAACAACGTCGTGAGATAAAACAAACAAGCATGTGGTGATCGATGACAACGAGTTACTTGGCGTTTCCTCAATTTGATCCGGTGATTTTCTCCCTTGGTCCCGTCTCTCTCCATTGGTATGGATTGATGTACCTGGTGGGATTTGTGTTTGCCATGTGGTTGGCTGTGCGCCGGGCGAATAAACCGGGCAGCGGCTGGACCAAAGAAGAAGTGGAAAACCTGCTCTACCTCGGGTTCCTCGGGGTGTTCGTGGGTGGCCGTCTGGGGTATGTCCTGTTCTATGCCTTCCCCTCGTTCATCAGTAACCCGCTTTACCTGTTCAAAGTGTGGGATGGCGGTATGTCATTCCACGGCGGTCTGGTTGGGGTGATTTGCGTTATGCTGTGGTTTGCCCATCGCACCAAGCGCCACTTCTTTCAGGTTGCCGATTTTATCGCACCGCTGATTCCTTTCGGGCTGGGTGCTGGGCGCTTGGGTAACTTTATCAACGGGGAGCTGTGGGGCCGCGTCACTACCGATACGCCATGGGCAATGCTGTTCCCAGGCGCACGCAGCGAAGATTTGATGCTGGCGGTCACCAACCCACAATGGCAGACAATTTTTAATCAGTACGGCATGTTACCGCGCCACCCGTCGCAGCTTTATCAGATGACGCTGGAAGGCATTGCGCTGTTTATCTTGTTAAACCTGTTTATTCGTAAACCGCGCCCGATGGGCAGCGTTTCCGGCTTGTTTTTGATTGGCTACGGTGTGTTCCGCATTATCACCGAATTTTTCCGCCAGCCGGACGCTCAGCTTGGCCTGTTCGGTAATTTCATCAGTATGGGGCAGATTCTGTCGCTGCCGATGGTGTTTGCCGGTATTCTGATGATGGTCTGGGCCTATCGCCGCAAGGCGTAAAAACAGCAATTGCTTGCCGTGAGCGGCCTCCTTGTTGACATCAGCGGGAGGCCACGCGGTAAATTCTTTAATCGTGTAGTGAGGGTGAAATGAAACAGTATCTGGAATTGATGCAGAAAGTGCTTGATGAGGGAACGCCGAAGGGAGACAGAACCGGCACCGGAACCTTATCGATTTTCGGCCATCAGATGCGTTTCAACCTGCAAGACGGCTTTCCACTGGTGACCACCAAGCGCTGCCATCTGCGCTCGATCATTCACGAACTGCTGTGGTTCCTCAACGGTGACACCAACGTTGGCTATCTGCATGACAATAAAGTTAGCATTTGGGATGAATGGGCCGATGAGAATGGCGATCTTGGGCCGGTATACGGCAAACAGTGGCGCGCCTGGGGGGCGGCGGATGGTCGGCAGATTGACCAGTTGCAAACCGTGCTGCAACAGTTAAAGCAGGACCCGAATTCACGCCGTATCATCGTTTCTGCCTGGAACGTGGGTGAATTAGAACAAATGGCGTTGGCACCCTGCCACGCATTTTTCCAGTTCTACGTGGCGGATGGCAAACTTTCCTGCCAGCTTTACCAACGCTCGTGTGATGTGTTCCTCGGCCTGCCGTTCAATATTGCCAGCTATGCACTGCTGGTGCATATGATGGCGCAGCAGTGTGACCTTGAAGTCGGCGACTTTGTCTGGACCGGTGGTGATACCCATCTGTACAACAACCATATGGAGCAGACGCATCTGCAACTGAGCCGTGAGCCAAAAGCGCTGCCGAAGTTGATCATTAAACGTCGTCCTGCCTCGCTGTTTGACTACCAGTTCGACGATTTCGAAATTGAAGGCTACGATCCGCATCCTGCCATTAAGGCACCGGTGGCGATTTAATCGGCGATTCTGCATTTCTGCTATCAAGGCTGCTTCGGCGGCCTTTTTTACCGGTTATTTTCACCTATAGTGCTTCAACCCGCATTTCTTTAACCCGCATTGTATCTGCCTTGTAACGCCGTCCTACCAAGCTCGTTTTGTTGCGAGCAGGCAGACATTCCCACTTTTTTTTGCCAGGTAGCTGCCCGATTCTGGCTACACTGCCGTCATGGATAAAAGCACCTTTGTTGATGCGGGTTTTACCCTGCCGGAATTGCTGATTGCACTGACGCTTATCGCCTTGTTATCCGCAGGCGGAATTCAGGGCTGGGCCGTCTATCAACAGGCTGTGCGTCTCGAGCAACAAACGCAGTTGGTGATGTTGTTTCTGCAACGCGTGCAGGCCAATGCCTACCGGTATAACGACACACGCACGGTAAGTGTAATACAAGCCGGTGGAACGTGGTGTTTGCGCGAAGGTACAGGTGGGGCGTTGAGCTGTCATGAGGGCACTGGCGGGCGTTTATTGCCCTCAGCTCGCGATGTACGCATTGCCGCAATGGCGCGTCCGACGGTCATCTTTTATGGTCTGCGCAATACGGCGCAGGCAGGACACCTGGTGTTGGAGAATGGTGCCGGTCGTCTGCGTATCGTGATATCGATCTGGGGGAGGATACGGTTATGCAGCGATACGCCGCCAGTTTTAGGCATTCCGCGTTGTTAAGCCGCAGAGTCGGCGGGTTTAGCCTGATGGAGGTGCTGCTGGCAATGCTGGTTGGCTGCGTGATGGTTATCGGCTCTATGCAGATTTACCCTACGCTGCACAGGCATAGTCAGAATACGCTACGCCATTTCTGGTTAGAACAGCGGATTCATCAGGCACTGTTTGCGCTGGAAAAAGATCTGCGCCGCGCGGGTTTTTGCACCAGTCGCTGTCAAGATAATGTCGTAACCTTAGGGCAATTTCCCGGTGAGACGGCGAACAGTTGCGCAATTGTTGCCTATGATTTTAATCGACGTGGCGGTGCGCCGCAGCGTCGGGAAACGTTTGGATACCGGTTGCGTGCAGGAGCATGGGAAACACAAGTCAGCATTGTCGATTGTGGCGGCGGCGGATGGGAGCGACGGCTTGATCCGCAGGAAGTGACGGTAACGCGTTTTGAAGTGATTGCATGGCGTAATGTGACCGGACTGGCGCTTTATGAAGTGCATCTGGCGGGACACTGGTTTCGCCGCCCTGATATCGCACGCCATACGGTGCGCTGGATTGCAGGGCATAACGCATGAAACGCTGGTGCCAGCAGGGCAATGGTGCACTCTTAATGGTGATGCTGTTGGCAGCCTCGGGGCTGCTGTTAATGACGGGGATGCAACGGCAGTTGGACAGTGCGCTCTCTCTTACCCATGATGAGCGCCGCTATTGGCAAACGAGGGTGTTGGCCGAATCGTCGTTACAATGGGGTCTTGGACAAGAGTGGCTCATGGGCAATCGTTCCGACGAGCAATGTCTCGGCTATGCCGCAGAAGGGCTGCAAGTCTGTTTACGCCAGGTACCCGGTGAACACTATATGTTGCTGCGCGGTGAGGGACATCTTCCCCGTTCTTCATCAGTGATGGTGCTCTATCAGCGTGTGGTACCCATCGAGCCAGACGGTGAAACCAGCCCGTTGAAGCCAATCACAGGAGGTTGGCTGGATTTTTGCCCCGAAAGGCAGGAGGCCATTTGTGGCGGATAGCCGGAGAATGCCGTGTGGAAGCTGTCGACAAAGGCAATATCAACAAGGGTTTGGGTTGGTGGAAACCGCCATCGCCGCGCTGTTTTTTGCTGTATCGGTGTTAGGATTACTGCAATATCATCAGCGGTTGCAACAGGCCTTTGTACATCAATGGCAGCAAAGGCAGGCATGGCATCTGGCATATCAACAGTTTGCCATTTATGCTGCCGGTCGGGGAGGGGAGGCATTAACGTTGTTTGAACGCGATCTCCCTCCTGGATGGCAGTTAGCGTTGACAGAGCAGTACCCGACGGCAGCCTGCCTGCGCGTCTCCTCGACGGTGACAACGCCGCAGCACTACCAGGCGTGCTTGTACCGTTGGTTTTGTTTTACTGATACGAATCGGCGAACCGTGCCTGAGGGCAATTGACGGTGAGCGGGGTTCGCGGGCACCGAAACGGGAATCATCATGTTCAGGGTTTATCACTCAAATCAGTTAGATATTTTGAAAACGCTGATGGTGACGCTGATAGCGCGCCAACCGTTACAGGACCCTTTCCAGCCTGAAACGATCCTGGTTCAAAGCCCTGGTATGGCACAATGGTTACAGATTGAACTTGCCACTCACTTTGGTATTGCTGCCAATTTGCATTTTCCTTTGCCCGGTGTTTTTTTGTGGGACATGTGTCGGCGCGTGTTACCGGATATCCCGGCGGAAAACACCTTTAGCAAAGAAGCGATGACCTGGAAGTTAATGCATATTTTGCCTCAGCAGCAGGATAATCCGTCATTCTTGCCGTTGAGTCACTATTTGCAAGATGATGCCGATAAACGCAAGCGGCATCAACTCGCCGGGCGAGTTGCAGATCTGTTCGATCAATACCTGATTTATCGGCCTGAGTGGATCAAACAGTGGCAAGCCGGTGCGCTGGTGGACGGGTTGGGGGATGCGCAGGTGTGGCAAGCCGAGCTGTGGCGTGCACTTTTGCAATACAGCGCGCAACTTGAACAGAAAGAGTGGCACCACGCTCGCCTTTATCAGCGCTTTATCGAGATGCTGGAGCAAGCCACTACCTGCCCGCAAGGGTTACCGCCACGCGTGTTTATCTGCGGTATTTCAGCGCTACCGCCGGTTTATTTGCACGCGCTGCGTGCATTGGCAAAGCATATTGATGTGCATCTGCTGTTTACTAACCCATGCCGGGATTACTGGAGTGATATTCAGGATCGCCATTTTTTAGCGAAGCTGAAAAGTCGTCAGCGTCGCTTGCACAGCAACAGCCTCAGCGCCGAGGAACAATACCGTCCGCTGTTTCGCGATCCTGCCAATGTTGATGGGTTGTTCAACGATGAGGGCGAACAGCGCATTGTGAATCCGCTGCTGGCAAGCTGGGGAAAACTGGGGCGTGATCATCTCTATCAGTTGGCGCAGATCGACGAGGTCGATGATATTGAAGCCTTTGTCGAGCTTGATGGCATAACGCTATTGCAACAAGTGCAGCGCGATATTCTGGAACTTGATGACGGCAGCGTGATTGCCGATAGCGCACAAGCGCAGGCTAGCAGTGAACGTAAGCGCCTGCTTACGCCGCAGGATGCTTCTCTCACTTTTCACGCCTGCCACAGTCCTCAGCGTGAGGTCGAAGTACTGCACGACCAACTGCTGGCAATGATGGCAGAGGATGAAACACTCACGCCGCGTGATGTTATCGTTATGATGGCGGACATTGATAGTTATACGCCTTTCATTCAGGCGGTGTTTGGTAATGCGCCGACAGCGCGCTATTTGCCTTTCGCTATCTCCGACCAGCGAGCCCGCCACGCGCACCCGGTTTTGCCTGCATTTCTCAGCCTGTTGGAGTTGCCACACAGTCGTTTTACCGCCGAGCAGGTGCTGTCGCTGCTTGAAGTCCCTGCGCTTTCTGCCCGTTTTGGTATCGACGAAGAAGGGCTGCGTCGTTTGCGGCTGTGGGTGATGGAATCTGGCGTGCGCTGGGGGCTTGATGATGACAACGTGCGCGATCTTGATTTGCCGGTCACCGGCCAGCATACCTGGCGTTTTGGTCTGACACGCATGCTGTTGGGCTATGCGATGAACAGCAGTTCGGGGGCCTGGCAGGGCGTGTTGCCCTATGATGAATCGAGTGGGTTGATTGCCCAACTGGTGGGGCAATTGGCGGAGTTATTGGCGCAACTCAGCCAATGGCGTCAGCGTTTACGGGTAGCGCGCACGCCAGCGCAATGGCTGCCGCTGTGTCGGCAACTGTTGGACGATCTTTTCATTGCGGATAGCGACAGCGATGCCGCGCTGTCTTTGATTGAGCAGCAATGGCAGGCGATGCTGGGGGCGGCAGTCGCCAATGCGTTTGAGGAGGCGATCCCGGTGGCATTGTTGCGTGACGATTTGTCCCAACGCTTGGATCGGGAAAAACTGAGTCAACGCTTTCTCGCCGGTGCCATTAACTTCTGTACGCTGATGCCGATGCGTTCGATACCCTTCAAAGTGGTCTGTCTGCTGGGGATGAACGATGGGGTGTATCCGCGCTCGCTGCCCCGGTTGGGGTTTGACCTGATGGCGCAGAAAGGGCAACGCGGTGACCGCAGCCGTCGTGATGATGACCGTTATTTGTTTCTGGAAGCGTTAATCTCGGCGCAACAGCGCCTCTATATCAGTTACATCGGTCGCGCCATTCAAGATAACACGCAGCGTTATCCCTCCGTGTTGGTGAGCGAACTGATGGAGTATTTAGCGCAAAGTTACCATTTGCCAGGGGATGAGGCGCAGGATCTGGATACCAGCGCGGCACGCGTATGTGCGCATCTGTGCTGCGAGCATACCCGTATGCCGTTTGACAAGGATAACTTTCTTGAACACGCTCAACCGTGCAGCTTCGCCAGTGAATGGCTTGCCGCGGCTGGGCGCGCTGGATTGCCGCAGCCGCTGTTTGATACGCCACTGGAGCCTATCACTTACTCCGATATTACGCTGGATGCGTTGAAACGTTTTTATCGCCACCCTGTCAAAACCTTTTTCCAAGCGCGTTTGGGCGTGAACTTTGTCGTGCAGAACGATGAACTGCTCGATGAGGAGCCATTCGCTTTGGATAACCTCAGTCGCTATCAGTTGAATGCGCAATTACTGAATGTGCTGATTGCGCAAGAGGATGCGGATGAACTGCTACACCGAGCCCGCGCGGCGGGCGAGCTTCCCTATGGCGCTTTCGGTGAGTTGTATTGGCAAAAACAGCGCCAGGAGATGCAAGCGCTGGCTGACAGCGTCAGCACGGAGCGTGATGCGGCGGGAATGACCAGCCTGGAAGTGGACATGACGCTAGACGGTGTACGCCTGAGTGGTTGGGTGATGCAGGTACAGCGCGATGGTCTGTTGCGCTGGCGCCCAGCGCGTTTAGGCATGAAAGATGGCGTGGCCCTGTGGTTGGATCATCTGGCGTACTGCCTGGCGGGAGGTTTGGGAGAGAGCCGCATGTATGGCCGTGAAGAGACAGTCTGGCGCTTTGCTGCAGTTTCTGTGGACGAAGCACAACGCCAGATGGCGCATATGATTGAAGGATATCAACAAGGCATGAATGCCCCACTATTATTACTGCACCAGAGCGGAGGGGCTTGGCTGCAAGCATGCTACGATGCATCAAGTGGCACGTTGAACGATGCCTCCGATGTGGTGCAGAAAGCGTTGAACAAGCTGCAACAAAGCTGGGCTGGCAACATGATGTTGCCCGGTGAAGGCGATGATTTCTATTTGCAGCGTATCGTGCCGGAACTGGATGAAGCCCGCATTGAGGCGATTGTTACAGCGGCAAAAACCTGGCTGTTGCCGATCCTGCGCGCCAATCAGGCATAAGCGAACGGATGTGATGGCAGTGAATCAAGAACGGCGAGATTGACGTGAGAGAAAGGACGGTAATGAAGAGAGAATGGCGTAAACAGTTTGCCTGTTGTATTGGCATGATGATGTTGTTGCTGAGCGGTGTGTCCTCAGCGTGGGCGCAAACCGCAGGGTGGCGTCCTTTGGAGCAGGTTATTCGCAAGGGAGAAAACGATCCGCGTAATTATCAGGCGATCACGTTGGATAACGGCATGACGGTATTGCTGGTGTCCGATCCTCAGGCAACCCGTTCGTTGGCATCGCTGGCGCTGCCTATCGGTTCACTCGACGATCCCAACAGTCAATTGGGATTGGCCCACTATCTGGAACACATGGTCCTGATGGGGTCCAAACGCTATCCGCAGGCGGATGCGTTGGCTGAGTTCCTGAAAAAACACGGTGGCAGCCATAATGCGAGTACTGCTCCGTATCGCACTGCGTATTATCTCGAAGTAGAAAATGCGGCATTACAGCCTGCACTCGATCGCCTGGCAGATGCCATTGCCGAGCCGCTGCTTGATCCGGTTAATGCAGATCGCGAACGCAATGCCGTCAATGCGGAATTGACCATGGCGCGCTCGCGCGATGGGCATCGCATGGTGCAGGTGGGCGCGGAAACCTTAAATCCAGCGCACCCGGCGTCACGTTTTTCTGGCGGGAATCTGGAAACCCTGAAGGACAAGCCCGGCAGCAAGTTGCATGACGAACTCTTGGCGTTCTATCAGCGTTACTACTCGGCTAACCTGATGAAAGGGGTGATATACAGCAATCAACCCTTACCGGAGTTGGCGAAAATGGCGGTAGAGACCTTCGGGCGTATTGCTAACCGTCAGGCCAAGGTGCCTGCTATCACTGCGCCGTCAGTGACGGACGAGCAGCGCGGTATCATGATTCATTACGTGCCAGCGCAGCCGCGCAAACAATTGCGTATTGAGTTTCGCGGTGATGTCATGGAACAGACCGACCCTACCAGTCAGGCATTCCGCAGCCAAACCAACACCTATATCAGCTATTTGATTGGCAATCGCAGCCAAAATACGCTGTCGGACTGGCTGCAAAAGCAAGGGTTGATAGAGTCTTTAGGCGCAGGAGCTGACCCCATTGTTGATCGTAACGGTGGCCTGTTTACTATCTCTGTTACCCTGACCGATAAAGGCCTTGAGCAGTATGACGTGGTAGTGGCTGCCATTTTCCACTATCTGCAACTGTTGCAGCAAGAAGGCATCCAGCAGCGCTATTTTGATGAAATCTCTCGCGTGATGGCGCTCGATTTCCGCTATCAGTCCGTTAAGCGTGACATGGGCTATATCGAATGGCTGGTGGATACCATGATGCGCGTGCCGGTGGAACATACGCTGGATGCCGCCTATCTGGCCGATCGCTTTGATCCCGATGCGATTAAGCAACGTTTGGCCAGCATGACGCCGGAGCGTGCGCGTATCTGGCTGATAAGCCCTGATGCACCGCACAACAAGGAAGCTTATTTTGTTAATGCGCCGTATCAGGTGGACAAAATAGCCCCTGCTCAGTTTACCCGCTGGCAAACGCTGGGCGAAAAGATGGCGCTCACGCTGCCGACGCCAAACCCGTATATCCCGACGGATTTCTCGCTGATCAAGCGCGGTGAAGCGCAGAACTACCCGAAAATGGTGTTACAGCAACCAGGGTTGCGTGTGCTCTATATGCCGAGTCGCTATTTTGCCGATGAACCGAAGGCGAATGTCACGGTGTTGCTGCGTAACCCGATGGCGCAGGATACGGCGCGCCATCAGGTGATGTTCCTGCTGAATGACTATCTGGCGGGTTTAGCGCTGGATGAGTTGAGCTATCAAGCTTTGGTGGGTGGGATCAGCTTCTCCACCCGTGGAAATGATGGGCTAACCATCAATGCCAATGGCTATACGCAGCATCTGCCTAAACTCATGCTGGCGCTGGTTGAAGGGTATGCAAGCTATACAGCAACCCCCGCACAGTTGGAGCAGGCCAAATCCTGGTATATCCAGCAGTTGGACGCCGCTGAAAATGCCAAAGCGTATGAGCAGGCACTTGAGCCTGTTCAGGCTATCTCTTCGCTGCCTTATACCGAGCGAGAAGAGCGGCGCGCCCTGATTAAAGATATTTCGCTGGACGATGTCATGGCTTTCCGTGATGCGCTGTTGCGTGATGCTGCACCGGAAATGCTGGCAGTCGGTAACCTCACCGAAAGTCAGGTAACGAAACTGGCGCAGGATATCAAAGCGCGTCTGGCGTGTTCGGGGCAAGTCTGGTGGCGTTCCCCGAGCGTGGAAGTGGCGCGTACTCAGCTTGCCAACCTGCAACGTGCAGGAAGCAGCACCGATTCTGCGTTGGCTGCGGTGTATATCCCGACCGGTTACGGTGAAGTGCAGGGCATGGCGTACAGTTCGCTGCTCAATCAGATTATTCAGCCTTGGTTCTATAACCAGCTGAGAACGGAAGAGCAGCTCGGCTATGCGGTGTTCTCTTTCCCGACCATTGTTGGCCGTCAGTTCGGTATTGGGTTCTTGCTGCAAAGCAACAGCCAGCAGCCTGCTTATCTGTACCAACGTTATCTGGATTTCTTCCAGAAAGCCAAGCCGCGCCTGCGTGCCATCAAAGCCGATGAGTTTGAACAGTATAAACAGGCGTTGATTACCGAACTGAGTGAGCGTCCGCAAACGATGAACGAAGAGGTTGGGCGGTTGCGTAACGATCTCGATCGTGAAAACTTTGCCTTCAACACCCGTGAGAAATTGATTGAAGCGCTAAAACCGCTGACGGTCGAGCAACTTGCGCGCTTCTTCGAACAGGCTCTGGCACCGCAAGGGCTGGCGGTGTTGTCGCAAATTTCGGGCAGCCATTACGGTAAGGCTGATTACGCTGCACCGAAAGACTGGACGCTTTATCCCAATGCATCAACGCTGCAACAGACGCTGCCAGTGAAACAACGCGTGATTGAAAAACCGCGCAGCGGCGTGTTGTCTGCTGAAAAAGTCTCGGCGGTTGAGAAAAAAAACGTGGTTGAGAAGGTTGTTCCATGAGTCAGGATACGCCGCGTACGCTTGATGTGCTTACGCTTCCCCTGTTTGGGGAACAGTTGATAGAAGCGTCTGCCGGTACGGGTAAAACCTATACGCTGGCCGGGCTCTATCTGCGCCTGTTACTCGGGCTGGGCGGCGAGGCGGCGTATCCTAAACCTCTGTTGGTGGAAGAGATCCTGGTGGTGACTTTTACCGAGGCGGCGACTGAGGAACTGCGCGAACGTATTCGTTCCAATATTCATGCGCTGCGACTGGCTTGCCTGTGTGGCGAAAGTGAAAATCCGCTTTTCTCGGCACTGCTGACGCAACTTCCCGATAAGCCGTCGGCAGCACAACTGTTGCTCGATGCTGAGCGACAAATGGATGAAGCCGCCATCTACACCATCCATGGTTTTTGTCAGCGCATGCTAGGAAGCCATGCCTTTGAGTCCGGTTCGCTGTTCGATCAGGAATTGATCGAAGATGAACAGCTTCTTACTCGGCAGGCCTGTGCCGATTTCTGGCGGCGTTACTGTTACCCCTTGCCCTTCGATGTGGTTAGCGTCATTGATCAGCTTTGGCGGGGGCCGGATGCGTTACAGCGCGAACTTGCCCCCTATTTACACGGCGAAGCGCCACAATTGCATAACCCGCCTGCTCCGGACGAGACGCTGTTACAGCGTCATCAGCAGATTCTGGCGCGCATTGATGATATCAAGCAGCAGTGGCGGCAGGTGGCGGCGCAGGTGGAGAAGTGCATTCTCGAATCGGATGTGGATAAGCGCAGTTACAGTAACCGTTATCTACCGGGCTGGGTAGAAGGCGTTAGCCTTTGGGCCGAAGCGAAAACCACCGATTATACCTTGCCAAAAGCGCTGGAGCGGTTCGCTCAATCTGCGCTGAACGAGAAAACCAAAAAGGGGGCATCCCCTGTGCTTCCTGTGTTTTCGGCGATTGAAATGCTGCTTACCACGCCGTTGTCACTGCGCGATATTGTTATCGACCGGGCGTTGCATGATATTCGCGCCACGGTGCGCAGCGAAAAATTGCGCCGCGCAGCCTTGGGGTTTGACGATCTGCTCAGCCGTATGGATGAGGCGCTGCGCCAGCCGCTGGGTGAGCAATTGGCGGCCGCGATACGTCAGCGCCATCCGGTGGCGATGATCGATGAGTTTCAGGATACCGATCCGCAGCAGTATCGTATTTTCCGCGCCATCTATGGTGAACAGCCCGACAGCGGTATGCTGTTGATCGGCGATCCGAAACAAGCTATCTATGCCTTTCGCGGCGCGGATATTTTTACTTATATGCGGGCGCGTGCCGATGTTAAGGCGCACTACACGCTGGAAACCAACTGGCGCTCTTCCCATGACATGGTTAGCGGTGTCAATCGCCTGTTTCAATGCGTCGATAATCCCTTTATTTTTTCGGCGATCCCTTTTTTGCCGGTTAAGCCTGCACCGAGTAAACAGGGGCTGCGTTTTGAGCTGGATGGCGTGTCGCAGCCTGCACTGCAATTTTGTCTATCGGGCTCGTCGGCGTTGGGGACAGGCGAATATCAACAACTGATGGCGCAGCAGTGTGCCATGCAAATTCGCGACTGGTTGCAAGCGGGTCAACGGCATACTGCCTGGCTGGATAATGGTCGCCAGCGCTCTCCCGTGCAGGCATCAGATATTTGTGTTTTGGTACGCAGCCGCCATGAAGCGGCGTTGGTGCGTGATGCGCTGCGCCGCCTTGCTATTCCCTCCGTTTATCTCTCCAACCGTGACAGCGTCTTTACTACACCGCAAGCGCGCGAGGTGCTGTGGTTGTTGCAGGCGGTGCTGGCACCAGAACAAGAACGCACGTTGCGCAGCGCGCTGGCGACCTCCTTACTGGGATTCAGCGCGCAGCAGATTGATGCGCTAAACCAGAGTGAGGCGGAGTGGGATGCACAGGTCGATACCTTTGCCGAATTTCGTGGTCTTTGGCAGCGGCGTGGCGTGCTCCCGATGCTGCGATCGCTCATGTCGCATTATCATTTGGCGGAAAACCTACTGGCTAGCCGTGAAGGTGAACGCCGGTTAACCGATTTTTTGCACCTGGGCGAGCTGTTGCAACACGCCGGGGCTACGCTCGAAAGTGAGCATGCGTTGGTGCGTTGGTTGTCGCAGCAGATTTTGCAGCCCAATCCTCAAGCAGAAAACCAGCAACTGCGGTTAGAGAGCGATCGCCATCTGGTGCAAATTGTCACCATCCATAAATCCAAAGGGTTGGAATATCCGCTGGTCTGGTTGCCCTTTATTTGTCACTTTCGACCTCAGCCTGAGGGCGTCTACCATGACAGACGCACTTTTCAGGCGCTGCTCGACGTCAATAGTGGGGAAGAAAGCCAGCAGTTGGCTGAGGAAGAGCGGCTGGCGGAAGATCTACGGTTGCTGTACGTGGCGCTGACGCGGTCGATTTACCACTGTAGCGTGGGGGTGGCACCGCTACAGCGCACCCGACGCAAGAGTGAAACGACTGACATGCACCTTAATGCGCTCGGCTATTTGCTGCAACGCGGCAAGGAGGCGGATGCGGAGACGCTGGTCGCTGCACTGCATGCGTTGGAAGGCGATGGCGTTGCGGTAAGCGCTGTGCGCGAATGGGATGGCATTCCCTGGCAAGATAGCGTAGAGAAGCCAGCAGTACTGCGTGCCAGTGAATGTGAGCGCCTGCTTACCAGTAATTGGCGAGTGACCAGCTATTCTGGTTTACAACAGCATGGCGCTCAACAACATCCTCTACAGCTGGGGGGGGCAATGGCGCAAGAGCTGTTTCCCCGCCTGGACGTTGATGCCGCGTTGGATCCGCGCAACCTTGCCTCTGAAGGGAGTGAGCAAGCGCTCACCCCGCATACCTTCCCCAAAGGTGCAGGGCCGGGAACCTTCTTGCATAGTCTGTTTGAGACATTGGATTTTAGCCAACCCGTCAGCGTTGAATGGCTGGAGGATCAGTTGACAGCGCATGGCATGGCAAGCGGGTGGGCACCCACCTTGCAGGTGTGGTTTTCGGCTCTGCTGCATGCGCCGCTGAATGCGGATAGGGCCGCTTCTGATGCCCCATTGACGTTGGCAAGCGTGCACGCACAGCATCGGATTGCCGAGCTCGCCTTTTATCTGCCAATAGATGCCCCGCTACAGGCCACCGCGCTGGATGCTCTGGCAAAACGTTATGATCCGCTGTCAGCGAATTGTCCACCACTCTCCTTTCAGCAGGTACAGGGGATGTTGAAAGGCTTTATCGACCTGGTGTTTTGCTGGCAGGGACGTTATTACCTGCTGGATTATAAGTCGAACTGGTTGGGAGAAAGCGCCAGTGCCTACACGCAGCCTGCCATGCAATCGGCAATGATGGCGCACCGCTATGATTTGCAGTATCAGCTTTATACGCTGGCTCTGCATCGCTATCTGCGCCATCGGGTGCCGGATTATGATTATGACCGCCACATTGGTGGCGCTATCTACCTGTTTTTACGCGGTGTCGATCCGGTTCTTCCCACGAATGGTATTTTCACCCAGCGCTTGCCGCGCGCCTTTGTTGAGCACCTCGATCGCTTGTTCAGCGGTCAAGTGGCACTGTCAGGAGAACGCCTATGATGGACTTGCTGGCGACGGCGATGGAGCGCCAACTGCTGCGCCCACTGGATGTACAGTTCGCGGATATGCTGACCGATGGACAACCCACACCGGTGCAACTGGCGGCGGCGTTGGTAAGCGCGGGGGCGGGGGCGGGCAACGTCTGTTTACCGTTAACGGAATTGCACCCTGATTCCCTGTTTGATGGTCGCGATCCTGCATTGGCGCATGCGCTGTGGGCGCTCGCAGGGCTACCGGATAGTGCGGCGTGGCAGCAACACCTGCTGGCTTCGCCCGCCGTGAGCGATGGCCGTGAGACCACGCCGCTGGTGTTGCAGCACCAACGGCTTTATTTGCAACGCAATTGGCTGAGTGAAGTGCAGGTGGCTGCCTTTTTTACCGAGAATCATCTCGTTGATATTCATACCGATCCCCTTGCTATACGTCGCGTGTTAGACCGCTTGTTTTCACCGGTTGATGCTGAGGTTGATTGGCAAAAGGTGGCTGCCGCTGTAGCGCTGACGCGCCGGGTCTCGGTGATTTCCGGCGGACCGGGCACGGGAAAAACCACGACGGTGGCTAAACTGCTGGCTGCCATGTTGTTGCTGCATGAAGGGGATAGGCCGTTGCGCATACAACTGGCGGCCCCGACAGGAAAAGCCGCCGCGCGTTTGACGGAGTCGCTGCGCAGTGTGTTAAGCAAACTGCCGCTGGAAGAGGCTCAGCAGCGTCATTTGCCGCGGGAAGCGACTACGCTGCACCGTCTGTTGGGCGCGGTGCCTGACAGCCAACGCTTGCGCTATCATCAGGGCAATCCGCTCCATCTTGATGTGTTGGTGGTGGATGAAGCCTCGATGGTGGATCTGCCGATGATGGCAAACCTGGTATTGGCACTGCCTGTGACAGCACGGGTGATTTTCCTTGGCGATCGCGATCAATTGGCCTCCGTTGAGGCTGGAGCGGTATTGGGCGATATCTGCCGTTTTGCCGCGCGGGGCTATAGCGCTCAACGCGTTGAGGAACTCGAACCGCTGACAGGCTATCGGTTGGCTGCCTCATCTGAAGCCAGCCCCGCGGTGGCAGACAGTTTGTGCCTGCTGAAAAAGAGCTACCGATTCGATCAGCACTCCGGCATTGGCATTGTGGCGCGCGCGGTAAATGGTGGCGATGAGCGTCAGGTCCGGCAGGTGTTGCAGGATAAACATGACGATCTGCACTGCATGCCGCTGGCGCAGGAAGAGGATTACCAGCAGATGGTGGCACAGTGTGTAGCGGGGTATAGCGACTATTTGCAGGCGGTATCACAGAGGCAGGACGCCGCACAGGTGCTGGCGGCATTTAACCGTTTTCGTTTGTTATGCGCACTGCGTGACGGCCCGTTTGGTGTCGCCGGTTTAAATGCGCGTATTGAGCAGGCGTTGCAACAGGCCGGGTTGATTCATCGCGGCCGTAATCCGACGAATCCCTGGTACTCTGGCCGACCGGTCATGATTGCACGTAATGATGCGCTGCTTGGCGTGTTTAACGGCGATATTGGGATCGCCATGCCGAATGAGGCGGGGGAGCTGCGCGTTTATTTCCAACTGCCGGATGGTCAGATGAAACCGGTCAGCCCGAGCCGCTTGCCACCGCATGAAACCGCCTACGCCATGACCGTGCACAAATCACAAGGTTCGGAATTCGATCATACCGCACTGGTGTTGCCGAACGGCTTTTTACCGGTGTTGACGCGCGAATTGTTGTACACCGCGGTTACGCGCGCGCGCGCGCAACTGTCGCTCTACGCCGAGATAAGCATCTTGTGTCGCGCGGTGAGAACACCGACGCGTCGCTTTAGCGGACTGGAAACACGCATACTTTCCGGTACTTGAAACGTTAGAAATCCAGCTCTACCGGAATCGGGGGGCTGTGAAGCATCAGCTTGCTCTGTTTTGTTATGCGAAACGTGGCGGAATAGCGCATTTTGGTGCTGCCAGCGATCAGGTTATTCATTTCGCTAAACGCAAAACGCAGCGAGGCATTGCTGGCCCAAGGTGCTAGTTGGGTTAAGCGGTAGGTGAAATAGACCGCATTCATCCCCTGTGCCACGGGCTCAATCGTGAGGATGTGGTCAAGTTCCATGCGCCCAAAGCAGAGATCGCCTGCGGTACGCCACGCTTGTTCGGCTTGCGGCGTTAACTGATAGACAATGTTCTCTCCCTGACGTGTCTCCCGTGCCAATCCGGCATCTACCAATGCCTGCATGCGCCCGGTGATCCAGGGCGCGTCTTGGGCGTGGCTATATACCGGCCATTGTTTTACGCCGAGGCAATGCGCAGGCTCTGCGGCAAAATAGTCACGTAATGCCCGCTGATAGTCAGCGTTTGTAGGCTGTGCCCAGAGGCTGCCTGGGAACAATGCAGCCCAGGATAATAAAAGGATCAGCGCGTAGTTAAGGTTCATACCGTGTCCTTACCAGGCGAAAACCGATATCTGACATCATAAAACCCGGCGTATGTGCATCACACCCGCTGCGCAGGTTGCCTTGTGTCATATAGCTCCCGCCACAAAACAGGTAGAGCGTTTTACCGCCTTCAACCGCAACGGTATCGTTAAGCCACTGAGACACATTGCCGCTCATGTCATACAAACCAAGAGCATTAGGCTGTTTTGATGCAACGGGGCGAGTACCGAACGTGGTGGCCTCCTGAGAGGCGAAATGGGCAACGTTCTCTGGCGTGTTACTGCCAGCATAATAGAAGCCATAGCTTCTGTTGGCCAAACCGGGTGCGCCGCCTCTGGCCGCCACCTCCCATTCATTGCGTGATGGCAAACGATAGCCTGAGGCATGAGGTGCAGTGCGAAGGGGGGCGGCTTCGTCTGGCTCTGGCTGCTGTTTAAGCGGTTGCCCATCGCCGGCCAGATAGTAGGGCGTTAATCCCTGTCGAGCACTCAACGCATTGGCAAAAATAATAGCATCCCACCAGGAGACATTGGTGACAGGATGTTTGCCATCGTCTTGTTCTGGCGCAAGGCAGTCTTCGAAGTGTGCGCCGTTGCATCCACCTTCAATCATGTAGCCTTGCTCTGTCGCCCATGCCAGCAGATCGTGATAAAAGCGATAGGTGACTGCGGTGGTCATGATGTTATAAGCAGTCAGTGAGGTGTTGGTGTGCTCGGCGTAGGCCTGCTGGCCAAAAACCGGACCAACGTAATAGTGACCTGTTTTGACCGTGATTTCGTCAATGTGCAGCGGCGTGGCGCAAGCGGCCTGAAACATCAGCCCCATGCCGAGCAGCATAAAGAGTGCTTTGATCATGGTATTCCTGTACCGGTGTTGCTGTCCTGTATGGCTGCTGTGAGGGCCGTGACGTGCTGAACATTCTACGCGCTGAGGCGCGATAAGTCTCTGCGCGATTGCTCGGGGGGGAGATAATGGCAATGCCGGTATACAGGGTTGCATACCGGCGTGATACGCGAGGACTACAGGTCGATCACCAGGATCTTGGAACGACGCTGGTAGTTATACAGTTCCTGCTTGCGTTTGGGCAGCATCTCCACCTCGGCGGGCTGAAAGCCGCGCTCCTGAAACCAATGGATGCTGTGTGTGGTGAGCACGAACAGTTTCTTCAACCCCTGCTGACGCGCCTGTGCCGCAACGCGTTGTAGCAACATGTCTCCACGCGAGGAACTGCGATAGTCAGGATGTACCGCGACGCAGGCCATTTCTCCGATGCTCTCTTCAGGGAACGGATACAGCGCGGCGCAGGCGATGGTCAGGTTATCGCGGACGACCACGGTAAACTTATCGATCTCCATTTCCAGCTGTTCGCGTGAGCGGCGCACGAGAATTCCCTGCTGCTCCAGTGGGCGGATCAGCTCGAGAATGCCGCCAATATCGTTAATGGTGGCACGGCGCACTTGCTCCGCGCTCTCCATAACGATCTGGGTACCGATACCGTCGCGAGAAAACAGTTCTTGCACCAATACCCCGTCTTCCTGATAGCTGATCAGGTGACTACGCCGCACGCCGCTCCGGCATGCGCGCACGGCGCCACGCAGGAAACGCACGGTTCCCGAGTTATAATCGCCATCGGCTTCGCGCTCTTCAATACAGCGCTGGGCGTCATCCGGGAACAGTTCAGAAATGATGGTGCCATCCTGCGTGGTAACCCCTTGAGATGAACAGAAGCCGATCATTTTCTCGGCTTTCAGTTTAATCGCCAACTGGGTAGCCACTTCTTCAGACGTCAGATTGAAACTCTCGCCCGTGACGGAGACGGCAACCGGGCCGAGCAGCACAATGGCGCCGCTGTCTAACTGACGATGTATCGCCGCTTCATCGATACGTCGGATGCGACCGCTGTGGCAGTAGTCCACGCCATCATCCACCCCCAATGGCTGGGCAATAATAAAGTTACCGCTTACCACGTTGATGTGCGCACCCTGTAGCGGCGTGTTATTCAAGCTCATGGAAAGACGCGCGGTGATATCCAGTTGCAGCATGCCTGCGGCCTGTTTCACCAGATCCAGCGTGTTGCTGTCGGTGACACGGGTATGCTTATGATAACGCGGTTCGAAATGGTGTGTGGTCAGGCTGGCGTCAATCTGCGGACGGGCACCATAGACCACCACCAGCTTGATGCCGAGGCTATGCAGCAGACCAATATCGTTGACGATGTTGGCGAAGTTTTCATGCTCAATGGCTTCACCGCCCAGCATAATGACAAAGGTTTTGCCGCGATGCGCATTGATATAAGGAACCGAATGGCGGAAGCCTTGGACCAGTTCTGTACTACGTTCCTTCACTGCGAGCCTCTCTGAGTGAATTTTTATTCTTAATTTGTGTATTTTTATTCTAATTGAACGAAAAGGCAAGGAGTAAGTCTCACAATTCGGTCGTGTTCCGCGTTATTGCCCTGTTTCTCGGAGTGGGCTGATTTCCGTTGTGAATGACTGACTTGCTCTCCGGCCATTTATACGCCGTCACAATGATTTTTACATGACAGAGGTGGGAAGATTCGTTAAAGTTTTCACATTGTTAATACTGACTTTATCTTTTTCGCGTAATATCGCAGCAAATTTTCTGTTGGTCTGTGTTTTTTTTGCCTGACATCACCGTTTGAGCACTTGCGCCAGTGTCTGCTTGCGACAGCATCACAATGACTACAGCACCATAATAACGACAGCATAACGAATTGGAGTGGCATGTCTTATTCGAATCACAATCAGACTCGCCGCCGCCTCTTGCAAGGCGCGGCGGCAACCTGGTTATTGAGTGTCAGCGGTGCCGGATGGGCCGCTGCCGCCCAGGTGATCGCCGTTCGCGTCTGGCCTTCTTCAGCCTATACCCGCGTCACGCTAGAGTCTAACCGCACGTTAAAATACAAGCAGTTTATGCTAACCAACCCTGACCGGCTGGTTGTGGATATCGAAGATATCCAACTTAACAGCGTGTTGAAAACGGTTTCGCAGCAGTTTCAGTCTGACGATCCGCTGATCAAAGAAGCCCGCATTGGGCAGTTTGATCCTAAAACGGTGCGCCTGGTGTTAGAACTGAAGCAAGCCTCCAATCCGAAAGTTTTTACTCTCGATCCCATCGCCGAGTTTAAACATCGCTTAGTGTTGGATCTCTACCCGGCGGTAGGGCGCTATGACAATGCCGACGATCCGCTACTGGCGCTGCTGGAAGATTACAATAAGGGAGATCTGGAGAGTAAATTACCGCCGGAAGCGCCGTTGGCAGGCAAAGCGGGGCGCGATCGTCCGTTGGTTATCATGCTCGATCCCGGTCACGGCGGTGAAGATCCCGGCGCCATTGGTAAAAATCGCACGCGTGAGAAAGACATCGTGTTGCAGATCGCACGGCGGTTACGCAGCCTGATTGAACGTGAACCCAATATGAAGGCGTACATGACGCGCAATGAGGATGTGTTTATTCCCCTGCGCGTGAGGGTGGCGAAAGCACGCAAGCAGCGTGCCGATCTGTTTGTTTCGATTCACGCAGATGCTTTTACCAACCGCGCGGCACGCGGCTCTTCGGTGTTTGCACTGTCGAAGAAAGGCGCGACCAGCACCGCAGCGCGTTTTTTGGCGGAAACGCAAAACGAATCCGATCTGATTGGCGGTGTGGGCATGAGTGGCGATCGTTATCTCGACCATACGCTGTTTGATCTGGTGCAGACTGCCACCATCAGCGATAGCCTGAAATTTGGCGGTGAAATCCTTAAGCGACTCGGCAAAGTGAATAAGCTGCATAAGAATAAGGTCGATCAGGCCGGGTTTGCGGTGTTAAAAGCACCCGATATCCCCTCGATTCTGGTAGAAACGGCGTTTATCAGTAATCTGGAAGAAGAGCGTAAATTGCGCACCAGCCACTTTCAGCAGCAGATTGCGGAATCTATTCTGGCAGGGATAAAAGCGTACTTTGCCAGCGTGGGCAATCGTAAGTGAGGCGCTTGCGGTATTGAGAGGGTAAAAACAAAAAAACACCCGTCAGGGTGTTTATTGTTGGTAAGTTTCTTGATTCAAGAATTTGGTTGCGGGGGCCGGATTTGAACCGACCACCTTCGGGTTATGAGCCCGACAAGCTACCAGGCTGCTCCACCCCGCGTCCGTCTTACACGTTATCTGACTTTATCTGATGTCTTGGCATCAGTTGGTTGCGGGGGCCGGATTTGAACCGACGACCTTCGGGTTATGAGCCCGACGAGCTACCAGGCTGCTCCACCCCGCGTCCGTATTACGCTTTATCTGACTTTCTATGATGTCTTGACATCAATTGGTTGCGGGGGCCGGATTTGAACCGACGACCTTCGGGTTATGAGCCCGACGAGCTACCAGGCTGCTCCACCCCGCGTCCGTATTACGCTTTATCTGACTTTCTATGATGTCTTGACATCAATTGGTTGCGGGGGCCGGATTTGAACCGACGACCTTCGGGTTATGAGCCCGACGAGCTACCAGGCTGCTCCACCCCGCGTCCGTGGATGCGCACTATACTCTCCATCGCTGGGTATGCAACCTCTATTTGAGCAAAAAGGGATCTTAGCGGCACGCCTGCCGATTTTATCTGCACTTTGGTTATTTTTTGTCCTTATTCACGCGGTTATGGTATTTGGCGCGTTTTCTTATAGAGATGCCTTTGTTATTGTGCATCCACTGATTTGTCGTGCGGTAAAGAGAGCGAAAAAGAAAATGAGAGTATGTTGGGGGAAATATGTGCTGACCGGGGTGGTGATCGCCATTCTGGCCGGGTGTCAGTCCAGGCCGACCGACCGTGGGCAGCAGTATAAAGATGGGCGACTTGAGCAGCCGCTTGCGCTCGTTAATGAACCCAACGCTACCGGAAAGCCGGTTAATGCGGGCGACTTCGTTAGCCAGGTGACAGAGATTAAGAATGCTTCCCCCGCGCTGTATGACCGTAATCAGGACATCTTTCAGGCCATTCAGCGTTGGATGCAGGCCGGTGCCGACACGCGTAACCTGAGCCAGTTCGGGCTTAATGCCTGGCAAATGGAGGGCGTGGATAATTTTGGTAACGTGCAGTTTACCGGGTTTTACACGCCGGTCGTGCAGGCGCGCTACACCCGTCAGGGCGAATTCCAGCACCCGCTCTATGGTATGCCAGCCCCCAACAAAAAGAGTCGTCGCTTACCCGATCGGGCGGGCATTTATGCTGGTGCGCTGGGCGAACGCAATGTCCTGGCCTGGACCAACTCGCTGATGGATAACTTTTTGATGGAAGTGCAGGGGAGCGGCTATGTGGATTTCGGTGATGGCCGACCGCTGACCTTCTTTGCCTATGGCGGCAAGAATGGGCACGCCTATCGCAGTATTGGTAAGGTGTTGATCGACAGAGGCGAAGTGCCTAAAGAAGAGATGTTGATGCAGGCGATCCGCCACTGGGGTGAGACACACTCTGCGTATGCTGTGCGTGAACTGCTGGAGCAGAATCCTTCTTTTGTTTTCTTTAAACCGATGTCATCCGCGCCGGTGAAGGGGGCCAGCGCCGTGCCGCTGATTGCCAAAGCCTCTGTAGCCTCCGATCGTTCGCTAATCCCGCCGGGTACGGCCTTGCTGGCAGAAGTTCCGTTGCTTAACAACGAAGGGAAATTCACCGGTCGTTACGAAATGCGCATGATGGTAGCGCTTGACGTGGGGGGAGCCATCAAAGGCCAGCATTTTGATATCTATCAGGGGATCGGGCATGAGGCCGGTCATGCTGCCGGATATTACAACCATTATGGCCGCGTCTGGGTGCTGAAAAATAATGCAGCGTCTCCCTTTAGCACTACGCCTTTATTAATGCAAAGCGCCTCACGGTAACGTATCTTTTATCTGTGCCGGGAAAGAATAACTTTTCCGGCCTTTTTATTGAGCAACGGTTTATTTTATTATTATTGCTTATGCCATATTCTGGATAAGGTAATAAATATAACTTTGTTTGCAAAAATGAACTTATTGTTACACTCCTCTGGCGCATCAATTTGATACGCCGTCATTTATCGCGGTTGGGATCACCTTCGTCTGCGAAGTTGTTGACGTCATCATAATAGCGGTAATGCAGTTTGACTCTCGGGGAAATACCATGAAATTAAAATTAGTAACGTTGGCAATTACTTCATTGGTTGCGCTCAATACGTTTGCGGCAACCATCGATTATCGTCACGAATTCAAAAATACCTCAAACGGCGATCATAAAGATCGTTTGTTGTTTTCTCATCGTTTTGAGCAAGGTTTCGGTCTGTCCGTCGAGGCTCGTTGGGGACAGCACGCCAATGATAAAACGCCAAACAAACCGTTTAACGAAAGTGTCAGCAACGGCACGGAAGTGATTGCCAGCTATTTGTATAACTTCAATAAAACCTTCTCGTTAGAGCCAGGTTTTTCTCTGGATTCAACGTCTAGCGTCAATAATTACCGTCCCTATTTGCGAGGTAAAGCCAATCTGACTAACGATCTTTCTGTCTCATTGCGCTATCGCCCCTATTATAAACGCACCAGCGGTAATATTGGAACGTCGGGTCGTACATCTGAAAATGGTTATAATCTAACCTCGGTGATTGCCTATAACTTTCTTAAAAACTACACAGTTGAATATGAGTTGGATTATCAAAAAGCCAATGCTGCTGGCATAAAATTGGCAGATAACGACAGTTATTCTTTTGGTCATGATGTGAAGTTGAGCTACAAGTGGGATAAAAACTGGCGTCCCTTCGTGGCGGTGGGAAATGTGCCTGAATCAGGAACCACGGATAATCGTCAAACACGTTATCGCGTTGGGGTTCAATACAGTTTCTGATGAGATATGTAGTGATAAAATAAAAGCCGCCTGATTATTCAGGCGGCTTTTTTATGCAGCGTTAAAGCATCAACCTTTAAAACCGTACTTTTTGCTCAGACCCAGTTCGTTGACGATACGAATACCGTTCTGTAGTGCATCGCCTTGCAGGTCGCGCAGCGGCCGACGCAGGTTACCTGCTGGTAAGCCGATGGCTTTCATCAGCGATTTTACCGCCACCGGATTGATGGCCGAATAGGTGTAGTGCAGCAGCGGTAGCAAGTGTTGATAAGCGGCACGGAAGCGCGCAGCATCGTCACCGTTTTTCCACGGGCGTGAGATTTCTGCCAGCTTTGCCGGCGCAAGGTTGCCGGTCATGTTGGCGGTGCCGTGTCCACCGAGTGACATGGTCGGAACCACCAGCCCCAGATTCGGGGAGTCACAGCACATAACCGAAACGTCCGGGTTGCCAGCCAGCACTTGCGCCACCTGCCCCACGCGGGTGGTGGATTCTTTATGCACGACATAGTTCGGGTGTTTGAAGATGCGCAGCAGTGATGTCCAGTGCAGATCGGATTTGACGCGCGGCGGGTTGTTGTAGATCCCGAGCGGCAAATCGGTGGCATCCGCGACTTCAAGGAAATAGCTTTCGATATCGCTTTCCGGTGCACAAATATAGGCCGGTGCTGCGATGATCGCGCCATCTGCGCCGTTATCTTGCGCATAGCGCACATAATCGATGGTAGTGTCAGTGTTGTTGCCGGTGCAACCGAAGAAAATCTTCATGTCGCCCTGACGGAATTTCGCCGTGCGGTGAATAATGGCCTTACGTTCTTCGGCTGACAACATGGAGACTTCACCGGTAGAGCCCATGATCAGCACGGCGGAGGTGCCGTTTTCAGCCTGGAACTGCAACAGAGTCTCAAATGCGCCGAAATCGACGCTGCCATCCTCGTTGAACGGGGTAATCAGCGCTACAAAGGAGCCTTCAATTTTTGGTTTACTCATGGTTTTCAGCCTGCATTATTTCCTGACGGTGTGAATAACGGCATGGACGACGCGTGTGATGTCGCCTCCATGCGGTGAATATGCGAGATATCATTATGGGAAGGCGCGCAAAAACCGGTGCTGACGAAGGTGAGCAAATGCGCCAGCACTTGTTCGTCGTCACGGTTATCGCACAGCCCGTGTGACAGTAAAGCCAGCCTGCCTGAACGTGGATCGGCATCGGTCAGCACATGCATGGCGGCACCGCGGGCAAATTCATAACGCCAAATCACCTCTGCACGCGCCAGATGTGGCAAGGTGCGAGAAAGTGCATCAATAAACCGATGCGCTACATGGTCGAACTGTGCGGAAAGCAATGACGTGACGCTGTGTTCCGGTGTGGCGCGTAAGTGCTGCAACAGTCGCACCACAATACGTCCCCCATCGGGGGTTTTGGCGGTTTTCACCAGTGGGCGCAGGAGTGCATCCAGCAGCACATCAATCGGAATGGGACGATCGCCATAGCGGGTTTCGGCGGCATCCAGCAGATGCGCGCGCGCTTCGCTCAACGGGCCCAGAACCGCGTCCAGCACCGCGTGCAGCAGGCCATCTTTGGAGCCGAAGTAATAATTGACCGAGGCCAGATTCACCTGCGTGGCCTGAGTAATTTCACGGATAGTGGTCAGCTCAGCGCCTTTATGGGCAAAACGCGCAATGGCCTCTTGCAGGATGCGCTGACGGATTTCCGGTTGCTTGTCTCTTGTCGCTGTGGTCATGGCAGTATCCTTGATTCAGGCGCTTTGCAGCTCCTGATACACCAGCGGGGCCCAATACTGGACGCCGACAGGAATCAGGTCATCGTTAAAGTCATAGTGCGGCGTATGCAGCGCGGCGGTATCGCCGTTACCGACCATCATGAATGCGCCAGGGCGCTGTTCCAGCATGTAGGCGAAATCTTCCGCGCCCAATAGCGGTGTCATGTTCGGATTCACGCTGGCGACCTTATGGGCGGCGCGAATGGCACGGTCGGTGGCGTCGGCATCGTTTACCAGCACCGGGTACTGATAGTCATAAGTCACTTCCGCGCGTGCGCCATAACCCTGGGCACAATGCTGCGCCAGCGTTTCAAGGCGGGAAGCCAGCAATTCACGAATGGCGGGCGAATAGCTGCGCCCCGTGCCTTTGATGCGCACACTGTCGGGAATGACGTTCGGCGCATTGGCATCACCCGCCTGAATATGACCGATACTCAACACGGCGGATTCCATTGCAGGTACGTTACGGCTGACGATAGTTTGTAACGCGCTAATAAACTGTGCGGCGGGCAGCGTGGGGTCGATGGACAGATGAGCCCCCGATCCTCCGTGCCCTCCCGTGCCGCGAAACACCACCTGCCAGGTGTCGCTGGCGCACAGCATCGGCCCAGCACGCAGCGCAAACGTACCGAGGGGGACGCCCGGCTTGTTGTGCAAACCGTAAAGGGCATCGCAGGGGAAGCGTTCCAACAAGCCGTCGTTGAGCATGGCCGGTGCACCGCCTAACCCTTCTTCCGCTGGTTGAAAAATAAAATGCACGGTGCCAGCAAAATCGGGGTGTAGCGACAGATAACGCGCTGCGCCGAGCAGCATGGTCACATGACCATCATGGCCGCAGGCGTGCATCTTGCCTGGGTGCGCAGAGGCATAAGGCAGCCCGGTTTGCTCATGGATATACAGCGCATCCATATCGGCACGCAGGCCAAGGCGCCCAGAGCCGGGATAGCGCCCTTTTAGCGTGGCGACGACGCCGGTCCCGCCGATATCGGTGGTAACCTCAATGCCCCATTCGGTTAAGGTGCTCGCAATTAAACGTGCGGTTTGCCACTCTTCAAAACCGATTTCCGGGTGCTGGTGAATCTGGCGGCGCAGTGCTGTCAGTTCGGGCAATAAGGTGTCGACTGTCGCCTTATTGACGCGCGGTGTCTCTGCTGTGGGTACAGATGGCGTCATGATGATTCCTTAAAAAGTACCGGGATAGCTGCCGCCATCAATCAGCAGGTTTTGTCCGGTGATATATCCGGCTTGCTGTGAGCAGAGAAACGCACAAGTGGCACCAAACTCTTCGGGTTGACCATAGCGCTGAGCCGGATTCGCCGCCGCGCGTTCTTTGTGGATGGTTGCAAAATCCCGCCCGGTTTGTTCGCTCAACGACTGGATATGGTGCCATTGGCCTTAGGTATCGAAGATGCCGGGCAGAATATTGTTGATCGTCACGTTGCGGTGCACTTGCGTGCGCGCCAATCCGGCGACAAAGCCCGTCAGGCCGGAACGCGCGATGTTGGATAAGCCCAGTTCCAACTGTGGGATCTTGACGCTGCGCGAGGTGATGTTGATGATGCGACCAAAACCGCGCTCAGCCATGCCATCAACGGTGAGGCGTATCATGGCAATCGGGCCGAGCATCATGCTGTCGAGCGCATCGAGCCAATCCTGTCTCTGCCATTCGCGAAAATCACCTGGCGTTGGGCCGCTGGCGTTATTGATCAGTATGTCAGGCGCAGGACAGGCATTCATGGCCGCTTGTCGGCCTGCTTCTGTGGTGATATCCGCCACAACGGCGTTCGGGCGCACGCCGGTTTGCAGCAAAATGCTCTCTTGGGCTTCGTGCAGTGCCTGTGCGGTGCGTGACAGTAGGGTGACTTCAACCCCTTCTTGTGTCAGTTGCAGTGCGGCTGCTTTTCCCAGCCCTCGGCTGGCTCCCCACACCAATGCTTTTTTTCCTTGAATGCCCAAATTCATGCCGTTTGTCTCTCTGTCAGGTGGACGGTGGGGGTGGTGCTCGCCGGGATCTCTTGTGCCGTACGCGGCGTTGCGCCCGGGACTGCATCGATCAATTTTCGGGTATACGGGTGTTGCGGCTGGTGCCAGATGCGGTAACTGTCGCCCTGTTCAACGCAGTTGCCGTTGTGCATCACCATCACGTTATCGGCGATATAGCGCACCACGGCCAAATCGTGCGAGATAAACAGCAGCGCCAGCCCCATCTCGTTTTTCAATTCCACCAGCAGGTTGAGAATTTGTGCCTGAATGGACACATCCAGTGCAGAGACCGGCTCATCGCAGATCACCAGCGACGGTTTAATCACCAGTGCGCGAGCTATCCCGATGCGTTGGCGCTGTCCACCAGAAAATTCGTGTGGGTAACGCTCCAGACTGCGTTGGGGTAGCCCGACCTTATCAAGGATTTCGCGTACGGCGCGTTGGCGTTCGGCACGTGAACCCATGTTGTGTACCACCAGTGGTGTTTCCAGAATGTGCTGAATGCTGTGGCGCGGGTTAAGCGACGCGTAAGGATCCTGAAATATCATCTGCACACGCTGACGCAGTGAAGCAAGGCGTGATCCGCTGTGATGGGTGATATCCTCACCGTCAAAAATGATGCTGCCCTGCGAGGTCGGCAGCAGGCGCAGAATGGTTTTTGACAAGGTCGACTTTCCGCAACCGGATTCGCCAACCAGCCCCAGCGTTTCCCCCGGGTGGATATCCAGCGATACGCCATTCACTGCGCTGACTTTCCCTTGTGCGGTCTGGTATTCGGTGTGGATATCGCGCAGCGACAGCAGCGGCTGTTGATCGGTCTGACGCGGGCTGTGCACCAGCGGCGGTGGTGTAATCAGTGAGAAAGCAGAACCTTGTGCATCCGATTGATGATGTATTTCCGGCAGGCGCGAATCCCGGTAATGCATATCCTGATCCATATGCAGCGAGGTGCCCAGCAGACCGCGCGTATAGGGGTGTTGCGGTGTGCTGAACAGCTGCGTGGTGGCAGCCTCTTCGACCTTTTGCCCGGCGTACATGACCGCCACGCGATCGGCCCACTGCGACACCAAACCGAGGTCGTGCGTGATCAGCAGCAGCCCCATCGACAATTCGCGTCTCAGTCTGTCCAGTAGCGCCAGAATTTGCGCCTGAATGGTGACGTCGAGCGCAGTGGTAGGTTCATCGGCAATCAGCAAACGCGGCTGGCAGGCAACCGCCATGGCGATCATCACACGCTGGCGCTGTCCGCCGGAGAGGTTATGCGGGTAATCATCAACGCGCCGCGCTGGCTCGGGGATCCGCACTAGATCCAGTAATTCAATGGCGCGTTTGCGCGCAGCGGCTGGGGTTAATTGCTGGTGCACATGCAGCGTTTCTGCGATTTGCTGGCCGATGCTCAACACCGGATTTAGCGATGTCATCGGCTCCTGAAAGATCATCGAAAGCTGATTGCCGCGCCGTTGGCGCATTTGTGCATCGGACAATGTCAGCAGGTTTTGCCCGTCAAACAGAATTTCCCCCTGCAAACGCGCGCTGTCAGGCAGCAGACGCATCAGCGACAGGGCGGTGGCGGATTTTCCGCAACTGGATTCCCCCACCAGTGCCAGCGTTTCACCGGCATTCAGGGTCAGGTTTAAACCACGCACCGCCTCATGGCCGGGAAAAGTGACGCGCAGATCGTTGATGGTGAGTAACGATGTCATGATGCTCTCCTGCGCAAACGGGGATTCAACGCGTCGTTAAGCGCATCGCCGACCAGATTGAGTGATAACACGGTCAGCACCAGTGCGCCGCCGGGCAGGGCAGTGAGGAACCAGGCGGTGCGCAGCGATTCGCGACCGGCACCGATCATGCTGCCCCAACTGACCCGGTTGGGATCGCCAAAACCGAGAAACGCTAACGCGGATTCAATCAGAATGGACGATGCCACCATGACCGAGGTGGTCACGATGATCGACGGCAGCGCGTTCGGCAGCATTTCCTGAAAGATAATGCGCAGCGACGAAAAGCCCTGACTGCGAGCTGCCATGACAAAGTCACTGGCGCGCAGCGAACGAAACTCCGCGCGAACCAGACGGGCAATGGTCGGCCAGGACGCAATGCCGATTGCGCTGGATATCAGGCCAATCGAGGGATTACCGAGCGCGACCAGCACGACCACCAGTAAGAACGTGGGAAAGGTTTGAAACAGTTCAGTGATATGCACCAAAACGTCGTCGATTATGCCGCCAAAATAGCCCGCCAATGCACCGACGACGGTGCCGATGGCCAGGCTGACCAACACGGCGCTGAAGCCTATCTGCAACGAAACCTGTGAACCGTGCACAATGCCGGCGGCCACGTCACGACCCAGCGAATCGGTTCCCAGTGGGAACTGGGGGTCCTGTCCGGGCCATAAAAACGGCTGTGCCACCATATCCAAAGGATCGCCGGGGTAGATGAACGGGGCGAGAAACGCCATCGCCACCACCGCCAAAAGCATCAGAAAACCCGCCATGCCTGAAGGATTGCGCAAAAAGGCGTTCACTTCAGGCGACAGGCGGAACGTGCGGCGCACAGGGCCTTTTTCATCAACAAGGTTACTCATGTCAGGAATTACCTATTTCATTGTATTCTGGTGTGATTTTTGGCCAGGCTCAGTGCGCTTTAATGCGCGGATCCAACCAGGACTGAAGTAAGTCCACCAGAATATTCGCCACAATCACCAGCAGAGCAGAAAGCAGCAGTACACCCAGCAGTACGTTAAAATCGCGAGCCATCACAGCCTCCAGCGCCAGCCGACCGAGTCCAGGCCAACTGAATACCGTTTCGACGACGGCAGCGCCGCCGAGCAGGTTGCCAAAGTGCATACCTGCGACCGTGGTGATCGGCAGCAACGCGCAGCGCAAAATGTGGCGCACAGTGACAAACCACGGGGTCAGTCCTTTGGCATGGGCGGTGCGTACAAAATCCTGCTGGGCGATTTCCAGCATCGCCGCGCGGGTTAAGCGGGCGTAAATGGCAATAAAAAAGCTGCTCAATGCCAGCACCGGCAAAATGGCGTGACGCAGCATATCCGCGACGTAGGCCCAGCCCGTGAGATCGGCGCCGATGGTGATGTTGCCGCCGCTCGGCAGCCAATCAAGCTGCACCGAGAACAGAATCAGCGTCATCAACCCGATCCAGAACCCCGGCGTGGAGTAGAGCAGCAGTGCCAGCAGCGACAGCACGCGGTCAGGCCATTTCCCTGCCCATACCGCCATTACTGCGCCCAGCGCGATCCCGACTACGATAGCGATGGTCTGTGAAAGCAGCATCAGCAGCAGCGTGCTGGGTAGCCGTGCCATGATCAGGTCCATCACGGGGGCGTTATAGCGCGGTGAAAAGCCGAGGCTGAAGTGGCTGAGGTTGCCAAGGTAGCTGAGAAGTTGGGAAAGAATAGGCTGATCCAGTCCGAACTGGGCGCGCAGCATCGTCATGGTTTCTGCGGTAGCGCTGCCCGCTTCGGCAGCCAGTACGTCGGCGGCATCGCCCGGTACCAGTTGCAGCAGAAAAAATACCACGATCACGATGCCGAGCGTCGTGGGCAGCGCATGCAATAGCGTGCGTTGCAAAATACGTCGGGTGCGTTGCAATCTGTTCATCGCCCTACCTCTATCAAAAAAACACAGTCCCGCCGTCGCGGGACTGTCGTATTACTTACTGTTCAATCCACACGTCAGCCAGGCTGCCATTCACACCCTGAATGCCGTTGATAAAGCCGTGGACGTGCTTGTTGTAGATAGTCAGTCGGTTGATCTGCAACAGGTTCAGGTCCGGAATCTCGGTCGCGATGATGCGTTGGAACTGTTTGTACAACTCCACGCGTTTCGCCTGATCGGTCTCAACGGCGGCCTGTTCCAGCAAACGATCTACTTCCGGGTTGCTGTAGTGCGAGCCATTACCAAACGGCACGCCCGGTGAGTAGGTTTTCGACCAGTAGAGACGCTGGACACCAACCGCCGGATCGAACAGGTTGGAAATGGAGCCGTTGTTGAAGTCAAAGTCGCGATCGGTATAGACGCGTTTAACAAAGGTGGCGAAGTCCTGCGAGCGGATGGTGACGTCAATCCCCACTTTGGCCAGCGCGGATTTCAGGTATTCAGCAACGCGTTTAAAGCTGTCACCGTAAGGCATAAAATCGTGTACCAGTTGGAAACGAATACCGTTGGCCTGACGGGGGAAGCCCGCTTCATCCAGCAGTTTGTTTGCCTTGGCGATATCGAAATTGTACGGTGATGGCGTGCTGTCGTGGAACTGCGTCAGTTCCGGCGTAATCCCGGTGGGAGAGTTCGAGGCATAGCCATACCACACCACTTTTTTCAGCACATCGAGATTGATGCTGTGCGCAATCGCCTGACGCACCTTGAGATTTTTCAGGTACGGGTTATCCAGGTCGAACTCGATACGGGTTTGCGTCGGGCTGTAGCCATAACCGCGGGTTTCAATGCCCAGTTTCGGGTTCTTCTTGATGCTCTCAATTTCACTCATCGGGATGGGCGTATCACTGCCCAGATCCAGCGCGCCAGTTTCCAGGGCAATGGTGCGCGTGGCAGCATCAGGAATGATTTTTACCACTAAACGATCGATATAAGGTTTGGGCTGATCCCAGTAGTTCGGGTTGCGCTCATACAGAATATGGCTGCCGCGTACCCACTCTTTAAACACAAACGGGCCAGTACCGATCGGTGCGGTGTTGTGCGGGTTGGAGAGAATATTGGTGCCTTCGTAGAGATGTTTGGGCACCATCGGCGCTTCGTTGGCTGAAAACGCACTCAGCAAATAGGGCGCAGGCTGCGACAGCTCAATGATAGCGGTATAAGGATCCGGCGTTTTTACCTCGGTAACGTTAGCAAACGTGCCCTTACCCCGTGAGTTATATTGCTTCACGGTGAGAATGGAGAAGGCGACATCCGCAGAGGTGAAGTCTTTGCCATCATGCCATTTTACACCCTGACGCAAATGGAAGGTGTACGCTTTGCCATCCGGGCTGACAGACCAACTGGTCGCCAGTTGTGGCACCGGGTTCATGTTGAAATCGTAATCCAGCAACCCTTCGATCACTTTGGCGTTAACCTTCATCACCGCGCCGCTGGTGCTGACCAGACTGGTCAGGACTGGCGGTTCGGGCTCGGCCAGAAAGTTGAGCGTGCCGCCGCGTTGCGGGGTTACACCCGGTTGCGGCGTTGCCGTATCGGCTAACCCCGGCAGACTGAATAATGAGGTTGCCATTATCAGCGCAGATAATATCGCTTTATGTTTCATGGTATTTATCCGTATTTTTCAGGGATATTATCCCTGTCGATTATGCGGTTTTTTGTGAGCGTTTTTTTCGCTGATATACCAGCCTGACAGCGTAACAATTCGACGCGCTATTCAGAGGAAAAGTACGGTAATCACGGCGATCGAGAAATCACTATCAGGAAACTAACATCGGGTCATAAATAAAGGGATTGTCAGTGTGCGAGTCATCATGAATTCCTGGTTTTGGTATCTACTATTCAATAAAAACTAACTAAAACAATTGATTATTTATTATTTTCGCGTGGTGGCGAATCAATCACAGCCCGTTGCTGAGGCAAACTTTTCGACTGGCTTATTGCGGTTAAACCCTATCCTAACGTGCGTTTTAAACAAACGTTTAAATCTGCATAAGCAAAGCTATATTCCGCATAACCCGCGTACTTGAAGTGTCTGGGGTATTTCTTTTATAACTGTGGCATTGTTTTTTACGACACTGTTTTCACGATTTTTTAACGCCATATTTTGGCGTTGTTTCTTACCAGGGCTGCGTTGTCCCGCTATCCAGGGTGACACGAAAAAGTATTGAGGTTGCGAATGGCTATTCAGCGTTATCCACATCTGGCGCATTGGGGCGCTTTTACCGCCGTCGTGGAGGACGGAAAACTGATCCGCTGCGAGCCGTTTGCCAGCGATCCGGCCCCCTCCGCGATGCTTGATTCTATTGTGCCGCTGGTCTATTCCGACAAGCGTATTCGCCGCCCGGCCGTGCGCCGTTCCTGGTTACAAAAGCGTGAAAACAGCGATGGTGCGCTGCGCGGCAAAGAAGATTTTGTTGAGGTAGACTGGGATGTTGCGCTCGATCTGGTGGCGCAGGAGAACCGGCGCGTGCGCGATCGTTACGGGGCGGACGGTCTGTTCGCCGGATCCTACGGTTGGTCTTCTGCGGGGCGCTTTCATCATGCGCGTTCGCAGGTGCGACGTTTCTATTTCTCTGGCGGTGGTGCCGTTGATCAACAAGGAAACTACAGCTGGGGTGCGGCGCAATTCTTTTTGCCCTACGTTATTGGTACCTTTCAGCCGCTCACCGGCAAGGTAACGGAGTGGCGCAGCGTGTTAGAACACTGCAACATTTTCCTCGCGTTTGGCGGATTGGCGCTGAAAAACGCGCAGGTGGCGTCCGGTGGCGCGGGATATCACAGCCTGGAACCGGCATTGCGCCAACTGGCTGAGAAAAATATTCCGGTTATCAACATCAGTCCGATGCGCGACGACTGTCCAGCATTTCTCGGTGCCGAGTGGATCCCGATTCGTCCCAATACCGATGTGGCGTTGATGCTGGCGCTCGGTTACGAAATTCAGCGACTGGGTGCGGATGACACCGATTTTCTGCGGCGTTATTGCGTGGGCTATGAGGCGTTACGCCACTATTTGACCGGTGAACGCGATGGCACCCCGAAAACGCCGGAGTGGGCCAGCGCCATCACCGGCATTCCCGCCGAGCGTATTCGTCGTCTGGCGCGACAACTGATTGGCGTGCGCAGTTTTATCACCTGTGCCTATTCGGTGCAGCGCGCCCATCGCGGAGAGCAGCCGTACTGGATGATGATCGCGCTGTCGGCGATGTTGGGCCAGATTGGCCTGCCGGGCGGTGGTTTCTCCTTTGGTCACGGTTCCATGAACGGTGTTGGTAATGAGCGTATCGCATCGCCCGCGCCAGAATCCCCCTCGGTGAAGAACCCAGGGCGTGCCATTCCGGTGGCGCGTATTGCCGATATGCTACTGAACCCCGGCCAGCCCTATACCTTTAAGGGTGAAACCCATCGTTACCCCGACATTCATCTGATTCACTGGGCCGGTGGCAATCCGTTTCACCATCACCAGCAGCTTAACCGTCTGGTTGAAGGCTGGCGCAAGCCTGAAACGGTTATCGTACAGGATATCGTGTGGACGCCCGCGGCGCAGATGGCTGACATCGTGCTGCCCGTGACCACCACGCTTGAACGTAACGATCTGGGCGGATCGTCGCGCGATCGCCATCTGTTCGCCATGCATCAGGCGATTGCGCCGCAACATCAGGCGCGCAATGACTATGATATTTTCAGCGAGCTGGCAGAACGACTGGGTTATGGCGATGCCTTTACCCAAGGGCGTGATGAGCAGGCATGGTTGGAAGCGCTGTATGAAGAGTGTCGTGGGCGTCAGCAGGGCGTGGAATGGCCTGAGTTTGACGCGTTTTGGCAGCGTGGGCATCTGGATGTGCCGCAGGGTGAGAAGCCGTTTGTGTTCTTTGATGCCTTCCGCAACAGCCCTGAACAGCATCCGCTGCAAACGCCGAGCGGCAAGATTGAACTGTACAGCGATACTATCGCCCGTTACGGCTATGAGGATTTTGCCCCACATCCAGAATGGCGTCCGCCCGTCGAGTGGCTCGGAGCCGAAACCGCAGAGCGCTGGCCGCTGCATTTTATTTCCATTCAGCCATAGGATCGTTTGCACAGCCAACTGGCCGCGACGCCGCAGGTGGCGGCGAACAAAACCGCAGGGAAAGAGACGCTGTATATGCACCCGCAGGATGCCAATGCGCGCGGTATTGTTGATGAGCAGCAGGTGGAGGTCTTTAACGAACGTGGTCGAATTTATGCCGGGGTCCGCGTGACCGTGCTAACGCTGGACATTGGCACCTCACCGCTCACGCAGGGACCGAATGCCATGAGCTGCCTGGTGGACGTAGCGGCGGCCTGATTTTCATCACACCAGTAGCGTAACAGGCTCGATCGCTTTATGATCGGGCCTGTTTTTTTACAGCGATTATCAGAGTTAAAGGTTGGTGGTCATGAGTGGTACGTTATCCGAAGCCTATCTGCAACGCTTCGGCGGCACAGCGCGGTTATACGGTCAGCAGGCGTTGACGCTGTTCGCACAGGCGCATGTGTGCGTTATCGGCATTGGCGGCGTGGGTTCCTGGGCCGCAGAGGCGCTGGCGCGTACCGGCATTGGTGCAATTACGCTGATTGATATGGATGACGTCTGTGTCAGTAACACCAACCGGCAGATTCACGCGCTGCGCGAACATACCGGGCAGGCCAAAACGGAAGTGATGGCGGAACGTATCCGTGCCATCAATCCTGAATGTCAGGTCACCTGCGTGGATGATTTCGTCACGGTGGATAATGTGGCGGAGTATCTTAACCGCGGCTTTAGCTATGTGATTGATGCGATTGACAGCGTGCGCCCGAAAGCGGCGCTGCTGGCGTATTGCCGTCGTTATAAAATTCCGGTGGTGACGACCGGCGGGGCGGGTGGGCAAATCGATCCGACACGCATCAGCGTGGTGGATCTTGCCAAAACCATTCAAGACCCGCTGGCGGCCAAGCTGCGCGAGCGGCTTAAACATGATTTCAACGTGGTCAAGAACAGCAAAGGTCGCTTAGGCATCGACTGCGTGTTTTCCGATGAGCCGTTGATGTACCCGCAGGCCGATGGCTCAGTGTGCGCATCGCGCAGTACCGCGGAGGGGGTAAAACGCATGGATTGCGCCTCCGGTTTCGGTGCCGCCACCATGGTGACCGCGACCTTTGGTTTTGTCGCGGTATCCCACGCGTTAAAGAAAATGATGGCTAAGGCAGCGCGCGAAGCGCAGCAGAAGGCTTCCTGAGCGGTACGATAAGTGTCGAGGAGTCCCCACAAATTGAGACCCAGTCTTTTTGTTGGGGCAGTGAGTGTTTCGTGCGCGTTAACCTATTCGGTTATTTGCTTCGTACATCGCACGCGCCCGACTCGGGGCGCTCAATCGCCTTCGCCCCGAGGCCCCTGGCTTTTCGCGGAAAATAACGCCGCTTACGCGGTGCCTTCTGGGCCCGAGCCCACTGACGGGCCGCCAGCGACGCGTTCCCGACGCGGCGCTGACTTTCGCGGCGTCCTGCCGCTCACCCTGTGGTCTCGTTCCCCTCAGCGTTATTTTTTTACGCGTTATAACGTCAACTAATTTAAAGAATTAAAAACAAGGCTGTTTTACGCGCTTTCTCAGAGCCTAACTAGGGCTAGGCCTGTGCGGCTATGGCGTGAATACGTTGTGCCAGCGCGGACAAGCCGCTGGCGCGTGAGGCGCTGAGCTGCGCGCGCAAGCCAAGTTGGTCAAACAGGGACAACGGATCTTGCCCAAGCAAATCGGCTGCCTGTTTGCCTTCTACCGCGGTGAGCAACACGGCTAACAAACCACGCACGATTCGCCCGTCGCTATCACCGTAAAAGTGTAATCGTCCATCCTGCTGTTTCTCATAGCCTAACCAGACGCGATTTTCACAGCCGGACAGGGCGATGGTATCGTTTTTCAACGCCTCCGGCAGGGCTGGAAGCTGCTTGGCCAGCAGAATCAATTGCCGATAACGCGCTTCCCACGAACGGCAGGCATCGAAGATGTGCTGTAAGGTCTCTGCCGTAATGGCACTGCCAAAAGGGTGATCGGTGTGCTCTGTCATGGGATGTTGTGTCATGGTGTAAGCCAGTTCCATTGTTCGTCAATCAATCTCGCAGTAAATCCAACGCATTGCCAACCGCCGTTACCAGCGCAGTGACATCATGCTCGTTATTATACGGCGCAAAAGAGGCACGTACTGCGCCATCAAGTCCGAGTGCCGCGAATAACGGTTGAGCGCAATGGTGCCCGGCGCGAACGGCAATTTGCTGCTCTGCAAGCAGCGTTGCCAGATCGTTCGGATGCACGTCGGACAGGGTAAACGACAGGATGGTGGCGTTGGGACTGCGCAGTGAGCGAAAACAGGGGAAACGCGCCAACTGCTGTTCAGCCAACTGCGCCAATCCTTGGCCATAGTGCTCCGCAGCGCGCCAGTCATAGCCTTGCATCCAGGTCAGCGCAGCCCCTAACCCGAGCACTTCGGCAATCGCCGGGGTGCCTGCTTCAAATCGCTGAGGAATGGCCTGAGGTGTAAATCCATCAAAAGAGACCGCGCTCATCATTTTCCCTCCGCCGTGCCAGGGCGGCATGGATTCCAGCAGGTCGGCCTTGCCGTACAACACGCCAATACCCGTCGGGCCAAAAAGTTTGTGGCCGGAGAAAGCGTAAAAATCGATATCCAGCGCCTGTACATCCGGTGCGCCGTGCACAATGCCTTGCGCGCCGTCGATCATCACCACTGCTCCCGCCTGATGCGCCAGCGCGATCGCTTTTGCCAGATCGGGTTGGCCCCCCGTCACATTCGACATCTGGCTCAGTGCCAGCAGGCGCGTGCGTGGCGTGATCAGGTCGGCTAACGCCTCCAGATCCGGTTGGGCATCCACACCAATGGGCAGCTTGACGATGCGAGCACCGGTTTGTTGCGCCACCATCAGCCAGGGAATGAGGTTGGCATGGTGTTCCGCTTCGCTGACGATAATCTCATCACCCGGCTGCAAACGCGGACGTGCATAGCTTTGTGCCACCAGATTAATGGCTTCTGTCGTTCCGCGCGTCCACACGATGCAACGCGGATCGTCGGCATTAAGCAAGGCGGCTACTGTGCATCGAACCTGCTCGAACCGTGCCGTCACTTGCTGTGCGTGAGCGTATTGACTGCGGTGCACATTGCCGGTCTCGGCGGTGTAATACTGCGAGATGGCATCAATGACCGGCTGGGGCTTGAGCGCCGTTGCTGCGCTGTCCAGATAAACGCCGGATTGCGCGAGCGCAGGGAAATCATTACGAAAGGTTGCGGGATTGAATGCTGTCATGGTGTTCCTCTTCTGGCAGACGATCCTGTCGCATTTTTCACGGGGAAACAAGTTTTAGGACGATCCCTAAACGCATATTGAAATGCTTTTGCTAGGCTTAACACTGTTGATAAACGGAACTATCGTTCGGTAGTAGCGAAATAAGTAACTTAAAAATTTACTTGGAGTAAACTATGAAGAATAAAATAGCAATTATTGCCATCGCGATGGCCGCACTCTCTTTGACTGCCTGTTCGAGTAATTATGTGTTGCATACCAATGACGGACGCACCATTGTTGCAGAAGGGAAACCAAAAGTGGACGAGGATACCGGAATGATCCGCTATATCGATGCCTACGGTCACGAACAGCAGATCAACCGCGATAACCTGAGGGAAATGGTGGAGGCCAAGTAGTTCTCCTCCGGTGTAACCTGTGTCTCGATTCCCGCACTGCCATTTCATGGCTTACCCATTCGGTAAGGCAAATCTGAAATGTCAGCGTGGGAATTGTCATTTCTGGCACCGGCGATTCGCCGTGTGTCAGGCAAAAAAAAGCACCGCTAAAAAGCGGTGCCACATAAAAATCACTATGGACAGACAGGGTAAATGTACAGGAAGTGAAAGGTAGCCTTGGCTACCATGTCTGAAAAGCAGACAATAAATAGCAAACACAACATCACAACCACAAGCCAAAAGCACTTCAGGAAACGCCTGCCGCACCTTTCGTTCCGGCTCAAGGAAGTGGCGCTAATATAGGTATTTGCTGGTGCATCCTCAACGGACAAATTATAATGTCTCGGATAAAAAAAACTAATGGCTGGAACGGTGCTGCCTCCATGCACCTCTTAGGAAAAAGAAGAACATTACCCTATGTCAAAGCGACTCCCTCCGCTCAATGCGTTGCGTGTATTTGATTCTGCCGCCCGCCACCTCAGCTTCACCAAAGCGGCGGAGGAACTCTTTGTCACTCAGGCAGCTGTCAGTCATCAAATTAAGTCATTAGAAGATTTTTTGGGACTCAAGCTGTTTCGTCGCCGCAATCGATCTTTGCTGCTGACGGAAGAGGGGCAAAGCTACTATCTTGATATAAAAGAGATCTTCTCTTCACTCAACGAAGCGACGCGCAAGCTACAGTCACGCAGCGCCAAAGGCGCATTGACGGTCAGTCTGTTGCCCAGCTTTGCTATCCATTGGCTGGTGCCACGATTATCGAGTTTCAATGCGGAGTTTCCGGGGATTGATGTGCGAATTCAGGCGGTAGATCGCCAGGAAGATCGCTTGTCAGATGATGTGGACGTGGCGATTTTTTACGGGCGCGGTAATTGGCATGGGTTGCGCGTGGAAAAACTCTATGCCGAGTATCTGTTGCCCGTCTGTTCCCCGGTATTGCTAACGGGAAAACATCCGCTTAAAACGCCACAGGATCTGGCTGGGCACACTTTGTTGCATGACGCCTCTCGCCGCGACTGGTTGGCCTACACCCGACAGCTTGGCGTGCAGATCAACGTGCAACAAGGGCCGATATTCAGCCACAGTGCCATGGTGTTGCAGGCGGCGATTCACGGGCAGGGGGTCGCTTTGGCCAATAACGTCATGGCCCAGACCGAGATTGAAGCGGGTCGGTTAGTGTGTCCGTTTAACGAGGTATTGGTCAGTAAAAATGCTTTTTATCTGGTTTGTTATGACAGTCAGGCTGAACTGGGTAAAATAGCCGCCTTTCGCCACTGGATTTTGGCGCGTGCGGCAAGCGAGCAAGAGAAGTTTCGTTTCCGTTATGACAACGCCGCACGTTGACGTGTGGCGCTCGGGTGGAATTTGATTCGATTTACTGTGGAAAATACGATGAACAGTCGTTTTATGCTGATGTTTTCCGCGATCAGCGGGTTTGTTTTTGTGGCGTTGGGCGCCTTTGGCGCACATGTGCTCAGCAAATCGCTGGGCGCAGCCGAAATGGCCTGGCTAAAAACCGGGCTTGAATATCAGGCGTTTCATACGCTGGCGATCCTGGCGTTGTCGGTATTGATGCGCCAGCGTCGTAATCTGTGGTTTTATTGGAGCAGCATTGCGTTGGCACTTGGCACTGTGCTGTTTAGCGGCAGTCTTTATTGTCTGGCGCTGTCGCACCTGCGGTTTTGGGCGTTTGTCACGCCGGTTGGCGGTCTTTTCTTCCTGACCGGATGGGTATTGATGTTGATTGGCGTGCTGCGCCAGACAAGAAAGGCGAAAAGTAATGAATAAGGTAATTTTATATTGCCGCCCCGGTTTCGAAAAAGAGTGTGCGGCAGAGATAACGGAAAAAGCCACCGCCCACGAGGTTTTTGGTTTCGCCAGGGTTAAAGAAAACTGTGGCTATGTGATGTATGAATGCTATCAGCATGAAGATGCCGATCGTTTAATCAAAACGTTGCCGTTTGATACCCTGGTTTTTGCCCGTCAATGGTTCGTGTGCGGTGAGTTGTTGCGCGATTTGCCGCCGGAAGATCGCATTACCCCGATCGTCGGCATGCTGACCGGTGCCATTGAGCGTGCCGGCGAGCTGCGTGTTGAAGTACCGGACACCAATGAAAGCAAGGAACTGCTGAAGTTTTGCCGCAAGTTCACCGTGCCTTTGCGCGCCGCACTGAAGGAAAACGGCATTCTGCTGCCGTATGAAAAGGCCTCTCGTCCGGTTGTCCATGTGCTGTTTATTGCCCCGGGGCATTGCTATGTGGGTTATTCCTACAGCAATAACCACTCACCGTTTTACATGGGGATCCCGCGCCTGAAATTCCCTTCAGATGCGCCAAGCCGTTCTACGCTGAAACTGGAAGAGGCGTTTCACGTTTTCATTCCAGCAGATGAGTGGGATGAGCGGTTGGCCAGCGGCATGTACGCGGTGGATTTGGGGGCGTGCCCCGGCGGTTGGACCTATCAACTGGTGAAACGCAGTATGATGGTGCATGCCGTGGATAACGGCACCATGGCGCAAAGTCTGATGGATACCGGGCAGGTGACCCACCACGCCGTCGATGGTTTCCGCTTTGAGCCACCGCGTAACAATATCACCTGGCTGGTGTGCGATATGGTGGAGAAACCGGCGCGAGTGGCTAACCTGATGGCCGACTGGTTGGTGAAGGGGTGGTGCCGGGAAGTGATATTCAACCTCAAGCTGCCAATGAAAAAACGTTATGAGGAAGTGACGCAAAATCTGGCGTTGCTGAGCGAGCGCTTGAGCGAGAATGGCATCAATTTTGAGATTCGTGCTCGCCAACTGTATCACGATCGCGAAGAGGTAACGGTACACGCGCGGCGTATATGGGGCGCGGTGCCGGGACGGCGCGACGAGCGTTAAGCGCAACGCCAAACGTGTTGCTCTCCCTTAATGCGCCGCTGTCACAGCGGCGCGTTTATTGCCCCGTAGTCAGGCGTAGCTGCTGTAAATTCCCTTCCAGTGCCAAATCTATACGTAAAGTTGCTACCTGACGACTGACAAAGGCCATCTCACGCTGTGATTCCAGCTTGCGTCGCCATTTTTCCGGCACCGCATCCAACTGCTGGTAGAGCTGTTCCAAGGTTCCGGCTTGGGCAAGCAACTGACTGGCGCTCTTTGGGCCGATGCCCACCACCCCAGGTATTTTGCTGCTGCTGATGCCTGCCAATCCCCAAAAATCAGGCAGTTGCTGCGGTGAGACGCCAAACTCCTGTGCGATAAAAGGCACATCCAGCCAGCGCTTTTGAAAATAATCACGAATCTGAATGGTGGGGGCCAGCAGTTGGCAGTAGCCCTTGTCGGTCGAGACAATCGTCGCCTGATGGCCAGCGTGGGCGACTTTTGTGGCGAGCGTTGCCGCCAAATCATCGGCTTCATTACCTGGCGTATGCCAGCAGGGGATGCCCATGGCTACCAGCGCTTGCCGTATTTGCGGCAGCTCAAGCGCCAGATTCTCAGGCATGGGAGGGCGGCCCGCCTTATAGTCGGGCAACAACTGGTGCCGCCAACTGTCGGCGCGCTGTTCATCATCAAACACCGCGACGGCGTGGGTAGGCTGACTATGCTGTAGCAGTTGGGTCACCGCGTGCTGACAGGCCGATACGCAGGGCGATCCCTGCACAGCATGGATACGACGAATCAGGTTTAATGCATCGATAATCAGCAAATGTACAGGCATCAGGCGTTCCCGGCGTGAAGCGTGGTGAAGGTGGCGGAAAAATCCGGTTTTCCCGCCCGTATGGCATCAGGTGCAGATTTCATAGCAAGGGATGTAGGCGCTGCCCGGCAGCTTCATCCTTTGCTGCGCCACGAACCCTTGCAGCAGTTTATCCATGCTTTGCATCAGTTGTGCATCGCCGTGGATCTTATAGGGGCCGTGCTCCTCAATCGCCTGAATGCCGACCTCTTTGACGTTGCCCGCCACGATACCAGAAAACGCCTTGCGCAGCGCCGAGGCCAGCGCTTCCGGTGCTTGATTGGGATGCAGATTCAGGTTTGCCATATTCTCGTGAGTAGGTTCAAACGGCAATTGCAGGTCGGGGGCGATACGCAATGACCAGTTGAAGCTATAGGCATCACCGGTATGGCGGCGATGTTCTTTCACCTGCGGCATCGCTTTTTTCATCTGCCGCGCCACTTCCGCCGCATCATCGATGATGATGGAGTAGTAACGGCGCGCCTGACGGCCCAGCGTCGTGATGATAAATTCATCCAGAACATGGAAATAATCGGCACTCTCCTCCGGTCCGGTCAGGATGATGGGCAGCACCTGTTCGCTGTTTTCCGGATTCATCATGATACTCAGCAGGTAGAGGAACTCTTCCGCTGTACCGACCCCACCGGGGAAAATAATGATACCGTGCCCGATGCGCACGAAGGCTTCGAGGCGTTTTTCGATATCAGGCATGATGATAAGTTCATTCACCAGCGGATTTGGCGGTTCAGCGGCGATGATGGAGGGTTCCGTCATACCAATAAAGCGGCCTTCTTTATATCGCTGCTGCGCATGGCCGACAGCGGCACCTTTCATCGGAGCTTCCATCGCGCCGGGGCCGCAACCGGTGCAGATGTTCAATTCGCGCAGGCCTAATTGGCTACCGACTTTTCGCCCATAGAGGTATTCGGTTTCATTGATGGAGTGGCCGCCCCAGCACACCACCATGTTGGGCTCTTCCCCGACGTGCAGCGCACGCGCATTGCGCAAAATGGAAAATACCAGATTGGTAATGTGGGCACTGTTTTCCAGATTCAGGTTCTGGTAGCGCTCTGCTGAGGTGATTTGCCCGTTAACAAACAGAATATCGCGCAGCACGGCGAACAGGTTGGCCTGCAATGAACGGATAATGTCGCCATCGACGAAAGCGTCTTCCGGGGGATTGACCAACTCCAGTTTCACGCCGCGCTCACGGCGCAACACGTTGATATCAAAATCTTCGTAGCGGGATAACAGCTCTTTGCTGTTATCGGTTTGGCTGCCGGAATTCAGTACGGCAAGCGAACAGTTGCGGAATAAACGGTAAAGATCGCTGCTGGCCGTGCTTTTCAACATGTCCACTTCCAACTGCGATAACAAATCCATAGACCCTAACGGGCTGATATGTGTAATCAATTTTACTCCTTGAAAACGCAGGGTATATACCCGTCATACTTCAAGTTGCAGATGCGTTGGCTGTGCTCGTTCACCGAATCACTTACTTGAGTAAGTGATTCGGTATTCACTCACTTGCCGCCTTCCTGCAACATGAATTATTTAGGCTATAACAACAATATTTCCAGGCTATCCCTTGTCGCCGCCGAGGTGGCAAGACGCATAACGCTGATTTTATGTAGTACTCCACCTTAACCTGATGGTATCAGTTTTTCCAATAATGCCGTTTCTGAATGGCGATATTGTATCGTATCCCGCACTATTGGCGGGGTAGGCGAGCGGTGTTTGCAAGAAAGTCGGTGTTGCTACGCCAGGGATTGATGTCCAGCCCGCCACGACGTGTATAGCGCGCGTAAACGGTCAGTGCTTCTGGCTGGCAAAAACGCATCAGGTCGTTAAAGATACGCTCCACACACTGCTCATGGAACTCATTGTGGTGGCGAAAGGAGACGATGTAGCGCAACAGGGCTTCTCTGTCGATACGTTTGCCCCGGTAGTGTATTTGCACCGATCCCCAATCCGGCTGGTGAGTGATCAGGCAGTTGGATTTGAGCACATGGCTCACCAATGTTTCTTCAACAATGGGGCTCTGTGCGTTGCAGGCGCTGGCGAGATAGTCGGCATTGAACGCATAATCCGCGATCTGAATATCCAGTCCGTCTATACATTCCCCTTGGAATTGGCCCAACGTTTGTCCCTGAAAGGCATCCAGCGAGAACAGCGTCACGCGCACCTTTCCCTGCGCACAGGCGGCCAGATCGCGCGTTAGCGTCTCTTCTACCCGTTGCCAATTTTCAAATACCGTTTGATTGAAGCTGTTCAGATAGAGTTTGAAGCTTTTGGATTCGATAAGATTTGGGCTATTGGCCTGCAAATGCATTTCGCCGACGGCAACCTGCGGCACGCCGTTGGGCGCCAGCCAGGAGAGTTCGTATAATGTCCAGATATCTTCACCGTGAAACGGCAAATGCGCGGCATCAATGCCCAAAGGGTCACGGTTTAAACTGCGTGGCACCGCTTGTAATAAGCCCGCATCGTAGCTGTCGTGGTAAGATGTGGGTTTTCCCAACGTTAACGCACTGAGCGCATCGTGTTTGTCAGAAGTGGACATAACATGCCTTTGCAAAGTAAAAACGATATGCAGTAGTGTAACCGACTCGCCCAGTGAAGAGAAAAAAGTATGGATGACAATGTGCAGCACGCGCTACAGGGGTTTACTCAGCGCTACATGGCGGCCTGGCAGCACGCCTATGACCAGTTGCCAGCCAGTGAGGCGTTGTACGGTGTTGCTTCACCCTGCGCGGTGGAAAATGACGGTGAGCGGGTATTTTGGGCACCTCAGCCTGTGGCCGAGGGCGCGGCGCTCGACGGCGTATCCCGTGCGCTGACTATTGCGCTGCATCCTGACGCTGAAGCCTTTTTTACCACGCAGTATGCTGGGGATATGGAGGCGCGCTTTGCGGATATCGATTGCCTGCTGGTGCAATCGTGGAGCGAGGATGATTTTGTGCGTATGCAGGAAAATCTGATCGGGCATTTACTGACGCAAAAGCGGCTTAAGCTGCCGCCGACGCTGTTTTTAGCCACGACGGAATCAGAAATGGCGCTGATCTCGTTATCCAATGTCAGCGGTGAAGTATGGCTTGAAACCTTTGGTACACGTGAACATCGGGTGTTGGCTCCCTCTTTATCAGTGTTCCTGCAACAGTTGCAACCGAGAGTATGATGATGGTTGCCTGCGTTATCTGGCGGATATGCGTGTAAGAGATATCTTACATTTATTGTGAGATATCTCTGTGTTTTTCCGCTTTCACGCACTGTTTTTTTATTTTTTCCCTTTTTAATTAAAGGATTATATCTTTCTTTGCATTAAGGGTTTCTACGTAAATATGGCTTTGTTGAATAAATCAGAACTTGTGACTACAGCTCCCCTAGCAGATCGATTGTTATGCGATCCGGATGCTGTTCGGCATGCCTAACAGCGTCATTTTGTTAAGCGCTTTGACCATCGCCATTGCCTCACCTACCTGCGCATCATAGTCACGTAGACTTAGATGATCGCCCAGAAGCGTTTTGAACCGGAATATCGCTGTTTCAGCCACTGAGCGTCTATGATAGCCCACTTTCTTTTTCCAGACATCGTTACTGCCGCTTAGACGCTGATCCGCAACCGCGTGATTACGCTCATGGTATCGGTCTGGCCAATATTGCGCACCACGTCGTGGAGGAATAAGAGGCTTTATCCTCTTCCTCAGCAGCACATCATGACAGTAGCGGGTATCGTAAGCGCCGTCAGCCGACGCTTCCCTGATTTTCCGGTGGGTCTGGTTTATCAGGCCCGGTAGAGCCTGAGCATCAGTCGTGCCGCTGAGTGACAAATCAGCACAGATAATTTCATGCGTCACACTGTCTGTGGCCAGATGCAGCTTACGCCACACCCGCCGTCTTTCTGCACCATGCTGCCGGACTTTCCATTCGCCTTCGCCAAAGACCTTCAGGCCGGTTGCGTCAATGACCAGATGGGAGATTTCACCACGGGTCGGCGTTTTTATGCTGATTTTAACGGTCTTTGCTCGCTTGCTGAGCAGCGAGTAGTCTGGGCATCTTAGCGGCAGCCCCATCAGTTTAAAAATGGAGTCAACGAAGCCCTGTAAAGCCCTTAGCGAAAGGCCAAACACGCGTTTCATCATCAGAACAGTGGTGATAGCCATATCTGAGTAGTGACGCGGCCGGCCACGCCGTTCAGGCGTTGTTTTCTCCGTCCATGCAGAAACGGACGACTCATCCAGCCATATTGTCAGAGACCCGCGCAGCTTGAGAGCTTTGTTGTACGTAGACCAGTTGGTGATTTTAAATTTTTGCTTTGCCATGGGGTGCAGATGTTGAAATGACGGTAGTGATCTGAGCAGATGCTCACCTAAAAGTTCTATTTATTCAACAAAGCCCGTAAATATAAGAAAAAATCTGAACAGGGTCTTGCTGTTCGTCGCCATTTAATACATCTTAGTAACCGGTTACAGGATGTATCACTTTATCGCTAAATGTGGTGAAGAAGGATAACGGCTTCAGGATGAAACCAAGGACACCTCCAGGAAGGAGATTGAGAGCCGTTACGGAGTAGCGGTGGGGCAGGAGCCTGAAGGGAATATCTTCACGGAAGATGCAGGAAGAACGGTCAGGACGAAAGTTGGACGCTTGCACGGAGAGCTGGTTAGGATAACCGCCAAGGAAAAGTTTTCACGGATGAGCAGGGACGCAGTGGTGTAGCGGGAAAGCTATAAAACGAACCGGGGGCACTGAATATCAGTGCCCCCAACTTTTTTGTAGCAGAGTACTCCGTTAACGCTGTGCAGACACTGCTCTTTATTGTGTTGTCACGCAGCCCTACGCCTGTTGGGCTCATCTTGCTTCAATGATATGCTTTGCCGTCCACGCAGCCGGTAAGAGAAAAGCATGACGCACCAAGACCACATTCGACACGCCTTATGGGAAATTGAACGCACGCTACGCGACAGCGTCTTTTGGCAATCCGTCCCGCCGCAGGCCAGTGCGTTTACCAGCACAGAATCTTTCTGCATTGACACCATGAGTGCCGAGCAGTGGTTGCAATGGGTATTGCTACCGCGCCTGCATGCCATGCTGGATGGCGGCGTTCCCTTGCCTCTGTCGCTCGCGATCGCCCCCTATTTCGAAGAGGCCCTGACCGGGGATATCAACGATATCGCGCCGCTGTTGGAACAATTGCGCGCGTTGGATGCGTTGTTTGTGCCTGCCGATGCGCAGGGAGATCGGGATGCTTGAAATTCTGTACCAGGATGAGCACCTGATCGCCATTAACAAACCGGCAGGATGGCTGGTTCATCGCAGTTGGCTGGATCGCAGAGAAAAAGTGGTGATCATGCAGACGCTTCGCGATCAGATTGGCCAACATGTTTTCACCGTTCATCGTCTGGACCGGCCAACGTCAGGCGTGCTGCTGCTGGGGCTTTCCAGCGACATTGCGCGCCTGCTTTCGCAACAGTTCGAGCAGCACCAGATTCAGAAAACCTACCATGCAGTGGTGCGTGGTTACCTTTCCGGTAGCGATACTATCGACTATGCGCTGACCGAAGAGCTGGACAAAGTGGCTGATAAGCTCGCCCAGCGCGATAAACAACCTCAGATGGCCATCACTCACTACCGTTCTCTGGCGCAGGTGGAGCAACCGGTGGCGGTGGGGCGCTATCCTACCGCCCGATACAGCCTGGTTGAACTGATGCCGCAGACGGGGCGTAAACATCAATTGCGCCGCCATATGGTGCATTTGCGGCATCCTATTTTGGGGGATTCCAAGCACGGTGATTTGCGTCAGAATCGTGGGATGGCTGCACATTTTGGCTGTGGGCGCTTGATGTTGCATGCCAGCCAACTGACGCTGTGCCATCCTGTAACAGGAGAGCCCTTGGTATTACGTGCCGGGTTGGATAGGGCCTGGATGCACGTAATGACGCAATTTGGCTGGCTAGGCAGTCTCCCTGATATTGAAAGGGTTGAGTTTCCGCCTGACTCGGGGCAGGATAACGGCCTTTCCAGTACTGCCGAATAGCGTATACGGCGTTATCGGGCACGCAGCGATACATTACACGTGGAGTCATCATCATGGCGCAAATTGGTATTTTTGTTGGCACGGTTTATGGAAACGCATTGCTGGTTGCCGAAGAGGCGGAGAATCTGCTGAGTGAGCGTGGTCATCAGGTCAAGGTGTTTGAAGATGCCGACCTGTCATCCTGGCTGGCGTATCGCGAGCAGTATGTGTTGGTGGTAACGTCAACCACTGGGCAGGGGGATCTGCCGGATTCCATCGCTCCGTTGTTTGTTGCACTGCGTGAAAAAGGCGGCCATCAGCCAGCGCTGCGCTATGGCGTCATTGCCCTGGGCGACAGCAGCTACCCGCATTTTTGCGGCGCGGGCCAGCAGTTTGATGCTTTGTTGCAAGAGATGGGGGCTCAGCGTGTGGGAGAGGTGCTCCAGATTGACGCGACAGAATGCCCGGAGCCGGAAGTGCTTTCCTGTCCGTGGGTAGAGCAGTGGGCAGGGTTGGTGGAAGCGGGTTAAGCCTGTTGAATCAACGTGGTTAAAAAACGGAGCGATGACGCTCCGTTTTATCATGCCGTTAGCGGCTCATCGTATTAACGCCCTTTGGTCAGCTTCTCCAGATCGGATTCGATCTCATTAATCTTGTTCGCTACCACGCTTTCCAGATGACGCAAGTCATCAAGAATTTTACGTTTCAGATCGACTTCCACCTGATCGCGTTGGCAAATCTGGTCCAGCTCATCAATGACATAGCGCAGATTGGGGCTGATCTCATTGATCTCTTTAAAGCCTTGTCCACTGTTATCCGCAACGATGGTTTTACGCTGACGCGGATATTTAAATTTTACGCTTTTGGCGAAAAACTCCCCTTTATCCTTACGAAAATAGATTTTCAGGATGTCGTTGCTGGCCTCCTGGCGCAGGCTATAGCGATCAATTTCATCGGGATGGGAGATACCCAGGCTTTTTAGATTGTCATACATGGCGCCACCTTTTGGGGAGTGATAAAGAAAAGGCGGGTAATACCCGCCTTGTTCAGTTTAGTCGATGGTGCGAAGCAGTTCATTGATACCCACTTTACCGCGGGTTTTCGCATCCACTTTTTTCACGATCACGGCGCAGTACAGGCTGTAGCTGCCATCTTTCGACGGCAGGTTGCCGGAAACAACGACGGAGCCTGCCGGTACGCGACCGTAATGCACTTCACCGGTTTCGCGATCGTAGATTTTAGTGCTTTGGCCGATAAACACGCCCATAGAGATAACTGCGCCTTCTTCCACGATCACGCCTTCTACCACTTCAGAGCGTGCGCCGATAAAGCAGTTGTCTTCGATGATGGTCGGGTTAGCCTGCAACGGCTCCAGTACGCCACCGATGCCGACGCCGCCGGACAGGTGGACGTTTTTCCCGATCTGTGCGCAAGAGCCGACGGTCGCCCAGGTATCAACCATAGTACCTTCGTCAACGTAAGCACCGATGTTGACATAAGAGGGCATCAGCACCGTGTTGCGGGCGATAAATGCGCCCTGACGCACGCTGGCCGGAGGCACTACGCGGAAACCTTCACGTTGGAAGCGCGCTTCATCGTAACCGGCGAATTTCATCGGCACTTTGTCGTAGTAGCGGGTTTCCGTACCTTCCATCAGTTGGTTGTCATTAATACGGAAAGAGAGCAGCACCGCTTTTTTCAACCATTGGTGCGTTACCCACTCGCCATTGATTTTTTCCGCCACGCGCAGTGCGCCGCTGTCCAATAAGCCAATAACCTGATTAACGGCTTCACGGGTTACGCTGTCCACGGAGGTCGGCGTAATGTCGGCACGGCGTTCAAAGGCGGTTTCGATAACGTTTTGTAATTGATGCATCCTGTTTCTCTTTCTGTGCTGTCAGTCAATGGTTAATTCAGGGTTACTTTATCGTTTGGGTCGAGGGCTTCTGTCAACCGTTGTTGCAAGATAAGGCGCAATTCCGGAGATAATGCGCGTCTGTCTTTGTCTGCAAGGATAAAAAGGTCTTCTACCCGCTCGCCAATCGTGGAAATGCGCGCACCGTGCAACGACACGTTGAGGTCGGCGAACACTTTGCCCAGACGAGCCAGCAGACCCGGCTGATCGAGTGCACTCAACTCCATGTAGCTGCGTCTGTCCGTATGTGTCGGCAGGAAGCTGATTTCCGTGGGCACACTGAAATGGCGCAATTTGGAGGAGGCGCGGCGCGGGCGAGGATGTTGGTAATCGCGCTGCGTGAGGGCCTGAACCAGCGCCTGGCGAATAAATTCGTGGCGATCCGGTGCGACCGGGCTGCCGTCAGGCTCCAGTACGATAAAGGTGTCCATCGCCATGCCGTCGCGGCTGGTGAATATTTGCGCATCATGTACGCTCAGGTTGCGACGGTCGAGTTCGCCAGCCACGGCGGCGAACAGGTAAGGGCGGTCTGGACTCCAGATAAAAATTTCTGTTCCGCCGCGGCTGGCCTGATGGCTGATAAGCACCAACGGCTGATGTAAATCGTGCTCAACCAGATGGCGAGCATGCCAGGCAAGCTGGTTCGGTGAATGACGCAGAAAATAATCTGCGCGGCAGCGGCTCCAGATAGGGTGCAGCGCCTCTTCATCGATATTGTCCATGCGCAGCAGCGCCAAGGCCTGGAGACGATGATGGCGTACACGATCGCGCACATCCGGTGTATTTTGCATCCCGCGACGCAACTGTTTCTCGGTGGCGAAATAGAGCTCGCGCAGCAGGCTCTGTTTCCAACTGTTCCACAAGGTTTCATTGGTCGCACAGATATCGGCAACCGTGAGGCTGACCAGATAGCGCAGGCGGGTTTCGCTTTTCACTTCAGCGGCGAATTGCTGGATAACCGCCGGATCCTGAATGTCACGACGCTGCGCGGTAACCGACATCAGCAGGTGGCAGCGCACCAGCCAGGCAACCAGTTGCGCTTCGCGTGAATTGAGCTGGTGCAGTGCGGCAAACTCAATGACATCTTGCGCTCCCAGCTCCGAGTGGTCGCCGCCGCGCCCTTTGGCAATGTCATGAAACAGCGCCGCAAGCAGCAGCAATTCCGGCTGAGGCAGGCGCGGGTACAGCTCCACGCACAACGGATGCTGCGCACGCGTCTCTTCGTCGGCAAAACTTTCCAGTTTGAGCAGCACGCGCAGCGTATGCTCATCCACGGTATAGGCATGAAACAGATCGAACTGCATCTGCCCAACGATATTGCTCCATAGCGGCGTATAGGCTTCCAACACGCTATGGCGATGCATCGGCAGCAGGGCACGGTTTACCGCGTGTGGATGGCGCAGAATCGCCATAAAAAGGTGCCGCGCTTCAGGAATGGTGCACAGCGGTTGTGCCAAATGGCGCCGCGCATGGCGCAATTGGCGCAGCGTGGTGGAATAGATACCGGTGATCTCATCGTTGCGCACCATGGTACTAAACATGCGCATAATGGCTTCCGGCTTGTGCATGAACAGGGTTTCATCACGCAGATCGATCAGGTTGCCACGCAGTTGGAATTCGTCATCGATGGCGCGTGGCTTTTCACTGGCATCCAGCGCCAGGATGGCCTCATCGAACAGTTGCAGCAGCATATGATTAAGCTCGCTGACGCGGCGCGTCGCGCGATAGAAATCTTTCATCATGTGCTCAACCGGTGCATTACCCTCGCCACGGTAATTCAGCAACTGTGCCACGTTGAGCTGGCGATCAAACAGCAGGCGGTTGTCATAACGCGACAGAATCAGGTGCAAGGCAAAGCGAATGCGCCACAGGAAGCTCTGACATTCATTGAGCTCGTTGCGTTCGGCTTCGGTAAGAAAACCAAAACCGACCATTTCGTTGAGCGAGGTGGCACCAAAATGGCGTCGAGCAACCCAGAGCAAGGTGTGAATATCGCGCAGCCCACCCGGGCTACTTTTTATATCCGGTTCAAGGTTGTAGCTGGTGCTGTGGTAGCGCTGATGCAGCTCTTGTTGTTCGGTGATTTTTGCCGGGAAAAAGGCTGAGGAGGGCCAAAAGTCCTCGCTAAAAATCTGTTTTTGCAGGGAGAGGAACAGCGCTACATCGCCGCAGATCAGCCGCGATTCGATAAGGTTTGTCGCAACGGAAATATCCGCTCTGCCTTCTTGCAGGCACTCATCCAGCGTGCGCACGCTATGACCGACTTCAAGCTTGAGGTCCCACAGCAGCGTGATAAACGCGCCCACTTGTTGAGATTGATGGGGGGTGAGTGATTGCCCGCTAAGCACCAGCACATCAATATCCGACAGCGGGTGCAATTCGCCGCGCCCGTATCCACCCACGGCCACCAGTGCCGTTTGTGCGGCAGATTCGAAACCGTAAAACGCCCACAGACGTTGCAGCAGATGATCGATAAAAAAGGTTCTGGCGGTAATCAGCGTTTCGGCGGCTACCCCGGCGCGAAATTCAGCGTTCAACCACGTCTGAAAACGCTCCATAGACAGTTTCAGCGCGGCACAATCCAATTCGCTGTCGCTGTAGGTTAATGGGGAGGCGGGGGGCTGTATGTCAGCGGTGAACACGTCGGCGGAGTGAGATGCGTTGTTGTCATTCATAAATTCACAGCCCTTAAGCGTTGCCTGGCAAACGCCATAAAAGAGACGCCAGCCCTGTTAACGGTATCCCTGGCCGCCGCCGAAAGATACCCGTCGGGCTGGCGCACCATTATGCCGGGTGCGAAATGATGTTAGGGATGGTGTCATCTTCCCGCAGCGTCATAATTTCGCAACCGTTTTCGGTTACCACAATAGTATGCTCGTATTGCGCCGACAAGCTGCGATCTTTGGTTTTTACCGTCCAACCGTCTTTCATGGTGCGGATACGGAAATCGCCCGCGTTAAGCATCGGCTCAATGGTGAATGCCATGCCCGCTTGCAGCACTACGCCGCCGTCATCGGCATCGTAATGCAGCACCTGGGGTTCCTCATGGAAACCGCGACCAATGCCGTGGCCGCAATATTCACGCACGACGGAGAAATCATTGCTTTCAGCGAATACCTGGATGGCTTTACCCAAGGCACGCAGTCGGATGCCCGGCTTGACCATTTTCAGCGCCAGATAGAGGCTTTCCTGTGTGATACGGCACAGGCGTTCTCCCAGAATGGTGGGTGTACCGGCGATAAACATCTTGGAGGTATCACCGTGGAAGCCGTCCTTGATGACCGTGACGTCGATATTGACGATATCACCGTCTTTCAGCAGACGCTCATCGCTGGGAATGCCGTGGCACACCACTTCGTTGATAGAGATACACACCGATTTTGGGAAGCCGTGATAACCAAGGCTGGCAGAAATGGCCTGCTGCTTGTTGGTAATATGGTCGTGGCAGATGCGATCGAGCTCGCCAGTGCTGACACCGGGAACCACATACGGTTCGATGATTTCCAGCACTTCCGCCGCCAGGCGGCCAGCAACGCGCATTTTCTCGATGTCTTCAGGGGTTTTTATTGATATAGCCATGCAAAATTGTCCGCAGGTGTCGAAGCAGTCGACGAATTTAAGGTTACTCACTAACCACTTATGTTATCAGCCCTGACGGATGGTGCCAAATCCCCATTTGGATCCAATGGCGGTGCATCAGGAGAAAATCGGGTAAAGGGCGCAACAAAAGTTGGTGTCGTTGGCGACTTTATGGTATAAAGCGCGCCGGTGATCTGACTGGGTCTGACTAACAGGTTCAGCGGAATTCACTAAACTCATATGTGTAAATAACACACACATGTCGACACGTTCACCGGGGTGCTCGAAGGTCAATGTCTTATGACATGGCTGAAGGGTCGGTGCAATGGGACATGTGGAGGCTTAACCCCATACTCAATTTATAGAGGTAATCATGGCAACTGTTTCCATGCGCGATATGCTCAAGGCTGGCGTACACTTCGGTCACCAGACCCGTTACTGGAACCCGAAAATGAAACCTTTCATTTTTGGTGCACGTAACAAAGTTCACATCATCAACCTTGAAAAAACCGTTCCGATGTTCAACGATGCGCTGGCCGAGCTGAGCAAAATCTCTTCTCGTAAAGGCAAAATCCTGTTCGTTGGTACCAAACGCGCTGCAAGCGAAGCGGTAAAAGACGCTGCAAACAACTGCGACCAGTTCTTCGTGAACCATCGCTGGTTGGGCGGTATGCTGACTAACTGGAAAACCGTTCGTCAGTCCATCAAGCGTTTGAAAGATCTGGAAACCCAATCTCAAGACGGTACCTTCGACAAGCTGACCAAAAAAGAAGCTCTGATGCGTACTCGTGAACTGGACAAGCTGGAAAACAGCCTGGGCGGTATCAAAGATATGGGCGGCCTGCCAGATGCTCTGTTTGTGGTTGACGCTGACCATGAACACATCGCCATCAAAGAAGCAAACAACCTGGGTATCCCGGTATTTGCTGTGGTTGATACCAACTCCGATCCGGATGGCGTTCACTTCATCATCCCTGGCAACGACGACGCCATCCGTGCAGTAACCCTGTACCTGAGCGCTGTTGCTACCGCTGTTCGTGAAGGCCGTTCTCAAGATCTGGCTGTTCAAGCGGAAGAAGGCTTGGTAGAAGCTGAATAATAAGACTGGCTCCGTCGAGCCCTTATTAACCAGGTATTGAATATGTTGGTTAGGGGGCCTTAATGGCCCCCTTTTACTTATCTCCCACGAGATAACCCGAGGAAAAGATAATGGCTGAAATTACCGCTGCCCTGGTAAAAGAACTGCGCGAGCGTACTGGCGATGGCATGATGGAATGCAAGAAAGCGCTGGTAGAAGCTAACGGTGATATCGAACTTGCTATCGATAACATGCGTAAGTCTGGCCAGGCTAAAGCTGCGAAAAAAGCAGGCCGTGTTGCTGCTGAAGGTGTGATTCTGACCAAGATCGCGGCTGACGGCAAATATGGCGTTATCGTCGAACTGAACTGCGAAACTGACTTCGTTGCTAAAGATGCTGGCTTCAAAGCCTTCGGCGAAGAAGTTGCAACCGCTGCATTGAACGAACGCATCACTGACGTTGACGTTCTGAAGGCGAAATTCGAAGAACAGCGTACTACGCTGGTCGCGAAAATTGGTGAGAACATCAATATTCGTCGTATCGCTATTCAGGAAGGTGACGTGCTGGGTGCTTACCTGCACGGCGCACGCATTGGCGTATTGGTTGCCGCTACCGGCGCTGACGAAGAACTGGTTAAGCACGTTGCAATGCACATCGCTGCCAGCAAACCTGAGTATGTGAAAGCTGAAGACGTTCCGGCAGATGTGGTTGCGCGTGAGCACCAGATCCAGTTGGACATTGCCATGCAATCTGGCAAACCGCGTGAAATCGCAGAAAAAATGGTCGAAGGCCGTATGCGTAAATTCACCGGCGAAATCTCTCTGACCGGTCAACACTTCGTGATGGATCCCAACAAAACTGTTGGCGATCTGCTGAAAGAGCACAAAGCTGACGTCATCAGCTTCATCCGTTTCGAAGTGGGTGAAGGCATTGAGAAAGCGGAAGTTGACTTCGCTGCCGAAGTCGCCGCGATGAGCAAGCAGTCTTAAGATGCAAAAAAGGAGCCGCCAGTTGGTGGTTCCTTTTTATACCCGTCATACTTCATGTACCGCGGCGTTAGTGAGGTTCTCTCGGCGCATTTGCGAGTACACTGACGCACACTGTCCACGTGGGCTACCCACGGGAAAGTGACATGAAGTTGGGTATATCCAGCCAAAATTTTCAACACGTTTTACTGCCACTGCGCATTTATGCGTCGGTTTAATGACGCGCGCGGTATGAAGCACTAAGGCGTGACAGTAATCACATTCCCATTATGATGATAGCCCGTTAGGACAATAACACCATGGCAACCAACGCAAAACCCGTATATCAACGTATCCTGCTTAAGCTGAGTGGCGAAGCATTACAAGGAGCCGAAGGTTTTGGTATCGATGCGAGCATTCTGGATCGCATGGCTCAGGAAATTAAAGAACTGGTTGAGCTGGGCATTCAGGTCGGCGTCGTTATCGGTGGTGGCAACCTGTTCCGCGGTGCCGGTCTGGCACAGGCCGGTATGAATCGCGTGGTGGGCGATCACATGGGGATGTTGGCCACCGTCATGAACGGCCTGGCAATGCGCGATGCGCTGCACCGTGCCTATGTCAACGCGCGCTTGATGTCAGCCATTCCGCTCAACGGCGTGTGCGACAATTACAGCTGGGCCGAAGCTATCAGCCTGCTGCGCAACAACCGCGTGGTGATTTTCTCCGCCGGTACCGGTAATCCCTTCTTCACTACCGATTCTGCCGCTTGCCTGCGTGGTATCGAGATTGAAGCTGACGTAGTGCTAAAAGCCACCAAAGTGGATGGCGTTTTTTCTGCGGATCCGGTGAAAGATCCCACCGCGACGCTTCATGAAACGCTAACCTATCAGGATGTTCTCGAACGGGAACTGAAAGTGATGGATTTGGCCGCCTTTACGCTGGCACGCGATCATAATTTACCGATCCGCGTTTTCAACATGAACAAACCCGGTGCATTGCGCCGCGTGGTCATGGGTGAAAAAGAAGGCACCTTGATCACGAAGTAATAACGGGTGTAGTGAAAAATAAGGTACTATCCTGATCGTGGTGGTACTGCTTTATTTTCGTAATACCAATAGATAACGCGCTGCGTCGGCACGCCGGCGCAAGCATCAATGATTTACCGGGTTTGCTGTATGCATCCCTGTCTGCTTTTGTCATGCGCGTTTTTTTCATGATAAAGCGCAGGGAAATAACCTGTCTGGCAACCAGTATTCAAGGGTCCGCAACGTGATTAATGACATCAGAAAAGATGCTGATACACGCATGGAAAAATGTGTAGAAGCGTTCAAGCACCAAATTAGCAGAGTTCGTACTGGCCGCGCTTCACCGAGCCTGCTGGACGGCATCCAGGTAGAATATTACGGTTCTGCCACGCCGCTGCGCCAGGTGGCTAACATTGTGGTTGAAGACACTCGCACGCTGGCGATTACCGTGTTTGACCGCACCTTGGGCCCAGCCGTTGAGAAAGCGATCATGGCCTCCGATCTGGGGTTAAACCCGTCCTCTGCGGGCGCGGTAATCCGCGTTCCCCTGCCTCCGTTGACGGAAGAACGCCGCAAAGACCTGACCAAAGTGGTGCGTGGTGAAGCGGAACAAGGGCGTATCTCCGTGCGTAACGTGCGCCGTGATGCGAACGACAAGCTGAAAGCGTTGTTGAAAGATAAAGCGATCAGTGAAGATGAAGAACGCCGCGCGCAGGATGAGGTGCAAAAACTGACTGATGCCTACATCAAGAAAGTTGATGTCGCGCTGGCAGAAAAAGAAAATGAGCTGATGGAGTTTTAATCGGCTTCCAATCTATACCCTAAATAATTCGCGTTGCAGGACAAAACGTTAACGTTTTGAACAGCGTTTGCGCTGGCCCGTAGAGTGAATCTCAGGGATGAGATTCATCAATCCCGATGCGCTTACTCAGGTAAGTGATTCGAGTGAGCGAGCGCAGCCAACGCATCTGCAACGTGAAGTATGACGGGTATAAAAGCGCCAGCCAGCATACTACTGGCGGCGCTTTATTTTTTTAGAGCAATTTCATGAAGCAACTGACGATCCTCGGTTCAACCGGTTCGATTGGCGTTAGTACGCTGGCGGTAGTGAAAGCCAATCCGGATAAATTCGCCGTTACTGCCCTGGCCGCTGGGCGAAACGTTGATGTGATGCTGGCGCAATGCCTGCAATTCCAACCTGCCTATGCCTCCCTGTCCGATCCCCTGGCTGCAACACAGTTGCGTGAACGGCTGATGGCCGCAGGCTGCCGTACCGAAGTGCTGGCCGGTGAGCAGGCAGCGTGTGAGTTGGCTGCGCTTGATGGCGTCGATCAGGTGATGGCGGCCATCGTGGGGGCTGCCGGATTATTGCCAACCCTCGCGGCTATCAAAGCCGGTAAGCAAGTACTGTTGGCGAATAAAGAATCTTTGGTTACCTGTGGCCGACTGTTTATGAACGCTGTTGCACAATACGGTGCGCAACTGTTGCCGATAGACAGTGAACATAACGCCATTTTTCAGAGTTTGCCTGAGCACATTCAACGTCAATTGGGTTACGCTTCACTAACGGAACATGGGGTTGAGCGTATTGTCCTGACCGGTTCAGGTGGCCCATTTCGAGAAACACCGCTGGCCGCATTGGCGGCGATGACGCCCGATCAAGCCTGTGCGCATCCCAACTGGTCCATGGGCCGCAAGATTTCCGTGGACTCGGCCACCATGATGAACAAGGGGCTGGAGTACATCGAGGCGCGTTGGTTGTTTAATGCCTCAGCGGCGCAGATGGAAGTGATCATCCACCCGCAGTCCGTTATTCACTCCATGGTGCGCTATCGGGATGGCAGCGTTTTGGCACAACTTGGCACTCCGGATATGCGCACGCCGATCGCCTATGCGATGGCCTATCCGCAGCGCGTGGTGTCGAACGTGGCTCCGCTGGATTTTATGCGTCTTGGCCCACTCACGTTCAGCGAGCCGGACATGACGCGTTATCCCTGCTTGCAGTTGGCGATCGCTGCGTGCAATCAGGGCCAGGCGGCAACAACCGCGCTGAATGGGGCCAATGAAATTGCCGTTGACGCCTTTTTGCACGGTGAGATTCGCTTCACCGATATTGCGTCAGTGAATCAGCGTGTGATGGAGCAGCTTTCCTGCGCCGAGCCAGAGTCCGTTGACGATGTCCTGTCCATTGACCGTTGGGCTCGCGAGAAAGGCCGGCAGGCATTACGCGGTTTCCACTGACAACGTGCGCTGACCAACGCGATCCTCACGGCACAATTTTTTCATTCGGGATCAAGGTGATATAGTCTGCGCCATTCGCGTCGAAGTCAGTGCGAAAACGCTGGCGAAGGACGTACAGCCGTGCTCGTTCACGGCTTTTTTGTGCTAACGGGTCTGATGTTAGGGATGGATTGTTTTCTTACTTGAGGAAATTAAGTTCGCGTTATGCCGTCGGATAATCAACAAACACCCATTACGCCACCCGAAAGCGTGCCAAGGCATGTTGCAATCATCATGGATGGTAATGGCCGTTGGGCGAAAAACCGTGGAAAACTGCGCGTTTTTGGCCATCAGGCTGGTGTGAAAGCGGTGCGGCGTGCTGTGAGCTTTGCGGTAAGCCATCGGCTGGATGCCTTGACCTTATATGCCTTTAGTAGCGAAAACTGGAACCGTCCGGCGCAAGAAGTGAAAGCGCTGATGGAACTGTTTGTTCGCGCGCTGGACAGTGAAGTCAAAAGCCTGCATAAACATGGCGTTAGATTGCGTATCATCGGTGATATCAGCCGTTTCAGCCCGCGTTTACAAGAGCGCATTCGCCGCTCTGAAGCACTGACAAAAAATAATCCAGGGTTAATACTGAATATTGCCGCGAATTATGGCGGACGTTGGGATATTATTCAGGGCGTCAGGCAATTGGCTGAGCAGGTGCAGGAAGGCACGCTCCGCCCGGACGCGATCGACGAAGATACCTTATCCCACGCCCTGTGTTTGAGCGATCACACACCGGTCGATTTGGTTATCAGGACGGGGGGAGAACACCGCATCAGTAATTTTTTGCTGTGGCAGATTGCTTATGCTGAGCTTTACTTTACCGATGTCCTTTGGCCTGATTTCGATGAACACGATTTTGAAGGTGCGATGAATGCATTTGCGCAACGCGAACGGCGCTTCGGTGGAACTGCACCTTCCGATGCTGACGCATCATAGGGGGACGGTGTGCTGAAGTATCGATTGATAACTGCCTTGATTTTAATTCCGTTGGTGATTGCGGCTCTGTTTCTGCTACCACCGAAGGGATTTGCACTGGTAACGCTTGGCGTTTGCATGCTGGCCGCCTGGGAGTGGGGGCAATTTGCCGGGTTAGGTTCTTCTGCCCAGCGTTTGTCGCTTGCCTTTCTGTGCGGCGCCCTGCTGGCGTTGATGACGCTTTCCTTGCCCAACTATCATTATTCGGTTCATCTGCTGCCTATTCGCGTTTCGCTGTGGGTATCACTGGTGTGGTGGTGTGCCGCCTTGCTGTTGGTGCTCTCTTATCCCGGTTCTGCGGGATTTTGGCGCGGCTCCAAAGCGTTGCGCCTGCTGTTTGGCGTGTTGACTATCGTGCCTTTCTTCTGGGGTATGGTGGCGTTACGCCAGCACCATTATGATAGCGATCCCTTCTTCGGTGCCTGGTGGCTGCTCTACGTGATGCTGCTGGTATGGGGCGCAGACAGCGGTGCATACATGTTTGGCAAACTGTTTGGCAAGCATAAGCTGGCACCCAAAGTGTCTCCGGGTAAAACCTGGGAGGGCTTTGTCGGTGGGTTAGCCACGTCCGCGATTATCTCCCTGCTGTTTAGTGTTTATGCGCCGTTGGGCGTTGCGCCGTTTACGCTGCTCATCTGTTCGGTGATCGCGGCGCTGGCATCGGTACTGGGCGATTTGACTGAAAGCATGTTTAAACGGGAAGCTGGCATTAAAGACAGTAGCCACCTGATTCCCGGTCATGGCGGCGTGCTTGACCGCATCGATAGCCTGACGGCGGCGATCCCGGTATTTGCCTGCCTGATGTTTTTAGTGTTTAAAACGGTTTAGGATGACCTGACTGATGATGAATGTCCTTTGGAGTTTGGCTGCATTTGTTGTTGCACTGGGCGTATTGATTACGGTGCATGAATTTGGCCACTTCTGGGTTGCTCGTCGCTGTGGGGTTAAGGTTGAGCGTTTTTCTGTCGGATTTGGCAAGGCGTTATGGCGTTGGCGCGATCGGCGGGGGACTGAGTTTGTCATTGCCTTAATCCCATTGGGTGGCTATGTCAAAATGCTCGATGAGCGTGTGGATACCGTCTCGCCGGAACACCATCATCTCTCTTTCAACCGTAAGACCGTGTGGCAACGTGCTGCCATCGTGAGTGCGGGTCCGATTGCCAATTTCTTGTTTGCGATTGCCGCCTACTGGCTGGTGTTTATTATTGGCGTGCCGGGTGTACGGCCCGTGGTTGGCGAAATAGTGCCCAACTCGATTGCTGCTATGGCGCAAATGTCGCCGGGGATGGAACTTAAAGCGGTAGATGGTATCGAAACGCCTGACTGGGACACGGCGCGTTTAACGCTGATCGGCAAGATTGGCGATAACGAGGTAACGCTTGATGTCGCTCCGCTCGGTTCTTCGTCTGTGGTGCGTAAAACGCTGGATTTGCGTGACTGGCAGTTCAATCCTGAAAGGCAGGATCCCGCGTCCTCATTGGGCATGGTGCCCCGCATGCCACAAATCGATGCGGTGCTGACGCAGGTACAGGATGGATCGGCAGCGCAAAAAGCCGGTTTGCAAGTCGGGGATAGGATCGTTAAAGTCGATGGTCAACCGCTGACGCGCTGGTCGCTGTTTGCCAGTACGGTGCGTGACAAGCCGGATGCAGATATTGCGCTGGACATTGAACGAAACGGTGAGACTCGCTCTCTAATCTTGACGCCGGACAGCAAAACGACCGGTGGCAGGGTAGAAGGGTTTGCTGGGGTGGTGCCAAAAGTCATCCCGCTGCCCGAAGAGTACCGGACGGTGCGGCAATACGGGCCGTTCAGTGCGATTTATCAAGCTGCGGATAAAACCTGGCAACTGATGCGGTTAACCGTCAGTATGCTGGGAAAACTGATAACTGGCGATGTTAAGCTCAACAACCTGAGTGGGCCAATCTCGATTGCTCAGGGGGCCGGGATGTCGGCCGACTATGGGCTGATTTACTACCTGATGTTTTTGGCATTGATCAGTGTAAATCTGGGCATTATCAATTTGTTCCCGCTACCGGTTTTGGATGGTGGACACCTGCTCTTTCTGCTGGTTGAAAAACTGAAAGGCAGGCCGGTTTCTGAGCGTGTGCAGGACTTTTGTTATCGCATCGGCACGGTGGTGTTGATGCTGTTAATGGGGCTCGCACTTTTTAATGATTTCTCTCGCCTTTAGGCGGGGGAGTAGGTTAGGAAAAACGCATAACAACGATGGCGATGAAAAAGTTGCTCATAGCGTCGCTGCTGTTCAGCAGCGCCACCGTATACGGTGCAGACGGATTCGTAGTGAAGGATATTCATTTCGAGGGCTTGCAGCGTGTTGCTGTCGGTGCGGCACTGCTCAGCATGCCTGTCCGTGTGGGTGATACCGTCAGTGATGACGATATCGGGAATACCATCCGTGCTCTGTTCGCGACCGGAAACTTCGAGGATGTCCGGGTACTGCGCGACGGTGAAACCTTGATTGTGCAGGTCAAAGAACGGCCCACCATCGCCAGCATCACCTTCTCCGGCAATAAAGCGGTGAAGGATGAGATGCTGAAAGAAAACATGGAAGCATCCAATGTGCGCGTCGGCGAAGCGTTAGACCGCACCACCCTCTCTTCTATTGAGAAGGGGCTGGAGGATTTCTACTACAGCGTCGGTAAATACAGCGCCTCCGTAAAAGCGGTGGTGACGCCGTTGCCGCGTAACCGCGTTGACCTCAAGCTGGTATTTACCGAAGGGGTTTCCGCGCAAATCCAGCAGATCAATATCGTTGGCAACAAAGCTTTTACCTCTGATGAATTGATTGCCCAATTCCAACTGCGCGATGACGTGCCGTGGTGGAACGTCATGGGCGATCGTAAATATCAGAAACAGAAACTCTCCGGTGACCTGGAAACGTTGCGCAGCTTTTATCTCGATCGCGGCTACGCTCGTTTCACGATTGACTCCACGCAGGTGAGCCTGACGCCCGACAAAAAGGGTATCTATATCACCATCAATATCACGGAAGGCGATCAGTACAAGCTGTCCGGGGTAACGGTGCGCGGTAATCTGGCGGGCCACTCTGCCGAGATTGAAGGGCTGACGAAAGTGAACCCTGGCGAGCTGTATAACGGCGCCAAGGTGACACGCATGGAAGAGGATATCAAAAAGCTGCTGGGCCGTTATGGATATGCTTATCCGCGCGTGGTGACACAGCCTGAAATCAGTGACGGGGATAAAACCGTCAAGCTCAATCTTAACGTCGATGCTGGCAACCGCTTCTCGGTGCGCCGTGTGCGCTTCGAGGGTAACGATACCTCCAAAGATTCTGTGCTGCGCCGCGAAATGCGCCAGATGGAAGGGGCGTGGTTGGGCAATGATCTGGTTGAGCAGGGCAAAGAGCGTCTTAACCGTCTCGGCTACTTTGAAAGCGTTGATGTCAAAACCCAGCGCGTGCCGGGCACTCCCGATCAGGTAGACGTCACCTACAAGGTGAAAGAGCGTAATACCGGTACGTTGAACTTCGGCGTCGGCTTCGGTACGGAAAGTGGCGTCAGCTTCCAGGCAGGGGTGCAGCAAGACAACTGGCTGGGTACCGGTAACTCAGTGGGCATCAGCGGGACCAAAAACAGCTACCAGACCTATGTCGAGCTGTCGATGACCAACCCCTACTTTACGGTAGACGGCGTCAGCCTTGGCGGTCGTATTTTCTATAACGACTTCAAAGCCTACGATGCTGAGCTTTCTGACTATACTAACCGTAGTTATGGTGTAGGTACGACGTTAGGTTTCCCGATCAACGAGAACAACTCATTGCGTCTGGGTCTGGACTACGTACACAACGATGTGTCGGATATGTCACCGCAGGTGGCGATGTGGCGCTATCTTAATTCGGTGGGTATCAATCCTGAAGTGGTGGTGGGGTCAAACAATCACTCCAGCGCCAATTTTAGCGCGAATGATTTCTTCCTGAACGCAGGCTGGGTCTACAATAGTCTGGACCGTGGCTTCTTCCCGACGGAAGGGAGCCGTGCCAGCTTCAACGCCAAGGTGACGGTGCCGGGTTCCGACAACGAATACTACAAGCTGACCTTTGATTCAGCGACCTACTTGCCGTTGAGTGAAAACCACCACTGGGTGTTGATGGGCCGTGCGCGTGCTGGTTATGCGGACGGTATTGGCAGCAAAGATGTGCCGTTTTATGACAACTTCTATGCCGGTGGGTCCAGTACGGTACGTGGCTTCCAGTCGAATACCATTGGTCCTAAAGCGGCATATTATAATTGTGCTGATAAAACTAAGCCTTATTCCCAGTGTGCCATTATAAACTCTGACGATGCGGTGGGCGGTAATGCCATGGCAGTCGCCAGTGCGGAACTGATTCTGCCGACGCCGTTTGCCAGCGATAAGTATGCCAGCTCGCTGCGCACCTCGCTGTTTGTGGATGCCGGTACGGTTTGGGATACCAACTGGAAAAACACGAAGAACACCGTGGATGCGGGTGTGCCAGACTACAGCGAACCGGGCAATATTCGTGTGTCCACCGGCCTTGCCGTGCAGTGGATGTCACCGCTTGGGCCATTGGTGTTCTCCTATGCCCAGCCGGTCAAGAAAATTGACGGAGACAAGTCGGAACAGTTCCAGTTTAACATTGGTAAAACGTGGTAGTGTAACGACAAACACGTCGTCTCTAAGTGAAGTATAGGGCTCTGGTAACGCGCCGTGTGCGCCGACCCAGAGCTTTGTGCACGTTAATGTGTGATAAAAAGATCAGGTTGAGGAGTAATAACGTGAAAAAGTGGTTGTGTGCCGCAGGTCTCGGTTTAGCTCTGGCAGCGTCTGCCAGCGTTCAAGCGGCCGACAAAATTGCCGTTGTCAACGTTGCCAGCATTTTCCAGCAGTTGCCACAGCGTGAAGCCGTTGCCAAGCAGTTGGAAAACGAGTTTAAAGGCCGTGCTTCTGAGTTGCAGAAAATGGAAGGCGACCTGCAAACCAAAATGCAAAAATTGCAGCGTGATGGTTCTACCATGAAAGCCAGCGATCGCAGCAAATCTGAAAACGATCTGATGGCGCAGCGTGAGCAGTTCTCCAACAAGGCACAGGCGTTTGAACAAGACAATCGCCGTCGTCAGATGGAAGAACGTAACAAGATCCTGAGCCGTATTCAGGATGCCATCAAAAGCGTTGCCAGCAAAGATGGCTACGATATCGTGATTGATGCCAATGCCGTTGCCTATGTTGGTAATGCGAAAGACATCACGGCTGATGTGCTGAAACAGGTTAAATAACTCATGGTTTCAATTCGACTGGACGCCTTGGCAGCACAGTTGGATGCGCAATTACACGGTGATGGCGATATCGTCATCACCGGTGTTGCTTCTATGCATTCGGCACGCTCTGGACAAATCACCTTTCTTTCAGACAGCCGCTATCGTGAGCAACTGACTGCAACACAGGCATCCGCCGTGGTGGTGACAGAAGCTGACTTGCCTTACTGCAAGGCAGCCGCGTTGGTGGTGAAAAACCCGTATCTGACGTATGCGCGCATGGCGCAATTGATGGATACCACGCCGCAACCTGCGCAGGATATCGCACCCAGTGCGGTGATTGCCGATGATGTCGTGCTGGGGCGCAATGTCGCCATTGGCGCAAATGCGGTTATCGAGTCAGGCGTAACGTTAGGCGATGGTGTGGTGATTGGTGCCGGTTGTTTTGTCGGGAAACATACCAAGATTGGTGCGGGTTCTCGTCTGTGGGCCAATGTGACGATCTATCATCGGGTTGAGTTAGGGGCGCAGTGCCTGATTCAATCTGGTGCAGTGATTGGTTCCGATGGTTTTGGCTATGCCAACGATCGTGGCAATTGGGTCAAGATCCCGCAGTTAGGAACGGTACGCATCGGCGATCGCGTTGAGATTGGTGCTAACACCACCATTGACCGTGGTGCACTGGACGACACCCTTATTGGTGACGGCGTTATCATTGATAACCAATGTCAGATTGCACACAACGTCGTGATTGGCGACAATACAGCAGTCGCAGGTGGCGTTATCATGGCTGGCAGCCTGAAAATTGGCCGTTACTGCATGATAGGCGGAGCCAGTGTGATTAATGGCCATATGGAAATTTGCGATAAGGTCACGGTTACCGGCATGGGGATGGTCATGAGACCTATCACCGAACCCGGCGTATACTCATCGGGAATTCCGTTACAGCCAAACAAAACGTGGCGTAAAACCGCAGCGCTGGTGATGAGTATTGATGATATGAGCAAACGGCTAAAAGCCGTTGAGCGCAAAGTCAACCAGGATTGATTCCCGCGCCGGCCTAGTCAGGCAGTGGCAGGCGGTTTAATGGATACTGGTTTATACGCGTTGGTTGTTGTGGATTGCCTGCTTAGGCTGGCGTAGAAATCCTTATTTGCGGCCTGCCAGATGATCCTCCTTTTGGGATCTCGCAGGACGTGTTGTTGATGGCATCAGTTTTACGGACAGGAAGAGTATTTTGACTACTAACACTCATACTCTGCATATTGAAGAGATTTTAGAACTATTACCGCACCGCTTCCCCTTTTTGCTGGTGGATCGCGTACTGGATTTCGAAGAAGGGAAATTCCTGCGTGCGGTGAAAAATGTCTCTTTCAACGAACCCTTCTTTCAGGGACACTTCCCCGGGAAGCCCATTTTCCCCGGCGTGCTGATTCTGGAAGCCATGGCCCAGGCCACGGGCATTCTGGCATTTAAAAGCGTGGGTAAACTGGAACCGGGCGAACTTTACTACTTCGCGGCTGTGGACGAAGCGCGTTTCAAACGTCCAGTGCAGCCAGGGGATCAGATGATTCTTGAGGTTGAATTCATTAAAGAGCGCCGTGGTGTTGCACGTTTCAAAGGCGTCGCCAAAGTGGATGGCGAAGTGGCTTGTGAAGCGTCAATGATGTGTGCTCGTCGTCGGGAGGCCTGATAACGTGATTGATCAATCCGCCTTTATTCATCCCAGCGCCATTGTTGAAGACGGTGCCATTATTGGTGCGCGTGTACACATTGGCCCGTTCTGCTACGTCGGTTCTCACGTTGAGATCGGCGAAGGCACGGTATTAAAATCCCATGTTGTGGTAAATGGGATCACTAAAATCGGCCGTGATAATGAGATCTACCAATTTTCCTCCATTGGTGAGGTAAATCAGGATCTCAAATATGCGGGTGAACCGACTCGCGTAGAGATCGGCGATCGTAACCGTATTCGTGAAAGTGTCACGATTCATCGTGGTACAGAACAAGGTGGTGGATTGACTAAAGTCGGCAGCGACAATCTGCTGATGATCAACACGCATATCGCCCATGACTGCGTTATTGGTAACCGCTGCATTCTGGCGAACAATGCCACGCTGGGTGGACACGTCGAAGTTGATGATTTTGCAATCATCGGCGGCATGACTGCCGTGCACCAGTTCTGTGTCATCGGTGCACATGTTATGGTCGGCGGCTGTTCCGGCGTGGCACAAGATGTGCCACCATACGTCATTGCACAAGGTAACCATGCGACGCCGTTCGGTCTGAATATTGAAGGGCTGAAACGCCGCGGGTTCGAAAAAGAGACCCAGCAGGCGATTCGTAACGCCTACAAGCTGTTGTATCGCAGTGGGAAAACGCTGGAAGAGGTGAAACCGGAAATCGAAACGCTGGCGAAAGGTAATCCTGCGGTTCAAGCATTTATCGATTTCTTTGCCCGTTCTACCCGCGGCATTATCCGGTAATTCATGTCAACGCGTCCCCTTGTGATTGGTATCGTCGCCGGAGAAACCTCCGGCGACATTCTTGGTGCGGGCCTGATCCGAGCGCTGAAAAGCCAAATGCCTGACGCTCGCTTTGTCGGCGTTGCCGGGCCACGCATGCAGGAAGCCGGGTGTGAAACCTGGTATGAGATGGAAGAACTTGCGGTGATGGGGATTGTCGAGGTGCTCGGGCGTTTGCCGCGCCTGCTGTCGATCCGCCGTGACCTTACGCAACGTTTTACCGAACTTGCGCCCGACGTTTTTGTTGGCATTGATGCGCCTGATTTTAATATTACGCTCGAAGGCCGCCTCAAAGCGCGCGGTATCCGCACCATTCATTACGTCAGCCCTTCTGTATGGGCCTGGCGCCAGAAACGTGTTTTCAAAATTGGGCGAGCCACCGACCTGGTGTTGGCGTTTCTTCCCTTTGAAAAAGCGTTTTATGACAAATTCAATGTGCCTTGTCGCTTTATTGGTCACACCATGGCCGATGCCATGCCACTACAGCCGGACAAACTGGCGGCGCGCGCGCAGTTAGGTATCGCGCCAGAGCGCCATTGTCTAGCGCTGCTGCCGGGCAGCCGCGGGGCTGAAGTAGAGATGCTGAGCGCCGATTTTTTACGCAGCGCACAGCTATTACGCCAACGCTATCCTGATTTAGCCGTGTTGGTGCCGTTGGTGAACGCCAAACGGCGCGAACAGTTTGAACGCATCAAGCAAGAAACCGCTCCCGAGCTGGACGTGCATTTGTTGGATGGTCAAGCGCGTGAAGCGATGATTGCCAGTGATGCGGCGCTGTTGGCGTCTGGCACAGCGGCGTTGGAGTGCATGCTGGCGAAATGCCCGATGGTCGTGGGTTATCGCATGAAGCCCTTTACGTTCTGGTTGGCAAAGCGACTGGTAAAAACCCCCTGGGTATCGTTGCCCAATTTGTTGGCAGGGCGCGAGTTGGTAAAAGAGTTGCTGCAAGATGAGTGTACGCCAGACCAACTGGCGGCGGCCCTGCTTCCCTGGCTGGAAGGTGGGGAAGACGTGAAGCAACTGCACGAGACCTTTTTGGCGCTGCACCAACAGATTCGTTGTGATGCGGATGCGCAGGCAGCACAGGCTGTGCTGGAATTGGCCCGAGGTGAAGTGAACCATGTATGATGTTTTTGTCTATCCGGAGGCGACGCGCATCGCCGGTGTAGATGAAGTCGGGCGCGGTCCGTTGGTGGGAGCGGTTGTCACCGCCGCAGTGATTCTCGATCCGCAGCGTCCGATCGTTGGATTGGCCGACTCAAAGCAGCTTAGTGAAAAACGGCGTTTGGCGCTTTATGATGAGATCAAGGATAAAGCGTTGTCATGGAGTTTAGGACGCGCCGAGCCCGAAGAGATTGACCAACTGAATATCCTGCACGCGACGATGCTGGCGATGCAGCGTGCCGTGGCGGGGTTGCACTTGACGCCCGATTACGTACTGATAGACGGCAACCGCTGCCCGCTGTTGCCCGTACCCGCGTTGGCGGTGGTAAAGGGCGATAGCCGAGTTGCCGAGATCAGTGCCGCGTCGATTCTCGCCAAAGTGACGCGAGACCGGGAAATGGTCGAACTGGATGCCCGTTTTCCTGAATATGGTTTTGCGCAGCACAAAGGTTACCCGACGGCTTATCACCTTGAGAAACTCGCTCTGTTAGGCGCTACCGAGTACCACCGGCGCAGTTTCGCCCCCGTAAAACGCGTATTGGGGTTGGCATAGCCCGTCAATCACGCCATCAGGTAATATCGGTGCCCCGCCGGTGTCGCGGGGCTGTTTTCGACAACGTCTAGGATCTGGATATGGCCGAACCACGTTTTGTCCATCTGCGTGTGCACAGTGACTATTCCATGATCGATGGGTTGGCAAAAGTTGGGCCGCTGGTAAAAAAGGCGGCCGCGCTGGGCATGCCAGCCCTGGCGATCACGGATTTCACCAACCTGTGCGGGTTGGTGAAATTTTACGGCGGCGCACACGGTGCGGGCCTTAAACCTATCATCGGCGCCGATGTTCTGGTTAGCAGCGATGCGCTGGGCGATGAACTGGCGCAACTCACCCTGCTCGCCATGGACAACGAGGGCTATCAAAACCTCACCCTGTTGATCTCCCATGCCTATCAGCGCGGCTACGGTGCTGAAGGCCCCACCATCGAACGCGATTGGCTTATCGAATACGGTAAAGGCTTACTGCTGATTTCGGGGGCCCGGCACGGCGACGTGGGCAAATTTATCCTGCGCGGTAACCAGGCGTTGGTCGAGCAGAGCCTGGCCTTTTATCAAGAGCACTTTCCGGGCCGCTATTACCTGGAACTGATTCGCACCGGTCGCCCGGATGAAGAGAGCTATCTTCATGCGGCGATTGAATTAGCCATGAAACACCATTTGCCGGTGGTGGCGACCAACGATGTTCGATTCATCAATGCCGATGAATTTGATGCCCATGAGATTCGCGTCGCCATTCACGATGGCTATACGCTCGATGATGCAAAACGTCCCCGTAATTACAGCGCGCAGCAATATATGCGCAGTGAAGACGAGATGTGTGAGCTGTTTGCCGATATTCCAGAGTCGCTGGTTAACAGCGTTGAGATCGCCAAACGCTGTAATGTCACCATCCGTCTGGGAGAATATTTTCTACCCCAATTCCCGACCGGGGATATGTCCACTGCGGATTTTCTGGTTAAACGTGCTAGGGAAGGGCTGGAGGAGCGTCTCGCTTTCTTGTTTCCCGACGAAGAGGTGCGTAAGCAGCGTCGCCCGGAATACGACGAACGTCTGGAAATTGAACTCAATGTTATCAACCAGATGGGATTTCCTGGCTACTTCCTGATCGTGATGGAGTTTATCCAGTGGTCAAAAGATAATGACGTCCCGGTAGGGCCGGGGCGCGGCTCCGGTGCCGGCTCGCTGGTGGCCTACTCACTGAAAATCACCGATCTCGACCCGCTTGAATTTGACCTGCTGTTCGAACGTTTTCTTAACCCGGAACGCGTATCGATGCCTGACTTTGACGTCGACTTCTGTATGGAGAAGCGTGACCTGGTTATCGATCACGTCGCGGAGATGTACGGGCGTGATGCGGTATCGCAGATCATCACCTTCGGTACCATGGCGGCCAAAGCGGTTATTCGCGACGTAGGGCGCGTGCTCGGACACCCTTACGGTTTTGTCGACCGAATTTCTAAACTGGTGCCACCCGATCCGGGCATGACGCTGGAAAAAGCGTTTGCTGCCGAACCGCAGCTACAGGAAATTTACGACGCCGACGAAGAAGTTAAAGCTCTTATCGATATGGCGCGCAAACTGGAAGGGGTGACGCGCAACGCGGGTAAACACGCCGGTGGGGTGGTAATATCGCCGACCAAAATCACCGATTTCGCACCGCTCTATTGCGATTCGGAAGGGAATCATCCGGTTACCCAGTTTGACAAGAACGATGTGGAATATGCCGGGCTGGTGAAATTTGACTTCCTGGGCCTGCGCACGCTGACCATCATCGACTGGGCGCTGGAGATGATCAACGCCCGTCGTGCCAGGCAGGAGCAGGAGCCGATTGATATCGCGGCCATCCCGCTCGACGATAAAAAAAGTTTCGACATGCTGCAACGTTCGGAAACCACGGCGGTGTTCCAGCTTGAATCGCGTGGCATGAAAGACCTGATCAAACGTTTGAAGCCGGACTGCTTTGAAGACATGATCGCTCTGGTGGCGCTGTTCCGTCCGGGGCCTTTGCAGTCAGGGATGGTGGATAACTTCATCGACCGTAAACACGGACGTGAAGAAATCTCCTATCCTGATATACAGTGGCAGCATGAATCGCTGAAGCCGGTGCTGGAGCCGACCTATGGTATCATCCTGTACCAGGAACAGGTGATGCAGATAGCCCAGGTGCTTTCCGGCTATACGCTGGGCGGCGCGGATATGCTGCGCCGCGCTATGGGTAAGAAAAAACCCGAAGAAATGGCTAAGCAGCGCTCCGTGTTTGAGGACGGCGCTAAGAAGATGGGGGTCGACGGCGAACTGTCGATGAAGATCTTCGACCTGGTGGAAAAATTTGCCGGGTATGGGTTTAACAAGTCGCACTCAGCCGCGTACGCCTTGGTATCGTATCAAACGCTATGGCTCAAGGCGCATTATCCTGCTGAATTCATGGCTGCTGTGATGACGGCAGATATGGATAACACCGAGAAAGTGGTGGGACTGGTGGACGAGTGCTGGCGTATGGGGTTAAAAATCCTGCCGCCGGATATCAACAGCGGGCTGTACCATTTTCACGTGAATAATGACGGGGAAATTGTTTATGGTATCGGCGCGATCAAGGGCGTTGGTGAAGGACCGATAGAAGCGATCATCGATGCGCGAAATCAGGGTGGTTATTTCCGCGAACTGTTCGATCTCTGTGCCCGTACTGATATCAAGAAACTGAATCGCCGCGTACTGGAAAAGCTGATCATGTCCGGTGCGTTTGATCGGCTGGGGCCGCATCGCGCGGCGTTGATGAATTCACTCAACGATGCGTTGAAGGCTGCCGATCAGCATGCCAAGGCCGAAGCTATCGGCCAGGTAGATATGTTTGGTGTTCTGGCGGAAGCGCCGGAGCAGGTAGAACAGTCCTACAGCACGGTAGCTCCCTGGCCAGAGCAGGTGGTGTTGGACGGTGAACGGGAAACGTTAGGGCTTTATCTGACGGGTCACCCAATCACGCAGTATCTCAAGGAAATAGAACGCTATGCTGCTGGCTTGCGTTTGAAGGACATGCACCCGACGGATCGGGGCAAAGTAACAACGGCGGTCGGCCTGGTGCTGGCTGCCCGCGTAATGGTCACCAAGCGAGGTAATCGCATTGGCGTATGTACACTGGACGATCGTTCCGGCCGTTTGGAAGTGATGCTGTTTACTGAAGCGTTGGATAAGTATCAGCATCTGCTTGAAAAAGACCGAATTCTGATTGTCAGTGGACAGGTCAGCTTTGATGACTTTAGCGGGGGCCTTAAAATGATGGCCCGTGAGGTTATGGATATCAGTGAAGCGCGTGAAAAATATGCGCGTGGGCTTGCTATCTCGCTGACTGACAGGCAAATTGATGACCAGCTATTAAACCGTCTCCGCCAATCGTTGGAACCTCACCGATCGGGGACGATCCCGGTACACCTTTATTACCAGCGAGAGGATGCCTGCGCCCGGTTACGTTTTGGCGCGGCATGGCGTGTGACGCCAACCGATGTGCTGCTTAATGACCTGCGCACACTGCTGGGGAACACCCAGGTGGAACTGGAATTTGACTAAAATAGGAATACTATGAGTCTGAATTTTCTTGATTTTGAGCAGCCGATTGCAGAGTTGGAAGCGAAAATTGACTCGCTGACCTCAGTCAGCCGTCAAGATGAAAAATTGGATATTAATCTGGACGAAGAGATCCAGCGGCTGCGGGAAAAAAGCGTTGAACTGACGCGCAAGATTTTTGCCGATCTGGGTGCCTGGCAGATTGCGCAATTGGCACGTCATCCACAGCGTCCCTACACGCTGGACTATGTCAGCCATATTTTCACCGACTTTGATGAGTTGGCGGGCGATCGCGCCTATGCCGATGACAAAGCGATTGTGGGCGGCATTGCGCGTTTGGATGGGCGTCCGGTGATGATCATTGGTCATCAGAAAGGGCGCGAAACCAAAGAGAAAATTCGCCGCAACTTCGGTATGCCTGCACCTGAAGGTTACCGTAAAGCGCTGCGTCTGATGGAGATGGCAGAGCGTTTTAACCTGCCGATTATCACCTTTATCGACACGCCGGGCGCATACCCAGGCGTTGGTGCTGAAGAGCGCGGCCAGTCGGAAGCGATTGCGCGCAACCTGCGTGAGATGTCCGGCCTAAGTGTACCGATTATCTGTACGGTGATCGGCGAGGGGGGGTCCGGCGGTGCATTGGCGATTGGCGTGGGTGACAAGGTCAACATGCTGCAATATAGCACCTATTCTGTTATTTCACCGGAAGGCTGCGCCTCTATCCTGTGGAAAAGCGCCGATAAAGCGCCGCTGGCGGCGGAAGCGATGGGGATCATCGCCCCGCGTCTTAAAGAGCTGAATCTGATTGATGCTATCATTCCTGAACCGCTCGGTTCCGCGCACCGCGATGTGGAAACCATGGCCGCGTCGCTGAAAGCACAACTGCTTTCAGACTTGCGTGAACTGGATGAATTGGATAAAGACGCGTTGTTGGATCGCCGTTACCAGCGCCTGATGAACTACGGTTACTGCTGATCCCTGATCTATCGCGCTGAATAAAGTCCGCTTTCCGCAAGGAGGCGGACTTTTTTGCTATTATGCGGCTATTCCCCATCATCACCTTGCCATAACAAGGAGTACGCATGCTGGCGTTAACGGCCATTCACCATATTGCCATTATTGCCTCTGACTACCGGAAAAGTAAGGCATTCTATTGCGATGTCCTTGGGTTTGAGCTGTTGGCGGAAACCTATCGGGCAGAGCGCGACTCATGGAAAGGCGATCTGGCGTTAAAGGGGCGTTACGTTATCGAACTGTTCTCGTTTCCCTCTCCACCGCAACGGCCGACTCAGCCTGAATCCTGTGGCCTGCGCCATCTTGCTTTTGCGGTAGCCGATATTGACGAGGCGTGCGCTGCACTGCAACGCGCAGGCGTCACCTATGAACCGGTTCGGGTGGATGAATTTACCCTGCGTCGTTTCACCTTCTTCCGCGATCCGGATGGATTACCGTTGGAGCTTTATGAGCAGTGAGCGGACCGACGTGGCTGCGCTACTGGAAAACGTAGCGGTGCAACTCTCTGGCTGTCAGCGTGTGCTGGTAGCTTATAGCGGTGGACTGGATTCCAGCGTGCTGCTGCATATGCTGTATCAATTGATGCAGCAGCGCTCGGATATTGTTGTGCGTGCCGCCTATGTGCACCATGGGCTAAGTCCGCACGCTGAGCGTTGGGCGCAGCACTGCATGCATACCTGCCAGCAATGGGATATTCCCTGCACGGTGCTGCCTGTCACGGTGGATGCGCGTGAACGTGGTGTTGAAGCGGCAGCACGCGAAGCGCGCTACCAGGTACTGCGCCAACATCTGTTACCTGAAGAGGTGCTGCTTACCGCACAGCATCTCGACGATCAGAGCGAAACGTTCCTGTTGGCGCTCAAGCGCGGCAGCGGGCCTGCCGGGCTTTCAGCGATGGGGGCTACGGGGCAGTTGGGCGCGAATCGCTTACTGCGCCCACTGCTGGATGTAGCGCGAGCGCAACTTGAAAATTATGCCCATCATTATCGACTCACGTGGGTGGACGATGAGAGCAATGGTGACGCGCGATACGATCGTAACTTTCTCCGTTTGCAGGTACTACCGCAACTAAAACAGCGCTGGCCTTCATTTCCAGAAGCAGTGGCACGCAGCGCGCGACTGTGCGCCGAGCAGGAACAACTGTTGGATGAATTGTTGGCGGTATCGCTTCAGTCGGCCTGTGACGCGAAAGGCGCATTGGCGATTGATGCCTTGCTTCCCCTGAGCGAACCACACCGTTTTGCGCTGCTGCGGCGTTGGTTAAGAGGGCACGAGGTGGCGATGCCTTCACGCGAACAATTGCTGCATCTGTGGCAGGATGTGGCACTCAGCCGCCAGGATGCAGAACCGCTGTTACAATTGGGCTCCGTACAGATTCGACGCTTTCGTCAGCGTTTATACTGTATTGCCGAATGCGTAAACGCTGTCGACCTGGTGTTGCCCTGGCACCCCGAGCAGGGCGTACTAACGCTTCCGCACCGTTTAGGTTACCTGTCCTTGGCCGAACAGAGTATGCGTGTCCGACGCCCGCATCCCGATGAGCAAGTGAGCGTGCGTTTTGGCCTGAAAGGGAAACTGCATATTGTTGGGCGCAGTGGCGGACGCTCTGCGAAAAAACTGTGGCAGGAATATGCGATTCCTCCCTGGATGCGTGAACAAATCCCTATTCTGTATTATAACGAATACCCTATCGCAGCCGTTGGCGTTTTTGTAATGCGGGAAGGAGAGGCTCATGATGATTCTGCGGCGTGGCAGGTGGCGTGGAGTATGGTGTAGCGCTGATAACAGGATATATCAGCGCTAATCGAGTAACGCCAAGAATGTAATATGGCAGCGAAAATGGTTATCTAAACAACTTTATGCGCCGTAAGCGTTCTCTAATATATCAGGGTATAGCCCATTATGCTGTCTTTGTATTATTGTTAGCAATTTCTGTATTTCTGGTATTTTTAATAACTGCTGTATGTCTGGCGGAAATAATCTATCTTTAGCCTCTTTGTCCCGTAAAGGCGAGGGGGTATCTCTCAGCAGAACAGGTTTATTTATTGTCTCATCGGTTGCATGAGGTAAATTAATTTTATTCAAGTAATTATGTAATGCAGATAACGTCTCTGTAAATTCTCGCTCTTGAAGTTTTGTTGATTTGTATTCACCTTTTTTTAGCCCTTCGTAAATTTCTAAAGAACCACTAACACAAGAAACCAAGGCACTAATTCCACGTAAAACAGTTAACACGGTAGCACCTGTGACGAGCATTGCCGGGAAGACTAGAGGGAGTGCAAATAACGCTACAGATAGCAATATGGATGCGACAGAAAGGATCACTGTTGTGTTAAATAACATTGAACCATTACCCTCCTTTGATCTTTTATTGTAGATTAACTTGTTTCCGCCATGTGGTTCATATAATTTATTAACAATGTCCTTTACTTTGTTTATTTCAATATCTAATTCAAGCTGGAGTGCTTTTAATGCGGTTTCTTTTTCATGCAATACGGCGGCTTTATCTAAAATTGCGATGATTGTTTTTAGGTTTTCTTGTAGATTTTTAATATCATTAGACAATTTTTTGTCATGTGCAAAAAAAGATGAGCAGTTGGTATTGGCAACCGTTTGTAGATGTGAAAAGAAAATATCCCGTTTGTCGTTTGTAAATTCTTTATGCGTGTTACTACTGATGTGTTGGACTATTTCAGCCCACCTTTTGGGATTGGGATTTATCTGGGAGGCTGTAGACCAGTTTCCGATTGTCGTAATCGCATTGTCACATGAGTAGTCATTCTGACTCACTACATAGTTTGTTTCCTCGTTACACATACTCGAACTCCCAAAGAAACGGTTACTAATGTTTGCTTATAAAGCTTCGTCTAGGGTGTGTTTATTGTCACTCGGGTTTTTATCGGGGATTGGGTTTCAATCTTATCAACTACGGCAGGTATCGAATGCTTTGTCCTAATGCAAAACGGACAACCTGGGTTGTCCGTTGACTAAACGTTTTATCGTGTCTTGGCTGTGTGACCCATCAGGATTCACTCACCACCACTTTGCCGATACCTGGATTACTAAAGCTCACGATATGATCCAGACGCAGTTCTCGCAGTGCGCCATTTTCTTCCACCACCAGATATTCCACTTGCTTGCGCGAGACAATATCCTTGGCCTTGCCTGTGAGGGTTTCACCGCTACGCAACTCGAGCGTCAGCGTCAGATGTTGCTGGCACGTAGCCTCAAGGCTATCGTAATCATCACAATTGATGGGTTGATATTCGTTACTCATTGACATAATCGCTCACCAATAAGTTAGCTGCGGCGAAGGCCGCCTGTTCCCTGACGGTGGACGGCAAGTCGCCATTGGCTGCGATCCCATCCAGGGTTTGCAAAACACAACCTAATGCATCGGGTATGTAACCCAGATTGCCGCTGGCGATCTCCGCGTATAAACGACGAACCAATTCAGAATGTTGCTGCACAATATCCTCCCTTGGAAGCCCACCGCCGTAGGCTTTTGTGCCTGTTGTCGCCGCGATGGCCTCGTTTTTTGCTGATAAGGGGAGATAATCCCATGAAAATAAGTATTCGTTATCAAAAGGACTATAGCATAGGCATCAGCAGGATATCAGCATTCCGCTGTTAAGCAATGCTTCAGTTAGCGCACAATTTTACCCTTTTTACGCAGTAGACTTGAGGCTGCGACCGGTCTGTTTTCTGAATTGCTGTCGGTATGCTGTGCGTCTCACCGGTTCTCAAGGTACACTGGTTGCAGACGGAGAAGAGGTATTGAATGGCATTAAAAGCAACGATTTATAAAGCAGCAGTGAACATTGCGGATTTGGACCGCTCTTTTTTTTACGATGCCAATTTGACCTTGGCGCAGCACCCTTCAGAAACAGAACAGCGTATGATGCTGCGACTGCTGGCGTGGATCTGTCATGCGGATGAAAATTTACGCTTCACCAAGGGGTTATGTGCCGATGACGAACCAGAAATCTGGTTGCGCGATGACACACTGGCGCTGAAACTGTGGATTGAGTTAGGGCTGCCAGATGAGCGTCGACTCAAAAAAGCTTGCAACCAGTCTCCCAGCGTCGTGCTCTATGTCTATGGTGAGCGAGCGGCCCATGTCTGGTGGCAATCAATGGAGCAAAAATTGCGGCCGTATCGCAATCTTTCCGTCCGTTTTTTAGACGATCGCCAATTGCAGGCATTAGCGACAATGATACAGCGCACCATGACGTTACAGGCAACCCTGCAGGATCGCTCCGTGTGGCTGTCTGATGATAAGAATAATCTGGAAATTACGTTTGCCGAGTGGCAACAAGCCCAATAATCGTAATGATCCGGGGTGACTGGAGAAGGTGGGGAGGAGAATAGCGTGAAAAAAATGGCGCTTGGCTTACTACTGGTTTTTGTGGCAGCAGGGTTTATGGGGTGTCACACGCCCAAACCGGTGCGTGAGGAAGCATTGCAGCCCATGGCGCAAAGTTATCGTGGCGTATTGCCTTGTGCAGATTGTGCCGGTATCGATACGTCATTATTCCTGGCTGAAAATGGTACGTTCATACTGCAACATCACTATCAAACCGATCGCCCGGGCAATCGTGTGTTTGCCACCTATGGCAAATGGGCGCGCACGGCCGATAAGCTCGTGCTTACCGATGTGCAAGGCGACAAACGTTATTTCAGACCGCTGGAGAATGGTCTGGAAATGCTCGATCGAGACGGTGCGCCGATCGTATCGTCCAACGCCTATCGTCTGACGGCGACCAAAGCGCCGTTGCCAACGACCCCGATGGCGATGCGCGGTTTGTACCGCTATATGGCCGATGCGGCGGTGTTTTCTGATTGTTTTACCGGGGTCACCTACCCGGTGGTAAATAATATTGTGATGGAAAAACGCTATTTACAGGTGCGTAAATCATCGGAAGACGCGGTGCTGCTTACCTTCAGCGCGCATTTTGCCGTTGTGCCTTCGATGGAAGAGGGGATGGAGGTAAAAAGCCTGGTCCCGAGTAGTGCGTCATTTCAGATGAAAGCGCAAAACCACTGTAACGAGTAACAATACCACCGCATCGGGATAAAAAGCGGCCTTCCAGCGAAAGGCCGCTTGCCATGACGTTATACCATCGCTTTCAGCTTATACAGCCATTCCAGCGCCTGACGCGGCGTTAACGTATCCGGATCTAGCGCTTCCAGTGCTTCGACCGCTGGAGCGGGCTCTTCACTGGTTAACAACGCCAGTTGCGCACCATCTACATGGCTGGCAGAGGCGTGATTGGAAAGTGATTCCAGCTCTTTAAGTTTTTGCCGGGCGCGTTTAATGACCTCTTTGGGCACGCCTGCCAGTGCGGCAACGGCGAGGCCGTAGCTCTTGCTGGCGGCCCCTTCCTGAACGCTGTGCATAAACGCGATGGTGTCACCGTGCTCCAGTGCATCCAGATGCACATTCGCTACGCCTTCCATTTTTTCTGGCAAATGGGTTAATTCAAAGTAGTGGGTTGCAAACAATGTCATGGCCTTGATGCGCTGCGCCAGATTTTCCGCACAGGCCCAGGCCAGGGATAAACCATCATAGGTCGATGTGCCACGTCCAATTTCATCCATTAATATCAGGCTGTTAGCAGTAGCATTATGCAGAATGTTGGCCGTCTCCGTCATCTCCACCATGAATGTGGAACGCCCAGAGGCGAGATCGTCTGCGGCACCAATACGTGTGAATATGCGATCAACCGGCCCAATGGTGGCCTTATCGGCAGGTACAAAGCTGCCAATATGAGCCATCAGCACGATCAGCGCCGCCTGGCGCATATAGGTACTCTTACCGCCCATGTTCGGGCCGGTCACGATCAGCATACGGCGCTGCGGCGTGAGTGACAGCGGGTTGGCAATAAACGGCTCGCTCAACACCTGCTCCACCACCGGATGGCGGCCCCCTTCAATTTTTAATCCCGGCTGCTCGCTCAGCGTCGGGCATACATAATTCAGCGTATCAGCACGTTCTGCCAGGTTGGCGAGAACATCAAGTTCTGCCAACGCGGCGGCGCTTTGTTGTAATGCCTCAAGGTGTGGCAGCAGTTGGTCAAACAGGTCGTCATACAAGGCCTTTTCCAGCGCCAGCGCCTTGCCCTTGGAGGTGAGCACTTTGTCTTCGTACTCTTTCAATTCAGGAATGATGTAGCGTTCGGCATTCTTCAGCGTTTGGCGGCGTACATAGTGAATCGGCACCAAGTGGCTCTGTCCGCGGCTCACCTGTATGTAATAACCGTGCACGCCGTTAAACCCGACTTTGAGGGTATCAAGCCCCAGTTTTTCGCGTTCACGAATCTCCAAACGATCGAGGTAATCGCTGGCACCGTCAGCCAGCGCACGCCATTCATCCAGTTCGGCGTTATAGCCGCTGGCGATCACACCGCCATCGCGCACCAGTACAGGTGGCGCTTCCACCACGGCACGTTCCAACAGGGCGCACAGTTCGTCAAACTGATGAACATGCTGAGAAAGCTGTTGGACATAGTCTTCGGTGCTTTCTGCCAGCAACTCATGGATAGCCGGATACTGGTGAAAGGCATGGCGCATCCGTGCCAGATCGCGCGGTCGGGCAGTACGCAGCGCCAGACGAGCCAAAATGCGCTCCAGATCGCCAATTTGTCGCAATGGGGGCTGGAGCGCCTCCGCCAGTGGCTGCAACGCGCAGATGGTGCTCTGGCGTTGTGTCAGCGCTTGCTTGTCGCGCGTAGGCATATGCAGCCAGCGCTTGAGCATACGGCTGCCCATCGGTGTGACGGTACAATCCAGAATGGCAGCAAGCGTATTGTCGACGCCGCCCGCCAGATTCTGTGTCAGCTCCAGGTTGCGACGCGTCGCGGCATCCATAATGATGCCATCTTGCTGGCCTTCCATGGTGATGCTGCGAATATGTGGCAATGAGGTTCGTTGGGTATCTTTGGCATACTGTAGCAGGCAACCAGCGGCACGCAGCGCCAGCTTGGCCTGTTCTACCCCGAACCCTATCAGGTCGCGTGTACCAAACTGCATATTGAACTGCTGACGCGCGGTTTCCAACTCGAATTCCCAGAGCGGACGGCGGCGCAACCCATGGCGATGTTCGATCAAATGAGAGGCACCAAACGATTCCGGGTAAAGCAACTCCGCAGGATTGGTGCGTTGCAACTCTGCCGCCATGGTCTCTTCATCTGCCGGTTCCATAACGCGAAAACGCCCGGAGCTGATATCTAACGTGGCATAGCCAAAGCCGCGCCCGTCCTGCCAAATGGCGGCTAAAAGATTGTCCTGTTTTTCCTGCAACAGCGCTTCATCGCTGATCGTCCCTGGGGTGACGATACGTACTACTTTGCGCTCTACGGGGCCTTTGCTGGTCGCCGGATCGCCAATTTGTTCGCAGATGGCGACGGATTCGCCTTGTTGCACCAGTTTTGCCAGGTAGTTTTCAACCGCATGGTGTGGAACGCCTGCCATGGGGATGGGTTCTCCGGCCGAAGCACCGCGTTTGGTAAGCGAAATATCCAATAGCTGTGATGCACGTTTGGCATCATCGTAAAACATCTCATAAAAATCGCCCATGCGGTAAAACAGCAGGATGTCAGGATGCTGCGCCTTAAGCCTGAAATACTGCTGCATCATGGGCGTATGGTCGGTGAAATCCTTGTCGATAGGTTCATTCATCTCTGTCTTACTCATTTTTAGCTATTGGGGATTTAATGGACAAGCCACTTATGCTGCAAGCATTTACTTAAACCAAAAGACCCTGTCAGCAACATGCCTACTCTAGGGTACGGTATATCTTATCACTTCCTCGCGCAGGGATTCACCCACTGAGGTCCGCTAGCTGGAACGTTATCAAAGCAGTAGTGGAAAATGTATCTGATTCTGATACCAGCCTCTTCCTGCGCGAAGCGTATCGTAATTTAGATAGATGATTTACAAACGATGGGAAGGGTTACTGATCGCAATGATGGAAATACGATAATTACCTACGGTGACTATTGTGCCATTTTTTTTCCGTGTGGCCGGTGAAAATTGTTGGGGTTGCTACTGCTAAAGTATCGTCAATTTTTCCCTTTATTGAATGTGCCGATAACATTTTTGCCGTGTCTATTTTGGTGCAGTTCTGTAAATTAATATGGAAAATTCTTAATGAATGTTGGAGTTTTCTTATTTTAAACTTTCCTTTGACGTCGAGGCCTGTTTTAGATTGTTGATTTGTATCTTTTTATATATATGTGTTTTTATGTGTGTGTTTTGTTTTTAGGAAAATTAATCTTTTTTCGTTTGATGTAAAAGATAAAAAAACTATTGCTATATTTTTCTGTTTGCATAGAATGCCTACTAATTGTTATGCGTTGGCGAAATTATAGAGAGGTAGCAAGTAGGATAATTCGGAAAAGTGAACGATGAAAGTAAATACTACAAAAATATTTAATGGGTTAAGTTGTGTAAGTTGTCAGTTTCGGTGTGAATTATTACCTTTTCCATCTTTAAGAACCATTAATTGTATTAAAGAGCAGTTCTGTGTATGGCCTGAAAGTAACTATTACCTCAGCATCGGGTTGGTTGATGTTGTTGCGAATAGTAAATACAATTACATGGGCGGCGGGTTTGTCTTTGTTGACTTCTCATTGGCGAACATAAAAATTTTCACCAATGCTCGTTGGCTGGATTACCTTGCGCGTTCTGGGTTGCGTTTGATCCTTGTTTCTGACAAATTAATGGAGCCTCTGGCTGCCTACTGGAAACAACGGGATGACAGAATTTTTTCAGTGTTGTATACCAGTGATGGTTATGAAAATATCTTGAAGTCTATAGATAAGATCTATTTAAGAAAGATAAATGCGACCAGAGCGCGGGGAAAAATGACAGAAAAGGAAGTGTCTGTCTTATTCCTGGTGCTTAACGGGTGTTCTTTGAAAGAGATCGCTGGAGAGTTGCAAATAGGCAGTAAAAGGCTATATAACATCAAATACTCAATTGAAAGAAAATTGGGTGTTAAGTTGTTTCATGCTTTTCAATTTTAAAATCTAATTTTTCTGTTTGGTGTTTTATTTCATAATCAAAATCATGTTTATGAAAGAAATATCACAGAGAAAGTTTTCTGCACGTGTAAAAAACATCAAATCAACCCTGGGGAAGCATTATTTCCCAGTGATGATGTTGTATATGCTTTCGTAGGGTTTTAATAAGTTTAGTTAGATGCTTTAAATTGATATCGCCAGTAATTATGATGATCTGGTGCGGTTTGCTTTGCCATAAAAACAATATCTTTTTTATTTCCTTTGAAATAAAGCGTTTTTAAAATGCTTAATCATTAAGGAATTGAGGGTATTGAGATATTTTTGAGTCGATAAGTTTTTACCTTTTATAAAATGCAGTAAGTTTTATTTTTCTCTCAATTAAACATAAGCAGTAATAATCTTAAGGATGTAAGAATGAAAAAAAGTATTGTGATGCTCGCCTTGGCTGCGGCAGTGGTTAATATCGGTGCAGCGCAGGCTGCTGATGTCACCGCCCAGGCGATGGCAACATGGTCAGCGACGGCTAAAAAGGACACCACCAGCAAACTGGTTGTCACGCCGCTAGGCAGTCTTGCATTTCAATATGCCGAGGGTGTGAACGGCTTTAATACCCAAAAAGGGCTGTTTGATGTGGCGGTTGAAGGCGACACCAGCGCAACCTCTTTCAAACTGACGTCTCGCTTGGTCAGCAATACGTTGACGCAATTAGATTCATCGGGTTCCACGCTGAATGTTGGCGTCGATTATAACGGCACTGCCATTGAAAAAATGGCTGATACCGTGCTGATCGATACCGCTAACAGTGTGCTGGGTGGAAACCTGAGTGCTTTGTCCAACGGTTATAACAAGACCGGTCGCACTACAGCACAAGATGCCTTTACCTTTGCCATTATTAGCGGCACCAGCGATGGCACTACGCCTGTGGCTGATTACAGCCTGTTGCCGGAAGGGATCTGGAGCGGTGATGTTAGCGTTCAGTTCGATGCGACCTGGACCAGCTAAGTTCTCTTTGCGAGAAAAAGGCGGGGTCACCCGCCTTTTTTACTGTGTAATACGGAAGAATCATGAAGCCTGTTATTTTCATAATGAGTTTATTCTTGGTGAATAGTGCACCCGCATTAGCGTTAGATGTGAGGGATATTACTGCCTTTATTCACAGCGACAGTTCCACGCTTAGCAAAGAGATTAAAAATACCACGAATGATGGTCGATTGGTGAATGTCAAAGTGGAAAGATTATCTTCCCCGCTTGAAGGCGGCACCATTATTCCAATGGAAAAGAAAGATGAGTTACTACTCACCCCTGCAAGTTTACTGCTGCCCGCGCAAAACAGTGACGTTGTCCGTTTTTTCTATCAGGGCTCCAATGATGATAAAGAACGTTATTATCGGATTATCTGGTTTGATCAGGCGTTGAGCGATGCGCAGAGTGGGGCATCAAATAAAAGTGCTGTTGCGACTGCCTCGGCCCGAATTGGCACCATTCTGGTGGTGGCACCAAGGAAAGTGACCTTTGGTTACCAGTATGCCAATGGGAAAATAACCAATACCGGAAATGCGACGTTACGTGTGATTGCCTACGGTCCTTGCTTAAAACCGGTTGATGGCAAGGAATGCAAAGAAAACTATTACCTTATGCCGGGAAAAACACGCGCTTTTTCTCGCGTTAATACTGAGGATAAAAAAGGCCGAGTTGCCATGTGGCAGGCTGAAAAATTCGTTTCCGTTAAATGAGTGACAAACCTGACAGAATTAATACTATGTACAAATTGCAAATAAACATCGAAATAAAAAAAATTGTAATATCTATGATGGTGTTATTTTCTGTTGCGTTTAACGTAGCGGCGGCGCAGAAAACGGTTCAACAGATTGGCGGTGTCATGATACCCCACGCTTTCCGTAATGCATTGCTAGATGGAATGAGTATACCGTTATTTATTCATCTGGATGGCAGTGCCGAATCACAAAACGATCAGCGTATCGGTAATGCGGTTATCTGGTTGGACGGTGATACTGTGAAAGTCAAATTGATACATATCGAGGAGAAAGATGACACTGCTACGGTGAATGAAAAAACACGTCATGCATTAGCCGCTTTAACCGATGCGCCCTTTAATGAGAATTTGGAAATCAAAGTTGTCGATGATGCCTGGCTGAAATTCAATTTGAAGCAATTGATTTTGCAACTGGTGGTTCGACAAGAAGCACTCGGTACCTTATTCCGTCCGCGTAGCGAAGATATTGGCAACGCCAGCGTCGATGCGCTTAGCAGCACCTTGAATTACAACCTGGGGGTGTACAACAACCAGATGCGTAACGGTGGCGATAATACCTCGAGTTATCTTTCGCTGAATAATGTTACGGCATTGCGTGAACATCATATGGTGCTCGATGGTGCCTTTTATGGCATGGGCTCCAGCCATCGGGACAGTACGGTGTATAAAGCGATGTATGAGCGTGATTTTGGTGGGTACCGCTTTGCCGCTGGGATGCTTGATACCTGGAATCTCCAGTCATTAGGGCCGATGACCGCGCTTTCTTCTGGCAAAATTTACGGTGCATCCTGGGGAAATGCAGCAAGTTCGACGGTGTTTGACAATTCGCAGTCGGCTACGCCAATTGTTGTATTCCTGTCTGCGGCGGGAGAGGTGCATATTTCGCGCGAAGGCCGTCTGCTCAGTGTTCAGAATTTTGGCATGGGCAGTCATGAAGTGGATACGCGTGGGCTGCCTTACGGTATTTACGATGTAGATGTCGCCGTTGTCGTCAATGGTCGAATGGTCAGCCGGCGTGTCGAACGTGTGAATAAGCTGTTCACGCGCGGTCGGGCGACAGGTGCGCCATTGGGCTGGCAAATCTGGGGCGGCAGTATGCATATGGAGCGCTGGTATGAGAGCGGTAAAAAAACCAAGCCAGCGAAAGACACCTATCTGCTCGGGGGCTCGTTGTCGGGCTCCGCTGGATTGACCAACTGGTCCGCCACCGGGTATGGCTATGACAGCGCGATGATTGGTGAAGGCCGCGTCTCTGTACCGATAACGGAATCGATCGGTGCCAACCTACAGCAAATGGTAGCCAACGACAGCTCGGTGAGCAGCATTGGTAACGTTACCGCTGCGCTGCCCGGTGGATTCAGTTCTTTATGGGTCAATATCGAAAAAGCCTCGATGGGGGATGATTTGCGCCGTAATGATGCGGATAACCGCGCGATTGGCGGCACGCTCAATATGAATGTGTTGTGGTCAAAATTGGGCATACTGAACGTTAGCTATAATGACGACAGGCATAATGACAGCAATTATTACAACGTCGATTACAGCCAGATGTTATACAGCGGTTCGCGCGGAACCTTGGGGTTACGTATGGGGATCCAGAGTTATCAAAATGGCTATAGCAATGGGTACAGCAACAACGGCAGCAGTAATGGCTACAGCGGTAGCAGCAGTAATACGGGCAGATATATTGCGTTGGATTTCTCTATGCCGCTGGGAAATTGGTTTAGCGCCGGTACCACGCATCAGAACGGCTATACCATGGCGAACCTGTCGGCCCGCAAACAGTTTAATGACGGGGCGATCCGTACCGTGGGCGCCAATGTGTCCAGAGCAATATCGGGCGACACAGGGGATGACAAATCATTGAGTGGCGGTGCCTACACGCAGTTTGATACCAAGTATTCTGCCGGGACGCTGAATGTCAACAGCAGTGCCGACGGCTATGTGAATACCAACCTGACGGCGAAGGGCAGCGTCGGTGTACAGGGTAATCAGCTGGCTGCAAGCGGACGCACCGATGGGAACGCGGGCATTATCTTCAAAACAGATGTGGCTGATGATGGCAAGTTGAGTGCGAAAGTGAACGGAAGAACCTTCCAATTAGACGGTAAACGCAATTATTTGCCGCTTTCGCCTTACAGTCGCTATGAGATTGAGATTCAGAACAGCAAGGACGCCGTTGATAGTTACGACATCGTGACCGGCCGCAAACGTCAATTGACGCTTTATCCCGGCAACGTAGCTGTTATTGAACCAGAAATAAAACAGCGGGTGACGGTATTTGGTCGTATTCGCGCTGAGGATGGCTCGTTGTTGGCGAATGCACGCATTAATAACCATATCGGCCGAACCAGTACGGATGAGAACGGCGAATTTGTTATCGATGTTGATAAAAAATATCCAGTTATTGACTACAGCTATGGCAATAACCAGCGCTGTGAAGCGGAACTCGATCTGAGCAAGGCTCGAGGTGCCGTATGGGTGGGGGATGTTATTTGTATCGGGCTGAGTCGCTATGCCAGTAATTTGTCATCTGGGGAATATCATGAAGGGTAATAGATGGACCTTACTCAGTGCTTTCAGTGCGCTGATCGTCACAGCCTCAGCGAACGCTGCTGTGACAAAAACCAACTGGCCTGATGCGCCCGCGATGTCCTATGTTTTTGTTGAAAACAACGCAGATGACAACTTTTTTGTGACGCCTGCGGGGGCACTGGATCCGCGGATAACCGGTGCAAACCGCTGGACTGGGTTGAAATCTACCGGGGCGGGCGGCTATGTGCAACAGAGCCTCGGCTATATCGACAATGGTTATAATACGGGGTTATACGCTAACTGGAAATTTGATATGTGGTTGGATAATCCACCGGTATCCAATCCGTTGCAGGGGTTGCGTTGTATCAGTTGGTACAATGGTTGTAACTTGAATACCAGCCTGATTTTACCGCAAACCACCGATACCAAAGGTTTTTACGGTGTAACCGTACCGAGCGGCGATCAAAAATGGATGCACGGCATGATGTCGGATTCATTTTATCACTATTTGCAGCAGGTGCCGGTGGGCGGGAGTTTCACGACGACAATAAATTCCTGCATGACGTCAGTATCTTATGATGCAAATACGGGCGCGCGATGTAAGGATCAGGCTTCTGGGTATTGGTATACACGTAACGTGACACACACCAAAGGCGCTCATCTGAAACTGATTAATACCAATGCGCTGGCCGAAGTGTTTATTAACAGTGATGGTCGGCCGACGCTGGGTGAGGGAAATTCTCAATGCCGAATTCAAACCATTGGTAGTTTGACCGGCGTTAGCTGCAAAATGGTTAGCTACATGTTGGCCAACAATGGGGTGAGTAATGAGTCAATCCATGTTTTTCCGTCGATAAATAACGCCGCGCTTTCTGCGGGGGTTACATTATATGATATGTAATTCAGCCTTGATGGCAACACCTGGCGCCCAGTGAGTGGGATCAGCTATTACTTTACGTTTAACCAAATGAAATCCTCAGATTCCATTTATGTTTTCTTCTCCAGTAATCTGTTTAAGAAGATGGTGTCTTTGGGTATCAGTGATACTAACAGCAGTGATTTGTTTAATTTCAGATTTTACAACACGACGTCGCCAGAGTCTGGCTGGTATGAATTCTCAACGTCAAATCGGCTGATTATCAAGCCTCGGGATTTTAGCATCAGTATTATTTCTGAGGATTATGACGTCGCGCCGTCTAAAGAAGGACACGTCGCGACAGAGAGCCCCGCGCTGGACTTTGGCTATATTGTCACGACCAGTGGAAAAACGGCGGCTGATGAGGTGTTGATCAACGTTAACGGACCCACGCGTTCGATTGCCGGCCGATCCTATTGTATTTTCTCTTCACCAGACGGTGTGACACAGGTGCCGTTTCCGGCATCGCTGGCGTTTACCACCAGGTCGGGGAGTGTGACATCCTATGATGTGGGATGTGACGGCAATTGGCGTGATATGACCGATGCCTTATGGCTCAGTACGCCCTGGAGTGATGGCTCGGGGGATGTTGGTCTGCTGAATAAATCAACGGTGAAGTTTTCAATCCCGATGAATAACCCGATCTCGCAGAGAACGGTAAATAATGAAGGGTGGTTTGGCGAGGTGAGTGCCTCTGGAGAAATTCATGTGCAAGCAACCTGGCGTAACATTAATTAGATCTCTTTGTGTGCTTGCTGCTCTGGCTTTTTTTTACAGCCCGTACGCTGCATATGCCATTTACATCGGTAACCTGACTTTTTCGTTGCCACAGGACGACACCTTTACGGCAAAGCGGGTGTTGAATAACAATGAGTCGGCCAGGATTTATACCGTATCCGTCATCGGCATCGACAAGCCCGGTGAAAAGGAGATGCGTACGCGCCCGGCGGATGGAGAAGTGCTTTATTCGCCGAAAACGCTGACGTTGCAGAAGGGAGAGGGAGATTATTTTAAATTCTTCTATAACGGCCCTCACGATGATAAAGAGCGATATTATCGGATCTCATTTCGTGAGATTCCGGCTAAAGCGCTTAATGCCAAGAGAGATTCGGGATCGTCCATTACACTGGAACCGATTGTGGTTATTGATGCTATTTTTGTTGTTCGACCAAAGAAAATAAATTTCAAATGGGCATTTGACAAAGCCGATGGGATATTGAAAAACGAGGGGAATACCTTCTTCAAGGCTATTGTCAAACCTGACTGTGAAGCGACAGAAGATGAAGGGCGTACTTTCTATTTGCGGCCGGGTGATGTACTGCGCGATGCGTATTTAAAGCAAAACGGAAGCAAATTTATTATCTATAACGATAAATTCATTACTATCTCCGACGATTGTCATTGATGTTTTGGCGGTTAATAGAGGGTATACCGTAAATGGCGGTATACCCTTTTTGCACATTATTTATTCTGTGGGGAATCCCCGTCAGGCAACACAATAAGCGGCTCGATATCACTTTCCTTTTTGATCACCAGGGTATCATCGCCACGCAAGCACGCGCCGCCATAGCTGCCGCCAATGGTGAAGGTACAAACCTGAAGATACTTCCCATCGACCTTCGGCAGGCACCAGAGCTGTTGATAGATGTTTTTCCGGTCAACAAACTGGCCGTGGGTCTGGTCCAGCACTTCCTCGTGTCGGTTGATCAGATCAAAGTTGTTGCCACAGCGTCCCGATATCGGTTTTACCGCATATCCCGTTTGCGCCAGTTCCTCATTCACCACAAAGTCGGTATCGAGCAAATAGCGGTGATGGGGAAACAGTGACCACAATACCGGCAGTATTGCCTTGTTTCCGGGTATCATGGTCCACAGCGGTTCAAACACGCGCACTTCCGGGCGCAGCAGTAAGTCGATAAGGCGCACCTCATTTTGCGGGTGGCCGGTACGAATTGGCTGCGCAGCATATTCGGTATCGCTGATTTCACGAAGCTGCTCAACCACGGTTTCCCATGCCCAGGTTTTCCACACGCAGTTTACCGGGCGCTGTTCACTATCAATCAGTTGCCCGGCACTATCCCAGCTCAATTCATCCAGTCCGAAGATAATTTTGCTGTCAAAGCCCGCTTGCGTCAGGGCGCGTTGCATAAATTGTGCGTGGTAGCTTTCTTCTACATCCCTGTCCTGCATGATGTGGACAAAGGGAGCGGCGTGGCTGTGCTGCCAGGCTCCTGACAATTCATCAAGCAAATCTTCCGAGGGGTTATAGCCTGCGGTGATATTGCTGTGTTTCAGCCATTGCTCAAGAATTAGCCCACCCTCGGTGTGGCATGATGCGGAATCTGCATTGTATTCATAGACTTTTAGTCCACGTTCATCCATACAAAAATCCAGCCGCCCGGTGATCATATGGTGGCGCCGGCGTTGCCAGGAAAGCCGCAACCGTGGCCACAGGATCCTGGGAATGTCGAACAGTGCCAACAGATTGTCATCTTTCAAGACCTTATCCGTGGCATGCAAATACATCAAATGCAGTTCATTGGTTGCCTTGATCAGTTCCTGCTCGGCGCGTTCGGTCATGGTGAAGTAACGATAAGGATCGGCATTAATGCGGTGGCCGTTTGCTTGTGCATAGGCATGTTGTAACGGATCGGCCTCATTGAGCCATTTGCCGTCGAACTGCCCTTTATTTTCAAGCCGCGCACTACCGAGCGCCAATGCAGTCGGGGGAACGGTCGGTTGTGGCAGGCTATGCTCGGTATTGCTGGTCTGGATCATCCACCCCAGGATGGTGGTGTCGCTAAAGGTATCTTTAAGGGTGTAGTGCCCGTCATTCACTTCCAGCGTTAATTCTCGTGTCCACTGCTGACCGGGAGGGAGTGGCGTGTAGTGAACGTTCTGTTCAGCAATCCTGACCTTATTACCCAGCAGTTGGGTAATCACTGCGACGTGGCCCGTGTGTTTGAACTCGCCGCCTTTCTGCCAGATCAGCAAGGCTCCGGCGACGGGAGGACGCGGAGATCCATTGGCGAAGGCTTGAAGTGGCAGCAGATTGTCGTTAACCACTTGGCGCAGGAAGCGTAAGGAGAAGATTTCATAGGCCATCCCAACATCAGTAAAGACCGAGCCGTAGTTCAGGAACAAAAAACGGCGGGCAAACTCAACGCACTGCCACTTATGTCCCATATATTCGTTGCCAATATAGCTGCGGAAACTGGCATCACGGTGATCGTGTTCTGGAGGTAACGTACTGTAATTTGAAGAATAAATGGCTACGCCGCCGGGCGCATATCCCAATAGCGTGCCAAAGGGGGCATCGCTACCTGTTGACGCTGTACTCATTAGTCAGACCTCAGATGTACGCCCTTCTGGCCGTTGCAGTTGAAATTCCTCTTTGCCCTTCAGCCAAAGGAGCGTCTCAGACAGATGTGACTCCATGATAGCACCATCATTCCTGACAAGAGCAAATGCTGGTTACCCAGTGTGTAACCTGATAATGCTGCGATAGTCAGAAAGGAAAAGATAAATACGTGAAAAAAGATTGAAATGATTTTCATTTTCTTCTTTCTTTATTTTTATTGGAATCGGTTTTTGATTTATAAGCTTTTTCTATTTTTTTAAAACAGATGTATCGAAATTAGGAAGAGCGTTCATGAGGTTATATGCTATAATATATCATGTTGATGTGGTGTTAATTTGTTTGTCCTGACTTTTGGCGTACCCTGCCTTTTCGTATTCTGGTTGACATTAATTTGTTTTTGAAATTTCTAGCGATGAATAAATAGGCTTTCATAGATGAATAAATAGGCTTTCATAGTAGATGGCCATGTTCTTATTTCTTGATTGTTCTAATTCGTTTTTTCTTTTTTCACGGTGAATAAAATATGAGCATTACTTTCCAGAGGGAAATGACACTCTGTCAGAAATTTTTTGCCTGGGTAAATATAGGCATTCAGGTTTGCTTTCCACTTCTTGGTACCTTTTCCATGCCACAGGTATTTGCCGCGCCAGCACCCGCTGTCGCGTCCGCTGACGCGGAAGAACAGACTCTGGCTGAATGGGCTTCCCGGGCCGGTGGATGGTTAAGTGGCCGCCATCGAGCCGATTCTTCTGACATGGCGCGTGGTGTAGCGACTCAACAGGCCAACCAGGCAATTACGCAGTGGTTAAGTCCCTATGCTTCTGTCCGCGCACAGTTAGACATGGATCGGGAATTTTCGCTGAAACGCTCTCAATTTGATGTGCTATATCCGTTGCAGGAACAGAAAGACTGGCTGATTTTTATGCAGGCAAGTTTACATAATAATGATGAACATCTTCAGACGAATGTAGGACTTGGCGTGCGTCATAGCTCAAACAATTATCTTCTTGGGGGAAACGCTTTTCTTGATTATGACTTGTCTCAGTCCCATGCCCGCATCGGTTTTGGATTGGAATATTGGCGTGATTTTTTAAAATTTGGTTTCAACAGTTATTTACGCATGACGGGCTGGAAACAATCGCCAGACGTTGTTGATTATTTGGCGCGCCCTGCGAATGGCTGGGATATTCGCGCCGAGGGTTATTTGCCCGATTGGCCACAGCTTGGCGGCAAGCTGGTCTATGAACAATATTATGGTAATGAGGTGGCGCTGTTTGGCAAAGATGACCGTCAACGCAACCCTTATGCTGTCACGGTAGGGACCAGCTATACGCCATTCCCACTCTTGACCCTGAACGCCGAACAGCGTCAGGGGAAATCAGGGGCGAGCGAAATGCGATGGGGAATGGAACTCAATTACCGCTTGCAGGAACCGTGGCATCAGCAGATCGATCCTGGGCAGGTGACCGCCCTTCGTCGCATCGCGGGTAGTCGGTTTGATTTCGTCGATCGTAATAATCAGATTGTTTTGGAGTACCGTAAAACCCACCTGCTTCATCTGTTTACCCCGTCTTTACTGATGGGCTATGGCGGTGAACAGAAGGCGTTCCCCATTTCAGTCAACAGCAAATATGCTTTGGCGCGCATTGACTGGTCTGCCTCTGCATTACTGGCTCAAGGGGGAAAAATTATTAGAGAGAGCAGCGATCGTTTCAGTGTCCAACTGCCACAGTATCGATCACAAGGGGATAATACCTACAGCATGAGTGCGATTGCGGTGGATACGCAAGGCAATATGTCGCGCAGTGCGACGACGCAGGTGACGGTATTACAATCGGAAGTGAGCGGATTAAACAGCAGCCTTGAGCCAGAAAATATCTCGCTCCCCGCCAATGGCAAAGCGCAGCAGCGCTTAACGCTTAAAGTGAGAGATTTGCACGGAAATCCTGTCGATCTGGATCCCAGTGAAATTCGCATTACGTCAAAAAGGACGAAGCGTAGTCGTAGTACGGATGCCTCTGTCGTTTCTGCATTTCAGCGCCAGTCGGCGGGAGAATATGCCGCAACGTTAACGGCGGGCACGCAGCCCACCGTGTTTACCCTCGCGCCTTCCGCGCGTGACATCACCTTGGCGACAACATATGTCACATTGACCGCGGATGTTGCTAGCGCGGCCATTAGCGGTTTGGACGTGGAAACGAACAATGCCGTGGCCAACGGTAAATCGACCAATGAGATTATTGTTACGGTCACGGATGCCAGTGGGCACCGGGTGCCCGATGTGCAGATACAGTTACGGGCTGACAATGACGCAGTGATCAGTGCGACCGCGCTCACTGATGCACAAGGCAACGCTAAGATATCACTGACCAGTACCCGGGCGGGCAATACTACGGTGACCGCAAATATCAAGGGTTCATCGACACATCAGGTTACGCTGGTATTCCAGCCTGACCCCCAGACGGCGAAAGTGGTCGAACTCTTACCCTCCGCTGCACCTTACCTTGCGGATGGACAATCACCGGTGCACTATCGCGCACTGATCAAGGATGCCCAGGGCAATCCGGTACCGGGTGTCAGGGTGAACTGGTCTTCCGATCGTGATGCTAGCGTGGTCAGGTTTAGCAACCTTCAAAGTCTTACCGACCAGGAAGGTATTGCCGCGACCACCCTCACCAGTAGTCAGGCGTTTGGTGTTACTGTGACGGCGTCTAGTCCGTATTCAACACGCACGGCAGAAACGATACTTTTCACCACTGGTGCGTTATCGGAAGCGAATTCCTTGTTACGGGTTTACCCCACCACGTTGGTGGCAGGCAAAGAAAAGGCGGTCTTGCTGTTGGTATTGCGTGACAATAAGGGTAATCCGCTCCCCGGGCAGCGCGTCGTTGCTGTCAGCGACAAATCCAAAGTATTGTTTGGTGAAACGACAGCGTCAGCGGAAGGGCGCTATCGCATCGAGGTAAGTTCGACACACGCACAAGAGGTGTTACTTTCTGTGCGCGTCAATGATGTTCCACTCAGTCTTACGCAACCCTTGGTGGTGACCGGCGATGGTAGCCAAGGGCGTATCGACGCCGTGCGTGTCAGCAGGACGCAGATGATCGCTGGCGATCCCCTTGGCATTACATACAGCGCAACCATTGTCGATGGCAATGGTAATCCGCTACCGGGCATGATGGTTTTCTGGCAGCCGGAGGGCAATGTCAACGCGGGAGCGCGGATCACGAGTACGGACGCCAATGGGGTTGCTCATATCACCCTAACCAGTCAGACGGCGGGCATTCTGCGCATGACGGCGTATCTGAACGATAAAAATCAACAAAGAGCACCCGATGTCACGATTGATCCCGCCGCAGTTGACCCACAGGCTTCTCGATTCCACACGGATAAAATGGAGATTGGGTCAGACGGTAAAGACGCGGCATTATTGAACGTCATGTTGCGGGATACTTATGGCAATGCGGTTTCGGGTAAAACGGTGGTGTTTAATGGTGCCGCGTCGCTTTCTGGGTTCACGATCACGCCCGTGCACGATAACCACGATGGCTCCTATCAGGCCAGCGCGACATCGATGGAAAAGGGGCGCGTTTCTCTGACTGCGAGCGTTGAAGGAAAAACTATCGGCAGCGCTGTGGTTATCTCGGTAGGGGCAACAACGCCGGATCTACGCTTCGACAATGCCTTTCAGAAAGTGACGTATACGCACCAATTTCACGACTCTCAAGCGGTAAAAGGCGCACCCGCGACGCTGCAACAAATGTGGTCAAGTTCCGATCCTGACATTGCATCGGTTGCCAAGGGAACAGGGAAAATAACACTGCGTAAAGCGGGAAGCGTGACCATTACGGTACAGACTGCGGGGAATGCGCAATATCATCCCGCCAGTTCAAGCTATCAACTCCAGATTGCGAAGGCTTCGCCTGGGTTAAGTGTCAACACTCAACAGATTACGACTGTTTGGGGGGAGGGGAAGACGTATTCGGTTGCAGGCCATTTCACGAACCTGGATGTTGGCACATCGTTACCGTTAACCTATCAAAGCGATCGCGAAAGCGTGGTTCGGGTAACGGATAGCGGAGAGTTACGTCCAATCGCACCAGGCAATGCCATGATCACCCTTCGCTCGTTAGAAACCGAGCAGTTTTTCTCTGCGTCGGTGAACGTTTCATTCGTGTTAAGTAAGGGGAGTGTGCCCGTTCGTTTTGCATCAGATGTAGTAACGACGACGGATCTCAGCGCATTCACGTTACAGAAACCGGCGAATCTCCCCGTAGATGCCAGCGTTGAGTGGAGTTCGAGCGATCAAGATGTCATTGCTGTCACGCCTGAAGGGCAGATTTCTGGGCCACTCAAAAAAGGCAAAACCCGGCTTCGGCTCACGATTAAGGAAAATGCGTTTTATACCACAAGCACCGGTGCTTACGATGTGCAGGTATTCACTACGCCTAAACCCCGCATATCGGGGGTAAAATATGGGAATAATGGCCTTCTGGCGGAGTCAGGCCGCATATGGGCTCCCGTTTTCACCGAGGATAAACTGCGCGTTATCTGGTCGGTTAATAGCAGCACGCCTTATGACGCACCGCGTTATGTCGAGGTGACTTTACGCGATGCATCGGGGAGCAAACTTGATTATCGACGTATCAATTCATCGACTGGTAGCGTCGAAACCGCTTTTAGTCCGCAGGAGCACTATATCGGTAAACGTGTACACGTGGAGGTGGTTGCTTACGGCCACGGCACATTGCAAGAGACAGCATCCACTTCTGAGGTAAGTGTCACCCCGACCAAACCCACGGAGATATATGGCAGCAGTTGGACGACCACTTATCAATCGCGCAGGATTATCACCACCACAGGAGAATATGATAGTGGTTGCCAAAGGAGCTATTTTGGCAGAATGCACCATGCACTTGTGCAACCTAACACGCGTTTTGACTTGGCAGGACAAAGGAGACTGATGGCTCCGTTGACCATTGTTCATAAGATTGTCGAGGGACAAGGTGATACGCGTAATGTTAATTATCCCGCTTATAACAGTATATTCTCAAGCGCCAGTGTGGGCTATCAAGAGAAATCACACCGTTTTGCAATTAAGGAAGAGTGCTGGGTCAGCCATTCGGGCTCTGGCATTTTGCAAACGCGTATGACCTTTACTGGGTTGTCGGAGGTCACTAACCAGCCTTTCAGGTGGCACGGTTAAGCTTCGCTGGCGCCTGGGAAGATATACCTGGGCGCCCCCTGATTATCGACAGTCAAGAGGGTAAGGAAGTTTTGCAAGAATCGTTTTTTGCAAGAGTAACCCTGTCCGGAAGATTATAGTGCTATATCATAAATGAATCATATATTGAAAAAAAAGGGATGATATCAATGCCTCATCAATATCACAGAATAACTTCCATATTAAAATTGTGTTTTGTTATTTTTATTGGTTTCGTTAAGTGTTCTCAATATCGCGATTGTTATTCTCAGAGCCAAATAACATATGCTAGCGGCCAGGCGTGATGGCCAATCTTGGTAAATATTATTGTAAATATATCTACGTGTTTTTTCTGGTGACTTATCTCTATAAGCGCTGATGTGGTCGTTGAGTATCGGGAAATAACATAGTCAGTAATGCTGTTGGCGCCCTTTTATTTAATGATTACGAATGGAGTTCGGCAACCTGTCATGGTGTGATTATCTTTTGTCGAATCATCGTCATTTTGAATAAAATCATTTAAAATCATTGTGTTATCCGGTGTTTGCTTCGGGGTGAACTATCAGTAGAATGCCGTTTTATATTTAACTGTGTCACGTTTTTTCTTTTTAAATTTTAATTGAAAATAATAGTTACGCTTGGTTATTAAATGCCGATTTTATGTGGTATGATTTGTCTTATCGATTGGATGTAATGTAATTAATAGTTTTAAACAGTTTTTAATTCCGCGCATTTACAATGATCATGTATGCATTGCATTAAGAAAAAACAATGCATTAATGAAAAACAATGTATTAGAAAATAAAACATCGTTTTTATTATTTCACTTCATGTTTTTATAAAATATTTTGCTGCTGCGTGAAACTATCAAGGTGCGTTTTTATGGTGGATTATCATAAGGATGGATGATGAGTATCTTGGTGGCAGAAATTTAAGGAGGAGAGGTAATCACTGCCACTATGGTTTGTAGTGAGAATTCCCTGATGGTGGATTCCTTTGTTAGACAAAATATCAGGCGGATATGCGAATGAACATTAGCTTAATGAATGATGGCAATATCTACTTTCTTGGCTTCATTTTTAGCCCCAAGCTCAGGACATTAAGCTGTGGTGACACCACATATCAATTAAGGAAAAAGGAGTCCGATGTGTTGGCTCTGCTTTGCGAAAGATATCCTCATCCTGTATCACAGGATGATTTCCTGTCGTGTGTGTGGGAAGGGGGATATGTAACGTCGCAAAGCATTGCGCAGGTGATCCGCGCACTGCGGCGTAACTTGCAGGATAAAGATAAGCAAATCATCGTGACTATCCCTAAGTTGGGATACCGTTTTGGTGTGACGCCTTCTTTTGATGAGCCTGAGACAGGCGTGGTCGAGGATGCTTTTAATGTTCCCCCTGAAGTAGAAACACTTTATACGACACAGTATGACACGTCGTGCGGACAGTTTGTTTATGACAGAACCTCATTGATCAATCTGACGTCCATTCCTGTCAATTCATTGGCGATTTCTCCTTGTGTCAGGCCCAAGAAAAAAAATATGCGTCTCAGGAATGTGGTGCTGGTAGTGGTATTTATCATTATGGCCTACCTGTTATGGTATTTAACCAAAAATTCGATGACCTCAGCGCACTCGGTTGTGATTGAACATGATGGTGAAGTTCAGTCGTCGGAATGGACGAATCAACGCTAAGCAGGCGCGCCTTGCCACCTGGTAAAGGTGGCGTTGGTCACTCTCTGATGGTATCTGAATCAACATAATGATTATGTTAGAATTTTTCTATAACTGTATGTTCCTCATCCGTAGGGAAAAATATTTCATTCATCATTGTGGTGTATAAGATATTCGTCCCTGTCAATTGCATGGCTTTTTTGCTGAGAACCGTATTCGCGTATTCCGCATGCGCGGAGTCCTCACGCATCTTTGCATTCGCGACATTCATGGCTTTACTCAGGGCCGCTAACGTTAATGGAGAATTTGGCGCAAGCGCTTTGAGCTTTTTAAGTATGATATTGAGATTGTCCTCTGGATGATTAACGGTAAGGTACTGCAACACCAGTGCGTCAAAGTTATCATTGCCTGAACTGGGGATGCTCTTTGATGCGGTATTTGTTCCTTCAATATGCGTAGGAGATATCATCAATCTTTATCCTTGGCTGTGTATGGGGTGGGTGATATAGCCTGTTCCAGTGTCTCAATAATCTCTTGCAGCGTTGCCTGTGTTAATCCGTTCAGTTGCTGCGTGAGGCTCTGCGTGTCGTTGTCAGCCTGTGCCATCCATTGCTGGCAAAGTGTTTCAGCAGGAAAGCGTAATGCATGCGAGCCACATTGCAGCGTGATGTGATTTTCATGCGTGGTTAAACATGTCAAATGTGGCGATATGTCAGGTACAGCCACACCCTCGGGTAAGATAAGCGTCATCGCGTCGCTATGGCGGCAATGCGCGTTTAACTGTGCCACGAGATATTCAACGATGCCTGGATCGTGCAGTGTTTGAATCATCGCCTTCTGCAAATGATGGCGTTGCTCTGTCCAGCGTTGCTGCTGTAGCGTTTCAACGTCATTCAGCATGGACAGTATGGTGGTGAAGAACAGTTTGAAACCTGTGGAAAATCCTTCCTTCTCTTTCTGTTTTTTTATCTCGTCGGCTGCCCGCTTTTGTTCATCATGAATCTCATGGCAGCGGTGTAACGTATGCTCAATGGCATTGTGGGAACGGGATTGTTGTTTACGGTTTCTAGCCGTAATGAGTACTGAATCGCGGCACTCTTCAGGCAGTTCTGCCAGGGAAACTGTTCGCATAATGCGTGGCCATATTGAATAAGTTGATATGATCGGGCGTACGTTGTGCGTCTATATTTGGGAGTTCAATGTCGATGGGGAACAACAGCATAAATCGTTGTTGCAGAGCCTGTGGAATAGGATGGCAGTGATTTAATATGAATCTCGCCCCGCAAGCCTGCGTTGTATATCCTCCTTGCTTTAGTGGGCTGGGGTCAACATGGTGAATCAGTGGCAGTGCAATAAAACTCAGCAACAGTGGATCGGAAAATAGCGCCTGATTGAGATCTGACATTGATGATTTGAGAAGATAACCACCTAATAAATGAGCAATATCAGTCATATGATGCCACTGTTTTATCATTACTGCCGCCGACGTGCATGATGCATCCCACGTTTCAGGGGGGGCGGTAAGCTGGTAGCGCTGATAAAGCCAGTAATTCAGTAATGGCTGGCTGGCGCGCCCTTTTGCGCGCCAGGCCTCAGGTAGATGAGAGGGGTGGGCGTAAGCGACTGGGTGGTACAGAATATGAAAGAGCTGCTCATGACACAGATTCATGCCGGTGGCTCCTTATCATGTGCCATTGCTGTTGCCGCTTCATGGGGATGCGAACGGCGCATCATCATCGTGATGAAATATATTCCTGTCATTAGCACGATGAGTAGAACCAGTATCAGCGCACCTTGCCAAACCGTGAACTCGACAGAACGCACTTTGGTGGGAGGAACGTATTGAATGGCGGGGACAGCAAAAAGCACTACAGAAATGTTTTCGTAGCGAATATTACTGAGGCTGTTTTTTATGAGTGACTTTACCTGAGAAATAAACATGCTTTCATCAATGTTTCCCTTATGAGTAATGATCACTCCGACATGATCGGAGGTAAAACGATTTGCGGCATCATTACTGAATAACGGATAACTGATGTGGACTTTTGCATTTACCACCTGGCTAATAATGCGTAATGACTGTTCGAGGCGTTGCTCTTGAAGTGATATGACCCTGGCCTGCTCTGCATTGGGAGATGCGACCAGGGCACTGTCTGGGAATGCCTGCCCAATTTGTACATCACTTGGCCATGGCAACTGGTAGAGATTGATAATTGATAATGCCGCAGTGGTCTCAGCCCGGTTAATGGTGACCGTGTAGCCGCCTTTCCCACCGCCTTGCTTTTGGGCAGCAATATCGTATTGCTGTAAAACAGCCAATACCTGATTTGCTTGTTGCTGCGTCAAATTTTCAAGCAGGTGGGCCTCATTACACGCCATGAGTAACATGGCGAGTAATGTGGTTAGCAGCAGTTTTGCGGATTTGCAAAACATCATTGTGCTTTTTCCAGCGTTTCTATTGTGCTAACGCCTTTACGCGCCAGCGTGCTGATTAATGAAACGTAATTACTGTACTCTCCAAGGTAGCTTTGTAGTTGTAATAGTACCTCTGGGTTACTGGAAAACGCGGGTGAGTTGCTCAAGGCATTAATGGCTTGTTTAAATTGCTCATCGGTTTCACCCATTTGCTTAAAGGTAGTGGATACCAGTCTGGAAAATGCTTGGTCATGGACTCGCATTGAGTCTGTCTCTTCCCAATCATTTTTTCCCGGTGTCAGTTGAGTTAACTCAACCAAGTTTTTATTTATTAGTTCCATGAACATTCCTCAAGCATGAGTAATATAAAAACAGTCAGAACAGCGTTAGCGAAAGTTTTGAATGATGGCCGCACCGATATCTTTATAGGCCTTGACCGTGCTTGTTTGTGCATTTCTAAAGAGGGTGTAAGCCTGTAATTTAGACTGAAACTCAGCCAGAACAGAGGGGTTTGATGGATCTGCTGTGAGAGCCTCTTTGGCTTCGTTCAGTTTTTCCATTAAGGTTTTTGCGCCCGCTTCAAATTCACCAGACATTGTGTCGAGAAAAATACTCTCGATATGTTGTGGGGTGTAATCAGCCATAATTTATGTCCTTTTTGTTTAGTGGAAAATACCAATGCTTAGGGGATATAAAAAGATATCCTTCTTTTGCATTAAGATAAGACTTATCTTTCAATATGTTCTCGTTCATATTGATCGAGAAACTAACGATCTGATCTCCCCATTGATTGTAAAAATCAGTAATAAACGTATTCAGTGAGTTTAATGCACTATCACTAAGGTCATCCCTGATGATCAGCGCAAAGCCACTGTCTGTCGTCACAGAGCGGTAGGGGATCTGAATACGCTCAAGTCCATGCTGGGCTTGCTTTACAAGGGATTTTTTATCTTTAAAAAAAACATCAATACGTTTTGCATATGGGAGCGACTGATATGCTAGTGTTTTTAATGACGCTTCCTGTTCATTATCAAGTTTTCCATAGATATACAATTGAGGAAATTCCGGCAGCGTCAAATCCAACTGTAAAACAGGAAAGCCCTTGTTCTGTAACTTTTTTATCACTTCCTTTCGCGTTTTTGCTGTCCATACAGGGATGACTTTTGCGGTTTCATTAAGTTTATAAAGGACATCATGTAACCAAGTGATTTCTTGATATCCCTCGCCAAAAACATAAATTTCACTGTCAGATTTAATTATCTTCAGCGGTGCCGGTGATCCAGCGAGGATTGTATTGAGTGAAGCGACATGCCTGGATTGTAATGAATAAGTATACCAAGCGATGTAAATGGAAATAAAAGTTATTGATAACACAAGAAAAAAATATAAATACTTTTTTATTTCTTTCCTTTTGGATTTTTCTAGCAGGGTATCAGGTACAGAAGATACCTGGCTTTCTTTTGCCCATGTAAAGGTGGATAACTCCTCTGACCATTCTTCATGATGTTTTTTGAGGGCAAGTCGAATATGTCCTTGTTGAAAAAAAACATTCTCTTCGATGAGCGCTATCTGTGAGTTATCGGGACTCAGTATGTCAACCTGATATCCATATTTTCCATCAATTTCAAATTTTTCTGTCAAATAAAGGCGAAGGTTGTCTGAATCGACTTCGCAAGGTATATATAAAGTTTTACAAGCGAAAGATGCCATGTTAGCAACACCTTCTTGCATATCCCCTCCCATGTTACTCGGCTTTATTGGAGGATGAATATTGAAGAAGTAGTTATCCGCAGGCAGATTTAACTCGCAACCAAACATAGGGCCAAAAAGGATTTTTAGGGTGAAGGTCTCTCTATTTGTTGTATTATTATCAATGTGTTTTTCATCCATATGGCTACCCTAAAGCGTTTGTTCCTTTAAAATGAGTGGCAATTCTTGATGTCGCCATGCTCTTAATAATTAAGTGATGTATGATTGCAATAATGGTTTTCAGTCAGTGAGGGCACTTGTGCTCAACATTTACTTTTATGGTTGGAGACATCCTTTAGCAAAGTATGATTATCGTGTTCTGTATAGCGTCGGGTGAAAAAAATGTAGGGACATGATAGCGGCCTAATTTAATATAGCAATGATATGGCGTTGAGTTTTTTTTGATTTTTTTATTTATTGTGATGTTTTGTGTTGTTGAACAGGCCTATTTGTGTTTTTAACATCAGTGCGCCTGATGTGTCATATTCTCTTTGTATATCATATTATTATGGTGATGCTTGTTTTTTTTTGATAAAAAGATAATATCCCCTGTCTTTAAAGACGGCAAGTGTTCATTAATGATGCGTATAAATATAATTATGATATTTCCGTGATATATATATTATCTTGATTAATTTATTTTTACATTTTTTGATGTGTCTTGACCTGTTGTTTTTAAGTGAATATTCTGGCCCTACACACCGCACCGATAGTTATCGTGGGCTCGCTATTATTCTAGAGCGTATGAGCCGCGCAGTTCAGTATGGCTGGCGCAATTTTCTATAAATGTCATGCGAATTATACAGAGGTCACTATGTCTAGAGAGCTTCAGAATAAGAGTATTGTCACTAATACAAATCTCCAGAATTGTAAATACACCCCCGGTTATAATGCAATGGTTGAAGATTCAGTCATCACTGATGAGACCTTTAGGGTTAATGACTCATTATTCTTTATTCGGCCATTGACCCCAGAGTCGACATTCACCTTTTCAATAATGAATAGCCGAGAACGCGTCACCTTTACGGGAGATCAGTCTGCAGTACTGGTGTCAAACAGTGCTATTGAGTTATCGCTTCATGGCAAATGGCTGGTAGGACGATCGTTGATTACCCAGTTAGCGACTTTTTTAGCCTTCACAGAGTATCGATTTAAAGAGTCTTCTCGACTATGGGGGGCGAATGCCGCGCCTTTACAGCATAAGGTCCTCTTCGAAACAGAAAAAATCTTCTGTGCGGTCATTGATAATGCCCAAATGAGCTTTATGGATTTGGTTTTTTGTCGTGACTTTATCAGCGATACGGACGTTATCAATAAACTGTGCCATTTTATTCGCGGCATTGAGAGCTATTGGGTTGCTCAGTTTTTGTTGGATCAAGTCCTTGATAACAGTAAAAGCATGAAATCACATAAGCTTTATAATTCCTGTAAAGAATATGGTGTTTCAGAATCTTATTTTAGAAAGCTTTGCTATAACGCTTTTACGTGTGGACCGAAAAAACAGCTCAGAATGTGGCGCGCTGCATACAGTGCGTTGCAACTGATTGAGAATGATGAATCGATTGCGACCGTGGCTTGGAATAACGGCTATGCATCGTCGTCCCATTTCTCCACGGAAATCAAAACGCTTTTTGGTATAACGCCACGTGAGTTCAAGAATCTGGAAGGCTTTTTGAATGAATAGAATAGGTAAAATGGATTTTTATCTGCTAGGGATTGTTATAGGAATCAGCATGGTTTTTCCTGTATCGGGTGCCTTACCGATAGAGAGCATGACATCATATGATACAACAAACAGCAGGGACGCTTTTTCAGCTGATAACACCACGACCTATGTTGCTAATAATAATAGCATTCAGCAACTTTTTTATGTACTTGGTGGGGTATTAAGAAAACCAGTTATTGTCAGTACAGAAGCGGCTAAAAAGCGCATTTCAGGTAATTTTGATTTGACCAAACCGCGCCAATTATTAAATGTGCTATCAAGCCGGATAGCCTTGATCTGGTATGACGACGGCAGTTCGATTTATGTTTACGATGTCAATGAGATGCAGAGTCGTGTCATCAAACTGGCCTATGCTTCGTTCAATCGCCTCGAGGCCTATTTACAATCGACGGGATTATATGACGATCGTTTCCCTCCTCGATCTCACAGTGGTTCTGGTTCATTTTATCTATCGGGACCACCTGTTTATGTTGATCTTGTGGCGGCAGCAGCAAAGTATATTGATAGTACTTACTCTCAGCCAAGTGCGGGAGAGAATGTTATCAAGGTAATCAAGTTGAGAAATACCTTTGTTAACGATCGGGCATTTTCACTGCGTGATACTCCAATAACTATTCCTGGTGTAGCAACAGTGCTCAATCAATTACTTAACAATAGACGGAACTATAATAGAGCGAATATAGCGGTATCCGATGCACCAGATGTCGTTGAAAATGATATGCGCTATTCCCAAGAGGGAGCATATGTTCGCCATATGAAAAATTTACTCCCGTTATCGGGGGGGAGTTACGACCAGCGTGACCGTCAGGATGAGGTTTACAGCGGCGTAGAGCGTAATGCAATAAATATTGTGGCATATACTGATACCAATAGCTTACTGATCCAGGGGAGTGAAAAACAAGTCGCTTTTGTGGACGATCTTATTCGCGCTATAGATATTGCCAAACAGCAAATCCAACTCTCTCTATGGATTATCGATATCTCGAAAAATGATGTAGATGCCTTAGGGGTTGTTTGGCAAGGTCAGGCAGGTATAGGAAATGTTGGTATTAACTTTAATGGTGCTACAAGCGCATTGAATCCAGCAAACAGTGTGAATTTTCTGACAAAAGTCACTGCGCTGGTTGAGAAGGGAAATGCACAAGTCGTTTCCCGGCCAGAGCTGCTTACCCAGGAAAATGTCCCTGCGTTGTTTGATAATAATAGTAGTTTCTACACCCGGTTATTGGGAGAACGTTATTCATCATTAGAGAAAGTAACATTTGGCACAATGATCAGCGTCATTCCTCGTTTAGGAAAACACAGTCAGGAAATTGAGATGATACTCAATATCCAAGATGGAAAAATTTCGCTGGCTAATGGTGACATGGAGAGTGTTGATAGCTTGCCCATTGTGAACAATACACAAATCAGCACTACAGCCCGTGTTCCGATGGGTTATAGCCTGTTGATTGGTGGTTACAGCCGCGAGGAGGATGCGTTGCGAGGTGCTGGTATTCCATTGCTGAAAGATATCCCACTGGTGGGAAAGCTGTTTGACTATACCTATACCAGTCATAGAAACATGGTACGGCTTTTTCTTATTCAGCCCCGCTTGTTAGCGTATGGTGAAACCTGGCAAGGGCGCTGGGAAAATAACCCGGTACTGGGGCGAAACCTTGCCGGCGAGGATACTGCAACATTGCAGTCCACAGTCACCATGTTGCGGCAATTTATGAACAAACGGCAAGGTATATAGATGGGGATACCTCCGCTTGGGCGAACAAGCCTCCTGCGAATGGATTTTCGAGAGGAGGACAACCGGTCAACGGTGACTGCTACTAGTGAGGAGAGTGAGCACCCGCCAGTAAAGAATCTGCAAGAGCAGATCAGTAATGCAGCCGAAGAATTTGCCGATGTGCTGAGTACATTCGGGCGTTTTAGCCGAATGGGCCGCAGGAACGACAATATTGAGAACGACTTTCTTTCTTCCATGTTGGAAGAGAAGGCCGACGAAAAGCATGATGCCTTGATTAAGCAAGTGGTCAGATTGTCTTTGAACAGGGATGGATTGTTGAAATATGGCAGAAGTCTCTTCCCTAATGACAGTGACCTGATGCTGGCATTACGTGAATTGATGCTTAATCGTCAACTTTCTGCGCTACAAAAGAAGAGAATAAAAGAGGCGATGGCCGAGCTCGAAAAGTTCTCGGATTGCCCGAAAATGCGCTCCGGTATAAATATTGGTCATCTTGCAAAACGCTTTAGCAGCATGGAAGGCCAACAGCGCTTATCTGCTGGAGACTTACGCGACTGTTACTTGCGTTTTTTAGAATTAGACCTGCCAGGCAGTTTTATCTATCAGGATTGGATAGAACAATACGGCTGCCATAACCGGCAGCGTTTATTGGCTTTTACCATGAATGCGCTCATTGCTGATATGAAATCAAGTGAACCAGGTATCCATTTTGATGAATTTGGTCCGTTAAGCAATAGGTTATCTGATGCCAGAACTATTCACACTTTAGATTTACTGTTAAATGAACGATTTTCTACGCTGTCGTTTCGTGAGAGTTTAAAAAATGAAATAAAAATAATGGATGAAAGTGATATAGTCATTCTTTACCTGAATGGCATTATCGAAAGTCATAAGTTTGAAGATTCTCTTCATCATTTTCACCATGATTTTATGCAACGTTTACGGTTAACACAGCGTGCCACGGTGATTCAGATATTAAGAGGGGTGTATAATAAAACACCAGAACGAATGTTCATTGATCCCGAGTGTCGGCAATACCTATTGAATTTTATTTCTGCGCTGCTGACGTCCTTTCATGATAAAGAACGTCGGAAAGGGCCATGGTCTGATTACTACACCTGATGTAAAGCATAACTACTTTGATATAGATATGATGCTGAAATATGATACTACAGAATTTTTTTTTACAGATTAGAAACCGTCCAGAACTCATTATTTTATTGATAATGATTCTTGTCGTCGTGATGCTGATTATCCCTTTGCCTACATATGTGGTCGATTTTCTTATTGGTTTCAATTTGACAATGGCATTGATGATATTTTTAGGGTCATTTTACATTAATAGGGTTTTGGATTTTTCATCGTTTCCTGCCATTTTATTAATCAGTACCATTTTTCGATTGGCGATATCCATCAGTACAAGTCGTTTAGTGTTGATGGATGCCGATGCTGGGGACATTATTTCCAGTTTCGGTGAGTTCGTCATTGCCGACAATCTCATCGTTGGCTTTGTTATTTTCTTTATCGTCACCATTGTCCAATTTATTGTTATTACTAAAGGTTCTGAACGTATCGCTGAGGTGGCGGCGCGTTTTTCGCTTGATGCCATGCCTGGGAAACAAATGAGCATCGATGCCGATCTCAAAGCAGGAGTGATTGACGAAAATGAAGTAAGGCAGCGACGAGCGGTATTGGAGGCTGAAAGTCAACTTTACGGCGCACTGGATGGTGCGATGAAATTTATCAAAGGTGATGCAATTGCAGGGATTGTTATCATATTTGTTAACTTGCTGGGTGGCATTTCGGTTGGAATGATGCAACATGGAATGAGTATGTCGGCAGCGCTTTCAGTTTATACGCTGTTAACGATAGGTGATGCGTTGGTAGCACAGATACCCGCGCTCCTCATTTCCATTAGTGGTGGTTTAATTGTTACGCGTGTAAATAATAGCGAAGATACTAACCTGGGAGCCAAAATTATCCAGGATATGTTTTCTAATAAATTCATACTGGTGGTTACCGGCGTTCTTGCCATTGCACTTGGCCTGTTGCCCGGTTTTCCATTAGCCGTATTTTTGCTATTGGCCGCACTGCTGTTTGGGCTCTATATCAAACACCGACGGGAAGAAAAGCAACGAGGAGCGATGGCATCACGTTCAGATCAGAAAGAGAACGACGTTGAAGAGAAGGGAAAACCTGTTGTGATCGACGGTGAGTTTATCCCAGAAACCATTCCTTTAATCGTTACCGTATTTTCTGGGCATGAAAAAATAGTAGACCAATATGGTTTTTCATCTTATTTAAAACGTCATTTTTTTATCGAATACGGTGTGCGTTTACCTGACGTGGTGATGAACTATAAAAAAGACACACCACAAAATACAATAGTCATTTTAATTAATGAGATTGAGGCCGCCAGTTTCCCCCTTTTTCCCGGTATGCATAAGATTTTACTACGCGGCGATGAATACCAGGTTCTGGACAGCAATGTGCAGGTTAATGAAGTTAATCAAGTAAAGACCTATTGGCTTCCGGAAGAACAATGCAAAAAGGCTCACGGTCTTGGATTCTATACGCGCAGCGCGCAGGATGAATTTTACGTCTGCGCATCGACGCTGCTGGCGAGAAATATTACCGAATTTTTCGGTATCCAGGAGGCTAAAATACTGCTTGACGATCTTGATAAAAAATACCCAGAGTTGCTTAAAGAGTGTTACAGAAATAATACCGTTCAGCGTATTACTGAGGTTTTTCAACGTTTGCTACAAGAGCGCATTTCTATCAGGAATATGAGGTTGATTCTTGAGGCATTGGTACAGTGGGCCCCGAAAGAAAAGGATCCCATTATGTTAGTGGAGCATGTGCGCGGTGTGTTATCTCGCTATATATCAAACCGATTTTCTACGGAAGGAAAAATACGTGCATTTGTTATGTCGCATGAGCTGGAAGCAGTGGTACGTAATGGTATCAGGCAAACGTCTGGGGGAACCTTTATCAACTTGCCTCCACCAGAAACCGAGCGAATTATGCATTGCTTAGAAAAAAGTATTCATGGCAACGGTGTTAATGCCAGAGATATTATTTTAATGGTGTCTCTTGATATTCGACGTTTTGTGAAAAAGTTGGTTGAAGAACATTATCCTGAAATGGATGTGCTCTCATTTGGTGAGGTTTCACAAAGCGTGGACATTGATGTTATTGGTTTACTACAAAATTAACGGGTGAATTATGCAATATGATGTTGTTGCGTTGCTAACCGAGATTTTAGCAGAAGTGGGGATGTCAGAGGTTCTTGATAAAGATCTGAATAATCACTCTGCGATATCGTTACATATGAAAGATGATATTCCCACTATCCACATCAAGAGTAACGATGAGGAGATTTGGGTGTGGGCTCAGTTGGGTGAAGTCAATCTTTCTACTTTGAGTTATTGCAGCGCCAATCTATTTCCATTGTTATTGGCTCACAATGAAGAGGTCTTTCATGCAGGGTACCCGTGTTTGTACCAGATTGATAATAGTTTAGATCTTCGTGCCCAGGTAAAAGAAAAACATTGTGAATCAGCGTCCGCGTTTATGGAGATGCTGGATACCTTTTTAACGGTGTTGCAGCAGTATCGCACAGCCTTAAATTAATGACGGGAGTGCACCTATGGTTGCGCAAAACTTTGTCCATCTTGCCCACCCTGTAAGAATTCAGGGAAACGTAATAGAGGCCTATTTACCGGGTACCTATATTGGCGAGGTGTGTGAGGTACAGCGTTCCCTTCAGGATTCGACAAGAGTGGGTCTCGCACAAGTTATTGGTTTTAACCACGAATATACGCTGTTAAGCCTGCTAAACGATAACCAGGGTTTTTCTCGTCGCAATGTACTCTATCCGACTGGTAAACCGTTTAAGATTGCGTTGAATGACAATGTTGCTGGCGCTGTTCTTGATGCGATGGGAAATGTCCGCGCGCGGCTTGATAGCAGCGCGTTGCGTGATTCTGGCGTGACGCAAGTGCTGGCGGTACAGGGCGAGCCCAAAGATTTTACCCAGCGCAGGCCTATTGATACGCCACTGAGGACGGGCGTTCGTGCTATTGACGGGTTACTCACTTGCGGTTTGGGGCAGCGCATAGGCATTTTCGCCTCTGCCGGCAGTGGCAAAACATCGTTGATGAGCATGTTGATTGAACATTCTGAGGCGGATATTTATGTTATTGGTCTGATTGGCGAACGTGGACGTGAAGTTACTGAGTTTATCGAAACGCTGAAGCAATCTCCGCGCCGTTCGCAAGTGGTATTGGTTTACGCCACTTCGGACCGATCGTGTATTGAACGCTATAATGCCGCACAGATAGCGACACGGGTGGCAGAATATTTTAGCGCCAAAGGAAAGCATGTCCTGCTGTTTATTGATTCAATAACCCGCTATGCGCGAGCGTTACGTGACACAGCACTCAGCATGGGAGAAATGCCAGCTCGTCGCGGTTATCCTGCCTCTGTGTTTGAAGCATTGCCCAAACTGTTAGAGCGACCAGGGCGTTTTCAGCAGGGTTCAATAACGGCCTTCTATACGGTATTGATTGAGAATGAAGAGGAACCGGATGTTATTGGCGATGAAGTCCGTTCTATCCTCGATGGACATATTTATTTGAGTAAACGATTGGCTGCTCAAGCGCATTATCCAGCGATTGATATTTTACAAAGCATTAGTCGCCTTTTTTTTCATATCACGCAATCCGAGCAACAGCGTGCCGCAGCACGTTTTCGAGAATTGCTTTTTCGGCAACAAGATATGCAACTCTATCTGGACTTGGGCGAATATCAACTTGGAGAGAATGCTGAAAACGATACTGCCCTGAATAAAAAGGAGCAGATGGCCGATTTTCTAAAACAGGACATGATGCAGAAAATCGAGATCACCGCGTGTTTGGATAACCTTTATGCATGCCTGGCGTAAAGGAAATGCTTTTTTAGCTTTACTGGAGCATAAAAAAAATCGCGCCGGGCATGATAAAAAAAAGAGTGAAGCGTTATTGGATGAGTTTTGTCACACCATTGCCCAATGCCATAAGGAGCATGAAGCAATAAGCATGGAGATTGCTCAGTTAATGCCGCCAGGGGTGATTAGTCGCAGCAAAATGTATCAACGCATTCGGCAGCAGGGGGTATTGATGAGTAACCAGCAAGATATTGCTCAGCGTATTATTGATTTGCAGAATGATGCTGATATAGAAAAACAAAAAGTTGAACAATGTCAGCGCATGATAGTGGGGTGTGAAAAAAGACACCGCAATATTTCACGCTATCTTCACCGTTTACGGCGTAACCAACTTCAACGTGCAGATACCAATACTGAAAATGATATTGAGGAGAGAGTAAGTTATGGAGAAAAAATCGGGTGATGCATCAATAAAAACCCAGACTTCATCGGAAACCGACTCTGAAAGTGAAATATCCCTCGAGAAAATAGCAGAGAAAAAGAAAAACAAAGAAACACAACGTTCAGAGACGATTATGTATCTTCATTATTACACGCCAATTTTGTATGACAAGCCGTTGAGCTTGAAGCAAAACGGCGCGCCAGTGCAAGAAAAGGGTAAGAAACAGGTGTTGTACGATCAGGACATGCATCGGCGTGATTTACCTGTTTCGCACACCAGTGCGTATCGCGCTACAGCACATGATGGGGCGCCCATCGTGGCCAATAGCATGACATTACCAGCCACTGAGCAATCTGGCGTCGTTCCCTTTTTTGAACAACGGGGCAGCAAGGTGTCTGACAAGGTGCCTGATAGGGCTGAGCCTGCCACGCGATTTGACGCCTCCCGTGCTGTCGATATGCAGCCTTTGGCGGAGTCTGTGCCTGCGGTTGGCCCTGTGCATGACACCAGAGGGCACTACGACACATCCCGTTCCCCCGCTAAAGCACTTCATACACAGCGTAATGAGCCCATGAGCACCACCTCTAGCACGATTACACAGCGCGAGAGATTGAATACGCTGCGCTTTGGTGACGCTCATGACGATCAAACGGTGCGGATCAGTTACCCATTTCAACGCTGGTTTGGTGATCATTCTGTCAAGGTGACGTTACGTCGTGACAGCTTGTTCGAAAGTGCAATGGTTCTGCAACCGTCAGATGTGCGCGCTTCCGATGCGCTAGCCCGGCAACTTGATCACTGGCCAAAGCAAACGCCGCACATTCTCCTTCCCGATAACGCCGGAGATGAACAGCAGCAAGGCCAGCAGCAGAAAGAACAGGAAGAGGAACAATAATGAATGTGCGGGAGCGGTTGCGTCAAAGGTCCCGGCTGTCCCATGCCGCCGGGGAAATAACCCTGACTGTTCCAGGCAGTGAAATAGCGCTACCCAGTCCTTCGCGCCGTTACCTCAGTCTCGATTTGGAGGATGAGGAACAGAATTTTGCCCAGGCATGGGTTGATGCTGATGAATGGGCTGCGGCGAGTGGGGGTGAACTGCCCGGTATTGCGTGGGAACAGGTGCCACTTGGCTATCTTTCTCGTTGGCTGTGTCATCACCAACCTGATTGGTGTTGGTGGGTGGCAAATAAACGGTGGGTAATTCAACACGTCGCTATTCCAGCAAGACCGTTGCCGGTATCTCTTACGCGTGTACCTGCCAGACCCTGTTCATTGCTCTGTTGCGACTGGCCGGAGGACCAAGATCAGGCGCTATTGATTTCTCGCCCCTGGCTTGAACATCTTCCTTTTACCCTGCGCTATAGGCTGGGCAGTACCCGCTTGCCACTGGCGCAATTGGTGGCGATGGGCAAAGGCGATTTGATGCGTATTGAGCACTACGATCCCATGCTGCTTATTGAGCATTGCCCAATTGCTCATTTTTGTTTAACTCAGGAGTTGGAGGTTTTTGTGGAGGAATTTTACATCGCAGATTCAGACGATGCGCTACGCGAAGAAGATGAAATAACATTTGAATGGATGAATTTGCCCATCAATATTGAGTTTGTATTAGACAGTGTGTCGCTTACGGTCGGCGAATTGGATAGTTTGCAGCCAGGTGCGCAGTTACCGTTAAATAGCAATGCGGAAAAAAAGATCAGAATTTATCTGAATCGCAAGCTATTTGCGCGCGGTGAGTTAGTTGTACTGGATGACGGCTCATTGGCTGTAGAGGTAAACAGTATGAACGGCACAGCCGTAGGGAAAACGGACGCAATATATGCTGAGTAATGATGTTTCACTAATTATACTGCTCTCATTCTTTACATTGTTACCTTTTGTTATTGCCGGTGGAACCTGTTTTATAAAATTTTCTATCGTACTTATCATGGTTCGTAATGCATTGGGGATTCAGCAAGTGCCTTCAACATTAACACTGAATGGCATAGCATTAATCATGACTGCCTTTGTTATGATGCCAGTCACTCAAAACATACTAAAATTTGTTGAGAAAAATAATATCAATTTTAATAATACGCAGTCAGTCAATTTGTTTATGGATCAAGGGTTAGGCAGTTACAAAAACTATCTGGTGCATTATTCCGACCGCGATCTTATTTATTTTTTCTACAATGTCCAGCAAGGTGACAAGGATAACGCCCTTCAATTGGAAGAGCATGAAGTGGAATCATTACCGTTGATGACACTCATGCCAGCCTATGCGTTGAGTGAAATTCAGAGCGCTTTCAAAATTGCATTTTATCTCTACGTGCCATTTGTTGTTATTGATATGGTGGTTTCCAGTATTCTTCTCGCGCTTGGGATGATGATGATGAGCCCCATCACGATCTCTATCCCGATCAAGTTGATTCTATTTGTCGCAATGAATGGCTGGAGTTTGTTAACCAAGGGGTTAATTACCCAATATACAGAACTTATGACATCATGAATAACATCCTCTTTGTTGGAAATAATGCATTATTGTTGGTGCTTAAATTAACGGCTGTTCCTATTGCTTTTGCAACTGCAGTAGGGATTGTTGTTGGGTTATTTCAAACAGTAATGCAAATACAGGAGCAAACCTTGCCTTTCGGCGTAAAGTTATTGGCCGTGTTTGCCAGTTTGTTCATGCTGATTGATTGGTTTTCAGCAGAGATGCTCTATTTCTCATACCAGGTTTTTTCAATGGCTTTTCAGTGAGAAATAACATCATGTTATTCACTAATCTTTATTTGTATTTTCAACATAATGTCATGATTTTAATGCTTGCCTACGCTCGAATGGCGCTTGTTTTTTATATGTTGCCCATTTTAGGTGAGCGAGTTTTGGCGAATCTTATTGTAAAAAACACCGTCATATTCCTTGTGATTATTGGTTTATGGCCCTGCGTTGAAGCGAATCCCGTTACTGATCAGGGGGGCTGCATTGTGTTGCTAAAAGAGCTCGTCGTGGGGCTGGTTTTGGCCGTAACGCTTTGCCTGCCTTTTTGGATGGTGATAGCGCTGGGTGAACTCATCGATAACCAACGCGGCGCGACGATAAGTGATAGCATCGATCCCGTGCACGGTGTTCAAGGTTCCATTCTCTCTGGTTTTTTCAATTTTGCCTTTGGCGCGATCTTTTTTGCCCAGGGCGGTATGCGTTTGCTGGTTGACGTATTGTCAGCAAGCTACCGGGTATTGCCCAAAGGCAGTGAATTGACTGAGATGAATATTAACGAAACCGGGCAGTTAGTATTGCTGCTAATGCAAGGCAGTATCATGCTAGCGGCACCGGTGCTCATTGTCATGATGTTGTCAGAAGTATTATTAGGTGTTTTTTCGCGTTATTGCCCACAGCTTAATCCGTTTTCACTCTCGCTGACCATCAAAAGTGCCATCGCTTTTGCTGTCTTCTTGCTCTATGGCTTCCATTCATTTACTGAAAAACCATTACCTCTTTTTTCTTTACAGGCGTTTCAACGTTTTTTTATTTGACGTCAGGGAGCAAGTGATATGGCTGAGAAAACAGAAAAACCGACGGAAAAGAAAAGGCGTGATTCTGCAAAGAAAGGGCAAACCTTCCGCAGTCGGGATCTTGTTGCAACGGTAGTATTAATTTCAGGTGTTTTTTTCCTGGGAAGTGGCATGGATTTTGGTCCACTTATCGACCTGTACAGTGCTGCTTTATTATATAATGATAAGATGACTGTTATTTCGTATAGCACTCAATTGGTTCTGGTTTTGTTAAAGATGTGTTTGCCTTTTATCATTCTGTGTATCGTCGTCGGGTTTGCTACAACATTATTGCAAACGAAATTTTCAATAGCTTCTGAAGCTTTACGTTTAAATTTCAAGGCACTCAATCCCATTGAAGGGTTTAAACGGATATTTAGTCTTAGGACTGCTAAAGATTTTGTGAAATCACTTTTGTACCTGGGTGTATTATTTGGGACTTGCTATACCCTCATTGTTAATGAATTGAAGTATATACTATCAGTTTATCATGGCACCCTTATGCAGTTAATTACCTATTGGGTGTCCGTGACCATAAAAAGTATATTGCTCTTTATTCTCTGGTCGCTACTGGTTTTGTTGGCGGAATTCATTGTTGAATACTTTCTCTATATCAAAGAGATGAAGATGGATAAGCATGAGGTAAAACAAGAGCGAAAAGAGTTGGATGGCAATCCTGAAATCAAGCGAGCCCGACGTCGCGCACATCACGAAATTCTCTCAAGTGAAGAACGAACCGCCATTCGAAACTCAGAAGTGATCATGGCGAATCCAACTCATATTGCGGTCGCCATTTATTTTTATATGGATGTGGCGTATTTTCCGTTTATCTCTTTACGGTGCTCAAACATGAAAGCGCAGGCGGCAATTGCCTATGCGGAAAAAGAAGGAATACCGGTTGTTCGTGACGTGAAATTGGCAAGGAGACTTTATAATAGCTACACTGCATACAGCTTTATTTCAATAAATGATGACGCACTTATGGCCGTTATGGATATATTGATATGGTTGCGCCGCGTTGAAATTGAAGAATTGGATACCTTTGGCACTAATAATGATAGTGCTGAATTTGAAAACGGGATTTCTCAAGAAACGCCATTGGAAGATTCAGGAGGGAAATTATGTGATAAGAAACAATAGTACGTTTTTTTTGTACCCGTGCTTCATTAGGGAACAGTATGATAGTGCTTGTATTCATTACTGTCTGCATTCTCGATGAATTGTTGTTGTATTAACATTTTTCCATTTTATAAATAATATGGAAGGTCTAAAATGAGTTTTAAAAAGGTAATGGATGCTAAAAATGAATTGCGTGATGAGGTTGAGGAAACCTTGCTCAAAGATTATTCAGAGCAACTCATGGATGCCATTCATAATGGCGCAACGTTAAAAGATGTTCATGGCGTATCTAATGAAACAATGAGTGATGTTTATAAACTTGCTTATGATTTTTACCATATGGGCAAGTTAGATGATGCTGAATCACTTTTTCGCTTTTTATGCATCTACGATTTTTATAACCCAGAATATGCAATGGGGTTGGCAGCGGTTTATCAACTCAAAAAGAATTACTCAAAAGCCATTGATTTTTATGCATTATCATATTCACTTTCGGAGAATGATTATCGCCCCATGCTCTATGCTGGGCAGTGTAACCTGATGCTTTGTCGTTCGGTTCAGGCGAGTAAGTGTTTTGATATTGTAACCGAAAAATGCACTGACGTAAGTTTAACAGAGAAGGCACAGGCGTATTTGGCCGCCTTAAAAGACATGGATGCTAACGAAGAAAATGGATCTCAAAAAGAGGATGCTAATAGGGAGGAATAATGAACATAGCTATTGATGATTTTTCTGCGGCATTCGCATTCTCTGGCGGCGGTGACGTTGAAACACATCGCGCTGAATTAATAAAACAGAGCACGGCTATCAAGCGTTTTGGTGAGGCTGGGCTAAGGGAGCATCCGCAACGAGATTCTGTTGCCGTGGCGATGAAATTGTTACAGCCAGAGCAGTTGTCTGCCATTTTACAAAATACCACTAACGCATTGCAAGGAAGCGCAGCCCAGCCCCGGACACCACTAGATGCCAATATACCGCAATTGGCCTCCGAGCCTTTTGCTTTATCTCCGCTGTCCCAAATCGCATCGGTCGCAGACCATCCTGAGGATTCGCTGACCGCATCAGCTCTCATGACGAGCTTGTTAGGCAAAATGAATCAGCTGACTGGCGATGCGACGTTACAGAAAATGGTTGAACAACTTAAAATTTACAATGCGCAACTGGAGGGGCATTCTCAGGCATACCGTGCGCTCGCCGATCAATTAGAGAACGATGCTCAACGCTGGGCTGATGACAGTGATGCGTTGTCGCAAGCGCAGAAACGAGCCGATGGACTAAAACAGCAGGTTGCCGTTGCGACAGATACTTATACCGATGCACAGAAGCAGTTGCAGTTTTTGCAAAATCAGGCAGATCAGGAATTACAAGAGAACGGCGTGCTATCCCCTGAGTTGAGCAAGAAAATCGAGCAAGCGAAATCTGCTGTTACCGAGGCATTTAACCGCAAAGCGCAGTCTGTGGCCCAGTATGATGATGCACTTAAAAACCGACTGGAGCCTGCACGCCTGGCAGAAGCCGCCAGTAGAGCGCTTCTGGAAAACACCAAGCAGAAAGCCCAAACCCTGATGGGGGCTGTACCTGCACAGCAAATTTCCGTTATTGAATACAAGCGGAAACAGCAAAATGAAGGTGCAAAGAGCCTCTGTTATTTACTGGCTATCATTGCTGAACTCATTAATAAAAGTGCCAGTGAGGATTTACAGGCAGGCTCTGCATTAAAGCAAAAGCTGGCAGAGGCGGCGGCCAAAGATGCTGAAAAAAAAGCGCGCGAGTATGAGATTGAGCAGCGTAAAGCAGAAGATATGCAAAAAACTATGGGCTGTGTCGGTAAAATTCTTGGCTGGGTTATCGCTATTGTCGGTTTTGCAGCGGCTATTTTCACTGGAGGGACATCATTGGCACTGGCTGCCATCGGGTTAGCATTGACGGCTGGCGATGCCATCTACCAAGCGATAACGGGCGAGTCTTTTATACAACAGGCTATGCAACCTTTTATGGAAAACGTCGTTAAGCCATTAATGGAATTGCTGGCTAAATATTATTCATTTATTTTGGAGTCGCTTGGGGTTGATAAAGAAACAGCGGCAATGATCAGTGAAATAATGGGTGCAATTACTGCCGTTGTTCTATTAATCGCAGCAGCCATGGTGGCTGGAAGTCTTATTAGTAAATTGGCAGATAAACTGTCTTCCACTGCGATTATGCAATCTACCAAGGAGGCAGCAAAAAGAATGTTGCAAAAAATGATGGATAACGCTGTTGGACGGCTCATTACGTCATGGGGATCAACGGCTACACGTTCGATAGCTGTTCAGAATATCAAGAGTGTCAGACTCATTAATATCACACAGCAAACCCAAAATGCCACAATGACCGCAAACGTTGCAATTCAAACGGGTATGGACATTGCTGTTGCCGGAACTAAGGTGGAAGCAGAAAAACTGCGTGCCAAAATGCTAGAAGATCTGGCATTGCAGAGTGTATTAAATGCGCTATTGGACCGAATGGTAGAGAGTTTTACTCAACGCATTGAGGCAGCAAATGCCATTATTGAAAATATGGCTGTCGTGGCGGAAAACCAGATGCAAGCGGGAAAATATATAACCCGAAAAATGCAACATGTTGCGGGGTAATCCTTTTTATCATTAGGGGCTTTCAAAACAGAGACATTTACTTATACGGAGTTGGAAAATATGATGACGACATTATCGCCGGTCGCAACTCAAAACGGGTTGAATGTAAATACGGATAATACTGTTTCCTCAGCGCAGCCTTTTACTCTGCGTTCGCCAGAGATGCTTTCTTTGGCGGATCTGACCTCTGCTTCCAGAAGTATCGGAGACGCAGATAGCGCTTACGCCAATACGCTGCCTGTTGAATTGATGCTTCCTGCATCAACCAATAAAGCAATACCTTCAGATACTAAAGCCGAATTGGCGCAAAGGCTGATGGATTCCCAGCAAGGAAGTGATATCGATAAGATAGAACAGGTTGTTGCGGGCGCCGCGACCCTGTGCAGCGCAAAGCTTCTGTCTGGAATAGATAATCCGGCAATGCGCAGTGCAAATGAAAAGCCAGGCAAGACCGCGATGACAAACACGGTGGAATACACGGCAGAGCGAGGACGTTCATATGCCGTTGTTGACGGGGGGACGGATATTACACCGCCAAGTCCTGGTGGTTATCGTTATAGCAACGTGATGGGCAATATGGGGATTTTAGATGCGTTTACCAGTATTTTGCAGTCATTAAATCGCCAGGAAGCGCATTTTAATGCGTCGGCCGCACAGTGGTCTCATGTTGCAATGGCTTCGGCGAATGCGACTGGGCAGCACTTGGTTCGCTCAGCACGGGAAAATCAGACGGGTGCCATCGTTTCTGGCGCGTTAAGCATGGGAATGCAGAGCGTCTCGGCATTCACAGCAGGAAGATCGTTAAAAGCAGAATCGGCTTCAATAGAAAACAATCTGAAAAGATCCAACCGGCTTAACGAACAAGCGGAACAGGCGAAAAATAGCCTACAGAACCATAGGGATAAATTGGTGAGTGAAGGTATCACTGTCGAGGATGAGGTTACCGCACGTTTGAAACGTGCGCATTCAAGACTGAATTCGGAAAGTATTTCACTTCGCTATTCTCATCAACAAATATCGAATACATCGCAGAAAACCCGCATTCAATCTGATGCTTTGGTGCAAGCCAGTAGGTCGATTCATGATATTACACAGGGATCGTACGGTGTTACTGCTGCCGAGCAAAACAAAGATGCTGAAATAATGCGAGCGAATCAAACGGTGAGCAGCGAGGTAGATAATGTTCATCAGCAAACGGCCAAAAAATCCAGTGAGGGTGAATCTGCTTTACGACAAGCGCTACTGGCTATACTTAATAACAACAATGATGCAGTCTCGGCGGTTGCCAGCAAGATGGCATAGTGTATTCGCGTATTCCCTGGCGATACCCAGCTTATATTGAGTCGTTATCCCTTTTCTTTTTGGCGAAAAAAATGACTATTTCAAATCCGCTTTTACCGGCTTGTACGGCAATATTCCCACGCGTGAATACAGACGCTTATACCACAGCGGCGCATTGGCAGGGGACATCAGATGTCTCTGATACTTATTCGCAGCATGATGTGAAAACTTTTTTGCTATTTCTTATTACTGATAATAAGGAGGGGAATAAGCTAATTGAATGGCCATTATCATTCTGTGAAATGCATGAGAAAATGCTCAGCATTGAGCAATTGCTCACCCATTTCGATATGAATTCCAACCTGGTATCGGGTGATAAATTATTACAGTACGTTGATGAAATCCGGCGTTCGCAACAACAAAATGTATTGTCGGGAGAAAGTCCCGATGACATAAAAGCGCAGTTGACCGCGTTACAGTGCGCAATCCAGACGCAGCTTAACAAGATTCAACAGCAGATTCGTGACGATAAATTAAAGAATAAAGCGACAGTAGCGAAATCGGAAAATTTGGCTTATCAGGCACAGGCCGCTGTTCCTGATGAGGAATCTGCACCCACGCAGTCTCGTGCCCGAAGAAGCGCAGACAATCCAAGTGAACCGTTTACAACGAGTACCAGTTACGCGGATCTCTGGGCAGAAATTACTAAAGTTATCGCAAACGTTAAAACCAACTACGTGGATTTCTATGGCAATTTATTGCAGAAATACACTGAGATGTACGATGGGTATAATAAAACTGTGCAGAAGGTTGCCGCTGATTCTACACATTCAGGAAGTGAAGCAAATTCAGTAAAATTTGATGAACCCAATCTGAGAAAATACGGATATCAGGCTTTTAAAGATGGGTATCTTGACAAGATTCAGCTTGGTAGCGTGCCTGATTGGGATAAAATGAGCCCCAGCCAGCAAAAAGAGATGGTGGCAACGTTGGAACCAGCCTTCAAGGTCGGTACCGATGGGAAAATCAGTTTTAATAAGGACACTTATGATAGCGTGGTGTTGGCGAAAGTCACAGAGGATGGCTCATATACCGAAGTGTCTACTACACGCTATCAAGCCTGGCTGGCCAGTTTCAATTCTGTAAGCAGTGCTTTTCAGAGTAACATGCAATCTTTTGCCCAGCGATACAGTCAGTCAAACAGCACGTTTGATAATTTGAACAGAGTACTGAGTAGCGTCATCAGTACGCTAGGTGATAGTGCCAGAGACGTTCTAAAAGCACTGTCTTAATATCTAATTAGCCTTTTTTTTAATATCTATGGTATTCAGACTAAAAAACAGTAATGAACTTCCCACGCCGTATTATAATTTGATGAGGAGTCCGAGGACGATAACATCAAATTTATGGGGTGTGAAAGATTATGTTTATCAAAGTGTTTATTACACGCCGAAGAATGTTGAGAGAATAAAAAACATTCCAATGACAGACAGGCAGAGAGAGATTTATCAACGAGAGAACGGTATCCGCTATTTTAGAAAAATCCCGATATTTAATGAACAACCGGTTTATTCGAATAATCCGTTAGTCAATGACCATATGGATGCGATGCGCCCTAGAATACCTGATCCCAGAGCGGAAATTACCTGCTCACGATGTTGGCGCGCGGTGGCTAAACATATAGAGCGAGTAAGGAATAATATCGTTGTTAGTTTTAGAAAGTTAGTTAATTACTGATTATTGTGGAGGCTTTATGACAGTTGGGGCATCTGGAAATGTGAGCCCGGGTTTTGGTCGGTACATTCAGGCTGATATTTATAATCGAATGAACCGTGATCTACCCAAGGCAGAGACAATTACTGATAATATGGTTGGCTGCACCAACGAAGGACTTTCGCTGGCCGTAAAAAATTTCATTCGTGCACCGGACAAAGTTGGGTGTGTCTACGGACTCATTCACACGCAGTCACAATCTGCGCTACCCGAAGCGGTGCGTAATACCAACACCACCGTCGAAGACCGTGAGCTATTCAAAAGTGTATTGGGCATGCTTTCCACAAAGGAAAGTAATTTTACCTCCTCCGAGAAAGCATGTTATCAAAAACTTTGCGATCTTTTTTGTTCTGAAATAACAAACGAGGATAAGGAGTTCAACACTGACATTAGCCTGAATAAACATTTACAAAACGTTACCAACGATGATAAACAATTTTGGGTTGAAGCCGCGCCGCTGCTTGAAACCTACAGTAAGGATATCGTTACAGACCTCACTGCGCATATGCTCAATCAATCGATCAATGCGTGGTGTGAATACCATAAAATTACCGATCATGACTGGGCGCGCTCGAATATCGAACAGATTTTCGATAGCAATATTCGCATGTACCTCAACGTGCTTGATGACGAGATGATGGGCGTCACCAAAGAGGCAAAATCCGCTATTAAGGATCACTCGGATATTCGCGGGGCTATTATCCGCTATGGCTATATGAAAATGTTTGATGCCGTGGCGTCGATTCCATTAGCGCTTCGACGTCAGACGCCCACTGGCGTGGCAAAGCCAAGTACCACAGAAAAGGCAGTGGGAACGTCAGACTCAACGGGCACCGTGAACGGAAATTACTCACCACAGTCATCCTCTTCCCCAGGAAACATTACCGTTTATGGCAGCAAGGCGACAGCGTACGGGGGGAATACCCCAACGACGCCACCTGATCCCTGGAGTTCTATGACCGAAAAGCTCTTGGCTTCAGATAAGCTCGATCAAGATCAACGCTTTACATTATTGAAGGGGTTGATCGCCGCAATGGGGGAAAGGCGCGAGACTCCAGAGCATTTTTTCAACCGCTACCCACTGCTTAGACGACTAAACGGCATCAGTATGCAAGATTTACCCGCGTATTCAACGTTGCCTAATGGAAATCTGACCACAGTAACAGAGCCTCTTGTTATAGAAACGGATAGCATGCAGCCCAGCGCGCCAGTGGCTCAGCACCGACAGGAACCCCGCGTTCAGGTAAAGCGGCATGCTTCCACCAGCAGTTCCGTGAGTTCTGCTAATTCTGATATATCGCCGATGTCGCGCGCGCGATCGCCTCTGGATAATTTCCAGATTGGCACGCTGTCGCCCACACAGAATATTAGCCCCCTGGCCTCATTGGAGGCGTACCGTACCGCTGGGGCCGATCTCTCCGCCGTGGTGGCTGAAAAGGGGCCTGCGGCAAATGATGATGCTTCTGCGATCGGAGAAGCGGGCCGTTCGGATACCGCCTCTTCAGTAGGCGGTTCCTCATCCGGTATCAACAATGTGGATCTGGCATTGCTGAAGCGCTGGCTGAGTGATGAAGTGCAAGACAATGAACAGGAACAGGAGAGCATTAATAAACTGGTCCTGCGCGAGGAGGGGGTATACACCAAAACGTTGGATCACTTCCTGGATAGAGCATTCCTCGCGGAAGTTGGCACTGAGGAACGCAGTGATATGCAGCAGGTCTATATCAACGAGGCGTTTCTTAAAATGAAATCGCACCAGGATTTTTACCAACTGAGCCGCAATGCTCAGAAGTTGGTAGAGAAATACAGCGAAAAACGCAATTCTCGAGTCTTGACCACCACGCCTGGCGTGAGGCGCACCCTGTCTTCACAGGTGTCACGAGGATAATGGCGTGAAAAGCGGGAGCGATAATGAGCGCCAGGTGAAAGCATTGATTCATCAGGTGAGCGGTATCCCGATTGAGCACATTGGGTTGCATGATAGCGTCATCGTCACGTTAGGCCTGGACTCGGTCGAGATGGTCGATTTACTGATGCAGCTTGAGACCTTCGGGGTGACGATCCCGTCAGCGCAGATAGACGCAACGCTGACGGTACTCGATATTGTTAAACGCTTCGTTGGTGGGTCTTGTCCCGAAAGGGGTCAACCCACTTTGTAATCGGCAAGATGGATATTAAATTGCTTGAGTTTACGCCACAGGGATGTGCGGCCAATTTTTAACGATGAAGCCATTTGTGAGGCTTTGCCTCGGCAGTGAATCGCTGCCTGAATGAGCGCATCCCGTTCCATCTCTTGTAACGAATGCGGATGGAAGCTCGCTTCTCTGGAAGAGGCCTCGAGAATGTTTTCACTCAATGGTGCTGGAATGTCTTTGACTTTAATTCGGTTTCCGCTGCTATAGCTATAGGCACGTTCGAGCACATTGCGCAGTTCGCGGTTATTTCCTGGCCAGGCATAGCGCATAAGCAGCTGCTGCGCATCTTCAGAAAGCGTCACATTTTCCCCCATCTCGCGGCTCATGATCTTCAGGTAGCGTTTGATCAATGCAGGGATATCTTCGCTACGCTCCCGCAGGGCCGGCACGTGAATGTCGAACGATTGCAACTCATACAGCAGGTGACGACGAAAGCGGTTTTCCTCAACAAACTGATTGATGTCCACATCCGTGGTGGTGATCAGCCTGACATCCAGTGGTACCAACGTCTGGTTGGCTTTGTTGAGCAACCCGGTTTTCAGCAGTTGTAACAGCGCGGTTTGTACTTCTTGTGTCAGGTATTCGACATTCTCTAACAGCAGTGTGCCGCCTTTTGCCAACTCGAATTTGGAAATGACCGGTTTATCGGTATGCGCGTTGTTGCCAAGAAATTCGCTTGCCATGGCCTCGCGCGGTATTGCCTGGCAGTTGATGGTAATAAAGGGCTTCTCCCGACGCTCGCTGGCGTTATGAATCGCCTGTGCCAGATAGGCCTTACCAAGCCCCTCTTCACCATGCAGCAGGACTGAACCGCGTCCCTTTGCCGCCTGCTGTGCAAGGCGAACCACACGCCGGATAGCGCTGGAGGTGCCAACGTAGTCAAGATCGTCAAATGTCAGGCGGGCATACGCTCCGCCATGGCGATGCACCAGTTCACGAATATGATCGATAGGGTGCAACAGGGCGATGTAACGGTCGGGGGTGTTGGCAACGCCTTTCACTATTTTAAGCGACATCGCCAGTGCGATAAACGCACCTTGAAACTCGACGGCGGTTTCGAACAGGTAAACATCCCGGTTTTCCGCGACAGCATGGGCAATCCGTTGCGGTAAGGCCAGCGTATCCTGAATGTTTTTTCCTAACAGCTTCTCGCCCTTAACATTGAGCAGGTCGCTGCCATTTTTGTTCAGATAGAGGATGGTGCCTTTATGAGCCCAGGCGAGAACACCTTCTTCTACGCCATCCAACAGGGCGTGCACTTCACTCAAATGTTGGTTGGATTCAGCCAAAATCATATCCGTGTGCAATTTTGCGCTGATTTGTTGCGCCGTAGAATGCACTAGCGCCAGGGCGGAAACCGTGTCGCTGTCGTTCAGCAGAATCAGCCCAACCGCACCCATCACTGCGCTGTCACTGTCGAAAATCGGCGTAGCAAAGCAGGCAAATTGATGTAAATGCTGATTGAAATGCTCATAGCCTTGCAAGCTGACCGGCTCGTGTAACAGCAGTGCCGTCGTGACGGCATTATTGCCCATCATGCTTTCACGCCAGTAAATGCCTTCACCAATGCCCAGTGTCATCAGCCGTTGGCTCATGGCTGGGGAGGCGTGGAAACTCAACGTACACCCGGTTTCGTCGGTCAGTAGCAAGGCGCATTCCGCAGTAGTGAGATAGGCAAAGATATCCTCCAGTATCGGCGCTGCAATATTGATCATATCGGCACGGTTACGGCACAGGGACTTAAAGGTAATGCCTTTGGCGTAGAGCGGCGTTGACCAATGGTCGTGACGCTGTTGTCGCCGGCAACGCAGCCAAGATTCAGTGACATAGGGCTTTAGCGCGAGGTGTTCCATGCTGGCGGCATCGGGATACGGTATTGGGTCCGGCGTGATGAAATCGTGCCAGAGGGTTTTCAATTCAGCCTGTTTCACCGGTTGCTCCTTTATCGCGCCACTTTAGGAAATAGGTAACGCATTTATGTTCCATTTTGGAAATATTATGTCGAATCTGTGATGTGCATCGCCAACCGTGCGTAGTGCTATCAGAAATCGAGTGGTTTTATTTAATTTGTTGAATTTAAATATGTTTATTGATCGCTTCTACGAAGTGTGAGGTGCGGCACAACTTTTGTCACAGTTTGACGGGTATCAAAAAACAGGGCGTCCGGCGTTATTGATGTTTCATTTTGGGGCTTTTTGCGGCGTAAGGATGTTCCTGAATTGAAAAAAAATATTTTTTACAGCATGAATTCGGCTTCCTACTCTCATCGTGTTCGTTCCGTCATGTGGGTAACCCCTCAACCGAAAACGAAGGAGACAGCGATGAACGTTTTTCTTGCAGAATTGATTGGCACCATGGTGCTGATACTGCTTGGCAACGGTGTAGTAGCCAACGTGGTGTTAGCACGGACCAAAGGGAGCAATAGCGGTTGGATCGTCATTACCGCCGGGTGGGGATTTGCAGTTGCCATCGCCGTCTATATCACAGGCTGGGTGAGCGGAGCGCATCTGAACCCAGCCGTCACTTTTGGCATGTGGTTGTACGGCAGTATCTCGGGCGCAATGGCGCTGGCCTATGTCGTTGCTCAATGCATCGGCGCATTTCTCGGTTCGATTCTGGTCTATCTTACTTACAAACGGCACTACGACGTGACTGAAGATGCCGGACTAATACTGGCGACGTTTTCTACCGGGCCTGCGGTGCGTGACTTTAGGTGGAACCTGGTCACAGAAATTATCGGTACGGCTGTTTTAGTCTTTGGCGTACTGGGGATTTTTAATTCGCATAACGGGATAGCGTCCGGTTTTGGTCCGTTTGCAGTGGGGATTCTGGTGTATAGCATCGGCTTGTCGTTAGGCGGCCCCACGGGTTATGCCATCAACCCGGCGCGTGATTTAGGGCCAAGAATTGCGCATGCCTTGTTGCCCATCAAAAATAAAGGTCATTCCGATTGGGAATACGCCTGGGTGCCGATTGTCGGTCCGTTGATCGGTGGTGGTATCGGCGCGCTGTGCTACAAGTTTTTACCGGTTTTTGCCTAACGGGCGGTACGCCGCTCACCCATGGAAATCGTCCTTTCTCCAGTGAGAGGGCGGGCATCAAGAGGAAGGGTTATGAAAAAGCTCATCAACAAAGTCGATGATGTTATCAGAGAACAGCTTGAAGGTTTCGCACTCGCCCACCCCGAATTGACGGTGAATACCGAGCCTTTCTATGTTTGCCGACGATCGGACAAGCCCAAAGTGGCGCTGATCTCCGGCGGGGGCTCTGGGCATAAACCAATGCATGCTGGTTTCGTTGGTTTTGGCATGCTGGATGGTGCATGCCCCGGCCATATCTTTACCTCGCCTACGCCCGATCAAATGTATGAGTGTGTGCAGAAGGTCAATAACGAAAATGGCGTATTGCTGCTGATCAAAAACTACACCGGGGATATTCTTAACTTTGAGACCGCCGCAGAACTGTTGCACGGTGAATGCATTGCCGTACAGGTGGCCGTCATTGACGATGATGTCGCGGTGAAAGACAGCTTATACACGGCGGGTCGTCGTGGGGTTGCCACCACTGTGCTGGCAGAGAAGCTGCTGGGGGCAGCGGCAGAAGAGGGATATAGCCTGGAGCAATGCTCAGCGTTGGCGACGCGTATTGCCGATCAGGGCCGTTCTATTGGCGTCGCGCTCTCTTCGTGCACGGTGCCCGCAGCCGGTAAGCCCAGTTTTTCGTTACCGGAAGATGAAATCGAATTCGGTATTGGTATTCACGGTGAGCTGGGTATCCGTCGGGAAAAGTACACCGATGGTGACACCATTGTCAGCGCCATGTTGGATGAAATCCTTGATAACACCCCTTATGTGAGAACGCTGCGTCAATGGGATCGGGAAAAGGGCGAATGGTTTGATGATACCCGCACCACGACGCCGCTCAATGCGGGCGACAATGTGATTGTGCTGGTTAACGGGTTGGGCGCGACGCCAGCCTCTGAGCTGTACGGGGTGTATCGCAAAGTAGCGGAGATTCTGGCAGCGAAGCACATCAATATTGCCCGTAATCTGGTCGGCACCTATTGCAGTGCGATTGATATGCAGGGTGTATCCATCACGGTGCTGAAAGCGGATGATGAAATGCTCTCGCTGTGGGATTTCCCGGTCAGTACACCGGCGTTAAGATGGAAAATGTAGTGACGTCAGACAAGCTGCCGCCGTTGGCGGCAGATCGCGCGCAGATGCAGGAAGAGTCTGCATCGGGCGCTGATGCGATGAAAACTGAGGTGCGATGATGGTGGTAACCAAAAGTAAAGTGATCTCCTGGCTGGATGCTGCGGCCGATGTATTTGAAAAAAAACAAGAATTTCTCACCGATTTGGATCGTGAAATCGGCGATGCGGATCACGGGTTGAACATGAATCGTGGCTTTCGCAAGGTCAAAGAGAAGCTGCCAACGCTGGCGGATAAAGATATCGGCACCATCATGAAGAACACGGGCATGGTGCTGCTTTCTACCATTGGTGGCGCCAGCGGACCCCTGTATGGCACCTTCTTTATCAAAGCGGCCGAGACCGTCATGGCAAAAGAAGAACTGACGGTAACGGATCTCTACCATATGTATCAGGAAGGGACGGAACGCATTATCGCGCGCGGCATGGCACATCCCGGCGATAAAACCATGGTGGATACGCTGAGCGCGATTGTCGCATCGCTAAAAGCCCGGCAAGACGATCCGCTTTCCTCGGCGCTGGCGGAAACGCTGAAAGCGGCGGAGCAGGGCATGAAAAGCACCATCCCACTGCGTGCGGCAAAAGGTCGTGCCAGCTATCTTGGCGAGCGCGCTATTGGACATCAGGATCCTGGGGCGACATCCAGCTACCTGCTGTTTAAAACGCTCTGCGATGTCGTGGATTTGTGATGCCCTGGCGACCCGATTGGGTAAGGCTGTAGAAAATGGTCAATATCGTGGTGGTTTCTCACAGTAAGCGCCTGGCGGAAGGGGTGGTGGAACTGGCAGCGCAGATGACGCACGGCAGCGTAAAATTTGCGGTGGCGGCTGGCATTGACGATCCCGATAACCCGATTGGCACCGATCCGATTGCCGTGATGACGGCAATACAGGAGGTGCAGGAAGAGGGGGATGTGCTGGTGATGGTCGACATGGGAAGTGCGATTTTGAGCACCGATCTGGCGTTGGAACTGCTGGGTGAGGCCTATGCGACTCGTGTGCACGTATGCGCCGCGCCGCTGGTGGAAGGCACGATCGCGGCGGCCGTTGTGGCCGCGTCCGGTGGTGATATCCGTCAGGTGATTGCCGAAGCGCATCAGGCTCTGGCGGCGAAATATCATCAATTGAGTCAAGATGATAGGCTCACGGCGGCCATCTTCCCCGTTGCTTTGACGGAGGAAGCCTCTCCGTCAGCACTCACTTTTTCCTGGCGTGTGGCTAACCCTGCCGGTATTCACGCGCGTCCGGCGTCGGCCATCGCCACCTGCCTTAACCGCTACAATGCCGATGTGCAACTGGTGAAAGGTGCACAGACGGTGAACGGAAAAAGCGTCAACAATATCGCACTATTGGCAATTAAACGCGGTGATGAGGTCACGCTGCGCGCGAGCGGAGCGCAGGCGCAACAGGCGATTGATGCCTTTACCTTGCTGGCGCACGATAATTTTGGCGATCGTTTAGAAACGAAAGATGCGGCGTTGGCTCGCCCCCAGAGACATCCTGTGGGTGAATTGGTGACGGCCACCGTGTGTCGGGTAGAACGGGCATTGCCCACTGTGACGCCGCGCGCCAGTCAAGGCGCGCAGGCTGAGCTCGCTCAACTGGCACAGGCGATTGAGGCTGCCGTGCAAGACCTGGATGAGCTCTATACGTTTACCGTGCAGCGCCTTTCTGATAAAGAAGCCGGAATTTTTATGGCGCAGCGTATGATGCTGGAGGATGACGAGCTGTACGATGCGGTCGCCGAGCGAATGGGGCAAGCCGCGGTGCAGGTTGATGCGCTGTGGCTGGCGGTGATTGGTGCGTTAGCACAGGTGTATCAGGCGATTGAAGATACCTACCTGCGTGAACGCTATATCGATATCTATGACGTCGGTCTTCGGGTGTTGCGGCATTTGAGCCATCAGCCAGACAGCGTGGTTACGCCCTGCCACTCTCCGATGGCGATCGTCGCCAATATATTGTTGCCTTCCGAGGCGGTGCAGTTGGATCCCGCCTGGATTAAAGGCGTTTACTTCACCGACTGCGGCAGAAATGCGCATGCTGCCATTCTGGCGACGGCGCTGGGTATTCCGGTGTTTATCGATAAGCTGGGCCATACGCGGGCGTTACGTCATGGGGAAACGATCACGTTCAATGATGACAGCGGGGAGATTCATCACGCCTGAAGCCGGATGGTCCGACATTGCTATCCCATTGGACGCGGGATAGCAACGGCCGAAAATCAGCGGTTTTATTATCGGCTGGAGATTGCCAACGCCGATCCTGCCAGCACAAACACGCCGCCAGTCGCGCGATTAAGCAACGCCATGCGGCGCGGATTGCTGAATACGCCGGACAGATGGCGTCCGGTGCTGGCATAGAAAAACATGATGCTGAAATCAAACAGCACCCAGGTCAGTGCCAGAATGGCAAACTGGAGCGCATGGGGTTCTGTGGTGCTGATAAAGTTGGGAAACAGTGCGGCAAAAAACAGCAGATCCTTCGGGTTGCTGATGCAGACTAAAAAACCTTTACGAAACAGCGCAACGCGTGTGGGTGACGCATCCATGTGCACCTGTTCAGGCGCATGGGCGGCGGCGGCTGAACGCCATGAGGCAATGCCAAGCCAAATCAGATAGAGCGCACCAACGATTTTCAGGATCATAAACGCGGTTGTTGACGCGGCTAATACGGCTCCCAATCCCAACGCTGAGAGTGACATCAGCACCAGCGCTGCGGTCACGCCGCCCAGTACGGTAGCGGCAGCTCGCCCACGACCATAGCGCAAACCGTGCGTCATGCTGATCAACGCGGACGGACCGGGAATGGCAATTAAAACGGTAATCACGCCGACAAAGGCGAGCCAAAGGTGTAGCTCCATGTTTTCTCCAACCGAATGCGTATATATACCCGTCATACTTCACGTTGCAGGTGCGTTGGCTACGCCCATTATTCGGCCCATCACCGGGCCTCACCTCTTACGAGGTCGCTGCAAGCAGCGTTCAAATCGGCTCCCAGCAGATTTGTCACCCGAATCAATTACTTGAGTAAGCTCATCGGGATTGATTCGCTTGCCGCGTTACGAGACGCATAAATGAGCCGGCCAGCGCAAGCGCTGTTCAAAACGTAAACGTTGTGTCCTGCAACTCAAATTATTTAGGGTATAGCGGGTACAAATGCGGCACCGCGCGCTATATTCTCACATATAGCGCGCGGTGCTCAACGCGTATTTATGCTGGCAGCGGTTAACGCACGAGAGTGACCAGTCGTTTAACCAGTGGACCTTTGATCGCCATGTCCAGCGTCATCAGCGCCAGTCCTTTCGCCAGTGAACGGGTGTAGCGGTGCAGCGATCTGTCGATGTAGGTTTGGTTTCTGGCAACGGAAAGCCACCCAGCCGGTTCAATGTGTGCCAGTAGCGTATCACCAGACAGGATCTTGCTGTCAAAACAAATCGCGACAGATCCCGCATAATGCCGATGTGTGATCTCCTGCACGCCCGCGATGTGGCGCAGTTGCGCAATCGTCTCGGTCACGCGTTCCGGGTTGCGCTGAATATATTCGGAGCGAATTCGAATGCGATTCTGCGTTTGATGCAAATAGGGAGACATGTTGCCGCGACTCGTAGAGATTAGAATGATAACAATTTACATTATCGTAGTGAGAGTGTCTATCACCTCTGTTTATAGCACGAATTGATAAAAAACAAACAACCTGCAATTAACCGCATAAATCTTAAGTGGTTCTCCTAACGTTACGTTATTGTGACGTTGTCTTCGCGCAAAATATTTACATTCCTGACGTCGGGGCCGGAGCAATCTGGTTGTCTGGTGTTGTGCGCGCGGTATGGGTTGATGTCGCATGAGGTTGATGCGGCATTGATGTTGGTAGGCAAAGGGAGGCTGTAGTCACCGTTATGGCGACAGATGATTTGCAGAGTTTGATGGCGTTACGCCGTTTTGTCACGGTAGCGCACCATATTCCGGGGCGCATTCGCCTCAGTTTTACCAATCGTTTGGTCTCCGCACTCAGCCAAAGCCGGTTGGCTGAGCTGCAATCGCTGTGTCACCCCGAGGGGTGTCTGAAAGCGTGCAGCATTAATGCCGCAACCGGTAGCGTGGTGCTGGAATATTGTGCCAGCACACTTTCTCCCACGCTGCTTACGCATCTGTTTGGTCACGATGATCAGGCAGCACAACAGGCGCTGACGCAAATTCAGGCCGTGCTCTCCCAGTAAACCAAGTCAAGAGAGGGTCGTTATGAGTAATGATAATAATCCTGTGAATCAGGCTCCCTATTTCCCACCTTATGGCTAGCCCTATTACGTGCCACAAGGCGATCCCGCTGCGCAAGGGGCTTTTCCACCCCCGCCCGGCTATCCGCTGCCAGGGTATCCGTTCCCCGGAAATGCGGTGCCGCAAGCTGCACATCACCACGGTCATCATGCCGCACCGGGCATGGACTGGAGCGCGCAGGCGCAAGGTGTGGTTGAGAATGTGATGGGAGAGCAAGCCGGGCTGTTGAAAAGTCTGATCAGCACCATCGGCGCGGATGATAAAGAATTTTGGAAAGGTGCGATGATCGGCGCGGCTGTCACGCTGCTGCTGACCAATGACAGCGTGCGCCAGACGCTGACACAGACGCTGACACAGACGCTGGCAAGCGCGGGCGATCTGTTAAAAACCGGCGGTGATAAAGTCAAATCCTCGGTCGCCAGCGGTGCCGAAAGTGTGAAAGAGAGTGTGGCGGCGGGCAGCACCATTTTTCGCGACACGGTGAAGGCGGGTAAGGCGGAGTTTCAGGCCTCGGTAGAGCGCCAGCGCACGACGGCTCCCGCGCCTGAGGAGACGTCGAATGAGCAACAACCGTGACGCGCTAAGCCCCATCAGCCGTGCGGTGGTGGCTGGCGCGCTGGTGGGCACCACCTCCTCTTGTATCGAACAATGGCGGCGTTACCAGCGCGGTGAAACCACGCTGAATGAAAGCGCCGTCAAGGTGGCCAGTGATGCTGCCAAAGCGGGCGTGGTAAGCGGTACGGTAATGGCCGTGGCCAGCGCCAGCGCGGGGCGGCCATTGCTGACCTGGTTGACATTGGCAAGCGCCGGCATTGCCAGCCTTTATGTGCTGGATGCGATGCAGCGGCGTGAGTCGTTACAGGACCAAACCCAAGAAGGAGTGCAGGAATGACCCCTCCCAACATGCCTTATGTTTACGCTTATCGGTTGCCGAACGGACAGGTTGCCTATGCCAGTTACCCGCCTGCCACGCCTCCGGCCCCTTATCGTCAGGCCAACAGTAAAACCCATTTTGTCACCGGCGTCGTGGCCGGCGCTGCCATTGCCTATTTGCTGACTAACCCACAGGTGCAACAAGGGGTCGCCACCACGGCGAAAAAAGCCTGGGGCACCGTGCGCGGTGAGGTGGAAGAGTTAAAAGAGCGGCTGGCGGATCTCCAGGCCGAGCTGGATTACTACCGTCAGCAGGAGAATGATGCGTCGTGATGCCTGAACGGGAGGCCACTCTCGCACCGGGGATTCGCGTCAAGCATCGCTTGCCCGGGCGTTTGCGACTGAGCATGACGTTGCTGGTGCGTTTCCCTGACGCAGCGAACTGGCTGCGCCACCAACTGTTGGCGTTACTGGGCGTCACAAGGGTACGCCTGCGCCCAGCGATTGGCTCGGTGGTGATTGAGTACCATCCGGATCAGACCGACGAATCCACGCTGTTGACGCACGTGGCTGACATTGACTGGCAGCAGCGCAGCGAGAGCGAACATGAACCGGAGTATTGCGGTGGCGATAATCTGCTCAACGCGGGGGGCTTGTTGTTAGCGCAGTGCCTGCCTCGACGCTGGGCGGCGCTGCCGACGCTGCTGCTGACCGGGGAAACGCTGTCTGAAGGCGTAGCCTCGTTGACACGGCGAGAACTGAACGTTGAGGTGCTCGATGCACTGGCGGTTGGGCTTTCCGTGCTGCGTGGTGATAACCGCACCGCGATGCTGACGCTGGGTGAGTACATGGAGCAGGAGACCAGTCGTCATTCCGATGCGTTGCTGGCCAGCCTGTTACGACCGCAGGAACACAACGTGTGGGGCGAGCGCGCGGGCGAGCGTCGTCAAATGCTGTCGTCTGCACTGACGGTTGGCGATGTGATGTTACTTGGCCCTGGAGACACCATTCCGGCGGACGGAAAAGTATTGCGCGGTGTCGGCCTGATTAATCAGGCCTCCATGACCGGAGAAAGCGTACCGGTACGCCGGGAGAAAGGGGCCTGGCTGTATGCGGGCACGCAGGTGCAGGAAGGCAATATTGCGGTACAGGCCGATCGTGTGGGGGAAGATTCCTCGATTGCCAATATTCGCCGCTTTATCAGTGAGTCTTTAAGCCAGCAAAGCGAAACGCAAAAAGTGACACAGTCGATGGCCGACCGGCGTGTGGCGATCACACTCGGCGTGGGGGGAGCGGTGTTTGCTCTGACCCGAGACTGGCGTCGTCTGGCATCCGTGTTTTTGGTGGATTATGCCTGTGCGCTGAAGCTAAGCACGCCGATCGCGTTTAAATCCATTATGTACCGTGCGGCGCAAAGTGGCTTATTGCTGAAAGGCGGACGGGCGATCGAACAACTCGCCGCGGTCGATACGGTCGTGTTCGATAAAACGGGCACCTTGACGCACGGTGATATGCAGGTGACGGAAGTGGTCAGCTTCGATCCGGAGCGGGCCTGGGCGGAGCGCCTGTTGGCGATCGCCGCCTCTGTTGAAGAACACAGCAACCATCCCTTGGCGAAAGCCGTGGTCGCGTCGGCGCACCACCATGCGTTGCCCCACATTAACCACGGTGAAGTGGAGTATGTGATTGCGCACGGTCTGCTGTGTGAACTGGATGGCCACCGCATGGCGATTGGCAGCCGCCATTTTCTGGAAGCGCACTATCAGGTGGTGTTCTCACCGTATGAGGCCGAGATTACCGCCTTGGCTCAGCAGGGGTGCCATTTGCTGTTCATCAGCCTCGATGAACGGTTGGTTGGCATGATTGGCTTGCAGGACAACGTACGGGCGGAAGCACATGAGGTGATTGCACAACTGCGCCGGTCGGGGATCGACCGTATTGTATTGTTGACCGGCGATCGGATTGAAAAGGCGCAGCAACTGGCCAACGCCTTAGCGATGGACGAATGTGTGGCCGAATGCACGCCTGAGAGCAAGGTGGATGTGGTTCAGGCGCTGCAACAGCAGGGCCGCAATGTGCTGTTTATCGGCGATGGGGTAAATGATGCCCCGGTGCTGGCGCAGGCGGATGTCGGGTTGGCCATGAACCAGAGTACTGAACTGGCGCAGCAGGCGGCGGATGCGGTGCTGATGCAAGACAACCTGCATGGTGTGGTGCTGGCGCGTGAACTGGCGCTGGAAGCGATGACGCTGGTGCACAGCAATATCGCCCTGACCGAATGGGTCAACAGCGGCATCATGCTGACGGCGGCGTTGGGCGGGCTTTCTCCGGGCGGCAGCGCACTGCTGCACAATGGGACAACCCTTGCCGTCTTGCTGCGAGCGCTGGCGGCGCGGCGAGCGAGTGTGACTAGCTAGAGCGAAAACGGCGGCAATTGACGGAACGTGTTCTGTAATCCTTCCGACCAGGCTTTGCGAATGGTGGCAAAGTAGGGGTCATCCTCGGTAACACGGCGCTGACCGCTGTCATCGAAGCTGTCAGCCCGGTAGATCATCACATCCAGCGGCAGCCCGACGGACAGGTTGCTACGCAGCGTGGAATCAATCGAGATCAGCGCACAGCACATCGCCTGCTCAAGCGTGGTCTCACGGGTCAATACCCGGTCAATGATCGGTTTGCCGTATTTGCTTTCGCCAATCTGGAAGTAGGGCGTGTCGCGCGTTGCCTCGATAAAATTGCCTTCGGGATAGATATGGAACAGTCGGGGGGCTTCTCCGGCGATTTGTCCGCCTAGCAGCAGGTTGCAGCCAAAATTGGTGGTACTGGCATGCTGTTGCATACGACTGTCACGATCGATAACTTCGCGTAGGGTGGCACCGACCAGCGTTGCGGCGTCATACAGGGTTGAAACCTGCAACAGGTTTGGCTCGCTGTCACTGCGCATGCGCGTTTCCAGCAGGCTGACAATACTTTGTGTGGTGGCCAAATTCCCGGCGGACTGAAGCACCAGTACCCGATCCTTGTCACGGTGAATCACATGCAATTTCTTAAACGTTGCAATATGATCCACCCCGGCATTGGTGCGGGAATCCGAGGCAAACACCAGCCCGTCCGACAGGCACATGGCCACACAGTAAGTCATAATCCGATCATCTCATGGTTATTGCTGCTGCGCCTGTTGTGAAAAGCGCCGCACTTCAGCTTCAGAAAACAGCATTTCGCTGCCACCACCCAGCCGACTGCCGCGAATCGGACAGGCATCCAGATAGTCCAACCCGGTTGCCAGGCGCAAATGCTGCGTCAGGCTGCGCGAGTTGTTCGTGATATCAAAACTCAGCCAGCGTCCATTCAGCCACACTTCCGCCCAGGCATGCATCGCCACATGGCGTGAATCCGGGCTGTGAACATAACCGCTGACGTAGCGCGCCGGCAGGTGCAGGCTGCGACAGCAGGCCAGAAACACATGGGTGTGATCCTGACAGACTCCCTGCCCACGTGTAAAGGCCTGCGCCGCGCTATCTTGCACCTGTGTTGCCCCCGGCGTGTAAGGCATGCTGACCAACAGTGCTGCCATCAACGCATTCAGGCTCTCTTCCGCCGCTTCCGGCCGGTAGTAGCGCAGGGCGAACGCGCGAATCGGAGCATCTGCCTGCGTCAGCGGCGTGTTGCGCAGGAACACTAACGGTGATAGCAGCTCATCCTCTGGCTCACTATCATCGTTATCGGCAATGTCTACCACACCCTGAGCGTGAATGACGATTTCCTGATGCGGATGATCCAAGGTCAGCACATGCAGCACGTTGCCCCAGGTGTCGGTGGTGGCGACCGCAGAGCCATCAGACAGCGTCAGTGACCATGAGGCCACGCGCTGGCGAGCGGAGTCACGCGGCGTCAAACGCAGATACTGGGTGCTGAATTTCACTTGTTCATCATAGCGATAGCGCGTGAGATGATTAATGGTCAGTTTCATACCGTCTCCAGATAGGTTTGTCGCACGCTGTCAGCCAGCGCGTTGATCCGGGCCAGCAGCCCGGTGAGATACACCTGCATATCCGATTGCGCCAAATCTTCCCGCGTACTGAAGCGTAGATCGACATTCAGCTGGTGTGCCAGACGCAGTGGCAAGTGAGAGCGGGTGTTCGCGATCTGCTCCAACTGACCGACAACGTCTTCGATGCAGGCGCGCAGCGAGCGCGGCACGTCGTTACGCAGGATCAATAATTCAGCCACCGTATCGCGCGTGACCGGCTGGCGATAGATGCTGTTATAGGCTTCGCGTGCGCTGACCGCGCGCAGCAGCGTATCCAGCCGATAGTATTCACGCACCGGATCGGTGTCGTTATTCAACTGCTGATCTTTGAGCAGCAGCAGTTGTGTGGTGGCGAACGCCCGCTCGATCAGTGTGCCGATACGGATAAAGCACAGCGCGTCGTTGCGCAGCAAGGTGCCGAACACCGCGCCACGAAACAGATGGGCGCGATCTTTTACCCAGTCAAAGAAGGCGTCGATCCCAACTTCTTCCACCCCTTTTTGCCGCAGCGTGCGCAACTGAATGCGCGTGGTGTTGATGCACTCCCACACCTCGGCGGAGAGGCTGCCGCGCACCGCGTGGGCGTTGTTCCAGGCCATCTCGACGCAACTGTAGATACTGCTGGGGTTATCGCTGTCGAGGGCAAAAAAGTTGATCAGGTTCGCCATGGAAAACTGCGGATAACGCGCCTGAAACAGATCATGGGTCAACGAGAGATTGAGCGGCAGCGCCAGATCGCGCTTTTGCTGACTGTGGCGCGGCACCATCGACAGCTTGTAGGTGACATCGAGCACGCGAGCAAAGCTTTCCGCCCGCTCCAGATAACGCGCCATCCAAAACAGTTCACTGGCTGTGCGGCTTAGCATGATTCGTCATCCTCCATTACCCAGGTGTCCTTGGTACCGCCCCCTTGTGACGAGTTCACCACCAGCGACCCTTCGGTGAGTGCCACTCGCGTTAATCCACCCGGCACCAGGCGGATTTCCTGACCGTAGAGCACAAAGGGACGCAGATCGATATGGCGTGGGGCCAGTCCTTGCTCTACAAACGTCGGGCAGGTGGAGAGCGCCAGCGTCTCCTGCCCGATGTAGTTCGCCGGATTGGCCAACAAACGTTGGCGAAATTCCTCTATTTCGGCGCGGCTGGCGCGCGGTCCTACCAACATGCCGTAACCGCCTGCACCGTGGACTTCCTTCACCACCATCTGATCCAGATTATCCAACACGAAGCGCAAATCCTCTGGCTTACGGCACTGCCAGGTCGGGATGTTGTTCAATAGCGGTTCTTCGCTCAGATAGAAACGGATCATTTCCGGTACGTAAGGGTAGATGGATTTATCATCGGCTACACCGGTGCCGATGGCATTGGCAAGCACCACGCCGCCCGCGCGATACACCGACAGCAGACCCGGCACGCCGAGCATGGAATCAGCGCGGAATGCCAAGGGATCGAGAAAGGCGTCATCAATGCGGCGATAGATAACATCCACCTTTCGCGGCCCTTCGGTGGTACGCATGTAAACCGCCCCTTCCTTGATAAACAGGTCAGCGCTTTCAACCAGCTCTACCCCCATTTGCTGGGCTAAAAAGCTGTGTTCGAAGTAAGCACTGTTGAAACGTCCCGGCGTCATTACCACCACGCAGGGATCGTCCACCGGTGAGCTTTCGCGCAGGGTTTGCAGCAGGTAACTGGGGTAGCGCTCTACCGGAGCAATATGTTGCTGTGCAAACATATCTGGATAGAGGCGCATCATCATCTTGCGGTTTGCCAGCATGTAAGAGACGCCGGAGGGCGTGCGCAGGTTGTCCTCCAGAACGTAATACTCGCCGTCACTGTTACGTACCATATCAATGCCGGTGATATGGGCATAAATCTGATTGGGCAGGGTGATGCCCTGCATGCAGGGTTGGAATTGCTCGTTTGCCAGCACCTGTTCGGCGGGGATAATGCCCGCTTTAAGGATATGCTGATCGTGATAGATATCATGCAGAAAGGCATTCAGCGCTTTGACGCGTTGACGAATGCCGCTGTCCAGTTTGCGCCACTCTGCCGCTGGTATAATGCGCGGCACACTGTCAAACGGGATTAACCGTTCAGTACCCTCATCGTCGCCGTAGACGTTGAAGGTGATCCCCACCCGATGAAACAGCAGTTCTGCCTGCTCCTTCTTCTGCCGTACCGATTGCTGATCCGTGCGTTGCAGCCAGCGCCACCATGGATCGTAATGCTGCCGCTGCCGTCCCTCTGCCGTGAGCATTTCATCGTAATAAGGTCCACTAGGAAGTGTTATTTTTATCATTGGCATCTCCGGGCATTACGCAATAAGAAGATAATGGTTGCCATGCATAAAAAATGCCAAATAACGCAATCTTATTTTCGAGATCCCTTTAATAAGGCGAATTGCAGGAAGTCGGCAAGGGAGAGAATCCTGATAAGCTTACTCAAGTCAGTGATTCGGGTGAACGCGTGCAGCCAACGTATCTGCAACGTGAAGTCTGACGGGAATAGTGCAGTTGCGGCGTTTTGCACGCTATTGGGTCAGGAATGCACAACCAGAGCGCGTTTGTGCCAGACGGCAGTGCGTTAAACGGCGGTGATTTTGTGTCAATGTGGTGCGCATTGCTTTATTGCTGTGCAGGGCTGCGCCATGGGGTTGCAGGGCCTTTGGCTGTACGCTGTGAGAGAAATAGCGTAAAATAGTGACAGTGCATCATGCTTGCTTATGATTTTGTTGTTTATTTTACCTTTTTATTGAATTTTCAGGAGTCATGCCGTGTCAACCTTACCAAATTGTCCAAAATGCGACTCTGCCTTTACCTGGCAGGCCGATGAACAGCTCAATTGTCCTGAGTGCGGCCACGAGTGGTCCATGAATGCAGAAACCGCTGATGACGACGGGTTGGTCGTACGTGATGCCAATGGCAACCTGTTGGCCGATGGTGACAGCGTGACGGTTATCAAGGACCTGAAAGTGAAGGGCAGCTCTTCCTCGTTGAAAATTGGTACCAAAGTGAAAGGTATTCGTCTGGTCGAGGGCGACCATAACATCGATTGTAAAATTGATGGTTTTGGCCCGATGAAGCTGAAATCCGAGTTTGTGAAGAAAAGCTGAGTTTTTTCGCTACGCGCCGCGTTTGCTGCGGCGTGAGCGCTTCCCCTGCAAGCTCTCCCTGAGTCTCCCTCAATAAATTCCCTATCGCGCTTTTGCCGGGCTATGCGTATTTTCGTGTTACCCCTCGGAATCAGTGGCAAATAAGGATAAGGGATGGTGACGATACTCTTCGTGTTTTTGTTAGCGGGTATGATTAAAGGCATTGTTGGCCTCGGTTTGCCGACGGTCGCGATGGGCCTTCTGGCGCTAACCATGCCGCCGACAAGCGCTGCCGCGCTGCTGCTAATCCCTTCTTTCGTTACCAACTTGTGGCAACTGCTTGCTGGCCCGGCATTTTTATTGCTGGCACGGCGTCTTGGCAGCTTTCTGGTCGCGATACTGATAGGGACGCTGTGGAGTGGAGTACCTACCTTGGCAGAGGCGTCGCCATGGGCTCCGGTTTTCCTCGGGGGAATGCTGGTGGTTTATGGCGTCTGGGGACTGATTGCGCGCCGCCTGCCAGCACCCGGTCGTCATGAAATCTGGCTTTCTCCGGTCATGGGCTACCTCACCGGAATGATTACGGCGGCGACGGGCGTGTTTGTGATACCGGCGGTGCCCTATTTGCAATGTCTGGCATTAAAGAAAGATGACCTGGTGCAGGCGCTCGGGCTGGCGTTTACGGTTTCAACGCTCGGGCTGGCACTGTCGTTGGCGCAGGGCGGCGGTCTGCCTGCATTAAATCTGTCGTTGTCACTGCTGGCGCTGGTTCCGGCGCTGTTCGGCATGGTGCTGGGTCAACGCCTGCGCAAATGCATTGGTGAAACGCTATTTCGCCGCTGCTTCTTTCTCGGATTGATCGCGCTGGGGGGAACCATGGTGCTCGGCGTCGGGGGCTGATGCCTGTCTGTCGCTTATCTGTTCGACAAATTCCTGAAGGTAGCCTGGCAGTGCGCTGAACTGGCGTGCGCACAGCACTAAGCGGCGCTGCGCCCATGCGTCGCTGAGTGGAATGGCGCGCACCTGTTGCATATCCGCGTGTGCCAGGGCTTTTTCGGGTACAATCCCGATGCCGATACCCTGCTGGACTAACCCGATTAACGCCGGGAAATCATTCAAGCGTACGCGGTAGTTAAGACGCTTGCCGCGCTGGCGCGCATGGTGGTCGATATGCTCCTGCAACGCGCTGCCCGTGTTCAAACCGACAAATTCCGCATCCAGCAGGGCTTCAAACGCCAGCGCGGTCGAGCTCGCCCACGGTGACGTGACCGCCGCTGCCACCACCAGCGAATCCGGACCAAATTCACGCGTTTCCAGCCCCTGTAACGGAACTGAATCGGCAATGATACCCACTTCCGCGCGCTGGTTTTTAATCGCATCCACAATGTCGTGGCTGGGTTTTTCGCTGACGCTAAGGGAAATACGCGGGTGGGCGAGCAGATAGTCACTCAAGCGCGACGGGAGGTGCAGGCTTAACGCAGATGCATTGCAGTGCAGGGCGATATGCCCACGCAACCCGTTGCCAAACTGCTGCAACTCACTTTGCATATGTTCGCGCTGCTGCAATAGCATATTGGCATGACGCGCCAGCGCGAAACCCGCTTCGGTAAGCGTCACGCCGTTACTGACGCGGGTTAGCAGCGCCACGCCAAGTGCCTCCTCCATGCCGCGAATGCGTTCGCTGGCGGCCTGAAGCGTCAGGTGCGAGCGGGCGGCGCCTGCGGTGATACTGCCCGCCTGCTGCACATGAAGAAACAGGCGCAAATCGGTGAAATCAAAGCGCATGGTTTATCCTGAGCATAGGCTAGACCAGATAGCGCCGGAACCAGGCCAGGGTGCGTTCCCACGCCAGATCGGCGGCCGCTTTGTCATAGCGCGGGGTGGAGTCATTGTGAAAGCCGTGGTTGGTGTTGGGGTAAATGTGCGCCTGATACACCTTTTTTCCGGCAATCAGCGCGTTTTCGTAGGTGAGCCACCCTTCGTTAATACGCTCATCGCGTTCGGCGTAATGGATCAGCAGCGGCGCCTTGATACGCTCAACGTCTTCCGGTTTAGGCTGGCGGCCATAGAAAGGCACCGCGGCAGCCAGTTCCGGGTAGGCCACTGCCGCCGCATTGGCGACGCCGTCGCCGTAGCAGAATCCGGTGATGCCTACTTTACCGGTGCTGTCCGGGTGCTTGAGCATAAATTCGATAGCGGCGAAAAAGTCGTTCATTAGTTTAGTGGGATCGACCTTCTGTTGCAGTTCCCGCCCTTTTTCGTCATTGCCGGGATAACCGCCGACGCTGCTTAGCCCGTCAGGGGCCAGCGCGATAAAACCGGCTTTTGCCAGCCGTCGTGCAACGTCTTCGATATAGGGATTGAGGCCGCGATTTTCGTGTACCACCACCACCGCAGGCACTGGGCCGGTCAGGTTGGCGGGTTTCACCAGATAACCGCGCACGCTGCCGTGCCCATTGGGTGACGGATAGGTGATGTATTCAGGGAGGATATCCGGGTCCGTGAACTCGACCTGTTGTGCCAGGGCATAGTTGGGGCTAAGTAGCGACAGCAGGGTCATGGCGGTCAGGCCGCCCACTGCATATTTACCCGCGCGTTCCAGAAACTCTCGTTTAGTGAGTTTCCCATGCGCGTAGTAGTCATACAGTTCGAGCAGTTCAGGTTGGAAATCTTGTGCAGTAAGACGTGGCATGGTGATACGCTCTCCTTTGGCAACCCATCCAACACGGGCTCTCATCACTGTAGCAAAAGTGACTCAACGCCGCGCTAATGCGCTCTGGCGTTTCTCGCCATTTTTACCTTTTTTTACGTTGGAGAACGCAGGCACCGACTCAGCGAAACATTACACGATTACGTCCTTGCTGTTTGGCTTCATATAGCGCGGCATCGGCGGCGTTGTACAGCGTATCAAATCCCGTAGTTGCCGGGGCCCAACTGACGCCAAAACTGGCTGTCACCGGATACGCGGGCAGCGCGGCCAGGTTTGAACGGTTCAGGTCGGCATGGATGCGCTGTGCATACAGGACGGCTTGTTGCAGGGCAACGTTATCCAGCAAAATCGTGAACTCTTCCCCACCCACGCGCCCAATGCTGCCGACACCGCCCAACGCATGACGCACGCGGGTAATCAAATCGCAGATCACCGCATCGCCAGTGGGGTGACCAAAGTTGTCGTTCACCCGCTTGAAGTGGTCGATATCCAACACAATCAGCGACGCCTGGCGTTGGGTGAGCACCGTACTGATGATGTCGATAATGGCACCACGGTTGTAGACGTCCGTGAGCGGGTCGTGTGTTGCTTTGTAAGCCAGTTCATCGGCCAACTGATGGAGCTGATGGTTTAAGCGCGTCAATTCGCGCTCCGCCCGATCGCTGCGTGAGATTAGCCGGTGGGATTCACGCACCAGACGCTGATAGTGCTCGGTCAGTGCCAGCAGGCTATCCCGGTACACTTCCGCGGGGCGGTCAGGCTGAGCCGCCACGTTGCGCGCAGCGAGCAGGATGTCATATTCCGGGGTGAACAGCTCAAAGGTGCTCATGATTACTCCATGATATGGCTGTGAAAATCCAACGCGGGGAAGTCGATATGCAACTCTTCGCCAAATTCTTGCGCGATATCATCTTCACAATCGTGATACCAGTGCAGAGCGATGGTGAACGCGTCCTGCGCCGCCAGGTGCAGGATATTGAGCAGGCTGAACAGCATCTTGGTGCTGGAACTGTTGAAATAGCTCAGTGAAATATGCACTTCGATTTCGGTTGCGGACGCGTCATCGCGGTGCGATAGCTCGGCAAGATAGGCTTCCACCTTCTCGATCAGCGGCCGGTAAAACGCGGCGGCGTTCTCTGGGTAAGATTCGCCGGAAAGGGATAACCGATGTGTGTCGAAATAAAAATCAACGCTGGGGGTGGATGCTGTCCCGGCGAGATGAACATTATCGATGCGAGTTATATTTATCATTTCAGATGATCGCCTTCAGATAAAACGTGGATAACCCCGTTGATTCATCGGATTGAAAAGTGAATTGCAACGGTTCGCTGGCGTCTCGCGCCACGGTTAGCAGCCCGATATCCGCACCTTTGCTCCAGGCGGGGGCTTCCTGACGCAGCGACGCTTTGTAGGCCACTTTAATTTCGTCTGCCGTCATGGCCCGCAGCGGTTCCAGCCGCACCCGCAGTTTCTCCATATCCTCTGGATGTACCGGGTTGGTGCTCCACAGGAAATACTTTCCATCTTCCCACCCAAGGCAGACGGAGCCCTGTCGCGCTTCCTGCTGCTGGTTGGGCGTGGTTAACGGCAATGCGGAGTAACGGGTGATGTTTTGGCCCATTTCAATAAAGCTGGAGAACAATTTGCGCCGTACCGGAGTGGGCACCTCGGTTTTTTCCAGTTGAAGGCGTAGCGTTTCCGCCAGTGAGCTAATGATGCTTTGTGAAAAGTAGCCGATATAGTAGAGCGAGATATCGCGTGTCACGCCAGTGTGAAACAGCGCGCCCTGTGGGGATGCGTACTCTCCTGGCGCATTGCCGGGAAAGGCGGAAGGTGAGGTGCCGTGGTGTTGAATAGCCATGGTCAAGGTCGCCTGGTTGTAATCACTGTCTAAAGCCCCAAAAGGTCAGGTCGTCCCGTCGGGGCTGCTGACCTTGGTAGCGTTGATGCTCTTGTTGTAATTGTTGGGCCAGTGTGGGCATCGGCAACGCGCGGTGGCGCAGTAATGCAGCCTGAAGCCGACGTTTGCCAAACATGATGCGCCGCTCACCACCAACCTGATCGGTTAATCCATCCGTGGTGGTGAAAAAAAGGTCTTGTTCTGCCAGGATTAACCGATGGTTAGTCCAGACATAGTCGTAGGGGGTATCGGTGTAGCCAACGCCGATACGATCGGCGGCTAGAGGGCGTACCTCGCTATCATCCTGTGCCAGCATAAAGGCCGCCATGCGCGCGCTGGCCCAGGTTAGGCCGCGCGTGGCCGTGTTCATGTGTACGGCGATGATATCGCAGCCATCATTTGAGCTGCTGTCCCAGCGTATTTTTAATGTAACGGTTGATAATTTGCAGCAACTGCGCCGGATCGTCGGGAGGGCAGGTCACCAGCGCGTGCTCCAGCGCCGAGGCAAAAATCAGCGTCATAAATGCGCCGGGGACGCCGTGACCGGTACAATCGATCACCACCGCCAGCCAGCCATCAGCCGTGGTTTTAAACGCATAACAATCGCCACCCACACAGTCGCGCGGCTGCCATGCCAGACACCAGTCGCTCAGCGTGGCAGACATGGTTTGCGAAGAGGCGGACATCATCGCCTGCTGGATGATGCTGGCGTACTCGATACTTTGCATCACCTGCTGATGTTGTTGCAGATGCATGTCCGATACCGCTTTGATCAGATCGATGCCTAACCCAATACCCAGATAGCTGCCCTCGCGGGTGATGATGAAACCATCGGTAAGCGATTTATCTCCTGAAATAACCGTTTGGTCGGCCACGGTATTCAATGAGGCGTTGGCATCGACAATCAGTGGGTTTTTGTCCATAAATGCGATGCAGCTTTTTTTGTCATACAGCTCGCGATAAAACGGGCGCGACATTTGCGACAAAAAAATATGGCGGTTGATAAGCCCGAATGGCCGGCCTTTTTCTACCACCGGCAATCTCACCAATTCTTTGTATTTATTGAAAAGTTGCAAGACCGTGGCGTTATCCGTTTCGGGACTGGCTTCCGGTGTAGCAATGCATAGGTCGGCGGCCGTGGGGGCGCCTCGGTAGGGTCTGTTCAGCGATAACTCAGGTGTGGCGTCCATTGGGTCACTATCAGTCCAGTGTGGGGGAAACCGTATTCCCCCCACACTTTACCCGGTATTAATGACGCTATTGTGACGCCGATTCTTCTTGTCACGATCACGGTGCTGCGGTAATGGCACCTTCGCTGTTCAATACACTGGCCATGATCTGATTTTGCCAGTCGAAATAGGGGTTAAAGGTTAAACGGATATGCGTTTTTCCTGGCTCCTGGTAGCTCCAGTCGGAATACCACACGTCCTCCCTTTTCTTGCAGTCGTTGGCGGTGGGCGTGGCCGGGCCGTTAGAACAGAGACGTAAACTCCCTGTTCGCCCATAGAGTGGGTTATCGGGAGAAAACAACACCGACATATGGGAAAACTGGCTGATGCGCCATTCAGGCAGGCGATCGGCACGTACCAGCACCCGCTCGGATACCGGCTGTGCCGGGGGATTGCCGTACCAGATGACGCGACTGGCTGGGTTAGGGAACGCCTTGTCAAACTGTGCCAGCATAGCGGCGGTGTCGAGCACCGAATCGTGCTGCGCCAGCACCATCAGCACCGGCTTGTCATAGGGATTTTTTGCCAGCAGGTGGCGCACGTTGGCGCTGGAGTAATAAAATTGTGCGAAACCGTTAGTGGGGACGCGCAGGTAACGCGTAGCAATCTGCTGCGGCTGCCCCGGTCGCGGCGGGCGCAGCCAGTCGGTCACGGAGGCCAGCAGCGGAGCCAGAAAATCGAGCGGTTCATCAGAGCGTATGGCGGGAGAAAACAATACCAGCCCCTGAATGTCCGGATGCTGCAACGCGTATTCCAACACCAGATTGCCGCCCGTCGAAAAGCCGCCCAGATAGACTTCGCCCACCTCTTGGTGCAGCAAGGCGGCCTGCTCAGCCACCACGCGCCGCCAGTCTTCCACCGACACCGGCATCAAGTCAGCGGGTTGTGTGCCATGGCCGGGGAGCAGCACAGTGCGCACCAGAAAGCCCCGTTGTGTCAGTGCGGGAATAATATCGGTAAATGAACCGGGGGAGTCTCCCAAACCGTGCACCAGCAATATGCCTTTGCGCGCGACGCCTGTCGGTAGGGTTTCCGACGGGGTATTCCAGGTTAATTCTAACGCCTTATCCAGCGTTTGAAAACGCCGGTGCTGCTCAACCCAGCGCGTAGTTTCCTGCTGATAGCGGGCAAACGTCGGCTGGCCTAGCGGCGTAATAGACGCAGGCGTGCGACTACAGGCGCTCAAAAACGCCAGTAGTATCAACATATACAGGCTGCGCCAGTAGCGCGAGCGAGATAAACGGGCAGAGCGCATCAATGCCATCGATGAATCCATTGTTATTCGGTGAAAATGGTTGTCCGGTGAGATAAGCGCAGAAGCGTACCGAACGGATAATAGAGAATGGCGGATTTTTCAGCAACGGATTTGCTGTGGCTGCAACAGTGGTCAACCGCCGTGGTAAGCGGTCAGCTAACTTGGCGTGCTCTGCGCTCCGGTAGATACGGTTTGTTAAAATGCGCACCCGGTGGCAATTTATGTGACAGCTTCATGTTATACTTGCACCAGATTTGCGTATTTTTTATTCTTTGGTCAGGCCAATTTTGCGCCATCGTTGTTTGTGAAGGAAAAACAATAAGATGCGATTATATCAAGACATTGGTAACAAGATTCGGACAGACATTCTGGCCGGCAAATATCAGGTGGGTGACCGTCTTCCTCCCGAACGTGATATCGCAGAGAGTTTTTCCGTCAGCCGCAGTGTGGTGCGTGAAGCGTTGATCATGCTGGAGCTAGAGAAACTGATTGAGGTGCGTAAAGGCTCCGGCGTGTATGTGATTCAGATTCCGACCGAAGATCAGAACCGCAATACAGACAGCGGTTATGGTCCGTTTGAGCTGATGCAGGCGCGTCAACTGCTCGAGAGTGAAGTGGCTGCGTTTGCGGCGATGCAGGCGACCAAGACCGATATTCTCAAGATGAAGCAGGCTATCGATCAGGAGCGTCAGGCGCTGGATAACGGCAGCGTAGACGAGAGTGCGGACGAGCTGTTTCACTGTCTGCTGGCGCAATCGACGCAAAACAGCGTGCTGGCCAATATGGTTTATGAAGTGTGGCAGGCGCGTAAACGCAGCTCCATGTGGCGTGGCTTACATTCGCACACGGTAGATTTCAGCTACCAGCGCCAGTGGTTGGACGATCACCAGCGTATTCTGCGCGCGGTGACCCGGCGTGATGCCAAGCTGGCGCGTCAGGAGATGTGGCAGCATCTGGAAAATGTGAAGCACAAGCTGCTGGAAATTTCGGATGTCGACGATCCTGCGTTCGACGGTTATCTGTTTGAATCGGTGCCTGCGCCGCAGGAAACGTAATCAGGGCTCCCGCGCTTCCTGCAAGAGAGTTCCGTTATCTTGCAGGTTACACGCACCTTTTCTGTCCGTTGTCCCCGACCGATGCCGAGGACAACGCGGGGATGTTACAGCGTTGATACCGCCGCTTTCGCCCCTTTCTCACTCAGCAGCAGGTACGCTTTGGTGAGGCGGCGCACAAACTCTTCGTTGTTTGCCAGATCGTCGCCGAAGATTGCGGTTAATCCTAACAGGGCCTGTACGCGTGCTGCACCGTCTTGTGTTGCATCGACGACCGTGCGCAACTGTGCTGCCATCGGATCGCGTACGTCGATGGTTTGGCCCGCGTCATCTACGCCGCCCACATAACGCATCCAGCCAGCGATACCCAGTGTCAGGCAACTGTAATCGCTGCCGTTTTGCAGATGCCAGCGCACGGATTCCACCATACGCTGTGGCAGCTTCTGCGTGCCGTCCATGGCGATTTGCCAGGTGCGGTGTTTCAGCGCCGGGTTGGCAAAGCGGGCAATCAACTGTGCGGCATAGTCCGGTAAATCTTCGTTAACGTGCAGCGTCGGTGCCTGCTCTTCCAGCATCAAGCGCTGCGTCGCGCGGCGGTAGTGGGCATCGGCCATACAGTCATTAATGTGTTCATAGCCAGCCAGATAGCCCAGATAGGCCAGGAAAGAGTGGCTACCGTTGAGCATGCGCAGTTTCATCTCTTCGAACGGCAGAACGTCATTCACCAGCTGTGCACCTGCCACTTCCCACTGCGGACGACCTGCAACAAAGTTGTCTTCCACCACCCATTGAATAAAGGGCTCACAGGCGATGCCTACCGGATCGGCGACACCAATGGCCTGCTCAACTTCAGCCAGCGTTTCCGACGTGGCGGCAGGCACAATGCGGTCCACCATGGTGTTGGGGAAGGTGACGTTGGCTGCGATCCACTGCGCCAGTTCTGCGCTGCGCAGCTGTGCCAGCTCCAGCACCGCGCGTTTCACCACGTTGCCGTTTTCCGGCATGTTATCGCAAGACAGCACGGTAAACGGTTTCAGGCCACGTTCACGACGCACGCGCAGTGCTTCTACCAGCAAACCCGGTGCAGAAGCCGGTGCGGTCGGCAATTCCAAATCTTGTTTGATCAGCGGGTTATTAATGTCTACGCCGCCGCTGGTGCGATCGATGCAGTAGCCTTTCTCGGTTACGGTGAGGGAAACAATGCTAACTTGCGGCTCTGCCAGTTTTTCCACCACAGCGTAGATGCCTTCCAGACGTGCATGCAGCGATTCGTGGACCGAGCCGATAACAATGGCTTGGCTGCCTTCTGCCCCTTTTTCCAGCACGGTATAGCGGTGGTCCTGCTCACGCAATTGGCTAATCAGGCTTTCACCGCCAAACAAGATCACTTCACAGTAGCCCCAGTCACCGCCTTGTTGCGTTAGTACGCGGTCGGTCAGCAGCGCCTGATGCGCACGGTGAAACGCTCCAAAGCCGATGTGCACCATGCGGCTGGTCAGTGCGCTACGATCGTACTGCGGCTGGCGTACGGCCTCTGGTAGCGGGGTGTTGGCAAGGGTGGCGTGATGCGTTGCGGTGGTCGACGTTGTCATAACAATATCCCTGAGTACGGTAGGCCATCATGCGTTAGCGCGTTCACTCGCCCTTGACGGTGGAGATTGTGGGAGAGCAAGGTAAAAAGTGGCCTGACCAAATAATGTAAAAAGACGCTTCTGTATAAAGTTTCACGCAAAACTGTACTTGTTTCCACGTTAAAAGCCAATTTGTTTGTCCAAAAAGCATTATTTTGGTGATATTGGTCAACCTGTTTTGTTTTCTTGTTGGTGCTTTTCACCGGCTGGTGTAGGCTGTCATTGGAATGATAAACAAAATTGGTCGGCCTGTTTACCGCTTTGGTTGGTGATATTGATGACCTGTCGTCCCGTAGCGATTGCCGTGGACGGGGAACAGCGCAAGAGATGATTTTACAAGTTATTGATTAAGGGTAATAAAGATGGAACAAACCTGGCGTTGGTATGGCCCGAACGATCCTGTCTCTCTGGACGATGTCCGTCAGGCTGGGGCGACGGGAGTGGTAACCGCGTTACACCACATTGCGAATGGCGAAGTCTGGACAGTCGAAGAGATCGAAAAACGTAAAGCTGAATTGCAAGCCAAAGGTCTGGTGTGGTCGGTGGTCGAGAGTGTACCGATCCATGAAGATATCAAAACGCAAACGGGTCGCTATCAGCACTACATTGCTAACTACCAGCAATCACTGCGCAATCTGGCGCAGTGCGGTATCGACACCGTATGCTACAACTTTATGCCGATTCTGGACTGGACGCGTACCGATCTGGAATACCAACTGCCGGACGGCTCCAAAGCGCTGCGCTTTGATCAAATCGCGTTTGCGGCGTTTGAACTGCATATCCTCAAACGTGACGGTGCAAAGAACGATTACACCGATGAAGAGCAGGCGCAGGCTGCCGCTTACTTTGAAGCGATGACGGAAGCGGATATCGCGCGTTTAACCGGCAATATCATCGCCGGTCTGCCGGGGGCGGAAGAGGGCTATACCCTGGATCAGTTCCGCGCACGTCTGGCGGAATATGACGGCATTGACCATGCCAAGCTGCGTGAACACTTAGGCTACTTCCTCAAGCAGATCGTACCGGTTGCCGAAGCAGCGGGTATCCGCATGGCGATCCACCCGGACGATCCGCCGCGTCCGATTCTGGGGCTGCCGCGCGTGGTGTCCACCATTGAAGATATGCAATGGATGAAAGAGACCGTGGACAATATCCACAACGGTTTCACCATGTGCACCGGTTCTTACGGTGTGCGTGCCGATAACGATCTGGTCAAGATGATCGAAACCTTTGGCGATCGCATCCACTTCACCCACCTGCGTGCGACTTGTCGTGAGCAGAACCCGAAAACCTTCCACGAAGCAGCGCATCTGGGCGGCGACGTGAACATGGTGGCAGTGGTGAAAGCGATCCTGACGGAAGAATCACGCCGTAAAGCGGCGGGCGATCTGCGTCCGATTCCGATGCGTCCTGACCACGGTCATCAGATGCTCGACGATCTGAAGAAGAAAACCAACCCTGGTTACTCGGCTATCGGCCGTCTGAAAGGGCTTGCTGAAGTGCGCGGCGTTGAGCTGGCACTCAAGCAAGTGTTCTTCCCTGAACTGCTGTAATACGGCAGCTTCTCCGTAGCAATACGCCCATGAGGCGCTAGCGTTCACGCAGCGCCTCGTTCACTTTATTCAGCGGCTTGATCAAGTAATCGAGTACACTTTTTTGCCCGGTTTTAATCTCCACATTGGCCATCATGCCGGGAACAATGGCAAACCGGTCGCCGTTTTTATTGGTCAACCCACTCTCCAGCGTGCGCACATACACCCGGTAATAATATTGATCGCGCCGTACTTCATCTTGCAGTGTGTCTGGTGAAACGCTTTCCACTTCACCGTTGAGATCGCCATAAATGGATGAATCATAAGCAGTAATTTTTACAATGGCAGGCAATCCAGGGCGGATATAGGAGATATCGCGTGGATTGACGCGGGTTTCAATCAGCAGTTTGTCTTCCAGCGGTACGATTTCCAGCAACTTGCCGCCGGGTTGCAGTACGCCGCCGACGGTGGTGACCTGAATATCTTTGACGATACCGCGCACCGGGGAGGTGAGGGTGGCGCGCCGTAGCTGGTCGGCCTTTCCGTTGACCACTTCCAACTGTGCTTCCAGATCGGCGTTATTCTTTACCTGCTCTTCGCGCGCCCTGACGGCATACAGATTGCGTGCTTCATCGATCTTGCCGCGAATTTCACTGATTTGTCGCCGCAGACGGATCACTTCGACCGCGCTGGCAGCGCCGCGTGCCACCAGCGGTTCGGTCATTTTCAATTCCTGCTCCACCAGTTGCATGGACTGTTGCAGGTTAAGCACGGTTTCATCTCGGTTACGCAGGCGGGATTCATACAGTTGGCGTTCGCGCGCCGCCAGATTGGGATCTTTCAATGTCTCTTGGCTAAAGCGCAGCGGCTCTCCACTCAGTTCCGCGCGCAACCGTTCTGCCGAGGCGCGCAGGGTGGTGACGCGCTAAAAGGCCTCTCCGTAGACGGACTGGGCGCGGTTGATGTCCAATTGCGCCAACGTCTGGCCTTTTTCCACGATATTCCCTTGCTGGACGTACAGGTTATCGATTACGCCACCATCAAGACTTTCAATCACTTGCGCACGCGTGGAGGGGGTGACTTTGCCACTGCCGATGGTGACTTCATCGAGAATGGCGATTTTCGCCCAGGCGAAAAATACCACCAACCCCAGCAGCGTCAACCAAATCACTTTGGAGGAGGCTTTCCCTTTTGCGCTGAACAGCGTCTTGTTCATGATTTTCTCCCTCAGGCGACCTGCTGCGCATTATCAAGCGGTTTACTGACCGACTTAAGTATCTGTTCTTTTGGACCATCAGCAATAACGCGCCCGTTGTCGACGACGATCAGCCTGTCAACCAGCTTGAGCAGGGCAGGGCGGTGTGTCACCAACACCAGCGTGCGTCCTTCCAGCCAGCTTTTCATCTGGCGAATGACCTGTTCTTCCAGTTGCTCATCCATAGAAGCCGTGGGCTCATCCATCAGCACGATCTGCGGATTGCGCAGGATAAGACGGCTTAGCAGCACCATCTGGCGCTGTCCACCGGACAGGCCGCGTCCACCCTCCTGAATGATGCGCTCAAGGCTGGAGGCATCCTGCTGCACCAGACTGAGCGCGCCGCTGATACGCAGTGCTGCCAGTAATTCCTGCTCACTGGCGTGGGGGTTGCCCAGCATCAGGTTTTGCCTGAGACTGCCAAAAAACAGCCGAGAATCCTGGGAAAGAAAACCGACCTGGCGGCGCATGTCTGACGGATCCATGTGCGCCATGTCGACGCCGTCCAGCGTTATTTTGCCGCGCGTGGCGGTCGCCTGCCCGGCGAGCAGCTTAGCTACCGAACACCAACATGCCAGCATAGGTGAGTTGCTGTACCGTCGAGGCCCAGCCGGTCAGACGTGCGCCCCACAGGCGCTGCTTCATGCCGACGGCTGCGCTCACCTCGTGCGTTTGTTCCCACTGCCGTTGGAAATAGGGTTCTGCCTGAAGTGCCTTGATGTCTTCGACGCCCTCAATCGATTCCACCAGCACCGCGTTGCGCAGCGCGCTCTCGCGCATGCCGTCTTTAGCCAGTTTCGCCATCGGCCATTGCAGCAAGATGCCGGGAATGACAATCAGCGGGATTGCCAGCATGGGAATAAACACCAGCGGGCCGCCAACAAATGACATCAGCGCCAGAAACAGCAGCACAAAAGGCATATCTGCCGCCGCGCCGACGGTGGTCGAGGTCAGTAATTCGCGGACCTGATCGATTTCTCGTAGCTGAGAAATAAAGGAGCCGGTAGATTTGGGGCGCGCTTCGTTTTTGATAGCCAATGCGCGGGCGAACAGCATGCCGGAAACGCTCAGGTCGATCTGCTTGCCCATCAAATCGGAGATCACGGTGCGGGATAACCGAATCGCGTATTCAATGGCGGCGGCCAGCAGTACGCCACCAAACAGTACCCACAGCGTGGGCATCGACTGTGAGGGGATAACGCGGTCGTAAACTTGCATCGAAAACAGAATGCCCGCCAGCGCCAGCACATTGCCGATGATAGAGGCCAGCGCCACTTCACCAATCTGCCGTTTGGCATGGGCAAAGTGCTGCCAGAACCAGTGCTTACGGTAGGGTTTGACGAAATCATCGATACGGGCATCGCGGCCGCGCTCGGCAATGCCTGTCAGTACCAGCGTGTCCTGAATCTGCGATTGCAGCGTTTCTTTGTCGATTTTGCGCTGCAAATCGCCGCCGTCGCTGCGCCAGTACAGCAAATTCTGGTCTTCATCGATGGCTTCGATGACCAGCACACTGCCGTCATGCGCGGCGGCCAGCACCGGAAGAATACCGGGGCTCCAGCGTAGGCGATCCCAGCGGCACAGGCTGGTGTGTAGGCCCATCAGGCGTGCGATCTGTTCCAGCTTGCGCGGCAGCGGCAGTTGTTCATGCCAGCGCATCTGCTGTGCAACGGTGCGCACATCAATCACATGCCCATAATGTGCGGCTGTTCTTGCCAGCGCGGCGATCCATATTTCTGTGGTAGCAGACGCAGTCATGCACTCTCCTGTGTGTAAACGCGTGGTTATCAGCCACTTTTTACGCCGTTACTTTCGTGGGCGTTACAGCGATGGCAGCCGATCGCCATTGGCCTTGTCTCGTTCTATGCCGAGCATATCCAGCAGATTATCGACGGCAGCCGCGTAGTTGACCGTTGCATCCCAGCCGTCAAACTGCGCGGTTGCACGGGCGTTTTCAGCCTGAAGGACGTCCTGCTCAACGCTGAGCAAATCGTTAAGGCTACGTTTGCTCAGGCGATATTCGTCGCGATAGACATCACGGGTATAGTTGGCGCTGGTGAGCTGGCGTTTTGGCGCTGCTGCGCGCCGATCATATCGGCATAGGACGTGGCCGCGCGTTGGTTGATATCCAGCTTAGCGGCTTCCACCTCAGCCTGTGCAGCCTCGCGTGCACTCTGGGCGGCATCAATCTGTGCGCTCACGGCGCCGCCCTGATAGATAGGCGCTTCCACCAGCAGCCGTACTTGATCGTCCCAGTAGGCGCGATTGCGGGTATCGTTGCGTGCGCGCGCCGCCTGTACCGAGAAACTGGGCCAATGTTTGGCTTCTGCCTGCCTGATACGTTGGCGGGCTGCTTCCTGACGCGACTGTGCGCTGCGCACCAATGCGCTTTGCTCGTAAGGCAGCGCCTGTAAGGTGATCTCTTGCTGTAGTAGCGTTTGTGGCAAATCCGGTAGCTGCGCTGGCACCACGCCGGTCAACACGGTCAATTGCGCCAGTGCGGAGCGTTGCTGTGCGCGATATTGCTCCAGTGTCGCGACCGTGCCTGCGATGCGCGTCTCGGCCTGCAACACATCGGATTGTGAGTTCAGCCCGGCTTGCGCGCGCATTTGCGCGATGGCTTTCACGGCTTCCAGCGAGGCGATATGCCGCGCTGCCGAGGCCGACAGCGTTTGATAGCGCTTGACCTGTAAATAGGCGAGCAGCGTTTGTTGACCGACGCCGGTCATGATGCTGTAGAGTTGGTAACGGTAAGCCTCTGAGAGATGATGCTGTTCGTCGATGCTGCCGCTGGTTTTACCAAAATCGTAGATAAGCTGGGTTAACGAGACGCCCGCTGAGGTGGTGCGGCCGCGCGTGGCGGAGGTATCACTTTGGTTTTGTCGACCAATGCCGCCGTTCAGCGCAATCTGTGGCATCCAGGCGCTTTCCGCCAGTTTTAATTCGCTGGCACCGATACGGATTTGCGCTGCCGCCTGAGCGATTTGTGGATTTCGGGCAAAGGCACGCAGAATGGCCTGCTCCAGGCTCAGGCTGTCGATCTGCTGTTCACTGGGCGCTGCCTGCCAGGTTACCCCCAGTTGTTGTGCCAACGCGGGGGAGGCCCCGAGCGTGGCGGTGAAAAGAAAAAGCAGGCCAAGACGGCGTAAGGCTGCTCCTGTGCATGGCGGAAAAATGTCATTCCTGACAAAAAAAGATCGCTTAACGTTCAACATTATCAACACCCTGACCGTCATGTGCACCACAGGCATCGGCGTGCCTGTGGTGGCTGCTTCCGTTTTGTTATTAGACGATGTTGACGTGCAGCCCTTGCTGCACCAGCACATCTCCCAGTGTGTTGCCGCTCTCTAATGCCGAGTTGTGATACACATCGAACATCATGCCATCCAGCGCCCGTTGCCCAGCCAAGGCCCAGGTACCGCTGGGATCGGGGATCAAATTGACCTCGTTACCCGTCGCGCCCAGGATGCGCAAATCGTCTTCCGGTTTATCGGTGACCGACAGCGCGCGTGCCAAATCAAGCGTGATGCTATTGGTACCGGAAGCCCCGAGATCGAAGATTTCGATGTTATCGATGCTGAGTCCTAACGCCGTGAGATCCAGCGCCAGATGTTCGCCACTCAGCGCCAGCGTATCGGTGCCAGCTCCGCCGTCGATGTGAAGCGCGTCAAGTACCGATACCTGAAGCATATCATCGCCGTCGCTGCCGGTTAGCGTGTTGCTGTCCGTGGCTACGATAGCAACGCCACCGATGCTGTAGCTAACATCATTCGGCGTGGTCACCGTGGCACTTGCACCTGTACTTTGCTCCTCGTTCAGGCTGGCGAGCGTCAAGGTGCTGTCGTTATGCTCGGTACTGGTTTCGTGACGTGCCGCAACCGCAACCGTGTGGCTGGTTTCCAGAGAGACGCCACTCTCCTCAAGGGCCAGGCTTTGGCTCTCAAGGCTGGCGAACGTGAGAGGAAGTGAAATCCCGGTCGTCAGCCCGGCAGAGACGCCGACGCCGTTACCGGCGATATCCGTGACGGAGGCCGAGACTAAGGTGCCGGTCAGGACAGCAAGGATGTTCAGCACTGTCAGCCCCAGCGTTGCGAGCAGTGAGCTTTCCAACCGGGCGGTCCAACTGCCATCGGCTTGCACCGTGCCGGTCAGGGTGACGCCGTTAAGCACCGAGTTGGTTTTGAGCAGTGAAACGGAGACCTGCGCGCCAGCCTGCACATTGCGACTTTCACCGTGGATAGCCAGGCCGTTGGTGATAATACTCAGCGCACTTAACAGTGTGGTCGGATCGATCCCCAATTGCGGCAGTGCATGGGTTTTGACAATCGCGGTGCCGTTGGCACTGGTGCTGTTGCCATAGCGATCGGTCACTGTCACACCCACGTTCAGGTTGCCATCAAGAATATTGAGCAGGTTCTCCTTCGGTACGCTTACGCTCCAAGTGCCATTGGCGGCAACCGGGACGTTCAGCACCAGTCCACCGACGTTGACGCGGATGCTGCCGCCCACCGCGTTATTGACCGTCCCACTGATGGTTTGATTGACTTGCGCTTCCGTCAGATTGAGATAGCCATCACCGAACAGGGAACCCAGCGACAGTGTCGGCAGATTATGGATACCGATGCCCACGTTGGTGCTGACGCTGACATTTTTGCCCGCCGGGTTGGTGAGTGCCACGCCCAGCGCCAGAGTACCGTCAGTAAGCGCAGTGAGGTCGGTGGCGGACAAACCCACCGACCAGGTGCCATCGCTTTGTACCACGGTTGTCAGGGTTCTGCTGCCTAGCGTGACACGCAGCGTTGAACCCACTGCGTTGGTGGTGGTACCGCTGATGATAGGGCTGGTTGCTGCCTCTACGGCGTTTAACAGACCATCGCCGCCAAACAGTGGATTGAGGGTGATGGTCGGTGCAGCATTGATGGCAACCGTCACCAGATTGTTTTGGCTGATGCTGTTACCTGCGGCATTGGTCAACTGGGCATTGACTGTCAGAGCGCCGTCTGCAAAGGCTTGCAGATCCACGGTGGGCAGGTTCAAGGACCAACCGCCGCCCGCATTGATGGTTGTGGTGTAGGTTTTTCCTCCAAGGGTTAACGTCAGGGTGGTACCCGCTGCGGCCTGTGTGGTTGTCCCGCTCAGGATTTGGGTGCTGAGCAGGTCGTTCAGATCCAAAATGCCATTGCCGAACAGCGGGTTGAAGGTAATGGTTGGCGGGGTGAGCGCCACCGTCAGGCCTGCACTGGCGCTGTTGCCCGCAGCGTCGGTGATCGTTGCGTTGACCGTCAGGTTACCGTTCAGTAATGATTGCAACTGCGTTGGCGACACGGGGATACTCCACCCCCCTCCAGCACCGACGTTGGTGTCCAGCGAGAGTCCACCAAGGGTGAGCGTTATTTTTGATCCCTCCGCCGCATTGGTTGTGGTACCGCTCAGGATTTGGCTCAGCGCGGCTTCCGCCACATTGAGATAGCCATCACCGCCAAACAGCGAATTAAGGCTGATGGTCGGTAAGTTTTTGGTGATGGACGTGATGGTTTGGCTGATTGAACCGGTGTTACCGCTCGCGTTAGTAACGTCCACCTTCACTGAGACGATGCCATCGACCAGTGCCGCGAGATCGGCGGGCTGCAAGGTCAGGCTGAAGGCGCCGGCGGCGCCGACCGTGGTTTGGAAGGTTTTACTGCCCAGCGTCACGGAAACCTGCGATCCGACGGCGGCATTGGTGACCACCCCACTCAACGTTTGAGCGACCAACGCTTCTGCCGCATTGAGGAAGCCATCGCCACCAAAAAGGGGATTAAGCGTCACCACCGGCAGCGAGAAGCCCAGGGTTAACCCGCCGCCGAGTGAAACGCTGTTGCCCACGCTGTCGCTGGCGCTGACGGTGACGGTCACATTGCCGTTGCCCAGATTTTGTAGCAGTGCTAATGCATCGGTGCCGACGCTGGCACTCCACTTACCGTCGGCCCCGACCGTTGCGGCCAACGTTCGTACGCCGGCCAAATCAATCGTCAGCTGTGTGCCGGGCACCAGATTCAGCGCGGTGCCGCTGATCGTCTGGTTGTTGAGCAGATCGCCGAGATTGAGCAGCCCGTCACCGAAAATAGGATCGAGCGTCAGGCTGGGCAGGTTATTGATGACGGCCGGTACGTTAACGGTTTTGCTGACCACGTTGCCGGCGTAATCGGTAACGCTAACGCCGAGCGCCAGCGTACCGTCCTGCAAGGCTTTTAAATCCAGCGAGGGGATAGAGAGGCTCCACGCGCCGCCAACACCCACGGTAGTGTTATAGATTTTGGTGCCCAGTGTGACCTCGATCTTAAAGGCACCTTTGGTGAGATCGATATTGCCTACCACGCCGCTGATGATTTGGTTGGCGGCCGCTTCAACCGCGTTCAGGCCATTATTACCAAAGGCAAGAACGGAATCGAGGGTTGGCACAGAACGTAATACATCGATGTCGATCAGTTGATTCTTGCTGTTGCCATTGATGTCCACAATGGCAACGTTTACCTGCAACAATCCGTCAGAGAGGCCGGAGAGCAGCGTCGGAGGGAATGACACGCTCCAGGCACCGCCCGCACCGACGGTAGCCTCCAGCGTGGTGCCTGCAATGGTGACACTGACTTTGGCACCGAGAGAGCTGCCGGTAGCGTGGCCGCTGATGACCTGGGTTATCAGCGATTCGGCATAGTTGAGGATGCCGTTGTTACCGAAAATATCGTCAACGCCTGCGCCCAGCGTTTGGTTGAGCGCCACGTTTAAGGTCACGGTGGTACTGCTGCTGTTACCGGCGGCATCTTTAATGGTCAGGCCGATCACCTGCGGGCCGTCGGTGAGTGTGGTCAGATCAATGGATGCAAAGGGAATCTGCCAGTTTCCGTCGTTATCTACCGTTACCGGAGTGCTGGTGAGCGGGCCCGCTGTCAGCGTTACCGTAGCCCCTTTTTCCCCTTTACCGCTCAGCACCTGCCCCAGCAACGCTTCGGCCATGGTGAGGATATTGTTGCCCGCAAAGGCATCAATGGTGAGCAGCGGGATTTCCGTATCAACCCTGATAATAAGCGGCGCTGCGTCGGTGGAATTGCCTGCCGCATCTTTTAGCGTTGCGGTAATCGGATGCTGTCCTTGGCTGAGCGCATTGAGATCGGCGGTAGGAACGTTAACCGACCAAACTCCCCCTGTGCCGCTGCCATTATCGAGGACCTGCGCCTGATAGGTTTTCCCGTTCAGCGTCACAGAGACAAAGCGCCCAACCTCGGTGAAGGAGGCTGTGCCATTGATGGTTTGCGCCGTTGCCAGTTCGCTATTGTTGAGCGTGTTATCGCCGGAGAAGTTGGTGATAGTGACCGTCGGTGGCGTGATATCGACTTGAACGTTGGTGCTGGATTGGACGACGGGTGATTCCAGCGTTGTGGATACTGTGATCGCCACGGTGCCATTTTGAGTGAAGATATTCTCCGTCGTTGGAATATCCATACTCCAGATACCGCTGGGCGCGGTCATAGTTGTATATATATTGCCATTTATCACCATATTGATGAGTTGCGGGTTAGTGCCGTTGTGCAATACCCCGGACACGGTGACCGTGTTTTGTGATTCCGACAGATTGATAATGTTGTCATCAGCGATGGCGTTAATCACCATGGTTGGCACTGGCGGCAGGCTGAAATCAACCGGAACGTTTAACGTCTGGTTAGCCGTATTGCCTGCTTTATCCTGTGCTTCTACCGCGATCGTGGTTGTCGGAACGGTGAACTGCTGCAACTCCGAGGCCGGAATTAACACCGACCAACTTCCTCCGACGCCAATATTGGTGTCATAACTGTGGCCATTCACCGTGATGGTCACTTTTTGCCCGACTTCCAACCTGGTTGAGGTACCGCTCAAGGTCTGTGCGGTGCGACTTTCGACATAGTCCAGCCCATTGCCACCAACAAAAGCATCGAAAGCAATCGTCGGGAGTGTTCTCGCGATATGTATCTGACTATCGACGCTGGCGCTGTTACCTGCGGCATCGGTGGCGGTGACCGTCAGGGTTTGTGTTCCATCGGCCAACCCGCTCAATTGGGCCGCGTTAATCGACCACTGACCGTTAGTGACTGTGGCCTCAATCGGTGGATTACTGCCAATAGTCACCATGACCCGCGTGGCATCACCGGCATTACCGCTTAGTGCGGCAATTTCCGTCGCATTCAGATAACCGTCACCAAACGGGGTGTCCAGCGTAACGGCGGGCGCATGGAAATCGTTTTCAAAGGTTACCGTGTCGCTGGCCGTGTTGCCTGCTGCGTCGGTTGCCGTCACAATGAGCGTGTGGTTGTCACTTTCGGCTAACGAGCTCAACGCATTGGCTGGCAAGGTGACGCTCCAGGTGTTGCCCGTGACTACTGCCTGATAAATCACGCCGTTAAGATCAATCTCGACCTTGATGTTTTGCGCACTGCCGGTGCTATTGGTGGTGCCTGTGATGGTAATGGGGGCATTGGCTTCCGCGATGTTGAGGATGTTGTCACTGCCAAATAAAGGTTCGGTAATCTCAGGTGCGGGCAGCGTCAATGCCGCCGTAACGTTAACGGTGGCGCTGCTGGGGTTGCCTGCTTTGTCGGTGACGGTCACCCGTAATGTATGCCCACCTTCGGTAAACGCCGCCAATTGTGTTGAGGTCAAAGGCAGCGACCAGCCGCCCAAACCGTCTACTTGCACGCCAGTGAATACCTGTTGGTTCGCGGTTCCTGCATCCAGCGTCACCGTCACGGTTTGTCCACTGCCGCTGATCCCGGTTTTACCGCTCAGCGTCTGCGGTTTAGTTGACTCATCCAGATTGAGATAACCATCGCCGAAAGGCAGCACCAACGTGGCGCTTGGCAAAGTATGGAATAGTGCCTCTGCGCTGCCCGTGGTGGTGCTGCTGTTACCGACGCTATCCGTTACGGTCACCACCACGTTGACCGTGCCGTCCGGCAAGGCTGACAAGTCGGTGTTCGATAGTGGCAATGACCAACTGCCGTTGGCATTCACGGTGGCGGGATAGACCGTGCCGTTAATGCTGACGCTGACGGTTTGTCCGCTGTTGCTGGCAAGCCCGGTTTGCCCATTGAGGGTAACGCCTGCCTGAACCTCGCTGGCACTGAGGAAGCCATCATTGAATAATGGCACGGTAATGCCTGCTGATGGTACACCCTCCACGATACTGCTAAATCCACTGTTGAGCGGCGTGCTGGGGTTACCGGCTTTGTCTTGTGCGGTGACGATCAGAGTGTGAGCGCCATCGTTCAGGCCTTGCAGATCGGCGGTGGGTAACGTAACGCTCCATAAACCGGTCTCCGTCACGGTCGCGACATACGCTTTACCATCGATGGTGACCGTGACCTGCTGTCCCGCACCGTTGACGCCGGTGCTGCCGCTCAGCACCTGATCTGCGCCCGCCTCTGCGGCATTGAGCTTGCCGTCAATAAACGGGGTATTCAATGTCACGTTAAATGTGGTGTGCGTGACGATATCCAGTGTGCCGCTGACGCTGGCTGGGTTTCCGGCGCTGTCTGTGGCGCTGATGCTAACCTGCATGCTGCCATCACTTAATCCAGACAGCGCATTGGGCGGAATAGTGGCGCTCCACAGCCCGCCTGGCAAGGTGGTGCCGGTGGTGGTGTAGCTGCCAATGGTGATGGTGAGCGTGGTGTTGGCCGGCAGGTTGGTGTAGCTGCCACCAATGGTGCCACCGGCTTGCAGTTCGGCCAGATTGAGCTGGTTGTCGGTAAACAGGGTATTCACCGTGAGCGTGGGCAGTGCCTGTGTTTTCAGCGTGATATCCAGCGTATCACTGTTGCTGTTACCTGCGCTGTCGGTGGTTTTGGCAGTCAGGGTGGCGGTGCCATCCCCCAACGCCAGCAGATCGCTGGCAGAGAGCGTAGTCTGCCAGACCCCGTTGCTGTTCGTGACGGCAGTGTAAACGCTGTTGCCAACGGTGAGGGTCACGTGCAAGCCCGCTTCCCCTTTTCCGCTGATGGGCACGCCCACCAACGCGGTTGCCAGGCCGATATCACCGGGCGTCACCAGCGCATCAATTTCCAGCAGCGGTGGCGTGGTGTCCACGGTGATGCTGTGGCTATTGCTGGCCGGGTTGTTTGCAATATCACTCACGTTGGCGGTAATGGATTGCTGGCCCTGTGGCAGAGCCTGCACATCGTTGGCGGGCACAGTGGTGCTCCAGGTGCCGTCGCTGCCGACCGTAGCCAGATAGGTTTTGCCGTTCAGCGATACGCTAACGCTGCGCCCCGGTGTGACATGGGTGGTTGAACCACTGATGGTCATTGGACTGCCTGCGTCCTGCGCGTTAACCACATCGTCTCCGGAAACGGTAGAGATAGCGATGGTGGGCAGGTCTGCCGGTTGTGCGATCACATTCAGCGTATGGCTGTTGCTGGCAGGGTTACCCCCCTTGTCGCTGACGCTGGCGCTGACGGTAAGTTTGCCATCCGGCAGTTCGCTAACGTCCAACGCAGGGACTTGAACACTCCAACTGCCGTTTGCCAGTACCGTGGCGCTGTAGGGTTTACCATTCAGCGTCAGCGTGACGATTTGGTCTTGTTCAACGTGCGTGGTGGTGCCGCTCAAGGTCAGCGCTTGCGTGGCTTCTTGTGCATTGAGGTAATCATCGTTTGACAAGGTACCGATAGTCACGGTTGGCGCTTGTGTGAAATCGGTATCCAGAGTGACATCGCGCGTGGTGCTGCCAGTATTGCCTGCCGCATCAACCATGGTAGCGACAACCGAGGTAATACCGTTGGCACTGCCAGCCAGATCGCCTGCGGGAACGGTGATTTGCCAGGAACCATCGCTCAGCGCCGTGCCCTGATAGATTTGTCCGTTAAAGGTGATACGTACCACTACTGTTTGACCACTGTCATTAACGGGAGAAGTACCGCTGATCACCAGCGGTTGCAGGCTGTCGGCGATGTTGATGATGTCATCACTGCTGATCGCATTGATGGTCAGCACAGGGGGCGTCAAATCGATGTTGGCGCTGCCGTTAACCGTTGAGGTATTTCCCGCCGCATCCGTGACGGTGACGGAAATCGCGGTTACGCCGTCGCTGAGTTGGGTCAGAACGTTGGCGGGCAGCGCCAATTGCCAGTGGCCGTTGCTGTTCACTGTGCCGGTAAAGATCTCGCTGCCGATCGTCACTTTCACGGTTTGACCGGCACCGCTGATGCCCGTGGTGCCTGTCAGCGTTTGTCCGGCCTGTGCTTCATTCTGGTTGAGATAGCCGTTGCCAAAAGGTGCTTCCAGGGTGGCTTGCGGCAGTTGGTTGATATTGACCTGCAAGGTTTGGCTGCTGGTGACGGTTTTCCCGACCTGGTCGGTGGCAATGGCGCTGACGGTGAGCGGACCATCACCCAGTAGGGTCAGATCGCTACCCGGGATCGTTGCCGTTTGCCAACTGCCGTTTGCCTGCACGATGGCGGAGTAAGCTTTGCCGTTAAGTAGCACGGTGATGCTGGCTCCGGCGGCAATATTACTGCTGCTGCCGCTGATAGCAATACCGTCCGCTGCCTCCTGGGCATTGAGTCGGTTATCCCCGGTGATGGCGGCTATCGCAAGCCCACTGGTGTTGGTGTTGATGGTAATTGGCTGGCTGGCGCTGGCGGTGTTACCTGATGTGTCGGAAACGGAGGCGCTCAAGGTCTGGGTGCCGTTAACCAACTGACTCATATCCTGCAACGGGATAGTGGTGCTCCAGGTACCGTTGGACTGCACGATGGCGCTATAGGGCTTACCGTTAAACGTTAGAGTTACCGTTTGACCCGCTTCCACATTGAGCGTGGTGCCGCTGAGCGTCTGGCTACTTTGAATTTCTGCGCCATCGATGATGTTATCAAACGCCACATTACCCAAGGTAATCCGCGGGGCATGTTGTGCGCTGGCATCCACGGTGATGGTGCGCGTTACCGTGCTGCTGTTACCTGCGGTATCGCTCAGTGTGGCGCTGAGCGTGTAGGTGCCGTCGCTCAACGCGCCTAAATCGGCAGCGCTCAGGGCAACAGACCAACTGCCATCACTACCGACGACCCCGGTATAGGATTTGCCGTTGAACGTGACTGTGACGGTACGGCCTGCCTCTGCTGTAGATGCACTGCCGGTGAGGGTTTGTGCCGTCAGTACCTCGCTTTGGTTGAGGATATTATCCGTGGTGAGATTGCCCAGCGTTAACGTCGGCGGGGTACGATCGACCGTCACGGTCTGCGTCAGGGTACTTTGGTTGCCTGCGGCATCTTTGACGACAATGGATACGGGGCTGTTGCCGTCGGGCAGCGTCTGCAATGCAGAAGGCGGTAGCGTCACGCTCCAGCTTCCGGTCGGCGTTACGGTTGCGGCAAGTTCTGTTCCACCCAGCGTTACGGTTACTGTTTGTCCGGGCGTGGTACGTCCGGTCGTGCCGCTCAGGGTTTGTGCACTGCCAGCTTCTGCCGCATTCAGCACGCCGTCACCAAATACCGGGTTAAGCGTGGCGCTGGGCAGCGTGTGGATAAACACGCCGATCGCGTGGCTGCCGCTGAGCGTGTTGCCAGCACTGTCCACGGTGCTGAAGGTGATGGTGGTCGTGCCGTCCACTAACTGTTGCAGGTCGGCGGCAGGCAACTGGACGCTCCATTTCCCGTCTGCCGTGGTGGTGCCGGTGTAGGTTTTGCCGTGCAGGCTGAGGATAACAGCCGTGCCTGCCGCCACATTCTGGCTAGAGCCAGTAACCGTGATATTTTGCGCCACTTCGCTCAGGTTAAGTTTGTCATCACCGGTGACCGGATCGATGGCGATGCCGCTCAACGCGGTATTCACCTCGAAGCTGTGGGTTGCCGAGGAGGGATTGCCGCTCTTATCCTGTGCGCTGACTTCTAGCCGGTGCTGCCCTTGTGCCAACTGTGCCAGGTCTGTTGCAGGCACGCTGACCTGCCAGTGCCCCTGATTGTCCACGGTGGTGAGGTAGGTTTTGCCATTCAGGATGACGGTGACCGCTTGTCCTGCTTCCAGATTGAGGCTGGAACCACTCAGGATTTGCGCTGCCTTGATTTCAGCGCCGTCAATGATGTTATTACCGGTTACAGCATTAACCGTGAGCATGGGCAAGTTGGCGACGTTAGCGTCCAAAGTGACCTGCCCACTGGCGGTGGTGCTGTTGCCGGCAGTGTCGGAGACGGTGGCGCTGTAGGTGTAGGTGCCATCGCCCATCGCTTGCAGATCGGCGCTTTGCACCGTCACGCTCCAACTCCCATCGGCCTGAACGCTAGCAGAATATTGCTTGCCGTTGAATGTCACCAATACGTTACGACCCGCTTCTGTCAGTGAAGCATTACCGGATATCACCTGGTCGCTCTGACTTTCGCCGTGATTGATGACACCATCGAGGGTGATCGGTTTTAGCGTCAGAGTCGGGGGCACCCGATCAACGGTGACGGTGTTGGAAACGTCGCTGCTGTTGCCTGCGGCATCGGTTGCCGTCACGCGCAGCGGTTGCGGCCCGGCAGAGAGCACTTGAAGGTCGGCAGCGGGAAGGTCCGCGCGCCAGTTGCCTTGCGCATCCACGGTAGCCTGATAGGTTTTGCCGTTCAGGGTGATCACCACGCTCTGCCCACTGCCACTTACGCCGGTTTTGCCGATCACCGTCTGGCCGCTGGCCGCTTCGGCGGCGTTGAGCACGTTATCCCCAAAAGGCGCTTCCATTGAGGGCTGTGGCACATTGTGAATGTGTACATCCAGATTACGCTGGGCGGTAACCGGTTCGTCATCCGGGTTGGCAACGCTGGCATTGATCACGGTCGTGCCATCTTGCAGCGCGAACAGCGCATCACTGGGAATGGTCAGGCTCCAACTGCCGTTCGCCGCCGTGGTGGTGGTGTACTCTACGCCGTTTAAGGTAACGGTCACGGTTTGACCGAGGGTGACGTTTACCGTGGTACCACTAACGGTAAGCGGCTGTGACGCTTCTACCCGGTTCAGTTGGTTATCCATGGCGATAATGCTGATGGAGATGCTGTCGTTGTTGATGTCGACATCCCCCCAGGCACTACCACTGCCGCTGTTCCCTGCTGTATCGCTCACCTCCGTGGTGATCTCAAGCGGCCCCTCCGGCAATGCTGCCATATGGTCGGCGGGCACGGTGACCCACCAGTTGCCTTCACTGTCAACCGTGGCGAAATAGGTCCTGATGTGGAGTTTAATGGTGACAATTTGCCCCGCTTCCACGTTGGTGGTGGAGCCGCTCAAAATCTGGCTGACCTGCGTGTCTGCCGCGTTAATGGTGTTGTCTTCTGACACAAAGGCATTCACGGTAACGGTCGGTCGCATCGCGCTGTCGGCATCGAGCTTGATGGTTTTCGTCACCTGGGTGACGTTACCGGTGGCATCGGTCAGGCTGGCAACCAGAGAGTAAACCCCGTTGGGCAGAGATGTCAGCGCATGGGAGGGTAAGTCAACGCTCCAGTTACCGTCGTTGCCCACCTTGGTGGTATAGAACTGCCCCCCCAATGCAACGGTGACGGTCCTTCCCGCTTCGCTGATGGACGCCGTGCCGTTGAGCGTTTGTGTGCTTTGCGCTTCCTGAATATTGATGGTGTCGTCGGTGGCAATGGTACCCAGCGTCAAGGTCGGCGGTGTGATATCGACCAGGCTGCTATAGCTGCCCGTACCGTGATTGCCCGCTATATCCGTTGCAGTAACCTGAAGGGTCGCATTGCCTTCCGGTAGTTGTTGCAGATCGGCGGCGGGTAGGGTGGCATGCCAGTTACCGTTGGTGTCCACCGTGGCGTTGTAGGTTTTTCCACCCAGCGTTACCACCACGGTCTGTCCGTTACCGCTGATACCGGTTTTACCGCTTACGGTTTGAGCGCTGTGTGTCTCGTTGAGATTCAGCGAGCCGTTGCCAAACGGTGTGTCGATGGTTGGTGCGGGCACTGCATGAATATGCACGCCCACATTGTGCTGATCGCTGGCGGTTTGGCCTTGCGGATCGCTGACCGTGGCGGTTACCGCGGCATTGCCATCGCTGAGTGCCTGAAGGTCCGCGCTGGGAATCTGAAGCGTCCAGGCACCACCGGTCTGAACCTGCGTGGTGTAGCTCTTGCCGTTTAGCGTGATGGTAACGGTTTGCCCGGCAGGCACGTTAGCCGTGTTACCGCTGATGGCCAGCGGCTGAGCGGCTTCTGCCTTATTGATCAGGTCATCGCTGGCAATGATGTTGATAGCGATGGCATTACCTGCGGCATCCACCTCAATCGCTTTGCTGGCGCTGGTGCTGTAACCGGATTGGTTGCTGACGTTCGCTGTGATGCTCAACGGGCCACTTGGCAGTAGCGCCATATCAACGCTCGAAACGGTAACGTGCCAGGTGCCGCCACTTTCCACTACCGCGAAATAGCTTTTGCCGTTCAGCATCAGTGTGACGGTACGGCCCGCTTCAACGTGGGTTGTGGTGCCGCTGAGTTGGTGGCTGACCTTGCTTTCTGCGCCATTGACAATGTCATCGCCGGCGAACGGATTAATGGTTAGCGTCGGTAAGGATGTCACGCCGTTATCGACGGTAAAGGTATGGGTCAGGGTGCTGCTGTTTCCGGCTTTGTCACTCAGCGTGGCCGTGAGGGTGTGGGAGCCATTGGTCAGGTTGCTCAAGTCGGTAGTTGGCAGGGTGATTTGCCAGTTACCGCTGGCGTCGACAATGGCAGAGTAACTTTCGCCGTTCAGTGTGACGGTGACGGTACGGCCGGCTTCGCTTATGGGGGCCGTACCGTTGATGATTTGATTTACGCCCAACTCGCTATTGTTAAGAATGTCATCCTGTCCCACCGGAGAAAGGGTCAACGTGGGCGGCGTGGTATCCACGGGTACGGGTTTGCTCAGAACATTTTTATTGCCCGCGGCGTCGCTCACCTCTACGGTGACGGTACTGTCGTTGCCGGAAGGCAAATTTTGCAAGCCGCTGCTGGGTATCTTCACCTGCCAATTGCCGCTGTTATCCACGGTGCCCGTATAGGCCTGGCCGCCGATGCTGACGGTAACGCTCTGGCCCGGCCCGGTCACGCCGGTGGTGCCTTTCAGCGTTTGATCCTGACCGGCCTCTGTGCCGTTAAGCACGCCGTCGTTAAATGGGGGTTCCAGCGTTGCGGCTGGCAGCGTGTTGACGACAACGGTGACGGGATGCGTTGTGGTAATTGTGGTGCCGCTCAGGCCTGTCACGCTGGCACTGATGTCATAGCTGCTGTCGGTGTTAAAGACCAAATCGCTACTGGGGACGCTGAAACTCCAACTGCCATTGTTGGTGGTGGTCGTGGTGTAAACATGCCCGTTGAAGGTAATGGTGATGGTTTGGTTCGCCGCCACATTCGCGGTGGTGCCGGAGAGTAACAGCGGCTGTGTGGCTTCGACGGCGTTCAATCGATCGTCACCGGACACGGTGTTGATGTTAATCGCTTCCACCGCCCTGTTCACGGTAATGGTTTGAGCGGGCAGCGTCGTGGTATTGCCCGCCTTGTCCGTGATAGACGCGACCAGAGGATACGTGCCATCGGTAAGCGCTTGTAAATCCGAAGCAAGCAGCGGCACGCTCCAAGATCTGTCGCTATTGACGGTGGCGCTGTAAGTTTTGCCGTTTAAGGTGACGGTAACACTCTGTCCAGCCTCGTTGGGTGAGGTGACGCCTGACAACGTTTGCGTGTTCTTTAATTCATCGCTGGTCAGGAAATCATCGCCGGTAAGTTTTTGTAGCGTAAGGGTCGGCGGCGTAGTATCAACAATCAGTTCGCGGCTGATGCTGGTGCTATTACCCGCTTTGTCCACGGTCACGATGGTCATCGCGTTTGTGCCTTCGCTCAGCGCTTGCAAATCAGCACTGGAAAGCGGCAACTGCCATTTCCCTTCGCTATCGACTGTGGTGGTGTAGGTTTTACCGTTAAGCGTCACTGTGACCGTTAACCCGGCCTCACCGCGTCCACTCAGAGTTTGGCCTTGTGCTTGCTCCGCTGCCGTGAGGTAGTTGTCGCCAGTGAGCATATTTTCTGTCAGGAATGGCGGTAATGTGTCGATACCCAACGCTACGCTTTGTTGGTGAGTGCCGCCCTGAGCATCGATGACGCTGACCTGAATCGGGTAGGTGCCATCTTCCAGTCCAGCAAATACGCTGGCTGGCAGCGTGAGTTTCCAGGTGCCATCCTGTTCGACCCGTGTGGTATAGGTCAGGCCGTTAAACACTATCGTGACCACCGACCCTGGTGCCACATCTCGGGTGCTGCCGCTCAGTACCTGTGATTGGCTGTACTCCTGGCGGTTGAGGATATTGTCATTGGTCAATGGATTAACGGTCAGGGAGGGCGGTGGTGTAGACGGCCTGTCGTCATCGTTGCTGTTAGAGGCGGCTGCGGCAATGACACCGCCACTCAGTGCTACGGCACCGAGAATGCCACCGATGGCCGCTGCCGAGAGTCCGTTCGCGCTAGCGCTGTGTAACAGCAGTGTGCTGATATCAGCGAGAACATCATATTGCGGAATCAGGGCGATGGTTTCTCCTGCACTGAGCGCTGCTGCATCGCCGGGAGCACTGGAAAAATGAATATGTGTCAGACGGGTGCCATCATCAAACACCAGTTCGCTGTGGTAGCCTTCGGCATCCAGCAAGAAGAAGCGTTGATAGCGCACCACAGTACCATCCTGCATGTGCAAGATGAGATCGTCGCCCTGGCGCTCGTAGCGAGCAACACGGTCTGGTGAACCGGGGATTCTCACCGTGCTGCTGTGCTGCAATACGATATCCGTTACGTCAGGTGAAACGTGTTGAATGACATTTCCACTGCCGCGGCGATCCGTGATACCGATATACCCTTGGACAACGTTGTTCTCTTCCATGATTCACCTTTTTTTCGCTCGTCACTGAGGTCTGAACGGGGATATACGTTGATATGACCCGTTCAATGCGGGGCTCCAGAAAAAGGGGAGCGCTAAAGCATTACCTGGTGAAGAAAAGGTGAAACAAAACACGCCAACCGCGTGCGCGCGTCAGGTGATGACGTGCGAGAAAATGCGCTTATCGCTTATTTTTTGAGTGTTTTTTGTTATGTATTGCTGGTGTTTTTGTGCATCTGAGTAATAGGTATAGGAGTGCTTTTTGTAAAGATCCACACGGTTGGACATGTTTCGACATGAAAATGTAAGTTATTTCTTAAGATAGCGCTAAGCGGTGTTGTAAACGTATTGCTGCTTGATATGTGTTTTTTTAATTAATTCATCTTGTTAGCTAAGTATTGACGAAATCGTCTCTCTCGCTGGGGAGTGTTGCGGTAATGTATTCATAATGAATATTAATATTTATCCATTGTTAATTTTTTATCTCACTTTTGCCTACTTCAAGGCTGTTGCCTAATATTGTGATTAGCGACATTTGCCCTCCTGTTTCGTCTTGGATTTTGACCTACCTCCCTGATTGCTGGAATTTGATGCGATATGCATTTTTTTTGCATGAAAAGTGAAGTTTGCATTTGCTGCTCCGTGGGGAGCATGGTAGGAATGATGCCGTTTGTGTGCAGCTACCTTTGCACACGCCAAGGTCGCTGCAACAGACGTTTGGAAGAAACGTTATTCGAATAACAGGATCCGTTATCATGCGTCGTACAATACAAAAATACCCCCCGTTTCATGCCGATCACGTCGGGAGCCTGCTGCGCCCTGCTTGCCTGAAACGCGCGCGCTCGGCGTTCGTGGCAGGCAAGCTCACGCGCCTACAGCTGACACAAGTGGAAGACGATGAAGTCAGACGCGTAGTGGAACAGCAAAAGGCCTGCGGTATTCATGTGATTACCGATGGTGTGCTGCGTAGAACCGGTGGACATTACGACTTTTTTGCCCACCTGCACGGTATCGCTGGCCCGGAGGGGAATCAGAATTATTGTATGACGCGGCAGGAGATGGCCACTTGCCATCTTCAGGTGGTGGGGCCGGTCTCTTTTAATCCCGAGCATCCCTTTTTGGCGCATTACCGTTTTCTGCATCAGGCGGTGGGTGACGATCCCCAGGCCGTCGCCAAGCAGACGCTGCCAAGCCCCTGCATGTTGATGTATCGCTCTTTGCGCCGAAATGGTGTCTATCAGGCGTTGGATGCCTACTGCGAAGACTTAGCGCAGGTATATGTTCAGGCGCTGAACGCTTTTTACGCCCAGGGCTGCCGCTACCTGCAACTGGATGATACGTTCTGGAGCCTGTTCGGTGATGTCGCAGCGATCCGCACCGAACTGGATGATGGCACCGATCCTTATCAGCTCATTGAGCACTGCGTTTCTTTGCTTAACCGTATCATGCAGGATAAGCCAAAGGATATGTATATCAGCCTGCACGTATGCAGTGGCGATCTGGATACCAAAATTCTGCACCGTAATCCCTTTGCCGATGTAATTGCCAAAGCGCTGGGCCGCTTGAACGTGAACAGCCTTTTTCTGGAGTATGCAGATGCGCATTTCAGCGGATTGGAAACGTTGCGCGCTATCGGCGCACAAACCGTGGTGCTCGGTGTTATCACCTCTGAAACCGGAGAGCTGGAGGATGCGCGCAGCATCAAGCGTCGAATTAATGACGCCTCGCTCTACTTACCGCTAAACCAATTGGCATTGAGTCCGATGTGCGGATTTGCCTCAGCCGAGAGCGCCGCATGGCTGACGGAGGAGCAGCAATGGAACAAACTGCGCCACGTGGTCAATCTTGCCCATGAGATCTGGGTGATGTCGGAGTAGCGCGTATACTCCCACCGCTATCTGCGGGCGTATCACGGCAGATTCCCCTCTCTTTCCCTGAGGCGCAAGCTATAGCGTGCGCCTTGCATTTTTACTTCTTTTTGCATTTTTTTTCATTAGGTTATTGCCAATTTGCGATCCCGCAAACGATACCGCTGCTTACACTCGGGCAAGATGAGCGGCTTCGGAATCATTGAGAGGTAAATAGCAACATAGGAAACGTTTATACGCGATAAATCCGTTTATTTCGTAGGGAAATGCTGCTGTGGCAGGCAGTAGTGGCATTTTATTGTTCATGCACTGAAGAGTGGATAACTGTGATGAAAAGGATAGTGAGATCGCTGTTAGTAGTGATGGTGGTATGTTTTTCCGCGTTAGCGGGTGCGGCGGAAAAATTACCCCATATCGTGATCCTGGCAACCGGCGGTACCATTGCCGGTTCCGCTGCGGCAAACACGCAAACGACCGGATATAAGGCTGGTGCATTGGGGGGTGATACCCTGATTAACGCTGTTCCTGAGTTAAAAACTTTGGCAACCATCAGCGGTGAGCAGGTGGCGAACATTGGCAGCGAGAACATGACCAGCGACGTGTTGCTGACGCTAAGCCACCGTGTCAATGCACTGTTGGCGCGCGACGATGTCGATGGTGTGGTCATCACGCACGGTACGGATACCCTGGATGAATCACCGTATTTTCTGCAACTGACGGTGAAAAGTGACAAGCCGGTGGTGTTCGTAGCGGCAATGCGTCCTGCCACTGCCATCAGCGCAGATGGTCCGATGAACCTGTACGGTGCGGTTAAAGTGGCGGCGGAGAAAAACGCACGTGGTCGTGGGGTGATGGTGGTGTTGAACGATCGCATTGGCTCTGAGCGTTTTATCAGCAAAACTAATGCGTCGACGCTGGATACCTTCAAGGCGCCTGAAGAGGGGTATTTAGGCTCGATCGTTGGCGATCGCGTCTAATTCAATACCCGCTTGGACAAAATCCACACCACGCGCTCGGTGTTTGACATCGCCGGCGTTAAAACGCTGCCTCGTGTCGATATTATCTATGGTTATCAAGACGACCCCGAGTATATGTATGATGCGGCCATCACACACGGCGTTCAGGGTATCGTCTACGCCGGAATGGGCGCTGGCAGCGTTTCCAAACGCAGCGACGCGGGCATTCGTAAAGCGCTCAATAAGGGGATCGTAGTGGTACGCTCCACCCGTACCGGCAGTGGTGTTGTCCCGCCCGATGCCAACCAGCCTGGCCTGGTTTCAGATTCGCTTAACCCCGCCAAATCGCGCATTCTGCTGATGTTGGCCTTGAGCAAAACGCACAATGCCGACGTGATTCAGGAATATTTCCATACCTACTGACGCCTGAGTCGCACGTGGAAATACCGCGCACTATCGTTCCTGATGGGCGCACAGCAGGCTGCTATCCTTGGTGATGGCAGCCTTTCCTGCTTTTCCCTTTGCTATCTATTTCATTAAATCGTGCATTTACCCCGAAATAACAAACAACGTGGCGGTGATGCGGGGTAAATCAGGATAGATATGCGGATTAACCACCAGAGGCTTTCTTGTTGTCATGCTTTATCGGTATGATGCCAGTTGATATCGATTAATAGGTTCCGGAAACTGCCGGGAAAGTGAGAAGGGTAGGTCATTACATGTCACAGCCCATTTTTATGGTTGGGGCCAGAGGATGCGGTAAAACCACGGTCGGCACTGCGCTGGCGCGTGCGTTAGGTTATCAGTTTGCCGATACCGATCTGTTTATGCAGCAAACCAGCAAAATGAGTGTGGCAGAGGTGGTTGCTAATGAAGGGTGGCACGGTTTTCGCCAGCGAGAAAGCGTCGCCCTGCAACAAGTGACACAGTCGCGCTGTGTGATCGCCACTGGCGGAGGTATGGTGCTTTCGCCGCAAAACCGTCAGTTTATGCGCTCGCAAGGGATAGTTATCTATCTGTTTGCCTCTGCGACGCTGTTGGGCGATCGTCTGGAAGCCTGCCCTGAAGCGCACCAACGCCCCACCTTAACGGGACGTCCGATTGTTGACGAGATGGCCGACGTGCTGGCGGCGCGCGAGACGCTGTACCGCGATGTGGCGCACCATGTGGTCGCTGCCTCTGCCACGCCGGATGTTATCGTGACAGAGATCCTGCAAATGTTACGTGTTTCTGCCGCTTCATAGGCGGTTTTCGTCTGTTATTTCTTTTTTCTCGTTTCTGATCACAGGTGCTGTATTTATGTTGAATGTTAATGAATATTTTTCTGGAAAAGTGAAATCTATCGGTTTTGACAGTGACTCCATCGGCCGTGCCAGCGTGGGCGTAATGGAAGCGGGAGAGTACACCTTTGGTACTGGACAGCCGGAAGAGATGACCGTGGTGAGCGGCGCGCTAACGGTAAAACTGCCGGGCAGCGATGAATGGCAAGTTTTCGGACCCGGTGCCGTATTCTCTGTGCCGGGCAACAGTGAGTTCTACCTGCAAGTGGCCGAACCGACCTCTTATCTGTGCAAATACCTCTGATTTATTGCCCCTGCATGCAGGGGCAAGCTCGCCTCACCCACGGCATCAAAGCACCTTCATCTTGAAAAAACGCTCATAGCCAGATTTTTATTCGGCCGCAGTTTCGTTGATCTTGTCGCCGAACAAAGGCCTGTGGTGCCGTATGGAAATTATCACCCTGTGCGCCAAGCCATTAATTGACTGGATAAATAGCGAATAACTCGCTCAATATTCATATCTTTTTCTTATATCTATTAATAAGCACACTATCTCGGTGATATCATTTTATTTGATGAAATAAACTGATTTTTTATGCCAATCTGGTAATGCGCCGTGAAGTGCAGGCCTGAATGAGTGAAAAATATCATACTAAGTTCTATTTTCCTGTTATACATCTTCTTTAGCGCCGCAATCCGCGCTCAAGTTTGATTTTATTCTGTCGTTATAGAATATATAGCTATCTTCCACTAAGAGTGATTTATGCTGAAAACAACGCGAGCGCGCATATTGGCGGTGTGTGCATCTATTGTGGTTTTTTCTCTCGCCGTAAATACCTACCTGAATTACACCATTGCGAATAATGCGAATGAGTCTTCCATTGAGGATACGCTGGATTCGGTGACCAGTAGTCACAGTCTGGCCATCAGCGACTGGGTGGCGTCAAAAATTCAGATGATCTCCTCCATGAACGACTGGGTATTGACCCATGAGGACCCGATTCCGCTGTTCAAACAGATGGTGTCGGCGGGGAAATTCCTCAACGTCTATATGGGGTATGCCGATGGTACGGCAAAATTTGCCGATCCGGGCGGTATTCCGGCGGACTAAAATCCGACCGTTCGCCCCTGGTACAAGCAGGCCGTGCAGGTGGGTAAACCGGTTGCCACCACGCCTTATATTGATATGGTAACCAACAAGCTGGTGGTGTCGTTTGTCTCACCGGTGGTTACGGGTTCCAGCGTCAGAGGTGTACTGGGCAGTGACGTGACGATGGAAAATGTGATTGCCAACGTGCGTTCCATCAACCCAACGCCAGCCAGTTTTGGCGTGCTGATAGACAAAAACGGTGTGATCATTGCGCACCCGGATGAAAATCTGACGCTGAAAAATATTACGGATATTGCACCGGGCGTGGTGCTCAGCGAATTACTGACCGCTCAGCACCCGGTGACCGTTGAGATGGGGGGCGCGGAGCGTATGGTGCGGGCGGCCCCGATTGCGGGCACCGACTGGTACATTTTGGTGGCGCTCGACCGGGCAGAAGCCAAGGCAGGCATGCGTTCGCTGCTGACGACCTCGGTGATAACGCTGGTGATTATTTCACTGCTCGGCTCGCTGGTTGTTGGCGTCATTATTACTAAAACCCTGAAACGCCTGCTGCAAGTGCGCGATGCGATGGATGACATCAGCAACGGTAACAATGATTTGAGCCGGCGCTTACCCGATGAAGGCCATGATGAAGTGGCGCAGATTGCCCGTTCATTCAACGTCTTTATCGACAAGCTCAGCATGGTGATGATTCAGATTCGTGATATCAGCGCCTCGGTGAAAGTCGCAGTGGATGAAATTTCGTTAGGTAACAACGATCTTTCTGCGCGTACTGAGTCAGCGGCAGCAAGTATTCAACAAACAGCCGCCTCGCTGGAACAAATCTCGGCAGCGGTCACCGAATCGGCCAGTTCGGCACAGCATGTGAACAGTCAGGCGCGTATCCTGTCTGAAGATGCCAGCATTGGCGGTAAAGTAGTTTCGGACGTGATTGTGACTATGGAAGATATTGTCGCGGCGTCCGGCAAGATCGGCGATATTATCGGTGTGATTGACGGCATTGCTTTCCAGACCAATATTCTGGCGCTGAATGCGGCAGTTGAAGCCGCAAGGGCGGGTGAGCAGGGGCGTGGTTTTGCGGTGGTTGCCTCTGAAGTTCGCGCGCTGGCACAACGCAGCGCGCAGGCAGCCAAAGAGATCAAAACCCTGATTGAAGCGACCGTGGTCGGAGTGACCTCCGGCTCTACGCAAGTGCGTCAGGCCAGCAACACGATGCAGGAGATTGTCGGTGGCGTTTCTACCGTGACCACGGTGATGTCGGAAATTACCCACGCGGCGAATGAACAGATGCGCGGCATTCAGGAGATCAACAAGGCGATGGCGCAGTTGGATTCGATGGTGCAGCAAAATGCGGCGCTGGTGCAGGAATCCACGGCGGCCACAGAAGCGCTGCTGGCACAAACGGAAGAGCTACACTCCACGGTCGGGCACTTCAAGGTGTAACGAACGTTGCTGCGGTAAACACGATGAGCGCCGCAAGGCGCTCTTTTTATTACGCGACTTTAATCAGCACCATGCCCAGCAATAGCAGCCCCAATCCAATCCAACCGCTTTTGTTGAGACGTTGGCCGAACAATATCCATCCGGCTGCCACGGTAGCTGCAATACCAAATCCCCCCCACAGTGCGTAAGCAACGGTGAGATCGATGCCTTTTACGGCTTGCGCCAGTGCACTAAATGCGGCCAGTACACTTATCAGCGATAACATCCCAAGCCACAGGTTGCGAAAGCCGTCCGATAACTTCAGGAAAATGTTGGCGGCAATTTCCAACACGATGGCCAGTCCCAGGAACGCTGCATGCTGCCACTCAAACGGTAACATGATGATTTCCTCGCGTTGCGCTGGCAGTAGGGGCTTTACGTACGCCCGATTTCACCAGCAGGATACCCACCAACAATATTGCCAACCCGATGACTTTTAACACCGAAAGGGATTCATCAAACAGCATGACGCTAAACAACGTAATAAAAATAATGCCGATACCTTCCCACAGCGCATAGGCCACGCCCATTGCTACACGCTTGATGGCGAACGATAGCAAAAGGTAGGAGAGTGCAATCATGCTATACATCACCATATGGCCTAGCGGACTACCGCTCAGGCTGGCGTATTTCATGCTCAAGGTGCCGATAATTTCTGCCGCGATCGCGCAGACTAAAAAGATCCAGTAAATCATTCTATTTCTCCCTGATAGGGTGACGCGTCGCCTCTGGATAATGCCCGGTGATATCCCTGTGAAAACGCGGTACATCGATAACGCAGAGGTCGGTACCCAGACGCCATAAAGAGGTGGCTCAGCAGACAAACGCGCAACACTGCGCTGCCATCGCTGAATTCAGAGAGAAACCTAAAGTTCGCTACACCAGTGATGCTCACTGGCAAGAATGGCTGAAAGGAATAACATGTAGATGGAAGTAATGATGGTTTTGCTTTGTATTTTCTTCATGATAATGTTGTATTACCCGCCGCATATGATGCGATTTGTCCACATTCCTCTGAATTAAAAGAATATTACGCTGGTGTATTTGTAGCATGCCTTATCGGGGAAAGCAAACCAGCACTCGGTTTGACTGTGCGCCATTGTATGTTGGTTTAGCGAGCGGCGCAGACCGATTCTGCACCGCTGGCAGTTATGCCATCAGGCTTATTGCAATAGGCGTTAAGCGTCTAACGGCATCCGTAGCAGGGGATGTGGATGTTGTTCGGCAAAGTAACGATGAATGTGATGCAGGATGTCACGCTGGCCGGGGAAGGGCAGCATTTGGGTCGCTTCTTCAAACGTTGCCCAATGGAATTCGCTGTGCTCAGCGTTAAGCACAATGTCGGCGTCGGCAGCGACATAAGCCACAAACACCGGCACCAGCGTCAGGCCATTGTTATCCGCTTCGTAAAACTGCTCACAGCGATCCGCTGAGTAGAGGTCGGTTAACTGTAATCCCGTCTCTTCTTGCGCTTCACGGCGCGCTGTTTGCCAGGCGCTTTCTCCGGCTTCAATACCACCGGCTATCTGGCACCACTGTCCCGGCTGGGTATGGCCGTTGCGCCGCAGCAGCAGGACTTGATAACCGGCCTGCGCTGGGCGCAGTACATAAAGCGCGATAGAAAAGCAGCGCACCGGAATTTCATGTCGCATAACGCCCTCTCTTCCCTGTTTTGTTTAGCGCTGCGCTTCGCCACCCAACGCTTCAACCAGATTGGTCGTTAGCGCAGAAAGCTCGCTGGTCATCAGAATAAAATCGGCATCAAAGCGTTGAGCCACATCGTCTCTGTCGATATCGTCGTTCTGCTCACGCAGCGTGTCGGCGAACTTGAGGCGTTTCAGCGTGCCATCTTCTGCCAGTATCAGTTGGATGCGTTCCTGCCAGTCGAGGGCCAGTTTGGTTACCACTTTCCCTTTTTCGATATGCACGGCGATTTCATCACTCACCAGATCTTGCTTCTTACAGCGGATCACCCCGCCGTCTTCCAGAATCGCTTTCAATTCGGCTTCGTCTTGCAGGGTGAAACCGGCTGGCACATCGCCAGAGCGCACCCATTCGGTCAGTGTGAGTTCAATAGGGTTTTCCAGCGTCAGGGGCACGACGGGCAGTGAGCCCAGGGTTTTGCGCAACAGCGCCAGCGTATCTTCGGCTTTTTTGGCGCTGGCAACATCAACCATAATCAACTGGTTAACGGTATCAATCCATAGCCACACCTGACTGAAACGGCTGAAGGCGCGCGGCAGCAGCGTATGCAGCACTTCATCTTTCAGGGTATCTTTTTCAGTTTTTTTCAGTTTGCGGTGCTGCTCGGCTTCCAGCTTGTCGATTTTGGCCTGGAGTGCCTGCTTGATCACCGGAGAGGGCAGCATCTTTTCTTCTTTGCGTGCGCAGAGCAGCAACTGGCCGTTAACGCTGTGGGTCAGTGCATCACTGTGAGCGCCCATCGGGGATACCCAACCGGTGCGAGAGAGATCCTGGCTTCCGCAGGGGGTAAAGGCGAATTCACTCAACTGCTTTTCTAACGCATCAGTGGAAAGGGCGATATCGCGGTTCAGGCGATAAATAATAACATTTTTAAACCACAGCATGGTGTTATCCCTGGCGGTGCGTGCGTGACACGCGGATGAAAAGGGGAGGGACGCATCATAGCGGATTTGGCGCGCGAGTGCAGCGCGTAATGGTGGATTCGGTATACACTACAATAAAGTTACTTTGTGCCAGGTGCGTGAAAACTGTGATATTTATTCATGCATTATAGGAATTTTCTGAGGAGGCGGTGTGCGTATTGGAATTGATTTGGGTGGCACCAAAACGGAGGTCATCGCACTGGGGGACTACGGTGAAACGCTGTTCCGCCATCGTCTGCCGACGCCGCGTGATGACTATCAGGCAACGTTGCACACCATTGCTACGCTGGTCAACGAGGCCGAAAAGGCCACCGGCATGACCGGGAGCGTCGGCGTGGGGATCCCCGGCACCCTGTCGCCGTTGTCCCACCACTTCAAAAACGCCAATTCGGTGTGGTTGAACGACCAGCCGTTGGATAACGATCTCTCCGCGCTGTTGCAGCGCCCGGTGCGCCTCGCCAATGACGCTAATTGTCTGGCGGTGTCTGAAGCGGTGGACGGTGCCGGAGCCGGACTCGATGTGGTGTTTGCCATTATTATCGGTACCGGCTGTGGTGCGGGCATTGCGCTCAACGGACGTGCTCACGCCGGGCGCAACGGCATCGCTGGCGAATGGGGGCATAACCCTTTGCCCTTGCAGAATGAGCAAGAACGCCAGTTTGCGCAAGCGGTGCCTTGCTATTGTGGTCAACGCGGATGCATTGAAACCTTTATTTCCGGCACCGGTTTCGCTGCCGACTATCGCCATGTCTCGGGCCATGCCTGCAATGGGGAAACCATTGTCTCATTGGCACGCCAAGGGGATAGTGGTGCAGAACAGGCGCTGCAACGCTATGAGCAACGTCTGGCCAAATCCATCGCACACGTGATCAATTTAGTGGATCCCGACGTGGTGGTGTTGGGGGGCGGGATGAGCAATGTCCCGCGTTTTTATCAGACGCTGCCCGCGCTGATAACCCCGTGGATCTTCGGTCAGGAGTGCACCACGCCGATTCGTCAGGCCACCCACGGTGATTCCAGCGGTGTGCGCGGTGCCGCCTGGCTGTGGCCGGCGGCATAACGCGTTTACGCCTGTATAAGCAGAGCGCTACAGGGCGTAGCGCTCATCAAGCTGACTTACGCCCAACCCATTTACCTTTTTGACCTTGATTTGCGTCGAGATACGCGCTTTTATCGCCTCCACGTGGCTGATGACGCCAATGGTTTTGCCGGTGGCATTGAGGTTATCCAGCGCATCCAGCGCGCTGTCCAGCGTATCCGCGTCTAGGGTGCCAAACCCTTCATCCAGAAACAGCGAATCGATACGGGTTTTGTTGCTCACCAGATCGGAGAGCGCCAACGCTAACGCCAGGCTGACCAAAAAGCTCTCACCGCCCGACAGGGTGCGAGTGTCGCGCACCGCATCGGCCTGCCAGGTGTCGAGCACATGCAGGCCAAGCTCATCATCGGTTTTACGTTGTAGCTGATAACGACCGTGCAGGTGGGCAAGGCGCAGGTTGGCCAGATATACCAGATGATCGAGCGTTAGCCCCTGAGCGAACTTGCGGAATTTATCACCGCTTTGCGAGCCAATAAGATCGTTGAGGCAGCTCCAGTCAGCATACTGCTGGCTCTGTTGTTCGATCTCTTGTAGCAGTGCTTGCTGTTTATCCCGTTGCATCTCATCGTTGCGCAGCCGTTGTTGGCATTCACCTTGTTGATAGAGATTGGTTTTCAGCGCGCTATCAAGCTGTTCCAGCCGTTGTTCAGGCGTTGTGGTCTCGTCGTCATCCGGTCCGGTTGGCGGGCGCTGTGCCAGATGCGTACTCAACCCGGCGGTAGCCTGCTGTCGCAGCGCTTGGGTTTCTGTGACGGCCTGACGCACTGCGTCGAGTTTAGTGCGCAGCACCTGACGCGTATCATCATTCAGCAGCGCCTGCTGGAACGCAGCTTCATCAGTGAAGGGGCTGCGCGCCAAGGCTGTCGCAAACTGGGCTGTGGCTTGCTGTTCTGCGTCTACACAGTGTTCGCAGTGTGTGCGTTGACCTGCCAACGCTCCCGCTAGTTGGGCGAGCTGTGCCGCTGCCTCTTGCAGCACGACGGCTAACTTATCAACGCGCTGCTGATGCTGTTCGCTGTTCTGCCGCCATTCCTGACGTACCTGCTGCGTGTCGCGATCGCCAAACAGGGCGTGGCGTTGCTGGCGCAAGGCTGCCAGCTGTTTTTCCCCATCCTGCCATTGTGTCTGCTGTAGTGTGGCGCTCGCATCGAGTGCCTGTAACGTTTTTTTCCGTTCCTGCACGGTGGCATGCAGTGAGGCCAGCGTGTTGTCATCGTGCTGCAACTGCTGTTCGGTGGTTTTCCAACGCTCCGCTTCGGTGGCACGTTCTGCCAGCCAGTGCTGTTGTTCGGCAAGTGCTGGTGGAACCAACGCATAGGGCGCGAGCGCCGCGGCGAGTGTTTCTTGCTGTGTTGTCAACGCCGCGGTGAGCTGTTGCTGTTTGTGTGCGGCCTCGGCAAGCCCTTCCCGGTGCGCTTGAATACGCTGTTGCAGCAAGGCAAGCTGCTGCTCTGTTTCCTGACGCTGCTGCTGCGCAGCGGTCAGTGAATCCTTACTTTCTTGCCAGCTGCGTTGCAGCTGCTCTTGCGCTTCTATCTGGCTAAACAGGGTATCTGCTTCGCGATCGCAGGTCGTCAGCCATTCGGCAATCTCTTGTTCCTGCTCAGGCGTGAAGGTTACGTGTAAATGCTCACTCACCTGTTGCCAGTCGTTATAGCACGCTTGGTACCGCTTTTCCTGTTCGGCCCGCTCGGCCTGAAGTTCATCGCGCTGTTTTGCCAGGGCGGAGAGCGCGCCCTCGCGCTGCGCCAATTCGCTGCGCGCCTGCTGACATAGCGTGCGCAGTTGTGCCACCAGCCCTTGCGCCTCGGACGCGGTGTGCGTCAGCGTTTGATACTCTGCAATCGCCGGATGGTGCGTTGAGCCACACAGCGGGCAGGCCTCTCCCGGTTGTAACTGTGCGCGTTCAGCCTCCAACTTAACGATGCGCTTTTCCAGTTCGACACGCTGTTCGACATCGCTCAACTGCTGCTCCAGACGCTGACTGTCTGCGCGTTTCGTGTCGTTAATCTCGGTGTCGGCTTGAAAACGCTGATCCAGCTTGATCCCTTTGCTGGCGCTATTTTGCTGTTGTTGACGCAGGTTGCTGAGTCGTTGTGTCAATTCTCCGAACTGCCGCCGCGCTTGTCGTGCTCGCTGGTGTGCCGCGTAACGTTCACGCAAACCGGCAATCGGATTCGCCGTTTCTGCCTGTTGCCACACCTGTTGCTGCTGTTCGCATTGATGCTGCAAGGTGTCGTAGCGCTGCTGTTGCGCGCTACGCTGTTCGATCAGTGCCACCTGCTTGCGCGCCAGCTCTTGTTCCGCGTTTGTCAGGCGCTGCTGCTGCGTACCATTAGCGGTCAGTTCTCCAGACAGGCGTTGCTGCTCCTGAAATGCCGCACGCCACGCGCCAAGCTGCTCGCTCCAGTGACGGTGATGGGGATGCTGCTGCTGGTAGTTGAGTCGGGTTTCTCGCTGGATTTTCAATGTATCGCGCTGACGAAGCAACTCCGCCAGTTGCTGTTGTTCGTTATCACGCTGCGTTTGCGTTTGGGTCAACGCTTGCCGATGTTCGGCACAACGCTCCCCTTGGCGTGCGATTTGCTGATCGAGCGGTATTACCTGTTGCGCAATCAGTCCTTCTTCCTGCTGGCGTGCTGCATTGTGTTGCTGCTGTGCTTGTTGCGCTTGCAGCAACAACTGCTGTTGCTGCTGATGTGCTGTCTGACTGGCAGTGTGCTGCTGGGCTAACGCCGTTTCACGCGTTTGTGCTGCAACCCGAGCCAACTGAGTGCGTTCGCGCTCGCGCTGCAAGGGGCGCAATTTTTCTGCTGGTTCGTCACGTTCCAGCCGTAATCGATCGGGCTCGGCATCACGTTGAGCCTGCTCGGCTGCCTCGGCCTGCTGCTGCTTTTGGCGTAAGTCCTGCTGAAGAAGCCGTTCTTGAGTCAGCCATTGCTGGTGTGTCAGTGCTTGCTCACGTTTTTCCCGCAACCCTTTCTCTTCCTGCTGTCGCTGCGTCAGTGCTGCCAGTACGGTTTGTCGCTCACTGTCATCCAACAATGCAATGGCCGAGGCGCGTGCTTGTAGCGTGTCCAATGCCAGCTTAACGGCCTTATGCTGCTCATAGATCCGACTGGAAATCTCGCCATAGATCACCGTTCCGGTCAGCTCTTCCAGCAGTTCTGCACGTTTATTCTGTTCGGCATTGAGAAACGCGGCAAATTGCCCCTGTGAGAGCATCATTGAACGGGTAAAACGCTCAAAATCCAGCCCGGTAATACGGACGGTGTGAGCCAGTTTTTCGGACAACTTTTGCGTGAGGATCTTACCGTCTGCGATCAGCGCCAGCTCGGCTTTCGGGGTTTGCAGGTTGCCGTCTGCCGCATCTTTGGCGCGGCGTTGACTCCAAAACGCGCGATAGCCGATGCCTTTGACCTCAAACTCCACTTCAGCCAGACAGTCGGCGGTGTTGCGCGTCATCAGTTCGTTTTGCGTAGCGGAGAGCGTATTCAGCCGCGGTGTCTGGTGATAAAGCGCCAGACAGATGGCATCCAGCAGCGTGGTTTTGCCCGCGCCAGTCGGGCCGGTGATGGCAAACAGCCCGTTGCTGGCAAACGGCTCCTGCGTGAAATCGATCTTCCATTCGCCTTTGAGCGAGTTAAGGTTTTTTAACCGTAAACTCAGGATTCTCATGCTTGCGGCGCTCCTTCGGTGACGTCGCGGACTATGTCATCGAACAGTGGGCGCAGCCGTGCTTGCTGTTCCTGTGCTATGTCGGTCAGCGCCAGTTTGCGTTCGAAAACGTCCTGTGGGGATAATTCGTCCAGCGTTTCTTTCTTTTCGCGCGCAATCGCCTGCATACGCTGCTCACGGTTGCGCCGTAACAGCAACACGTCGACGGGCAATGTGTGCGTTACCTGCTGAATACGCTGCTGCATGTCGCTAAGGTAGGTGTCGGTGGCGATCTCAATATCCAGCCAGATGCGTTGCCCCGCTTTGGGAGCGGGTAGGTTGTGCAACTGCTGCTCAATGTCCGCCAGATTGCCTTTTATCAGGCGCATCGGTTGCGTCACCGGTACGGGCAGTAGCGTTATCTCCGGGGGAACGCCTGGCGGGAAGTCGATCAACGCGACCGATTTTTCACTGCCAAGTTCATCAAAACTCAGGGCAATCGGGGAACCGCTGTAGCGGATATGCTCGCTGTGTCCTACGCGTTGTGGGCGGTGGATATGGCCAAGGGCGATATAATCGGCAGGCGGAAAGGCCTGCACCGGGTAGGCATCGAGCGAGCCGATGTAGATCTCGCGTACCGCTTCCGAAGCGGTAACCCCGACCGTAGTCAGGTGTCCGGTGGCGATAATCGGCAGGGGTACTGCTAGCGTGTCGCGTAAATCGCAGGCGTGCTGGTAGCATTGCGCGTAATGTTCGCTGATGGCGTCCTGCAAGGCGACCTGTTTTTCCACGCCGGATTGACCTGCCAGGCTGCGCAGGATGTCGCGTGGGCGTAGGAAAGGGATGGCGCACAGAATTGCGCCGGGCACACCTTGACGGGTATTGAGTGCAAATACCTGCTGCGTTGCATCCTCGGTGACGTTGGCGATAACACGGGTATTGAGGCACGCCAGCAGGTCCCGTGATTCATTCAGGGTCGCCACCGCATCGTGATTTCCGGCCAGCAACACCAACTGGCACCCGGTGGTGCGCAAAGCTACCACAAACCGGTTGAGCATCTCGCGTGCGTAACTCGGCGGCGCACCGTTATCAAAGATATCACCGGCCACAATCAGCGCATCGACCTGATGGTCGGTTATCTGCTCGATGAGCCAGTCGAGAAACGCTTGATGCTCAGGTGCGCGGCTTTTAGTATAAAAATATTGGCCAAGATGCCAGTCTGCGGTGTGAATGATACGCATGGCGTTTCCTGTTAGACGTGCTATCGCGTGTAGGGCGATTATACCCTAAATAATTCGCGTTGCAGGAAGGCGGTAAATGAACGAATCCCGATGAGCTTACTCAGGTAAGTGATGCGGGTGACAAATCTGCAGGGAGCAGATTTGAACGCCGTGTGCGGCGGCCTCGTAAGAGGTGAGGCCCAGGGATGGGCCGAATAATGAATGCAGCCAACGCATCTGCAACGTGCAGTATGACGGGTATAAGCAGTGAGGGCGGAGACTGTCGTTATCACCGTGAAAATTTTGGAAACAACTGCTAAACAGGGTGTTACCTTCAATGTGGGTTTTCATAAATCTGTCATAAAACTGACGCATACTGCTTTCGCCCACAGAAGATAAGCCGCTCAGGCACCTTTTAGGTAAAGTGGGCAATGGTGAGATTTCGTTATTGTTGACGCGTTTCATACGCTGACTAACGGCAGGATGAACAATGGCAAGACGCATACTGGTCGTAGAAGATGAAGCGCCGATTCGTGAAATGGTGTGCTTCGTGTTAGAGCAAAACGGCTATCAGTCCGTTGAAGCGGAAGATTATGACAGCGCCGTGACGCGTTTGTCCGAGCCCTATCCGGATTTGGTGCTGCTGGACTGGATGCTGCCAGGAGGCTCGGGGTTGCAGTTTATCAAGCACATGAAGCGCGAAGCGCTGACGCGGGATATCCCGGTTATGATGTTGACGGCGCGTGGAGAAGAGGAAGATCGCGTGCGTGGGCTTGAGGTTGGTGCGGATGATTACATCACCAAGCCGTTCTCGCCTAAAGAATTGGTCGCACGCATCAAGGCGGTGATGCGCCGTATTTCACCGATGGCGGTGGAAGAGGTGATCGAAATGCGGGGGCTGAGCCTAGACCCAACCTCGCATCGCGTTACCACCGAACAGCACGCACTGGAGATGGGGCCGACCGAATTCAAGCTGCTGCATTTCTTTATGACGCACGCTGAGCGTGTATACAGCCGCGAGCAGTTGCTCAATAACGTTTGGGGAACTAACGTTTATGTTGAGGATCGTACTGTGGACGTGCATATTCGTCGCTTGCGCAAGGCGCTGGAAACCAGCGGACACGATAAAATGGTGCAAACGGTCCGGGGAACGGGGTACCGTTTTTCTACGCGTTATTGATGTGCGTGTGAGCCATAGCGTGCGCGACATCGTGGCTGAATACCGCCAAAGCGGAGAATTTTTAACGTGTTAGAACGTCTTTCGTGGAAAAAGCTGGCATCGGAGCTGGCTTTTTTTTGCTTGCCCGCCCTGCTGCTGGGATTGATTTTCGGCTACCTGCCCTGGTTTATGCTGGCGGCTGTGCTGGTGGTACTTGGCTGGAATTATTACAACCAGCTTAAGCTCTCCTACTGGCTGTGGGTCGATCGCAGTATGACGCCACCACCCGGACGCTGGAGCTGGGAGCCGCTGTTTTACGGGCTGTACCAAATGCAGCTGCGTAATCGGCGGCGGCGGCGTGAGCTGGCTTTGCTGATCAAACGTTTTCGCAGCGGTGCCGAGTCGCTACCCGACGGCGTGGTGATCACTACCGAAGAGGGCACCATTATCTGGTGCAACGGCTTGTCCCAGCATTTGCTCAGCCTGCGTTGGCCTGAAGATAACGGCCAGAATATCCTCAATTTGTTGCGCTATCCCGAGTTCACCCAATACATGCGCCAGCAGGATTTCACCCGCGCCTTGACCCTGCAATTGATCAATGCTCACCATGTTGAATTCCGTGTTATGCCTTACTCGGAAGGGCAATTGTTGATGGTGGTGCGCGACATCACCCAGATGCACCAACTGGAAGGGGCACGGCGTAATTTCTTTGCCAACGTCAGCCATGAATTACGCACTCCGCTCACTGTGCTGCAAGGCTATCTGGAGATGATGCAGGACGATTCGCTGGACGGTGCCTTACGCAGCAAAGCACTCTCGACCATGCAGGAGCAGACGCGGCGCATGGACGGGTTGGTGAAACAGTTGCTCACGTTATCGAAAATCGAAGCGGCGGCACCGATCAATCTGTCGGAAAAGGTCGATGTGCCACGTATGCTGCGCATACTGCAACGTGAAGCTCAGACGCTGAGCCAGGAGCGTCATGAAATTGTGTTTCGCATCAACGATGGGTTGAGCGTTTATGGCAATGAAGAGCAGTTGCACAGCGCCTTCTCCAATCTGGTGTACAACGCGGTTAATCACACGCCGGATGGCACGCGCATTGAAGTGTGCTGGCAAAAAATCAGCCAAGGCGCGCAATTTCAGGTCAGCGATAATGGTCCTGGTATCGCCGCCGAGCATATCCCTCGCCTGACGGAGCGTTTTTACCGCGTGGACAAAGCCCGATCGCGCCAAACGGGTGGCAGCGGATTGGGGCTTGCCATCGTCAAGCATGCGCTCAGCCATCATGATTCGCGGTTGGAGATCCTCAGTGAACCCGGTGCCGGAGCACGTTTTATGTTTACGCTTCCTAACCGGTTGATTGTCCCTGCCTCTCTGTCGGAGAATAGCACCACCCCTTCGGCTTGATGGATATGACCTATGATGCCAGCCCCGCGTTTTTCGGGTTTATTGCTCTGTACTGCGCTGTTACTCAGTGGCTGGAGCCACATTGCGCGCAGTGAGCAAATGCTGGCGGGTAACCTCTCCAGTGCCGGCTCTGACACCTTGGCGACGCTGATGGCGTTTTGGGCCGCCGATTTCAACCAGCATTATCCCAGCGTTAACGTACAGATGCAGGTGGCGGGGTCGTCATCGGCACCGACGGCACTTGCCTCCGGCGCGGCACAGCTTGGTCCGATGAGCCGTGCCATGAAGGCCAGTGAGATTGAGGCCTTTGTGCAACGCTACGGGTATCCACCATTGGCTGTGCCAGTGGCGATGTATGCGCTGGTGGTGTTAGTGAATCAGGATAATCCGCTGCCGGGGTTGAACGTGCAACAGCTCGATGCGCTGTTCTCCATTACCCATCGCTGTGGGGCGACGCAAACCGTCACTCACTGGCGCGACCTCGGGTTGAGCGGGGAATGGGCATCGCGCCGCGTGTTGCGCTACGGGCGTAACTCAGCGTCGGGCACCTACGGTTTTTTTAAGCAGCAAGCGCTATGTGGCGGTGATTTCTTGCCGCTGGTGAATGAGCTACCGGGTTCTGCGTCGGTAGTTCAGGCTGTGGCCACTTCCACACAGGCGATTGGTTATGCCAGCATCGGTTTTCGCGCCAGCGGAGTGAAAATGTTGCCGCTGGCGGCGCAGGGAAACGACTACGTTGCGCCGACGGTGGACAATATTCGCAGTGGGCGTTATCCCTACGCGCGCTATCTCTATATTTATGTCAACAAAGCGCCAGAGCGCGCGCTGGATAGCCTGACGGCCGCCTTCATGGATCGGGTTCTGTCTACCACTGGGCAAAATCTGGTGAGTCAGGATGGCTATCTTCCCTTGCCTGAGCCTGTGCGCGTTACCGCACGCCAGCAACTCGGCCTGTAACACGCCATCATTCTCACCCATCACCGTCATTCCCGCGAAGGCGGGAATCTTGTGCAGGTGAAACGCGTTCATTCTGGTAGCCATCCCCGGCTTTCGCCGGAAATAACCAGGGGAAAAGTGACTTTTTCATCAGTCTGACGTGAATTTTATTCATGTTAGTCGCGGAAAGTGAAAATTATTCTATTGCCCTCACTCTGCTGCCATGACAGGATTTACCTACCTTCTAGCCGTCCAGATGTCTAAATAAATATAAGGCGTGATTACTGTGCGTTGTGACTATTCATTTTGAAACTACTTTGCAATGCCGCTTGCCTCACGCTGCAACGTACGGGCGCGGTTGCGAAAGATCAGGAGTTTATCATGGCTAAAGTACTTCCCCCTTTCCGCGCCGATGTGGTCGGTAGCCTGCTGCGTCCCGCCGCCATCAAAGAAGCACGCCTGCAATTCCAGTCCGGTGCCATTAATGCGGAGCAACTGCGCGCCGTAGAAGATGCAGAAATTTTGCGTGCAGTTGCGTTGCAACGTGAAGCCGGGCTTCAGGTGGTCACCGACGGTGAATTCCGTCGCGCTTGGTGGCATTTCGACTTTTTCGAAGGGCTGAACGGGGTAGAGGCTTTCGAAGCGGACCACGGTATCCAGTTTAACGGTATCCAAACCAAGTCTCGTGCCATCAAGGTGACGGGCAAAGTCAGCTTTAACCAACAGCACCCGATGCTGGCGCATTTTCGCTACCTGAACAGCATCGCGGGTGATGTGACCGCCAAGATGACGATTCCTAGTCCGAGCGTGTTCCATTTCCGTGGTGGACGCAAGGCCATCGACAGTCAGGTTTACCCAACGCTGGATGCTTATTTCGACGATCTGGCGCAGACCTGGCACGATGCGATTCATGCTTTCTACGCCGCAGGCTGCCGCTATCTGCAACTGGATGATACCGTATGGGCTTACCTGTGCTCAGACGATCAAAAACGCCAAATTCGCGAACGCGGTGAAGATCCGGAACAGCTGGCCCGTATCTATGCCGACGTGTTGAATAAAGCATTGGTAGGCAAACCAGCCGACCTGACGATCGGTTTGCACGTATGCCGTGGCAACTTCCGTTCTACCTGGATTTCTGAAGGCGGGTATGAGCCAGTGGCATCGATCCTGTTTGGCGACGTCAATGTGGACGAGTTTTTCCTTGAGTATGATAACGATCGCTCAGGGGGATTCGAGCCGCTGCGTTTCATCAAACCGGGACACCAGCAAGTGGTGCTGGGTCTGGTGACAACCAAAAACGGCGAGTTGGAAGATCCGGCCTTGCTGAAGGCGCGCATCGCGGAAGCCGCGAAATATGTTGATATCAAACAGCTTTGCCTCAGCCCACAGTGTGGTTTTGCTTCCACGGAAGAGGGCAACAGCCTGACGGAAGCACAGCAGTGGGCCAAGCTGCGTCTGGTTGTGGATACCGCTGCCGCCGTGTGGGGCAACTAATACACGAACGCATAGCACCGGGGGGACGCGAATCCGCTATCCCCGGTGTAACTTCGACGCTCCGCCGTGGGGTGTCACAATCTGCAAATCGGTTCACACCGTTTACCGCGTAATCCCCTGCGACTTGTCCCCTTTTGCAGCAAAAAGCGCTTCTTATGCTGAAGTATCGCCTCTTTTATGTCCGTTTTGCGCGTATTACGCGTTTTTATACTGGTTTTATTGCAAGGCAAAGACGCTAAATGCACAAATCATGTGCGGAAGGTTGTGTGAGTAGTGATATTATGTGCTGACTATTTCTGTTAGGTTGGCGTAATACTTCGCATTTTGGATCACTACTTGTCTTTTATTGCTATAAACGTTTTACTTAGCGCCCTATAACGTCTGCGTGATAAGAATAATTTATACCACGTCGCAGTGCGTCTTCCCATTTTGTCGCATTTATATACAGGCAACACAACGTAACTATGAGTCATCGTTTAACATCCAAAGATATCGTGGCGCTGGGGTTTATGACCTTTGCGCTGTTTGTCGGGGCGGGGAACATCATTTTCCCGCCGATCGTGGGTTTGCAGGCGGGTGAACACGTCTGGACCGCCGCGCTTGGCTTTTTGCTCACTGCGGTTGGCCTACCGGTGTTAACCGTGGTAGCGCTGGCGCGCGTGGGCGGTGGCGTTGATGCGCTGAGCTCCCCCATTGGCCATAAGGCTGGCGTTCTGCTGGCGACCGTGTGTTATCTGGCCGTCGGACCGCTGTTCGCTACACCGCGTACTGCCACGGTATCGTTCGAAGTCGGATTGGCTCCGCTGTTTGGCGATGCTGCCACGCCGTTGCTCATCTATAGCGTGGTCTATTTTGCGCTGGTGATCGGCATTTCTCTCTATCCGGGTCGTCTGCTGGATACGGTCGGCCATGTACTGGCACCGTTAAAAATTCTGGCGCTGGCGGTTCTGGGATTGGCGGCGGTGATGTGGCCGGCGGGTTCGCCGATCCCGGCGACCGAGGTCTATCAAACCGTGCCGTTTTCTAACGGTTTTGTGAACGGTTACCTGACCATGGATACCCTGGGTGCCATGGTATTCGGCATTGTTATCGTCAATGCCGCCCGTTCACGCGGCGTGACCGATGCTAGGCTACTGACCCGTTACACCATTTGGGCAGGTTTGATTGCTGGCGTCGGATTGACGTTGGTCTATCTGAGCCTGTTTAAGCTGGGCTCGGTGAGCGGCGAGCTGATTCCTAACGCGCAAAACGGGGCGGAAATTCTGCATGCTTATGTGCAGCACACCTTTGGCAGCATGGGCAGCGGTTTTCTGGCATTGTTGATTTTTATCGCCTGCATGGTGACGGCGGTTGGCCTGACCTGTGCCTGCGCCGAATTTTTCTCCCAGTATTTGCCATTTTCCTACCGCACGCTGGTATTTGTGCTGGGTGGCTTCTCGGCGTTAGTGGCTAATCTGGGGTTAAGTCATCTGATTCAGCTTTCCATTCCGGTGCTGACAGCGATCTATCCGCCCTGTATCATTCTGGTTTTGCTGAGTTTTACTTTGCGCTGGTGGAATCAGGCTTCGCGTATTGTGGCCCCGGTCATGTTAATCAGCCTGTTATTCGGCCTGATTGATGGGGTAAAATCATCGACCTTTGCGCCATTGCTGCCAGCCTGGAGCCTGAACTTGCCTTTAGGTGAACAGGGATTGGCCTGGTTGCCACCGTCACTGGTGGTGCTGCTGGCCGCGGTTATTTATGATCGGCTAAGTGGGCGTCAGGAAGAGACGGCGCACCAATAACGCACTAACGCTGCATTTTTCACCACAGGCTGCCGCCTGTGGTTTTTCTTTTGTAAGACAGGGCGGCTTAATTTATGGAACAACAATCCGCTAAGCTAAAGCGTGGGTTAAGCACGCGGCACATCCGCTTCATTGCACTCGGATCGGCGATTGGTACTGGGCTGTTTTATGGCTCGGCCAGTGCCATTCAGATGGCAGGACCCAGCGTGCTGTTGGCTTATATCATCGGTGGTGTTATCGCCTATATCATTATGCGGGCGCTGGGAGAGATGTCGGTCAATAACCCGCAGGCCAGCTCCTTTTCCCGCTACGCCCAGGATTACCTGGGGCCGATGGCGGGCTACATCACCGGATGGACCTACTGCTTTGAGATCCTTATCGTTGCCATCGCGGATGTGACCGCATTTGGTATCTACATGAGCGTCTGGTTCCCTGATGTGCCGCACTGGATTTGGGTGTTGAGCGTGGTGCTGATCATTGGTGCCATTAACCTGATGAGCGTGAAGGTGTTCGGTGAGCTGGAGTTTTGGCTCTCGTTCTTCAAGGTCGCCACCATCATCATCATGATTGTGGCGGGCATCGGGATTATCGTGTGGGGTATCGGTAACGGTGGTCAGCCCACTGGAATCAGTAACCTGTGGAGCCACGGCGGTTTCTTCAGTAACGGCGTGATGGGCATGGTCCTGTCGCTGCAACTGGTGATGTTTGCCTACGGCGGTATTGAAATTATTGGTATCACCGCAGGTGAAGCTAAAGATCCGCATAAATCCATTCCGCGTGCGATTAACTCAGTGCCGTGGCGCATCCTGGTGTTCTATGTAGGCACGCTGTTTGTCATCATGTCGATTTATCCCTGGAACCAGGTGGGGACAGAAGGCAGCCCGTTTGTGCTGACCTTCCAGCACCTTGGTATCACGGCCGCCGCAGGCATTCTGAATTTTGTGGTGATCACAGCGTCTCTGTCGGCAATTAACAGCGACGTGTTTGGCGTGGGCCGCATGATGCACGGCATGGCCGAGCAGGGCAACGCCCCCAAGGTCTTTGCCAAAGTGTCGCAACGCGGTATTCCGTGGGTCACGGTCGTTGTGATGATGGCTGCGCTGCTGGTGGCGGTTTATCTGAACTACATCATGCCGGGCAAAGTGTTTTTGGTGATTGCGTCGCTGGCAACCTTTGCCACCGTGTGGGTGTGGATCATGATCCTCTGTTCACAAATTGCGTTCCGTCGTCGTTTGAGTGAGAACGAGGTGAAAGCATTGGCGTTCCCACTGCCGGGGGGCGTGGCGTCTTCGGTAGTCGGTATCGTGTTCCTAGTGTTTATCATCGGGCTGATTGGTTACTTCGAAGAAACGCGCGTTTCCCTCTACGTGGGCGTGTTGTGGATAGCGCTTCTGCTGTTGGGCTATGCCTTTAAACAGAAATGGCAAAAGCTGGCGAATAACAACGCGTAAATGGTGTTGAGAGTGAACAGAGTGCTGATGCGGTAAACGCATCATCCTGATGGGAAGCCTTCAGGCGAACACGTGCTGTGCGCCTGAAGCGGTAACCGATAAACCCTGGCTGATCAACTCTCGACCAATCTGCGTGTATAGCTGGATTGTGGATGGTGGAACAGGTTGTGCATATCGCCTTGTTCCACGACCTGTCCCGATTTTAATACCAGTACTCGGTGTGCCAGCGCTTTGACGACGGACATATCGTGACTAATGAACAAATAGCTCAGGCCATATTCCATCTGTAAATCGCGTAATAGCACGATCAGTTTTTTTTGCACCAACCTGTCGAGCGCTGCGGTAGGTTCATCCAGGATCAACAGTGCTGGATTAAGGATCAAGACGCGCGCCAAGGCAATACGTGCGCGCTGTCCGCCAGATAACTCATTAGGATAGCGTGCGGCTAAGGTTTCATTCAATTCTACGTCCTGTAGTACCTTGCTTACACGCTGGTGTACTTGTTCGAGAGAAAGCTGCTTTTGTTGGTAGAGTAGCCCTTCGCTGACAATATCAAACACACTCATGCGCGGTGACAGTGCTCCGTAAGGGTCTTGAAACACATACTGTAGCTTATTGCGTAAAGTTCCCCAGTCATACAGCGACCAGCGATCGACGCGTTGGCCGAGAAAGACGATCTTCCCTTCTCCCGGTTGTAATCCCAGTATGGCTTTTGCCAATGTGGATTTACCGGAGCCTGATTCCCCAACAATCCCCAAGGTTTCCCCCTGTTTCACGGTTAGGCTGATATTCGTCAGCGTAGGGGCGGTGGGCGGAACTTTTCTCAACCAGCGTCGCTGGCCAGGGTAGGTGACACTCAGGTTTTCAATGGACAGAACCTCCTTTGCTTGAGGCTCGACGGGATGGGGACGTCCCTCTGGTTCGGCGGCAATCAACGCGCGGGTATAGTGGGTTGTTGGTGCAGTCAGCACCTGCTGTACTGGCCCTTGTTCGATGCATTTTCCTGCCCGCATCACACTGACATTATCGGCATAGCGCCTGACCAGGTTGAGATCGTGGGTGATCAGCACCAGCCCCATACCTTCACTGTTTTTTATTTCATTAAGCAAATCGAGAATGTCCCGCGCCACCGTGACATCCAGTGCCGTCGTGGGTTCATCGGCAATCAATAGCGAGGGACGGTTAGCCATTGCCATCGCGATCATCACCCGCTGGCGCTGCCCACCGGAAAGCGTATGTGGAAAAGCATCGAACCAGCGCGGTGATGCGCCCAGTTTCACGCGATCCAACAGTACCATGGCTTCCTGACGCAATTGCTGCACTGTCCGTTTGCGGTGTAACGCAATGGCTTCCATCACTTGTTTGCCGATGGTGTGTAACGGATTGAGTGAGGTCATCGGTTCCTGAAAAATAAAACTGGCGGTTTGACCTCGATGACGGATGAGAGTGCGCTCATCCAGCAGTGAAAGATCCATCCCATCGAGTTTGATGCTGCCGCTGACCTGCAAGCTACGGGGGAGCAGACCGAGCAGTGACAGTGCGCTGATGGATTTGCCAGAACCCGATTCTCCCACCAAGGCATGGGTTTCACCGCGTTGAACGTGAAAGTCGAGTCCGTCAACCAGGCAGCGCTCCGCGTTAGCTATGCGCAGTTGTGTGACGTCTAGTAGGTGTTGCACGGAGTGCCTCCTTAGGCTGTGGCGAGCGTGATTTATTGACGACGCTCATAACGGGGATCGAAAGCATCACGTAGCCCTTCCCCAATAAACACCATCAGTGACAGGAGTAGCGTCAGTGAGAAAAACGCGGTGACCGCCAGCCAGGTGGCCTGTGGATTGTTGCGAGCCTGATTGATCAACTCCCCCAGTGAGGCGGAGCCCGGTGGTAGCCCAAAACCGAGAAAATCCAGTGATGTCAACGTGGTAATAGCCCCGGTAAAGGTGAAGGGTAAAAATGTCAGGGTCGAGATCATGGCGTTAGGCAATATATGACGCCACATCACCGTTCTGGCTGGCAGGCCCATCAGCGTAGCGGCCACCACGTAGTCCTGATTGCGTGTGCGTAAGAATTCAGCGCGCACGATGTCCACCAGACTCAGCCAGGAAAACATCACCATTGTCAGTGTTAACCAGCCCAAACTGGAGGTGACCATGCTTGAGAGGATCATCAGTATAAACAGGGTAGGAAGCCCGGCCCATATCTCAATAAAACGCTGTCCATAGAGATCGATCCGTCCGCCCCAGTAGCCCTGGATGCCGCCGATCAGCGTACCGAGCACAACGGCCCCGGTGCTGACAATCACGGCGAACAGCAGCGAGATACGAATACCGTAAATGACTCTGGCCAGTACATCGCGACCCGCGTCATCAGTGCCCAACCAGTGGCGGCTCGAGGGTGGGGAAGGCACCGTCTGTGTATTGGCAATGTCGATCGTTTCCCATGTCCAGGGAACCGGGGCCCGAACCCAATACCCTTTACTTAATATCCAGTGTTGTACCTGGGGATCGCTGTAATTAGCCAGCGTAGGTAATGTGCCGCCAAAGGTGGTTTCCGGATAATCAAACAATAAGGGAAAGTAAACGTTTCCATCGTACTTAAGCAACCAGGGTTTATCTGTAGCGATCGCATCGGCAAATAACCCGATGACAATTAATATCAGCCATAAAACACAGGCAATAACCACTTTACGGTTAGAGAAAAAAAGTCGTGCACGACGCTGTGTTAATGGAGAAAAACGTGTGGGTTGATAAATAGCCGCAGTTTCATTTGTCATGATCTGCCCTCAAAATGAATACGTGGATCGATCCATGAATAAAGCAGGTCACTCATTATTTTTACCAGTAAATGGATCAGGGTGAATAAATATAGCGTGCCAAAAATAACCGGATAATCTCGCGTCAGAATCGCTTCATAACCCAGAAAACCCATTCCCTCCAAAGAGAACATATATTCAATCAACAACGAGCCACTGATAGAAATAGCGGCAATAGACCCCGGTAAACCGGCCACCACAATCAGCATGGCGTTGCGAAAGATATGGCCATACAACACTTGCCGGTTGTTGGCACCTTTAGCGCGCGCGGTCAGCACATATTGACGATGAATTTCATCCAGAAAGCTGTTTTTGGTCAGCAGCGTCAGTGCAGCAAAACTGCCCACCGTATTTGCCAGCACCGGCAGTGCAATATGATGAAAATAGTCGGCAATTCTGCCCCAGGTAGACAGCGATTCTGCATTCCCTGACGCCAACCCGCGTAATGGGAACCAGTGAAAGTATTGTCCACCGGCAAAAAAAGTGATCAACAGTGAGGCGAACAAAAAACCGGGTACCGCATAACCGATAATAATGATGCTGGATGTCAGGCTATCGAAGCGCGAACCGTGCTTGACCGCCTTGGCAATGCCGAGTGGAATGGAGACCAAATACATCAATGGCATGGTCCATAATCCGAGAGAGACAGTGACCGGAAGCCGCTCCTGAATCAAGGTTGCCACGCTGACACCACGAAAAAAACTGTCGCCGAAATTGAACTGAATGTAATCGCCAACCATGCAGGCAAAGCGCTGCCACCAGGGTTTGTCAAAGCCAAACTGGTGGTTGAGCTGATCGATAAAAACCTGATCCAGCCCCTCACTATGTGCGGTGCCGGATTGGGATACCCCATCATTATTGCCACCAAAGAGACTGTGTTCGGCACCCAGTGTGTTCATGCGCGCCAGCATTTGCTCCACTGGTCCGCCCGGTGCAGATTGAATGATGGCAAAATTGAGCAACAAGATGCCGAGCAGGGTGGGCACCATCAGCAACACGCGGCGAACGAGATAGTGCATCATCAGCGCGTCTCTCCAGCACTCGGTGTGAGCCACCAGGATTCTATGTCAACGCCGTAGCGGGGTTGAAGAACAGGCCGATTAAGACGCCGTGACAGCGCCATGTTATACCCCGCCGCGTGGTATAACGGCACCACATAGGCATTGAAACGCAACAGCCTATCTAACGCGCGGGTCGCCGCCAACAGATCTTCCCGCGTATCGGCTCTGATCAGGGCGTCAACCAGCGCATCAATCGCGGGGTTTTTGATGCCTGGCGTATTGTTACTTTCCGGTACATCGGCATAGTCACTGGTCCAGTAATAGCGTTGTTCATTGCCCGGACTGTTGGATTGACCAAAAACATCATGGATCATATCGAATCGGTGCTGCTGAAGCCGGATTTGGTACTGGGCAGGATCGATAACACTGATCCGGACTTGAATCCCAAGTCGGGCCAGATTCTGCACGTAGGGTAATGCAAGGCGCTGTAACCCGCTGTCGGAGAGCAACAGTTCAAACGTGAAGGCTTTGCCTGTGGCATCCACTAACCGTTGTTGTTTGATTTGGTAGCCTGCCTGTTGCAACAGATGGAATGCTTTATCCAAGCGCTGGTAACGATGTAACACCGTGTTATCGGGCAGTGCGTTGTCAATTACCGCTGGCGGAATTTTCGTGCCCAAGGTGCGCAGCAGCGCCAGTTCTTTGCCCTGAGGGCTGCCCGTGGCTCCCATGTCAGAATCCTCAAAAAAGCTCTGTGTTCGCTGGTAAAGTTGATAGAAAAACAAGCGGTTGACAGTATCGAAATCAAAAGCCAGTGCTAATGCTTCGCGTACCCGTTTATCTTGGAACATCGGGTTGCGCAGGTTCATCACCCAGGCCTGCATCGGGGCGGGCGATCCCCGTTTCACTGTGATTTTTTGAATATCGCCCCGAGCCACTGCCGGGCCGCGATAGTCGTTCATCCAGCGTGAGGATGAGGTTTCCAACCGGTAATCCACCTGACCCGCAAGAAACGCTTCCAGTGCGACACTATCGTCACGGTAGTAGTCATAGATGATGCGGTCAGGGTTGTAACGCCCCCGATTGACTGGCCGATCGCGGCCCCAATATTCCGGGTTACGCTGGTATTCAATCTGTGATCCCGGAGATACCTTGGTCACACGATAGGGGCCGGATCCGATGGGAATATCCAGTGTTGGCCGAGTGAAATCTCGGCCACGCCAGATATGTGCAGGCAGTATGGGGAATTGCCCCAGAATAAGCGGCAATTCACGTGAGTTGTTCTCTGCCAGAGCGAAACGAACCGTGCTGGGATTGGGGAGCGTGACGTCCAGCACATCAGCGTAGTAGCCACGATACAAGGGTAATCCCTGCTGCCGTAACAGTTCGAAGCTGAATTTTACATCGGCTGCGGTCACCGGGACGCCATCGCTGAAGCGGGCATCAGAGTGAATATCAAACTCAATCCATCGGCGTGCCGGGTTCAGTCGAATGCCGGAGGCGATCAGTCCATACTCGGTAAAAGGTTCATCCGTGCTATGCACCATCAGTGACTCATACACCAATCCACTGCCCAATGCTTTTAATCCCGCGGCGGCGGTGCCGTTGATAATCATGGGGTTGGTGGAATCGAAACTGCCCTGTACTGAACGAACCAGCGTACCCCCTTTCGGCGCACGGGGGTTGACGTAGGGAAAGTGATCAAAATCAGCGGGCAGCATCGGATTATCGTAAAGTGCCAGACCGTGCACTGTTGGCACGGCTGCCTGTGCCACCGGCATCAGCGTCAACACCAAGGCACAGCCGAGTGCACATCTCCCCGCAGCCACTTTACGTTGGGCACCACGTGGGGGGGCTGTCCGAGTGCGCCTCAGGTGCTGATAGAGTGACTTAACCATTAGCATCGGTAATGACCGCCAGACGAGTAACACCGGTTTTTTGAATCGTCGCCATCGCTTTGGCCACGTGCTCATACACCACCTGACTGTCTGCCCGCAGTTGCACGGCGCGTTGTTCATCCTGCTGATGGGCGGCGCTAACCGCGAGGCCGATCTGTTCCAGGGGCATCTGCTGGCGATCGATATAATAGTTGCCTTCCTTGTCGACACTGACCACCAGTGGTTTAGGCTGATTTGGGGGCGCAACGCTGGCGGTACTGGGCAGCTTGAGCGGGATGGCATTGGTTAATAACGGGGCGGTGACGATGAACACCACCAGCAGCACCAGCATGACATCCACCAGGGGCGTCACGTTCATTTCACTCAGTATTTCGTCGTCTTGATGATGAGATATCGCCATTAGATCCCACTCCCATCATGCTGTAGCTCAGTGGAGAAGCCGGTTTCCTGCGCCAGGCTGTAAAACTCTTCTGCAAAGGCTTCCATATCGCCGCTGGCAAGTTTGAAGCGGCGAACAAAATAGTTGTAAACCAGCACGGCGGGTACTGCGGCGGCGATGCCGATGCCGATGCCGGTGGCGATGAGCGCGTGCCCAATCGGGCCAGCAACGCTATCCAGCCCGGCTTCACCGGTAATGCCAATACGCACCAGCGCCTCCATAATGCCCCACACGGTTCCGAACAGCCCGATAAAGGGTGCGGTGCTGCCAATACTGGCGACGATGGCTAATCCCCCTTCAAGGACGCGCCGTTCACGCAGAATTTGCTGACGGAGGCTGCGTTCCAATCGCTCGCCCCGGTTAATTTTGCGTGCGAGCTCGCGGCGATGAGTGGAAATATCATTGCCGCTGATGACATCCAGTCCCACCCGTGCGATGCGTGCGAGAGACCCCTGGCTCTGTCGTGCAACCTGACCGCCTTCCACCAGGTCAGGTGATTTCCAAAACTGATAAGAAAACTGCTTGTTTTGTCTGCGGAAACGAGAGAACTGTACCCCTTTGATCAACAAGGCGGCCCAGGTTACCACCGAGAAGAAAATCAACACGCCAAGCACCGTCGGGACAACCAGTGAGCTGAGTGGGCTGGAAAGTAATTCATTGCCAAACAGCGCTGTCTCGGGCTGAAAGGGCACGGCTGTCTCGGTTGCGGTATTGGAAGTCGACGGCGTAGGCGCAGCTAAAGATGAGGGCTGCGTGGTCTGCGCTGTTGATTGGCTACTGTCGGACGACGCCAGTGCCGGGAGCGTTTTTTCGGTCATGATAGAAATACCTTATGCTGACGCTGTTAATGGCTTCATTTGGGAAGCCTGAACGTGATGGTTTGAATCGCATAACCCTTGATAGCGACATTGCCGCGTTTGGCTGGAATAAAGCGCCATTGCTGCACCGTCTGGACCGCGGCATTATCCAGCAGCGTGGATTGGCTGGAGGCCGTGACCTGAACCTCACCCGCTTTGCCATTTTCCAGAACCAGAATTCGCAGCGTCACGCTACCCTCCTGGCGGCGGCGAAGTGCCAGCGTAGGATAGTCCGGTGCCGGGTTTCCCAGACTCTGCATGCCAGAAACGGCTGGCGTAACGCTTTCTCCCCCGCGACTACCTTGTGGGTTGCCTTTGGCCTGATTGCTGCCCGTTGCGGTTTCTCCCAGTGTGTCGGTGGGAGCGCTGCTGTTATTCGTGCTGGCAGGCGCTGCCGCCTTGGTTACCGCACGGGGTATCGGCTTGGTTTTTACCACTGGCGTGGGTTTGGCTACAGGCGGTTTGCTCACCACTCTCTGTTCCGGTTCCGGCGGAGTAACGGCGTCTTCATCGACATGAACACGCTCGGGTTCCTCGGGCTCAATGGGGATCGGGTCAGGTGTGGGTTGAGGGGGACTCTCCTGCGCCTGCGACGCGCTGGCGGTGTCAGTCAGATCCACCATGACGGATTGCTCACCTTTGGCGGCAATCATGGGAGGGAGCTCTGCCGAACTGATACCGGGCGGGTGCAGTAGCAGCCAGAGCAGTGTACCGTGTGCAACAGCAGGGCGGCTACCGATAGCGCCATCACCTCGGTGCGAGAGATAAATCTGTGTTGATTTTTTGCTTCCAGAAACATCGCTGGCCTTCACCATTACCACAGGGCAAGAGAAGACATCAGCACAGCACCGCAGGGTTACCGGGGCGCTGCGCCAATGTCGTTTAGGAACTCAACTCATTTGAAGTGATAGCTAAAGTCCAGCCACCATTGACGTCCGTAAGGGTCGTAATTTCCTGTCGGATAATTCGGCCAACCGGCAGAATCATCTTTCTTCACTTTGTCGAGCACATTGTTGACGGTGAGGCCCACGCTGGATTGCGGTGTGGTTTTATAGCGAACGCTGGCGTTGACGACGGCCCACGGGGTGAGGCGACCCGTCCCTGCGGCGTTGGCGACGCTACCGTACCGATTAACGAATACGGTTGAAATAAAGTCGTTGATATTCCAGGTTAAACTGGCATTGATTTTACTTCTCCAGTTCGCTGACTGGGTGTAATCGTTGCGCAGATCGAGAGTCGGTGCATCATCGGACTCTTTGTAGAAGTGGGAGAGCACCAGCGAATAGCCTATGCTTGAGCTGAAATCACCCCATTGGTTGGCATCCCAACGCGCATTCGCCTTGAAATCTAAACCGCTGGTGCGTTCGCTTGCCGCGTTGATAGCGTTGATAGCGTTGATGCGTACCCGCTGCAACTTGTTAGGATCCACTGCGCTGGTGGCGGGGTTACGTATGATGCGCGATAGGACTTCCTGGCAATGACTGCCGGTATTGCCGGAGATGCGGCACTGATACTCTTCCTGCAACAGACGGTTTGCATCCACGGTAGTCAGCAGATCCTTGATCTGTACGCGCCAGAAATCCGCTGAGAAATCCACGTTGCTGCTGGGAGACCACACCACACCATAGCTCCACGATGTACCGTGTTCTGATTCAAGATCGCTGGTGCCGCTTTGGGTGTAGTTCACCGCATTCGGATCGCACGCCCCTTCGATGCCTTGCGCACAGCCGTAGTAGTCTTTCTGTCCAGCGAAGTAACCGTTGCTGTCAGCCTGGTAGATATAGTTGAGATCGGGGGCGCGGAAACTGGTGCTGTAGTTGCCGCGGAACAGCAAGCTTTTCACCGGACGCCACTCCAGCCCAGTATTGTAGGTAAAATCTTGCTCTGAGCGTCCGCTGAATTTGTATTGATCCCAGCGGCCTGCGGTTGATGCCAGCAGGGTATCTGTCAACGGAATGCTCAGCTCTGCACCGAGCGCGTAGCGGTCTCGATCGCCACCGGAAACCGACCCAGGGGTGGTGTTGTAAAAGGTGCCGTCATTGAGACGTCGGTCGGGACGCACGGAATACGATTGTTTGCCGTATTCTGCGACACTGGCGAACCCGACTGGACCGGCGGGTAAGTTAAACAGCTCGCCATTGGTAGTGAAGCTGTAGGTTTGCGATTCAGATTTACTCTTTTGCGTCAGCACTCCGCTATATCGTGCCCACTCTTCGCGGGTGAGCGGTCTATCGAGGCGTGATGTATCCGGCGCATAGACGGGGTAGCCATTCTGTTCGCCCAACTGTGGCCCAAGGTAGAAATCCTTAATTCCACTTAGCGGGGTATAGCGAGTGCTGCGATCGCTGGTGTATTGCGAACGGGTGTAAGCGACTTCATAATTCCAATCGCTGCTACCAATTTTGTCCGAAAAACCCAGCGTGCCAGTCCAGGTGGTTTCGCGCCATTCGCTGTTATTACGCTCCCGTCCTCCTATCTCCTCGGGCGAAAAGATACGCGCCCAACGTTCGATATTGCCGGTATTGGCATTGTAAAAATCGGGCGAGGTAAAGCTGGGGCCACGGGTGTTGGTTTGTGTTTTGTCGAAACCAAATAACAGATTGGCAAACACTTTGGCGGTATCGCTGAGATGATAGGCTCCACTCAGGTAACCATCGTAGTTTTCTTTCTTCGACTGTACTGTCCAGTAATTATTGTAGTATTGGTCTGTGGTGCAGCGCCCGTTTCTGTTCGTCACGTTACCGCCAAACAGGCCGCCATATCCTTGACATCCGGGGCTGATATACGCACTGGTTTCCAGATTACGTCGATATCCGACAGTAGAACCCTCGGGATAGCTGTTCATGAAATCGCGTTGGCTACCCCAGATAGGATCACGTTTAGTGGCTTCTAAACCGAAGAAACCATCAAAGCGGTCCCAAGTTCCACCGCCGCTCAATTGTAATTGATAGTTATCGCCGCCACCGCGCTCAGTAGTCCCTCCGCGTACATTGACGTCGACACCCTGGGCTTTGTCCTTCAGGATAATATTGACCACGCCAGCGATGGCATCAGAGCCGTATATGGCTGAGGCGCCGCTGCTTAATATCTCAATGCGATCGATAATAACGCTTGGAATATTGGCAATATTGGTGAAGTTCACCGATCCGCCATACGCATTGGGATAATCTGCCAAACGCCGCCCGTTGACCAGTACCAACGTATGGTTGGGGCCCAATCCCCGTAAATTAAGCGCATTGGCAGCGGGTTGCCAGGTGTTGCCGTAGTCTTCCCCCTGCGTCATCCCGGTATTCTGGGTCTGTGTGGCGATAGCATCATAAACGTTGCGATAGCCGCGCGCTTTCATCTCTTCCCCGGTTATCACCGTAACAGGAGAGGGGCCTTCCGCTTGCGCTCTGGGTATGCGAGAGCCGGTGACCGTAATCTTATTGAGGTTCTGATCCGGAATGGCGGTATCACGGGGGGCTGTATCAGTGGCTGACGCCGCCGCAGGGGCGATGGGTTCTTCCTCTGCCGCTACCGGTTCTTCTGCGGCGTGCAGATAAAACGGTATTGGCGCTAGCAATGATATTGCCAGCGATAAATAGAGTTTATTACGGATAATCCTTGTTGTTTTTTTTAATACCATTGCATTTAAGCCCGACATCCTCCCTCCTGATAAATTTGTCAGATATACCTAATGTGTGAGTGTTATTAGAGCGTCAATATTTAAGGCAAAACATCTTCGAGCCGATTTAAAAAAATCAGCTGTCAGTGTTGAAAATGGCCAATTAATTAAATTGGTCAGTGTTAAAATTTTATATTAATTACAACAACGTTTTGTTAACATAATTTCAATTTGTAAATATCCACTGAAAGTGTCGGGCATTGTGTCTTTGCATCGTTAGCTAAGGAAGTAATTAAACTGAGTTAGCATTTCTGAATTTTGTATTTAGCGTTGTTAATTAAATAATGTGAATAATATTCATGTGTAATCAGTGAAAGGTTTGGGGCGTGTGAACCTGGCGTGGATTTAATAAATATACCAAGGAGGTAATACGGTTAGGTGAGTTCGGGGAATATATTTATTTCTTGTTGTGATTATTACATGGCGTGATAAATTTCATTGCCAATAATAAAAAAAGAACCCGATGCCACAGCATCGGGTTCTTTAGCAGAATCAAACCGCCAATGCACCGGCGGTTAAAGAAAAACGGCCATTACAGCTTGTCGGCGTTTTCCGTCAGGTATTTGGCAACGCCATCCGGCGATGCGCCCATACCGGATTTACCTTTTTCCCACTGCGCCGGGCACACTTCGCCGTGCTCTTCGTGGAATTGCAGGGCATCAACCATACGCAGCATTTCATCAACGTTGCGGCCCAGCGGCAGATCGTTGACGACCTGATGGCGAACGACGCCTTCTTTATCAACAAGGAAAGAGCCGCGCAGTGCCACGCCAGCATCCGGGTGTTCAATGCCATAGGCTTTCTGGATTTCACGCTTCACGTCGGCGACCATGGCGTATTGCACCGGGCCGATACCGCCGCTTTTCACCGGCGTGTTGCGCCAGGCGTTGTGAACGAATTCGGAGTCAAACGAGACGCCAACCACTTCCACGCCGCGATCTTGAAACTCTTTGTAGCGGTGGTCAAAGGCGATCAGTTCTGACGGGCAGACGAAGGTAAAGTCCATCGGCCAGAAGAAAATCACTGCCGCTTTACCGCTGATATGCTTTTTCAGATTGAAGTTTTCAACGATTTCGCCATTGCCTAATACGGCAGCAGCGGTGAAGTCAGGGGCTTGACGCGTTACCAGGACCATAATAACTCCTGTAAAAGTGATTAAAAGGACGAGGATGAAAAAACAACAGGCAGTATAGGGTTTCTTCTTCTGTGAATACAGACCAACAGACCGATTAATGAGATAGGTTTTGTCTATCGAATTGGTTGGCAACACCCTGCATAAATTGACAGCCTTAGAGTTGTTGTAAGCGAGCCTGCTCCATAATGCGTGGATAGAAACACCAAAAATAGTCTTCAAAGGTGGTGTAGTGACGCTCGATATCCTCAAACGAGCCCGCTAACGCCGCTAACCGGGGGCGACGTATCGCCATGCGTTGCAGCACATCGGCAATAAAGGGCAGCTCGGCGTAGCGCTCCAGCCAGCGCTCACGCCACAGATAGTGATTCAGGTTTTGAAAGCGTTCTGGCGTGTCTGCCAGATGCGGCTCTATCTGAGTGCGAGCGATATCGACAAACGCTTCCAGCGATTGTTGCGGACACACACGCGTCCAGTGGCGGGCAAGAAAATGGTCCCACAGCACGTCAAGCGTAATGGGCGCCACGCGGCGGTAGTCGGCGCTGAAATGGGCGGCGGCGGCTTTCACTTCGGCCTGACTGTCCGTCAGCACATCGATGCGGCGGTGCAGGCGGATACCTGACACCACGTCATCGCTAAAGCCTTGTTGCGGGTTACCGCGCACAAAGTCTGCCATCAGGTTGCCGAGAAGCGAACTATCGGCTAGCGTGGCCAGGTGAAGATGAGCAAGAAAATTCATCCTGTCAGTTTACATCAATTTTATGCACCGTTTGCTTATTTGTTGCAGCCGCGCGCTTACGGCTCTAGACTAGACCGCCGTTTTTTTACCTGTTCCTGTTGAACACTCTTTCATAAATAGCACAACCAAGTGAATAGCCATGCGAGTCTCTGATTTTTCGTTTGAACTTCCCGAAGCGCTCATTGCGCACTATCCGCAGGCGCAGCGCAGCGGTTGCCGATTGCTGTCGCTGGACGGTCCGACGGGAGCCCTGACCCATGGTGTTTTCACCGATCTGCTGGATAAGCTGGCAGCGGGCGATCTGCTGGTGTTTAACAATACGCGCGTCATTCCAGCACGTCTGTTTGGCCAAAAGGCCAGCGGTGGCAAGATTGAGGTGCTGGTAGAGCGCGTACTGGACACACGGCGTGTGCTGGCCCATGTCAAAGCGTCCAAAGCGCCCAAGCCGGGAACGGAACTGTTGCTGGGAGAGGACGGCAGCGTTAAAGCCGTTATGGCTCAGCGTCACGATGCGCTGTTTGAGCTGCACTTTGAAGATACGCGCGATGTGTTGACGATATTAAACGATATCGGCCACATGCCGCTGCCGCCTTATATTGACCGGCCGGATGAAGATGCCGATCGTGAACTGTATCAAACGGTGTATAGTCAGCGCCCCGGCGCTGTTGCCGCACCGACGGCGGGCCTGCATTTTGATGAGCCGCTACTGGCTGCGCTGCGCGAGAAAGGGGTTGAAATGGCGTTTGTCACCCTGCATGTCGGCGCAGGCACTTTCCAGCCCGTGCGGGTTGATACCATCGAAGATCACATCATGCACGCGGAGTATGCTGAAGTGCCGCAGGAGGTGGTCGATGCTGTGCTGGCGTGTAAAGCGCGCGGTAATCGCGTGATCGCCGTTGGCACCACCTCAGTGCGTTCATTGGAAAGTGCGGCGCAGGCAGCGCAAGAAGCGCTAATTGCTCCTTTCTTCGGTGATACCCGCATTTTTATCTATCCCGGCTATCATTATCGCGTGATCGACGCGCTGGTGACTAACTTCCATCTGCCGGAATCAACGCTGATCATGCTGGTGTCTGCGTTTGCGGGCTATCAGCACACCATGGCGGCTTACCGTGCGGCGGTGAGCGAACAGTATCGCTTTTTCAGCTACGGCGACGCCATGTTTATTACGCGCAATCCTGCGGCTGAAGCAGAGCAGGTTGCCAATGCGGCGGACAGCGACGCCTAAGTTTTTTGAAAGCAAACGCATAATCGCGTCGCAGAGTGCAATCTGTTGGCGTGTTGACTGACTTACTATACCCAAAATAATTCGAGTTGCAGGAAGGCGGCAAGTGAGTGAATCCCGATGAGCTTACTCAGGTAAGTGATTCGGGTGAATGAATGCCGCTAACGCACCTGCAACTTGAAGTATGAAGGGTACAATAACAACATCGGACTGTTTATCCGGTGCTGGAGGCAAAGTGAAATACGAATTGTTGCAAACCGACGGCCGCGCGCGCCGTGGCCGTCTTGTTTTTGAACGTGGCGTAGTGGAAACCCCAGCGTTTATGCCGGTTGGCACCTACGGCACGGTAAAGGGCATGACGCCCGAGGAAGTGAAAGAAACCGGCGCACAAATTCTGCTGGGTAACACCTTCCACCTGTGGCTGCGTCCAGGCCAAGAGATCATGAAGCTGCATGGCGATTTGCATGATTTCATGCAGTGGCATGGCCCTATCCTGACCGATTCCGGCGGGTTTCAGGTATTCAGCCTGGGTGACATCCGCAAAATCACCGAAGAGGGTGTGCACTTCCGTAACCCGATCAACGGCGACCCGATTTTCCTTAGCCCGGAAAAATCGATGGAAATCCAGTACGATCTCGGCTCTGATATCGTGATGATTTTCGATGAGTGTACGCCTTATCCTGCTGATTGGGATTATGCCAAACGCTCGATGGAAATGTCGCTGCGTTGGGCGAAACGCAGCCGCGATCGTTTTGATGAACTCAATAACAACAACGCGTTATTTGGTATCATTCAGGGAAGTGTTTACGAAGATTTACGCGATGTCTCAGTAAAAGGGCTGGTAGAGATTGGCTTTGATGGGTACGCTGTGGGCGGCCTGGCAGTCGGGGAGCCGAAGGCGGATATGCACCGCATTCTGGAGCATGTTTGTCCGCAGATCCCGGCGGATAAACCCCGTTATCTGATGGGGATCGGCAAGCCTGAGGATCTGGTGGAAGGCGTGCGGCGTGGCATCGACATGTTTGACTGTGTGATGCCAACGCGCAATGCACGCAACGGCCACCTGTTTGTTACCGACGGCGTGGTAAAAATCCGCAATGCGGTACACAAGGATGATACTCGTCCACTGGATGAGCACTGTGATTGCTACACGTGTCGCAATTATAGCCGCGCTTACTTGCATCATCTCGACCGTTGCAACGAAATACTCGGCGCGCGCCTCAATACCATCCACAATTTGCGGTATTATCAACGATTGATGGCGGGTTTACGTCAGGCCATCGAAGAGGGTAAATTAGAGCACTTTGTGGCGGATTTTTACCAACGGATTGGCAAGCCAGCGCCTTCCCTTGCTGAAACGGCGGCAGGTCAACACGACTGACGACGCGGTTTTCATCGCTGCTGCGCGTGATGTGTACGGTTGAAGCGTTTTAGGCACATTTGGATTTCATATACTTTTGCACACGTTTGGTTTGATAACAAAGAGGATAGTTAAATGAGTTTTTTCATTTCTGATGCTGTGGCTGCAACTGGCGCTCCGGCACAAAGCCCGTACTCTCTGGTGATTATGCTGGCTGTTTTTGGTCTGATTTTTTACTTCATGATTCTGCGTCCTCAGCAAAAACGCGCTAAAGATCACAAGAAACTGATGGACTCCATTTCCAAAGGGGATGAAGTGCTGACGACGGGCGGTCTGGTGGGTCGTGTGACGAAAGTCTCTGAGACTGGGTACATCGCTATCGCGCTGAACGACACCAATGAAGTGGTTATCAAACGTGATTTTGTGGCTGCCGTATTGCCAAAGGGCACCATCAAAGCCCTGTAATTTTTGATTTTCCCGAAGGGAACTGCCGTGTTAAACCGTTATCCTTTGTGGAAGTACCTGATGCTGGTCGTGGCATTGCTCATCGGCCTGCTTTATGCACTTCCTAACCTGTATGGTGAGGATCCGGCGGTACAAATCACTGGCGCGCGAGGTATCGCCGCCAGTGAGTCAACGCTGATCCAAGTCCAGAATGTATTACAAGAACAGCAGATCACCAGCAAATCGCTCGCGTTAGAAAGTGGTGCGATCCTTGCCCGTTTCTCCACCCCCGATATTCAACTGCGCGTCCGTGAAGCGCTGGTGAATGCATTGGGTGAGAAATATGTCGTTGCATTGAACCTGGCCCCCGCTACGCCAAACTGGCTGCGCATGCTGCGTGCGGAACCCATGAAACTGGGTCTCGACCTGCGCGGCGGCGTACACTTCCTGATGGAAGTGGATATGGAAACGGCATTAGGTAAACTGCAAGAGCAGACCATGGATTCCCTGCGCAGCGATCTGCGTGAAAAGGGCATCCCTTACGCCACGGTGCGTAAAGCCGATGACAATACCGTAGAGATCCGTTTCCGCGATGCGGCAACGCGCAACGACGCTATTTCGTATCTTACCACCCGTCATCGCGATCTGGTGTTTAACGCCAGTGGCGATAACCTGATGCGTGCGATGATGAGCGCCGAGCGTCTGCGTGAAGCGCGCGAATATGCCGTCCAGCAAAACATCAATATCCTGCGTAACCGTGTTAACCAACTGGGCGTGGCCGAACCGCTGGTTCAGCGTCAGGGTGCGGATCGCATCGTGGTTGAGCTGCCCGGTATTCAGGACACTGCGCGTGCCAAGGAAATTCTGGGGGCGACAGCAACGCTGGAATTCCGTCTGGTAAACAGTTCTGCGGACGTGACGGCCGCGGCCAATGGCCGTGTTCCGGTTGATTCCGAAGTGAAGAACATGCGTGATGGCACCCCGGTGGTGCTGTATAAGCGTGTCATCCTCACCGGTGACCACATTACCGATTCCACTTCGGGTGCCGATGAATACGGTCGTCCGCAGGTGAATATCTCGCTGGACAGCGCGGGCGGTAACGCCATGTCCAATTTCACCAAGGACAGCATCGGTAAACCGATGGCAACCTTGTTTGTGGAATACAAGGACAGCGGTAAGAAAGATGCCACATCCGGTCGTTCCATTCTGGAAAAACATGAAGAAGTGATCAACGTCGCGACCATTCAGTCGCGTCTGGGTAACAGCTTCCGTATTACCGGTATCGACAACCCGAACGAAGCGCGTCAACTCTCACTGTTGCTGCGTGCCGGTGCATTGATTGCCCCGATCCAGATTGTTGAAGAGCGCACCATCGGGCCAACGCTGGGGATGCAAAATATCACCCAGGGGCTTGAAGCCTGCTTGTGGGGGTTGGTGGCGTCGATCGTGTTTATGGTGGTGTTCTACAAAGGGTTTGGTGTCATTGCGACCACTGCGCTGGTGGCTAACCTGGTGCTGATTGTCGGGGTGATGTCACTGTTGCCGGGGGCGACGCTCACCATGCCGGGGATTGCCGGTATCGTGTTGACGCTGGCGGTGGCGGTGGATGCCAACGTACTGATTAACGAACGTATCAAAGAAGAATTCAGGAACGGGCGCACGGTTCAGCAAGCCATTCATGAAGGGTACAAAGGTGCGTTCTCCAGTATCGTCGATGCCAACCTGACAACGATGATCACGGCAGTGATTCTGTACGCTGTGGGGACCGGTTCAATCAAAGGCTTTGCCATTACGACAGCGATTGGGGTTGCGACCTCGATGTTTACCGCTATTGTTGGCACCCGTGCGATTGTGAACCTGGTTTACGGCGGCAAACGCGTTAACAAGCTGTCTATTTGAGGAGTGCGTCGTGGCACAGGAATATACTGTTGAACAGCTCAACTATGGTCGTAAAGTCTATGACTTTATGCGTTGGGATAACGTCGCGTTCGTCATTTCGGGCACTTTGTTAATCCTGTCACTGATTGTTATGGGTGTGCGCGGGTTTAACTGGGGGTTGGATTTCACCGGTGGTACGGTGATTGAAATCAACCTGGAAAAACCAGCCGATCTGGACTTGATTCGTGACTCGCTGGAAAAAGCCGGTTTTGCCGATCCGTTGATTCAGAACTTCGGTAGCAGCCGTGATGTGATGGTGCGCATGCCGCCGAGCGTGGGCACGTCAGGTCAGGAACTGGGCAACAAAGTGGTTAGCGTGATTAACCAGGGCACGGAACAGAGTGCAACGGTAAAGCGCATCGAGTTTGTTGGACCGAGTGTAGGTAACGATTTGGCGCAAGACGGTGCTATGGCATTGCTGGCCGCGTTGATCTGTATCTTGATCTACGTAGGATTCCGCTTTGAATGGCGTCTGGCGTTGGGGGCGGTGCTGGCATTGGCGCACGACGTGATCATCACCATGGGGGTGTTCTCGCTGTTTCAAATCGAGATCGATTTGACCATCGTCGCATCGCTGATGTCGGTTATCGGTTACTCGTTGAACGACAGCATCGTGGTATCTGACCGTATTCGTGAAAACTTCCGCAAGATTCGCCGCGGTACGCCTTACGAAATCATGAACGTGTCGCTGACTCAGACGTTGAGCCGTACCTTGATGACCTCTGGCACCACGCTGGGTGTGGTATTGATGCTCTACATTTTCGGCGGTGCGATGCTGGAAGGTTTCTCGCTGGCAATGCTGATCGGGGTGTCTATCGGTACCATCTCCTCCATCTACGTGGCTTCCGCGCTGGCGCTGAAGCTCGGGATGAAGCGCGAACACCTGCTGGTGCAGAAAGTCGAGAAGGAAGGGGCGGATCAACCCTCCATCTTGCCTTAAGGCCGTTTGATAACGTTGAGAGAAATCCCTGCTACGGCAGGGATTTTTTTTATATCAAGGGCGGCTGGTTTCCACTTGATGCAGCCGGATAAACCCGAGCTGCTCCGGTGTGACACCGCTTAGCCGCACGCCAAATATGGCTTCGGTTTTGGGCAATAGGGGGGCGTCGAGCATCAGTTGCTGGGTGTGTGTTTCGCTTGGCAACGGCTTGCTGCTGACCGGATCGATCTGACCCCAGTCGAGTTGCGCGTGAAACGCAGGCAGTGCTGTATCTTCCAGTAGCCGAATGTGCAACAGCGCCTGGGTGCCATTGGCCTCGGGTTCAATATGGCTCAGGGAAATGCTCAGTTTGCCAATATTGCTTTCTAAAATTGCGCTGTTTTTCGCGCTGGGCAGCAGGTACACACCGTGGGTAGAGTGACTGTTTAAGGTATTTTGCTGCTCCAGGGCTAACGCCTGTGCCGTCAGGGTTTGTAATTGCCGGTTAAGCTGCCCGACTTCCCGTTGCAGCGTAGGCGTTTGCGGAGGCGCTGAACAGCCCGTCAGCGCCAGCATCAAGAGACCAGATGTACGATAATAGTTATTCATTCAGGTATTTACCTCATTGCATTATGCCTTTCTCGTGTCGTCTTTACGTGGCAAGTATATAAGCGTAGTGGCGAATGAGAGTTAAATCATGCCGCGTTTATGCAGGCACCTATGCAAATATTTGTCTGTAAGCGCTGGATATTTGGGTTAGTCAATCAAATCAGGGTAAACTAAGCGCAAGAGAAGCTAATCATCGGGATATGTTATGCACTGCCCATTCTGCTCTGCTGTTGATACCAAAGTTATTGATTCTCGTCTGGTTGGCGAAGGCACGCAGGTGCGGCGTCGCCGTCAGTGTCTGGTGTGCAATGAGCGCTTTACCACGTTTGAAGTGGCGGAGCTAGTGATGCCCCGGGTGATCAAAAGCAATGACGTTCGCGAGCCCTTTAACGAAGAGAAATTGCGTAAAGGGATGCTGAAAGCGCTGGAAAAACGGCCGGTCAGTGCGGATGATGTCGAAAACGCCCTCAATCATATCAAATCTCAACTGCGTGCTACGGGTGAGCGTGAAGTCACCGCTAAGATGATCGGCAATTTGGTGATGGATGCCCTGAAGCGCCTGGATAAAGTCGCTTATATTCGTTTTGCCTCCGTATACCGTAGCTTTGAGGATATTCGGGAGTTTGGCGAAGAGATTGCTCGGTTACAGGATTAGTCATATGGAACGGCAAGATGAATTCTGGATGGCTCGTGCGCTTGAACTAGCGCGGCGTGGGCGTTTTACTACCTCGCCAAACCCTAACGTTGGCTGTGTGATTGTGCGCGACGGTGAAATGGTCGGCGAAGGTTATCACCTGCGCGCCGGTGAACCACATGCGGAAGTGCATGCGCTGCGCATGGCGGGTGAACGGGCCCGAGGCGCGACCGCCTATGTGACGTTGGAGCCGTGTAGCCACCACGGGCGCACGCCGCCCTGTGCGGATGCGTTGATTGCAGCGGGTGTGGCGCGCGTCGTGGCGGCGATGCAAGATCCCAACCCTCAGGTAGCCGGGCGTGGTTTACACCGTTTACAGCAGGCGGGTATCGTCGTCAGTCACGGCTTGATGATGCAAGATGCCGAGCAGGTTAATCTGGGTTTTCTCAAACGGATGCGCACCGGCGTTCCGTATGTTCGTCTTAAAGTGGCCGCTTCGCTAGACGGTCGCACGGCGATGGCGTCCGGAGAGAGCAAGTGGATTACTTCTCCCGAGGCGCGTCAAGATGTGCAACGCTTTCGTGCTCAAAGCGCCGCCATCCTTAGCAGCAGTGCTACCGTACTGGCGGACGATCCGTTGTTAACGGTACGCTGGGATACGTTGGATGCCACTACGCAACAGCAGCTTCCCGATGTGGCGCTGCCTCAGCCTGTGCGCGTGATCGTCGACAGCCATGGACGCGTAACGCCTCAGCATCAACTGGTCCATCAACCGGGCCAAACCTGGCTGGCGAGTACCCAACCGAACAATGATAGCGCATGGCCTGAAAGCGTGACACACCTGACGCTGCCAGCTCACGGTGGTGGCGTCGATTTGGTTGCGCTAATGATGACGCTTGGCAAGCGCCAGATTAATTCGGTGTGGGTTGAAGCCGGTGCGACGCTGGTAGGCGCGCTGTTGAATGCGGGCGTGGTCGATGAGCTGATCGTGTACATGGCCCCGAAACTGTTAGGGCATGATGCCCGGGCCCTGTGTGTGTTGCCGGGGTTGACGCAGTTGGCGCAAGCGCCTTCATTTACGCTGACGGAGGTGTGCCAGATTGGCCCCGATCTCCGTCTGCGTTTGATACCGCAATCCTGACGTCGATATCCTGTGGTTTTGGTTTGCTTTGGCCTCAATGGGGGGCGGCAGACAAAACCGGATACGCCGTCGCAAGAATGTGATAGAATCCGCCCCCCTGCGGGGTATTAGCATGCGATTATGATTATAAGGAACGCTATGAACGTCATTGAAGGTGTTGTTGCCACCCCTGATGCCCGCGTCGCGATTGCGATTGCCCGTTTCAACAATTTTATCAACGATAGCCTGCTGGAAGGCGCTATCGATGCGCTGAAACGTATTGGTCAGGTCAAAGATGAAAACATTACCGTCGTGTGGGTACCGGGCGCCTATGAGCTTCCGCTGACCGCGCGCGCGCTGACAAAAAATGGCTATGACGCCGTCGTGGCACTGGGAACGGTTATCCGTGGCGGTACTGCGCACTTTGAATATGTTGCGGGTGAGTGCAGCTCCGGGCTGGCGCATGTTGCCATGAACAGCGATATCCCAGTGACGTTTGGCGTTTTAACGACAGAAAGCATCGAGCAGGCGATTGAACGCGCTGTCACCAAAGCGGGCAATAAAGGTGCAGAAGCTGCGCTGACCGCGCTGGAAATGATTAACGTATTGAAAGCTATCAAATAAGTTTGATTAAGAAAGGGGTATTCCGTGAAACCTGCTGCTCGTCGCCGCGCTCGTGAATGTGCGGTTCAAGCGCTGTATTCCTGGCAATTGTCTAAGAATGACATTGCCGATATTGAACTGCAATTCCTGAGTGAGCAGGATGTCAAAGATGTCGACATCAGCTACTTTCGTGAGTTGCTGGCGGGCGTCGCCATGCAGGCAGAAAAACTGGATGCATTAATGGCACCCTACCTGTCACGCCAGCTCGAAGAGTTGGGGCAGGTGGAGCGCGCCGTACTGCGTATTGCCCTGTTCGAACTGAGCAAACGCGACGACGTCCCTTACAAGGTTGCCATCAACGAAGCCATTGAACTGGCGAAAGTGTTCGGTGCGGAAGATAGCCACAAGTTTGTCAACGGCGTATTGGATAAAGTCGCTCCAACGGTGCGCCAAACCAAGAAGTAACGCTCAGGGCTGGAATACCGGCCCTGTTCGCGATTGTTTTTGACGGAAACGGTTATGGTTTACGGTGAGTTTGATCTGATTGCCCGCTATTTCAATCGTGCGAACGCCTACAAGGCGGGAAACCCGCGTCGTGATGTGGAATTGGGGATTGGCGACGATTGTGCGTTGCTCACAGTGGCAGAAAAGCAGCTTTTAGCCGTCAGTACCGACACGCTGGTGTCGGGTGTGCATTTCCTACCGACTATCGATCCTGCTGATTTGGGTTACAAATCGCTGGCCGTTAACTTAAGCGATCTGGCTGCCATGGGAGCCGATCCTGCCTGGCTCTCTCTGGCCATTACCTTGCCCGACATCAACAGTGAATGGCTGGCAGCCTACAGCGATAGCCTGTTCACGCTGCTGGACTACTATGGTATGCAGCTGATTGGCGGCGATACCACGCGCGGCCCGCTCAGTCTTACGTTGACCATCCACGGATTGGTGCCCACCGGTCGTGCGCTCACCCGTGCTGGTGCCCGCATTGGCGATTGGATCTATGTGACCGGAACGCTGGGTGACAGTGCCGCGGGGTTGGCAATTTTGCAACAACGTTTGCAGGTGAGTGACAGCGTGGTGCGCCAGTCATTGGTGCTGCGCCATTTGCGTCCGCAGCCGCGCATTCTGCAAGGTCAGGCGTTGCGCACGCTTGCCAGCGCGGCTATCGATCTGTCGGATGGGTTGATCTCGGATTTACGCCATATTTTAGCCGCCAGCGATTGCGGCGCGCGCGTGCAGCTTGATGCTATTCCTTATTCATCGGCAATGATGCAATACGTTGAGCCCGATCAGGCGTTGCGCTGGGCGCTGTCTGGCGGGGAAGATTATGAATTGTGCTTTACCGTGCCGGAAATTAATCGTGGAGCGATCGACATGGCGCTGGGCCAACTTGGGGTGGGGTATACCTGCATTGGTCAGATAGCGCCGTCGTCCGAGGGACTACGCTTTTTCCGTGGTGATAACACAGTGGAACTGAACTGGAAAGGCTATGACCACTTCAGCCAATGACCGAGAAGCCAAGCGCGCCGCTAAGCAGCGCTTGCGCCTGAGTAATCCCTGGCATCTGCTGGCAACCGGGTTTGGCAGTGGCCTTTCACCCTGGATGCCCGGCACGGCGGGATCGCTGGCGGCGATCCCCGTGTGGTATCTGCTCTCCTTCCTGCCCTGGCAACTGTATTCGCTGACTATCATGTTCAGCATTTGCATCGGTGTTTACCTGTGTCATCAAACGGCCAAAGACATGGGCGTGCACGATCAAGGCAGCATCGTTTGGGATGAATTTGTCGGGATGTGGATCACGCTGATGGCGATCCCGGATGAACAGTGGCAGTGGGTGCTGGCTGGGTTTGTGGTGTTTCGTGTTCTGGATATTTTCAAACCCTGGCCGATACGCTGGTTCGATCGCAATGTCCATGGCGGCATGGGGATCATGATTGATGATATTGTGGCGGGGGTTATCTCCGCTGGCATTATCTACTGGATCGGGCACCACTGGCCGCTATTTTCTTAAACTATACCCTGAATAATTCGAGTTGCAGGAAGGCGGTGAGCGCATGCAACTTGAAATATGACGGGCATACATGCGCAGTGGTTGACCGGGGCGACTGCCCCGGTCGATACAACGATTATTGCAGCCATTCATCAATGCGACGCTCGATTCCAGCCGCATCCAATCCCAGGTCGTGACGTACTTCTTCCTGTGTCCCTTGGGGAATAAAGCGGTCTGGCAGCCCCAGATTTAATACCGGAACGCCCAGGCGTTGCGCCATCACCACTTCATTCACGCCGCTGCCCGCACCGCCCATCAATGCGTTCTCTTCCAGCGTTACCAGCAGATCGTGGCTTTTTGCCAGTTCAGCGATCAGTGCTTCATCCAGCGGTTTGACGAAGCGCATGTCGACCAATGTTGCGTTGCGCTTTTCGGCAGCCCGTTGCGCTTCCGGCAGCAGTGTACCGAAGTTGAGGATGGCGACTTTCTCGCCCGTGCGTCGTACCACCCCTTTACCGATAGGCAATTCCTGCAACGGCTCAAGCGTGGCACCGGTACCGGTACCGCGTGGGTAGCGCACGGCACAAGGGCCGTCTTGATAACGGTAGCCGGTAAACAACATCTGGCGACATTCGTTCTCATCGCTCGGGGCCATGATAACCAGATCGGGAATGCAACGCAGGAAGGACAAATCAAACGCCCCCTGATGCGTTTGGCCGTCCGCGCCCACAATACCCCCGCGATCGATAGCGAACAGTACCGGCAGGTTCTGAATGGCGACGTCGTGAATCACCTGATCGTAGGCACGTTGCAAAAAGGTGGAATAGATTGCCACCACCGGTTTGTACCCGCCCAGCGCTAAACCGGCAGCAAAGGTGACGGCGTGCTGCTCGGCAATGGCAACATCAAAATATTGCTGTGGGTAGTCACGAGAGAAGCGCACCATGCCTGAGCCTTCGCGCATCGCTGGCGTTACCGCCATCAGCTTGCTGTCTTTGGCGGCGATTTCACACAGCCAATCACCGAAAATGGCCGAGTAGCTGGGAAGGCTTGCCTTGCTTTTGGGCAAGGTGCCGCTGGCCGGATCAAATTTGGGCACGGCATGCCAACTGATAGGATCTTGCTCTGCCGGCGCATAACCACGGCCTTTTTTGGTCATGATATGCAGCAGTTGCGGGCCTTTCAGACTGCGCATGTTTTTCAGGGTTTGCGCCAGTCCGACCACATCATGGCCGTCAACCGGGCCGATGTAGTTAAAGCCAAGCTCTTCAAACAGCGTGCCGGGTACCACCATGCCTTTCAAGTGCTCTTCCGTGCGTTTGACCAGCTCTTTGATAGGCGGGATGCCAGACAGCACCTTCTTACCGCCTTCGCGCAGGGTGGAGTAGAGTTTGCCGGACAACAGTTGCGCCAGGTGATTGTTAAGCGCACCGACGTTCTCGGAAATAGACATCTCATTGTCGTTCAGCACCACCAGCAGATCGGAACGGATATCGCCTGCGTGGTTCATGGCTTCAAACGCCATACCCGCTGTCAGTGCGCCGTCGCCGATTACGCACACGGTGCGGCGTCCTTTGCCTTCACGTTCGGCGGCGACTGCCATGCCGAGTCCGGCGCTGATCGACGTTGAGGAGTGACCGACGCTTAACACATCGTATTCACTCTCACCGCGCCAGGGGAACGGGTGCAGGCCGCCTTTTTGGCGGATAGTGGCAATGCGATCGCGGCGACCAGTGATAATCTTGTGAGGATAGGCCTGGTGGCCGACATCCCACACCAGATGGTCAAATGGCGTGTTGTAGACATAGTGCAGCGCTACGGTGAGTTCAACGGTGCCGAGCCCCGACGCAAAGTGGCCGCTGGAGCGACTCACGCTGTCCAGCAGATATTGACGAAGTTCATCGCACAGTTTAGGCAGGCTGTCACGCGGCAGCATGCGCAGTTCGTCAGGTGTTTCCACTAAAGCCAGTGTCGGGTACTTTGCAATATCAAAACTCATTTGCGACTCATTCTGAGGTGTAATCCCCATTTTCTCTCAAGCGGCGAATGGAATGTCCATCCGGGCGTTGCCACCGCGCGGCACGCTTGAAATCCACTGGGTGATGTTGAAATTATTTATCTCGCTCGACGATATAATTCGCCAATGCCCGTAGTACCGTGGTATCGAGCGGCGTTGCGCTGGCCGCTTGCAGTTCATCCAATGCTGCCAGCGATTCCTGATAGAGATCCGACGCCTTTGCCCTCGCACTGTCAAGCCCGAGCAAGCCGGGATAGGTACTTTTGCCCAGTTGCTGATCGGCGCCTTGTCGCTTGCCGGTGGTGGCGCTGTCGCCAATCACATCAAGGATGTCATCCTGTACCTGAAAGGCCAGACCGATGGCATTGGCATAGCGATCGAGGTGGGGCAGTGCCGCCCGACCCACAGAGCCAGCGCTGAGCGCGCCAAGCCTGACTGCCGTGCGAATCAATGCGCCGGTTTTGTGGTGATGAATTTGCTCCAGCGCGATGAGATCGACTTGCTTGCCCTCTGCGGCCAAATCCAGCGCTTGTCCACCACACATGCCTGCCACGCCGCTGGCTTGTGCCAGTTCTGCGACCATTGAGAGACGATCGCGGTCGCTGACTTCCGGCATGGCACCGTCAGCCAGAATGGAGAAGGCTAACGTTTGCAGCGCATCCCCGGCCAGAACCGCAGTGGCTTCGCCAAATTTAATGTGGCAGGTCGGTTGACCACGGCGCAGGTCATCATCGTCCATGGCCGGTAAATCGTCATGAATCAGCGAATAGGCGTGGATAGATTCTACTGCGGCAGCCGGTGCATCCAGGCTGCTCAGCGGAATGCCGAAAAGTTGCCCGGTGGTATAAACCAAAAAAGGCCGGAGGCGTTTGCCTCCCAGCAGCGCGCCGTAGGCCATGGCATCCACCAGCGGACTGCCCTGAAACGGCAAGTCGGTGATAAAACGGTTCAATGCCTGATTAACGCGATCGGCATGGACGCTTAATTGCTCAGCGAATTCCGTCATAGCGGCTTACTGTTCGGGGTTGTCGTGCCCTGAGTGAAAGGGGACAGCGTGGCATCAGGCTCGTCGCTGAGCAGGATCTGCACGCGTTGCTCTGCCTGTTGCAACTGCAACTGTCCCTGACGTGCCAACTGAATGCCATTTTCGAAGGCGCTCAGCGCGGCTTCCAATGGCAAATCGCCCGATTCAAGGCGGGTGACAATCTGTTCCAGCTGTTGCAGCGCATCCTCAAAACTCAGCGCTGAGTCAGCGGTATTCAGCGTTTCGCTGTTTGCCTCTGCGTGAGGCGACGTTTTTTTTGCAGGCATGACTCTATTTTACATCCTGATCGCTAAGTGATGCTGTTCTTTTAGTGTCGTTAATCGTTACTGTTCGCTACTGGTCCATCGCACAGATAAGCACATCCTTCCTGCGCGCAGCGTGCGAGAAGATGATATACTCCGCGCCCTGGATGCTATTGGTAAAATCACCCCATGGAACGAGTTTACCAATAACGTGAATGTAGCACTCGGGTTAACACTTACGCCCATTTGACCAAGTAACGACAGCCATCATGAAGTTTATCATTAAATTGTTCCCGGAAATCACCATCAAGAGTCAATCTGTGCGGTTGCGCTTTATTAAGATACTTACCGGTAACATTCGTAACGTGCTTAAGCAGTATGACGACCAACTGGCCGTCGTCCGTCATTGGGATCATATCGAAGTCCGCGCCAAAGAGGAAAGCCAACGCGAAGAGATTCGCGATGCGTTAACCCGTATTCCCGGCATTCATCATATTCTGGATGTTGAAGACCACGCTTACACCGACGTGCACGACATTTTTGAACAAACGCTGGCCCTGTATCGTCCGCAACTGGAAGGGAAAAGCTTCTGTGTGCGCGTGAAACGGCGCGGTAAGCACGACTTCTCTTCACAGGATGTCGAGCGTTATGTGGGCGGTGGACTTAATCAGCACATCGACAGTGCGCGCGTGAATCTCACCACGCCGCAGGTTACGGTTCATCTGGAGATAGAACAGGATCGTTTGCTGCTGATCAAAGGGCGTTATGAAGGCATCGGTGGTTTCCCGATCGGTACGCAAGAAGATGTGCTGTCGCTGATTTCCGGCGGGTTCGATTCGGGTGTGTCCAGCTATATGCTCATCCGCCGCGGCTGTCGCGTGCACTACTGCTTTTTCAATCTGGGCGGTGCTGCACATGAAATTGGTGTTAAACAGGTCGCCCACTATTTGTGGAAACGCTTTGGCAGTTCGCATCGCGTGCGCTTTGTTGCTATCGATTTTGAACCCGTGGTAGGCGAGATCCTGGAAAAAGTGGATGACGGCCAGATGGGCGTGGTGCTTAAACGCATGATGGTGCGTGCCGCTTCGCGTATTGCGGAGCGTTATGGCGTTCAGGCGTTGGTAACCGGGGAAGCGTTAGGGCAGGTTTCAAGCCAAACGTTGACCAACCTGCGTCTCATCGATAATGCCTCGGATACACTGATTCTGCGTCCGCTGATTTCGCACGACAAAGAACACATCATCAAGCTGGCGCGTCATTTAGGCACGGAAGATTTTGCCAAAACCATGCCTGAGTATTGCGGGGTAATTTCCAAAAGCCCAACAGTAAAAGCCGTCAAATCCAAAATCGAAGAGGAAGAAGGTAAGTTCGACTTTGAGATTCTGGACCGGGTGGTCTTTGAAGCGCGCAATATTGATATCCGTGATATTGCCACCCAGACTTCACAAGAGGTCACGGAAGTCGAAACCGTGGCATCGCTGTCTGCCGACGATATTTTGCTGGATATTCGCTCTGTGGATGAGCAAGACGATCGTCCGCTTGCGCTGGCAGGTGTCGAAATTAAATCGCTGCCGTTCTACAAGCTCAGCACCCAGTTCGGCGATCTCGATCAGGACAAGACTTACCTGCTGTACTGTGAACGCGGTGTGATGAGCCGTTTGCAGGCGCTGTATCTGCGTGAGCAGGGGTTCACTAACGTGAAGGTATACCGCCCTTAACCTCTGTGCATCATTCTCCGCGTGTGCGGAGGATGAATGACTCATTGGCTTTATTACAACCGTTTTGCTGCATCGCGATAGGCGGCAGAACGTTCCCGCTTTCCGATCGCGACCATATAGACCGTGACAACATCGTCTTTGACCTGATAAATCATTCTGTAGCCTGAACGGCGTAGTTTTATTTTATAATCGTTCGGCAGTTCTCTTAATCTGTTTTATGCTACGTGTGGATTCTGAAGAATCTCAGCCAGTTTCTTTTTAAATTGCTCTCTGACGGTTGAACCTAGCTTGCGCCATTTTTTGAGTGCATTAGCATCAAAATCCAAAGAATAAGTCATCAAAATTCCTTTTTAAATGACGTTATCTACCCATTTGTTTCCTTTCTAAAGGTCATCGAGCGTCACTCTCACGGGCTTAGGATTTTTCAGCCGTTGGCGAGCAACCTCAATGAGTGCTGCATCCTCATCGCTTAACAGCACTTGGCGAAAGGGCAACCGTTCATTGGTGGCAACATATTCCAGCGTTTGACGCAGTAGTTCAGAAGGCGTCATCCCCAGTTTCTCCAAGACACTAAAGGAGCGCGCTTTAAGCTCATCATCAATGCGAATGTTCAAGTGTCCCATGATGTCTCCGTTTAATAGGATAGTATGCAATGACAAGTGTAATTACCTTTGTGATGGCGTTATGGCAAACTCTCTTTAGGTCATCAACGCCAATAACCATTGTGCCATGGCATCACTCCCGGTAATCATAAATGCCCGGTGGCAGCACCAATTGCGCTGCCACCTCTGCCGCTTTGGCACGCCCGGACAGTAAATCAATCAGCTTCAAGGCGAAATCCATGCTGGTGCCGGGGCCCTGGCTGGTCAGCAGATTAACGCGTGGATCGAACACTACGCGCTTATCCATCCATTTTTCTGGCGCGATTTTCTCTTTTAGCGTGGGGTATCCCGTCATATTGCCGACGGGAAACAGCTGGTGGTGTTCCAACACCAGTGCAGGCACGGCACAGATAGCGGCCACGATTTTCCCTTCCTGATGTTTTTGGCGAATACATTCCACCAGTAACGGGCTGTCGCGAAAGCACTCAGCTCCTTTGACTCCGCCCGGTAACACGATGGCATCAAACGGGTTATCTGCAACAGAAACCAGCGGTGCATCCGCCACCAATCTAGCGCCACGCGAGCAGGTTACTGTTGTTGCGCCGTCGCTGGCGACGCTGGCTACCGTAACAGCAATACCGGCGCGTACCAGCAGGTCGAACGTGGTGATGGCCTCGGTTTCTTCGCTACCAGGAGCCAGACAGAGGAGTACCGATGCGGTCATATTCGCTTTCCTTTAGCTTAATCATTTCAAATAAACGGCTGTTTTCCGGCAGCGTTAGCCCGTGGGCACGGGCCCGTTGCAGCAGATAGCCGGTAATATAATCAATCTCGGTATGACGCTGGGCTCGGATATCTTGCAGCATGGAGGAGGTATTTTCGGCGGTATTCTGAATCAGTTGATCTACGTACACTTTCACCTGCTCCAGTGAATCGGGGTGGCCTTCGCGCTCCATGACACGCACGATCTCCTGACACAGCAGGTCTATTTGCTCGGGATAAGCGCTTAACGCCCCATTTTTGCAGTTATAGAGCACGGTTAAGGGATTGATCACGCAGTTCGCGGCCAGCTTACGCCAGCACGTCACGGCAATATTATTGTACCAGGCGACATCCGGCAGTGCCTGGTGCAGCAATGCGGCCAGCGCAGAGTGCGTATCGCTGTGAGGAACCGCGCCACGGCTGTTGCCGCTGGTAATGGCACCAATGTGCGTGGTTCCTCCGGCAACGTGTACCACCAGCGTTGCATCGCGGCGGGCTGCGTGAGTCGTGACCCCTTGTAACAGCGGTTGGGTCAATACCGGCAACTCTTCGCGGGTGCCCATGCCATTGTGCAACAACAGAATGGTACAGTTGGGGGCGATAGTCGGTAATAAGGCGCTGACGGCATCGGAAACCTGCCAGGCTTTGAGGGTTACCAATAGCAATTCGCTCTGCATCAGGTGCTCGGGATCGTTTGTCGGCAGCATCAGATTGCACAGTTTTCCGTCCAGCATTTGTACATTGACCGCACAGTACGGTGCGGGGAACCGCATCCATCCCTGAACGTCGTGGCCTTGCTGATGTAATGCGGCAAGCCAAAGCTGACCCAGTGCGCCGCAACCCAGCACGGTAATTTTCATCTGAGGTTTCCTTTATCGATGCGCGTAGCACGCAGTGTGATGGCGGCGGTTATCTTTTGATTCATTCAGCCCAACAATGACGTATTATGGCGCGTGAGAAAGGGACTGCAAGCGCCAAGGTGGGCGGATGTTGTTTCTCTGCGGGGAACAGGTATCATGCATGCCACATAACCCTATTCCTACGCATAAATCAGGGAGAATTGATTATGCCATCTTTCGATATTGTATCGGAAATCGATATGCAGGAAATCCGCAACGCGGTCGAGAATGCGTCACGTGAACTGACTAATCGCTGGGATTTTCGCAACGTACCGGCGAGCTTTGAGCTGAATGAGAAAAACGAACAGATCAAAGTGGCCAGCGAGTCAGATTTTCAGGTGCAGCAACTGGTTGATATTCTGCGCGAAAAACTGGTGAAGCGCGGTATCGACGCCGGCGCGTTAGAGGTGCCGGAAGAGATGGAACACAGCGGAAAGACCTACAGTGTTAATGCCAAATTGAAGCAGGGCATTGAACCTGAACAGGCGAAAAAAATCGTCAAGCTGATCAAGGACAGCAAACTGAAAGTGCAAACCCAGATTCAGGGTGAGCAACTGCGCGTAACCGGCAAAGCGCGTGACGATTTGCAAAGCGTCATGGCATTGATTCGCGGAGCCAATCTGGGACAGCCCTTCCAGTTCACCAACTTCCGCGATTAACCGTAAAGGGCCAGCAATGCTGGCCTAATATGACTTACGCTTGCCCGATCAGCGCTTCGAGCTGTTGACGGTTAGTCTTCTGACGATCGATTTTGACATAGGCGCTGCGTTCTTCCGGCACCACGATGGCTTCAGCCACGCCGGGGTGTATGCGTATTTTCTGTGCTAGCGCGGCGTCGCTCAGTGCGTCATCGGGCAGTGCAATGCGCAAACTGCTCAGATAGGGCGGTTCCTTCATGCTGACGCCAACTATCAGCCACAGCGCGCACAGCAGCGCTCCTGCTGCAAACACCCAAGCCGCACCGTGGAATTGAAACAGTGCGCCGCCCATGCTGCCGCCGATAGCAACGCCGATAAATTGGGTAGTGGAATAGACTCCCATGGCAGTGCCTTTATAACCCGCCGGTGCTTCTTTGCTGATCAGTGAGGGCAGTAGCGCTTCCATAATATTAAACGCCAGAAAAAACAGCTGAACGCCTGCCACAATCGGCCAGAATTGGCTGCCCGCCATCCATAAAACCACCTCTGCAGCGAACAGCACAATGATACAGCCGACAAACACCCGCTTCATCTGCCGCTTCACTTCAGCGTAGATGATAAAGGGCAGCACGCAGACAAAGGAAACCAGCATAGTGTACAGATACACCTTCCAGTGTGATTCTGCCGGCAGGCCCGCTTGTTCCAGCACGCGCGGCAGGGCGACAAAACTCGACATCAGCAGGATATGCAGGCACATAATGCCGATATTGAGTTTTACCAGTCGGCTGTTACCCAGTACCTGGCGAATGCTGCCGCGCACGATGGCGGATTCCCGATTGAGGGCATGGCTAGCGGCGTTGGGGATCAGTGTCAGGGTTATCACAATACCGAGCGATGCGAGCAGGGCCATACACCAGAACAGGGACTGTAATCCCCAGGCGTGCGCAACGATCGGTCCGAGCACCATGGCGATGGCAAAGGTCACGCCGAAACTGATGCCGATAAAAGCCATTGCTTTGGTGCGATTTTGTTCGCGCGTGAGATCGGATAGCAACGCCATAACGGCGGCGGAGATCGCTCCTGCGCCTTGTAACGCACGCCCTAGAATAATGCCCCAGATAGACGTGCTGAGGGCGGCAATCACGCTACCGAGCACAAACATCAGCAGACCGATAACGATGAGCGGTTTACGCCCAACACGGTCGGAAAGTAAACCAAAAGGCACCTGAAACAGCGCTTGCATCAGGCCATAGATACCAATCGCGAGGCCAATTAGCGATTCGCTGGCCCCTTGTAATGCCATGCCATAGGTTGTGAGCACTGGCAACACCATAAACATGCCGAGCATCCGCAGGGAAAAAACTGCACCCAAGCCCCAGGTTGCGCGCCGTTCGCGCGGCGTCATGATGTTGTCTGTGAGGGATGTATCGTTCATGAAAACCTCAAATTCGCGTTGGCGCTATTGTAGTGCCTTACTCATCGGGCCGTAAATGGCGGTATTGTTACTTGATTTGGCGCGCGGTCATAAAATGACAGGATAAATGCAGCAAACGTGGGGGGGGAAGGGCGAAAAAAAACAGACGATAAGCATCGTCTGTTTTTAGGGGGCGAACGGTCAGGCGTTAGCGCAGTGCGGTGATCATCACATCTTGCATTGGCGCCATGGAGTCGACAGACATCATCACGCTCAGTGATGTGATGGCAACGATCGAGAACACAAACAGTTTGCGCGCCCACACTTTGTCATCATTGGGTTTTTTGTAGCCCGACAGTGCCATGCCTAACCACCAGATGCTCACGGAGGCAGCCACCACCAGATATTTATAGCCGGCATAGCCACCCAGCGACAGCATCAGCGTAGCCACCATAAACGCGATGATATACAGCGTAATATGGTTTTTAGCCACGGAAATGCCTTTTACCACCGGCAATACCGGAATGTTGGCAGCCTGATAATCCTTGAAACGGAAAATGGCGATAGCGTAGGAGTGCGGCATTTGCCACAGGCTGAAGATCAACAGCAGGATCAACGCGCCTGCATCGAACTGATTGCTCACGGCACAATACCCGATAACCGGCGGTGCGGCACCGGACAAGCTGCCGATCAACGTGCCGTATACCGAGTGGCGCTTCATATACAGGCTGTAGACGCCAACGTATACCGCAAAGCCCATGACGGAAAGCCACATGGCTAACGGGTTTGCCGCCACGTAGAGCAACGCAAAACCGGCAATACCTAACGCAGCCGCATAACTCAGTGAAACCTTGACCGAAATCAGCCCCTTCACCATCACTCTGTTTTTGGTTCTCTCCATCTTTTTGTCAATGTCACGGTCGATTACGTTGTTGAAGACGCAACCGGACGCAACCACCAACGACACCCCAAGCAGGGTAGCGATAAAGAGGGGGTAATCAATGCTGCCTTTGGACGCCAGCAGAAATCCCCCGATAACAGAAATCAGGTTGCCAAAAATGATCCCTGGTTTTGTGACTTGTAGGTATTGCTTAATCATCATGTCTGGCTCGATTACGGAATCATCATATTGTGGTGCGCGCTCAGCATAATCCAGATGGATCCTACTACCACGATGGCGATAATCAGAATGGCGAACACCAACGCTACCACGTTCCAGCGCTGTTCAGAAGAACTGTTCAGGTGCAGGAAGTAGACCAGGTGAACCAGTATCTGTACCACGGCGCAGCCAACCACACCGGCCATGATCACGCTGGGGGAGGCGGCACCCGCCATCACCAGACCAAACGGGATCACGGTCAGAATGACCGACATCACAAAGCCGATGACATAAGACTGTACGCTACCGTGGCTGGCGCCGTGATCGGTCGTTGAATGACTCATTACATCGCCCCCATCAGATAAACTACGGTAAAGACGCAAATCCACACCACGTCAAGGAAGTGCCAGAACAGGCTCAGACACATCAAACGGGTTTTCACGGTAGGAGTGATACCCCAGCGTGATACCTGAATCATCATCACCACCAGCCAGATAAGGCCTGAGGTTACGTGAACGCCGTGGGTGCCGACCAGCGCGAAAAAGGCTGACAGGAACGCACTGCGATCCGGGCCGTATCCTTCTGCGATCAGATGATGGAATTCATAAATTTCCATCCCGATAAACACCAGACCAAACAGGAAGGTGATAGCCAGCCAGGTGTTAATGCGTGCTACGTTGCCTTTGTACATGGCGATCATCGCCATGCCGAAGGTGATACTACTCAACAGCAGCGCGAAGGTTTCGACCAGCACAAACTTGAGATCAAACAGATCTTTTCCGGACGGACCGCCCGCCGTGCCGGTTACCAGCACGGCATAGGTGGCGAACAGCGAGCCGAAAATGATCAAATCGCTCATGAGGTAAACCCAGAACCCCAGCACCTTGGTGCCGCTGGCGTCGTGGTGCCCATGCTCGGCATGGGCGTCATGAGCCGCGTGATGATGCGTCAGAGTTTCAGTTGTCATGTTTCACACCTGCTTTGCTGATATTGTCGAAGTGCTGGTTTTCAATCTCTTCGATTTGTTTGACCGGAACGTAGTAATCCACATCGCGGTTAAAACTGTGCACAATCCAGGTCACGATCATGCCGACGAAACCGGCAATCGCCATCCACCAGATATGCCAGATCATCGCGAAGCCGAATACCAGGCTGAACGCTGAGATGATCACGCCGGCACCGGTGTTTTTCGGCATATGAATTTCTTCATAGCTGGCCGGTTTCTTGTAGGCATCACCACGCTCTTTCTGTTCCCAGAACGCATCGCGTTCCTGCACGTCAGGCACGATGGCGAAGTTGTAGAACGGCGGCGGAGACGAGGTTGCCCACTCCAGCGTGCGGCCACCCCACGGGTCACCGGTCAAATCGCGGTTTTGGTCGCGATCGCGGATACTGACATAGAACTGCATCAGTTGGCACAGTACGCCAAGGCCAATCAGTGCGGCACCGACAGAGGCAACCACCAGCAGTGAGTGGAATTGCGGATCGAACTGTTGGCTAAGACGACGGGTCATGCCCATAAAGCCCAGCACATACAACGGCATAAAGGCGGTGAAGAAGCCGATAATCCAGAACCAGAACGCGCGTTTGCCCCAGGTTTCGTTCAGCGTGAAGCCAAACGCTTTCGGGAACCAGTAGGTAATACCGGCAAAAATACCAAACACCACGCCGCCGATGATGACGTTATGGAAGTGGGCAATCAGGAACAAACTGTTGTGCAGCACAAAGTTGGCACCCGGTACCGCCAGTAGCACCCCAGTCATCCCACCAATGGTAAAGGTGATGATAAACCCGGTGGTCCACAACATGGCGGAATTCGGCTGAATTCGGCCCTGGTACATGGTGAACAGCCAGTTGAAAATTTTCACCCCGGTCGGGATGGAAATGATCATGGTGGCGATACCAAAGAAGGCGTTAACGTTCGCGCCAGACCCCATGGTGAAGAAGTGGTGCAGCCAGACGATAAACGACAGTACGGTAATGGCAATGGTCGCCCACACCAGCGAGGTGTAACCGAACAGACGCTTTTTACAGAAGGTGGTAACCACTTCGGAGTAAACGCCGAAAATTGGCAGAACCAGAATGTACACCTCAGGATGGCCCCAGGCCCAGATGAGGTTGATGTACATCATCATGTTGCCGCCCATATCATTGGTAAAGAAATGGGTGCCCAGATAGCGATCCAGCGTCAGCAACGCGATGGTCACGGTCAAAATCGGGAAGGCGGCGATGATCAGCACGTTGGTGCACAGTGCCGTCCAGGTAAAGACCGGCATTTTCATCAGCGTCATACCCGGTGCGCGCATACGGATAATGGTCGCGAAGAAGTTGACACCGGTCAGCGTGGTACCCAGACCGGAGATCTGTAGACTCCATATCCAGTAATCGACCCCTACGCCGGGACTGTACTCCTTGCCGGAAAGCGGCGGATAGGCCACCCAGCCGGTTTGCGCAAATTCACCGATACCCAGCGACAGGTTGATCAGGACAACCCCCACCACGAACAGCCAGAAACTGAGCGAGTTAAGGAAAGGGAAGGCCACGTCGCGAGCGCCGATTTGCAGCGGCACCGCCAGGTTCATCAAACCGACCACAAACGGCGTTGCCACGAAGAAAATCATGATCACGCCGTGCGCGGTAAATATCTGATCGTAGTGGTGGGCATTCAGGAAGCCTGCCTCACCGGCAGACGCCAGCACCTGTTGACCGCGCATCATGATGGCATCGGCAAAGCCGCGAATCATCATGATAAACGCAACGATCATATACATGATGCCGATACGCTTGTGGTCTACCGAGGTGAACCACTCCGCCCACAACCACTTCCATTTACCAAAATAAGTGATGGCCGCCAACAGGGCGAGGCCGCCGACGATGATGCCGGCCACCGTAACCATAATAATGGGTTCATGATACGGAACCGCATCAAGCGTTAGTTTTCCTAACATCGTCTTATCCCTCGGCGCCTTGGTGCGAGGCGTGCTCGCTCATGTTCATATTGTCACCGTGTTGCATGCCGCCTTGCTGCGTTTCACTTTCAGCGTGATGATGCGCAGGCGCACCGCCGCTTTGCGTGAATTTGCGAATCAGGTTTTCAAACAGCTCAGGTTGCACGCTGGAGAAGTACTCTACCGGGTGGAATTCGCTGGGTTTGGCCAGAGTATTGAATTCCTCCGTGTTGTTCAGCGTTTTGCTGGAGGCACGCACGGTGGCAACCCACTGGTCGAATTCCTGCTGGCTAGGTGTGGCAATGGCAGTAAATTTCATGCCAGAGAAACCTTTACCACTGTAACCACCAGAAATACCGTCATATTTGCCCGGCTCGTTGGCGATAAGATGCAGTTTGGTTTGCATACCGGCCATCGCGTAAATCTGTCCACCCAGACGCGGAATGAAGAAGGAGTTCATTACGGTGTCGGAGGTGATTTTGAAATTCACCGGCACATTGGTCGGGAACGCTAACTCGTTGACCGTGGCGATACCCAATTCCGGGTAAACAAACAGCCACTTCCAGTCGAGTGAAATCACTTCGACGGTAATCGGCTTGGCCTCAGAGACCAACGGCTTATACGGATCCAGTGAATGGGTGGTTTTCCAGGTAATGGTACCCAGAATAAGAATGATGATGATGGGAACTGTCCATACCACCGCTTCAATCTTGTTGGAGTGTGACCAGTTCGGGGTGTATTTTGCTTTGGTGTTGGAAGCGCGAAACTTCCAGGCAAAAGCGATGGTCATCACGATTACCGGAATAACCACGATCAACATCAACCCGAGTGCCGTCAGAATCAACGACCGTTGCTCCAACCCGACCTGTCCTTTGGGGTTCATTAATGCCATATCACAACTGCTCAGTAGTGCTGCGGCAGCGAATAAAGACAACATCCCAAAAGTTTTATTGTATTTCCTGAGTCTCATCTAGCGACCTCAATAACAAGGGCTCTATTGTCATTTCATGCGAGCGGGCATTTTACGGTAAGGTTACTGCACTGTAAACATGATTAAGGTTATGTCAGCGCTTTGTTGCTGATTTTTGCCCTGAATGTCACAATTACCTTGTCGTTAGGAAAAATTTATTAAAAACAGTGAATTAAAATTTATCCCGTAGAGAAGTATGGATGGATAAAAAAAAATTACAACCCGCCTGTACGGGAATTTTCTATCTAACCGACAGGGCTGCCTCTCACACATTTTCCCAACAATTAAATAGCCAGAAAAAAGTGAGCCAACGTAAAAAAATAACGTTGGCTGCTAGGGCCTGTTGACAATCATCGCCAAGAACCTGTTTTTTTGTAAAAGAATCTGTTTACATTCTGTCTTTTTTGGAAAAGCAGAATGCCAAGATTGATGCTCAGTGATGACCAATACGAACGGATTAGCCCGTTTTTGCCGGGAAAGGATTCGGATCCGGGACGAACAGCAGCAGATAATCGGCTTTTTGTCGAAGCGGTTTTATGGATCGCCCGAACTGGAAGCCCATGGAGAGATTTACCACCCGATTTCGGACTCTGGAACTGTGTGTACAAACGCTTTGCCAGATGGTCACGGGCAGAAATATGGCATTCCGTTTTTGCTGAACTTGCGGGCGATGCCGATTTCGAGGAAATCTTCATCGACAGCACTATCGTACGGGTTCATCAGCATGCAGCGGGCGCTCCCAAAAAAACGGTGACCAGTCGATTGGTCGTTCTCGCGGGGGATTGACAACCAAGATTCACGCTCTGGTTGATGGGCTGGGCATGCTTGCCCGTTTTAGTTTGACTGGTGGTCAAAAGAGCGACACCAGAGAAGCATTGCCTTTACTTGGTGAATTGAAACCTTCAAGCTTGGCTGCAGACAAAGCCTACGATACGAATGTGATTCTACAATATCTGGAGTCGGTAGGCATTCAGGCTGTCATCCCCAGCAAAGAGAATCGCCGTGAGCAACGCCCACTGGACAAACATCTTTACGCTTCACGCAATTTGATCGAACGTTTCTTTTGCCGTATCAAGCAATTTCGACGCGTAGCTACACGCTTCGACAAACTCTCAAAACGCTTCGCATCATTCGTTGCGCTCGCTGCTGCATTCGTCTGGCTGTGTTAATTGTCAACAGCCCCTAGGTTACCGATACGATTTTTCGCGCACGATATCGGTGATTTCCCACTGATTATGCTATGCTGCTGTACTCGTTAACGAGTATGGCAGCCCGCGATGACCCCTTTATCACATACCGATCCTGCGTTTTCTGAACACGGCAATGAAGACTGGCTCAAATTTGTTGAGCTAGTGAAGCTCTCCGTGGCGGAAGATCTGCATCACCCTCTGTTGCAACTGTTATTGACGCCAGACGAACGCACGGCGCTTGCTACGCGTGTGCGCATCATTCAGGAGTTAATGCGAGGAGAGATGAGCCAGCGTGAATTGAAAAACGAATTGGGTGCTGGTATTGCGACCATTACGCGCGGATCTAACAGTTTAAAAGCGGCATCGCCTGCACTGAAACAGTGGCTGGACGCACAACTGCTGCCAGAGGGTAAATAGGTCTGTTGGATATCATAAAGGTTAAGGGGCATCGCGCCCCTTAAACGGGTCAGCTCGGCTGGCTGTAAATGGGGTTGTGGAAGGGTACCAACGCTAACAACAGTGCCTGATAGTAGACGCTGGTGCGCGTCAGTTTACCGTCGGTGAACACCCCAATTGCACCACCCTGATGTTTAATGTCCTGAATGCCGGTCAAACGTGCCATTTCGTCTCCCAGCTCTCTTCCTTCCTTGATTCCTTGTAATATACTTTCCGGCAGCACCAGGCTGGCGGAGCGTGATTCACCACGCAGATGTGGGTTTTCAATCACCATCCAGGCGAACGTCATGCTCTCTTCAATGCCCGCTTCTACGCCGACCCAGAAATTGGCCTCGGGCCGGACCTGACGGGCGCGCATAACGCGGTTGCGGGCCCCGGTACGCGTTTCGGTGGAACCCAAGGGCTGATGAGAAACGCCGCTGTCGACATCAACACCTTCGATGCGACAGTTTTCTTCGCCAAAGACATCCGTGAATGCGAGTGTAATAGCCTTAATTTTTGCCGGGTTGGTAGTGGCAGCGACAACATGGTACATAACGGTTCATACTCTTTTAGTTAATTTGACGCAGTATAATGGAAAAAAGCGATGTTACAGGTATATCTTGTTCGCCACGGTGAAACGGAATGGAACGTGGCTCGGCGTATTCAGGGACAATCCGACAGCTCGTTGACCGCACAAGGAGAACAGCAGGCCTATCAAGTTGCGAACCGTGTTAAAACGCTAGGCATTACGCATATCTTTACCAGCGATTTAGGGAGGACGCGCCGCACCACGGAGATTATTGCGCAGTCTTGCCACCACTGTGAAGTGGTTGAAGACCCTAATTTGCGTGAGCTGAATATGGGCGTGCTGGAAATGCGCGACATCGATACGCTCAGTCCGCAGGAGGAAACCTGGCGCAAGCAACTGGTGGACGGCACGCCGAATGGCCGTATTCCTGAAGGGGAATCCATGGCGGAGATGGCAACGCGTATGCATCAGGTGCTCGATCGCTGTCTGGCGCTGCCGCCCGGCAGTCGTCCGCTGCTGGTCAGTCATGGTATGGCCCTCGGCTGCTTGTTAAGCACCATCCTTGGGCTGCCCGACAGTGCAGAACGCCGTTTGCGGCTGCGTAACTGCTCGCTCTCCCGCATCGATTATCAGCAGAGCCCGTGGTTGGCGTCCGGCTGGGTCGTGGAAACCGCCGGGGATGTTTCTCATCTTGATACCCCGGCATTGGATGAACTCCAGCGTTAACAGTGTGCGCGCTTAGCGACGGATAGGGATCAGGTATTCGCAGCGGATCACTTTCGGTGGTCCGTCTTCTTTCGTGCCATTCGGGGTGAAACGCTCCGCATCACAGCCATCGCGGCGTGTTAGCTCGAAGGTAGGCAGGTGTCGTACAGGCTGATAATAAAATCCTGTAGCGCATCCGTGGGGCCTTCATAGACGAACAAGGCGTACTCGCCGCCGGGCAGCGTAATCGGCTCGCCGGGGTGAACCCCTTCCGGAACGTGCTCGGGTTCCACCGCGGTGGTATAGAGCACGTCATGTTCGTCTTCTTTATCCTTGCTCGGGCGGGCGTGATGCAGACCATACAGCAAAGGGGGAATGCATTTGGCTTCGCCCAGGTACTGCCGCCAAAAATGCACGCGCATTTCCGTACGGAAATTACAGATTTGTTCCAAAGAGCAGTTGCAGTTTTGCGTGACGCCCACCAACTGTGTATCCGGCAGCGTGACAAACTCAGGCTGCGGCAGCGTGAATTCACCTAAACGCAACGGAGGGCGAATACCGTAGGTATTCCACTCTTCAGCACGGCGGTAAGAGGCTGGCGTCTGAGCAAACTGTTTTTTGAACGCGCGAGTGAACGTTTGCTGCGAATCGAAGCGGTATTGCTGCGCGATATCGAGGATCGGCCTGCCGGTCATACACAGTGCCATCGCGGCTTTGGTCAACCGGCGTGCGCGAATATACGCGCCAATGGCGTGCCCAGTGACATCTTTGAACATACGTTGTAGGTGCCATTTGGAGTAGCCGGCTTTTGCTGCCACGTTATCCAGCGACAGTGGCTGGTCAAGGTGGTTTTCCAGCCAATTGAGCAGGTCACGTATGATACTGGCTTGATCCATAGAACATCCTCGATAGAACACACAAAGCACGAAGCGCATAGAGATCAGGCATCATAGCAACTTTTTGCTGTTGTCACCGCTTAAGATTTTTGAATAATTTATACAAACAATCCGGTGAAATTTGCATACTTTAGCCCTATATCTAGTAGCGGCATCGTCAGCGGGGGAAAAACCCCTGTAACTTGTTTCCAGACAGAGAGAAATATCGATGAAAAACGCATTAATCATGGGAGCCTGTATGGCGCTGCTGAGCGTGGGCAGCGTCGCCAGGGCGGAACAGATTGGTTCTGTAGATACGGTTTTCAAACTGCTGGGGCCAGACCATAAAATTGTGGTGGAAGCCTTTGACGATCCTGACGTTGCGAACGTGACCTGCTATTTAAGCCGCGCGAAAACCGGCGGCATCAAGGGGGGGTTAGGCTTGGCAGAGGATACCTCCGATGCTGCCATTTCCTGTCAGCAGGTTGGGCCGATTACGCTGTCAGATAAGATCAAGAAAAGTGATGATAGTGGCACGGTGGTGTTCCAAAAGCGCACGTCACTGGTGTTCAAAAAACTTCAGGTGGTCCGTTTTTATGATGAGAAGCGCAACGCCTTGGTCTACCTGACCTACTCCGATCGTTTGGTCGACGGCTCGCCAAAAAACGCCTTGAGCGCAGTGCCGATCATTCCCTGGGGCAAGAGCGAGTAGTGTGTTAGGGAACACGTGCTGAGACAGGAAAGGCCATTTCCCCCTTGTCATCCTCGGCGAAAGCCGGGGAACTTTGTGAGAAGAAACGCGTTTCACCTGCAAGGGATTCCCGCCTGCGCGGGAATGAGGGTGGGGCGTAAATGGACATTGGCAGATTATGCGGCGACTGATATGCCTCATTAACGCACATAAGGCATAACTATCAGGGGTTAAACAATGAATTCAACGATCTGCATAGAACAAAAGTTCTCTCTTAATGAACTGACAGGGAATACCATTAGCGAATGTCGGTTCATCAATTGCGATTTCTCACATGCAGATCTGACAGACACCGTGTTCAAAAATTGCCATTTCTATGATGATGAAAGCCAGACGGGATGTGATTTTACGCATTCGGTACTCAAGGAAGCGAGATTTATTGGGTGCGATTTGAGCCTGTGTAATTTCCGGTACGCAGACGCGTTTGGTATTGAGATCAGAGAGTGCCGCGCGCAGGGGGCCGATTTCCGTAGCGCCAGTTTCATGAACAAAATTACAGAGCGAGTTTGGTTTTGCAGTGCTTTCATTATTAAATCAAATCTGAGCTATACCAACTTCTCAAAAGCCGTATTAGAGAAATGTGAACTGTGGGAAAACCGCTGGACGGCGGAAAATGTGCTTGGTGCTTCCTTTATTGGATCAGATCTCTCTGGCGGTGAATTTAACGAGTTTGACTGGCGCTCAGCTAATTTTACATTTTGTGACCTCACAGGCGCTGCATTGGGGAACCTCACTATCAGGGATACCGAGCTCGATGGCGTGAAGCTTGATATGAATCAGGCAGGTCAACTTCTGATGGATTTAGGGATTATTTTACAAGGCTAGAACGGGGTTGATGCTTTGCCGCTGAACGCGAATGAAAACAGGCATAAAAGCGATTGGCGAGAGTCGAGTCTGAGTTAAAAATAAAAGGCCGAAACCAGCAGGTTTCGGCCTTTTGAAATAACGGGCGGTGAGCGTTAGTCTTCCAGATCGCCGCAGAAACGGTAGCCTTCGCCGTGAATGGTGGCGATGATTTCTGGCGTATCGGCAGTGGATTCGAAATGCTTACGGATGCGGCGAATCGTCACGTCCACGGTGCGGTCGTGCGGTTTCAGCTCGCGGCCGGTCATTTTCTTCAACAGCTCGGCACGGGTCTGAATCTTGCCGGGGTTTTCGCAGAAATGCAGCATGGCGCGGAACTCGCTGCGCGGCAGCTTGTACTGCTCACCCGCTGGGCTGATCAGCGAACGGCTGTTGATGTCCAGCTCCCAACCATTGAAGCGGTAGCTTTCTACCAGACGACGCTCTTCGCTTACACCGCCCAAATTCATGGTACGGGACAGCAAATTGCGCGCACGGATAGTCAGCTCACGTGGGTTAAACGGTTTGGTGATGTAATCATCCGCACCGATTTCCAGGCCGAGGATCTTATCCACTTCGTTATCACGTCCGGTCAGGAACATCAGCGCGACGCTGGCCTGTTCACGCAGTTCGCGCGCTAACAGCAGGCCATTTTTGCCGGGCAGATTGATGTCCATGATCACCAGATTGATATCATGTTCGGACAGGATATGGTGCATCTCAGCGCCGTCAGTGGCTTCGTGAACGACATATCCTTCAGCCTCAAAGATGCTCTTGAGGGTGTTGCGAGTTACCAACTCGTCTTCGACAATAAGAATGTGCGGGGTCTGCATGTTTGCTACCTAAAATTGCCAACTAATTATAGAATTCGGAAGTACAGAAGTCGCCATCGGTCTTTTCGTGCCCGCACGCGCGGTGCGAGGTTATAGGGCTTTTACCGGAGTTTGGGGCGCAAAGGGCACGTTCACACTCGCAATGTAGACTAAAGTACGCAAATACGTTCCTGGTGCATGCCTGACTTCACCCGATGCGGCACGTTGCTACAGCAATGACATCTCCGCGTATCGGTTGCCTGACGCTGACAAAATTCCGCGTGAATCAGTTGCGCGGGCAGCGCCAGTGCTTTCTACGTGATAACCGGCGATATCAGATGATAATCAGGCTAACTCAACTACGCCTAAAGTGGTGCATAGTTTAACCTTATTAACAGCAACATAACAGTAAGCGCCGATTTTGATCGCTCACAAATCTACGGTTCCGTTGACATATATCAAATTTCATTGTAGCACGTTAACTATTTTGTGAAAAATACTTATAAAATTGCCAGCTTAAGTCACAAACTGCCTGATTTGGATACGATTCAGCAGCGCAAGCGGCCGCAGTGAACGCGAAACGTCATTACGCGATAGTCATTGTATAATGCATTGATATTAAAGCATATGTAATGATTTTTTTGGTTTTTATTCCTTTTTAAGCCTGACCCGCATTTTTTACCGTAAGGTAACGCTCGAATGTTTCATTTCTGTTAATTTAAACGAGGCTAGCGGGACGGGGCATACCGGGTATTGCATGTCCGCCAGCCATTTTCTCTTCTTTGGAGGTTTTGTGCAGTTTTTTATTGTGCTGGTCGCGCCAGCCCGCCCAGAGAACGTGGGGGCGGCAGCCAGAGCCATGAAAACCATGGGGTTTCATTCACTGCGTATTGTTGACAGTCAGGCGCACCTTGAGCCAGGTGCACGCCGCGTGGCGCACGGGGCCGGTGATATTCTGGATAATGTGACCTGCTACCCTACGCTCGCTGATGCATTGGCCGATGTGGATTTTACCGTCGCGACGACGGCGCGCTCGCGAGCCCGATTTCACTATTACTGCACGCCGACAGCGTTGCTTGGGTTGATGCAGGAGAAACAGCAGTGGGTCGGTTCGGCTGCGCTGGTGTTTGGCCGTGAAGATTCTGGCCTCACCAACGACGAGTTGGCGCTGGCGGATATATTGACGGGTGTGCCGATGCAGGCAGATTACCCGTCACTGAATTTAGGGCAGGCTGTCATGGTCTATTGTTACCAGTTGGCGCCGCTGATGCAGGTGCAGGCAGAGACTGCCGAAGCCGCTCAAGCCGGGCAGTTGGGGGCGCTGCGCCATCGGCTGGAAAAGCTGTTGGTGACGTTGCAGGTAGACGATGACGAGAAACTGCGAGATTGGCTACTGCAACGCATCGGGTTGTTACAGCAGCGGGATACCGCCATGTTGCATACACTGCTGCACGATATTGAGAAGGCGCTGAAGTGAGATGAAAAAAAGAAATCCATTGACTTCATGTCGCGATTGCCTTAACTAATAGAGGATAGAAACCGATTTGTTGATCGAGAGTCCTTTACGCATGCGTCACATCAGCCTGACCACCACCATTACTACCAGTAACGGTGCGGGCTGACGCGTAGAAAAGAATCTGAAAAAGCCCGCACCTAAACAGTGCGGGCTTTTTTTTTACGGCGAAGAGCAGGTTCCGCCGACCCGGGCCGCCAGCGGCGGCAGCCAAAAGCGCACGGCGTGTTTTGGTGACTGAAACTCAGGAGAAGAGATAAAAATGCGAGTGTTGAAATTTGGCGGGACTTCCGTGGCGAATGCGGCGCGTTTTGCGCGCGTTGCCGATATCATCGAGAGCAATGCGCGTCAGGGACAGGTTGCCACCGTGCTGTCTGCCCCGGCGAAAATCACCAACCACCTGGTGGCGATGATTGATAAAACCGTTGCGGGCCAAGATATTCTGCCGCATATCAATGATGCCGAAACTATCTTTTCTTCTCTGCTAAAAGGGCTGGCAGAATCCCAGCCGGGTTTCCCGTATGAGCGCTTGTCCACGCTGGTACAACAAGAGCTGGGCCAGTTGAAACAGGTTCTGCACGGCATTTCACTGCTGGGGCAGTGTCCGGACAGCGTCAATGCCAGCATTATCTGCCGTGGCGAGAAACTCTCTATTGCTATCATGGAGGCGGTATTTCAGGCCCGTGGTTATAAGGTCTCGGTTATCGATCCGGTAAAACGTTTGCTGGCGCAGGGACATTATCTGGAATCGACCGTGGATATCGCGGAATCCACGCGCCGTATTGCCGAGCAAGGCATTCCTTCCGATCACGTGATTCTGATGGCAGGGTTCACCGCGGGTAATGATAAAGGGGAACTGGTGGTACTGGGCCGCAATGGCTCTGACTACTCAGCCGCCGTGTTGGCCGCCTGTTTACGCGCAGACTGCTGTGAAATCTGGACTGACGTGGACGGTGTCTACACCTGCGACCCGCGTCAGGTGCCTGATGCGAGACTGCTGAAGTCAATGTCGTATCAGGAAGCGATGGAGCTTTCCTACTTCGGTGCCAAAGTGCTTCACCCCCGTACCATCGCCCCCATCGCCCAGTTCCAAATTCCCTGCCTGATCAAAAACACTGAAAATCCTCAAGCGCCCGGCACCCTGATTGGTCTGGACAGCTCGGATACCCAATATCCGGTAAAAGGCATCACTAACCTGAACAACATGGCGATGTTTAACGTCTCCGGCCCTGGCATGAAGGGGATGGTGGGGATGGCTGCGCGCGTGTTTGCGGCGATGTCCCGTGCGGGCATCTCGGTGGTGCTGATCACACAGTCTTCTTCCGAGTACAGCATCAGCTTCTGCGTGTCGCAAAGCGAATTGGCTCGTTCCAAGAAAACGCTGGAAGATGAATTCTATCTGGAACTGAAAGACGGCGTGCTGGAGCCGCTGGATATCACCGAACGTCTGGCGATCATTTCTGTGGTGGGTGACGGTATGCGCACGCTGCGCGGCCTTTCTGCCCGTCTGTTCTCCGCATTGGCCAGTGCCAATATCAATATCATCGCGATTGCGCAGGGTTCCTCTGAGCGCTCCATCTCTGTGGTGGTGGATAACGACGTGGCGGTGACTGGCGTGCGTGTGGCGCACCAGATGCTGTTTAACACCGATCAGGTGATCGATGTGTTTGTTATCGGCGTAGGCGGTGTGGGCGGCGCTTTGCTGGAGCAGATTCATCGCCAGCAGCCGTGGCTGAAACAGAAACATATCGATCTGCGTGTCTGCGGTATTGCCAACTCCAAAGCGCTGCTGACCAATATTAACGGCATTGCGCTCGACTCCTGGCGCGAAGCGCTGAATGAGGCGCGTGAACCCTTCAATCTGGGTCGCCTGATTCGTCTGGTGAAAGAGTATCATCTGCTTAACCCGGTTATCGTGGACTGTACCTCTAATCAGGCGGTGGCCGATCAATATGCTGACTTTCTGGCCGATGGCTTCCATGTGGTTACGCCCAACAAAAAGGCTAACACCGGTTCCATGAGCTATTACCAGCAACTGCGCAGCGCTGCCGGTAAATCTCGTCGCAAATTCCTGTATGACACCAACGTCGGTGCCGGGCTTCCGGTCATTGAAAACCTGCAAAACCTGTTGAATGCCGGGGATGAACTGCTGCGTTTCACCGGCATTCTCTCGGGGTCGCTCTCCTTTATCTTCGGTAAGCTGGATGAAGGGATGAGTTTGTCGCAGGCGACGTTGCAGGCGAAAGCCAATGGTTACACCGAACCCGATCCGCGTGACGATCTGTCCGGCATGGATGTGGCGCGCAAGCTGTTGATCCTGGCGCGTGAAGCGGGCTATAAGCTGGAGCTGGCCGATATCGACGTAGAGTCGGTGCTGCCGCCGTCCTTTGATGCTTCGGGTGATGTCGATGCCTTTATGGCGCGTTTACCCGAGTTGGATGCGCCATTCAGTGAAAAAGTGGCGCACGCGCGAGAAGCAGGTAAAGTGTTGCGTTATGTCGGCGTGATTGAAGAAGGGCGCTGCAAAGTACAAATTAGCGCAGTGGGTGGTAACGATCCGCTGTTCAAAGTGAAAGACGGTGAGAATGCGCTGGCGTTCTATAGCCAGTATTACCAGCCATTGCCGCTGGTGCTGCGCGGTTATGGCGCGGGTAATGATGTGACTGCGGCCGGTGTTTTTGCCGATCTGTTGCGTACGCTGTCATGGAAGTCAGGAGTATAATGATGGTTAAAATTTATGCGCCCGCGTCGATCGGCAACGTCAGCGTTGGGTTTGATGTACTGGGCGCGGCGGTTACGCCGGTTGATGGCTCACTGTTGGGCGATTGCGTGACCGTAACGGCGGCTGAGAGCTTCAGCTTACGCAACGAAGGCCGTTTTGTCGGCAAACTGCCGAGTGAGCCGAAAGAGAACATTCTCTACCAGTGTTGGGAGCGTTTTTGTCAGGAAGTGGGGAAAACCATTCCTGTCGCCATGACGCTGGAAAAGAACATGCCGATCGGCTCGGGTCTGGGATCCAGTGCCTGTTCTGTGGTTGCCGGCCTGATGGCGATGAACGAATTTTGTGGCAAACCGCTGGATGATACGCGTTTGCTGGCGCTGATGGGGGAGCTGGAAGGGCGTATTTCTGGCAGCGTGCACTACGATAATGTCGCGCCGTGCTTCCTGGGCGGTATTCAACTGATGATCGAGCAAAACGGCATCATCAGCCAGCCGGTGCCTGCGTTTGACGATTGGCTGTGGGTCATGGCCTATCCGGGGATCAAAGTGTCCACGGCGGAAGCGCGTGCCATTCTGCCCGCACAGTATCGCCGTCAGGATTGCATCAGCCATGGTCGTTATCTGGCGGGCTTTATTCACGCTTGCCATACCCGCCAGCCTGCGCTGGCGGCGGCGTTGATGCAGGATGTGATCGCTGAGCCGTACCGTACGCGCCTGCTGCCTGGTTTTGCCGATGCGCGTCAGGCGGCAAAAGATATCGGTGCGCTGGCGTGCGGTATCTCTGGTTCAGGGCCGACGCTGTTTTCCGTGTGCGATGATATGGAAAAGGCACAGCGTTTGGCCAGTTGGCTGCAAGATAACTATTTGCAGAACGATGAAGGGTTTGTTCATATTTGCCGTCTGGACACGACAGGCGCACGTCAATTGGGATAAGGCATGAAACTTTACAACTTAAAAGACCACAACGAGCAGGTCAGCTTCTCGCAGGCGATCAAACAGGGGCTTGGACGCCAGCAAGGGCTGTTCTTCCCGCTGGAACTGCCTGAGTTCAGTTCGACGGAAATCGATGACCTGCTGGAACTGGATCTGGTTACGCGCAGCAGCCGCATTCTTTCTGCCTATCTGGGTGATGAGATTGCACCGGAAACCGTTTATCAACGTGTTAAAGCGGCGTTTACCTTCCCGGCTCCGGTTGCTACGGTCTCTGACGATATCGCCTCTCTGGAGCTGTTCCACGGTCCAACATTAGCGTTTAAGGATTTTGGCGGGCGCTTTATGGCGCAGATGCTGGCACAGGTCTCCAACGGGGAAAAAGTCACCATTTTGACGGCCACTTCCGGTGATACCGGTGCGGCGGTTGCGCACGCGTTTTACGGTCTGGAAAATGTGCGCGTGGTGATTCTGTATCCTCGCGGCAAAATCAGTCCGTTGCAGGAGAAGTTGTTCTGTACGCTGGGCGGTAACATCTATACCATCGCGATCGACAGTGACTTCGACGCGTGCCAGGCGCTGGTGAAGCAGGCGTTTGACGATGAAGAATTGAAGCAGGCTATTGGCCTGAATTCTGCCAACTCCATCAATATCAGCCGCTTGTTGGCACAAATCTGCTATTACTTTGAAGCCGTGGCGCAGTTGCCTGCCGCCGCGCGTCAGCAACTGGTAGTGTCGGTGCCGAGTGGCAACTTTGGTGATTTGACCGCCGGTCTATTGGCTAAATCCCTCGGCTTGCCGATCAAACGCTTTATCGCTGCCACCAATGCCAATGACACCGTGCCACGTTATCTCAGCAACGGCGAATGGGCACCCAACCCGACAGTCGCAACGCTGTCTAACGCCATGGATGTCAGCCAGCCGAACAACTGGCCGCGCGTCGAGGAGCTGTTCCGACGTAAAAATTGGGCGCTGCCAACGCTGGGATTTGGTGCGGTGAGTGATGACGTGACCAAAGCGACGATGCATGAACTGGAAGCGCTGGGCTACACCTCCGAACCGCATGCGGCCATTGCTTATCGCCTGCTGCGCGACCAACTCCAGCCGGGCGAGTTCGGCTTGTTCCTGGGAACAGCGCATCCGGCGAAATTCAAAGAGAGCGTAGAAGCCATTCTGGATAAAACGCTGGATCTGCCGGAAGCACTGGCGCAGCGTGCGGATCTGGAATTGCTCTCGCACAACTTTGCACCTGATTTCGCGCAGTTGCGTCAGTTCCTGATGGCGTTGCCGGAATAAATTCTGTTGTTGATCGTTCCCCGCGCAGTGCGGGGAACGGTAACCTTTACTGCGCGTGGCGTTTAAAAATCAATTCCTGCTCGGTCGCGCCATATCCCGCAAAGCAGTAACCTTCCAGATTGAAATCTTGTAACTGCTCAACCTGCGTCAGCCGGTTTTTGATAATAAAACGGCTCATCAAACCGCGCGCCTTTTTGGCGTAGAAGCTGATCACCTTGAACGTGCCGTTTTTCTCATCCAGAAACACCGGTTTTATCAGCGTGGCGTTGAGCTTTTTGGCATTGACGGATTTGAAGTATTCATCAGACGCCAGGTTGACAAGAATCTCATCCCCCTGCGCCTGTAGCGCCTGATTGAGGTGCTGCGTGATGGTATCGCCCCAGAAGTGATAAAGATCTTTGCCAGCTTTATTCTCCAGGCGTGTGCCCATTTCCAGACGATAGGGTTGCATCAGGTCCAGCGGGCGAAGTACGCCATACAGCCCGGATAACATGCGCAGATGCTGCTGGGCAAAATCGAAATCTGCCTCGCTAAAATCTTCTGCGGCAAGCCCGGTATACACGTCGCCTTTGAAGGCTAACAGGGCCTGGCGCGCATTGTCGGGGGTGAAATGGGGCTGCCATTCACTAAAGCGTCCCGCGTTGAGATCTGCCAGTTTGTCACTGATGCCCATCAATGAGGCGATCTGTGCTGGTGTGAGCCGTTTACACTGGGCGATCAGTTCACTGGCGTAGTCCAGCAGCGCGGGCTGTGTGTAACGCTCGGTGGCTAACGGGCTGGTGTAATCCAGCGTTTTCGCTGGCGAAATGGTGATCAACATGGCATGGCTCCCCTGTTTTTGTTGCACGTACTGTAGCAAAAAACACGGAAAAAAGGGGCGATGGCTGTAACAGGAAAAGGCTGTCTTGCACGGGGGGCGGTGCGTGTTATTATCGAAACATAAGCGATCAGTAAGAAACACAAGACGACGTTCATATACCCACAACGAGATATGCCAACATGACGGATAAACTGACTTCCTTACGCCAATTGACCACGGTCGTGGCTGATACCGGTGATATCGCCGCGATGAAGCTCTACAAACCGCAGGATGCTACCACCAACCCTTCCCTGATTCTGAACGCGGCGCAAATTCCTGAATACCGCTCTTTGATTGAAGACGCGGTGAAATGGGCGCGTGAGCAGAGCAGCAAACGGGAACAGCAGCTTGTCGATGCCACGGACAAACTGGCCGTCAATATTGGTCTGGAAATCCTGAAACTGATCCCTGGCCGCATCTCCACGGAGGTGGATGCTCGCCTCTCTTATGACACTGAAGCGAGCGTTGCCAAAGCCAAACATCTGATCAAGCTCTATAACGATGCGGGCATCAGTAACGATCGCATTCTGATCAAACTGGCTTCAACCTGGCAGGGCATCCGCGCCGCCGAACAGTTGGAAAAAGAAGGCATCAACTGTAACCTGACGCTGCTGTTCTCTTTTGCTCAAGCGCGTGCCTGTGCGGAAGCGGGTGTCTTCCTGATCTCTCCGTTCGTGGGCCGTATTCTGGACTGGTACAAAGCCAACACAGATAAGAAAGAGTATGCGCCGCAGGAAGATCCGGGCGTTATCTCCGTTACTGAAATCTACGAGTACTACAAAGCGCACGGTTACGAAACCGTGGTGATGGGTGCCAGCTTCCGTAACAGCGGCGAAATTCTTGAGTTGGCCGGCTGCGATCGCCTGACCATTGCGCCAGCATTGCTGAAAGAATTGTCGGAATCCACCGGCGATGTGCCGCGTAAACTGGCTTACAGCGGTGAGATCAAAGCGCGCCCGGCGAAAATGACTGAAGCCGAGTTCTACTGGCAGCACAATCAGGATCCGATGGCCGTTGACAAACTGGCAGACGGTATTCGCAAGTTTGCGATCGATCAGGGCAAGCTGGAAAAAATGATTGAAGATCTGCTGTAATCAACGCAGAAAACAACGAAAGCCGGGCTCCCCCGGCTTTTTTATTATTGCCGTTTCGTCCGGCTATAGCGCAACGCGGTTCCGCTCACGTTTTGCCAGATAGAGTTTCTCATCGGCACGCTTCATCACCTGGGCCAGGTCTTCCTGCGCGATGTGATATTCCACCAACCCGATACTGACGGAGAGCTTCATCTTCTGGCCTGAAGACGAGGCGCTGGTGGCGTTGCTCACGGCCACTCTTGCCCGTTCAGCCACCCAGTAAGCGTCATCCAGCGCGATATTGGGCAGCACGATGGCGAACTCATCGCCGCCCAAACGGCCGAAGATTTCCTCTTTGCGAAACGAGTTTTTCAGGATGGCGGCTACGGTTTTCAACGCATCGTCGCCGCCATCGTGGCCCAGGGTGTCGTTCACGTTTTTAAAGTGATCGATATCGATCAGAATGACACTGGTCGGGCGCCGGGTCACAGTGGCGATTTGCAGTACCTTGTTGGCCGCATGGTAAAAGGCATCGCGGCGCAGGTAGCCCGTCAAATCGTCGTAGCGGGCGGTGGTGGGCAGCTCAATCAGGTATTTTTTGGCAAACAGCGAGAGCACGCTGCCTAACATGGCCGCGAGTAACGCCATAAACGCGGCAATGAGCAGCGATGAAAACGACCCCACGGTTTTGTACAGTGTCGGTTCACTCAATACGCCGGTGGTGCGGATGATCACACCGTGCAGTTCGTCCAGCGGCGACATCAGCGGAAAAATGGTGGTATAGGTGCCTTTTCCCGCATATTGTCCCATCGCGGGCAGCTTGTCTTTGCACAAGCGTAGGATGGTCATGTCGTTGAAGGTCAAATCCAATTGCGACAGGTGAGTGATGCATTCCGACTGTGTGTCGCGCGTGTTGAAACCCAGCGTCCTGACGCGCACCTGGGTAAAATCGCCGGTCAAAAAACGGATGTCGCTGTCTTTGACTTCACCGCCGGTGTTATAGGATTGATAAATATTAATAATACTATCAAGGTTGTGCCGCTGAGTATCCCACTCCGCCTGGCGATCGTGATAGATAACGAACAGCGCGGCAGAAAAAACGACGGAACCAAAGAAGAAGAATGCAGATACCGGATGAGAGATGAGTTTGAGTAATTGATATTTCAGACCGGCCATGATCGTTTCCTTGGTACTCGCGCGTACAGCTGCCGCCAGCAATGCGCTAACATACTCAGTGTCGGCGCTAAGTGGCCGTGACTTTAAATATAAACGCAATCTTTTTTCTTTGGCGGCATAAAAACCCGCTTATCTCACATTATTGCTGATAACCTAGCGCCTTAAACGACGTGCTGCTCTCATGCATGGAAAAGATTGTTAAAATCAGATTTTAACTGACAGAGATGTTGTTATGAATGAATTGCGAATTGGCTTGTTATCCATCTCCGACCGCGCCTCAAGCGGGATTTATCAGGACAAGGGCATCCCTGCATTAGAGGCGTGGCTTGCTGCTGCGTTGACGACGCCCTTTGACGTGGAATCCCGCCTCATTCCTGATGAGCAGCCGTTAATTGAACAGGCACTGTGTGAGTTGGTGGATGAGCGTCAGTGCCATCTGGTGCTGACAACTGGCGGCACGGGACCCGCACGGCGCGATGTCACGCCGGATGCCACGCTGGCGGTAGCCGATCGAGAAATGCCGGGCTTTGGCGAGCAGATGCGTCAGATTAGCTTACGCTTTGTGCCTACGGCGATTTTATCGCGTCAGGTGGGGGTTATTCGTAAACAGGCATTAATCCTGAACCTGCCGGGACAACCCAAATCGATCAAAGAGACGCTGGAAGGGTTGAAAGATGATGCAGGAAACGTAGTGGTGCCAGGGATTTTTGCCAGTGTACCGTATTGTATACAGCTGCTGGAAGGACCTTATATCGAAACTGATCCGCAAGTGGTAGCAGCATTTCGCCCCAAGAGTGCGATCCGCGACACAAAAAGCTAAAGTTAGCCCCTTTTAAACATAAACTACAGCTTTGCTGGAGTGTAAAATTTTAGTCGTTATAGTAATATTAGCTTTACAAAAAGACGGCAAATTATTTTTCTCTCACTCTGGCCTTATTCGGTAACTTATGAACGGTGATAACGCTCCATCACAACAATCGTCAGCACAGCCATCGCCACAGCCTCAATTATCACAACAACAGCGCCAACTGAACGGGCAGGATTACAAAACGCTCTCCCTGGCGGCGCTGGGTGGCGCGTTGGAGTTCTACGATTTCATCATTTTCGTGTTTTTCGCCGCGGTCATTGGCGAACTGTTTTTCCCGCCTGATATTCCTGAGTGGCTGCGCCAGTTGCAAACTTTCGGTATTTTTGCGGCAGGCTACCTGGCCCGCCCGTTGGGGGGCATCATCATGGCCCACTTTGGCGATCTGGTGGGACGTAAAAAGATGTTCAGCCTGAGTATCTTTCTGATGGCGGTACCTACGCTCGCCATGGGGATGCTGCCGACCTATGAAAATATGGGGATCGCGGCACCGGTATTGCTGCTGTTGATGCGCATTTTACAGGGCGCCGCGATTGGTGGCGAAGTGCCGGGAGCCTGGGTATTTGTCTCTGAACACGTGCCGCGTTCTCGCATTGGGCTGGCGTGTGGCATTCTGACGGCCGGGCTGACGCTCGGTATTCTGCTTGGTTCTGCGATTGCGACACTGCTTAATAGTACATTAACGCCGCAGCAGATTGTCGGCGGTGGCTGGCGTATCCCGTTCTTCCTCGGCGGTATCTTTGGTTTCTTTGCCATGTATCTGCGTCGCTGGCTGCAAGAGACGCCGGTGTTTATGGAGATGCAGGCGCACAAACGTCTGGCGGACGAATTACCGCTTAAATCGGTGGTGATGAAACACAAAACGGCGGTTGTGGTGTCGATGCTGCTGACCTGGTTGCTCTCAGCCTGCATTGTGGTGGTGATCCTGATGGCACCGACCTATTTGCAAAAAGTACACGGCATCCCCGCGTCGATGGCGTTGCAGGCCAACTGTCTGGCGACCATCACCCTGATGATTGGCTGTGTGGCCGTCGGGATGATTGTCGATCGTATCGGAGCCGGAAAAACGTTTATTTTCGGCAGCATTCTGCTGGCGGCGGGCTGCGCTTTCTTCTATCTGGTGGCCGCGCGCGATCCTTCGTTGCTGTTCTTAGGGTATGCGGTTGCGGGATTGTGCGTTGGCGTGGTCGGTGCGGTGCCTTATGTGATGGTGCACGCCTTTCCGCCTGAAGTGCGCTTCTCGGGCATCTCGTTCTCTTACAATGTCTCTTATGCGATTTTCGGTGGCCTGACGCCGATAAGCGTTACGTTGATGATGCAGATAACGCCTATCGCACCCGCCGTTTATGTGCTGGCATTGTCTGGGCTTGGTTTGCTGCTGGGGCTGTATCTCTACCAGACACAGTCGCGCCGTCGCGTGATGCTCACCGAGTCGGCACAGAGCCTGTAGTATTTCGTGCATGCACTGTGATAAGAAAACAAAAAAGCCCGGCGCATAGCGCCGGGCTTTTTATTGCGGGTCTTTTATTGCGAGCTTTTATTGCAAGTAGTGCGAGGCGCTTAGTGTGCTGCGCCGCGTGCACCAATCGGCAGGACCGTACGGCCAAACTGCGCGTTCAGCACTTCTGCCATCGCCAGATAAATGGCGCTGGCACCGCAGATAATGCCTTCATAGCCCGCGATGGTCAGCAGGCCGTGGTTGCCGGTGAAGTTACCGATAGCCAGCAGGGCAAACAGCAGCGTCAGGCTGGCAAATACGAACTGCAACGCACGGTTGGCGCACAGTGTGCCAAAGAACATAAACAGGGTGAAAACGCCCCACAGGCCCAGAAATACCCCGAGGAACTGTGCGTCACTGGCTTCTGCCAGACCCATTTTCGGCAGCATCAGAATGCCGACCAGCGTCAGCCAGAATGCACCGTAAGAGGTGAATGCGGTCACGCCAAAGGTGTTGCCTTTCTTGTATTCCAACAGCCCTGCGATGATCTGGGCGATGCCGCCGTAGAAAATCCCCATGCTGAGAATAATAGAAGAGAGTGGGAAAAAGCCTGCGTTATGCAGATTAAGAAGAATGGTGGTCATCCCGAAGCCCATCAGTCCTAACGGACCGGGATTCGCCAGCGAGTTCGTTTGCATAAATCCTCAGAATACAATAGTGGAGTTGTGTAGCTTGCTCGATGCCGCGTTCTGTCGGTGTTTCCTGATCTCTGGCGAGCTGTCCTTGCTCGTCGTCCCGATAGACCTTGCTGTCTCACTGTGAACGCTATTTAACTGTGCAAACATTGTCACAATCAAAGCGCTGTAACGGTAAAAACAACGCAACGGTGAAATTTTCAAAAAAAATTTTAATTGCGGCGCGGCATAATAGCGGGACGAATGCGCGGATACAACAAGGCGCAGGAGGAATAGTTTGATCATAAAGGGGATCGTCTGCATTTTTTTTTCGCTCCCCCCCTTGATGAGCAAATTGTTGTCCCCATCTTATTTCCAACCGAAACGGTTTGACCTCTTGTAACGTGATGTGCTGGGCAGTGTGAGTTTGCCTGAGGCATCGAAGAACAGCGTGTGGATGAGGAGACCTCGTGAGGGCAAAAATTGATTAATTGCACCTTGTTGAGTTGAAAATCCCCTTTTCGCCCACATAGTAGGTTGAACAACCACACCGAATACGACTTTTTAGTGGAGATGTTTAGATGGGTAAGATTATTGGTATCGACCTGGGTACAACCAACTCTTGTGTAGCGATTATGGACGGTACGCAGGTTAAAGTACTGGAAAACAGCGAGGGCGATCGCACAACGCCTTCTATTATTGCTTATACGCAAGATGGTGAAATTCTGGTTGGCCAGCCCGCTAAACGTCAGGCTGTGACTAACCCGAAAAACACCCTGTTTGCTATCAAGCGTCTGATTGGCCGTCGCTTCAAAGATGAAGAGGTGCAGCGTGATAGCAACATCATGCCGTACAACATCGTTGCAGCAGATAATGGCGATGCCTGGCTGGAAGTGAAAGATCAGAAAATGGCACCGCCGCAGATCTCTGCTGAAGTGCTGAAAAAAATGAAGAAAACGGCAGAAGACTACCTCGGTGAAACCATCACTGAAGCGGTTATCACCGTGCCGGCGTATTTTAACGATGCGCAACGTCAGGCTACCAAAGATGCAGGCCGCATCGCCGGGCTGGAAGTAAAACGTATCATCAACGAACCGACAGCGGCTGCGCTGGCCTACGGTCTCGATAAAGAAGTGGGCAACCGCACCATTGCGGTTTACGACCTGGGTGGTGGTACGTTTGATATCTCCATCATCGAAATCGATGAAGTTGACGGCGAAAAAGCCTTTGAAGTTCTGGCAACCAATGGTGATACCCACCTGGGTGGTGAAGACTTCGACAGCCGTATGATCAACTACCTGGTTGACGAGTTTAAGAAAGAGAAAGGCTTTGACCTGCGCAACGATCCGTTGGCGATGCAGCGTCTGAAAGAAGCCGCAGAAAAAGCTAAAATTGAGCTGTCTTCTGCGCAACAGACCGACGTTAACCTGCCGTACATCACGGCGGATGCGACTGGTCCGAAACACCTGAACATCAAAGTGACTCGCGCCAAGTTGGAGTCGCTGGTAGAAGAGCTGGTGACCCGTTCGCTGGAGCCATTGAAAGTCGCATTGCAGGATGCCGGGCTGTCCGTTTCTGACGTGCAGGACGTGATTCTGGTGGGTGGTCAAACCCGTATGCCACTGGTGCAGAAGAAAGTGGCTGACTTCTTTGGCAAAGAACCGCGCAAAGACGTTAACCCGGATGAAGCTGTGGCGATCGGTGCCGCGGTGCAGGGCGGCGTGTTGGCCGGTGACGTTAAAGACGTGCTGCTGCTGGACGTTACCCCGTTGTCACTGGGTATCGAAACCATGGGTGGCGTGATGACGCCGCTGATTACCAAGAACACCACCATCCCGACCAAACACAGCCAGGTGTTCTCTACGGCGGAAGATAACCAGTCCGCAGTAACCATCCATGTGTTGCAGGGTGAACGTAAACGCGCACACGATAACAAATCACTGGGTCAGTTTAACCTGGATGGTATTCAGGGCGCGCCGCGCGGTATGCCGCAGATCGAAGTCACTTTTGACATCGACGCCGACGGTATCCTGCACGTGTCTGCTAAAGACAAAAACAGCGGTCGCGAGCAAAACATCACCATCAAAGCGTCTTCGGGCTTGAATGAAGATGAAATCCAGAAGATGGTGCGTGATGCTGAAGCCAATGCGGAAGCTGACCGTAAGTTTGAAGAGCTGGTACAGACGCGTAATCAGGGCGATCATCTGCTGCACAGCACCCGTAAGCAGCTGGAAGAGTCTGGTGACAAGCTGGCCGCTAACGATAAAACCGCGATTGAAGATGGCCTGAAAGCGCTGGAAAATGCACTGAAAGGCGAAGATAAAGCGGAGATCGAAGCGAAGATCCAAACGTTGATCGAAGCGTCTGCCAAGCTGCTGGAAGCATCGCAACAGCAGGCCCAAGCGGGTGCAGGCAACGCAGATGATGCGGCACGCAAAGAAGACGACGTCGTAGACGCTGAATTCGAAGAAGTGAAAGATAAAAAATAATCGCCCTTAGGCGGGCGCAACAACGGCGATAAGCCGTTGCTGGCAAACCAGGCACGGGCGTCGAGGAAACTCTGCGCCCGTGCACGCATGTTGAGGGCAGGAAAAAACATGGCGAAGCAAGATTATTACGAAGCACTCGGCGTTGCCAAAGACGCCGATGAGCGGGAGATCAAAAAGGCTTATAAGCGCCTGGCGATGAAGTTTCACCCGGACCGTAATCCCGGTGATAAAGAGGCTGAAGCAAAATTTAAAGAGATCAAAGAAGCCTATGAAATTCTGACGGATGCGCAGAAACGGGCGGCTTACGATCAATACGGCCACGCCGCGTTCGAACAAGGCGGTATGGGCGGTGGTGGTGCTGGCGGTTTCGGCGGCGGCGCAGATTTTGGCGATATCTTTGGCGACGTATTCGGCGATATTTTCGGCGGTGGGCGTCGTCAACGTGCCAGCCGCGGGGCCGATTTACGCTATAACATGGAGTTGACGCTGGAAGAAGCGGTTCGTGGCGTCGCCAAAGAGATCCGCATTCCGACGCTTGAAGAGTGCGACTCCTGTCATGGTAGCGGCGCAAAACCGGGCAGTTCGCCGGTAACCTGCCCAACCTGCCATGGCAATGGCCAGGTGCAGATGCGTCAAGGGTTCTTTACCGTTCAGCAAACCTGTCCGCACTGTCATGGACGCGGCAAGATCATTAAAGATCCTTGCAACAAGTGTCATGGTCATGGCCGCGTGGAAACCAGTAAAACGCTGTCGGTGAAGATCCCTGCGGGCGTGGATACGGGCGATCGTATTCGCTTGTCCGGTGAAGGTGAGGCCGGGGAACACGGTGCACCTGCGGGCGATCTCTACGTTCAGGTGCAGGTAAAACCGCATCCTATCTTCCAGCGTGAAGAGAACAATCTCTACTGCGAAGTTCCCATCAACTTTGCGATGGCAGCCATGGGCGGCGAGATTGAAGTGCCGACGTTAGATGGCCGCGTGAAATTGAAAGTGCCTGCGGAAACCCAAACTGGCAAATTGTTCCGCATGCGTGGCAAAGGTGTGAAATCGGTACGCGGTGGTGCGCAGGGAGACCTGCTGTGTCGCGTGGTGGTTGAAACGCCGGTTAATCTTAATGAGCGCCAGAAGCAACTGCTGAAAGAGTTGGAAGAGAGTTTCGGTGGACCTTCCGGAGAGAGAAATAGCCCTCGCTCTAAAAGCTTCTTTGATGGCGTGAAGAAGTTTTTCGATGACCTGACCCGATAACGTTGCAGGTTCAGACAAAAAAACCGGTGATGTATCACCGGTTTTTTTATGCCCACCGTTTCTATCCACAGGGCCCTCACCGGTTAAATCTATATCCCGCTGCTTGCTAATGACTTATTTGAACCGATATCATTAGATTTTATAGGGAAATAATTAGGGATAAAAATGAAACTGGGAAAGGTCGTGTTATTTTCGGCATTAGTCGCCTGCTATGCCAATGTTCAGGCTGCCGGATTTAACTGCTCGCTCGAAAACCTCAATGAAACCGAAAAAACAATATGCAGCACGCCTGCGCTGAGTGGCATCGACTCCATCGCGAATCGACGTTACACGATTGCCATAGATAATAGTGTGGCTAAAGGCTCTCTGATGAGGGAGCAACGCGAATGGTTGGTACGAAGAAATGCGTGTGGCACTAACGTTGACTGCATAAAATCTGAATATCAGCAGCAGATTCGCTATCTTGAAATGGTTCACCCATTTTCTTCTGTCAGAAATTTGTTTGGCAAATGGTTGGATAAGCCGTTAGAAAAAGGGATGAAAACCGCATCGGGCTTTGCCATCGAAGAAGCGCCCTGGAAGATAAAAAGGCTGTTTCGTTTTCGCGGTGAAATGCGCAAGTATGATGAAAATAATGATGGTTACTGGCGTTTGCTAACGCACCGGATTATCAATGGTGATTTAGCCATCTTTTTTGCGGTGGCGAATTCGACCAATACCAAAATCTACATGTACACCGATTCGGCGCCTCACAGCAATGACTTAACACTGGTTGCGCTTTTTGATTACAAGATGAGCACCGTATATACCCCGGTGGTGAGCTATCATGTGACGGACGACAATATCCTTAGCTATTCCATCAGTTACGGTCGCGGTGATTACCATTATGAAAAGCAGTTTGAGATAGAAGTATCGGATAAAGGGCTGTCGGCCCCCAAAGAAGTCCCTGCTACCACCGTCAGAGATTACGATGAGGAAGGGGGTGAGGTGTGGACGGGATATTGTGGTATTGTAACCTGTACCAGCCGAGGTGGTTCTCCCGATGGAAAATGGCGTATTGCGGCAACGGACAGTATTTTCTATTTTCCCTCAGATCGCCCCGATCTCGGTGTTGATGTTTTTCTGCCTCAATTAGATCCCAATGAGAATAAATCATCTCAATGGGAATATGACCGTCGCTATACCTGGGGGGATAAAAACGCGTTCTATTTTGATAATGATGGCGGTGTTGCCTGCGTTTGGAAAACCGATATCGAAAAGAAAACTACGACAAGAATATTGCCCGTTGAAGGCTTAGTACACCCTTATTATATAAAATACAAAGGTAAGGATTACATTGTTTCCCGACACCTCTCTTATGAAGGTGAATATGGTAACAGGGGCAGCGATGGTTATCTTGATGGATACTATATTGCTACCGAATAACAACGCTGTTTTTATTTTATAGGCAATGCCGAAAACGTTTTACAACAATGGCGCGAGATTTCGCGCCATATTGTTCTCTTGCTGAGGTTTAGTGGCTTACGACCTGGGTTTTAAGGGACGAAGCATCACGCCCTTTTTAAACTCATCCATGACTGAGTTATATTGTGGTGTTGTTGTGGGTTTAATGCTTTTCTTTTCACGGACCACCGGTGCTGAACTTACCGTATCCGTCTGGATGATTCTTGGCGGTACATACGATGCTGGTGGCATTGGGGGCGGCGGAGGCGGCATCCCCATGTTACCCGGTTTTACCGGTGTTGGCGGCGTAAACGTGCTCAGTTTAGCAGGCGCTGGTGCAGGCGTGGAACGAGTTTTTTTAATCGGTACAGGGCGACCTGCGGCTAAACGGCTGTTGAGATCCTGTAGGATTTTGCCGTGTTTGCTCGCGAAACTGTCTGAGAGTTTTCGCGCATAAATAACGTTGCGTTCACTGATCGGCAACGGTTTGGCGGGTACGGTAGATAACGCTTTGGCTGAAGGCATAAACGTTATTGCATTGTTTGATGCTTTTTGAAAATCATGTTTTATAACCCTAATTGTCGTATTTTTTGCCGCTGGTGGCGGTAAGGGTGGCATGAATTTCTTCATCAATGTGCTAATGTTACTGGATATGGTACGCATATAGCCTCCTAAAGCTAGATTAATTTTTTCAAAGTTCAATGAAATAATAATTGAGTGAAAATTGTATCGCTTTAATAATCCGCTGAACCCTTGGCATTAATAAGCGATGCTCCCTTCAAAACGCGTAGAAATCGTTGTCAGACTGTCGTCGAAACGATCGGGAGAATATTTCATTAAGTTTTCTAGTTTAGTTTTTAATGCCGGATCGTTATCACTACCAGAGGATGGTAAATTCTCAAGCTTGGGTTTTAACTGCTTTGATAACGTCTCTATTTCTGCCATTAGCTGGTGATGGGCATGTTTTGACAGTTGGTCTTTAATTTCCGGGTTCATCAACGCATCAGGATAGTGCCGAGTTACCGCGTCTAGCGTAGGTCTGATATAGGGGTTCGCGCCAGCACCCGTTGGCGTGAAGGCTTTATCACGCTGTGGAGCGTTGCCTGAAAGCCCTGCGTCCTGTGCGGCGCTGCCGATGGTATGCAGGTAGGCATTACGAATGCCGTCACACAATCCTTTATGGTAGGCAATTTGCGCAGCGGTTGAGAGAACGTCTCCATCATGGCGTGCGTGGCCTTTGGTTTTTAAGAGATGATTCAGCACCGCTTCGTGGCTAACGATTTCAAGCTGCGTGTGTGGATACGGCATATTGCTTGCGCGTGCGTCAGCGGAACCCCGTTGATGCCGGGTAATTTCTTGCGTCACGGCGTCAAGGGCCTTTAGCGATCCTGTGGCCAGACTGACATGGCGTCCCTTCTGATAGGCCGTGGCAACCGTATCTTGCAGGCTGTTCCTGAGCAAACTGCGGCCCGCCATTTTGACTATCCCTTTCTGCAACAACGTGACGATGTGGTTCATGCCAAACGCTTTCACCATCGGTTTGTCTTTTATTTTTTCCAGCTTGTCCAACGCACCTGTGACTTTGGTTTGGGCTTGCTGTGGCTGCGATGTTTGAGCATAGGAGCTCGCCTGCCGAATGTCCTGTTGCGTGTCAGCGGGAAGGGTGCTGAGCAGTGTGTTCTGAACCGGTTTGGCGCTGTGCTCCAGACGCTTTAAGAAGTTGTCTTTATGGTTGCTGTAGATGGCGCAGAGGGCTGAGTCGATTGCCTGGCTGGCATAGTGGGTATCAGCCATGCCCTTTTCGACAATTCCAAATTCCGTTACGGCGCTATCGACCAGGGTTTTGGCTTTTGTCAGCGCTTCCCGGCTGGTGGTGTTGGCAGCCAATGCGGTTGCCGTATGTTGAGTGGGGGGGCGGCCCAGAATTGGCCCCGAGATGGCCTGTCGGGTCAATCGTTTTCCCGTGTCCGGTTTGCGTAAATGACTTGTGGTGATCTGCTGCTTAGCTTCGTGCGCGAGGGTAGCCATGATTTTTTGTCGAGCTGAATGGGCATGAGCTGGTTTTGCCGCGCGGACCTGTTGCCCAGAGTCGGCAGGTTGAGTCGCGGTGGCGGCCTGTTTTGACTGATTAAACAGAGCCACCGCGCGCACATTGATACACTGCGTGAAGGGGTTGATGAACTGTACTAACCGGTTATTTTTGGGGGGCGTTATCACTCCGTCAGTGGCAGATCTGCCGCTCGGCACGCTGGCCTGTTGTGCTCTGTTGCCAAGCCCGTTCACGGTGTTTAACCCAGAGGGCCTTTGTGCTGTTATCGGTGACGTTTGTTGCGCTTTTGGCTCCTGGATCGTCAATATGACGGGAGACGATTTTTTGACTACTGGTGCTACCATAGAGAACCTCATGAATGCTGGATACTTTTTGGGCGCCAGCATAAAGTAGCGGTTAATTTGGACTATAAAAAAAGAGCCTTACAGATTGAATCGTCATAAGGAGAGAATGGAGGCAAGGTAACGCCAGGGGAAATATGAGGGATGTGCGTTGAACGCATTGATACAAAAAAACCGGCCAGAGCCGGTTTTTTCTTACAACGAGGAAGACAGATATCTACGCAAGCAATGATTACAGTGCGTTGATCTGAGCAGCCAGGTTGGATTTATGACGAGATGCTTTGTTCTTGTGGATCAGACCTTTGCTAGCCTGACGATCCACAATCGGTTGCATGTCGTTAAACGCTTTTTGTGCAGCTTCTTTATCGCCAGTAGCGATCGCGGCGTATACTTTCTTGATGAAAGTACGCATCATGGAACGACGGCTAGCGTTGTGCTTGCGACGCTTCTCAGACTGTACGGCGCGTTTCTTAGCTGATTTGATATTAGCCAAGGTCCAACTCCCAAATATATTCTATCGAGGACAATTCAAAGGCCGAGGAATATGCCCGTTTAGCCTTCGTTTGTCAATGGATTTGTGCAAATAAGCGCCGTTTGTACGCCGACGCTTGTTACGTTGTGATGGCGCAGGATTTTAACAGCTTCGCGCTCGGGAATACAGCGTTTCCCGACAGAAATTCGCGTTTACCTGACGAACTTTTGATAAGAAAGAGGAATTTTTGCTCCGGCAAGGTCAGGGAGCGGAAGCGCTTTTGCGCGTTATCAACAGGCGTCACTGAGCAATTGCGTGACAAAAGGCGTGAATCGCGCCTTAACCTTAACCGCTGTACAAGGTATAATCCGCCGATTTCCATATCGTTAACCAAACTGTTCCTGAGTCGCCATGCAGCTAATCCGCGGTATACACAATCTCCGGGCACGCCATTATGGTTGTGTGCTCACCATCGGCAATTTTGACGGCGTACACCGTGGGCATCAAATGCTGCTTGAGCGACTAAAGCAGGAGGGGCTGGCGCGTAATTTGCCGGTGATGGTGATGACGTTCGAGCCACAGCCGCTCGAACTGTTTGCTGCCGATCAGGCACCTGCACGACTTACCCGACTGCGCGACAAGGTGAACTACCTGGCGCGCGCAGGCGTTGACGCGCTATTGTGCGTGAAGTTTGACGCGGCGTTTGCCGCACAGGATGCGCAAGACTTTGTGCGCCACCTTCTGGTGGAAAAACTGGGTGTCAAATTTCTCGTTGTGGGGGATGACTTCCGCTTCGGGGCTGGTCGCAGCGGTGATTTCCTGTTATTACAGAAGGCAGGGCAGGCCCATGGCTTTGAGGTCATCAGCACGACAACGTTCTGCAATGGCGGTAGGCGCGTCAGCAGTACCGCAGTACGTGACGCCCTGCTGCATGACGATTTGCCGCTGGCACAGGAATTGTTGGGCCACCCTTACAGTATTTCCGGGCGTGTGGTGCACGGTAAAGCGCTAGGCAGAACGTTGGGATTTCCCACCGCGAATCTGCCGATGAAACGCCAGGTGTCTCCGGTCAGTGGCGTGTATGCCGTTGAAGTCTACGGTCTGGGCCCGACGCCGTTTCCCGGCGTCGCCAATATCGGCACCCGGCCAACGGTAGACGGCGATAAACGCCAGCAGTTGGAAGTGCACCTGCTGGATGTCGCCATGGATCTGTACGGGTGTCATATAGAAGTGGCGCTGTGTAAGAAAATACGAAATGAGCAGCGGTTTGCGTCGCTAGAGGCATTGACGCAGCAAATCGCCGAGGATGTGGTGACGGCCCGGACGTTTTTCGGGTTAGCAGCACCGGTGTAATATTCATACCCCAAGGTATGGCCGAAACTAAATCGAGAATCTAATGAGTGACTACAAAACTACCCTGAATTTGCCGGAAACAGGGTTCCCGATGCGTGGCGATCTGGCCAAGCGTGAACCTGACATGCTGAAACGTTGGTATGAACAGGATTTGTACGGAATTATTCGTCAGGCGAAAAAGGGCAAGAAATCCTTCATTTTGCATGACGGCCCTCCGTATGCAAATGGCAACATTCACATTGGTCACTCAGTTAACAAGATTCTGAAAGATATTATTGTCAAATCCAAAGGGTTGGCCGGCTATGATTCGCCGTACGTGCCAGGATGGGACTGCCATGGCCTGCCTATCGAACTGAAGGTTGAGCAACTGATTGGCAAGCCGGGCGAGAAGGTGAGCGCGGCGGAGTTTCGTCAGGCCTGCCGCAAGTATGCGGCGGAGCAGGTTGAAGGGCAGAAGAAAGACTTTATCCGCCTCGGCGTGCTGGGCGATTGGGATCGCCCGTATCTGACCATGGATTTCAACACCGAGGCGAATATCATTCGCGCTCTCGGCAAGATCATCGACAACGGGCATCTGCACAAAGGGGCTAAACCGGTGCACTGGTGTGCCGATTGCGGTTCTGCCCTGGCGGAAGCCGAGGTGGAGTATTACGACAAAACCTCTCCATCTATTGATGTGGCTTTTACGGCCGTTGATGCGGCGGCGGTGGCGGCGAAATTCGGTGTCGCTTCTGTGGCAGGCCCGATTGCACTGGTTATCTGGACCACCACCCCATGGACGCTGCCCGCGAACCGTGCGATCTCGCTAAATGCTGATTTCGTTTACCAACTCGTACAGATCGAGGGTAAAGCTCTGATCCTGGCCGCTGAGTTGGTAGACAGCGTGATGGCGCGCCTGGGTGTCACCAACTGGACCGTGCTGGGCGACTGCAAGGGTTCCGACCTTGAACTGCTACGCTTCAATCACCCGTTCCTGAATTTCGATGTACCTGCAATTCTGGGCGACCATGTCACGCTGGATGCCGGTACCGGTGCGGTGCATACCGCGGGCGGTCACGGTCCGGATGACTACGTCATCAGCCAGAAATACCAGCTCGAAATCGCTAATCCGGTGGGACCGAACGGTTGCTATCTGCCGGGCACGCACCCGAATCTGGACGGCAAGTTCGTCTTTAAAGCCAATGACCTCATCGTTGAGATGCTGCGTGAACGCGGCGCGTTGCTGCATGTGGAAAAACTGCAACACAGCTATCCGTGCTGCTGGCGTCACAAATCGCCAATCATCTTCCGTGCCACGCCGCAGTGGTTCGTCAGCATGGACCAAAAAGGACTGCGTCAGCAGTCGCTGTCTGAAATCAAAGGCGTGCAGTGGATCCCCGATTGGGGTCAGGCACGCATCGAGTCCATGGTGGCCAACCGCCCAGACTGGTGTATCTCGCGCCAGCGTACCTGGGGCGTGCCGATGTCGCTGTTTGTCCACAAAGAGACCGAAGAACTGCACCCACGCACGCCGGAGCTGATCGAAGCGGTGGCTAAACGCGTTGAGCAGGACGGCATTCAGGCATGGTGGGATCTCGACCCGGCCGATCTGCTGGGCGCTGATGCTGCCAATTATGTCAAAGTGCCGGACACGCTGGATGTATGGTTCGATTCCGGATCGACCCACGCCTCCGTGGTGGATGTACGACCGGAATTTGCCGGGCATGCGGCCGATATGTATCTGGAAGGCTCTGACCAGCATCGCGGCTGGTTTATGTCTTCGCTGATGATCTCTACGGCGATCAAGGGTAAAGCCCCGTATCGTCAGGTGCTGACCCACGGCTTTACCGTTGATGGTCAGGGCCGCAAAATGTCCAAATCCATTGGCAACACCATTGCGCCGCAGGACGTGATGGACAAGCTGGGTGCGGATATTTTGCGTCTGTGGATCGGTTCCACCGACTATTCCGGCGAGATCGCGGTGTCCGATGAAATCCTCAAACGCTCTGCTGATGCCTATCGTCGTATCCGCAATACCGCGCGTTTCCTGCTGGCGAACCTGAATGGGTTCGATCCGGCGTTGCATAGCGTGAAACCGGAAGAGATGGTGGTGCTGGATCGTTGGGCGGTAGGCTGCGCGCAAGCCGCACAGCAAGAGATTGTTGAAGCCTATGAAAGTTACGATTTCCACCGTGTGGTGCAACGCCTGATGCAGTTCTGCTCCATCGAAATGGGGTCGTTCTATCTGGACATCATCAAGGATCGCCAGTACACCGCCAAGCATGACAGCGTGGCGCGCCGTAGCTGCCAGACTGCACTGTTCCACATTGTCGAAGCGCTGGTACGCTGGATGGCACCGATCATGTCCTTCACCGCCGATGAAGTCTGGGGCTACTTGCCGGGCGAACGCGCACAATACGTGTTTACCGAAGAGTGGTATGACGGCCTGTACGGACTGGCGGAAGAGGAAACCCTGAACGATGCGTTCTGGGCCGACATGCTGAAGGTGCGTGCCGAAGTGAACAAGGTGATTGAGCAAGCGCGTAACGACAAGCGTATTGGCGGTTCGCTGGAAGCAGCGGTAACGCTGTATGCCGATGCAGATCTGTCCGAGAAGCTGGGTCGTCTGCAACAGGAACTGCATTTTGCACTGCTGACCTCCAAGGCGCGGGTTGAACGCTATGAGGATGCTCCGGCGGATGCGCAAGCGAGTGAACTCTCTGGCCTGAAAATTGCCTTAAGCAAAGCGGATGGGCACAAGTGCCCGCGTTGCTGGCACTATGAGTCCGATATCGGTGTGGATGCTGCACACCCAGAGGTATGCGGACGCTGTGCCACGAATGTGGGCGGTAATGGCGAAGAGCGTAAATTTGTCTGATGAATAAATCGATCTGTTCAAGCGGGTTGCGCTGGCTGTGGCTGGTGCTGGTAGTGTTGGCGGTGGATCTTGGTGTCAAATACTGGGTGCTGGCGAATTTTGAACTGGGTGAGACCTGGGCGCTGTTTCCCTCGTTAAACCTACACTATGCCCGTAACTACGGTGCAGCATTTAGCTTCCTGGCAGATAAAGGCGGCTGGCAGCGCTGGTTCTTTGCCGGTGTCGCCATCATGATCGTGGTGGCGCTGCTGGTGATGATGTACCGTAATCGCGCCGATCAGAAGCTGAGCAATATCGCCTATGCACTGATTATTGGCGGTGCACTGGGGAACCTGTTTGACAGAACCTGGCACGGCTTTGTGGTCGATTACATTGACTTCTACGTCGGTAACTGGCACTTCGCGACGTTCAATCTGGCGGACACGGCTATCTGTATCGGGGCCGGTCTGGTGGTGTTGGAAGGCTTTCTGACACCTCACGACGCCTCGGCCAAGCCGAAGGGGCAGGCATGACGCAAAGCGTACAGAATACCAGTGCCGTATTGCTGCATTTTATGCTGACGCTGGAAGATGGTAGCGTTGCGGAATCGACCCGCGAACGGGGTAAACCTGCACTGTTTCGCCTGGGGGATGAGAGTCTGTCTCCCGCGCTGGAACAGCAACTCCTCGGCTTGCGCCGGGGCGATAAACACCGTTTCACGTTGCCCCCGGAATCGGCTTTCGGGCCGTCCAATCCGGATTTGATTCAGTTCTTTCTGCGTCGCGATTTTGCTGAAACTGGCGTACCTGACGTGGGCACTATCATGCTGTTCAGCGGCGTGGCAGGTAATGATATGCCCGGTGTGATTCGTGACGTGGCGGAAGAGTCGATTACGGTCGATTTCAATCATCCGCTGGCGGGTCATCACGTTAGTTTTGATGTTGAGGTAATGGATATCGATCCTGTCGCGCAGGAGGTTGAGCGTGCAAATCTTACTGGCTAACCCACGTGGTTTCTGTGCGGGCGTCGATCGCGCAATCAGCATTGTCGAGCGTGCGCTGGAAATTTATGGTACGCCGATTTATGTACGCCACGAAGTGGTGCATAACCGCTATGTGGTGGATGGCTTGCGTGACCGCGGTGCGATCTTTATTGAAGAGATTGGCGAAGTGCCTGACGGCGCAATCCTGATTTTTTCTGCGCACGGCGTGTCTCAGGCCGTGCGGGCAGAGGCGAAGAATCGCGATCTGACTGTCTTTGATGCCACTTGTCCGTTAGTGACCAAGGTCCATATGGAGGTGGCGCGTGCCAGCCGCAAAGGGGTAGAAGCTATCCTGATCGGTCATGCGGGCCACCCTGAAGTAGAAGGCACCATGGGGCAGTACAGCAACGATGACGGCGGCATGTATCTGGTGGAGTCGCCGGAGGATGTGTGGAATTTGCAGGTCAAAGATGAGGGTAACCTCTGCTTTATGACGCAAACCACGCTGTCGGTGGATGACACCTCTGCGGTGATCGATGCACTGCGTGAGCGTTTCCCACAAATTATCGGTCCGCGTAAAGACGATATCTGCTACGCCACCACGAACCGTCAGGAAGCGGTGCGTTATCTGGCGGAACGCGCCAACGTAGTGCTGGTGGTTGGGTCGAAAAACTCGTCCAACTCCAACCGGTTGGCTGAGCTGTCCCAGCGAGCGGGCATCCCCGCTTACCTTATCGACTCTGCGAATGATATTCAGGAGCGTTGGCTGACCGACGCCGCATGCGTGGGGGTGACGGCGGGTGCTTCTGCGCCGGATATTCTGGTTCAGCAGGTAATAGAACGCCTTAAATCCCTGGGGGGAAAAGTCGCGCTTGAGCTTGAAGGCCGTGAAGAGAATATTGTCTTTGAAGTACCGAAAGAGCTGCGCGTGGACGTGAAGCAGATCGATTGATACTGGAATGAGACAGGTAAAAATAGCAGGGTGATATCCCTGCTATTTTTTTGCCTGAATCTTCACCTTTTTCGAATGCATAAAAACTGCATGATTATGCGTCATTACCTCTCTGGCATATTCGGTTGAATTTGCCAGCCACTGTGCTTCGAACGCCTTCTGAGGGATAGCTTTTACTGATTATTCCTCCTTTTTGTCAGTAATTTCTAATCCTGTGTGAAATCCACTGGCAGCCGTCGCGTTGGATCGCTAACCTGAGAACGTTTTTACGGCGCAAGTGAAAAAAGAGAGATAACGATGAAGGATGCAATACGTGTAGCGATTGCCGGTGCCGGCGGTCGAATGGGGCGTCAACTGATCCAGGCTGTTTCGCAGATGGAGGGCGCTGTGCTCGGTGCGGCGTTGGAGCGTGAAGGCTCATCACTGGTTGGGGTCGACGCCGGAGAACTGGCTGGGCTGGGAACGTTGGGCGTTACCGTGCAGGATTCGCTGGATGCGGTGCGTGATGATTTTGATATCTTCGTCGATTTCACGCGCCCGGAAGGCACATTGGCGCATCTGGCATTCTGTCGCCAGCATGGCAAAGGCATGATTATCGGTACCACGGGTTTTGATGATGCAGGCAAAGCGGCTATTAGCGCTGCTGCTCAGGATATTGGCATTGTGTTTGCCGCCAATTTTAGTGTTGGTGTCAACGTGATGCTGAAATTGCTGGAGAAAGCGGCCACGGTGATGGGTGACTACACGGATATCGAGATTCTGGAAGCGCATCACCGTCATAAAGTGGATGCCCCGTCAGGAACGGCGTTGGCAATGGGCGAAGCCATTGCGGGCGCGTTAGGGCGCGATCTGAAAACCTGCGCGGTCTACGCGCGTGAAGGCCACACCGGTGAACGTGTGCCAAACAGTATTGGGTTTGCCAGCTTGCGTGCCGGGGATATCGTCGGTGAGCACACTGCCATGTTTGCGGATGTTGGCGAGCGCATTGAGATTAGCCACAAGGCTTCCAGCCGCATGACATTCGCTAATGGTGCGGTTAGGGCTGCAATTTGGTTGAGGGATAAGAAATCAGGTCTTTTTGATATGAGAGACGTGCTTTCTCTCAATGATCTTTGATTTTATCTTGTTTTTAACTTATTGAATTGGGTGGCTTATCCGCCATCCTTTTTCTATTTACTGTTGTTTTTGTTTTTATTGAGTTGTAATTGGTATAATTTGTATTTACCCTTCTTTTTAAAGCATTTGCTGACGTTTTTTTAACCGCGCATTGCCTTGTCAGGCACTCACTGGCCAAATATTTCCCTCTGGCTAATAATGTCACCAGGCAACCGTTTACTTTGCCTTTTTGATGGCTGTTTTTGTGGCTGTGGTAGGTCAGTGGCGCTGTAAGCCATAAAAAATGGAGAAAAATAGCGGTTGGAGTGGACAAGTTGAACGACCATCATTAAAATGCGCGCAATTTGCCAAAAGTTTACCGAAAAGGTAATTTTTGCATTGATTTGGAGTGGCAAATCTGAATTAATATGCAGATAACATGATTTTTTATTCCTTGGGGGGTGTTTTGATTAAGTCAGCGCTATTGGTTCTGGAAGACGGAACCCAATTCCACGGTCGTGCCATCGGGGCAGAGGGAACGGCAGTGGGGGAAGTGGTCTTCAATACGTCGATGACCGGTTATCAAGAAATCCTCACTGATCCTTCCTATTCTCGCCAGATTGTCACTCTCACTTATCCCCATATTGGTAATGTCGGCACTAACGCCAGCGACGAAGAATCCCCCTCTGTTCATGCTCAAGGCCTGGTTATTCGCGATCTGCCTCTGATTGCCAGCAACTACCGTAATGAAGAGAGCCTCTCGGATTATCTGAAACGCAATAACATCGTTGCCATCGCCGATATTGATACGCGTAAGCTGACGCGCTTGCTGCGTGAGAAAGGGGCGCAGAATGGCTGCATTATTGCTGGGGATGCGCCGGATGCGGCACTGGCTTTGGAAAAAGCCAAAGCGTTCCCTGGTCTGAAAGGCATGGATCTGGCAAAAGAAGTGACGACGCAGGAACGTTATGGCTGGACGCAAGGTAGCTGGACGTTGACCGGCGACCTGCCTGCTGCCAAAGCGGAAAGTGAATTGCCGTACCACGTGGTGGCTTACGACTACGGTGTGAAGCGCAACATTCTGCGTATGCTGGTCGATCGTGGCTGCCGCCTGACGGTTGTGCCTGCCCAGACGTCCGCAGAAGAGGTGCTCAAACTGAATCCGGACGGTATTTTCCTCTCCAACGGCCCTGGCGACCCGGAGCCGTGCGACTACGCCATCAAGGCAATCAAAGCCTTCTTGGAGACCGACATTCCGGTGTTTGGTATTTGTCTGGGTCACCAACTGCTGGCGCTGGCAAGCGGTGCTAAAACGGTCAAAATGAAATTTGGTCACCACGGTGGCAACCACCCGGTAAAAGATTTGGATGCCGACTGCGTGATGATCACCGCGCAGAACCACGGTTTCGCGGTGGATGAAAACTCACTGCCTGCGACGCTGCGCCCGACGCATAAATCGCTGTTTGACGGCTCCCTGCAAGGCATTCATCGCACGGATAAAGCGGCATTCAGTTTCCAGGGACACCCGGAAGCAAGCCCGGGTCCGCACGACGCGGCCCCTTTGTTCGATCACTTTATCGAACTGATTCAATCTTTTCGTGCCAATGGTAAATAATCGGGAGCAGAAAAATGGCAAAACGTACTGATATTAAAAGCATCCTGATCCTTGGTGCTGGCCCGATCGTTATCGGTCAGGCCTGTGAGTTCGACTACTCGGGTGCGCAAGCGTGTAAAGCGTTACGTGAAGAGGGGTATCGCGTCATCCTGGTGAATTCCAACCCAGCGACTATCATGACCGATCCGGAAATGGCCGATGCGACCTATATCGAGCCGATACACTGGGAAGTGGTGCGCAAAATCATCGAAAAAGAGCGCCCGGATGCGGTACTGCCGACCATGGGCGGTCAGACGGCGCTGAACTGTGCGCTCGAGCTTGAGCGTCAGGGTGTGCTGGCGGAATTTGGCGTTACCATGATCGGTGCCACCGCTGATGCTATCGATAAAGCGGAAGATCGTCGCCGTTTCGATATCGCCATGAAGAAAATTGGTCTGGAAACCGCGCGTTCCGGCATTGCACATACCATGGAAGAAGCGCTGGCCGTGGCCGCCGATGTGGGCTATCCCTGCATTATCCGTCCCTCCTTTACCATGGGCGGCAGCGGTGGTGGTATCGCGTATAACCGTGAAGAGTTTGAAGAAATTTGCGCACGCGGTCTGGATCTGTCACCGACCAAAGAGCTGCTGATTGATGAGTCCCTCATCGGTTGGAAAGAGTATGAAATGGAAGTGGTGCGCGATAAGAAAGACAACTGCATCATTGTCTGTTCCATCGAAAACCTGGATGCCATGGGGATCCACACTGGTGACTCTATCACCGTTGCGCCAGCGCAAACCCTGACGGACAAGGAATACCAAATCATGCGTAACGCCTCCATGGCGGTGCTGCGTGAAATTGGGGTAGAAACCGGCGGCTCTAACGTGCAATTTGCGGTTAACCCAAAAACCGGTCGCCTGATCATTATTGAAATGAACCCGCGTGTATCGCGCTCCTCGGCACTGGCTTCCAAAGCGACGGGCTTCCCGATTGCCAAAATTGCCGCCAAGCTGGCTGTGGGCTACACGCTGGATGAGCTGATGAACGACATCACCTGCGGTCGCACCCCGGCGTCGTTCGAGCCGTCCATTGACTATGTTGTTACCAAGATCCCGCGCTTTAACTTCGAAAAATTTGCCGGAGCTAACGATCGCCTGACCACCCAAATGAAATCGGTCGGTGAGGTGATGGCGATTGGCCGCACCCAGCAAGAGTCGCTGCAAAAAGCGCTGCGCGGTCTGGAAGTCGGTGCTACCGGCTTTGACCCAAAAGTGGATCTGGACGATCCGGAAGCGTTGACCAAAATCCGCCGCGAGCTGAAAGACGCGGGTGCTGAGCGTATCTGGTATGTGGCGGATGCTTTCCGCGCTGGCATGTCTGTGGATGGCGTGTTTAACCTGACCAACATCGATCGCTGGTTCCTGGTGCAGATTGAGGAACTGGTGCGTTTAGAAGAGCAGGTTGCTGAGAAGGGCGCGACGGCGCTGACGGCTGATTTCCTGCGTACCCTGAAACGCAAAGGCTTTGCCGATGCGCGTCTGGCGAAGCTGGCCGGTGTGTCTGAAAACGAAATTCGCAAACTGCGCGACAAATACGATCTGCACCCGGTCTACAAACGTGTGGATACCTGTGCGTCAGAGTTCGCTACCGATACCGCGTATATGTACTCCACCTATGATGAAGAGTGTGAGGCTAACCCGAATCAGGATCGCGACAAGATCATGGTGTTGGGTGGTGGGCCGAACCGTATCGGACAGGGCATTGAGTTTGACTATTGCTGTGTGCATGCGGCGCTGGCGCTGCGTGAAGACGGTTATGAAACCATCATGGTCAACTGTAACCCGGAAACGGTTTCAACCGATTACGATACCTCTGACCGCCTCTATTTCGAGCCCGTCACGTTGGAAGACGTGTTGGAAATCGTCCGTATTGAAAAACCGAAAGGCGTCATCGTGCAGTATGGTGGTCAAACACCGCTGAAACTGTCGCGTGCGCTGGAAGCTGCGGGTGTGCCGGTGATTGGCACCAGTCCGGATGCGATTGACCGTGCAGAAGACCGTGAGCGTTTCCAGCAGGCGGTGAATCGTCTGGGTCTGAAACAGCCGGAAAACGCCACCGTAACCTCCATCGAACAAGCGGTGGAAAAAGCGCGCGGCATCGGTTATCCGCTGGTGGTTCGTCCTTCCTACGTGCTGGGTGGCCGTGCGATGGAAATCGTCTACGACGAAATCGATTTGCGCCGTTACTTCCAGAATGCGGTCAGCGTGTCCAACGATGCGCCGGTGCTGCTGGACCGTTTCCTTGATGATGCCATTGAAGTGGACGTGGACGCTATCTGTGACGGCGAACGCGTGCTGATTGGCGGCATTATGGAGCACATCGAACAAGCAGGCGTGCACTCCGGTGACTCTGCCTGTTCATTGCCGGCTTATACGCTGAGCAAAGAAATTCAGGATGTGATGCGCCAGCAGGTAGAAAAACTGGCGTTCGAACTGAGCGTGCGTGGATTGATGAACGTGCAGTTCGCCGTGAAGAACAACGAAGTCTACCTGATTGAAGTGAACCCGCGTGCCGCGCGTACCGTTCCGTTTGTCTCCAAGGCGACCGGCGTACCGTTGGCGAAAGTGGCCGCACGCGTGATGGCGGGCAAGACACTGACGGAGCAGGGTGTCACCAAAGAGGTTATCCCACCGTATTACTCGGTGAAGGAAGTGGTGCTGCCGTTTAACAAGTTCCCCGGCGTTGACCCGATTTTAGGGCCAGAAATGCGCTCTACCGGCGAAGTGATGGGTGTGGGCCTTACCTTTGCCGAGGCGTTCGCCAAGGCGATGCTGGGCAGCAACTCACCGATGAAGAAATCCGGACGTGCCTTGCTTTCGGTTCGTGAAGGCGATAAAGCACGCGTTGTGGATCTGGCGGCCAAGTTGCTAAAACACGGCTTTGAGCTGGATGCGACGCACGGTACCGCCATTGAGTTGGGTGAAGCGGGCATCAACCCACGTCTGGTGAATAAGGTGCATGAAGGACGTCCGCACATCCAGGACCGTATCAAGAACGGCGAGTACACCTATATCGTCAACACGACCGCAGGGCGTCAGGCGATTGAAGATTCCAAGCTGATTCGCCGCAGTGCGTTGCAGTACAAGGTGCACTACGATACGACCATGAACGGTGGCTTTGCCACGGCGATGGCGCTCAATGCGGATCCGACCGAGAAGGTAACCTCGGTGCAGGAAATGCACGCGCAAATTAAAGGTTAATCTACGCTAACCCAGAAAAAGCCAGCGTGCGCGCTGGCTTTTTTATGGGCGGAAATAATAGAACTGTTCATATCTATATCGTATTATTAATAATAAGCCTATCTTAAAAGGAAGCGAGAAAATAGTCTGATTCCATCAGCGATGATTATTTTTTTATAACGATGGCATAAACGTGATGCCTATAGTCCATTCTTTTTGAATGGAGTCAAAAATGCCTGTTTCAGCTATACAGCATCGTCTATCTACAGCATGTTATCTTGATAAACCGTGCAAGAATAAGCGTGAGAAAGTTTTAGAATCAATTAATTCAAATTCCTCTGTAAGTGTTCATGATTTTAGTTCCCACATTAGCCACGTTCAAAACTCACCGAGAATTTTTAGCCCATCACCAGCCCCAGTTTTTGCCCGAAAAGGATCAATGGTAACGACCCTTCAACTCATGTTGTTGTTTAACGTTTTAAACCGAACTGGCGCTGCCTCTTTTGCTTATAAAGAGAATTTATTGTCCATTATGGATAATGACTCCGCACTTGCTAAACGTAATTATTTTATTGACAGCAATCCGGTTTCTGTGTCTTTTGCTGACGATGGGCCGGTTTCCTCTCGGTCCTTGTTGTTGCCAGAAATAGAACAGGAAAGGGCATCATATGCTAATAGCAATAGTATTGTTTTTATTAATCAAAATAGTCATATTCTCTTTGACGATCAAAAAAAGAATGCGCTGATTGCAGCCATTAAACACTATCTTGTGTCTGATGGGCAGTTAAGCCTTGAGGAAGGTCAGGACCTTGAACTGTCATTGCAGCAATGGGCAAAAGCCGGTCCAGTCTTTATTGCTCCACTAAGGGAGAGTACCGATAGAATAAAGCGAGCGTTACTGCCTGAGTTTGATCCTCGAACCGGAGAACATATAAAAGAACACTGCGCCTTTGAGGAAGAGATACTCAATGCTAGCGGTGAGAACGAAGGAAAACTGCTTTTATTTCAAGCCCAGAGAGCAGAGAACCCCTTTAGGATGATTTATGATGACACCGAGGGGGGACCGTTGCCTGAAGCCAGGGGCGCAGCTGCGGGATTAAATTTTGTAACCGATCTGCTGACGCTGGGGATAAAACCGTTAATTGGTAAGCTCATTGCGAATGCAAAACGCCGTGAGTACTATAAAAATCAAGGTGATGAAATTTGTGCCGAGCGGTTTCGTCGGTTGAACATTGCTGAGATAGCAACATCTCTTGATGTTGGTGGTATCTCGTTCAAATTCCGCGGTGTTACCCGAAAAGTGAAACCGACTGAATTGCTGCATACCACTCCGGGTCAGCAAAGAGCAGCTTATTATGTTCGCAATCCGCAAAACGGGATAAAGAAAGAAATTTTACTTGAACTTCAACCGGGTAATACCGCTATCCATACCGAAGGCCGAGAGATCTTCCTGAAACCAACGGATAAACCCAATGAATTTATGACATATCACCCTTATGCGATAAAGCCTGAGTTATTGCAGAGAAAGGTGATTGTCGATGAGGAGACGCTTGCGTGGCGATATGCTGACACTTTCGATACCGCCAACCTTAATGTTGAGGTGAGGGAAGGGAAAAAGCAGATACCGTTGTACGGCGAATATTACGATCTGAACAAAAATGGCGAGGGAAAGTTTGAGATCGTGCTAAGAAAAGCCTCAGGCTCCCACGAGTTTGTGCCGGTATACCTTGAACCATTATCCAACACCTGGCACATGCGTACGCATAACCAGCATCCAGTGTTTACCCACGAACAGGAAAATATAATTAACACGCTCCGCATCGAACCAGACAGGGGGTTCAACTATATTCCCTGCACCAATAATAACCCACGGTATTATGGTTCGGGAAAGATATATCGTGCAGAAAAAATTGACGACACTTCACATTACACCTGGGGACGGTATATTGAAATGAACGGAGACATTGTGCCGGTGAGAGAAGTCGTTTCTCCCGGGCGAGGCGTTCATTATGAGGTATACAACAGTCATTATCCGGATAAGGAACATTATTTGATATCCTGGGACGGTAGGCGCTGGGTATTTGAGCGTCCAACCTCTGTTCATGTATCCCGTTCGCTTGAAAAACAGATCACCGCAGATATGTTTACGCAGAATATTGATGTAACGCATCTCTCTTCTCCAGATAAGAATGGGTTGCTATGGAACGAGAGTAACCAGAGTTATTTGAATATCAACAGCCAATTTATTCGTGTCAAAAAGGTGGGCAATAACCGTTTTCTGCTGATTAAAGCGGTGCATGACCCTAAGATGGTTCTTCGACTGAAGAATAATACCTTTTACAAAGAGAATATCGCCGAAAGGTTGCAGAATATTATGGCGGTAGGTATGGGGGGGAGAAAAAGAAAAACGGCGCTCAGCGTACTTAAAGAGGTTGACGGCTTTAGCGAGGCTTCAGCGGAAAAATTACTCTCTGAGTATCGTTTTCAGGAGAAGGGGCTCTTTAATGACTATGCCTTTGCATTGGAGGTTGAACAAACGGGTAAGATTCCCCCTTGGGCTAAAAGGTTAAAAAAAGACTATCCGCCAGAGCCAGGGACTTCACAGGTTATGGATACCATTACCTTAATGAGGCCCGATTTCCCAGAGCTTAAAGTTGATTTTAATGTAGGTAAGCTCGTCGGTGAGGGGACCAACGGGGAAGTGTTTATTGATGCGGATGATAACGCATATCTGATAAAGGTTTACCTGGAAAATGAGGGGGAATCTATCGCAGAGGCCGTCAAACATGAGGCCGAGGTCTTTAGACGCTATTACGGGGAAGACGCCGCCATGCACCTGGTGGATGAGGAAGGCGTTTCTTATGTCAGAATGTATAAAATTCCTGGGGAAACACTGAGCGCCTTGCCTCCCGGTTCGTTACCGAATAATGCCGAGGAAAAGTTTGTCGATATGATAGAGAGGCTTAACAAGCTGGGCATTATGCATGATGACCTGCATTCTGAAAATGTGCTGTGGGATTCGAGCTCACAATCCTTTTTCCCGATAGATATCAATAATATTAAAGAAAAATTCTTCAAGTCAGATATCAATGAAAAAATAGCCATAAATAACTATGATGAAAAGAATTGGTCTTCAGTATTGAACGATATCGCGGCGAAGAAAAGAAAGCAGCGTAATGCGGAATAAGTGTGGGATGAGTGGATAGGCTATAAAAAAACCAGCGCTTGCACGCTGGTTTTTTTTACTGTCCGTTCGATGAGGGAATGTGTTACCCCAACGCTACCTTGATGCCGAGTGCAATCAGCACCGTACCCAGCAGTTTATCTACCAGTTTTTGCGCTTTTTCCAATGCACGGCGCACCGGGCCGCTTTGGAACAGCAGTACCAGCAGGGGCCACCATACCGCAGCCAGTCCCCAAATAATAAAGGCATACCACAGCTTTTCTCCCACGCTGGAGTGGGTACTCAGCACCTGAGTGAACATGGCTAGAAAGAACAGCGTGGCTTTGGGGTTAAGCAGGTTGCACAGGTAGCCTTGCAGGAAGGCCTTTTTCAAGCTGACTTCCTGGCGCGGGAGCGAAGCAACATTGAGCTTGCTGCCACCCCGAGAAAGTAATGCCTGAATACCGATCACGATCAAGTAAAGCGCGCCGGCATATTTTAAAATGTTAAACAGCCACGGTGTGGTGGTGATCACCACGGCTAATCCAGCGACGCAATAGGCCATATGCGTTGCGACACCGGTGATGACGCCCAACGCGGTCATCATGGCTGGCAGACGCGCATAGCGGGCCGCGTTTTTAATCACCAGAAAGAAGTCGGGGCCGGGCGAGAGCATACCCAGCGTCGCGATGGTGGCGACAAACAGTGAGGTTTCAAGCATCAACAGCGTCCAAATGGGTGACGAAGCGGAAAAGGGTATGTGGCCGATCTTAACGCGCTAACGCGCGTGATGCACTCATAAGATTTTATTCTTATCGGCAATATTGGCAATCAGAGCGCGTTGTGTTAACAAGTCTCCTTGCTTTATTTATGGTTATCTACCCGTAGGGTATATATCCATCATTATTTCAAATTATTCAGAGTCTCTTAATTTTATCAGTCAGGGTCTTCGTATGGTCAGCGAAACACCACAGCAGCGGGAAATTACCCGGCTGTGTATCCAATGCGCACTGATGCTGTTACAGCACGGTGCGGAGAGCACGGTAGTTGAGCAACTCTCTTCGCGCTTCGGGCTGGCGCTCGGGGTGGATAGCGTAGAAAGCTCCATTTCTGCCAACGCCATCGTCCTTACCACCATCATGAATGGACACTGCCTGACCTCGACGCGCAAGAACGTCGATCGTGGCATCAACATGCATGTGGTAACGGAAGTGCAGCATGTCGTGATCATGGCCGAGCACAAGCTGCTGGATGTGGCTGGCGTTGAGAAACGCCTGACGGGCATCAAGCCGCTGCGCTATCCGCGCTGGCTAGTGGTGACCATTGTTGCCCTCTCGTGTGGTTGCTTCAGTAAGCTCAACGGCGGCGGTTGGGATGCTTTTGTGGTCACCATGCTTGCCAGCGGTGTCGCAATGTATGTGCGTCAGGTATTGACCTCGCGCCATCTCAATCCCTTGATCAACTTCTGTATTACTGCTTTTGTCGCCACGTCGGTATCCGGGCTGCTGCTGCGCGTTCCCACTTTTCATCAAACCTCGACGGTGGCGATGGCGGCCAGTGTGTTGCTGCTGGTGCCCGGTTTTCCGCTGATTAATGCGGTAGCGGATATGTTTAAAGGGCATGTGAATACCGGACTGGCGCGCTGGGCGGTTGCCAGCCTATTGACGTTGGCAACCTGTATTGGCGTAGTGGCGGCAATGGCAATATGGGGGTTACGCACATGGGCTTAATGCTGCTGTGGGGGCTCTTGCAGGATATTTTGCTGGCGGCAGTGCCTGCGCTGGGCTTTGCTATGGTATTCAATGTACCGGTCAAGGCGTTGCCGTATTGCGCACTGCTGGGTGGCGTGGGGCACGGCGTGCGTTTCCTGTGCGTGCAAATGGGTATGCCCATCGAATGGGGATCGTTTCTGGCGGCCATATTGATCGGTGTGATCGGGATTCGTTGGTCGCGCTGGCTGTTGGCGCACCCGAAAGTGTTTACCGTTGCAGCGGTGATTCCGATGTTCCCCGGTATCTCAGCGTATACGGCGATGATCTCGTTGGTGGCGCTTTCCCATCAGGGCTACAGCGAAGCGTTGATGCGCGTGCTGATCACGCATTTCCTCAAGGCCTCTTTTATTGTTGGTGCACTGTCAATCGGGCTGTCGCTGCCGGGGATTTGGTTGTATCGCAAACGCCCCGGCGTGTAGCGGCATTAAGATTTTGCTTATTTTGTCCATCAGAAAATCGCCGTATCGACGTACCCATCACCTTTCCGTATAGTGTCTGCAATTTTTGAGCTATAGGGCTTTACCATGGTGATTAGTTTGATTGCAGCACTGGCGGTGGATCGTGTTATCGGCATGGAAAACGCCATGCCGTGGCATTTGCCTGCGGATCTGGCGTGGTTTAAGCGCCAGACGTTAAATAAGCCCATTATTATGGGACGTAACACGTTTCGCTCTATCGGCCAGCCATTGCCGGGGAGAAAAAATATTGTTGTCAGCAGCCGCGCTGGCGACGATGAGCGTGTGACCTGGGTGTCGACCTTGGAGGCGGCGCTTGAGGCTGCTTCAGACGCGGAAGAGGTGATGGTTATCGGTGGCGGCAGTATTTATCAGCAAATGCTGCCCCAGGCTTCCCGTATGTATCTGACGCATATTGATGCTGAAGTAGAAGGGGATACCCATTTCCCTGAGTACGAGCCGGATGCGTGGTCATCGGTATTCAGCGAGTTTCATGATGCGGATGAAAAGAATTCGCACAGCTATTGCTTTGAGATTCTCGAACGGCGTTAACCCAATAGATGCACGCGCGGCACAGTCAGGTCGCGCGTGCTTTATTTATTCTGCGCCGACGGCTGTCATGTCCTGCGCCAACGATGGCTGAGTGAAAACCTGCTTATCCTCCCAGCGCAACATTGTCAGTTCGCCTCCCCAGCAGCACCCCGTATCCAACGCATAAATGTTATCTGGCGTCCCTTTTCCTTCCAAAGAGGCCCAGTGGCCGAATGCGATGGCGTAGCCCGGTGTTTCAGCATTCCCTTCCACGATAGGGCTGGGCAAGTAAAACCACGGCTTGAGCAGTGAAGGCGCCTGAGAAGGGGCTTCTTTGCATATCATGTCTAGCTGTCCGCCAGAGAAGCAGTAACGCATACGGGTAAACACGTTGGTGCTAAAGCGCAGACGCGGTAAACCACTCAGCTCCGGGCTCCAGTGATTGGGCATATCACCGTACATCGCGTCCAAGAACAGCGGATAGCTGTCACTGCTGAGTATGGCTTCCACTTCACGTGCACACAGTTGTGCCGTCTCCAAATCCCACTGCGGCGTTACACCGGCATGGGCCATCACCAGTTTAAGATCGTTGTCGACCAGCATCACCGGTTGGCGACGCAGCCAGTTGATCAGGGTATCAACATCCCGTGCGTTCAGCAGATCGTTGAGCCTGTCTTTCGGCTTGTTCCTGCTGATGCCAGCATAAACCGCCAGCAAATGAAGATCGTGGTTGCCCAGTACCATCTGTGCAGCGGGGCCTAACGAACGCACATAGCGCAGCACCTCCAATGAGGCCGGACCGCGTGCTACCAGATCGCCGGTAAACCACAGTCTGTCGTGCGCCGGATTGAAAGAAACCTGTGCCAATAGCGCCATTAGCTCGTCAAAGCAGCCGTGAACATCGCCAATTAAGTAGGTAGACATCATCAATGTATCAGTGAGGGGATCGCTAAACGAAAAACAGAAATAGGAACCTGAAAGGCATCGCCCTGGTGATCGACCATGTGGTAATGGCCTTCCATGGTGCCCAACGGCGTTTCCAGCACCGTACCGCTGGTGTACTGAAATTCACTGCCAGGCTCGATCACCGGTTGTTCCCCGATCACGCCTTCGCCCTGAACTTCGGTTTGACGCCCGTTGGCGTTGGTGATCATCCAGTAACGCCCAATAAGTTGGACAGGATTACGCCCCAGATTGCGGATTGTGATGGTGTAAGCAAAGACAAAGCGGCTCTCATCGGGCTCGGACTGCGCTTCAACATAAAAACTCTGGACCTGAACACAAACACGGGGCGTATTAATCATCGCGACACTTCCAGTTATTCCTGCGTTGGCGGATGCTCAGACAGCCAGTTGGCCAGCCGGCAGTATTGCTCTACAGAGACATTTTCCGCACGGGCAGCGGGATCAATCTTTAACGCGACAAGCTGCTCGACGCTGAACACATTACCCAGGCTGTTGCGCAATGTTTTGCGGCGCTGGTTAAAGGCGGCTGTCGTAATACGGCTCAGTACGCGGACATCAGCAACAGGATAAGGCTGTACGGCATGAGGAACAAGACGTACGACAGCAGAATCCACTTTGGGCGGTGGTGTAAACGCGGTAGGTGGCACTTCAAGCACCGGGATCACCTGGCAGTAGTATTGTGCCATCACGCTTAACCGGCCATAGGCTTTGCTGTTCGGGCCAGCGACAAGGCGGTTCACCACTTCCTTTTGCAACATAAAGTGCATATCGCGAATAGCGTGAGTATAGCTAAACAGATGGAACATCAACGGCGTTGATATGTTGTAAGGTAAGTTACCAAAAACGCGTAAGGGCTGACCAATCTGCTGCGACAGCTCGGCAAAATTCACCGTCATGGCATCTTGCTGAATAACGGTAAGTTTATCTTTGAGTTGCGGATGCACCGTTAATCGAGCCGCCAGATCGCGGTCCAGTTCGACAACCGTAAACTGGGTAAGGTGCTCGGCAACGGGCAGCGTTAATGCGCCGAGGCCGGGACCAATCTCCACCATGGCGTGATCGGCCTGGGGATGAATGGCGGAGACAATACTTTCGATCACGAACTGATCGTTTAAAAAGTTCTGCCCGAAACGCTTACGGGCAAAGTGGCCTTGATGGACGCGATTATTCATTACGGTGTTTCGTTATGGTGTTGAGTCATGTTGATGGCAAGCTGCAATGCCGTGATAAAGCTGCCCGGTTCTGCGTCACCCGTTCCCGCGAGAGAGAGCGCGGTGCCGTGATCGACAGAGGTTCGGATAAAGGGTAAGCCTAGCGTAATGTTAACCGCTCGACCAAACCCCTGGTATTTTAATACCGGCAGCCCTTGATCGTGATACATCGCCAGTACGGCGTCTGCTTCTTTCAGGTATTTGGGTTGGAATAGCGTATCTGCGGGCAGTGGGCCCACCAGATTCATCCCCTGCGCGCGCAGTTCATCCAGCGCAGGAATGATGATATCCAACTCCTCTCGTCCCATATTGCCGCCTTCACCCGCATGGGGATTGAGCCCACACACGTAAATGCACGGCTGTGCCAGCCCGAATTTCTGCTGGAGGTCGCGCTGCAAAATCGTAAGCACCTCATGCAGACTGTCGCGGGTTATGGCACGGGAGACGTCGGCCAGCGGCAGGTGCGTGGTCGCCAGCGCCACCCGCAGTTCCTCGGTCGCCAGCATCATCACCACTTTTTCGCAGCCGCTGCGATCGGCGAAAAACTCGGTGTGTCCGCTAAAAGGCACACCGGCATCGTTGATGATACCTTTATGCACGGGGCCGGTCACGAGTGCGGCAAATTCACCGCTCAGGCAACCATCACAGGCGCGAGCTAGCGTGTTTACAACATACAAGCCGTTATCGACGTTAAGGTCGCCGGGGGAAACCTCTGCGGATAATGCAACCGGTAATATTGTCAACGAGCCGGCACGTTGCGCGCTCGCGGGGGGACCGGGTTGGTAGTCTCGCAGCGTTAGCGACAGGCCCAGCAATGTTGCTCGACTGCGCAACAACGCCGGGTCGGCGCATACCACCAATTCTACCGGCCAGTCGCGCTGGGCCAGTTGAATGATCAGGTCCGGACCAATCCCGGCGGGTTCGCCGGGGGTGATAACGATACGAGACGTGGCTGTGGTCATTGTGCTGAGCTGCTGTCGCTGCCGTTAACGATCTTCACGTAAGCGGCTGCACGTTGTTCCTGCATCCAGGTTTGCGCCTCTTCAGAGAATTTACGGTTAAACAGCATACGGTAAGCACGATCTTTCTGCGCCGCGTCGGTTTTGTCGACCTGGCGCGTGTCTAACAGTTGGATCAAGTGCCAGCCGAAGGAGGAGTGGACCGGGGCACTGATTTCCCCTTTGCGCAGTTTCATCAGTGCATCGCGGAATGACGGATCGTACATATCCGCCGTTGCCCATCCCAGATCGCCGCCCTGATTGGCCGAACCGGGATCTTGCGAAAGCTGTTTTGCCTGCGCCGCAAAATCGGTCGTTCCCTGTTTGATCTGTTGTGCTACTTCTTCCAGTTTTGCCTGTGCCTGACTGTCGTTCATCACGACGGACGGTTTCAACAGGATGTGGCGTGCATGTACTTCAGTAACGGAAACCGATTTGTCACTGCCGCGAATATCGTTAACGCGCAAAATGTGGAAACCCACACCGGAACGGATCGGGCCGACCACCTGGCCTTTTTGGGCTTGCGTCAGGCGTTCAGCGAACAGGGAAGGGATCTCCTGAAGTTTGCCCCAGCCCATTTGGCCGCCTTTCAGCGCCTGTGAATCCGCCGAGTGTGCGATCGCCAGCTTGGCGAAGTCGGCTCCACCTTTCAACTGTTGTACCAATGAGTTAGCCAGGTTTTCTGCATCGTCCACCTGCTGCTGCGACGGGTTTTCTCCGAGCGGGATCAGAATGTGGCTCAGATTCAGTTCAGCGTCTTCACCGGTCTGGTTGGCGATCTGTTTCGCCAGCGCGTCAACTTCCGGCGGCAGGACGGTGATGCGGCGACGCACTTCGTTATTACGGACTTCGGCAATGGTCATCTCTTTGCGAATCTGGTTGCGATAGGCGCTGTAGGTCAGATTCTCATAAGCCAACTGGCTTTTCAGCTGGTCGAGCGTCATGCGGTTTTGTGCCGCAATATTGTTGATGGCCTGATCCAACTGCGCGTCACCGATCTGGATATTCATCTTTTTTGCCATTTGCAAAATGATGTTATCCATAATCAGACGATCGAGGATCTGGTGGCGCAACGTACTTTCATCCGGTAACTGTTGTCCCGCTTGCTGCGCATTCATCTTCACGGACTGTAAAAGCGTGCTGACATCACTTTCAAGCACGACGCTGTTGTCCACGACGGCGGCGACTTTATCAACAACCTGTGGCGCGGCTACGGCTACATTGGCGCTGAGGGCCAGCCCGAGGATAAGCGTTTTCCAGTTCTTCATACCTTTCCCGTTAGTTTCACCCGCAAAGCGGATTAAAAGTTGATGTGTTACCGTTCATTCCACGCGCGCATGACCGCATCAGAAGGCGCGCTGATAAGGCAGAATACCTGAGCGCAGCATTTTTTGCGCACCCAACGTTTCATTGCTGCTTAAACCACGCAGCTCAATGTTGATCGAGAACTTGTTGTCATACTCACTGGATTGCCGATTGGTGTTCCAGTCGGTAATTTTCCGCTCGTAGCCCATATTGACGGCCCAGCAGCAGGTGTTGTATTGAAAGCCGATACGCTGATTGGCGGTTTGATTCGCTTTGGTATCGTAGTAATACGACCCGACCACGGACCAACGGTCGGCAATCGGCCAGGCGGCGGTGAACCCCACTTGCGAAATGCCCTGCTGATAGGCACGGCTTGCCAACAGATTCTGCACGGAGTTTTGAATATATTTCCTGCTGGCATAGCGGTAGTTCAGTTGCACCAGTTTCTCGCTATCCTGCCGGTATTCCAGCACGGCGTTGCCCTGAGAAATGCTCTCGAGGCGCGTGTCATATTGCAAACCGCCGCGCATGCCCCACAGATCGTTAATCTTCCAATAGCTGTCACCGGCCCACACCAGACTGCCGTTATTGTCGCTTTTGTCCATGACCGTGGTGCTGTCCCCGGTTCTTGGACGATCGAAGTAATAGATTTGACCGACGGAAGCATTAAAACGTTCCACCAAATTTTGATCATAAACGCGGGTGGTCAAACCGGTTGCAACCTGATTTGCCGACGCGATGCGATCCAGCCCGCTGTAGCTGCGGTCGCGGAACAGGCCGGTGTAGTCGTTTTGCAGCAGCGTAGAGTCATAGGTGTAAATGCTGCTCTGATCGCGGTAAGGCTCGTACAGGTACTGGACGCGCGGCTCCAGCGTTTGGGTAAAGGCGTTGGACCAATCCATTTCGCGTTCAAACACCTGTTTGCCGTCAACTTTGTACTGCGGCAAAACGCGATTGACCGAGTCTTTCAGCGCATCGCGCTTGATGTTACTGATTTGCGGGTTGGGATCGGCGCGGAAGCGTTGCAGATTGGTTTGTTGATAATGGGTCGCCATCACCTTCGCTTCGGTGTTCAGGCTACCCCACTGGTTGGTTAATGGCAGACTGATCGTCGGCTCAGCATGAAAACGCGTCGCTTCGGGACGGTTGTTGTTCATGTTGGTAAATTTTACCGCCTGCCCATAAAGATGCATATCGAACGGGCCGATATCCTCTCGGTAGTAGTTGAGATCGAGTTGGGGTTCGGCGCGGTAAACATCATTGTTGGTGTTGGCTGCCAGCAATTGGAACTGTTTATTGGATAACGTCGCGTCCCAATCCTGGTTGGCATAGCCGACGCTGAATTTTTGGTTCACGTAGCCGCTGGTCGTGGAGCCGTAAGAAGAATCGAGGTCTTTGAAATAGTTGATATCGCTGACCTTGGTGTAATCGCTGTTAAAGCGCCACACCTGATCCATGATACCGTCGTGCTGCCAGTGCAACAGCCTGCGCGTATCTTTGTCATCTTCATTGTCACGACGATAGGCTCTATCATTCGGCAGCCAGTCCAACTGCACCGTGCCGGTGCCCGGTGCGACCAGATAACGGAACTCGTTTTGCAACTGTACGCCGCGCTTGGTCAAAACGTGCGGTGTAATGGTCGCATCCATGTTGGGTGCGATATTCCAGTAGTAGGGCGTGATCAGTTCAAAACTGCTGCTGCCGCTGTAGCGGGCATTCGGGATCAAAAAGCCGGAACGGCGTTTGTCACCTACCGGCAGTTGCAGGTAAGGGCTGTAGAAGACCGGGACGTCGCCAATTTTGACGCGCGCATTCCAAATTTCAGCAACTTGCTCATCCCTGTCATGGATCACTTCCGAACCGACGACACTCCAGCTATCATCACCCGGCAGGCAAGTGGTGAAAGAACCGTTTTCCAGAATGGTATAGCGACTGTCACCGCGCATTTGCATTTTATCGGCATCGCCACGACCCTGACGGTCAACCATCTGGTAATCGCCCTGAAACACGTCGGTATCTCGCGTGTTCAGATTAGACCAGGCTTTGGGGCCTTTCAGGATGACCAGGTTGTCATCATAATTGACATTGCCGGTGGCGGTGATGGTGCGAACCGGGGCACCCGTGGCATCAGTGCCGGTCTGGCGCAGTTCAACCTGATCGGCCTGCAAGCGGCTGTTGCCTTGCTCAATGTTGACGTTACCCAGGAAACGGGCGTTATCCGGATAGTTAGCTTCGCTTTTGTCCGCCTGAATATGTACCGGGAGCGTATTAGGCTCGCCAGTGACCAGCGGCCGTGTGAACGTAGGAACGCCAAGCCGACACTGGGCGGCAAGATCGGCCAACGCATGTTGGCTGTAGAGCGCCGACCCAATCAAGGTGGCCAGCAGAGTTGGAAAACATTTTTTCATACGCGGTATCGGTGTTCCGTCATCAAGGGCATCATGCCGGCAAACGGTCAGAGACTATATCACTGGCTTACGTTGCGCCAGTGTAAATTCCCCACTGTTTCTCTGCTCTGCCGTTAGGTGCAACGCTAAATGACGGGTATGATAAAGCAATTTTTGGCCGACGGCATGAGGATTTGAGGAAGTATATGCGCTATTGGGGCAAGTTGCTGGGCTTGATACTGGGTATTATGTCCGGCGGCGGCGTGTGGGGTGTGATTACGGGCGTGCTGATGGGCCATATGGTTGACAGAACCAGGGCAGCGCGTCGTCGTGATTATTTCTCTGCACAGTCTACCCGACAGTCGCTGTTTTTTCTCACTACCTTCCAGGCTATGGGACACCTGAGCAAATCCAAAGGGCGCGTCACTGAAGCGGATATTCATGCTGCCACCTTGATGATGGACCGTCTGGAGCTGTTTGGTGAGGCTCGCTTGGCGGCTCAGCAGGCCTTTCGTGAAGGGAAATCAAATGCATTCCCGGTACGCACCAAACTGCGTAAGCTGCGCGATGCTTGCCTGGGCCGCTTCGATATGATCAGAATGTTTCTCGATATCCAGCTTCAGGTTGCGTTTAACGACGGTGCGCTGCACCCGAACGAACGGCGGTTGCTGTACGTGTTTGCCGATGAGTTGGGCGTGACGCGTGAACAGTTCGAATTTTTCATGCGTAATATGGAAGGGCAACAGCGCCAGTCTCAGCAACAGGGCCAATCGAAGCAACACCAATCAAAGCAGAATGGCAAATCCTACCAGCGCCGCAATCAATCCTACGGCGGCCAGTCATATGGTGGGCAATCGCAGGGTGGGCAGCGTCAGCAGGAGCCTTATACGCGGGGGCCTACGCTTGAGAGCGCCTGCCGCACGCTGGGCGTGCGCACCAGTGATGATGCGGCTACGGTAAAACGCGCTTATCGTAAACTGATGAATGAGCACCACCCTGATAAACTGGCGGGTAAGGGGCTCTCGCCGCGCATGATGGACATGGCAAAACGCAAGGCGCAAGACATTCAGGCCGCCTATGAGTTTTTGAAAAGCAGCCACGCCGCCAAATAACGTCCTTCCCCTTTTTCCCGCGTTTCTCCAGATTACCTTAAAAATCAGGCTCACAGCGAAAATGCATCGGCGTACCAAACGTGGGGTGCGTAATAGCCAGTTCCTGTGCGTGCAGCAGCAGACGCGGTGCCAAAGCTTTGGCTTCTGGATGGGCGTAAAAACCGTCACCGAGGATCGGGTGCCCGAGTGCGAGCAAGTGCACGCGCAATTGGTGTGAGCGCCCGGTAATGGGCATCAGCTTCACTCGCGTGGTGCCATCGGCTTCGCGTGCCAGTACCTCATACTGGGTTTGCGCCGGTTTTCCCTGCTCAAAACAGACCTTCTGTTTTGGGCGATTGGGCCAGTCGCAAATCAGTGGCAGATCGATCAACCCTTCATCGTGCTCCAGCCAGCCCCATACCCGTGCGATATAGGATTTTTTTGGCTCGCGTTCGCGAAATTGACGCTTCAACTCCCTTTCGGCCGCTTTGGTTAACGCGACGGCAATCACACCGCTGGTGGCCATATCGAGGCGATGCACGGATTCTGCGTGAGGAAAATCCCGCTGAATGCGGCTCATCGTGCTGTCGTGATGCTCAGGCGCTCTGCCGGGCACGGAGAGCAAGCCGCTGGGCTTGTTGACCACAATAATATGTTGATCCTGATACAACACGTGCAGCCAGGGATCGAGGGGCGGGTTATAGGGTTCCATGATGGCTCCTGCGGCGGCAACGGAGAGGCCGTTGCCGCCGGCATTATTGACTACTGGTGAGAGACCACCACCAAACGAATGGCATCCAGTCGCCAGTTGGCCTGATGCAGATTGAGCAATACCTGTTCCCGCTGTGTTTCCAGCGCTAGCAGTTCATCGTCGCGGATATTCGGGTTGACCGCTTTCAGGGCTTCCAGTCGTTCCCGTTCGCGACGCAGTTGCAGATCGGCCTGCTGTTGTGCGTCGATAATCAACTGCTGTGCCTGTGCGGCAATCAAGGGTTCGGCCTGCTGCAACATACTGTGAACGTCAGCTTGCACCGCATTCACCAATTTGCTGGAGGTGTGGCGGTTCACGGCATTGAGCTGGCGGTTAAAGCTTTCAAATTCCACCTGCGGAGCCAGATTCTTGCCTGTGCGAGCCATCAGTAAACGCAGCGGGGTAGGCGGCAGGAAGCGCGTCAACTGCAACTGCTTCGGTGCCTGTGCTTCGACCACGTAGACCAGTTCAGCCAGCAATGTCCCCACGGGCAGCGCTTTGTTTTTCAACAACGATACGGCACAGCTACCGGTATCACCGGACAAAATCAGATCCATACCGTTGCGGATCAACGGATGTTCCCAACTGACAAACTGTGCATCTTCCCGCGACAGCGCCTGCTCACTTTCGAAAGTGATGGTGCAGCCATCCTGCGGCAAGCCGGGAAAATCCGGCACCAGCATATGATCGGAAGGTGTCAGAATAATCAGATTATCGCTGCGGTCTTCCTGATTCACGCCGACGATGTCGAACAGATTCAGGGCGAAAGTGACCAGATTAACGTCGTTGTCCTGTTCCTCAATGGATTGAGCCAGCGCCTGCGCGGTTTCACCCCCGTTAGAGTGCATTTCCAGCAGGCGATCGCGGCCGAGTTCGAGCTGCGCTTTCAGCGCATCGTGCTGTTGACGGCATGCGCGAATAAATTCATCCAACCCATCGCTTTCTGTGGGAGCGCTCAGGCGTTCAATCAGCGTGCCATAATGGGCATCATAAATGGTACGGCCCGTTGGACAGGTATGTTCGAAGGCATCAAGCCCCTCGTGGTACCAGCGCACCAGCAGCGCTTGCGCGGTATTTTCCAGATAGGGCACCAGCACCTGAATTTCTTGCGTCTGTCCGATACGATCCAGACGTCCGATACGTTGCTCCAGTAGATCCGGATTAAACGGCAGATCGAACATGATCAGGTGGCTGGCGAACTGGAAGTTACGTCCTTCTGAACCGATCTCCGAACAGATCAACACCTGCGCGCCATCTTCTTCCGAGGCAAAATAGGGCGCCGCGCGATCGCGCTCAAGGATAGACAACCCTTCGTGGAATACGGCGGCGCGAATAGCTTCACGCGTGCGCAATACCTGCTCAAGCTGCAAGGCTGTGGCGGCTTTGGCGCAAATCACCAATATTTTTTTGTCGCGATTGGCCGTCAGATAGCCGAGCAGCCACTCAACGCGCGGATCGAAGTTCCACCAGGTGGCATCGTCCCCTTCCAGCATTTGATAAATCTGCTCCGGGTACAGCATGTCACGCGCGCGCGCTTCCGGCGTTTTACCGCCACTCATGATGCCGGAGACTTTAATGGCCGTCTGGTATTGCGCGGGCAGTGGTAACTTGATCTGGTGCAACACACGCTGCGGGAAGCCTTTCACACCTTGGCGCGTATTGCGGAACAGCACGCGGCTGGTGCCGTGTCTGTCCATCAGCATGGCAATCAGCTCCTGCCGTGCAGCGTGGCGATCGGCGGTGTCGCTATTGACAGCCTTGAGCAGCGGTTCGCAGTCTTGCTCGCTCAGCAATTCGGTGAGCAGGTTCATCTCATCTTTGCTGAGGTTTTCATCGGCAAGCAGTAGCGCAACGGCATCCGCCACCGGACGATACTGCTGCTGTTCTTTAACGAATTCACGGTAGTCGTGGAAACGGTTTGGATCTAACAGTCGTAAGCGAGCAAAGTGGCTCTCCTGACCGAGTTGCTCAGAGGTCGCCGTCAGTAACAGCACGGCAGGTATATGCTGCGCCAGTTGTTCAATCGCCTGATATTCAGGGCTTGGGGCAGCTTCGCTCCAGGCGAGATGGTGCGCTTCATCGACCACCAGCAAATCCCAATGGGCCGCGAGCAGTTGTTCAAAGCGCGCCGCATTTTTCTGAACAAAACCCAGGGAACAGATGATCAATTGCTCGGTTTCAAACGGGTTACTGCTGTCGAGTCGGGCCTCGGCATAGCGTTCATCATCAAACAGGGAGAACAGCAGGTTAAAGCGGCGCAGCATCTCCACCAGCCACTGATGTTGCAGGGTTTCCGGCACCACAATCAGCACACGTTCAGCGCGCCCAGCCAACAGTTGTTGGTGGATAATCATCCCGGCTTCAATGGTTTTGCCCAGACCCACTTCATCAGCCAGCAGCACGCGCGGCGCGTGGCTCTGACCGACTTCACGTGCAATGTGCAACTGGTGGGGGATCAGGCTGGCGCGCATACCACGCAGGCCCCCCCCACGGCTGCAAGGCTTGAGCCTGTTGGTGCAATCGCGTGCGATAGCGCAGGGCAAAGCGATCCATACGGTCGATCTGGCCGGCAAACAGGCGGTCTTGCGGCTTATTAAAGGTCAACTTACTGTCCAGCATCACTTCGCGCAGCTCTGCCGGTGTGCCGTCATCAAGGCGTTCACCGATATAAACGATCAGCCCGTTTTCGTCGCGGGTTTCAGTGACGCTGAGCTGCCAGCCTTCGTGACTGGTGACGGTATCGCCAGAATTAAACATGACACGGGTGATCGGAGCATCGCTTCTCGAATAGAGGCGATTTTCTCCGCTTGCAGGAAAAAGCAGTGTGACCATGCGTACATCCAGAGCAACAACCGTGCCCAGTCCCAGCTCGCTTTCCGTATCGCTGATCCAGCGTTGACCAAGTGTAAAAAGCATAAATTCGTAGCTCGATATTTGTCATTGTCGGACAGCGCAAAGCCTGTCGTTAATCCCTTTGGAGATGAATGAGTAGTGGTGGTACTGCATACCCGTTTTTAGTCAGGCATTAAAAGAGGGGTATGGTAATGGAAGGCGCGGCATTCGTCATCCATTCAACGCTTAAAATAATCCCATCTGGCCAGTAATCAGGTTGGAAAAATCATCCTGTAAAAACGGCAGAATAGCATCAGCCACCGGTTGCAGTTGGCGCTCTACGTAGTGAGTATAGTCCAGCGTCGAATGCCGGGTTTCCAAAGGCTCCGGGCCGCTCTGCGTCATTACATAGCTGATCCAACCGCCATTCTGGTATTGGAGTGGGCGACCTATCTGGCGGTTGTAGTCGTCAGCGAGTCGGGCGGCACGCACGTGTGGAGGTACGTTTTTTTGGTAATCACTCAGTGGACGACGCAGCCGTTTGCGGTAGACAAGCAGATTGTCAAACTCGCCGCTGAGGGTTTTTTCGACATATTCTCGCAGCCAGGCTTGATACGGTTGTTGGCGGAAAATCCGCGCATAAAGCTGTTGCTGGAACTGCTGCGCCAGTGGCGTCCAATCGGTGCGTACCGTTTCCAGCCCTTTGTAAACCATTTTTTCCCCGTCTGGCGTCTGCACCATTCCCGCATAGCGTTTCTTGCTGCCCTGTTCCGCGCCGCGAATGGTGGGCATCAAAAAGCGGCAGTAGTGGGTTTCAAATTGCAATTCGAGCGCGCTGGTCAGCCCTAAGGTTTGTTGCAGGTGGTTTTGCCACCAGCGATTGACCAACTGGGCCAGCTTGCGGCCTATCTCGATGGCGTCATCATTCTCGTGCGCGCGTTTCAGCCAGACGAAGGTGGAGTCGGTATCACCGTAGATCACCTGATAGCCCTGTGACTCAATCAAGGCGCGGGTTTGCTGCATAATCTCGTGACCGCGCAGGGTGATGGAGGAGGCCAGCCGCGGATCGAAGAAACGGCAGCCGCTGGCGCCTAGCACGCCATAGAACGCGTTCATGATGATTTTCAGCGCCTGCGACAGCGGTTTATTCCCCGCTCGCTTGGCGGCATCGCGTCCCTGCCAGATCTGCTCGACAATAGCAGGCAGGCAGTGCTGCTGGCGCGAGAAGTGGGCACCGCGAAAGCCGGGCACTGACGCGTCGTCATCCGGTTGCTGCATGCCGCAAATCAACCCTACCGGGTCGATAAGAAAGGTACGGATGATCGAGGGATACAGGCTTTTATAATCGAGCACCAACACCGAGTCGTACAGCCCAGGAGATGAATCCATCACAAAGCCGCCGGGGCTCGCCTCGACGGCAACCTCACCCAGATTAGGGGCGACGTAGCCAAGGCGATGCATGCGCGGCAGATACAGGTGGCTGAATGCGGCGACCGACCCGCCGCTGCGATCTGCCGCCAATCCGGTGACGGTGGCGCGTTCCAGCAAGAACGGCATCAGCTCGGTTTTTTCAAAAATACGCGTGACCAGCTCACAGTCCTGAAGGTTATAGCGGGCGAGGGCGGGTTTATCGTGTGCAAAGCGCTGCTCGATTTCATCCATGCGCTGGTAGGGATTATCTGACAGTTTGCCTTCACCCAGCAGCGTCTGGGACACGTACTCCAGACTGAACGAAGGAAAATTCCAGGTAGCGGATTTCAAGGCTTCAATGCCGTCTACGATCAGCCGCCCTGGCGTACTGGCAAAGAAATGTCCCTGTTTAAAACCGTGCTCGCGCCACTCTAACTCCTGATTACCCCGCCCCAAGCGCAGCGGGATGCGATAACGCTCGGCATGCTTTTGCAGTACGCGCAGGTCAAACTGCACCAGATTCCAACCGATGATGACATCGGGATCGTGCTCTGCAAACCAGGCGTTGAGTTTCTCCAGCAATTGCGGGCGACTGCTGACGTATTCCAGTGCAAATTCAGCGTCAGACGGCACACCATCTGGCTCTGGACCCAGCATATACACCTGACGCTGCCCACACCCTTCCAGCCCGATGCAATAAAGCTCACCGTGCCGGCTGGTTTCGATATCCAGCGATACCAGCTTTAATGGGGGTCGATAGTCAGGGCAGGGCTTCATCTGCGCGTGAACCACCGCGTTCGGCCCGGCAGGCTGACCGCTGAACCACACGGGGGCGGTGATGAAGCGCTCCATCAAATAACGATCGGGTGGGCGGATATCCGCTTCATAAACGGTAATGCCAGCTTCCTGTAACCGTTTTTCCAGCGCCAGCAGTTGGCGGTAATGGGAGCAATAGAGACCCAGCAGCGGCTGATGGTGAAAATCGCGCAAGGTCAGGGGGCGCAACGAGGGGGGGCGCTGCTTACGCGGTGCAGATGTATCGGCATTCAGCAGCACTTCAGCACGCGCCTGCTGCGGCGCGGGAATAAAAGCCACGGCTTGTTGAGGTGGCAAAGCAACCAGCACCGGCCCACCCTCGGTGGCGAGCCAGAGATCAATCTGAATGCCAGCGGGGGTGTCATGCCAGTGGCGGGTAAGAATAAACCCCTGAGACGCCTGCACCACGCGTGAATACCTCAGTCAAGAGAGAAGTATTAAGTATGGTTATATATACAGTTATGGTCTAGTGTTATCTTCACACCCGTTATCTTCAAACACCCGGGGCCAGCACCACGCGATTACGGCCTTCCTGCTTGGCGCGGTAGAGCGCTTTATCGGCCAATTTGAGCGCCTGATCAATGGTAAAATCACCGTTTTTGTCCGCGCGCCACAGGGAAACCCCCAGCGAAATGGTGATGTGGCCCGCAGGCGATGCCATCTCTGCGGTGCTGGTGCGCAGTCGTTCGGCTATCTGCTCGGCAATCTCCTGCGACGTTTCCGGGAGCAGCACTAAAAACTCTTCGCCGCCGCTGCGACACAAAATATCGCTGTCGCGAGAGCCGGTTCTTAACTGTTCCGCGATAAATTTGATGACCGCATCCCCGGTATCATGACCGAAGGTGTCGTTAACCCGTTTAAAATGGTCAATATCCAGCGCGATAATGGCGAAATCACGGTGCAAGGTATGCCAATACTTGAGAATGGTATCCAGCCCACGGCGGTTGTACAGGCCGGTCATCGGGTCGGTTTGCGCTTCGAAACGCAGTTTGCCAATCTTTTGCTGTAGCAGATTGATGCCAATCAGCATGGCCTGTTTGAGCTGTGTCGCCTCAAAATACCAGGAGGGGATCTTGTCGATATCCTCGGAAATATCGTTGGCATCCATCTTATTGGCGCTGCGTGCCAGCAGCCACAGCGGCTGGGCAATCAGACGTGCCAGCAGCCATACGCACAGAATGGTCAGCAGTGCCAATGGCAGCGTGTGGCGCAGAACGTTGAGCATCAGCCCCTCGAGTGGTTTAAGCGTCTCTAACGTTGGTCGCAGCGCGACAACTTCCCAACCCGTGGCGGGAACGATGGCAAAGCCTGCCAGCATCTTCTCGCCAACGTAATTCACCATCTGCTGGCTGCCGTTCGTCGGGCCTTGATGAGGAACCACCAGATTATTGGTTTCCGTTTGCCCGATACGCCCGTTGTCTTTGTGATAGAGCATGCGCCGCTGGCTGTCGGTGACGTAGATATAAGAGCCATCACGGTAGTAGTGTTGTCCGAGCAGGGTATTCAGGATGCTGTTTTTTTTCAGATAGATAGAACCACCGACGAATCCCAGATAGCGAGCGGACCGATCGAAAATGGGGCTGGATATCAAAACAATCAGATTTTCTGCCGCAGAGATGTAGGGTTGGCTGATCAGTGGCACGCGCGCTTTAAGTGCTGCCAGTGCGCCATCGGTCGTCAGTTTCTGCCCGATAAGCTGGAAGGTATCCGGCGACGTGGCGCGCACCACCCCTTTGGCATCTGCCACTAGCACGGAATTAAAACTGTGGGTTTGCAAACGTAGCCGATCGGCTTCTTGTACCAGGTTAACCGTGTCATTAAAGTCTTCTGCCAAAACGGTGGCGCTGTAGGCCAACTGCTGTTGCGCATTCTCAAAAAAGGTCTGCGTTTCGGCGGCCAGCTTGCTGGCGTAAACCCGGTTTGATTCCAGCGTATTAGTAATCAACAGTTCGCGCTGCACGCGATAGGTAGCATAAAAGCTATTTGCAAGCGTGATCAGAGCGCTCATTACCGCTAATAGCAGGATTAAACGGCGTAATCCGACATGATGAAATACGCTAGAAGACATAAAGAGTGACAAAGAGCCTGACGAAAAGGTTATTCATGATAAGGGTTGTTGACTATTATGTATACCTTCATATTTTATGGGACGGTCGCATTATTGTTGTCTTTTTTTACCGTTAACCCTTTTTGGCGATGCGCGTGTGAAGTGTTTTTTTTCATTAAAAATCTGTCAGATAGGAAATAATAAGGCGTGTATTAATTGGGTTTTTCTCAGTAGATAAAAAATGGTGCAAGTGCGTCATTTATCAGTAGCAAACGTAACACTTTTTGCACATATCGAGGGATAAAAATAATATATACAAACACATACTTGTATTGAAAAAGTTATTACGTCGTGCCTTGCATTATTTCATTTATTCCCCCTCTCTTGTTGGTATTGTGATTTTTATCACAATATTAGGCCATGCTGTCCCCAGCACGTGCTTGCTATCTCCCCGTTAACCCCCTCGTTCTGATGGCTGCGTCACGTACAACGCTGGGAAGAGGAACGGTTGTTTATATCCGGCCGCGGCGGCGTACCCCATAGTAAGGTCAGGCTTGTGCAGGAAAATGGCATCAGACTGCTGTTGGGCATTTAGGGTAAATGTCTGGCGATTGCAGCAAAAAGCGCAATGAGTGCGCTGCCTGATTGGTAACCCCCTTCATCAACAATTCCCCTGAGGCCTCCCCTCTCTGATCGGCATTTTTCGGCCAGCCTGGTCATGACTGAACCGGTTTATCTGATTGATTAGACGGTAAACATCACCTTCCCGATGCTTTCAGCCTTAACCGGGTTAGCCAATTAATCTACCGACACATCGGCTTCCTTAGAGAGACACAATAATGAAAAAAAGTACGCTTACCCTTATCCTCAGTGTGTTAATGGGCTCCGCGAGTGCAATGGCGGATGCTGGCAAGAGCAGCATTGAAGCGCGTTTGATGGCGCTGGAACAGCGCCTTCAGGCTGCGGAACAGCGCGCGAGCATGGCGGAAGAGCGGGCGGATGCGGCAGAAAAGCAGACGCGTGAGAGGGTGGCCGCGCAGCAGAAAACGCAAACCACCGCGATGCCGGTTGAACCACGCACCGCAACGTTGGAGCAGAAGGTCAGTGATAACCATGGTTTTGAGTTTCACGGCTATGCGCGATCCGGTCTGTTGATGAACTCTTCAGCGGCAAAATCCCAGGGTGGGCCTGCCGTGACGCCAGCAGGGGAAACGGGCGGTAACGTCGGGCGTCTGGGTAATGAGCCGGATACCTATGTTGAAGTGAACCTTGAGCATAAACAGACGCTGGCGAGCGGAGCCACCACGCGTTTCAAGGTGATGCTGGCCGATGGGCAGCGCAGCTATAACGACTGGACCGCATCCAGTAGCGATCTCAATATACGCCAGGCGTTTACTGAACTGGGTCATTTGCCCACGTTCACGGGGATGTTTAAAGACAGCACCGTGTGGGCAGGGAAACGCTTTGATCGCGATAACTTCGATATCCATTGGATTGATAGTGACGTGGTATTTCTCGCCGGGACCGGTGCCGGTATCTACGATATGCGCTGGGATGATAACGCCCACAGCAATGTCTCTGCCTATGGACGGACGTTCGGGGATACGGAGAACCGTGAAAACACCGCGCAGAACTACATTCTCAGCCTCAATCATTTCCAAGGACCGTGGCAACTGATGGTGAGTGGTATACGCGCCAAGGATAACGATGCACGGCGCGATGTGGATAACCATCTGGTGAAGGGGGATGCTGCTAACAACGGGGTCCACGCCCTGTTTGGACTTCACAGTGACAGTTTTTATGGTATGCGCGCAGGGACATCCAAAACGGCGCTGCTGTATGGGCACGGGTTAGGGGCTGAAGTGAAGTCGATAGGTTCTGACGGTGCGCTATTGCCCGATGCAGGTACCTGGCGATTGGCGAGCTACGGCATCACGCCGCTGGGCGGTGGCTGGCACATTGCGCCTGCACTGCTGGCACAAACCAGCAAGGATCGCTACGTAAAAGGAGATAGCTACGCGTGGGCAACCCTTAATCTGCGGTTGATTCAGGAAATCACCCGTAACGTTGAGATGCAATACGAGGGCAGCTATCAATATATGGATCTGCGGCCACAGGGCTACAACAGCCGCAATGGGGTAAGCGGTAACTTCTATAAACTTACCGTCGCACCGACGTTAAAAGCGGGCGACATTGGTGAATTCCTCAAACGCCCAGAGATTCGCCTGTTTGCTACCTGGATGAATTGGGATCGTCGGCTGGATAACTACGCCAACCGTACTAACGGTGGCAACAGCGACGGTTTTGGTAGCAATGGCTTTGTCGCCGGTGGCGAGTGGAATTTTGGCGTGCAGATGGAAACCTGGTTCTAAAACTTTCCCCCTGGTAGAGGCCACTTTGCCAGGGTACAAACAGCGGTAATGACGAAAAGGCAACCTGCGGCGCGATAACGCCTTGGTGTCAGGACGCGGAAAATAAAAATAGGGATTAACCGCATTTTCGCAGCATTAAACATTTTAAAACGCGAAAAATACCACCAGCGCTTATCGGTAAGCGCGATCGCCCATTAGCGCAGACCTAAAAGATAGGTATTTCCAGAATAAAGCGAAAGGGCGTTCTCTGGATAAAGGTTAATTGATTTTTAATAAAAAGTTATATTTTGGCTGGCTGCACTTTTAGCTGGCACGCGCGAATCGAATTGGTGCAACCGACTCAACGGTGCTTTTTTAATTGCCTATCACTTTGCATTCCTTCACTTGTTTTATCCATGATAATCAATCAATTGATTGCTGCTTTTTACTTCTGGCACATTTGTTGCTGATTCTTTCTCCGCTAACAGAATATATCCCTGTGGCACGCTAACTGATCGACGCACTGGGCCAACTCTGTGGCTCCATTCTACTAAAGGGACGTAATCTCTTATTACTGATGAGGCGATGATATGAATCACAAACTGGTCAAACTGACGGTAGCAGCAGCATTGGTTTCCTCTGTCATGGGTGCCGCCAACGTAATGGCGGAAGAAATTAAAATTGGCGTCGTGTTACCGTTAAGCGACCCGCTCAGCGGATATGGTCAGCCCTCGCAGAAAGGCGTTGAGCTGGTAAATAGCATGGAGCCGACGCTGAAAAATGGCGATACCGTCAAACTGATCATTATCGATGACAAAAGCGACAAGGTAGAAGCGGCTAACGCCATGCAGCGTCTGGTCTCGAGCGATAAAGTCGATGCGGTGATCGGTGAAGTGACCTCCACCAACACGCTGGCGATGACCAAAATGGCGGAAGACACCAAAACGCCGCTGGTTTCTCCCACTGCCACCAATGACCGCGTCACCCGTGGTCGTCAATATGTGAGCCGCGTGTGCTTCTCTGACAGCTTCCAGGGCATCGTCGGCGCTAATCTGGCATCGCGCGATCTGGGTGCCAAAACCGCGGCGATTATGTATGACAGCAGCAACGACTACTCCGTGGGTCTCGCCAAAGCCTTCCGTACTCAGTTCCTGAAAAATGGCGGCACCATACCTATCGAAGTGCAGGCACCGGGTGGCAGCAAAGATTTCAAAGCCCAACTCTCCTCGGTTAAAGCCAAGAATGTCGACATGATTTATATGCCGATCTACTACACCGAAGGCGCGCTGATTGCGGTACAGGCCAAACAACTGGGCTTGAACGTACCGGTCGTCGGCGGTGACGGTCTGGCGGCGGATCCGGTGTTCTTCAAACTGGGTCAGGACGCGGTAGAAGGCTACATGACCACCGATTACTACTCACCGAATGCCAAAGAGCAAACGCCGGAAGGGGAGAAATTCATCAAAGCCTGGACGGAAAAATACAGCGAACCGACTCATACCTGGGGCGCGATGACGGCAGATGCCTACAAGATGATCATCAATGCCATGAACCAGTGTGATAACCCGAAAGATCGTGTCTGCGTCAATGACAAAATCCGTGCTACCAGCGGCTTCACCGGTATCACCGGTACGCTGACGCTGAAAGATGGCGATGCTATCCGCAGCGCGGTGATCAACGAAGTGAAAAACGGCGAACTGGCGTTCAAAACGGTGGTAAACCCGTAATCGCGGGAAAATAAGGATTAAAAAATGGATGCAGCCATTTTCTTCCAACAGGTCGTTAACGGCATGAGTTTGGGCAGTATGTACGCGCTAATCGCCATCGGTTATACCATGGTGTATGGCGTGCTGCGTCTGATCAACTTTGCTCATGCAGATATCATGATGGTGGGGGCATTTCTTGCCCTGTTTGGTACCACCTATTTTGCGCTGCCCTTCGGGGCAGCAATTCTGTTCGCTGTGCTGTTTTCTGCGCTGCTCGGGGTCTGTATCGATCAGATTGCCTATCGGCCACTGCGCGGCGCGTCAAAAATCTCCATGCTGATCACCGCCATCGGTGTCAGCTTCTTTTTGGAAAACCTGTTCGCTGTGCTGTTTGGCGGCAGCCCGCGTTTCTTTGAAACGCCGCCGTTTTTCAACCGCACTATCACCTTCGGTAGCATCATCATCACCAACGTGGCCTGGATTGTGCCGCTGGTGACGCTGGTGACGCTGGTGTTGCTGGCCGGGATCTTGTTCATTCTCTACCGCACCCGTCAAGGCATGGCGATCCGCGCCGTGGCCTTTGATGTCAACACCGTGCGCCTGATGGGGATCGATGCCAACCATATCATTGCGTTTGTGTTTGCGCTCGGCAGCTCACTGGCGGCGCTCGGCGGGATCTTTTACGCCACCAGCTATCCCACCATCGATCCGCTAATGGGCGTTCTGATCGGCCTGAAAGCCTTTGCCGCTGCGGTGCTCGGCGGGATCGGCAGCGTCACCGGTGCGGTGATCGGCGGCTTCATTCTGGGGTTCACCGAAGTGGTGGCAGTTGCCGCGGTGCCGGAACTGGGGGGCTATAAAGACGCCTTTGCATTTATGTTTTTGATTTTGGTTTTGTTATTCAGACCGGTCGGCATTATGGGCGACGAACGGTTGGAAAGGAGTCGCTTCTGATGAAAATGCCAGCCACGTCTCTCTCTCAGCTTTTTTGTTATGCTGCGCTGCTGGTTGTCAGTGTGTTGATGCTGAGCGTTTTCCAAAATCTGTTTAACGACTACATCATCCGCATTATCTGCAACATCTTCATTTTTATGATCTTGGCGGTGAGCTACAACCTGATTAACGGCGTCACCGGGCAGCTCTCGCTGGAGCCAAACGGCTTTGTTGCGGTCGGGGCTTACGTGACCGCGATTTTGCTGTTAACGGCCGATGCCAAAACCAACATGTACGAAATGGCTGCGCCCAGCCCGTTCATTTTGGCTATTCATACCTCGTTTTTACCGGCGCTGTTGATAAGCGGCCTGTGCGCTGCGGTGCTGGCGGTGTGTCTCTCGTTTCCGGTGTTCCGGGTGCGCGGAGACTACCTGGCGATTGTGACCCTGGGTTTTGGCTTTATTATCAAAATTCTGGCGATCAATAACCCGCAAATCACCAACGGTGCCATCGGCATCAATGAGATCCCACAGGCCAGTAATATGCTGTTCTGGTGTGGGTTGGTAGCGCTGGCTGCCATCGTGCTGGTGTTGCAGGTGGTGTATTCCAAATACGGCCGTGCCATGAAAGCGGTGCGTGATGATGAAGATGCGGCGATCGCCATGGGCATCAACACCTTCCGCATGAAAACCTATGCCTTTGCCACCATTGCCTTTTTCGAAGGTATCGGCGGTGGCCTGCTGGCGTCGTTGCTGACCATTATTTCGCCCGACCTGTTTGACTTCATGCTGACGTTCCAACTGCTGATCATCATTGTACTGGGCGGTTTGGGCAGCACCACGGGGGCTATTCTTGGCACCATCATTGTGATTGGTAGCGGTGAATGGCTGCGCTTCCTCGATCAGCCGCTTAATCTGTTTGGTCAGGATCTGGGCTCACACCCCGGCTTGCGTATGGTGGTGTTCTCCCTGGTGTTGCTGATCATCATGCTGTTTGCCCGCGAAGGGCTGCTGGGGAAACAGGAGATTTGGGAAATCAACAGGAAGCGCCGTCATGGAAAATAAAACGGTTCTTAACGTCGACAACATTGTGATGCAGTTTGGCGGACTGCGCGCGATTGACGGCGTCAGTTTCAGCATCAATGAAGCCGAGATCTTTGGCCTTATCGGTCCGAACGGTGCAGGCAAAACCACCATGTTTAATGTGATCACCTCGAACTACAAGCCGACCTCGGGCTGCGTCAGTTTAGGGGATATCACCATCACCGGGCTAAAACCCAACGTGGTGGTCAACAAAGGGATTGCGCGCACGTTTCAAAATATCCGTCTGTTCGGCTCCATGACGGTGCTGGAGAACGTCTTGATCGGTTTCGATCGTGCGATTCATTACTCCTTTCTTGAAGCGGCACTGCACGTGGGGCGTTTTTTTTCGGCAGAACGCAAAGCCAAAGAAGAAGCGATGAAGATTCTGGAGTATATCGGTATCGCCCAGCATGCCAATGCCCTGGCCACTAACCTCAGCTACGGCAATCAGCGCAAGGTGGAGATTGCCCGTGCACTGGCGACCTCGCCGTCTTTGCTGCTGCTGGATGAGCCCGCCGCCGGCATGAACCCGAAAGAGACCAGTGAACTGGCGCAGCTGATTTTCAAAATGCGTGATGACTTCAAACTGACGGTGCTGTTGATCGAACATGACATGTCGTTTGTGAATACGCTGTGTGAACGCGTCATGGTGCTGGACTACGGCAAACCGTTATTTAGCGGGAAGACTCAGGACGCGATCAACGACAAAACGGTGATCGCCGCCTATCTGGGGGACATCGATTATGCTTAAGGCCGAAAATCTACAAGTGTTTTACGGGTTGATTCAGGGACGGAAAGGCGTCGATATCGAGGTCAACAACAGCGAAATCGTTACCCTGATCGGCAGTAACGGCGCAGGCAAAACCTCAGCGCTGAGCGGCATTCTCAACATGGTGAAATCGTCGGGCACCGTCACCTTCCTCAATGAAGAGGTCACACACAGCCAAACGCACCAGATTGTGCGCAAAGGGCTGGCGCTGGTGCCGGAAGGGCGCAAGGTGTTCACCAACCTGACGATTGAAGAAAACCTGGAAATGGGGGCGTACAACAACCCGGTCAATTTCCATTATCTGTGTGAAAAGATGTACGCCCTGTTTCCACGCTTAAAAGAGCGCCGTCATCAGATGGCGGGCACCATGAGCGGCGGCGAACAACAGATGCTGGCGATTGCGCGCGCCCTGATGAGCGAGCCTGTCTTGCTGATGCTGGATGAACCCAGCCTCGGGCTGGCACCGAAGATTGTGGGGGAGGTGTTCAATATCATCAAGCAGCTACAGAAGGAGAACATCACCATTCTGCTGGTGGAACAGAATGCGACGGCGGCATTGAAAATCGCCGACCGTGCTTATGTGCTGGAGAATGGCAATATTGTGCTGCACGGTGCGGCGGCGGATATTCTCGCCAACCCTGAGGTGAAACGGATGTATCTCGGGGGGTGATCCCGCGCGTGTGCCTGTTTACTCATGATTTCCGCGTGAGCGGAGATCATGAGATTGCCCGTAATTCTTGGTATAGAAAAACCCGCCATTGACGCCGTCTGCTATGATCCTGACAATGCTCTCCCTTTTATCCAACGTACTGTTTATTGAATACGCTGTTTAGTAAACCAACGGTGCCGTTGATAACCCGGTAGGACTTTATGGAAGCGTGGCTGGATCATTTTGTGACCCAATCTGTCACCTATTCGCTGATTGCGGTGATGTTAGTGGCTTTTTTGGAATCGCTGGCGCTGGTGGGGCTGTTGCTGCCCGGCACGGTGATGATGGCGACGTTGGGCGCGCTCATCGGTAGCGGGCAACTGAGCCTGTACGCAGCGTGGGGGGCCGGGTTGGTGGGCTGCCTGCTGGTAGATTGGATATCCTATTTCATCGGTTGGAAATTCAAAACCCCGCTGCACAACTGGTCGTTTTTAAACAGACACCAGACCTTGCTGCGCCGCACGGAACACGCCTTGCACCAACACCCGATGCCCACCATCATCATCGGGCGCTTCGTTGGCCCAACCCGACCGTTAATCCCGATGGTAGCAGGGATGCTGGCGCTGCCACCCGCGCGCTTTGCGCTGCCGAATATCATTGGCTGCGTTGTCTGGCCACCGGTCTATTTTCTGCCGGGTATTCTGGCGGGCGTCGCGTATGACATTCCGTCCGGTGGCAACAGCGCGTCATTCCGCTGGTTGCTGCTGGGGGTGGCAATCGTGGTGTGGCTTGCCGGATGGCTAAGCTGGCGCTGGTGGAACAGCCGAAAGCAAACCAAAAGCCGCAAACGCTTGGCGTGGTTGACCGTGGTGCATTTACGCTGGCTGGCGCCGTTGACCACGGCGGCCGCTGTCGCGGGTGTGGTGATGTTACTTCAACACCCGATGATGCCGGTGTACAGCCATCTGCTAGGGAAAGTGGTGTTGCGGGGATAATGCACCGCGTTGATGCGCCACGACGCTAGACCTGTTTGAAACGTTGTTTTACTATCGTCCCCGCGTGAAGGCAGCGGCAGTCCACTGGATTGCCGTTGTTCACGTTACTCTCATAACCAATGGATGGAAAAACAATGAAAAAGATCGTGATTACGGCGCTGGTGCTGTTGATGAGCGCAGGGGCTTATGCCGCTGGGGATAAAAGCAAAACGATTACGGCGAAAAGCTACGGAGATAAGTGGCCGTTCACCTTTGAAAAAGGGGAACTCATCTGTTCGACCGGCATCGTGGTGCTGAAAAACAGTAAAGATGGCAAGGTTTATGCGCTTAATGGTATGGCAAATGCACTGGCTGATTCAGGCCGTAAATTGGGCAAGTCACCCATTTTGAATAATAAAGCCGTGACCAAACACGATCCGCAAGTGGCCGGTTATCAGATGTCTACCGTTGATATCATGATGGAAGGCCGCGAACTCTGTAATTAATCGCGATGTGCGCGCTAGCAGGATGACTCAGCGCATCCTGCTAAGTGCGGTAACGCGCAGAACGTTAGCGATAAAACTCAGCCACCTGATCAAAAATGCGCATGTCGGCACCGTGGCGGCGCACCTGTAGCACATCTTCCAGCTTTTCGACCTGACTGATCATCTGCGGTAGCCGGCTGTCTTCCTGCACCAGAAGCCAGATGCGGCTCTCTTTGCCTCCGGCTAGCGGCATACACAGAATGCCTTCCACGTTATAAGCGCGACGGGCGAACAGTCCACACACATGAGACATGACGCCAGGGTGGTTGCGTACCGCCAGTTCTAGCGTTACGTGAGACGAAGTTGATTGATTTTGCATGGTGTCAGTCTCCAATCATATCGGTGTTGGCCCCGCCCGGCGGCACCATCGGGTATACTTTCTCGTTGGCATCGATAGCCGCATGAATCAGAGCCGGGCCCGGCGTGTGCAGGGCGTCTGCCAGCATGGCGGCCGGATCGTCTGCGTTATTCAGGTCATAGGCCGCGAAGCCGAAGCCGCGAGCGATGCTGATAAAATCGGTTTGGTAGCGGTAGTCAGCGGCGAAGATGCGCTGTCCATAGAACAGGTCTTGCTGCTGGTGCACCAACCCTAATGCCTGATTGTTCATCAGGATGATCTTAACATTAAGCCCCTCTTCGGCCGCCGTTGCCATCTCTTGAATGTTCATCATGATGCTGCCGTCGCCGGAAAAGCACACCACAATTTTGTCGGGTTCTGCCAGTGCGGCACCCATTGCCGCGGGCAAGCCAAATCCCATGGTGCCGAGGCCGCCGGAGGTTAACCATTGGCGCGGCCGACGCAGCGGGTAGCTCTGTGCCACCCACATCTGATGCTGACCCACGTCGGTGGCGATGATGGCATCGTCCGTCAGCGCCTGCGCGGTGGCTTGTACCAGCCCATAATGGCTCAAGGGGTCGTCAGCGCCCGGCATGCGCAACGGATAGGTGTGCTGTAACGCCGATACTGCCTGATGCCATTTTTCCCGTTTTTGCGGTTCAATCAACGGCAACAACAGTGTCAGCGCTTCACCCACATCGGCATGCAGCCCAACGTGCGCCTGGCGAATTTTTCCCAGTTCCGCTGCATCGATATCGATATGGATGATGCTGGCATCCGGGCAGAATTGCTCTGCTTTACCGATAGCACGATCGTCAAAGCGCGCGCCCAGTACGATAAGCAAGTCAGACTGCTGCAAAATCAGGTTAGTGGAACGGGCGGCGTGCATGCCTAACATGCCGAGTGACAGCGGGTGATCGGTCGGCATGGCACCGAGCGCCATCAGCGTCATGGTGGTCGGCAGGTTGGCGCGCTCGGCGAGTTCAATTGCCTGTTGGTGGGCCTCGGCGCTGATGATGCCACCGCCCAAATAGAGGATGGGGCGCTCGGCCGCATTGATCATTGCGGCGGCCTGCGCGATGGCTTGTGTATCGATGGCGGGGGTGAAATCGGGTTCAGCGCTGGTTGGTAGTTCGGACAATTCGATGGTGGCGGTTTGAATATCTTTCGGAATATCGATCCACACCGGACCGGGACGCCCTGATTGCGCGATGCGAAACGCGTCTGAAATCACGCGTGGCAGTTCGTTGATGTCCCGCACCAGATAGTTATGTTTGGTGACGGGGATGGAAATGCCATAGGTATCCACTTCCTGAAAGGCATCGGTGCCGATCATGGTCGAGGAGACCTGACCAGTAATGCACACCAGAGGGATGGAATCGAGTTTCGCATCGGCAATCGCGGTAAGCAGGTTAGTGGCCCCCGGGCCGCTGGAAGCCAGACAAACGGCGGCTTTGCCGCTGGCACGCGCCATGCCCTGCGCGATAAATCCTGCCCCTTGCTCATGGCGGGCGAGAATATGGCGAATGGTTTTGCTCTGCCCCAGCGCATCGTACAGCGGCAGTGCCGCCCCGCCGGGAATGCCCGCTACCGTGGTGATGCCCTGCTGTTCCAACAGCCGGACGATCAACTGTGCTCCGGTATAACGCATAGTAATATCCTTCATCTGGGCCGGTGCGTTTTCGGAGCGGGGAGGTAAAAACAAGAAACCCCGCTCGGCTTGCGCCGGCGGGGTTTGGGAATCGTGCTGTGATTCGGAACCCGTTACGGCGCGTCGCCGACGACGACCACGCGCACGACGACGACCGCGTCAACATGCGCGGTGTGTAGTAGTGCAGAAGTCATAGCAGCGGAGTGTCTCACGGGGATCCTGTCAATCAGTCAGTTAGTTAGCCGTTTTATATAAGCACGGGCGTTGCAACAGGCGCAATACCCACAAGGAATAAAAAGTGAAAATTTTATTCAGCTCACAAAATACTCTGTGTTGAGTCGCAACCCGGTGTAGACAATCCGTCACGCGCTGCACGGATCCCCAGTATCCGCGCCGCTTCACTGCTACCGTCACACAGTGACGTCGTGGGGCCATCGTAGGCGATGCTCCCATCGACCAGCAGCAGACTGCGTGGCGCTATACGTAACGCGTCATCCAGATTGTGCGTGACCATCAGCAGCGTAAGTTGCTGCTCTGCACACACCGTATCAACCAGCGTGAGCATATCCTGGCGCAGCGCCGGATCGAGCGCGGAGAACGGTTCATCCAGCAGCAGGATAGGGCGTTGGCGCAGCAGGCAGCGGGCTAAGGCAGCGCGCTGGCGTTGACCGCCAGACACCTGCGCGGGCAGGCGTTGCATCAGGCTACTTAAGCCCACGTGTTCGGCAATGGCGTGCAATGCCTGACGCTGTGCTGACGTGAGACGCAAACCGGGGTGCAGGCCAAGCGCAATATTTTGCTCCAGCGTCAGGTGCGGGAACAGGTTGTTTTCCTGAAACAGAATCGATACTGGACGCTCGGCGGGCGGCGTATGGCGATGATCGTCGCCATTGAGCATCAGTTCGCCGCTGTTCGCTAATAAAAACCCGGCAATCAGGCTGAGCAGCGTGCTTTTACCCGCACCGCTTGGCCCTAATAAGGCAACGCGCTCTCCCGCAGCGATGCTGACATCGAACTGCATGGGGGCCTGTTGATAGAGATAAGTGAGTTTATTCAACGACAGCATGTCGGCCCGCCCGTTTTTGCCACAGGGTCAATGTCTCCATCACGCTAAACAACGTGAAACAGAGCAGCATCAGCAGCAGTGCGGTTACCGCACCGTCTGCGCTGCGATAAGCGCCAATTTGTTGGTAAAGATAGAAGGGCAGCGTGCGGAACTGCTCATTGCCAAACAACGCGATAATGCCGAAATCCCCCACCGAGAGTACGCAGGCAAACGCCATCGCCTGCGCGATCGGTTGTTGCAGCGCGCGCAGTTCAATCAGACGTAAACGATGCCAGCCGCGAATATCCAGCGACTGACACAGCAGATTATAGCGCTGAGAGATGTCGAGCATCGGGTTCTCCAATACCTTGAGCGCGTAGGGGATAGCCATCAGCGCGTTAGTAGCAACCACCAGCCCATAGGGTGATGTCGGTAGCCCGATGGTATTGTTGAGCACAAGAAAGAAACCCGTTGCCAACACAATGCCCGGCATCGCCAGAATCAGCAGGCCGCTGATATCCATCAACTGTCCGGCCAGCCGCTGCTGACGCAGCTTCAGCTCACGGCTGCTCCACAGCAGCATCAGGGTCAGGATAACGCAAAGCACACCCGCGCCGAGTGCGATGCGCAGGGATGTCCACAGCGTTTGCCACAGTGCGGGTTGTTTTAGCACCGTCAACATCGCCGGACTGAGACCGTCCAGCACCACCGCCAGCAACGGTGGCAAGAGTAATAACAGCGCAGCAACGATAATCACGGTATCGCCCAGCCGTTCAGCCAGTGAATCCTGAGGGTTGCGCCAGCACAATTGCTGGGTATTGCCCACGGCAAACCACGAGCCGAGTCGTTGGCTCAGTAACACCAACCCCAGACAGAAAACCATCTGGATCAGCGCCAATCCTGCCGCGCGCGCAGGATCGTAATCAAAGCTCAATGCCTGATAGATAGCCAGTTCAATTGTGGTGGCGCGTGGGCCTCCGCCGAGTGAGAGTACCGTGGCAAAACTGGCGAAGCAGAGCATGAAAATCAGTGCCGCACTGGGCAGGATCTGACGCCGTAACCACGGCCATTCAATGAGATAAAAGGTTTGCCAGGCATTCATGCCCAACTGTGCCGCTAACTGGCGCTGTTCCGTGGAAATGGACTCCAGAGCTTGCAACAGCAGGCGTGTCGCCAGCGGTAAATTGAAGAACACGTGAGCCAGCAGAATCCCTTGCAGGCCATAGGGGGAAAAGGTGTAGTCGATGCCGAGCGCGCTTAACCCTTGCGCCAGCCAGCCTTGTCGCCCGTAGACGCGCAGTATGCCAAATACCGCCACCAACACCGGTAGCACCAGCGTCATGGCGCACAGGCGCAGCAGCCAGGTTCTGCCAGGGAAATGGCGGCGGTAAAGGGCGCGCGCCAGCACAATGGCGGGCAGCGTGGAGAGTAGCGCCGAAAGCAATGCCTGCCAAAAGGTAAAGCGTACTACGTACCACACATAGCTATCACCCCACAGCGTCTGCCATGGGGTATCAGGCGCCTGATGCCAGAGAGCGCCAAACGCGAGCAGGGCAACGCCTGCCAACACTGCCGCGGTAAACAGCCCTGGCAAGAGCCAGTGTGGGATCAGCGGCTGACGGCGCGTTGCCATGCCTGAATCCACTGCCCACGCAGGTCCGCCACCTGTTGTGCGCTAAACGACAGCGCTTTTTCCGGGCGCGCCAGCGACTGGAACCCTTCCGGCAGCGCCACGTCGGTGACCGGATACATCCAGTTGGTGGTCGGGATCAGGCTTTGGAACGTTGGGCTGAGGATAAACTGCATAAAGCGGTTAGCCAGCTCCGGCTGCTTGCTGGCGGTCAGCTGCCCGGCAACCTCAACTTGCATATAATGGCCTTCGCTGAACAGCGCCGCCGCGTAGTTAGTCTTTTTCTCTTCGATAATATGATAGGCCGGAGAGGTGGTATAGCTCAGCACCATATCCGCTTCGCCCTTGAGGAACAGGCCGTAAGCCTCACTCCATCCTTTGGTGACGGTGACGGTGTTGCGCGCCAGTTTTTGCCAGGCATCGGGCGCTTTATCGCCATACACCTTTTGCATCCACAGTAGCAGGCCCAGCCCCGGCGTGCTGGTGCGCGGGTCTTGATAAATCACCTTCAGCGGCTGCTCGCTGTTGATCAAGGCATCAAGACTGGTCGGCGGATTTTTCAGCGTGTCTTTGTTGTAGACGAACGCAAAATAGCCGTAATCGTAAGGCAGGAAGGTGGCATTATCCCAACCGCCGGGCAGCGTCAACGCGTCGGTTTTCACCTGGTGGGCCGTAAACAGCCCGGTATCCACAGCCGCTTTGAGCAGGTTGTTATCCAGCCCCAGCACGATATCCGCTTTGCTGTTTTTGCCTTCCATGCGCAAGCGGTTCAACAGGGCAACGCCATCTTCCAGCGCGACAAAATTCAATTCACACTCGCACTCTTTTTCGAAGGCTTTTTTAATCGCCGGGCCGGGGCCCCATTCAGACGCGAAGGAATCGTAGGTGTAAACGGTCAATGCAGGCTTGGTATTAGCGGCAGCAGAGCCAAACAGCACGGCAGAGAGACCGAGTACGGGAAGCAATAAACGGGGTAATAGCGACTGTAACACTTTGCACTCCTGGGTATATTAGGGTGGCAAAGGACTTTGAGGCAGGCGAATGCACTCTCAAATCCCTTCGCCGGTATTAACCGGATCAGGTTCGACGGGTATTTTCTCAGCATAAATACCGTGCGTTGACAATGCGATATCATCAACAAACGGCCTGCACCCCGTTGAGAACGTCATTATTGTAAAGGGTTTGTAGCATCATGGAAAGTCGGCGTCGTGCTCCGGCGGTACAAACCAGGCGGATTTAAAGTCAAACCAGCCCAACATGTTCATACGCACGCCGCGCATACTGCGCTGCCCCTGCAACTGTAACCAGTGGTGAAACAGCGGGTGAATCTCACCGCTTTCAATCAAACGTTGGCTGAAGTCGGCGATAGAGAGCGTTTGACTGTGCCAGCGCTGCGCGTCTTCTTGGAGCGAGCCGCTCAGGCAGTGACGCAGCAGCGGTAACTCATAGAGCAGGGCGAACAGTGAAAACTCCAGCGGTGGATAGCAGTTGACACTGCTCAACCAGATGTCACTTTCTGCTTCTCCCAGATACCATTGCTCGTAGTCGACTTTCTGTATATGCAGCGTCACGCCCTGCTGCGCCAGAAGGTTATGCATTATCTCGCCAATGATGCGGTATTCGGGGTGCTCCTGATAAAACGTTAGCGTCACGTCTGTCAGCCCAGCGGGTTTGGGCTGTAGGTTGACGAGACGCTGGTGGTGCCAGCGTGGTAGCAGACTGTACGCCGGTGACCAGTCATAACGGCGCGTATTGTCGGTCTGGCCGAGCAGGGCAATGGGGTGGAAAACCTGACTAATCCAGCGGCGTACCTCGCTGTTCGCGCTCTGCGTGGAGCGGGTATCAAACAACAGGAAATAGCACCCTTCCTCCATGCGGCTTTCCAACTCGTCGCGCATGGTGGTGTCGCTTTGTACCTGAATGGATACCGGCAGTTCCTCGGAGGCGTCAGGCAGTACCCAGATATTGACCTCATCGATCAGTGCCCGGTAGCCGAAATAGTCATCAAAGGCTTTTATTTTCAACTGGCTGTCGCTGTTTTTCTCCACTGCATAGGGGCCGGTGCCGACAGGGTGGCGCGCGAAATCAGCCTGTGCCTGCCAGTCGTGGGGCAGGATCATGGCATGTGCACTGCCGAGCAGCCAAGGGAGCCAACCATCAGGTTCGCTCAATTCAACATCAATCACAAAGGGGATGGGGGACGTCACGCGTGTGATGTGTGAGAACAATGCCTGCGACGTCAATCGCATCACTGAGACGATAACATCCTTCATCACCAACTCGCGCCCATCGTGGAAGCGGATCGCCGGGCGTAAATAAAAACGCCAGCGTTGTGGCGTAATTTGCTGCCAGTGGTGTGCGAGGTCCGGTGCGATTTCCCCGTTTTCCTCATTTATCTTGGTTAACCCGCTGAAGATCTGCCTGACGATATGCATCTCAGAGCGTCGCAGTGCAGAACCGGGCAGCAGGTTGCGCAGCGGACGATAATAGAGCACGCGCAGCAGATGTTTCCCCTGACGAAAACGGCGACCCAGATGGGAAAGCAACATCTGGCGTACCGTCTCTTTATCACCGATCAACTGGATCAGTTGTTCGACGCGCTCCTGCTCCAGCAGGTCTTCTGCGCGCTGTTGTTGCAGCGTTAAGCCGGTATAGATAAAACTGAGACGGGAGCGTTTTCCACGTCCCGCTTCCGCTTGCCACAGCAGCCATCCCTCTTTTTGCATGGCCCCGAGCAGTGAACGGATATGACGGCGTGAGCAGAGTAATACTCCGGCCAGCTCTTCAAGCGTAGTGTCGGTATCCTGCCCCTGAAAGCGCTGCCAGAGGCGGACAAACTGCTGTTGCAAACGTGTCGACGACATAAAAGAGGAACTCCGCGAACCAAAGTCATCAATTTATCTTTCCCTATATTACGGTGATACTGCACAACAAGGAAAGCACGGAGGTGGCTAATGGCGATTTCACGGCTCAATCAATTTTACCGGCACTACTTCTTGCATTGCCCTGGCTGCTGGCTGAGGAGGATCAGCGCTCAGCAAAAGCTGGCGTTGTTACAGCAAGTGACACAATGGCATACCGATGAAATGTCGGAAGAAGAGTACCGGCAATGGCTCTAGTGCTGTTCTGGTAGTAGAGAAACTTCTGAGTAATGGTGCTTTTCACCAGCCAGCGGCCTGCGCCGCTGGCATTTTTATTGCCCGTTAGTGGTGTTGCACGCTGTCCAGCGCCGCCAGCAACGCCTCTTTGGTCATACGTACACAGTAGGCCGGTGTGCCCCGTTCAAAGCGCCACCCTTCCGCGAGTGCGCCAACGTCGATGGCATCAAAGCCAAAGGCTTCATACAATTCATGGGCAATCTGCTTGCCCTGCGTATTGTCCCCGGCCAGTGGCAATGCGCGACGGTTGGGGCTGCCAGCCGGTAAACCATCGCTTTCCAACTGGGTCATCTGAATGGCATTAAACGCCTTGGTGATGATGGCACCGGGTAAATGGCGCGCCAGCAGTTCGCTGGTGGTGGTTTGCCCACTGTCGAGCACATCAACCTGGCCATCGCGCTCCGGGTAATAATTGACAGCATCAAGTACCTGCTTGCCCGCCAGCAGCGTGGCAGGCAACTGATCGATTGGCGTCAGCGGAACGGCTATCACCACCACATCACCAAACTGAATGGCCTGTTCCACCGTTCCTGCCTGACAGCCCACCATCGAGCGGAAGCTGAACAGCGTTTGTGGGCCGCGTGAGTTACTGAGCATTACCTGATGCCCGGTGTTAACCGCAAGCGTGGCAATCGTTCGTCCGACAAAGCCTGCGCCAATAATGCCTATTTTCATGCTGATCTCCTGTTGGGTCATTCATCAATAAGGAGCGTAATTCACCACGAAAATAAGATAAAATCACAAATGGAACTTAGATAAACAACCCATTGGAGTGAATGATGGACAGGCTGACCAGTATGCACATCTTTGTTAAAGCGGCTGAACTGGGCTCTTTTGCCGAAGTGGCAGAGGCGTTGCGTCTTTCCCCGCAAGGGGTGGCGAAGCATGTGGCCTGGTTAGAGGCGCGTCTCGGCGCTCGACTGCTCAACCGCACTACGCGGCGTCAAAGCTTGACCGATATCGGCCGCAGCTATTATGAACGCTGCAAGATAGTGTTGGCGGAAGTTGATGCGGCAGAGGCGATTGCGCTGGAGATGAAAGCCACGCCGTCAGGAACCATTCGGGTTAATGCGCCCGTCACCTTTGGTGCTTATGCGCTTGCGCCCTTTATTACCCGCTATCTCGATCGTTATCCGGATACGCAGATCGAACTGACGCTTAACGATCGTATGGTCGATCCGATTGAGGAAGGTTTTGAAGTGATCGTACGTATCGGTGAACTGGCCGACAGTTCGATGATCGCCTGGCCGTTAAGGCCCTATCGGCTGATTGCCTGCGCCTCACCTACCTATGTAGCGCGCGAGGGTTTCCCTGAGAAACCCAGTGATTTGGCGCATCACGCGTGTCTGGTGTACGGCGAATGGACGCCCACTGTGCCGTGCCGCTGGTTGTTCCAGCGTGATGGTCAGAGCGAAGAAGTCAGGCCAACCGGACGGTTTCGCGCCAATGACTGGAAAGCACTGTTGTATGCGGCTATCGAAGGTTATGGCGTTACCTTGGGGCCCGCCGATGTGTTGGGCAAAGAGATTGACGCCGGACGTTTGGTTCAGGTTGTGCCGGACTATGAAGGACCCGCCCGCCCGATGCATGTGCTGGTGCCTGCGGCACGGCGGCAAACGGTCAAGATTCGCTGTTTTGTCGAGGCGCTGAGAGAGGCGTTTGGCGAGGGTATGGGGCTGTAAAATAGAAGGCACCGCAGCGCGGTGCCTTATGACTTAACGCAAAAAGACCGGTTGCTGCTGTTCGTAGCGAGCAATCGCCTCTTCGTGTTGTAACGTCAAGCCGATACTGTCCAGCCCGTTAATCATGCAGTGGCGGCGGAAGCTGTCGATCTCAAACGGGTAGGTTTTCCCGCCTGCATTGACCGTTTGTGCTTCCAGATCCACCGTAAAGGTAATGCCTGGTGTAGCATCGACCCGTTTGAACAGGTCGTCGATATCGGTATCACTCAGTTTTACCGGCAGCAACTGGTTGTTAAACGCGTTACCGTAGAAAATATCCGCAAAGCTTGGGGCGATCACCACGTGAAAACCGTAGTCGGTCAGTGCCCAGGGAGCATGCTCACGGGAGGAGCCACAGCCGAAGTTTTCACGCGCCAGCAGGATGGTGGCTCCTTTATAACGCGGTTGATTCAGCACAAACTCCGGATTAGGCTGCTGCCCCGCGTCATCCAGAAAACGCCAGTCGTGAAACAGGTGTTGGCCGAAACCGGTACGCGTTACCTTCTGCAAAAACTGCTTGGGGATGATCGCATCGGTGTCCACGTTGGCGGCATCCAGCGGCACGACCAGCCCGGTATGTTGGGTAAATTTAGCCATCAGGCGTCTCCTTATTAATTCGCGGACGAAGGTAATTCGCGGATATCGGCGAAATGCCCTGTCACGGCGGCGGCGGCAGCCATCGCCGGGCTGACCAGGTGAGTACGACCCGCACGTCCCTGACGGCCTTCAAAGTTACGGTTGCTGGTGGATGCACAGCGCTCACCGGGGTTCAGGCGGTCATTGTTCATTGCCAGACACATGGAACAGCCCGGCAGACGCCATTCAAACCCGGCGTCGATAAACACTTTATCCAGACCTTCCAACTCGGCCATGGTTTTCACCGGGCCAGAGCCGGGTACCACGATAGCCTGCACGCCAGTGGCCACTTTACGCCCTTTGGCGATAGCGGCGGCAGCGCGCAAATCTTCGATACGCGAGTTGGTACAGGAACCGATAAACACTTTGTCGATGGCGACATCGGTCAGCTTGATGCCCGGTTGCAGATCCATATACGCCAGCGCTTTGGCGGCAGAAGCGCGCTCAACCGGATCGCTAAAGGATTCAGGATCGGGGATATTCTGGTTCACGGCGATAACCTGGCCGGGGTTAGTACCCCAGGTTACCTGCGGCGCGATATCGGCGGCATCCAGGGTGACGACGGTATCAAACACGGCATCTGCATCGGATTTCAACGTGCTCCAGTACGCCACGCCAGCATCCCAATCAGCCCCTTTCGGCGCGAACTGACGGCCTTTCAGGTAGGCAAACGTGGTTTCATCCGGCGCGACTAAACCGGCTTTTGCACCCATTTCAATCGCCATGTTACACAGCGTCATGCGGCCTTCCATGCTCAACGCGCGGATGGCGTCGCCACAGAATTCCACCACGTGACCGGTACCGCCCGCGCTGCCGGTTTTACCGATAATCGCCAGCACGATATCTTTCGCGGTGATTCCGGGCGCGGCCTGGCCTGTGACTTCAATTTTCATGGCTTTGGCGCGACCCTGCTTCAGGGTTTGCGTCGCCATCACATGCTCCACTTCGGAGGTGCCGATACCAAACGCCAGTGATCCAAAGGCGCCGTGGGTAGCGGTATGGGAATCGCCGCACACAATGGTCATGCCCGGCAGGGTCATGCCCTGTTCCGGCCCGATAACGTGGACGATGCCTTGATACGGGTGGTTCAGATCGTACAGCTGCACGCCAAACTCGGCGCAGTTCTTGATCAACTCCTGCATCTGAATACGCGCCATTTCACCGCAGGCATTGATGTCTTTGGTCTGGGTGGACACGTTGTGATCCATGGTGGCAAACGTTTTGCCCGGTTGGCGCAGTTTGCGCCCCATGGCACGCAGGCCATCAAAGGCTTGCGGGGAAGTGACTTCATGCACCAGATGGCGGTCGATATACAGCAGCGGCGTTTCATTCTGCGCTTCGAACACCACGTGGGCATCAAACAACTTCTGGTATAAGGTCTTGCTCATGGTTACACCCCTTGCGCCACAAAGCGGGCAATGGCGTCGCCCATTTCGTCGGTGCTGATGGCTTTGCCGTCACGGCTCGCCAGATCGCCAGTGCGGTAGCCTTCGGCCAGCGCGGTGTTTACCGCGTTTTCGATGGCGTTGGCCGCGTCATCGGCTTCCAGACTGTAACGCAGCAGCAGGGCCAGTGACAGGATCTGTGCGATCGGGTTGGCGATGTTTTTGCCCGCGATATCCGGCGCAGAACCGCCTGCCGGTTCGTACAGACCGAAACCTTGTTCGTTCAGGCTGGCGGAAGGCAGCATCCCCATCGAGCCGGTGATCATCGCACATTCGTCAGACAGGATGTCACCAAACAGGTTGGAGCACAGCATCACATCGAACTGGGACGGGTCTTTGATCAACTGCATGGTGGCGTTGTCGATGTACAGGTGCGCCAGCGTCACGTCCGGGTAGTCTTTGCTGACTTCGGTGACGATTTCACGCCACAGGATCGAGCTTTGCAGCACGTTAGCTTTATCGATGGAGGTAACTTTGCTGCGACGCTTGCGCGCCGACTCAAAGGCAATGCGGGCGATACGCTCGATCTCGAAACGGTGGTACACCTCGGTGTCGAACGCACGCTCGTGCTGACCGCTGCCTTCACGGCCTTTCGGCTGGCCAAAGTAGATACCGCCGGTCAGTTCGCGCACGCACAGAATGTCGAAACCGTTGGCGGCGATATCGCTGCGCAGAGGACAAAACGCTTCCAGCCCTTGATACAGACGTGCCGGGCGCAGGTTGCAGAACAGGCGGAAGTGCTTACGCAGTGGCAGCAGCGCGCCGCGCTCCGGTTGCTCAGCCGGCGGCAAATGTTCCCATTTCGGGCCGCCAACCGAGCCGAACAGAATGGCGTCAGCCTGCTCGCAACCGGCGACGGTGGCGGGGGGCAACGGTGTGCCCTGACGGTCGATGGCGATGCCGCCGACGTCATATTCGCTGGTGGTGATACGCAAGCCGAAACGCTGGCGAACCGCGTCTAACACTTTATGGGCTTGCGCCATGACTTCCGGGCCGATGCCGTCACCGGGTAAGACGGCGATATGGTAACTCTTTGTCATCACACTGTTTCCTGGCTATTTTGTTGTTTGTTGTGGTGCTGCAAACGCTGAATTTCTTGTTCTACCAACTGTGCGCGTTTGATGTTGTTCAATACGTTGACCATCGCCTTGGCGGAGGATTCGACGATATCGGTCGCCAGACCCACGCCGTGGAAGCGACGGCCTTGATAAGCAGCGACGATATCCACTTGCCCCAATGCATCGCGCCCCTGGCCTTTGGCGGACAACTGGTATTTCACCAGTTCAATGCCGTAGCCCGTGATGCGGTTAATCGCCTGATAAACGGCATCGACTGGCCCGTTTCCGGTAGCGGCTTCAGCTTGCACTTCGCCACCACAGGCCAACTGCACTGAGGCGGTGGCAATGGTGTTGGAGCCAGACTGCACGTTGAAAGCATCCAGACGATAGAACTCTTCGTCTTCCTGCTGGCTATTAATAAAGGCCAATGCCTCCAAATCGTAGTCGAAAACCTGGCCTTTTTTGTCGGCCAGCTTCAGGAAATCGGTGTACAACTGGTCCAGATTAAAATCGCTTTCTTGATAGCCCATCTCTTCCATGCGGTGTTTCACCGCCGCGCGGCCAGAACGGGAGGTCAGATTCAACTGCACTTCTTTCAGGCCGATGGATTCCGGCGTCATGATTTCGTAGTTGGAGCGGTTTTTCAGCACGCCGTCCTGATGGATACCGGAAGAGTGATCGAAGGCGTTAGAACCGATAATCGCTTTGTTGCCGGGGATCGGCATGTTGCAAATCTGGCTCACCAACTGGCTGGTGCGGTAAATTTCCTGATGATTGATATTGGTGTGGACATTCAGCAGATCCTGACGGGTTTTGATCGCCATGATCACTTCTTCCAGCGCGGTGTTGCCTGCGCGCTCACCCAGACCGTTTAACGTACCTTCTACCTGACGTGCGCCAGCCTGTAACGCAGTGATGGAGTTGGCGACCGACATTCCCAGATCGTCATGGCAGTGCACGGAGATAATCGCTTTGTCGATGTTCGGCACGCGATCGTACAGCGTGGTGATAATGCCGCCGAACTGATACGGCGTGGTGTAACCCACGGTATCAGGGATGTTGATGGTGGTAGCACCGGCGTTAATTGCGGCTTCAACGATACGGCACAGGTTATCGATAGGCGTACGGCCAGCATCTTCGCAGGAGAACTCTACGTCGTCGGTGTAGTTACGCGCCCGTTTGACGGAGTGAACCGCTTTCTCAATCACCTGCTCGAACGACAAACGCAGTTTGGATTCGATGTGCAGGGTGGAAGTGGCCAGGAATACGTGAATACGGAAGGCTTCGGCAACGCGCAGCGCCTCGGCGGCGACATCGATATCTTTATCGACGCAGCGGGCCAAACCACACACCCGGCTGTTTTTAATATGACGTGCAATGGTCTGTACCGATTCGAAATCGCCCGGAGAAGAGACCGGGAAGCCGACTTCCATCACGTCCACGCCCAATCTTTCCAGCGCGTAGGCCACTTGCAGCTTCTCTTTTACACTCAGACTGGCTTGTAATGCCTGCTCACCATCACGCAATGTGGTATCGAAAATAATGACCTGCTGGCTCATTGGAAAGATTCCTTATCGTGTTTATTCGAGCGCCGAACGGGTAAAAAAAAACCCGCGCATCGGCGCGGGTTCTTCGTTCTGTGTAACGTGAAATCAGCTCTGACTTTCACCCACAGGCATACCGCGCAATGTTGATGCGTGTAGTAGTAGGCCTAGTAGGAAAGTGTGTTTGAACATGATATCTCGTCTGATCCGTTTAGCTGCAAAATTTGCCACACACCGCTTAGCGGCGGGAATGGCATCGCTCGTGCTATTATTGGTACTTGATTCTTGTGGGTATGTCAAGCATTTGTGGCTGTGGTGTTGCGCCCACATCCTGCGGCTACGAAACCGTTTGCGTTGCCATCATCATGCCGGAGGCGCAATCGGGGCAGATGTGCGTGGCGTCAACCTTCCGTGATGCCAACGTGAAAGATCGTTGCGGTTTCTGGCAAGATCAGTAGACTGCGCCAAAATAATAAACAGTTGTACGCTGAAATTTCCCAGGCTCATTTTTATTATGTCTACCCATTTGTCGCAATACCATTTGGTTGAACGCATCCAACACCAGATTGCTCATTGTTCCGGCCGTACCGCACTGCGTGAATGGTCTGCCTCTGGCGAAACGCAGCTCACCTGGTTCCAGGCCGGTGTGCGTATCCGTCGCATTGCCTGTGCACTGCTCTCATTGGGGATTGATGCCCAAGAGCGTGTCGCGTTGTTCTCTCATAATTCGCTCAACTGGTCGCTGGCCGATCTCGCCACGCTGTACGTGCGTGGCGTAACCGTACCGATCTATGCCACCAACACGGCGACACAGGCGGCGTTTATTATCAATGATGCTGACATCCGCACCCTGTTTGTCGGTTCTCAGCCGCAGTATGATGCGGTATTGGCGCTGCTGCCGGAGTGCCCGCAGCTTAAGCGCATCATCGTGCTCGATGACAATGTGAATCTGCATCACTGCCCGTTGGCGCTGACGCTGGCGGCGTTTGAAGCCGATGTGGATGACGCCTACTGGCAGCCGGCCCTGCAACAGCGCATTGATGCGCGTAATCTGGACGATCTTTTCACCTTGATCTACACCTCCGGCACCACCGGTGAGCCGAAAGGGGTGATGCTGGATTACGCCAATATGGCGATGGTGCTGAAGTTGCACGATGAGCGTCTGTGCGTGTCGCAGGACGATATCTCTTTGAGTTTCCTGCCGCTGTCTCACGTGTTTGAGCGCGCCTGGTCGTTTTACATGATGCACACCGGTGCGCAAAACGTCTATCTGACCGACACCAATCTGGTACGTAATGCCATGCAGGCCGTTTCGCCGACGGTGATGTGTGCGGTGCCGCGTTTCTACGAGAAAGTGTATAGCGCCATTCACGAAAAAGTCGCGCAGGCCCCCTGGCATCGTCGTACGCTGTTTAATTGGGCCATCGCGCAGGGGCGCAAGGCGTTTCTGGCACGTATTTCGGATAAACCACGCTCACCGTTGCAGACGTTACTGCATCGCGTCGCCGATCGGTTGGTACTGACCAAGCTGCGTCACCTGCTGGGCGGTAAGATTCGCTTTATGCCTGCGGCTGGCGCGCATCTGGACGAGAATATCATTTTGTTTTTCCAGTCGATGGGGGTGCGCGTTATTTACGGTTACGGCATGACGGAAACCTGCGCCACGGTATCGTGCTGGGAAGCGAATAACGTACGGCTGGGCTCGATCGGTACACCGTTGCCTGGCATTGAAGTGCGCATTGGTGACGAAAACGAAATACAGGTGCGCGGTGCAACGCTGATGCGCGGTTATTTTCGCCGTCCTCAGGAAACTGCTGAAGCCTTCACCGCCGATGGCTGGCTGAAAACTGGCGATGCCGGGAAACTGGATGCCGAGGGTAACCTGTATATCACCGAGCGTCTGAAAGACCTGATGAAAACCTCCGGCGGAAAATATATTGCGCCGCAGCACCTGGAAGGCACCTTAGGTCAGGACCGCTTTATCGAGCAGGTGGCGGTGATTGCCGACGCGCGCAAATACGTGTCTGCGTTGATTGTGCCTTGCTTTGAAGCGCTGGAAGAGTACGCAGCATCGGCCAACCTCAAGTATCACGACAGGCTCGAACTGTTACGTCACAGTCACATTATTGCGCTGTTTGAACAGCGCCTGCGCGAGATGCAAAAGAGCTGTCGCGCGTCGAACAGGTCAAGCGTTTTACCCTGCTGGCGACCCCTTTCTCCATGGAGAGCGGGGAGTTGACGCCAACATTGAAACTGCGACGTAAGATCATTGCCCAGCGCTATCAGCCGGAAATTGATGCCATGTATGGCGAATAACCCGAACAACTTTTCACGGGTGCTACACGAAGTTTTAACTTTTTTGCTGAAAATTTCCCGCTACCATTGACCGTCATCGCGGAATAATCACTATCCGCGATGACGCCGTTTAGCGTTTTATCTCAGTCGAATCCCTTCTGGCGGTGTAAACCCGTTTCCGCTGGTTTGTTCCTTGCTTCACCCTTGTTTGCCTGTGCCATCTTCTAACGTTATGGTAATCGGCTATATTCAAATTCTGGATAAGACAATGACGCGTGTCGCGCTGTGATGCCAGCGCCGCGATGCCGCTCTCAGAACGAAAAGAGGCAATCCCATGGAGATGTTGTCAGGCGCCGAGATGGTGGTTCGATCGTTGATCGATCAGGGCGTGAAATATGTGTTCGGGTATCCGGGCGGGGCAGTATTGGATATTTACGATGCGCTACACACCGTGGGCGGCATTGACCATATTCTGGTGCGCCACGAGCAAGGTGCGGTGCATATGGCAGATGGTTACGCGCGCGCCACCGGCGATGTCGGCGTGGTGCTGGTCACCTCCGGCCCCGGTGCCACCAATGCCATTACCGGGATTGCCACCGCCTATATGGACTCCATCCCGATGGTGGTGTTGTCTGGGCAGGTAGCTACCTCGCTTATCGGTTACGACGCGTTTCAGGAATGCGACATGGTCGGCATTTCTCGTCCGGTGGTGAAGCACAGCTTCTTGGTCAAGCAGGCCGAAGATGTGCCCACGGTGCTGAAAAAGGCGTTCTATCTGGCATCAAGCGGGCGTCCCGGTCCGGTGGTGGTGGATTTACCGAAAGATGTGATGAGCCCGGCCAACAAACTGCCGTACCTCTATCCTGACGCGGTCACCCTGCGTTCCTACAACCCGACGATTCAAGGGCATAAGGGGCAAATTCGCCGTGCGCTGCAAACCCTGTTAAGTGCTCAATCCCCGATCATTTACGCGGGGGGCGGGGTTATCAATGCGGAGTGCCATGATGAACTGCGCCAACTGGCCGAACGTTTGAACCTGCCGGTCACCAACTCTCTGATGGGATTGGGCGGTTTTCCGGGCACGCACCGTCAGTGTCTGGGCATGCTCGGTATGCACGGCACTTACGAAGCCAACATGGCGATGCACAATGCCGATGTGATCTTCGCCGTCGGCGTGCGTTTTGACGATCGCACGACTAACAATCTGGCGAAGTACTGCCCGAATGCCACGGTGCTGCATATCGATATCGATCCGGCCTCCATTTCGAAAACGGTGAATGCGGATATCCCCATTGTGGGTGATGCGCGGCAGGTGCTTGCGCTGATGCTCGAACTGTTGGATCAGGGTGAAACGCAGCAGAATTTTGACGCGCTGCGCGACTGGTGGCAGCGTATTGAGCAGTGGCGTGCGCGTCAATGCCTGAAATATCCGTTAGACAGTGACAAGATCAAGCCGCAGGCGGTGATTGAAACCTTGCACCGGTTGACCGACGGTAAAGCCTATGTGGCATCGGACGTGGGACAGCATCAGATGTTCGCTGCGCTTTACTATCCGTTCGATCTGCCGCGTCGCTGGGTGAACTCAGGTGGCCTCGGCACCATGGGCTTTGGTCTGCCAGCGGCACTCGGTATCAAACTGGCATTGCCGGAAGAGACGGTGATTTGCGTGACGGGTGATGGCAGTATCCAGATGAACATTCAGGAGCTGTCCACGGCGTTGCAGTATGATTTGCCAGTCGTGGTGATTAACCTCAACAACCGCTTCCTCGGCATGGTGAAGCAGTGGCAGGACATGATCTACTCCGGAAGGCATTCCAACTCCTACATGGAATCACTGCCGGATTTCGTCAAACTGGCGGAAGCATACGGACATGTTGGTATTGCCATCACGTCGCCGCAGGAATTGGAAAGCAAGCTGAGCGAAGCGTTGGCGGTGAAGAATCGTCTGGTGTTTGTGGATATCACTATCGACAGCAGTGAACACGTTTATCCTATGCAGGTGCGCGGCGGCGGCATGGATGAAATGTGGTTAAGCAAAACGGAGAGGACCTGATCATGCGCCGGATTTTATCTGTACTATTGGAAAACGAATCTGGGGCATTGTCGCGCGTTGTCGGCCTGTTTTCCCAGCGTGGGTATAATATCGAAAGCCTGACGGTGGCACCGACCGACGATCCAACGCTGTCGCGTATGACCATTCAGACGGTAGGCGATGCCAAGGTTATCGAACAGATTGAGAAGCAACTGCACAAGCTGGTTGACGTGCTGCGCGTGAGCGAACTGGGGCAGGGTTCGCACGTTGAGCGTGAAATCATGCTGGTGAAATTGCAGGCCACGGGTTATGGCCGGGAAGAAGTGAAACGCAGCACGGAAATTTTTCGTGGGCAGATTGTGGATGTCACGGCAACGCTCTACACCGTGCAACTGGCGGGCACCAGTGACAAACTGGATGCGTTTTTGAGCGCGGTGCGTGACGTGGCAGAAATTGTCGAGGTAGCGCGTTCGGGTATTGTCGGCGTATCACGCGGCGATAAGATTATGCGCTAAATTCCCCTGTGTTGATCTATGATAAAGAGGCTCGTCGTATCGGCGGGCCTTTTATTTTTCTCTCTATAGCCCTGAACAACAATAAAGCGGTTGCTGATTACCAGCTTCTGCGGTTAGATCTATACGATATCCATGCTTAAAATATGGACATCCTTATTTTTTATTTTCCAGCTTATTTAAAGGGGCTAACGTGAAACTGGATGAAATCGCGCGCCTTGCGGGCGTTTCACGCACTACCGCCAGCTACGTTATCAATGGCAAGGCCAAACAATACCGCGTCAGTGATAAAACCGTAGAAAAAGTGATGTCGGTGGTACGTGAGCATAATTATCATCCCAATGCGGTGGCTGCTGGATTACGCGCTGGGCGTACCCGTTCTATCGGGCTGGTGATTCCGGATCTGGAAAACACCAGCTACACCAAAATTGCCAATTATCTGGAGCGTCAGGCGCGTCAGCGCGGTTATCAACTGCTGATTGCCTGTTCTGAAGATCAGCCGGATAACGAGATGCGTTGCATTGAGCATCTGCTGCAACGTCAGGTCGATGCCATTATCGTGTCGACGGCGCTGCCTCCGGAGCATCCGTTCTACCAGCGTTGGGCGGGGGATAGCTTGCCGATTATCGCGCTGGACCGCGCGTTGGATCGCGAACACTTCACCAGCGTAGTGGGTGCCGATTGTGAGGATGCGGAAATGCTGGCGCAGGAACTGCGCAAGATCCCGGCGGAATCGGTGCTCTATCTCGGCGCGCTGCCGGAGCTTTCGGTGAGTTTCCTGCGCGAACAGGGGTTTCGTATGGCATGGGCAGAGGATCCGCGTCAGGTGAATTTCCTCTATGCCAACAGCTACGAACGCTCAGCGGCGGCGACGGCGTTTGAAGAGTATTTGCAGCATCACCCGATGCCGCAGGCGCTATTCACCACCTCGTTTCCGTTGTTGCAAGGGGTGATGGATATTACCCTGAAGCAGAGCGGACGGCTGCCGAACAATTTGGCGATTGCCACCTTTGGTGACAACGAGCTGCTCGATTTTCTCGAGTGTCCGGTGCTTTCCGTGGCACAGCGCCATCGCGAAGTGGCTGAGCGGGTGCTGGCAAGCCTGGATGAACCTAAGAAGCCCAAGGCGGGTTTGACGCGTATTCGGCGCAGTCTCTATCGGCGCGGTTCACTCAGTCGTCGTTGATTTGGGATTATTCCTAATAAAAAAGCCATCCGGTATCAGGATGGCTTTTTTGTTGCCGGTATTTAGCGATAATGGCGGTGTCGGCCTGAACGTCAGCCCGGTACGGCGACGCGAAACAGACGGCGGCAGTAATCGAGAAAATAACCGTAAGCGACACCCATTACCATAGATATCAACACATTGCTGGTTACCGCTGCGACGATCTGCTGCGGGTTGGCACCAATAAACCACAGGATGGCAACATACACCGGCGATTGAAAGCTGACGTAGGCAAACAGGTCTGCCAGATTTTTTACCCAGGTACCGTGCGTTACGTAGCGCTGAGACAGTCGCAGGATACGATCGCGGTACAGGCCGTAAGGCCAAGCAATCACAATATTAACGGGGATCGACACCAGTAGCGAAGAGAGCGACTGCTGGAAGCTCATGCCAGACAGCAAGATCTCAATTAGCATACCCGTTATAAAACAGTAGATTACCATAGCGACTGTGTCCGCTACCGCACTACGCAATCGGGATTCAGGGGAGAACATGCAGAGATACTCCGTTATACAGTTAATGAGGTTAAATGCAGTTAATTATGTTGGTTTATTTTATTTGCGTAGTGTACTTCACTGGATGTTTAAGTTTTAAATAGCGATAAATTTTTATTTTTTCATGCTTTTTTCTTATGGGCGCTACTTTATAGAAGAAAGGTGGCATGGCGGTTTATTAAGCGCGGCAGTCAGAAAAATTATGTTTATAAACAATTGGTTGTGTTTTTGCGCTTGGCAGCTATTTTTCGGTGGGCAAAAAGTCCCCTTTCAACCCAAATAACAGCGCGCAACACGTGGGTTTTAGGAATACTCTTATAATATAATAATTAACCGGCGAACTTAGTGGTTAACGGTAAAAGACCTCAATTGTTTTTCGTAACCTTAAATAAAGAAAAATTGGCAGCATCATTGCCTGAAAGAAATTAGAATAGCGGCCAGAGATTGTTGTAAGCGTGGAATGAGATGAACGGTATTATTGGGTAAAAATGTGACCGGTATCGGTCCGGAGCGTGCTGCGGACAAGCGCCGGAGGCAGGTGATGGAGGAGGAATACGGCGACGATTTCATAAGCGTTTTATGATTAATGGTAAATTTAAGTAAAAATGAGAAATTATTACTTTTTCTTTCTGATTGTTTATCCAGAAATAATTTTTCCTCAAATTTTCATGGCGTTAATCCCCCTTAATTTCCGTCTGTTATTCCATTTTATGCCATTCATGTTCGTCTTGAGGCAGAAATAATTCCAAAGCGCGTCCGCTCTGGCTTGACAAGGTTTTCATACCCTCCGTAAACTCATCAATGTGGGAATTTGTGGGATAAAGTGGTGAAAAGGGTCATGAAGGGGTAACTCGAGCATGTTTCGTGGGGCTACGCTGATTAACCTCGACAGTAAAGGTCGGCTCGCCGTTCCTACCCGTTATCGGGAAACGCTGTCAGAGATATCGCAAGGTCAGATGGTTTGCACCATTGACCTCCATCAGCCCTGTCTGCTGCTTTACCCCCTGCCTGAGTGGGAAATCATTGAACAAAAATTGTCGCGTCTGTCGAGCATGAATCCCGCAGAGCGCCGCGTGCAGCGGTTGCTGTTGGGTCATGCCAGTGAGTGTCAGATGGACAATGCCGGGCGTCTGCTGATTGCCAGTACGCTACGGCAACATGCGAGCCTGACGAAAGAAGTGATGCTGGTCGGTCAGTTCAACAAGTTTGAACTGTGGGATGAACAGGCCTGGTATCAACAAGTCAAGGACGATATTGACGCTGAGCAATCCTCTGACGCTCCGTTGTCCGAGAGATTGCAGGATTTATCACTGTAGTCATGCTGAAAGAAATACATGCCAGAAAATTATAATCACACCACTGTGCTGTTGGACGAAGCGGTTAATGGCCTCAATATCCGCGCTGATGGCACATACATCGATGGCACGTTTGGCCGTGGCGGTCATTCGCGGCTGATCCTTTCCCGTCTTGGGCCGGAAGGACGTCTTGTGGCTATCGATCGCGATCCTCAAGCGATTGCAGCTGCTGAGGCGATTCAGGATTCACGCTTTTCTATTGTTCACGTACCGTTTTCCGCGCTGGCCAGTTACGTGGAGACCCTGGGGTTAACCGGACGTATCGATGGCGTGCTGCTTGATTTGGGCGTCTCTTCGCCACAATTGGACGATCCTGAACGCGGTTTTTCTTTTATGCGCGATGGCCCGTTGGACATGCGTATGGACCCGACGCGTGGGCAGTCAGCGGCGCAATGGTTGCAAACGGCAGAGGTCGACGATATTGCCTGGGTGTTGAAAACCTTTGGCGAAGAAAGATTTGCCAAGCGCATTGCTCGCGCCATTGTGGAACGCAATAGCACAGAACCGATGACGCGCACGCGCGAGTTGGCATCGCTGATTGCGGCGGCCAGCCCGATGAAAGAGCGGCATAAACACCCGGCAACCCGCAGCTTTCAGGCGATCCGTATCTATATCAACAGTGAACTGGATGAGATCGAGCAGGCGTTGAACGGCGCGCTGACGGCACTCGCCCCACAGGGACGTTTGTCGATCATTAGTTTTCATTCGCTGGAAGATCGTATTGTGAAGCGCTTTATGCGCCATCACAGCCGTGGGCCACAGGTGCCCGCCGGAATACCGTTAACCGAAGCGCAACTGCGTGCGCAAGGCGGTCAAACGCTGAAAACGGTGGGCAAGATGATGCCGCCGGAAGCCGAAGTGGCAGAAAACCCGAGAGCGCGTAGCTCCGTGTTACGTATCGCGGAACGGCTAGCGGAATGATAAGCAACGAGCGGCACAGCCTGGCGGGTATTATCGGCCAGGACATTCTTCGTCACGGCAAATTGCCACTGCTGCTGCTGATCGGTGCGTTGGTTTCTGCGGTGCTGGTGGTGACGACCGCACACAAGACGCGCTTGCTGACCGCCCAGCGCGAGCAGTTGTTGTTGGAGCGTGATGCGTTGGATATCGAATGGCGCAACCTGATTCTGGAAGAGAACGCTTTGGGCGATCACAGTCGGGTAGAGCGTATTGCAACGGAAAAGCTGCACATGGGGCACGTGGACCCGGCGCAGGAAAATATCGTAGTCAAACAGTGAGTCTGGTTGAGCATGAGAACATAGGTACTCATTTGGCATGAAAGCAGCGCGCACAGGAAAGTTGAAACGACAGGAAGATAAGGCCAGCTTTGTAAGCTGGCGTTTTGCGTTGCTCTGTTCAGGCATACTGTTGGCGATGGTGGGGCTAATGTTACGCACCGCCTATTTGCAGGTGATCAACCCGGACCAACTGGTGCGTGAAGGGGATATGCGTTCCCTGCGCGTGCAGGAGGTGCCTACCGCGCGCGGCATGATCAGCGATCGCGCCGGGCGTCCGTTGGCGGTCAGCGTGCCGGTTAATGCCATCTGGGCCGATCCCAAAGAGTTGAATGAACACGGCGGTGTGTCGCTCGATACCCGCTGGAAAGCGCTTTCTGATGCGTTGGATTTACCGCTCGATCAGATGTCGGCGAAAATCAACGCGAATCCGAAAGGGCGCTTTGTCTATCTGGCGCGTCAGGTGAACCCTGCTATCGGTGAATACGTCCACAAACTCAAGCTGCCGGGCATCTATTTGCGTCAGGAATCACGCCGTTACTATCCTGCGGGTCAGGTAACGTCTCACCTGATTGGTTTCACCAATATTGATGGTCAGGGCATTGAGGGCGTTGAGAAAAGCTTCGATCGCTGGCTGACCGGGCAACCGGGTGAGCGCACGGTGCGTAAAGACCGTTTTGGTCGCGTGATTGAGGATATCTCCTCGGTTGACAGTCAGGCGGCACACAACTTGATGTTGAGCATTGACGAGCGCCTGCAAGCGTTGGTTTATCGCGAACTGAACAATGCCGTGGCCTTCAATAATGCGGAAGCGGGTACCGCCGTGCTGGTGGATGTCAACACCGGTGAAGTGCTGGCGATGGCCAACAGCCCTTCCTACAATCCGAACAACCTGGCGGGCACGCCGATGGACGTTATGCGTAACCGCGCCATTACCGACATTTTTGAACCGGGTTCAACGGTAAAACCGATGGTGGTGATGACGGCGCTGCAACGTAACGTGGTGAAAGAAAACAGCCTGCTCAATACCTTGCCTTATTACATCAACGGTCATGAGATCAAAGACGTTGCCCGCTATGCGGAGCTTACGTTGACCGGGGTATTACAGAAGTCGAGTAACGTCGGTGTTTCACGACTGGCGTTAGCGATGCCCTCCTCAGCGCTGGTAGACACTTACTCGCGTTTTGGTTTGGGAAAAGCGACCAATTTGGGGTTGGTCGGAGAAAGCAGTGGCTTATACCCTCAAAAACAACGGTGGTCTGACATAGAGAGGGCCACCTTTTCTTTCGGCTATGGATTGATGGTAACGCCGCTGCAACTGGCGCGCGTTTACGCCACTATCGGTAGCTATGGTATCTATCGTCCGCTCTCCATTACCAAAGTCGATCCGCCGGTGCCGGGGGAGCGCATTTTCGCCGAGCCCATCGTGCGCACGGTGGTACACATGATGGAAAGCGTTGCGCTGCCCGGTGGCGGCGGAACCAAAGCGGCGATCAAAGGATACCGTGTTGCCATCAAAACCGGTACGGCGAAAAAAGTCGGACCGGATGGCAAATACATCAACAAATACATTGCCTACACCGCAGGTGTCGCACCTGCCAGCAACCCGCGCTTTGCGCTGGTGGTGGTGATTAACGATCCCAAAGCAGGCAATTACTACGGTGGCTCCGTTTCCGCGCCGGTGTTCGGCGCCATCATGGGCGGCGTATTGCGCACCATGAACGTTGAGCCGGATGCGCTGCCCGTCGGCGATAAAAATGATTTTGTGATTAACCATAAAGAGGTTTCAGGTGGCAGATCGTAATCTGTGCGATTTACTGGCACCGTGGGTGCAAGATGTCCCACCGCGCCAACTGCGGGAAATGACGCTGGACAGCCGTGTTGCGGCAGCAGGCGATCTGTTTGTGGCCGTGGTTGGCTACAGCGCGGATGGGCGTCGCTATATTCCCCAGGCTATTGCACAAGGCGTGGCGGCCGTGATTGCAGAGGCAGACGGTGAAGCTGCTGATGGCACGGTACGCGAAATGCACGGCGTTCCGGTTGTATATCTGAGTAACTTGAGTCAACGGCTGTCGGCGTTGGCGGGGCGTTTTTATCAGCAGCCTGCGGAAAAATTACGGTTGGTCGGTGTGACCGGCACCAACGGTAAAACCACGATTACCCAATTGCTGGCCCAATGGAGCCAACTGCTGGGCGACACCAGCGCGGTGATGGGCACTGTGGGTAATGGTTTGTTAGGGCACGTCAATCCTACGGCGAACACCACCGGCTCGGCAGTCGATGTACAGCACGTTCTGAATCAGTTGGTTGAACAAGGCGCCACCTTTGCCGCGATGGAGGTTTCTTCGCACGGCTTGGTACAGCATCGCGTTGCAGCGTTGCCGTTCGCAGCGGCAGTGTTCACCAACCTGAGCCGCGATCATCTGGATTATCACGGTGATATGGAAAGCTATGAGGCTGCCAAGTGGTCTCTGTTTTCAGAACATAAAGTGGGTCAGGCTGTCATTAACGCCGACGATGAAGTGGGGCGGCGCTGGCTGGCGCAGTTGCCGGATGCCGTAGCGGTAACGTTGCACAATAATCTGGTGCCAGGCTGCCGTGGCCGCTGGCTGAAAGCCACTGCCGTGGATTATCACGACGAAGGTGCATCGATCGCCTTTGACGCTATGTGGGGTAGTGGTCGCATAGAAAGTCGCCTTATGGGTGAATTTAACGTCAGCAATCTGCTAATGGCGCTGGCAACGTTACTTTCCCTTGGCTATCCGCTGGATAGATTAATGGAAACCGGCGCACAATTGCAGCCGGTTTGCGGCCGCATGGAAGTGTTTAAAGCGCCGGGTAAACCTACCGTGATTGTCGACTACGCCCACACGCCGGATGCGCTGGAAAAAGCGCTGGCGGCGGCGCGTCCGCATTGCTCCGGTCAACTGTGGTGTGTATTCGGTTGCGGCGGCGATCGCGACAAAGGTAAGCGCCCACTTATGGGGGCGATCGCGGAACAACTGGCCGATCGCGTTGTGGTGACGGACGATAATCCCAGGAGCGAAGAGCCGCAGGCTATCGTGAAAGATATTCTTGCCGGTCTGGTGGATGCCGGACGGGTACAAGCGGTGCACGGTCGCGCTGAAGCCGTGACCAGCGCCATTATGCAGGCGAAAGTGGACGATATTGTGTTGATTGCAGGTAAAGGGCATGAAGATTATCAACTGGTGGGCAATCAGCGTCTCGATTATTCCGATCGCGTGACTGCCGCGCGTCTGCTGGGGGTTATCGCATGATTCGCGTTACGTTGCAGCAACTGGCCACGGCGTTAAATGCCACGCTCCTCGGCGAGGATGTGGCGGTGGAAACAGTGTGCACCGATACCCGAAAATTGACGCCGGGCTGTCTGTTTATCGCCCTGCGCGGTGAAAAGTTTGATGCTCATGATTATGCCCATCAGGCGGTACGCGGCGGCGCGGCGGCTCTGTTGGTCAGTAAGCACTTACCTATCGACGTGCCGCAACTGCTGGTGGGGGATACCCGTCTGGCGTTAGGCGAACTGGGTGCCTGGATGCGCCGTCAATCCTCTGCGCGCGTGGTGGCATTGACCGGTTCTTCTGGCAAAACCTCCGTCAAAGAGATGACGGCAGCGATTTTGCGCCAGTGTGGCGACGTGCTTTACACCGATGGCAATTTCAATAACGACATTGGTGTGCCCTTAACGCTGCTGCGCCTCACCCTTGATCATCGCTTTGCGGTGATTGAGCTGGGGGCCAACCACATTGGTGAGATTGCCTATGCCACTAATCTGGTGCGTCCGGATAGCGCGCTGGTGAACAACCTGGCGGCCGCACATCTGGAAGGGTTTGGGTCGTTGGAAGGCGTGGCACGAGCCAAAGGAGAGATCTTCAACGGTTTGCCCACCAAAGGTATTGCGGTGATTAACGCCGACAGCAATGACCTGACGCGTTGGCACGACGTGCTGCGCGACAAAACGGTATGGCAATTTTCGCCGCAGCACGGTGAGAACACCGATTACTACGCCAGCGATATTCGCCATGCAGACGGGGGCACGCTGTTTGAACTCCATACGCCGTTTGGCTCGCAGGAGGTCAACGTGCCGCTGCCGGGTCGACATAACGTGGCAAACGCGCTGGCGGCTGCCGCACTGGCGATGTCAGTCGGCGCAGGGTTGCAGCAGGTGAAAGACGGGCTGGCGCAGCTCAAGGCCGTGCCGGGACGCTTGTTCCCCATCATGCTGGCGGCAAACAAGCTGCTGTTGGATGACAGTTACAACGCCAATGTGGGGTCGATGACTGCGGCGGTGCACACGCTGGCGGAGATGCCGGGCTACCGTGTGCTGGTGGTGGGTGACATGGGAGAACTTGGGGAGGATGCCGAGGCGTGTCATCAGCAGGTGGGCGAAGTGGCGCGTGACGCCGGCATTGATGTGGTATTGAGCATTGGCACCCTGAGTCAGGCCATCAGCCTCAACAGTGAACGTGGTGAACATTTTTCCGATCGGGCCGCACTGATAGCGCGTTTGCAAACGTTGCTCTCTACGCATGGCACGATCAGCATTTTGGTTAAAGGCTCCCGGAGCTCTGCGATGGAGCATGTGGTACACGCATTACAGGAGAATGCAGCATGTTAGTGTGGCTGGCCGAACATCTGGTCAAATTCTATTCCGGCTTTAACGTCTTCTCGTATTTGACGTTTCGCGCAATTGTCAGCCTGCTGACCGCGTTAGTGATCTCCTTGTGGATGGGACCGCACCTGATTGCCTGGCTGCAAAAATTGCAGATTGGGCAAGTGGTGCGCAACGAAGGGCCTGAATCTCACTTCAGCAAACGCGGCACGCCGACCATGGGCGGTGTCATGATTCTGGCTGCAATCATTGTTTCGGTGCTGCTGTGGTCCAACTTGTCCAACCCCTATGTGTGGTGTGTGCTGCTGGTGCTGCTGGGCTACGGCATCGTCGGCTTTGTCGATGATTACCGCAAAGTGGTGCGTAAAGACACTAAGGGATTGATTGCAAGCTGGAAATATTTCTGGCAGTCGGTGATTGCGCTGGCGGTGGCATTTACCATGTATGCCATCGGCAAAGGCACACCGGCGACGCAACTGGTGGTGCCGTTCTTTAAAGATGTTATGCCGCAGCTGGGCCTGCTCTACATTTTGTTGACCTACTTTGTCATCGTCGGCACCAGCAACGCGGTCAACCTTACTGACGGGTTGGATGGTTTGGCGATTATGCCGACTGTGTTTGTCGCCGCCGGTTTCGCGCTGGTGGCGTGGGCGACGGGTAACATGAATTTTGCCGGTTATCTGCATATCCCTTACATTCGCCACGCCAGTGAACTGGTTATCGTCTGTACGGCGATCGTCGGCGCAGGGCTGGGTTTCCTGTGGTTTAACACCTATCCGGCTCAGGTGTTTATGGGCGATGTCGGCTCACTGGCGCTCGGCGGCGCGTTAGGCACCATCGCTGTTCTGCTGCGTCAGGAATTCTTGCTGGTGATTATGGGCGGGGTGTTCGTGGTTGAAACCCTGTCGGTGATCCTTCAGGTCGGTTCATTCAAGCTACGCGGACAGCGTATCTTCCGCATGGCACCGATTCACCATCACTATGAACTCAAAGGGTGGCCAGAGCCGCGCGTGATTGTGCGTTTTTGGATTATTTCGCTGATGCTGGTGCTGATTGGCCTGGCAACGCTGAAGGTACGGTAACACTATGATGGACTATCAGGGTAAAAACGTTGTCATTATTGGCCTGGGGATCACCGGGCTTTCCTGCGTTGATTTCTTCCTGACGCGCGGTGTGACGCCGCGCGTAGTGGATACCCGTGTTAGTCCACCTGGTCTGGATAAGTTGCCTGCCGAGGTTGATCGCCACCTTGGTTCATTAAACGAGGACTGGCTGTTAGCGGCCGATCTGATTGTTGCCAGCCCCGGTATTGCACTGGCAACGCCCGCGCTGGCCGATGCGGCCGCCGCAGGCGTAGAGATTGTGGGCGATATCGAGCTGTTCTGCCGAGAAGCGCAGGCACCGATTGTCGCGATTACCGGCTCCAATGGTAAAAGTACGGTCACTACGCTGGTCGGTGAAATGGCTAAGGCGGCCGGTTGGTCGGTCGGGGTTGGTGGGAATATTGGCCTGCCTGCGCTGACGCTACTCAAACAGCCGTGCCAACTGTACGTGCTTGAGCTGTCGAGTTTCCAGTTGGAAACCACCTCCAGCCTGCACGCTGCCGCTGCCACCATCCTCAACGTCACGGAAGATCATACCAACCGCTATCCGTTTGGTATCCAACAGTATCGTGCTGCCAAGTTGCGTGTCTATGACCATGCGCAGGTGTGTGTGGTGAACGCCGATGACGCGCTGACCATGCCTATCAAAGGCGCTGATGCGCGCTGTGTCAGCTTTGGCGTTGATGTGGGCGACTATCACCTCAACACCCAGCAGGGTGAAACCTGGCTGCGCGTGAAAGGCGAGCGCGTTTTGAATACCAAAGAGATTTCTTTGGTGGGGCAACATAACCACACCAATGCGCTGGCGGCACTGGCATTGGCGGATGCGGTGGGGATTCCTCGCGCGCCCGCGTTAACGGCACTCACCACCTTTACCGGTTTGCCGCACCGTTTCCAGTGCGTGTGGCAGCGTAATGGCGTGCGTTGGATTAATGATTCTAAAGCCACCAACGTTGGCAGCACCGAAGCGGCGCTCAGCGGGTTGCAGGTTAAAGGTACGCTGCATTTGCTGTTAGGCGGCGACGGCAAGTCGGCCGATTTTTCGCCGCTGTTGCGTTATGTCCAAGGCGACAATATTCGCCTGTATTGCTTCGGGCGTGATGGTGCCCAATTGGCGGCGTTGCGCCCAGAAATAGCCGAGCAGACTGAGACGATGGAGCAAACCCTGCGGGTGATTGCTACCCGCGTAGTGCCCGGCGATCTGGTGCTGCTGTCTCCCGCGTGTGCCAGTCTCGATCAGTTTAAAAGCTTCGAACAGCGCGGCGATGAGTTCGCCCGATTAGCGGAGGAGCTTGGCTGATGCGTTTTATTGGACTGCCAGTGATTGAACGACTGAAAGGCTGGGTCATGGGGACGCGGGAAAGCGATGTGCAGAGCATCGTGATGTATGACCGCACCCTGCTCTGGCTGACGTTCGGGCTGGCCGTCATCGGGTTCGTGATGGTGACATCGGCATCCATGCCGGTGGGGCAGCGCCTGACCAGCGACCCGTTCTTTTTTGCCAAGCGTGACGCGTTCTACCTGGGTCTGGCCTTTGCGCTGGCGTTGATCACCATGCGTGTGCCGATGGAAGTCTGGCAGCGTTACAGCCCGATATTGTTGTTACTCACACTGGTGCTGTTGCTGGTAGTGCTGGTGGTCGGCAGTTCGGTAAACGGTGCTTCGCGCTGGATTGCGCTGGGGCCGCTGCGCGTGCAGCCCGCAGAATTGTCGAAGCTGGCGCTGTTTTGTTACCTCTCCAGCTACATGGTGCGCAAGGTAGAGGAAGTCCGTAACAACTTCTGGGGCTTTTGCAAACCGATGGGCGTGATGGTGGTGCTGGCCGTTCTGTTGCTGGCACAGCCCGATCTGGGCACGGTGGTCGTGCTGTTTATCACCACGCTGGCGATGCTGTTTCTGGCCGGTGCCAAACTGTGGCAGTTTCTCGCCATCATTGGCTGCGGCATGTTTGCCGTCGGTTTGCTGATTGTGGCGGAACCTTACCGCATGCGCCGCGTGACGTCGTTCTGGAATCCGTGGGAAGATCCGTTCGGCAGTGGCTACCAGCTAACCCAGTCGCTGATGGCATTTGGCCGCGGCGAGCTGTGGGGGCAAGGATTAGGAAACTCGGTGCAGAAACTGGAGTATTTACCGGAAGCGCACACCGACTTTATTTTTTCCATTTTAGGCGAAGAGCTCGGCTATATCGGTGTGGTTTTGGCGTTGTTAATGATATTCTTCGTCGCTTTTCGGGCCATGTCCATCGGCAAGCGTGCGTTGGAGATCGATCAGCGATTTTCCGGCTTTTTGGCGTGTTCTATCGGCATCTGGTTTAGTTTCCAAACGCTGGTAAACGTCGGCGCTGCTGCGGGAATGTTACCCACCAAAGGGCTGACGCTGCCGTTAATCAGTTACGGTGGCTCGAGTTTGATCATCATGTCGACCGCCATTGTGTTGCTGTTGCGGATCGATTTTGAGACGCGTCTGACCAAGGCGCAGGCGTTCACGAGGAGTGCCAAATGAGTGGCGAAGGTAAGCGCTTGATGGTGATGGCAGGCGGTACCGGAGGACATGTGTTCCCGGGGCTGGCGGTCGCGCATCATTTGATGGCGCAGGGTTGGCAGGTTCGTTGGCTGGGAACTGCCGATCGCATGGAAGCCGATTTGGTGCCAAAAAACGGCATTGAGATTGATTTTATTCGTATTTCCGGTTTGCGCGGTAAAGGCATTGCGGCGCAACTGTGTGCGCCAGTGCGGATTTATCGCGCGGTGCGTCAGGCGCAAGCGATCATGAAACGCTACCAGCCGGACGTGGTGCTGGGCATGGGCGGCTATGTGTCCGGACCGGGCGGTCTGGCCGCGTGGTTATGCGGTATCCCGGTGGTGCTGCATGAGCAAAACGGCATTGCGGGGTTAACCAACCGCTGGCTGTCGCGCATTGCGCGCAAGGTCTTACAGGCTTTTCCCGGCGCGTTTCCCAACGCTGATGTGGTGGGCAACCCGGTTCGTACCGATGTCTTGGCGTTGCCTACACCCGATGAACGTTTGGCCGGGCGTGAAGGCCCAATCCGTGTGCTGGTGGTGGGTGGAAGCCAAGGGGCTCGGGTGTTAAACCGGACGTTGCCGGACGTCGCCGCGCGACTCGGTGCTAACGTCACTGTCTGGCACCAGACTGGCAAAGGCGCGTTGGCCGAGGTGCAGCAGGCTTATGCCGCGGCAGGTGTGCCGCAGCACAACGTCACCGAATTTATTGATGACATGGCGCAAGCCTATAGCTGGGCCGACGTAGTGGTGTGCCGCTCCGGTGCGCTTACCGTCAGTGAGATTGCCGCCGCCGGTTTGCCTGCGCTGTTTGTGCCCTTTCAGCATAAAGACCGGCAGCAATATTGGAATGCGCTGCCGCTGGAACAGGCGGGGGCCGCCAAAATTATTGAGCAGTCGGCGCTGACGGTTGATGCCGTGAGCGATGTGCTGTCCGGTTGGGATCGCGCCACGTTGCGCGATATGGCACAGCGTGCCCGTTCCGTGGCGATGCCAGATGCCACTGAACGCGTGGCATCTGAAGTGGCCGCCGCCGCGCAGTAAGGTGCGGTTGACAGAATAGAATGCATGGGGCAGGTGGTTTCCCCATGACAAGTGAATGAAGTACAAGTGAAAAGGTAGCGGTAGAAAAAGTGAATACACAGCAATTGGCAAAACTGCGTTCCATCGTGCCCGAAATGCATTGCGTGCGGCACATCCATTTTGTCGGCATCGGCGGTGCTGGCATGGGCGGTATTGCCGAAGTGTTAGCGAACGAAGGATACCACATCAGCGGCTCCGACCTGGCACCGAACGCGGTGACGCAGCAGTTGGCGGCGCTGGGGGCGCAGATCTATTTTCATCACCGCCCTGAGAACGTGAAAGACGCCAGTGTGGTGGTGGTATCCAGTGCTATTAGCGCGGATAACCCGGAAATCGTTGCGGCCCACGAGGCGCGTATTCCGGTGATCCGCCGCGCCGAAATGCTGGCCGAATTAATGCGTTTTCGCCACGGTATCGCGATTGCCGGAACCCACGGCAAAACCACGACCACCGCGATGGTCGCCAGTATTTATGCCGAGGCCGGCCTGGACCCGACCTTTGTCAACGGCGGGTTGGTAAAAGCGGCAGGTGTGCATGCGCGCCTGGGCTCCAGTCGTTACCTGATTGCGGAAGCGGACGAGAGTGATGCGTCCTTCCTGCATCTGCAACCGATGGTGGCGATTGTCACCAATATCGAGGCAGATCATATGGATACCTATCAGGGCGATTTTGAAAATTTAAAGCAGACGTTCATCAACTTTTTGCACAATCTGCCGTTTTATGGCCGTGCGGTGATGTGCGTGGACGATGCGGTGATTCGTGAATTGCTGCCGCGTGTGGGGCGTCATATCACCACCTACGGTTTTAGCGATGATGCCGATGTGCGCGTGGCAGAGTACCGTCAGTCCGGTGCGCAGGGGCACTTTACACTGGCGCGCCAAGGTAAGCCGCTGTTGCAGGTTACGCTGAACGCACCGGGCCGCCATAACGCGTTGAACGCGGCGGCAGCGGTTGCTGTGGCGACGGAAGACGGCATTGATGACGCGGCAATCCTGCGTGCGCTCTCCAGTTTTCAGGGAACCGGACGCCGTTTCGATTTCCTGGGGGAATTCCCGCTGGATGCGGTAAATGGCAACGCAGGCAGTGTGATGTTGGTGGATGACTACGGCCACCACCCGACAGAAGTGGATGCGACGATCAAAGCCGCTCGTGCCGGTTGGCCGGATAAACGCGTGGTGATGGTATTTCAGCCGCACCGTTACACGCGCACGCGCGACTTGTATGACGATTTTGCCCACGTGTTGTCGCAAGTGGATGTGTTGCTGATGCTGGATGTGTACTCGGCGGGAGAAAGCCCCATCCCAGGTGCTGATAGCCGCTCGCTGTGTCGTACTATTCGCGGACGCGGCAAGGTCGATCCGATTCTGGTTACCGATCCGGATATGCTGGCAACGCTGCTGGCACCGACGTTACAGGATGGCGATCTGGTGCTGATTCAAGGCGCGGGCAATGTGGGCAAGCTGGCGCGTAAACTGGCGGATACCCGCTTACAACCTCTGGTTACGGAGTGAGTATGGCGGAAAAAGTGGCAGTGCTGCTGGGAGGAACATCGGCGGAGCGTGACGTGTCACTGCGCTCCGGGCAGGCGGTGGTTGCCGGGCTCAAAGAGGCGGGAATTGATGCCCACGCCGTTGACCCCCGCGATGTCCCAGTCACTCGCCTGAAAGAGGTCGGGTTCGACAAAGTGTTTATCGCCCTGCACGGTCGGGGGGGGGAAGACGGCACGCTGCAAGGGGTATTGGAGTTTTTGCAATTACCTTACACCGGCAGCGGTGTGATGGCGTCGGCGCTGACCATGGACAAATGGCGCACCAAGCTGGTGTGGCAGTCGTTAGGATTGCCGATAGCCCCTTATGTCGCGTTGACGCGGGCACAGTATAATGCGTTAACGCCTGAGCAGTTGCAGTCAGCCTGTGTGCACCTTGGGTTGCCGCTGATCGTGAAGCCGAGCCGTGAAGGTTCCAGCGTCGGCATGAGCAAAGTGACGCAGCAAGAGGAACTGGCGACGGCACTGGACACCGCTTTTGAGCATGACGACGATGTGCTGGTTGAGAAGTGGCTGAGTGGACCGGAATATACGGTGGCGCTGTTAGGCGAGACGGTTCTGCCCTCGATTCGTATTCAGGCTGCGGGCGCGTTTTACGATTATGACGCGAAGTACCTTTCGGACGAGACGCAGTATTTTTGTCCCAGCGGACTGCTGGCAGAGCAGGAGCAGGCCATCGGTGCACTGGCGCAAGCAGCCTTTGCGGCATTGGGATGTCGCGGTTGGGGCCGTGTTGATCTGATGTTGGATAGCGACGGTGCGTTTTACCTGTTGGAAGTGAATACGTCGCCTGGTATGACGGATCACCGTCTGGTGCCGATGGCTGCCCGGCAGCACGGGATGAGCTTCTCGCAGCTCGTCGCGCAGATCCTGGCCTCGGCTGTTTGATATGTCGCAGGCGGCGCGGAATTTGCGCGGACGCGACGAGGAGCCAAAAGGCGGGCGTCGCAGTAACGGTGGGCAATTGGCCGGATTGTTGTTCCTGCTGATGGTGCTGGGCACTATCCTGTGGGGCGGCTGGATGGTGTTGCAATGGATGAAGGATGCCAGTCGGTTGCCGCTGTCGCGTTTGGTGGTCACCGGTGAGCGGCACTACACCACCCATGATGATATTCGCCAGGCGATATTGTCGCTGGGCGCGCCGGGCACCTTTATGACGCAAGATGTGGATGTTATCCAGCAGCAGATTGAACGTCTGCCGTGGATCAAACAGGCCAGCGTGCGTAAGCAGTGGCCTGACGAATTAAAGATTCATCTGGTTGAATATGTGCCCGTAGCGCGGTGGAATGACCAACTGATGGTGGATGCAGAAGGCAATTCCTTCAGCGTGCCCGTCGAACGGGTCGGTAATCGCAAAATGCCGCTGCTGTACGGGCCAGAAGGCAGTGAAAACGATGTGCTGGAAGGCTACCACACCATGAGTCAGGTGTTGGCGAGCAGTAAGCTGACATTAAAAATGGTGGCGATGAGTGCGCGGCATTCGTGGCAGTTAGGGCTGGAAGATGACATCCGCCTGGAATTGGGGCGTGATGAGCGAGCCCGGCGTTTGGAACGTTTTCTAGAGCTTTACCCGCTGTTGCAGCGGCAGGCGCAGAATGACAACAAACGTGTTAGCTACGTGGACTTACGTTATGACACCGGTGCCGCGGTAGGGTGGGCACCGCCTCTGCTGGATCAGCAGCAGGGAAATGCTCAGCGAAAAGACGTTGATCAAAAACTGAACGGTAATCAGCAACAGAATCAGGCACAGGCTAAACAACAATGATCAAGTCGACGGACAGAAAACTGGTAGTTGGGCTGGAAATCGGTACAGCAAAAGTGGCTGCACTGGTAGGGGAAGTTCTGCCCGATGGCATGGTCAATATCATCGGCGTGGGCAGTTGTCCGTCACGCGGGATGGATAAAGGCGGCGTTAACGATTTGGAGTCCGTTGTAAAATGTGTACAGCGGACCATTGACCAGGCTGAACTGATGGCGGATTGTCAAATCTCTTCCGTCTATCTGGCGCTGTCGGGCAAACACATCAGTTGCCAAAATGAAATCGGTATCGTGCCGATTTCGGAAGAAGAAGTGACGCAGGATGACGTCGAGAGCGTGGTGCACACGGCGAAATCCGTGCGTGTGCGCGATGAACACCGCATTTTGCATGTGATTCCGCAAGAATACGCCATTGATTACCAGGAAGGGATCAAGAACCCGATTGGTCTCTCCGGTGTGCGCATGCAGGCAAAGGTGCATTTGATCACCTGCCATAATGATATGGCGAAAAACATTGTCAAAGCCGTAGAGCGCTGCGGTTTGAAAGTGGACCAACTGATTTTCGCTGGTCTGGCTTCCAGCTACGCTGTGCTGACGGAAGATGAGCGTGAGTTGGGCGTTTGCGTGGTGGATATCGGCGGTGGCACCATGGATATCGCGGTGTATACCGGCGGTGCGCTGCGCCACACCAAGGTGATTCCTTACGCGGGCAATGTGGTGACCAGCGACATCGCTTATGCGTTTGGCACGCCGCCCACGGACGCGGAAGCCATCAAGGTACGTCACGGTTGCGCATTAGGTGCGATCGTCAGCAAAGACGAAAACCTGGAAGTGCCGAGCGTTGGCGGTCGGCCGCCACGCAGTCTGCAACGGCAGACGCTGGCTGAAGTGATTGAACCGCGTTACACCGAATTGCTCAATTTGGTGAACGATGAAATTTTGCAATTGCAGGAGCAACTCCGTCAGCAGGGCGTGAAACACCATTTGGCCGCCGGCATTGTGCTGACGGGCGGTGCCGCTCAGATCGACGGGCTGGTTGATTGCGCCAAGCGCGTATTCCACACGCAGGTGCGTATCGGTCAGCCACTGAATATAACAGGCTTAACGGATTATGCGCAGGAGCCCTTCTACTCAACGGCGGTTGGTCTGCTGCATTACGGCAAAGAGTCTCACCTGGGCGGTGAGCACGAAGTAGAAAAACGTGGCTCAGTGGGCAATTGGTTTAAACGCATCAGTAGCTGGCTGAGAAAGGAATTTTAATGTTTATCAGAGATCGTGTGGCACACTTGACGGTCTCGCGGTACAGGCACAAAACGGAGAGAAATTATGTTTGAACCAATGGAGTTAACCAACGACGCGGTGATTAAAGTCATCGGCGTCGGCGGTGGCGGCGGTAACGCCGTCGAACATATGGTGCGCGAGCGCATCGAAGGCGTCGAATTCTTCGCAGTGAACACCGATGCGCAGGCACTGCGCAAGACGGCGGTGGGTCAGACTATTCAGATTGGTAGCGGCATCACCAAAGGGCTGGGTGCAGGCGCCAACCCGGAAGTGGGCCGTAACTCGGCGGAAGAAGACCGTGAAGCGCTGCGTGCTGCGCTTGATGGCGCTGACATGGTGTTTATCGCTGCCGGTATGGGCGGTGGTACCGGTACCGGTGCAGCACCCGTAGTAGCTGAAGTGGCAAAGGATCTCGGTATCCTGACGGTTGCGGTTGTGACCAAGCCCTTCAACTTCGAAGGCAAAAAGCGCATGGCGTTTGCCGAGCAGGGGATTGCCGAGCTGTCCAAGCATGTGGATTCGCTGATCACCATTCCTAACGACAAACTGCTGAAAGTGCTGGGTCGCGGCATTTCTTTACTGGATGCATTCGGTGCAGCGAACGATGTACTGAAAGGCGCTGTCCAAGGTATTGCCGAACTGATTACCCGTCCTGGTTTGATGAACGTTGACTTTGCAGACGTGCGCACCGTGATGTCAGAAATGGGTTATGCCATGATGGGCTCCGGCGTGGCGCGCGGTGAAGACCGTGCCGAAGAAGCGGCTGAAATGGCGATTTCCAGCCCGCTGTTGGAAGATATCGACCTGTCTGGCGCGCGCGGCGTTCTGGTTAACATCACGGCGGGCTTTGACCTGCGTCTGGATGAGTTCGAAACTGTGGGTAACACTATCCGTGCGTTCTCCTCCGACAATGCCACCGTGGTGATTGGTACCTCGTTGGATCCGGACATGAACGACGAACTGCGCGTCACCGTGGTGGCGACCGGTATCGGCATGGACAAGCGCCCGGAAATTACGCTGGTGACCAACAAACAAGCCAGCCAGCTGGTTATGGATCACCGTTACCAGCAGCACGGTATGACGCCGCTGACGCAGGAAAAACCGGCGGCCAAGGTGGTGAATGACCAAACGGTACAAACCAACAAAGAGCCTGACTATTTGGATATTCCCGCATTTTTGCGCAAACAAGCGGACTAACCTCCGCCTTGTGATTGGAATCTCCGCTCTTTGTGCTAAACTGTCCCGCCGATCCTGGTGTAAGCTAGGACGGTTGGTTCAGTAACATTGCGAGATAATACGATGATCAAACAACGTACATTAAAGCGTATCGTACAGGCGACGGGCGTCGGTTTGCATACCGGCAAGAAAGTCACGCTGACGATGCGACCTGCACCGGCGAATACCGGGGTCATCTATCGCCGCACTGACTTGAATCCACCGGTTGATTTTCCGGCTGATGCCAAATCCGTGCGTGATACCATGCTCTGTACTTGCCTGGTAAACGAGCATGACGTGCGTATTTCAACGGTGGAACACCTGAACGCCGCCTTGGCGGGGTTGGGTATCGATAACATCGTCATTGATGTTGATGCCCCGGAAATTCCAATTATGGATGGCAGTGCCAGCCCGTTCGTCTACCTGCTGCTTGATGCCGGTATTGAAGAGCTGAACTGCGCCAAAAAGTTTGTTCGCATCAAACAGGCTGTGCGGGTTGAAGACGGTGATAAATGGGCAGAACTGACGCCGTATAACGGTTTCAGCCTTGATTTTACTATCGATTTTAACCACCCGGCGATTGATGCAGGTTCACAGCGCTATTGTCTGGATTTCTCAGCCGATGCGTTTATTCGCCAGATCAGCCGAGCCCGTACTTTCGGCTTTATGCGCGATATCGAATACCTGCAATCCCGCGGCCTGTGCCTGGGCGGCAGTATGGATTGCGCAATCGTGGTAGACGATTATCGTGTGCTGAATGAAGATGGCCTGCGTTTTGAAGACGAATTTGTGCGTCACAAAATGCTGGATGCTATCGGCGACCTGTTCATGTGTGGTTATAACATCATTGGTGCGTTCTCTGCGTTCAAATCTGGCCATGCGCTAAACAACAAGCTGTTGCAGGCGGTGTTGGCTAAACAGGAAGCGTGGGAATACGTCACCTTTGAAAACGAGCGCGAAGTGCCGTTGGCGTTCAAAGCCCCTTCTACGGTGCTGGCGTAACCGACATCGGTCGTTAGCGTCGTCGTTCAGGCGAATGTGACAGGTTATTTTTTCTGTTGGCTGGTTTTACTCGTACCCTCTCCGGCGAGTGAAGCCAGCCTTTCTAATATCTTCCTCAATTTCTCCGGACTGTGGCTGGCTAAATGCCGGAGCGTCTCGGCGCTTTGTTCGCTCAGTTGACGGTGCGGCGTGTCTGAATTTTTGTTTTCTGCGTTTAAATTATCCTTTCCCGATACAGTTTCATCCCCTTTTGCGGCCAGCGCGGGATTAATCCTGATGTCGATCGATGCCAATGATGGTAATATCTGAGCGCGCAATGCTGAGAGTAACGAGGGTTGCTCATAACGTAACCGCATTAACCAGCTTGCATTGGCAGTTTCCAGAATCAGGTGACCTTGTCGGTAATTCGCGACGCGACACCACGGGTGCAGTTGAGAAGGCAGTAAGCCTTTCACGGCCCGATTAAGTTTTAACAAGGCGATAGCGCGCTGTTGGACATCGTGCAAGGGGCCTTTATTTCCCCCTGACACGTTATCGAACAGAGACTCCAGCGATTGGGGGCGACTATCACGCATAGGTATCAGGCTCCGGTGGGCAAATAAACTCGTCATGGGTATTCTAAATCGTTGGCGACAATTTGGCAGACGTTATTTTTGGCCACATCTCCTGTTGGGGATGGTGGCGGCCAGCCTTGGTCTGCCGACCAGCCTTAACGACACCAACGAGCATGCTTCTGCGTCCAACGCGACGGCCAGTATCAGTCGCCAGAACCCTGTCGCTTTCAGCCTGACCGAACTGGCCAGTTTGAAAGAGGTGCATCGCCGCACGTCGTTTGGTATCGATTATTGGCATCAACATGCCATTCGCACGGTTATTCGCCATCTCTCCTTCGCGTTGACGGTGCCTCAGGCACACGTATTGCCGGAGGCTGAGGCGGCGTTAAGTGCGCACCCGCTGGTGATTCTGGATACGCTCAATGCGTTGTTGACGCTGCCGGAAACGCCCTCGGCGTTACCCCCCTTACTGCACGGCACTCTGGTTTTTGCCGCTTCTCCTTACCGCACCGGGCTATGGTTGTCTCAAGTCCGTGGCATCCGCGCTGGGCCAGCACGCTCTGCCTGACACGCCGTTTCACTCGCGTTTTCCTGGCGTATAACAATGAACATAGACAATGTCACTGTTCTGAATGCAAACGCGAACACCGCTTCTCTCGTCGATCCCCGGATCGCGATGAAAGGAATTATGAGTAGCTATCGTATCGTCGCTGAAACAGCGGCCTACGCGAGAATAAAATCATTATGTTAACCAGTATCCTGACTAAAGTTTTTGGCAGCCGTAACGATCGTACGCTGCGCCGTATGCGTAAAGTGGTTGAAGTGATCAGCCGTATGGAACCGGCCATCGAAGCGCTGTCGGATAATGAATTGAAGGCAAAAACCGCGGAATTCCGCGCGCGTCTTGAGAAAGGGGAAACCCTTGAAGCGTTGCTGCCTGAAGCGTTTGCGGTGGTACGTGAAGCCAGTAAGCGTGTGTTTGGCATGCGCCACTTTGACGTTCAGTTGATGGGCGGCATGGTGCTGAACGAACGCTGCATCGCAGAAATGCGTACTGGTGAAGGTAAGACCCTGACCGCAACGCTGCCAGCCTACCTCAATGCCCTGACGGGCCGTGGCGTGCACGTGGTGACCGTGAACGACTACCTGGCACAGCGTGACGCGGAAAACAACCGCCCGCTGTTTGAATATCTCGGCCTCACCGTTGGTATTAACCTGCCGGGCATGCCTGCACCGGCTAAACGTGAAGCCTATGCGGCTGATATCACCTACGGTACCAACAACGAATACGGCTTTGACTATCTGCGCGATAACATGGCATTCAGCCCAGAAGAGCGTGTGCAGCGTAAGCTTTACTATGCGCTGGTGGATGAGGTGGACTCCATCCTGATCGATGAAGCGCGTACCCCGTTGATCATTTCCGGTCCGGCGGAAGACAGTTCCGATCTCTATATTCGCGTGAACAAAATCATTCCGCACCTGATTCGTCAGGAAAAAGAAGATTCAGATACCTTCCACGGTGAAGGGCACTTCTCGGTGGATGAAAAAGCGCGTCAGGTGAACCTGACCGAGCGCGGCCTGGTGCTAGTGGAAGAACTGCTGGTGAAACAAGGCATCATGGATGAGGGCGAATCACTTTACTCGCCAACCAATATCATGTTAATGCACCACGTTACCGCAGCGCTGCGTGCGCACGTGCTGTTCACCCGTGATGTTGACTACATCGTGAAAGACGGCGAAGTGATCATCGTGGATGAGCACACCGGCCGTACCATGCAGGGGCGTCGCTGGTCTGATGGTTTGCATCAGGCGGTGGAAGCCAAAGAGAATGTGAAGATCCAGAACGAAAACCAGACGCTGGCATCGATCACCTTCCAGAACTACTTCCGCCTGTATGAAAAGTTGGCCGGGATGACCGGTACTGCCGATACCGAAGCGTTCGAATTCAGCTCCATCTACAAGCTCGATACCATTGTAGTGCCGACCAACCGCCCGATGATCCGTAAAGATTTACCCGATCTGGTCTATATGACCGAGCAGGAAAAGATCGACGCGATCATCGAAGACATTAAAGAGCGCAGTGTGAAGGGCCAGCCGGTGTTGGTGGGGACTATCTCCATCGAAAAATCGGAAGTGGTGTCAGAAGCGCTGACGAAAGCAGGCATCACGCACAACGTCCTGAACGCCAAATTCCACGCCAAAGAAGCGGATATCGTTGCGCAGGCCGGCCAGGCGGGTGCTGTGACCATCGCCACCAACATGGCAGGCCGTGGTACCGATATCGTGCTGGGTGGGAGCTTACAGGCCGATTTATCGCTGCTGGACGATCCCGATGACGCGGCGATTGCCGAGGCCAAAGCGGCGTGGCAAGTGCGTCATGATGCGGTACTGGCTGCCGGTGGCTTGCACATTATCGGTACGGAACGTCATGAGTCACGCCGTATTGATAACCAGCTGCGTGGCCGTTCTGGTCGTCAGGGGGATGCAGGTTCTTCCCGTTTTTACCTGTCGATGGAAGATGCGCTGATGCGTATTTTTGCGTCCGATCGCGTCTCCAACATGATGCGTAAACTGGGGATGAAACCCGGTGAGGCCATTGAGCACCCGTGGGTGACTAAAGCGATTGCTAACGCCCAACGTAAGGTGGAAAGCCGCAACTTTGATATTCGTAAGCAGTTGCTGGAATATGATGATGTGGCTAACGATCAGCGCCGCGCCATTTACACCCAGCGTAATGAATTGCTGGACGTGGCGGATATCAGTGAAACCATCAACAGCATCCGTGAAGACGTGTTTAAGCTGGCAATTGATAACCACATTCCGCCGCAGTCGCTGGAAGAGCAATGGGATATCGAAGGGCTGGAGCAGCGCCTGAAAAACGATTTCGACCTCGAGCTGCCGATCTCAGCCTGGTTGGATGAAGAGCACACGCTGCATGAAGAAACCTTGCGTGAGCGTATCCTGCAACAAGCCGTCGATGTTTATCAGCGCAAAGAAGAAGTGGTTGGTGTCGATGTGATGCGCAACTTCGAGAAAGGCGTGATGCTGCAAACGTTGGATTCCCTGTGGAAAGAGCATCTGGCGGCGATGGATTATCTGCGTCAGGGGATTCACCTGCGTGGCTATGCGCAGAAAGATCCGAAGCAGGAGTACAAGCGCGAATCCTTCTCCATGTTTGCCAACATGCTGGAGTCTTTGAAGTATGAAGTGATCAGCACGCTGAGCAAGGTGCAGGTCAGAATGCCGGAAGAAGTTGAAGCGCTGGAACAGCAGCGCCGCGAAGAGGCGGAGCGCCTGGCGCGCCAGCAACAGCTGAGCCACCAGAGCGACGATCAAATCAGCGCGGCGGCCGCGGCCGCTGGACAGGGCGATCGCAAAGTTGGTCGTAACGATCCGTGCCCGTGTGGTTCTGGTAAAAAGTACAAGCAGTGTCATGGCCGTTTGCAGCACTAATGGCTCGCTCACTGAGATATATACCCTAAATAATTCGAGTTGCAGGACAAAACGTTTACGTTTTGAACAGCGCTTGCGCTGGCCCTTTAGGGCGAGGCTCATTTATGCGTCTCGTAACGCGGCAAGTGCGTGAATCCCGATAAGCATACTCAGGTAAGTGATTCGGGTGAGCGAACGCATCCAACACACCTGCAACTTGAAGTATGACGGGTATAACGAAGAGGCGGTCAATGACCGCCTCTTATTTGGCTGGAATCTGGAGGAGTAAGTCGTGCGCAAACACCTGAACGTTGCGGTAGGCATTATTCGTAATGCGCAACGCGAATTTTTTATTGCACGTCGCCCTCAGGGCGTGCACATGGGCGGGATGTGGGAGTTTCCCGGCGGAAAAGTGGAGCCGGGAGAAACCGCTGAGCAGGCGCTGATTCGCGAACTGCGTGAAGAGGCAGGGATTGAAGCGCTGGCACCGATAGCGCTAAACAGCAAAACCGTGGAAACCGATGAGCGCATCATTACGCTGCATTTCTTTATGGTTGAACGCTGGCAGGGAGAACCCTATGGGCTTGAGGGGCAGCCTTCTCGCTGGCTGGATGCCGCGTCGCTGCTGGAAGATGAATTCCCTCCCGCCAACGCCGAGATGATCCGCTGGCTGAAGGAAACGCATTGCTAAATCGGTGCAATAACCCCGCTGATTAATCGTCAGGCGTTAATGGCGAGGTTCTTCGCTCCACTCGTCACTGTCCGAAATATCTTCATTGCTCGGGATGCGCTTTTCTTCATCAGCCCATTCTCCGAGCTCGATAAGCTGGCAGCGTTTGCTGCAAAAGGGGCGATAAGGGCTATGTTCTCCCCACTCCACCGATTTTTTACAGGTGGGGCAGCTAACAGTGAAGGTTTCGTTATCCATGTTTTTTTCCTACAGCAATATCGGTTAACAACAGGCTAGCTCAAATGACAGGCGCGCGGGCACGTGGCCATTTTCGCTGTCTAATGGCAAAAAGCGAATCGCAAAGCGTGATTTATGGCCTGATACCTGAGGGTAGAGCTGATGCTCGATAGCTAATTGCAAACGAATCAGGTCGGCATCCACCGCGTTGTCTTGAAAGAATCCGTTCAAACTGGTTTGCGCCCGAAAAGTCCCCGAGTGACGTATCAGCTCCAGCACCTGATCGAGGGAGTTCTTTAACGGTGACAGTGAGTGTAGCCAGGTGTCTATTACCTGTTGCTTCTGCGCCTGCGGCTGATGCAGCCACAGATGCAGGGTTGGCACATCAAAACTGCAACAACCGCCTGGAATGCTCAGGCGCTGCCGTACCATGCCAATCAGCTTGTCCTCGCGCAAAAATTGCCCCATGCGCGGCGCGGACATCAGCACAGCCGCGAGTTGCTTCAAACGCTGGCGCAACGCATGGATGCGGTCATGATCGACGCCGGGTACATCGCTCCATTGCAGCAGCTTTTGTTGCTGACGTTCCAGCTCTTTAAGCAGTTCTGTGCGAATGTCTCCACGTTCTAGCACGTCGAGCAAATCGACCACGGCGCGGAAGAAAGCAAGCGCACTGCCCATGTCTGCCCAACTGTGATTTTCATGCAACTGTTGCAGCAGCGTTTCCAAACGTAGCCAGGTACGCGTCTTTTCATTGAGTGGGTATTCAAACAACACGGTGGAAAGGGCATCGCTCATTGTTACTTGTCCTGTCGGTCGTTGTCGGCAGCAAGGGCGAGGTAGCGTTGATGTAACGCGGCAACCTGCTCCATCCACGCCCCTGGACGACCGTTGTTATCAATAATGTCATCTGCACAGGCCAAACGCTGTTCACGCGTTGCCTGTGCCGCGAGTATGTTCTCTGCCTGCTGGTGATTTACCTTGTCGCGAGCAAGCAGGCGTTCTAATTGCGTGTCTCTTTCCACATCAACCACGGCTACGCGCTGCGCCAGGGATTGCAACCCATTCTCCACCAACAGCGGCACCACCCACAGCACATAGGGACCTGTTGCCTGCTGCCATTGTCGCCGTGTTTCTGCATGAATCAAGGGATGCAAGAGGGCATTTAGCCACGTTTTATCCTCTGTTGAGGAAAAGATGCGCTGGCGGAGCATGGCACGATTCAAAGTGCCATCACGGTTCAACATATCGTTACCAAAATGCGCCTGAATAGCCGATAACGCTGGCGCACCGGGTTCTACCACCTGACGAGCGATGACATCGGCATCGACAACCGGGATCCCGAAGGCGGCGAAGGCATCGGCAACTGTGCTTTTGCCGCTGCCGATGCCACCGGTTAAGGCTACGATATAGGTCATAATGCGTTGTGTGAAAATGAGCAGGTAAATTTATGGGATTCTAGCCCAAATAAAGGGAAATTCGCAGTCTTGTTGTTGCATTATTACTGCGTATGATGAGGTAACTGGGAATGGCCTTCCCCCGTTGTACTTTACGTGGCCGCATTGCTGGCATACTCGCCGCTATAACCAGGAAGATAACCGTCATGCGTATTGAAGAAGATCTGAAGCTCGGTTTCAAAGATGTCCTTATTCGCCCCAAGCGTTCTACCTTGAAAAGTCGTTCTGACGTTGAATTGGAACGCCAATTCACCTTCCTTCATGCTCAGACCACTTGGTCTGGTGTACCGGTGATTGCTGCCAATATGGATACCGTAGGCACCTTTCGCATGGCGCGTGCGCTGGCGGAGTTTGACGTGCTGACTGCGGTGCATAAGCACTACAGCGTGGAGCAGTGGGCGCAGTTCGTCAAAGAAGCCCCTGAAACGGTATTGCGCCATGTGATGGTGTCCACCGGTACCTCGGAGGCGGATTTCGTCAAAGTGAAGCAGATTTTGGCACTGTCGGCTGAACTCAAATTCATCTGCATCGACGTTGCCAACGGTTATTCCGAGCACTTCGTTAATTTTCTGCAAAAAGCGCGTGAAGCCTGGCCGGATAAAGTCATTTGCGCCGGAAACGTCGTGACGGGCGAAATGGTAGAAGAGCTGATTCTCTCTGGCGCAGATATCGTCAAGGTGGGAATCGGTCCTGGTTCCGTGTGCACCACGCGCGTCAAAACCGGTGTGGGCTACCCGCAACTCTCTGCCGTGATCGAGTGCGCGGATGCCGCACACGGTTTGGGTGGACAGATCGTCAGTGACGGTGGTTGCTCGATGCCGGGGGATGTGGCAAAAGCCTTTGGCGGCGGCGCTGATTTTGTGATGCTCGGCGGCATGCTGGCGGGTCATGATGAGTGTGAAGGCCGGGTGGTGGAAGAGAACGGCGAGAAAATGATGCTGTTTTACGGCATGAGTTCTGCCTCTGCGATGGAACGCCATTCCGGCGGTGTCGCGGAGTATCGCGCCGCAGAAGGGAAAACGGTCAAACTGCCGCTGCGTGGCCCGGTTGATAATACGGTACGTGATATTCTGGGCGGTTTGCGCTCGGCATGCACTTACGTTGGTGCTTCTCGTCTGAAAGAACTCACCAAACGCACCACGTTTATTCGTGTGGCTGAGCAGGAAAACCGCATCTATAACGGCAACGCCTAGCGCTATCACACGCGGTGCAGACTGCGCGAAGATGGCGAAGCGATTACGCATTCGCCATCACATTTCCAAATTGGAAGATGGGCAGGTACATGGCGATCAGCAGCGTACCAATAATGCCTCCAATCAGCACGATCAGCAGTGGCTCCAGCGTGTGGGTTAGCGTTTCTGTGCGCTGTGCAGTCTGCTGTTGATGCCATTGCGCTAACTGATCGAACATATTGTCCAGCGCGCCGGTTTCTTCTCCTACGCGAATCAGTTGTGCGCAAGGGGCTGGGAATAACGTGCTATACGGTGTCATCGATTGTTGCAGCGAATTCCCCTGCTCTATATTCCGCAGAATCGAACTTAGCGCTTCCTGATAGGCAAAATACGGAAGGGTGGCAGCGGCTGTTAGACCGGCAGGCAGTGTCAGCCCTGCGCGTTGTGTCAAGGCGAGCAGCGTGAAAAGATAGCTCAATGCCTCTCCTCGTAGCAATGCGCCGAGGAGCGGGATCTTCAGTAAAACGCGTTCTTCCTGCCGTCGTAGGGCCATCGAACGGGCGCGACACACCGGATACCCCAGTACGATGCTCACGGGTAGCGTAAATAACAGCAGTGCGTGATGTGTAACTCTCTCTGCCAGTGCCAGAACGTGCTGTGTCAGCGGCGGTAGCGGTGTTTCGAATGACGCATACAAGCTGGCAAATTCGGGCAATACCGCTATCAGCATGATGATACTCACCGTAATGCTCACGCCCAGAACAAAACCAGGATAGCGCAACGCTTGTTTCACTCTCTTTTGCAATTGAAGTTGCTGCTCTTGCTGCATCGCTAACTGTTGGCAACACACATCCAGTTTACCGGTCATCTCCCCGACGGCGACCAGGGTGGGGTAGAGCCCAGGAAACACTTGCGGGTAGCGGCGCAGGACATCGGAAAAAGAGTCGCCTTCGGCAATGTCATCGGCCAATGCGTTAATCAGGCATCGCCATCCCGGCCGTTCATGTTGTTCGGCCAGCAGTCGCAGTGCATTCAGCAGCGGCAGGCCAGCCTGTAGCAAGGCGGCAACCTGCTTAAACAAGGCGATACGGGCCACTGCTTTCCAGTAACGCTGCGTGAGCGTCTGCCGGTATCGTACACGTAACGGCTGATACCCCCTTTGGGCCAGGCCTAGATAGATGTGCTGACGCGCATTGCCGATGCTTTCCCCGCGCTGTAATTCGCCATCTGATGTGAGAGCAAGCCAGGAGTAGAGTTTTTGTGGCATGGCCGCAGGCTCAATGAGAGTGTGGTGATGCGCCAATGACGCGATACATTTCGGCGGCGGATGTCTCCCCTTGGGAAACCCGTTGTAACGCCGACATGAATAGCGTGTCATAACCCGTTTCGTTGGCCAGAACCACGAGGTCTTGCATGCTGGCACCACGACTCAATGCGTGTCGCAGCGCTGGAGTGAGCGGTAGCAGCTCGTAGAGGGCGGTTCTACCATAATACCCCTTCACGCAGTGTTCGCAGCCTTGCGCCTCCCAGTGCGGAACGGGGGCTGGCCAAAGCTTATCGGGGAAGGTCAAGGGCGGGGAAGCCGGTGTTTTGCAGTGCGGACAGAGACGCCGTACCAGACGCTGGACAATGAGTAGCGTCAGCGCACCCGCCAGCAAATAGCCGGGAATACCCAAATGCCCCAGTCGAGTCAGGGTTTCAATCGCGGAATTGGTATGTAGCGTCGATAATACCAGGTGACCGGTTTGCGCCGCTTTCACGGCAATTTCCGCTGTTTCGCTATCACGTATTTCGCCAATCATAACGACATCAGGATCTTGACGCAGCAACGCACGTAAAATGCGGCTGAAATCCAGCTCGGCTTTAAGGTTTAATGCGGTTTGATTGATGCCCGGCAACGGGATTTCCACCGGATCTTCCACACTGCAAATGTTGCGCTGACTCTCATTGAGCCAGCATATTGCGCTATAAAGCGTCACGGTTTTGCCACTTCCGGTTGGACCGGTCACCAGGATCATGCCCTGTGGCTGCTGTAACGCCTGTGTCAGGCAGGTGTATGCCATCGGCGATAAGCCCAGGCTATCGAGAGTCAGCATCTGTTGGTAGGTCTGCAATACGCGCAGTACGACTTTTTCGCCTTCCAGTACGGGCAGTGTGGCGATTCGCAGCGAATGTGATTGCGTATTGAGCGCAAACGAGAACTGACCGTCTTGCGGCAGACGGCGCTCTGCAATATCCAGTTGCCCCATGATTTTCAGGCGTGCGGTAAGGCGCGCCGCCCAGTCCCCCGGGGGGGATGAGCAAATATGTAGCACGCCATCAATACGCATGCGAACGCGATAGTTATCCGCCATGGGCTCAAAATGGATATCTGACGCCCGCCGCTGGAAGGCCTGCGCCAGCGTTTGATTGATATAGTGGATAACGGACGTCTCTTCGTCTGTTGGCTCGGTGGTGGGCGTCACGCTGAACGCCGCGTCGCTTTCTGCCACCTGTGGTATGGGGTGGAAAGCCTGCTCCAGTCTCGCTTGTGACCAGCGTTCCACCACAATACGGCGATTACTGGAAAATTTTAGCGCTGTCAGCAATGCAGGCATTGCATCATCGGTGACGGCGATAGTGACGGTTTGTTCATCTATTATCAGCAGCCGTGCCTGATAGCGGTGGCACAGGTGCTTGATCTCTTGATCCAACGGGGTGTATGTGTGCATGTTTACTCCGAAGCATCATCGAAACGAAACACCCGCTCGCAAGCGACTGTCAAGCTCTCCGCCTGCGAGGCTGCCTGGCAGTGTCGGCGCCAAATGACGGAACTGCTGCCGCTATCCCAATAGGGTATTAAGGTCACGTGCAATCCTTGCAAGGCAGACTGTCCGGTCAAACTGATGACACCTTGTGTTACGCTGAGATTGCTGACATAGCGTGAGCCTCTCGCGGCGGGAATGCCTTGGCTTCCGGCGTTACAAGGCGTAACGCTGCTGTTTTCTAACGCGCACAAATTGACCGCCGTTTGATAAGGTGCCAGCGATTGCAGCGCATCGGTCATGGCAGCCTTTTGCAGGTATCCCTGATAAGCGGGGATGCCAATGGAGGCGAGAATGGCAACAATCGCGATAACGATCATCAACTCAACCAAGGTGAATCCGCGTTCTGTGTTCATCGTCGTCCTTTTCAGTCAGCAGGTTTGGCATAAAGGTAGAAGAGCTAAAGCGGAAGGACGAGCACAGAAGTGGATAACTGGAAGGCCGACTCGCAAACAATCGCGCGGGTTTCATGATTCTTTTAATATCTGGAATCAATATCGCAGAAAATAAATGGATTTTAATAAAATTATTATATTTTAATGAGTTAATGGTTATTTTAAGCATGTCCTTGCTAGGAAAATAACCAAAGCTGAGTAATAATGGTACGACGCCATTTTTTGGGGAGCATGTGGTATGCAGTTGGAAGCGGGTTGGTTAACAGGCGTAAAACGGGTGCCTTCTCCCCATTGTGATGCGCGCCCTGACGCAGAGCTTCCTTCATTGCTGGTGATACACAATATCAGCTTACCGCCGGGAAAGTTTGGCGGCCCCTATATCGACCAACTGTTCACGGCGACGCTCGATCCCCAGGCGCATCCCTATTTTCAGGACATCAGCCATTTGCGGGTGTCGGCACACTGCCTGATTCGTCGTGATGGCGGTATTGTGCAATATGTCCCTTTTGATAAACGCGCCTGGCATGCCGGGGTATCTCAGTTTGCCGGCCGTGAGCGGTGTAACGATTTCTCCATTGGTATCGAACTGGAAGGCACCGATACGCTACCTTTTACTCAGGAGCAATACCAACAGCTGGCCTGTATTACTCGGTTGTTGTTGAACCATTACCCTATTACGCCACAGTGCATTACCGGGCACAGTGATATAGCCCCTCAGCGTAAAACTGATCCCGGTCCGGCCTTTGACTGGCAGCACTATCACCAATTGATCTCGGTGCCGGAAATTGACGATAAGAGGAATGTGCGCTCATGACCCTGTTTACCTTGCTACTGGCCCTGACGTGGGAGCGTTTGTTTAAAAAAAACGATCGCTGGCAGATAGACACCCATCTGGAAATGATTTTTCGCCGCCTCTCTGCCCCCTCTTTGTTGCAGACGTTGCTGTTAGCCATGTTGGGAATGGCTGTAACCGCTGCGCTGCTGTGGCTGGCGAAGGGGGTCTTATTTGGGCTGGTGGGGCTGTTGCTCTGGATTGCTATCGTACTGTTGTGCATTGGTGCTGGTGAGGTGCGGCAGCATTACCAGAATTACCTTGGCGCAGCACAACGGGGCGAACAGGATGCGATGCAGGCGCTGGCAGAAGAGCTGGCGCTGATTCATGGTTTACCGCTGGATGCCACCGAGCGCGAAAAACTGAGTGAATTGCAGAATGCGCTGCTGTGGCTCAACTTTCGTTTTTATCTGGCCCCGCTGTTCTGGTTTGTAGTCGCTGGGCCATACGGGCCGATAGCGCTGGTTGGTTATGCCATTTTACGCGCTCGCCAAACCTGCCTGGCGCGGCATCATACGCCTTTGGTGCGTGCCCAATCAGGCGTAGATGCCGTGTTGCGCTGGTTGGATTGGATCCCAGCACGTTTGGCGGGGATCACCTATGCGCTGTTAGGCCATGGCGAAAAAGCGCTTCCTGCCTGGCTAGCATCGTTGGGCGATTTGCACCATTCTCCCTATTGGGTTGTTACGCAATTGGCGCAATTTTCTCTGGTTCGGGAATCTCACACCGACCCCATTGATGCGCCGCGCGCCGCGGTAATACTCGCGAAAAAGGTCTCTGTGGTGATGGTCGTGGTGGTGGCTGCGCTCACGATTTATGGTACGTTGCTTTGAGTTGCGTCTGAGGGGGGTACCACAATGTGCCTGGCATTGATGAGGCACATTCCCGGGGGTATCCTCCCAGACGCCTAAATCTTGTTCAACGCGGTTTCAAACAGGTTTTCACTCACTTGATGCCCTCTTTAAACCCGAATTATAAAGGGGGGGGGAGCTATTGTGAGAGTGCGAAATAGGTCTAATGAGTTTTAATTCAACGCCTCGCCTTATTGCGTGCTTGGCATTATTAACACCCAGTTTTTTTACGGCATTACCCATATGGTATTTTACTGTAGTGAGTTTTATTGCAAGAATAATAGCGATTTCTTGATATGATTTCCCAATGCTTGCCCAATATAATATTTCATTTTCTCTATTAGAGAAGACTTTTTTTGATGGCAATGTATTGATGCTGTCTAGATTATTTTCTTTATGATAAAAACCCATCAATTTATCATGCGTCGTCAATAACAACATTTGGATATCGTTCTTATAATCCGTTATGGTGTTTTCCATAGTATGATCATGGTGCTTATCCATGATGATTGATAGGACTGCAAGATGGTCACAATGATCGTGAAGTAAAAAGGTATATCCATCAACTATGTTATAGTGCTTCGCCATGTGGAAAATAATATTTTCTCTTGCATCTTTAATCGTTGTTCTGCTTTCATGCCAAGAAAATGGTGTGACCCTCGATAATGCAGTCATGAGGATGGGATCGATAAATTGATAATTATGTTGAGTATAGAATGAAGCCAACGCTGTCTTATTCGATATTACTGCAAAGTCGGTTGGGTCTTTTTTGTTCATTACCGCATAAGCAAAATTGATGCGGTGATATTCACCTAATTCTTTTTCTAAATGGTTTCTGATTGAAACGTTGATTTCAGTATTATTACAGAAAACAGTTGACATGTGTTTTCTCCATTGACGAATAAAATTCTTGATAATCTATATCATAGACTAAGAATATGTTATTACGGGGATTAAACGGAATACCTTTGGCTGAACACGTAGACATTACCTTGCCGTGAGGTATGTCTATCAAAAGAAGGGATCTCTATGAAATTTGAATATTTAGATGGGTATTATTTCAGTATGAAACTGTTGAGTATGAAATTTTTTTGCTACTTTTCAAAGTAAATGGAGTGTATCTAAATTCCTAATTGATTTCACTGAGCATGGTCAATGATTGACAACATATCTGTTGTTCGCAATAATATGCAAAATTTTTCCCTGGTGTTGGCCAATTTGGCGTATGATCCTCTTCTGGAGGATCACTTTTTTTGACTCAGTTCCCCCATTCGTATATGCCAACCATAATTCTTTTCATTTATTAATACCAGATGTACTAAAGTACAGTCTTACCCTGTACTTTTGATTGCAGTGATACCTATTCATGTATTGTCACTCATATCCACAGCCCCTTCAAAACAGCCCGTTTTTTCGAGGATAAATCTGGCGCTGGCAAACGATGAGGAATCAAGCCACATACCGGAGGTTGGGATGGCGCAGTGGCATGCCGCCAGCGTCGCCCTTGATGCACTTATCGGAAATGTATCATCAGATTAAAACGGCACCCGAAGGTACCGTTGTCATATCGCTTAGCGGGTGGTTGCGACCCGTTGTTTTTTCTGTTTCATGGCATAACCGATGCCAAGCACGACCAGCCAGACGGGAATCAGCAGTACCGAAATCTGAATTCCCGGTGTCATGAACATGATCACTAAAATACCCGTCAGGAACAGCAGGCAAATATAATTGCCCAGCGGATAGAGCAGCGCCTTGAATTTGGTCTGCACGCCTTCCTGCGCTTTGGCTTTGCGGAATTTCAAGTGCGCCAGGCTGATCATGGCCCAGTTTATCACCAGCGCCGACACCACTAATGCCATCAGGAGCTCGAACGCTTTCCCCGGAATCAGGTAATTGATCAGAACGCACAGCGCAGTGGCGGCGGCAGAAATACCGATGGCAATAACGGGCACGCCGCGTTTATCAACGGTTAGCAGAGCTTTCGGACCATTACCTTGCTTGGCAAGGCCGTAAAGCATACTGCTGTTACAGTACACGCAGCTGTTATAAACCGATAATGCTGCCGTCAACACCACAATGTTCAGTATGGTTGCTACAACATTACTGTCTAGGTTGTGGAAAATCATGACAAACGGGCTCCCCCCTTCCACGACTTTTCCCCAAGGGTAGAGCGACAGCAGAATGGCCAACGAGCCTATATAAAAGATCAGGATACGGTAGATAACCTGATTGGTCGCACGCGGGATGCTGGTTTCCGGGTTATCCGCTTCTGCTGCGGTGATCCCCACCAGTTCCAGGCCACCAAACGAGAACATGATGACCGCCATCGCCATCACCAGACCGTTGATGCCATTCGGGAAAAATCCGCCTTGCGCCCACAGGTTGGTCACTGTGGCTTTCGGCCCGCCCTGACCGCTTAACAGCAGCCAGCCACCAAACACGATCATGCCGATTATGGCCACGACCTTGATGATGGCAAACCAGAACTCCATCTCACCGTACACTTTGACATTGGCGAGGTTAATGGCATTAATCACCAGGAAAAAGACGGCGGCAGAAACCCAGGTGGGAATATCAGGCCACCAGTACTGCACATAGATGCCCACAGCTGTCAATTCAGCCATGGCGACCAGCACGTAGAGCACCCAATAGTTCCAGCCGGAAGCAAACCCGGCAAAATCACCCCAATATTTATAGGCAAAATGGCTAAAAGAACCTGCAACAGGTTCTTCGACGACCATCTCTCCCAATTGACGCATGATGAGAAACGCGATAATACCGCCGATGGCATAGCCCAGCAGTACAGAAGGACCTGCCATTTTGATGGTGACAGCAATCCCTAAAAACAGCCCGGTGCCGACGGCACCACCCAGGGCAATCAACTGAATATGACGGTTTTTTAAGCCGCGTTTCAGCGTCCCGTCGTGTTGTTGACCATCCATTAATGTAACCCTCTGTCAGAGCGCAGCAGACACGATGCGGATGCTCGTGTCATTTTACGTTTGTGTAATGTTATTTTTACGGCATTCATTAGATGAAAATAGGCGGATGACTACCGTTTGTCAGAGAATAGTGGTAAGCGAAACAGATTGCACTGATTTCTTGTCGCGATTTGTCGATCGGCCCCACGAAAATACAGTCTGTGTACATTTTTAGACCAGCAGCAAAACGGATTATGCTGTCTCTGACACTTGGTCGATGTGTCACAACATCTGTCACTGACAACACGTCGAAGGGGGATGTCTGCGGGGTGATAATCGGGTGTCTTTCATCGGCGTCATTAATGGGTATATTGCTATAGATAAATGATGAATTTAATGAACGCTTTATGGAATACAATGCAGCGATAACATTACATCATGGCTTTTTAAACTCTATTTTTTACAGGAATGTATCGCCGCTATGCCTATTAAATTTAAACCGGTGGATGTTGATGGATTTATGATTACCTATTGCAACCTTGCTAGCCAGAAAAGAATAAGCTATGAGGCATTAAACAAAATGGGAAAAGTAGCGAAAGGATTAGAGTTTGCTACTAATGGTGTGCATTTATTCAAAAGAATGAACATTAAAGAACGACACGATGTTGATAGAAAGTTTGCACCTTTGTATGAAATGCTCTCGAAACAGAATTCTAAACATTATGACAAGAAAAAAGAGAAAATAACTGAAATATCAGAGGCATTTAAGCAGCTAATCAACAAGGATCCCAACGTGAGAGAGCATTACATCAATCACTATAAGCATAATCAAAATAAGATAAAAAATGAAAAAGTATTAATTGAAAAAGAAATTTTAAAGCATGCCGGGATCAGAACCATTAATATAGATAACGCTGAATTATATAAGCATAAAAGTGAGGCGTGTCGTTTGCAGTTAAACATATTGCGTGATGATGATGCTGAGGCGGTAATAAAGAAAGCTACCAATAATTTGTCAGAAACCAAGAAAAAAATTGCTTCCCTTTATAATCAACTTGGTGAAATTAAGCACCATGCGCAAAAAAGGATGTCTGACCTGGATTATATTCTGAGTTTGGCGGTGGAAAACAAAATTTACAGCACCAAAGATATTGGGTGTGGACCCACCACATGGAAAAGTCATCTTACTGCGGATGCTTACGCAAAAAAATACTTTGGCACTCAACGTGTTTATGGCCGAAGAAAACACATCAACAGGGAAATACCCAGCCTCTATGGAAAGCAATGGCAGACCACCCTCATCGACTATTGTCATGCGCATGATGCATTGAAAGCGTATCAAAAGGCCTTGAAAAAAGAGACCCGTGATGGGGTGTCTCTGGCCGAACGGTGCCGAACGACGTTGATGACCGATACCATCCATTCTATTGACGCGCATCATGCAAGGTACAGAACGTACACCAAGCGGGCAGAAAAGACGGCCGATCACATCACCAATCTCAAGATGAGAACAATGGCCTATGATGTGGCGATTGAGGATGTTAATCGTCAAATCGAGAGAGTAAAATTGGTGGCTGATAGCTGATTTTGATCGGCAAAAGTGAGGAGGGTGGTGATGTTGTGTATCGGTTTTTGTTGCTGAAAATATCACCATTCGGAAAAGGAAGAATGTTAACAATACGTATCATCCGTTCTAGCCTCATGACCTTATTTTGATTTTTAATTTAATAAATGTGAATTTTTATTCGTTTTATTGCAGGTTGAACGGTTCAGCATCGACTGTTTTTCGTTTCATAAAAGTTAAAACATTTATAGGGTTGAAGCCGCTACTTCCTAGTGAGTATAGGGTTTTGACCTAATCGAATCGTGCAAATGTTAAAATCTGGTGGGGAACATGATTTAGCGCAACGTCCGTATGGACAGAAGGTGAATACTTTGTTACTTTAGCGTCACGTTTTTGAAATTGGTATTACCAATTGACTCCGCGCACTTCGCAGAGAAACCCTTACCATGGCCTATAGCAAGATCCGTCAGCCCAAACTGTCAGATGTGATTGAACAACAGCTGGAGTTTTTGATCCTCGAAGGAACCTTGCGCCCCGGCGAGAAACTCCCCCCGGAGCGCGAACTGGCGAAACAGTTTGATGTCTCCCGTCCTTCTTTGCGAGAAGCCATCCAACGTCTGGAGGCAAAAGGCCTGCTGCTGCGTCGTCAGGGTGGGGGAACCTTTGTCCAGAACAATCTGTGGCAAAGCGTGAGTGATCCGTTGTCTGAACTGCTGAGCACCCATCCTGAATCTCAATTTGATCTGCTGGAAACCCGTCATGCGCTAGAAGGCATTGCTGCCTACTACGCGGCGTTACGTGGGACGGAAGAAGATTTTCAGCGCATCCGTGAGTGCCATACCCAGATTGAGCAGGCGCGCGCCTCGGGCGATCTGGTCGCGGAGTCAGAAGCCGTTATGCATTATCAAGTGGCTGTCACAGAAGCAACGCACAATGTGGTTTTGCTACATTTGCTACGCTGTATGGGACCGTTACTGGAACAGAACGTGCGGCAGAATTTTGAATTGTTATACCTGAGCCGAGAAGTTCTGGCCCAGGTAAGCAGTCATCGCGCCGGGATTTTTGAGGCGATTGTCGCTCGCGAACCTGAAAAGGCACGTGAAGCGTCGCATCGTCATCTGGCGTTTATTGAGGAAGTACTGCTGGATCTTAACCGGGAACATAGCCGAAGAGAGCGTTCGCTACGTCGGCTCCAGCAACGCAAGGATTGAGCGCTCTAATTGGGGCGTTGAACGCGTAAATGACGAGATTGGACCTGTCTTACTGTGCTTTGACAACGGTGTCAGAGCATAGCAAGACAGGCTCCAGAAAATTAACTGATTAGAAACAGATAAGGAATACACCATGTCAGAACGTTTGAATAATGACGTGGATCCGATCGAAACTCGCGACTGGCTACAGGCGATCGAATCGGTTATCCGTGAAGAGGGTGTTGAACGTGCGCAGTACCTGATCGATCAGGTATTGTCAGAAGCGCGCAAGGGTGGCGTAAACGTAGGGGCAGGCAGCGCCGTTAGCAACTACGTCAACACCATTGCTGTGGAAGACGAACCCGCCTATCCGGGTAACCTGGACCTTGAGCGCCGCATTCGTTCCGCTATTCGTTGGAACGCCATTATGACCGTGCTGCGCGCGTCCAAGAAGGATCTGGATCTGGGGGGCCACATGGCATCCTACCAGTCTTCTGCGACCTTCTACGAAGTGTGCTTTAACCATTTCTTCCGTGCACGCAGTGCACAAGATGGCGGCGATCTGGTGTATTTCCAGGGCCATATCTCTCCGGGTATCTACGCGCGTGCCTTCCTGGAAGGGCGTCTGACTGAAGAGCAGATGAACAACTTCCGTCAGGAAGTACACGGTCAGGGGCTCTCCTCTTACCCGCACCCGAAATTGATGCCGACCTTCTGGCAGTTCCCGACCGTCTCCATGGGGCTGGGCCCGATCGGCGCCATTTATCAGGCTAAATTCCTGAAGTATCTCGGAAACCGTGGTCTGAAAGACACCTCCAAACAAACCGTTTATGCCTTCCTGGGCGACGGTGAAATGGATGAGCCGGAATCCAAGGGTGCTATCACCATCGCGACCCGCGAGAAACTGGACAACCTGGTCTTCGTTATCAACTGTAACCTGCAACGTCTGGACGGACCGGTTACCGGTAATGGCAAGATCATCAACGAGCTGGAAGGCATCTTCGGCGGTGCTGGCTGGCAAGTGATCAAAGTGATGTGGGGCGAACGTTGGGACGAACTGCTGCGTAAAGACACCAGCGGTAAACTGGTCCAACTGATGAACGAAACCGTTGACGGTGACTATCAGACGTTCAAATCCAAAAACGGTGCCTACGTGCGTGAGCACTTCTTTGGAAAATACCCGGAAACGGCTGCGTTGGTTGCTGACTGGAGCGACGATCAGATTTGGGCCCTCAACCGCGGTGGTCACGATCCGAAGAAAGTCTTTGCTGCACTGAAAAAAGCGCAAGACACCAAAGGCAAACCGACCGTTATTCTGGCGCACACCATCAAAGGTTATGGTATGGGTGATGCGGCAGAAGGCAAAAACATTGCTCACCAGGTCAAGAAAGTTAACATGGACGGCGTGCGTTACTTCCGCGACCGCTTCAATGTGCCGGTAGCGGATGCAGACATCGAAAAACTGCCGCTCATCACTTTCGACAAAGATTCTGATGAATACAAATACCTGCATGAGCGCCGTCAGGCTCTGGGTGGTTACCTGCCGTCTCGTCAGCCGAACTTCGACGAGAAGCTGGAACTGCCGACGCTGGAAGACTTCAGCTCTCTGCTGGAAGAACAAACCAAAGAAATCTCCACCACCATCGCCTTTGTGCGTGCCCTGAACGTGATGTTGAAGAACAAGTCGATCAAAGATCGTCTGGTTCCGATCATCGCTGACGAAGCGCGTACCTTCGGTATGGAAGGTCTGTTCCGCCAGATCGGTATCTACAGCCCGAACGGCCAGCAATACACCCCGCAGGACCGTGAGCAGGTGGCGTACTACAAAGAAGACCTGAAGGGTCAGATCTTGCAGGAAGGCATCAACGAACTGGGTGCAGGCTCATCCTGGCTGGCGGCGGCAACGTCTTACAGCACCAACAACCTGCCGATGATCCCGTTCTACATCTACTACTCCATGTTCGGGTTCCAACGTATTGGCGACCTGTGCTGGGCAGCGGGTGACCAACAGGCACGCGGCTTCCTGGTCGGCGGGACTTCTGGCCGTACCACGCTGAACGGCGAAGGTTTGCAGCACGAAGACGGTCACAGCCACATTCAGTCGCTGACTATCCCGAACTGCATTTCCTACGATCCGTCCTTCGCTTACGAAGTGGCTGTGATCATGCATGACGGTCTGGAGCGCATGTACGGTGAAGCGCAGGAAAACGTCTACTATTACATCACCACACTCAACGAAAACTACCACATGCCAGCCATGCCGCAAGGCGCGGAAGAAGGTATCCGTAAGGGTATCTACAAACTGGAAACGGTAGCGGGCGCGAAAGGCAAGGTTCAATTGCTGGGCTCGGGTTCTATCCTGCGTCACGTTCGCGAAGCGGCACAGATTCTGGCCAACGACTACGGCATCGGTTCCGATGTATACAGCGTAACCTCCTTCACGGAGCTGGCGCGCGATGGCCAAGACTGCGAACGCTGGAACATGCTGCACCCGACCGACGCACCGCGCGTACCGTACATCGCTCAGGTGATGAACGATGCACCGGCTGTTGCGTCCACTGACTACATGAAACTGTTTGCCGAGCAGGTACGTACTTACGTTCCGGCCAGCGATTACCGCGTACTGGGTACTGATGGCTTCGGTCGTTCCGACAGCCGTGAAAACCTGCGTCACCACTTTGAAGTGGACGCTTCCTACGTAGTAGTTGCCGCACTGGGCGAATTGGCTAAACGCGGTGACGTTGACGCTTCTGTGGTGGCTGAAGCCATCAAGAAATTCAACATCGATCCTGAAAAAGTTAACCCGCGCTTGGCATAAGAGGGAAAGAGTAATGGCTATCGAAATCAACGTACCGGATATCGGTGCAGATGAAGTTGAAGTCACCGAAGTGATGGTGAAGGTGGGCGACAAGGTAGAAGCTGAACAGTCGCTGATCACCGTGGAAGGCGACAAAGCCTCCATGGAAGTGCCTTCTCCTCAGGCTGGCGTGGTGAAAGAGATTAAAGTGGCTGTCGGCGATAAAGTGGCGACGGGCAAACTGATCATGGTCTTCGAAGCCGAGGGTGCAGCTGCTGCTGCACCGGCTCCGGCGGAAACCAAAGCTGCTGCGCCTGCCCCTGCAGCAGCCGCGAGCGCGGCGAAAGAAGTGGCCGTGCCGGATATCGGCGGCGACGAAGTTGAAGTTACTGAAATCATGGTTAAAGTGGGTGACAGCGTGAGCGCTGAGCAGTCGCTGATCACGGTGGAAGGTGACAAGGCTTCCATGGAAGTGCCAGCACCGTTCGCGGGCGTGGTGAAAGCGATCAACATCAACACCGGCGACAAAGTGAAAACCGGCTCGCTGATCATGGTTTTTGAAGTCGCAGGCGCTGCTGGTGCGGCGGCTCCGGCCCAGCAAGCGGCTGCTGCTCCTGCCGCTGCGGCGTCTGGTCCGAAAGAAGTTAACGTACCGGATATCGGTGGCGACGAAGTTGAAGTCACTGAAGTGATGGTGAAAGTCGGCGACAAAATTGCCGCTGAACAATCTCTGATCACCGTAGAAGGCGACAAGGCTTCTATGGAAGTTCCGGCACCGTTCGCGGGCACCGTGAAAGAGATCAAAGTCAGCACTGGCGACAAAGTGAAAACCGGCTCGCTGATCATGGTGTTTGAAGTGGAAGGCGCTGCGCCTGCTGCTCCGGCCGCCAAACAAGAAGCCGCTCCGGCAGCGCAACCGGCGAAAGCCGCTGCACCTGCACCGGCTGCTGCCAAGGCAGACGCTAAAGGCGAATTCGCTGAAAACGATGCTTACGTTCACGCAACGCCTGTCATCCGCCGTCTGGCGCGTGAGTTCGGCGTAAACCTGGCGAAAGTGAAGGGCAGCGGCCGTAAAGGTCGTATCCTGCGTGAAGACATCCAGGCTTATGTGAAAGACGCGGTTAAACGCGCTGAATCCGCACCTGCTGCGGGCGCTGCGACCGGTGGCTCTCTGCCGGGTCTGTTGCCGTGGCCGAAAATCGACTTCAGCAAGTTCGGTGAAGTGGAAGAAGTTGAACTGGGCCGTATCCAGAAGATCTCTGGTGCCAACCTGAGCCGTAACTGGGTGGTTATCCCGCACGTTACGCACTTCGACAAAACGGATATCACCGATCTGGAAGCGTTCCGTAAACAGCAGAACGTGGAAGCGGAAAAACGCAAACTGGATGTGAAGATCACCCCTGTGGTGTTCATCATGAAAGCCGTTGCGACTGCGCTTGAGCAGATGCCGCGTTTCAACAGCTCGCTGTCTGAAGATGCTCAACGTCTGACGCTGAAGAAATACATCAACATCGGTGTTGCCGTTGATACGCCGAATGGTCTGGTGGTTCCGGTGTTTAAAGACGTGAACAAGAAAGGCATCATCGAGCTGTCTCGCGAGCTGATGGCTATCTCCAAGAAAGCCCGTGATGGCAAGCTGACTGCGGGCGAAATGCAGGGTGGTTGCTTCACCATCTCCAGCATTGGTGGCCTCGGCACCACGCACTTCGCGCCGATCGTCAATGCGCCGGAAGTGGCTATCCTGGGTGTGTCCAAGTCTGCGATGGAACCGGTCTGGAATGGTAAAGAGTTTACGCCGCGTCTGATGATGCCGATCTCTCTGTCCTTCGACCACCGTGTCATTGACGGTGCTGATGGTGCTCGCTTTATCACCATCATCAACAACACTTTGTCTGACATCCGCCGCCTGGTGATGTAATCGAAAAAGCCGGCCTTGCGGTCGGCTTTTTTCTGATAAGCTGTTATTTGCTACAGCTGTCAGTGATTAAGGACACATCGTGAGTCGCTTGTTGTTTCAAAATTGTTAACGATTTTGTAAACTACAGCGGCAAAAGACACGTCCCGGTGGAAGAGGGCGTTAAGACTCAATAATAATGACGTCACAGACCCGCCGGAAATCAATTAAGAGGTCATGATGAGTACAGAAATTAAAGCTCAGGTAGTGGTACTGGGTGCTGGCCCTGCGGGTTACTCTGCGGCGTTTCGCTGCGCGGACCTGGGGCTGGAAACCGTACTGGTAGAGCGCTACTCCACGCTGGGTGGTGTGTGTCTGAACGTGGGCTGTATCCCTTCTAAAGCGCTGCTGCACGTAGCAAAAGTTATCGAAGAAGCAAAAGCGCTGGCGGAGCACGGTATCGTGTTTGGCGAACCGCAAACCGACATCGACAAGATTCGTCTGTGGAAAGAGAAAGTTATCACCCAGTTGACGGGCGGTCTGGCCGGTATGGCGAAAGGCCGTAAAGTGAAAGTGGTCAACGGTCTGGGCAAATTTACCGGTGCGAATACCCTGGAAGTTGATGGTGCTGAAGGCAAAACCGTGATCAACTTTGATAACGCGATCATTGCCGCCGGTTCTCGTCCGATTCAGCTGCCGTTTATTCCTCATGATGACCCGCGCGTGTGGGATTCTACCGATGCGCTGGAACTGAAAAACGTACCGGGGCGTCTGCTGGTCATGGGCGGCGGTATTATCGGTCTGGAAATGGGCACCGTGTACCATGCGCTGGGTTCTCAGATCGATGTGGTTGAAATGTTCGATCAGGTGATCCCGGCGGCGGATAAAGACATCGTTAAAGTCTTCACCAAACGCATCAGCAAGAAATTCAACCTGATGCTCGAAACCAAAGTCACGGCGGTAGAAGCCAAAGAAGACGGTATCTACGTCTCGATGGAAGGCAAGAAAGCCCCTGCTGAACCGCAGCGTTATGACGCGGTACTGGTGGCTATCGGCCGTGTGCCGAACGGTAAAAACCTCGATGCCGCTAAAGCAGGAGTGGAAGTTGACGAGCGTGGCTTTATCCACGTTGACAAACAATTGCGCACCAACGTGCCGCACATCTATGCTATCGGCGATATCGTCGGTCAGCCGATGCTGGCGCACAAAGGCGTGCATGAAGGTCACGTGGCCGCTGAAGTTATCGCGGGCAAAAAACACTACTTCGATCCGAAAGTGATCCCGTCCATCGCCTACACCGAACCGGAAGTGGCATGGGTGGGTCTGACAGAGAAAGAAGCGAAAGAGAAAGGTATCAGCTTCGAAACGGCGACCTTCCCGTGGGCGGCGTCTGGCCGTGCCATCGCTTCTGACTGCGCGGACGGCATGACCAAGCTGATTTTCGACAAAGAAACGCACCGTGTTATCGGTGGCGCGATTGTCGGTACCAACGGCGGTGAACTGCTGGGTGAAATCGGTCTGGCGATCGAAATGGGCTGTGATGCTGAAGACATTGCGCTGACCATTCACGCTCACCCGACGCTGCACGAATCTGTTGGCCTGGCGGCTGAAGTGTTTGAAGGCAGCATCACCGACCTGCCGAACCCGAAAGCGAAGAAAAAATAAGTTTTCAGGCTTGCAGGCATAAAAATCCGGCGCTTAGGCGCCGGATTTTTTTTATCGGTCTTTATCTCCTCGCCCCTAACCACGTAATCTATTGTTATAAAAGCTTCTATTCTCTCCAAATATCTATTTTTAGCAAAATGCTTGCTAATTTTTTCGCTAAAACTATACATAAAGCATATCGCTAGAGTTTCAGTGGTCGTTTTCTTTAATGGCTTAGCCTCCTTTGTATTCACTGTCTTATTAGCGCGATGCGAACGCGGCGGTGATTGAGATAATTGGCTGATAGGTATGAAGGACGCTTTTCAATGAAAAATAAAATAATGCCACACGCTGATTTACCGCCAGCAGCACACCATTTCGATGTGACAACGTTTGATGACTACGCCGAGCTTTATGAGAATTTGTTCTTATTGCCATATCGTCATGAGCTTGAACTTCCTACATTGGAGAAATTGCTGGGCAATCTCACCGGATTAACCGTTCTGGATTTTGGTTGTGGATCCGGCATTATTACTCGCTGGCTTCATGAAAAAGGTGCCGCAAAGGTTTTTGGTTATGATATATCCGAGGGGATGCTACGCTTTGCAAAAAAGAAAGAAGAGGAAACCGGTAAAGGAATAACGTATCTTTCAGCGATAGATGAAAGCCACTATGAAAAATTCGATATCGTCTTGGCTATCTATGTTATCCCTTATATTCCGGATAAATCGACGCTGCTTGAACTGGCAAAGACGATGGCCCATCTACTGAAGTCCGGTGGCCGTGTGATAACCTTACCGATACATCCACATTTTAATCCAAATCCTGAATATTATCGTCAATATGGATTTCGCCTTACAGAAAAAGGGCCGCGTTCAGACGGTAGTCTTATTGATCTACACCTTTGCTTCCCGCCCTATAACGTGAATATTGAGGCGCGTTATTGGTCAGAAGAAACGTTAAATAACATTTTATGCCAAGCGGGTCTTAAGGCTATCCGCTGGCAAAAATTGTTGCCGCCTGATCCCCCAAATAGCGAACTCGACGATTATCTCAACGCCCCCCATGCGGCGATTATCGAAGCGACGAAAGACTAAGAATATCGCGAGTCGTTTGTTAAAAATCGCATTGAGCTGATAGGGAACTAAACGCAGGCTTCTGACTTCAGAATGGCTGTGCAACGCTTATTAATCTCACAACGCAGAGCGGCTCCGCCCTTGGCAACGCAGTGCCACACGCTGGGGAGCCACCACGTCATCGCATCAACTGTGCCCCAGCATTGTAGCAAGGGTAATGCTGAGATGAGCAGGGTTATGAAGGCGCTTTAACCATGGTTAAACACTAGCACGCTAACACTTTTTACTTTTCCTGCTATACATCGAAAATCAAAACGGTATTTTAAAAACAGGTCAGGTCGATTGAGGAAAAGAGATGGCAACCATCAAATGGGCAATCATGGGCACCGGCACTATTGCGAAAAGCTTCGCACAGGGGTTGGACTCGTTAGCGGATGCAGAGCTTTATGCCGTGGGTTCGCGTTATTTGCAACATGCCGAACAGTTTGGCGAGCGTTTTCCCGCGCAGAAATACTACTGCAGCTATGAGGCGTTGGCCTGCGATCCCGATGTTGACGTGGTGTATATCGCCACGCCCAACAGCGCCCATAAAGACAATATCTTGTTATGCCTGAATCACGGTAAGTCAGTGCTCTGTGAGAAGCCCTTTACCTTGAATCGTCATGAAACCGCAGAGGTCATCCGCGTCGCGCGTGAAAAAAATCTTTTTCTGATGGAAGGCATGTGGACGCGCTTCTTTCCGGTTTACCGACAAGTCCGTGAATGGCTTGATGCTGAGGCTATCGGCCCGGTGCGTATGGTGAGCGCCGATTTCGGTTTTCGTCGTGAAGGACCTGCCGAAGATCGCAAAGTGGGCTTGCATCGTGGCGGCGGCGCATTGATGGATGTCGGGGTTTACCCCATCTCATTTGCATCCTGGGTTTTCCGGCAGGCTCCATCCACGATCACCGGCGTTGCCAGCCTGTACGAAACCGGTGTGGATGACCTGTCTGCCATGACGCTGCTCTATCCGGATGGGCAAGTGGCGGTGTTGTCCTGCTCGATCAACACCCCGACGCAAAAAGAAGCGCGGATCATCGGTAATAAGGGGACCATCGTTATTCCCGAATTCTCCAAAGCGATCTCCGCCACGCTGGCGGTGATTGGCGAAGCACCCGTCACGGTAACCTTTCCGCTTGAAGGCAATGGCTATAACTATCAGGCAGCCGCTGTCATGGCATGTTTGCGCGCAGGAAAAACCGAATGCGAACTGATGCCGCTCGATGAGAGCCTGGCGATTATGGCGCAGATGGATGAACTGCGGCGGCAGTGGGGGGTTGTGTTTCCGGGGGAGAGATAACCTTCTCATATTGTGGGGCATGCACGTTTATTTCTTCTCTTCGCTTTTACTATCAATGCATAAAAAGAAACGGTGTTTTATTTTAAGGACTATTATCATGCGCATTCCGGTACGCTTCTGGCGGCGTGTTTCTGTAGTGCTTCAGTGATGGCGAACGACATGACTTACCAAACGTCTGCGGTAACCGAAGAGGGGTTGCCGGTGTTCTATCCCGAACTCAAACAGCAGCTCACCTATCCGGGAGCCTGGCTGTCAGGCAATGAGAAGGATTTTGCTGTTTGGAAAACCGAGGCACGCCAGAAACTGCGAGCGATGTTGCTGACGCCGGATTCACACCGTGATTTTGCACCCGCGACGATTGAACGCGAAGAGCGAGATGGCTATGTCGCCGAGAAAGTGGCATTCAATATTACCGATCAAAGCCGGGTAGCAGGGCTGCTGTTAACACCCAAAACGCCGGGGCCGCATCCGGCGATCATCTTGTTGCACGATCACGGCTCAAAGTTTGATATCGGCAAAGAGAAGATGATCAAGCCGTGGGGCAATGCCGAGAAACTGGCATCGGCACAGGCGTGGGCCGATAAATTTTTCACTGGCCGTTTTGTCGGTGACGAGTTGGCGAAACGCGGCTATGTAGTGTTGGCGGTGGATGCTATCGGTTGGGGAGATCGCGGTCCGCTGAAGTATGAGCAGCAACAAGCGCTGGCGAGCAACTTCTTTAATCTGGGTCGCTCACTGGCGGGCGAGATGGCGTATGAAGATATGCGCGCTACGGATTTTCTTGCGTCGCTTAAACAGGTGGATGCCAAACGTGTTGGCGTCGTCGGGTTCTCGATGGGGGCTTACCGCGCCTGGCAGTTGGCGGCGCTTTCTGACAAGGTGGCAGCAACGGCCGCTGTTTCATGGATTGGCACCTACGATGGGCTAATGACACCGGGCAATAACGTGCTGCGCGGTCAGTCTGCCTTCTATATGTTGCACCCCGGTTTGCCTGCACAATTTGATTTCCCCGATGTGGCAAGCGTCGCGGCTCCTAATCCCATGCTGTTCTTCAATGGCGGCAAAGATAAGCTGTTTCCGGAAAGCGCGGTACAAGGTGCCTACGATAAGATGCACCGCGTGTGGAAATCACAAAATGCCGACAACAGGCTGGAAACCAAAATGTGGCCAGAGTTAGGGCATGTGTTCTATCAGGAACAGCAGGCGGAAGTGTTTGATTGGCTGGATCGTTACTTGATGCCAAAACCGTAATAGCGCAGGCGCGGGGTAGATCACCGCGCCTGTGGTTATGTGTTTGCGGTTAGTTGAGTAACAGCTGGTTCAGATAGGCGATATCGCCCGGTTTATGTAGCGCACAGCTTGCCTGAATCCGCGCAACATCCAGCTGCGCCAGCGACTGGAGGTTTTGTCGCAGTTTGGCGATAAGATCTGTTTTGTGGGCCACAGTTTGTTGGCGAGTGACCGTCACGGTAAGGCTTTCACCGTCTGTCAGATGCAGCGTCACGCGGTGAAAACGCGCGTCAGGGTTGAGTTCATCCGGCGGTGCGCTCTGATCCGGCTGACGCGTTACTTTATCTGCCAGCGCCGCGATAACTTCATCAACCGGGCCTTCAGCAAAACGCGCCAGCGTCAGTTCTCCTTCCAGCAGACCCGCTGCAATCACATACTCCAGACTAAAGCGTCCCTCCATGCCGGTAGCGGCTTTATGAATAAAGGGTGCAACGTCTCCGCCGGGGGGGAACGCAACGGTAATGTTCTCAACGCGAGCGATCAGCGAAGGGATATCACCGTGCTGCGCCAGCCATTGCTGGCGTAATGCAAAAGCGGCTTCCCCAGCGCTGTGCGTGCCGCCACAGGTGGGATAGCTTTTAAATTCCAGACCGGGCGTGACAATGCGCCAAGGCGTACCCCAGTTTTCACTCAATTTCTCCGGGTGCTGCTGCCCGTCGCCGTGTGATGACAGAAAATCATCCAGTACCTGCGTGGCGTTTCCACTAAACCCTGCCAATGCCAGCTTGGTGGCGGTTAACCCGGCGCGTGCAGACAGCCCGGCGTGCAGCGGTTTTACTGCCGAGCCAAACTGCGCGCGCAGCCCTGCGGCCTGCGTTGCCGCCAGTCCTAGGATGTTCTGTGTTTGTGTCACCGAGACACCGATCAAACGTGCCGCCGCCGCAGCGGCGGCAATCGCCCCCAGCGTCGCGGTATTGTGATAGCCGAGGCCGTAGTGGCGTGCGCCCGCCGCGAGCCCGATGCGCCCGGCAACTTCTACGCCAATCACATAGGCGGCGAGAAAATCCGCTTCACGCAAACGCGTGTCTTCGGCGCTCAGCGCAAATAATGCCGGCAGAATTACCGTGCTAGGATGGCCGCGAAAAGCGGGGTGGTAGTCATCAAAATCAAGTGCGTGCCCCACATAGCCCAATATCACACTGCGCGTCAGGCTGTCCGAGGCGGAAAACACCTGACGCAGTGGCGTCAGATTGCTGTCGTGAATGGCACCTTGGGCAATGGGGAGGGAAGTGGCGACAAAATCCATCACGCCGTCGCGCGCGACGTTGAGCGCGGCAGTATCCGGTAGGGTGTTAACGATGTGATGAGCGAGTGTGGCGGTGATATCGTGCGATGTGGTCATTTGAAAAGGCAATCAAGTAAATACATGAATGCCTATAGGTATAATTGAAAGCACCGTACGCTGTATAGCGCAAATTTTGCATTATACCCGTCATACTTCAAGTTGCAGGTGCGTTGGCTGCCCTCGTTATTCGGCCCATCCCTGGGCCTCACCTCTTACGAGGCCGCCGCACGCGGCGTTCAAATCTGCTCCCGGCAGATTTGTCACCCGAATCACTTACCTGAGTAAGCTCATCGGGATTCATTCGCTTGCCGCGTTACGAGACGCATAAATGAGCCTCGCCCTAGAGGGTCAGCGCAAGCGCTGTTCAAAACGTAAACGTTTTGTCCTGCAACTCGAATTATTTTGGGTATAGCAGTGCATCACGTTTAGAAACGGTCTTTGAGCTGCCCCGGTGTGATGCCAAAGGCGCGGCGAAATGCCGTAGAGAAATTGGCCGGGCTGTTATAACCCGCGATATGGGCGGCCTGCGCGATACCTAGTCCCTCTTTTTGCATGGCGACCATGGCGCGTTGCAGCCGGTTGCGGCGCAGGTACTCAAACACGCTCATACTAAACGCCTGACGAAAATGGCGCTGTAAGGTGCTTTCACTCATGTTGACCTGTTTGGCGATCTCTTCCATTGACAGTTGATCCGCCGCGCCGCTTTCCAGTATATCGCGCACTTCCTGCACCCGATGGTAGATACGCAGCGGTACACGCGCATTTTTTTCCTGTGCGGTGCTCAGCAATGAGCTGAAGGCTTCAACGATCAGGCTCAGGCATTGGGATTCCAATTGCAAACGCTGCAATGGTGTCGAGCAGGGATCGGAATTGAGGATCTGCATGGCGATCGCCATCGCCTGGCGCGACGGCATCCAGTGATGCACGGCTAAATGCGTCTGGGTGAAGTCATAGAGGGGGCGCCACTCATCAACGGAGTCCAAAAGATTACCGTACAACCACTCGCGGCTAAAGGTGAGCGACAGGGTGCGTTCGTACTCATCGCGCTTGCCGGTGCGGGTAAATAATACCGGAGACATCAGTGACACCAGCGAGGCGGGCTGCGCCTTATTGAGATGCAACTGCTGGTGGTCATAGCTGACCTGCGCCTGCCCGTTGACCACGATAGCCAGTTTGATCGCATCTTCCAACTGACCCTGGGTTTTCATGTTGTGCAAATTGATCACATCAGCGGTGTGCAAAATCAGGTGGCGATTGAGCGGCATCACGCTAAAGCTGCCGTACAGCACCGGTGTTTCATCAATCAATCGCGGCCCGACAAAGCGGTACTGGTTTGAGACCAGACTGGATTGTTGAACGATATGATCTTTGTAAATCGCCTTGGAGGATGGAACGCTGCTGTGCACGAGTCTCTATCACCTATGGTTAACGTGGTTTTTTACCATCCATATTGGCGCTTATGCAAAAGACTTTGCGTCTGGCGCAAACCCTTTCCAGAAGCACAAATGTAACAATGTCCGCGTCAAATTGGTAATGCAAATACTTCTCAGTAGCATTTTTCGTCTTTATGATATCGGACGGCTGCAATGAGAGTGGCGCATACCTGACAAGCGGAGAGGGTAACGCCATACAGAAGACCATGACGCACTGCGCACCTTCCCGATAAACCGCCGCTCCCGCCGGTTTTCTCTCCGACTTCGACAACTATTTTCCGATGCCACCCATGAGCACATTTGCCATGGTCGAGGGCATTTTTCTTACTTATGACAGCATTACAGGGCGACTCTGATGAAAAAACGATTTTCCCGCCATACTCTGGCGACCTTGATCGGTGACAGCTGTGGCGCTGCGTCTTTGCTGGTTTCAGCGCAGGCGGCAACCCCCACTGAGGTTGAACAAAACAGCGGTGATACCATGGTGGTGACGGCGGCGGAACAAACCCGTCAGGCACCGGGCGTGTCAGTCATCACCCGGGAAGATATCCAACGTCGTCCGCCAGCGAACGATCTCTCAGAGATCATCCGTACCATGCCGGGCGTCAACCTGACCGGTAACTCGAACAGCGGCTCGCGCGGCAACAACCGCCAGATCGACATTCGTGGCATGGGGCCAGAGAACACCCTGATTCTGATCGATGGCAAACCGGTTTCCAGCCGTTCATCCGTGCGTTACGGTTGGCGCGGTGAGCGCGATACGCGCGGCGACACCAACTGGGTGCCGAGCAACATGGTTGAGCGCATCGAAGTGCTGCGTGGCCCGGCGGCGGCTCGCTATGGCAACGGTGCTGCGGGTGGCGTGGTGAATATTATCACCAAGCAGCCTACCGATGAATGGCACGGTGCGTGGAACAGCTATATGAACTTCCCTGAGCACAAATCGGAAGGCGCGACCAAGCGTACCGATTTTAACCTGATGGGCGGCCTGACCGATACCCTGAGCATGCGTCTGTACGGTAACTACAGCAAAACGCAGGCCGATGCCTGGGATATCAACAATGGTCATCAGCTATCGCCGAAAGCGGCTATTCCCGCTGGGCGTGAAGGGGTGCGTAACAAAGATATTAACGGCTTGCTGCGCTGGGAGTTTATGCCACAGCAAACGCTGGAATTTGAAATGGGAGCCAGCCGCCAGGGTAATATTTATGCGGGTGACTCTGAGAACAATAACGGTAATGCACAGAATCAGGCATTGTTTGGGCAAGAAACCAACCGTATGTATCGCCAAAAGTATGCGCTGACCCATCGTGGTTACTGGGACAGTGGTGTTAGCGCCTTGTCCTACTTCCAATATGAAAGAACTGACAACTCACGTATATTTGAACCGTTAGCGGGAGGCCCTGCAGGGCGCCCAACGGGTGGTTATTACACTGATATCACGCTGGATGCTTACGCGGCGCATAGTGAAGTCAATATCCCGTTTGAACTTTTGTTTAATCAAACGGCGACTATTGGTGCGGAATGGGTAGAGCAGAAAATGCACGATCCTTCTTCCAACACACAAACCACGGATGAAGGCGGAAGCATCGGTACTATTGCGGATATTAACCGCAGCCAGGATATTTCTGCCCGTATCGCTTCAGTGTTCGTTGAAGACAACATCGAAGTCACTGACAGCACCATGCTGACACCAGCACTGCGCCTCGATCATCACAGCATTGTGGGAACCAACTGGAGCCCATCGCTGAATCTGTCACAGCAATTGGGCGAGGACTTCACCCTTAAAATGGGCATCGCGCGTGCCTATAAAGCGCCGAACCTTTATCAACTGAACCCTAATTATCTGCTGTATAGCCGTGGTAATGGCTGTAATGGCGATCACTCTTTCTACTTGATGGGGCGTGATGACCTTAAAGCTGAAACCAGCGTTAATAAAGAAATTGGCCTTGAGTTTAAACGTAATGGCTACCAAGCGGGTGTGACCTATTTCCGTAATGATTACCGTAATAAGATTGAATCTGGTGTTACCAAACTTGGTACTGCTGTCGGTGGAAGTACGACAGGTAGCACCGCAAAGTATGCCAATGCCAACATTTTCCAATGGGAAAACGTACCTAAAGCGCTGGTGGAAGGGCTGGAAGGTTCTTTGACAGTACCTGTTACGGAAACCATTAGTTGGAATAACAACATTACTTGGATGCTGCGTTTGGAAAACAAAACGACCGGGGAATACCTGTCGATTACGCCAGAATTTACGCTGAACTCCTCTGTTAGTTGGCAGGCCACTGACGATCTCTCTTTCCTGGGCAAAATGACCTGGTATGGACGTCAGAAACCGAAGAAATACAACTATCAGGGTACGCCAGTGGCTTCGATTCCGCTGACTGCTGCGTATGATACTAATGAAGTCAGCCCCTATGCGGTCTTCGGTTTAAGTTCAACCTATAAAGTGAATAAGAATTTGAGCATTACGGGTGGAGTGGATAATCTGCTCGATAAACGTCAATTCCGTAAAGGTAATGCGCAATCACTGACCAGCACGAATGATACTACGGGTATCACTTCCATCAGTACCTACGGCGCAGGTGCTGCTACCTTTAACGAACCGGGTCGTACTTTCTATGTAAGCGTCAACACCTCGTTCTAAGCAGTATAAAAATCAAACCCCCTGTGCGTGCGAAACGCGCAGGGGGTTTTTTTATGAATTATAGAATCGCAGATTAACCGATAATCAGCTTGCCCAGCGTCAGCCCAACCACCACGGAAACCACCACGTTGACCAACCCAGGTCGCATAAAGCTGTGGTTTAGCACGTACTTGCCGATGCGAGTGGTGCCGGTGTCATCAAAGGCCAGCGCGGCGAGGCACTGTCCGGCAACCGGAATAAAGAAATAACCGTTTACCGCGGGCCAGGAGCCAATCAGCGCATAGGCCGGTAACCCCAGCGCCAACCCGAGCGGCAGCAGGATCAGCGTGGTTGCCGCCTGGCTGCTGACCATGGCTGAAACAAAGAACATCATGATGGCGATAAGCCAGGTGTGGGACTGAAGCAGGGTCTGCACTTCCGCTTTGATCAGCCCAATATGACTGCTGACAAAGGTTTCGCTCATCCAGGCCAGGCCAAACGCACACACGATAGCCAGCGCACCGGCACGAAACACGGTACCGCTCAGGATGTTATCAATCGGTGGGCGACACAGCAGCACGATGATACAGGAGAAGCTCAGCATCACCATTTGAATGGTGGCGGACATCGACAGCGGCTGAAGGCCCTTGGCGGTTTCCACCAGCGGGCGCAAGCCGGGGATCAGGCCAAGCAGCACAATCACTACCGCACCGGTCAGAAACAGCAGCACTGACAGCTTGGCATGCGGTGCGATTTCGACGCTTTTCTGCGTGTGTTCGACAGGTTTAAGCAAGCCAGCCGCCAATCGGCGCTGATATTCCGGGTCATCCGCCAGTTCTTTGCCCTTGTTGAAGGTGGCGACTGCGCCAGCCGCGACGCCGATCAACGTGGCGGGTACGCAAATCATCATAATGGTGGCGATAGAAACGCCCAGCGGCGCCATCAAACCGATCATGGCTGCCATCGCGGCCGAGATCGGGCTGGCGGTAATGGCCTGCTGCGAAGCGATCACGGAAATCGACAGTGGGCGTTCCGGGCGGATCCCTGAACCGCGGGCAACTTCAGCAATCACGGGAAGCAGGCTATACACCACGTGCCCGGTGCCTGACATAAAGGTGAAGAGGTAGCAGATAAAGGGGGCCAGCAGGGTAATGTGGCGCGGGTGACGGCGTAGCATTTTTTCCGCTAACCGCACCAGAAGATCCAACCCGCCGGAGGCCTGCAATGAGGAGGCGGCCAGCACCACGGCGAGGATAATTAAAATCACGTCAATCGGGGGCGAAGAGGGTGTCAGGCCAAAAACAAACACCAGCACGGCGACGCCGAGACCGCCCACCATCCCTAAAAATACCCCTCCGACCCTGGCACCAAAAACCAGAGCAACAAGAATAAAGGCTAATTCCGTCCAAAACATACCTACCCCCAGATTATTACGGGCTGAATGCCAGACATTGCTACCCTTCATACGGCTCGTGGCAGGTGTGTTGGCTGCGACACGGGCTATTAAGGGCAAATGATATGAAGCGCCTGTTATTATTCGGAATACGGTTTTCCGAACCCAAAGGCACCATAGTGATTAAGCACGTGACGTGCTGCTATTCCGCCTGCCGTCATGGCACGAAGGACGTCGTCTTCATCCGGTTCGGGTGATGTGGCGGTTAATAGCGAGAGCATAAAACCGGTTAAAAAGGCATCTCCGGCGCCCAGTGTGTCGACGGGCTCGATATAGTCAGGTTGCCAGATGATATGTATTTTTTCAGAGTGGTAATAAACATGTTCATGTCCCCGGGTGGCGATAATATGGCGACAACCGTAATCATAAAGTTGCCTTATTTTTATTTGTGTTTGATCGGGTGTTAACGCGCCGCAGGAGACAAAACCATAATCGACCCACGGGAAAACCTGTTTGAAATAGTCATCCGTTCCTCGTGCGGAGAAATCAAATGACAGTGTGATATTGCGTTGTTTTATTTTTTCCAGTTCCGTTTCGAGGTGTCCGTTTAAACTGGAATGTACCAGATCGAACTGCGCAATATATTCCATATCCTCGGGCGTTAAATGCAGGGGATGCTCGCGCAGTGCACCATTCTTATTACTGGTGACAAATTCCCTGTCCCCCTGATTCAACCTTATGCAGGCATAGCCGTTCTCGCCGTCATAATGACGACAGCGCTGTGTATCGACGGTCAACTCGCGCAGCGTCGCCTGAACGTGCTGGGCGGCGGCATCATTGCCGAAGGCACCTAAAAATGCACTCTCATGGCCGGCGAGTCGCGCATAGGCGGCAAAGTTTAGCGCATTGCCGCCGGGATACATGATGCCGGTGTGCAGATATTTATCGACGACATTGTCACCAATGCCTATCACCTTAATGCTCATCGTGATTCCTTATGCGCTAACGTTATTGAGAGCGTCCCTGCCGATGAATATTCCCGGGTGTTATCAGTATTCCACTTTCCACATATAACGACGGGTGGTTAATGGGTGCTGGCGAACCTCTGCCAGCGCTCGGTTATATACCGGGTACACGTTGTTAAACAGTGAGTGGTTAAAATAATCAATCACGCTGGGTTTGATGGTGGAGAGGCCCAATTCTTTCGCATCCACCACTTCTATCCGACGGCCATATTTTTTCAGAAAGTTGAGGGCACGCTCATCGACGGCGCGCGTGCTGCCTTCGGAAAACTGGAAGAAGAAGGGGGTGTTGGCATCGGTAATTTCAAAAGGACCGTGGAAAAATTCGCCGCTATGAATACACGCGGAGTGGATCCATTGCATTTCCATAAAAATACAGATGCTTTGCAAATAGGCCGCGCCGTAACCGGCTCCGCTGGCCATGGTATAAATCACCTTGTCATCTTTATATTCCTGAGCGAAGGCCGCAGCCCGTTTGCTCAGGTGTTCGCAGGCACGATAAACAATACGGTTGATTTTGCTCAGACCATCCTGGAAATCATCATAAGCGGCATAGCCTTCGGTCTGGTGCAGGATCTCCACGGCGCTGATCAGCCCTTTCAGCGTTTTCTCCTGCGCGATATCTTTGCCATCGCCAAAGCTGTAGCTTTCAACAAAATCGCAGTGAGCTACCAGTGGTGAATCCATTACCCAGGTTAACCCGATAACCGGCACGCCACGGCTTTGCGCCAACGCTGCCGCCTGAATGGTTTCCGGCGTATTTCCCTTGTGAGACGCGACGACGACGATGGCATCTTCACCCAGTGCCACCGGCGGGTTATGGATAAACTCTCCGCTGTTATACAGCCCGACAGACACCGTTTTTGCCTCTTTCTCAATAAAGGCTTTCGCCGGATAAAACGCTGCATAGGAGCCCCCGCAGGCGACGTAGTAAACGTGCTTAACGCCCCCTTTCTCCGTTTTACTGGCCACGATGTCGCTAATAATTTGTTGAATACTCATCTCTTTTCCTCTTCGGTCGCTGCCGACATTGGCGCTATTACGTCATGTCTTGCACATTGAATCTTTAATGTATCTAAATGTATTTTTTTTATGTGTATAACATTGAGATACATTTATGGCAATACACGCAGCAATAAAAAATCGGGAGCCGCGATGCGGATCCCGATTTAAGCCGTAACAGGGCGTGATGAACAGAAAGAAAAAGTGATTACACCGTGAAGCGCAGCTTGTCACCGACCACTAATTGGTGGGAAATGCACGAGATATCGCGGTGGTTATCTACCATTTCACTCTTGATCGAGATGAGCGGATGGCGCTCGGCAACGCCAAGGTAGTGTGCGACATCGAAATTGGCGTACACCAGTTCGATCACTTTGCTGGAGTGGGTAAACCACAGATCGTGGTGTTGGCGCAGGACGTCATACAGTGAGTTATTGTTGAGATCTTCGTTGATCAGAAAGGCAAAACGCGGTGGAAACCACACGGTTTCCAGTGAAACGGGCACATCGTCAGCATAGCGAATGCGCTCCAGCACCACCGCTTTTTCCTCTTTGCTCATGCCAAAGCGCTCACGAATCTCTTTACTGGCGGGTTCGAAAACGGATTTGATGGTGTGTGCGCCGGGCCGGCGTCCCTGTGAACGGCACAGTTCGCTAAAGCTCATGATACCCGTCATGCTGCGCTGAAATTTCTCTTCTGATACAAAGGTGCCTTTACCCGATACCCGGGTTAGCAGCTTCTCTCGGGTCAATGCATCCAGCGCTTTGCGTACCGTTACGCGGCTGACATTCCAACGGGTACTCAGGTCGTTTTCGGTCGGGATTTGTTGTCCGGGCGGAAATTCACCGCTGAGAATCGCCTCTTTCAGCGCTTCTTCGAGCTGTTTATACAGCGGTGTTGCACTCGTGGTATCCGGCAGATTCACGTTAAGTATCCTTTTGTATTATCCTCGCCCTCGCGCAAGGATAGCATACAATACTTTCTCTTATGGATAACGTTCGTCTGTGTAACGCATACTGGCCGTGTGCAACGCCCACTGTCTTTGCCGTCAACCGATCAGGAAGAGGCCGCCAGACGCGGAATAAACGCCGCTGCCTGCTCCTGATAGCGCGGTACATCGTTGACCTGGAAAATCGCTACCGCCTGCGTGAGCTGGCGTGCTTGTTCTTCCAGCGATGCCGCTGCGGCCGCGGATTGCTGTACCAGCGCCGCGTTTTGTTGCGTGACGCCATCGATATCATTAATCGCCTGGCTTACCTGATGAATGCCCTGACTTTGTTCATCGGATGCGGTGGCAATCTCTTCGATCAACGCATTGACCTGACCGATGGCCTCAATAATGCTATCCATCACATCGCCGGTGCGGGTGACGTGGCGTGCCCCGGCATCGACGCGTTCGACGGATTCGGCTATCAGGGTTTCGATATCTTTGGCGGCCTGCGCGCTTTTTTGCGCCAGATTGCGCACTTCGCTGGCAACCACGGCAAAACCGCGTCCTTGCTCACCGGCACGCGCGGCTTCGACCGCTGCGTTCAGCGCGAGAATATTGGTCTGGAACGCGATACTGTTGATCATGCTGGTGATGTCAGTGATTTTATGTGAGCTGGCGGCGATGCTGTCCATAATGCCACCCAACTCTTTACCCATTTCCCAGCCCTGCTTCGCCACGCCGGTGGCTTTTTCTGCCAGACGCGTGGCCTGATGGACATTGTAGGTGTTGTGCTTGAGCGTGGTGCCCAACTGTTCCATGCTGGCTGCTGTTTGTTGCAGTGCCGCCGCCTGCTGCTCGGTACGGCTGGAGAGATCGTTATTGCCCGCATAGATCTCCGACGTCCCCACGTAGATGGCATCGGCGCTGCCGCGAATGGCAATGACGGTCGCCTTCAGGCTGTCCTGCATTTCCCGCAAATAGGGCACTAACTGTCCGGCATCGTTGCGGCCAAAGCCATCCAGATTCTTCTCCAGTTTGCCTTCGGTCAGGGTGCGGAAGTGGTGGCGGATCGCGGTGAGCGGCTTGATGACGCAACCGACCAGATAGCGATCGGTGAGCAGCAGGATCACCGCGCCGGCCAACAGTGCGACCATCAGGATGTTTTTGCACCATGACACCAGACGATCGATGGTTTGCACCGTTTGGTTATCGGCGGCGACCGCCTGGTAGCCATTGACGGCCGCAATAAACTTTTCATTCAACGGATGAAAATCATCGCGGAACACGCGCCGATATTCAGCAAACTTTTTCTCTTGCAGCGCGCTCATCATCGGTTGCAGACCCTGTTGCAGGACGTTCTGCCAGTTTTGCACGGTTTCATCGACCGTTTGCTGTGCAACCTGCGGGTGAGGCATGACTTTGAAGGCCTCCAGACTGGCGGCACTGTTTTTGTATTCGTCAACAGCTTGCGCCAACGTGGCATCGACATCGGTCAGTTTGCCACTTTGCATGAGCGTCACCACCTGATTGAGGCGGATTGCGGTGTTCATGGATTGGTTCGCGCCTTTGGTCAGCGTATTCAGTCCTTCCACCTGGGTGTTACCCACGATCAAATAGTGCGTTGCCTGATTAAGGGCGGAGAGCGTAAACCACGCCACACCTCCCCACAGCAAAAGAAACAGCGTCAACACCATCAGCAACACCTTTCTGATGGTCATATTGCGTAAAAAAGACATGATGATACCTATCCATTTTCCAACCCCTGGTGATGTTAAGCTACGGCAAGATACGGGAATTCTTACATACGTCTTTTTTATAGGTCGAGGGCAGTATAACAAACTGAAATTGTTGAAAGTTACCCAATGTAAACCCCAATCGCGCGCAGGGGATATGTCGACGAGGGGCGCTCGTGGTATGCTCAAGTAAAAAACGTTTATTCCCATCATGGTTTACGGGGCGTGTTCCTTTGCGCGGCCAGGCAATACTGCGTTATTTATGTTGCTTTTATGTAAACGGAATTAACAAAACGTTCAAAAATTGATATGCTGGAGTGCATGACGATCTTACTGCCGGATACGCCACCCTACATTTTCACAGGCGGAGGATACATCGCCTGACGCGTAACCGGGTATGGACATCACAACCGGGAGCGAGAGCGCCGGACATAACGAAGACAATGAGAGCGAGGAGAGAATCGTGCTAGAAGAATATAGCAAGCACGTGGCCGACCGGGCTGCACAGGGCATCGTACCCAAGCCGTTAGACGCTTCACAGATGGCAGCGCTGGTCGAAGCGCTGAAGAAACCGCCTGTTGGCGAAGAAGAGGTGTTGCTGGATCTGCTGGTAAACCGCGTGCCGCCGGGCGTTGACGAAGCTGCCTATGTAAAAGCCGGTTTTCTGGCGGCCGTCGCGAAAGGAGAAGCCCATTCTCCGTTAATCAGCCCGGAAAAAGCCGTTGAACTGCTTGGCACCATGCAAGGCGGTTATAATATTCATCCGCTGATTGACGCGCTGGACAATGAGACGCTGGCTCCCATCGCTGCTGATGCGCTGTCACATACGCTGCTGATGTTCGATAACTTCTACGATGTAGAAGAGAAGGCCAAAGCTGGCAACGTGCACGCTAAACGTGTGGTGCAATCCTGGGCTGATGCCGAATGGTTCCTGTCTCGCCCTAAACTGGCGGAAAAAATTACCGTCACCGTTTTTAAAGTCACCGGTGAAACCAATACCGATGACCTCTCTCCGGCACCTGATGCCTGGTCTCGCCCTGATATCCCGTTACATGCGTTGGCGATGTTGAAAAACGCCCGCGATGGCATTACGCCGGATCAACCCGGCGCCGTTGGCCCGATCAAACAGATCGAAGCGCTCAGCCAGAAAGGGTACCCGTTGGCCTACGTGGGTGATGTGGTGGGCACCGGTTCTTCGCGTAAATCCGCCACCAACTCGGTGCTGTGGTTTATGGGCGACGATATTCCTCACGTGCCGAACAAACGCGGTGGTGGCGTGGTGCTGGGCGGCAAAATCGCGCCTATTTTCTTTAACACCATGGAAGATGCGGGCGCATTGCCGATCGAAGTCGATGTGAACGAATTAAACATGGGCGATGTGATCGACATCTACCCCTACAAAGGTGAAGTTCGCCTGCACGACAGCGATACCGTGTTGGCAACCTTTGCGCTGAAAACTGACGTACTGCTTGATGAAGTGCGGGCGGGTGGGCGTATTCCTCTGATCATTGGTCGCGATCTGACCACCAAAGCGCGTGAAGCGCTGGGCTTGCCCGCGAGTGATATCTTCCGTCAGGCGAAAGATGTGGCGCAGAGCACGCGCGGCTTCTCGCTGGCACAGAAGATGGTGGGGCGTGCCTGTGGCGTTGCCGGGATTCGTCCGGATCAGTATTGCGAACCCAAGATGACCTCCGTCGGTTCTCAGGACACTACCGGACCGATGACCCGTGACGAACTGAAAGATCTGGCTTGCCTTGGCTTCTCTGCCGACTTGGTGATGCAGTCATTCTGCCATACGGCCGCCTATCCGAAGCCCGTTGACGTCACCACGCATCATACGCTGCCGGACTTTATCATGAACCGTGGCGGTGTCTCCCTGCGCCCGGGCGATGGCGTTATCCACTCCTGGCTCAACCGCATGTTGTTGCCGGATACGGTAGGCACCGGCGGTGACTCCCATACCCGTTTCCCGATCGGTATCTCCTTCCCGGCGGGTTCCGGGCTGGTGGCGTTTGCTGCCGCTACGGGCGTGATGCCGCTGGATATGCCGGAGTCGGTGCTGGTACGCTTTAAAGGCAAGATGCAACCGGGGATTACCCTGCGCGATCTGGTGCATGCCATCCCCCTGTACGCCATTAAACAGGGGCTGCTGACCGTAGAGAAGAAAGGCAAGAAGAACATTTTCTCTGGCCGCATTCTGGAAATCGAAGGGTTACCCGACCTGAAGGTTGAGCAGGCGTTTGAACTGACCGATGCGTCAGCAGAGCGTTCTGCCGCCGGGTGTACCATCAAGCTGGATAAAGCCCCGATCATCGAGTACCTGAATTCTAATATCGTGCTGCTCAAGTGGATGATCGCCGAAGGCTACGGCGATCGGCGTACGCTGGAGCGTCGTGTTCAGGGCATGGAAAAATGGCTGGCCGATCCGCAACTGCTGGAAGCCGATCCCGATGCAGAATATGCCGCGGTGATCGATATCGATCTGGCGGATATCAAAGAGCCGATTCTGTGTGCGCCGAACGATCCGGACGATGCGCGCTGGCTGTCGGATGTGCAGGGTGAGAAGATTGACGAAGTGTTTATCGGCTCTTGCATGACCAACATCGGTCACTTCCGTGCCGCGGGTAAACTGCTGGATCAGCATAAAGGCCAACTGCCGACGCGCCTGTGGGTTGCGCCGCCGACCAAGATGGATGCCGCGCAACTGACGGAAGAGGGCTATTACAGCGTGTTTGGCAAGAGCGGCGCGCGCGTTGAGATCCCAGGCTGCTCGTTGTGCATGGGTAACCAGGCGCGCGTAGCCGATGGCGCAACGGTGGTGTCGACGTCTACCCGTAACTTCCCGAACCGCTTGGGCACTGGCGCTAATGTCTATCTGGCGTCTGCGGAGCTGGCGGCGGTGGCGTCACTGCTGGGTAAACTGCCGACGCCTGACGAATATCTCGCCGCGATGGCTCAGGTGGATAAAACCGCGCAGGATAGTTATCGCTACCTGAATTTTGATCGGTTGGATCAGTATACGGCGAAAGCGGACGGGGTGATTTTCCAAAGCGCTGTCTGATTTCTGTGTGTGATAAAGACGACAAGAGCCCATGATGATATGGGCTCTTTTTTTTGGCCGCTCGCCGTTGAGCGCGCAGGTAGGCTTTTGCATGGCCGATGCAACGCGTAAACAGCGTGTCCAGCATGCGTTTATCCTCCGGAGTCATTGACGGTGGCATCTCAGGGCGCTCAAAGGTATTGGTGATACGGTTGAACATGGCGGCTATGCCAACCGGTCTTCCCTTTGAATCCTCATAAACACGGTCGTCTCTCGGCGCGACGCCGCCCGCTGCTACGCCAGGTATATCCATATCGTGGTTCCATCCCGTATTCCGTGTCTGGCGAGTGCAAAGCATTCCTTTTTTCAGCCGGGGCAAACAGCTGACGTATTGTCACCGTATTTATTGTTGGTTTCTTCCAGAGAAACGTGCGCGTTTTGCCGCAATAGCGGGTATCATCCCCGCCGCGTTGCGTGACCTTGCAATATTTGCAGGCTGTCACTGTGAGACACAGTGTGGTCCGCTACACTTGATAGTAAGCACTACCGTGGGAGGATGGCGTCATGGATTATGAATTTTTACGGGATGTCTCAGGCCAGGTTATTGTGCGTATGTCAATGGGGCACGAAGCCGTTGGCCACTGGTTTAATGAAGAAGTCAAAGAGCAGCTTGCTCTGCTTGATGAGGTAGAACAAGCGGCGCGCGAGGTGGCAGGCAGTGAGCGCCAATGGCAAAAAGTCGGGCACGAATATACCCTGCTGCTGGACAGCGAAGAGGTGCTTATTCGCGCTAATCAGCTCTCTTTCGCCATGGATGAGATGGAAGAGGGCATGAGCTATTACGATGAAGAGAGTCTGGCGCTGTGCGGGGTGGATGACTTTCTAACGCTTGTGGCCAAATACCGGGAATTTGTGCAATATCCGCGATAATCAAACGCCTGCGTTGATAAACGCAGGCGCAGTTTCCTCAAGGCAATGCGCTCTTCTGGCGCACACCACCCGCTTGTCGTTACTTTTGCGCTTCCAGCCAGACGTCAGACAGGGTGTTTTCAATACCATCCGCGGTGAGCGAATGATCGTGTACGCGCCGATTGTAAATCGTGATGTACTGCGGTGAAATCAGGCTGATATCCGGCAGTTCACGTCCGACGATTTTCTGAAATTCAATAAACTTCTGTTTACGCACTGCCGGATCGTTTTCGGTTTGCGCGTCTTCCAACAAACGATCGACTTCAGCATTCTGGTAGTGAGACTCATTGGAGAAAGGCACCCCTTTGCGGAAATTCTTCGACCAGTAAATGCGTTGCACCCCAACCGTGGGATCGAACAGATTGCTGTGTCCGTTTAATGTGAATGAAAAATCACGATCGGTATAAACCCGGTTTCACAAAGGCGGATAAATCCTGTGAACGCAGCGTGACGTCAATACCGATTTTGGCCAGAGACGAGCGCACAATCTCCCCGGTGGGTTTCAAACCGTCAGATATCGGGTTGTAATCCAGCGTGGTTTTAAAACGGATACCCTTGGCATCGCGCGGATAGCCCGCCTCATCCAGCAGTTGATTGGCGCGTTTGATATCCAGCGCGTAGGGCGAGGGAGACGGATCGTGGAAATCCTTTAACCCCGGCGCGATGGGAGAGGCCGTCACGGTGGCATAGCCGTAATAAGCCACTTTGCGAATCAGCTCTCGGTCTAACGTGTGTGCAATGGCCTGACGCACTTTCAGGTTTTTGAAATGCTCATCATCCAGATTGAACTGGAGCGAGGAGACATTATAAGAATAGCTGGTACCTTTGGTTTCAAACGCCAGTTTGGGTATCGCCTTCAGACGATCCAGATCGCTGAGCGCCACCGGGGAACGATAGCCAAGATCCACGGTGCCGGTTTCAAAGGCAACCGATCGCGATGAAGCGTCAGGAATAAAGCGGATCACAATTTGATCAACATACGGCTTTTCTTTGTCCCAGTAGTTGGGATTGCGCTTGAGGATCAGATGGCTACCGCGTTCCCACTGGCTAAACAGGTAGGGGCCGGTGCCGATCGGCGCGCTGCCGTTCGGATTTTTAAGCGGATCGGTATTCTCGTAGATGTGCTTGGGCAATATCGGCGATTCTGCTGCGGTCAGCGCACGTAACAGATAAGGCGCAGGCTGCGACAGCGCAATCACCGCTGTGTTGGCATCCGGCGTTTTCACCTCAGTCACGCTGGCGAAGGTGCTGGCCCCGCGCGGGTGGTATTTCTTGAGCAATTCTATCGAATAGGCCACATCCGCTGAGGTGAAATCCTGCCCATCATGCCATTTCACGCCCTTGCGCAGATGAAAGGTGTAGGTTTTACCATCGGGACTGATCTCCCAGGCCGTGGCCAACTGCGGCTGCGGATTGAGGTCGAAATCGTATTTCAGCAATCCTTCCGTTACCTTGCCGCTTACACTCAGGCTTGGCGTAGCAACGGTGGACAGCGCCACCAACGTCGGCGGCTCGGCGTTCAGGACGATATTCAGCGTGCCGCCGCGCTGCGGCTCCGTTGTTTGCGCGTATACGGTAGCACCGCTGGTGGCTAACAGGGCGTACAGCGCCAGCGTTGCCGCCAGCTTTACCGGACGCTGTTGACGCTTTTTCCCCAAATAAAAGTCTAACCAATTCATAAGCACCTCAACCTTGTCATGCGTTGTCGTTATTTGTTTTCATCACCGTAGTGGTAATCACGGCTGGCAGCTTGTGTGCTGACCAATCCGCTACGAACATCCTGGGCGATAGCGTGTGCAGAACGTTCGCGCGCGCCGTCCGCACCGCCTTCTGCGCCACGGGCGGGATAAACGATACGATCCCACGCCGCACCCAGTAACATCGGTGCCTGCTGCCCATGGGAGATTTCGATGACTTGTCCCAATCCTCCGCGTTGCCGACCTGCGCCGCCGGAATCCGGTCGGTACTCTTTACGCCAGAACACCAGCGGGCTCATGGTTTCCAGAATTTCGATGGAGATATTGCGCACCCCGCAGGGGAACGAGGTGGTGGAAAACCCATCCAGCGCCGGACGACCGCCGGTGCCACCAGTGGAAAAACTGGTGATGGTAAAGCGCTGTTCGTTGACCAAGCGCTCATTGGAATAGCCCGCAATCGGATGACCGCCCGACAGGCGGATATTCCACAGCGATGAAGAGCCTTCGGCAGGCACCGCGCCGGGGCGTGCTTGACGCAGGCAGCCAAACACCACATCCGGCAACAGCTGACCGATAATGTGGCGCGCGGCGACTGCCGCAGGGTAGGGCGCATTGACGATAGAACCCTCCGGTGCGCTGACGCGAATCACGCCTAACGATCCGGCATTGTTAGGAATATCGGCACCGATCAGGCAGCGAATGCCAAACGAGGTGTAGGCATCGGTGTAGGCTTTCACCACGTTAATACCTTGCGGAACATAGGGATCGGTGCCGGTAAAATCGACCTCAATCTCGCCGTCGCGAATGTGTAGCGTGGCGCGAATGCGGATCGGCGCATCATAGCCGTCCACCAGCAGCTCATTGCTCCAGCTTCCTTGCGGCCACTGGCGTACCGCATCGCGCATCGCCTGCTCGGAGTGCTGTAAAATATGCTCGCCTACCGGTACCAGCGAATCGAGGGTGAATTCATCCATCATGCGGTTGAGGAAACGGGCGCTGACGTCGTTACAGGCCACCAGCGCCAGCAAATCGCCTTCGACCTGCTCCGGTTCGCGCACGTTGGCGCGAATAATGTCCAGCACCACCTGATTGATCTGGCCGCCATCGATAAAACGCAGCAGCGGCAAAAACAACCCTTCGTGATAGATCAATTGACCGTCCGGTCCTGGGCCTAAGCCACCGATATCCGCAACGTGCAGCGTAGAGGCGAACAGGCCAACCGCCTGTTCCTGACGAAATACCGGTGTCACCATCGTCATATCGTACAGGTGGCCGGTGCCCTTCCAGGGATCGTTGGTTAAAAACACATCGCCCGGACGCATCTGTTCCAAAGGGAACGCGTGCAGGAAGTGTTTGACCGATTCCGCCATCGAATTGACGTGGCCCGGTGTGCCGGTAACCGCCTGCGCGATCATGCGCCCATCTGGCAAAAAGACCCCGGCGGACAAATCACCGGCTTCTCGGGTTGAGGTGCCAAACGCGGTACGGATCAGCGCTTGCGCCTGCTCCTCTACCACGGAAATCAGCCGGTTCCACATCACCTGATACTGTAGTGCTGCCACTGGCGCGGAGACGGACGTTAGGTTACTCATGATGAAAATCCTCGCTGCCAAGCTCAAGAATCAGATGACCTTGCGGACTAAGATGGGCGGAAAAACCGCTGTCCACCACGGTGGTGGTTTCCTCTTCGACGACCAGTGCCGGGCCGAATACGTATTGCTCCTGCGCTAGCGCCGTACGCTCATGGAGCGGCGTGGCGGTAAAGGCGTTATCCTCAATCTGATACACCTGACGCTGATGTGGCGATGACGCGGCCGTCAGCGTGTTGTCCGGCGTCCAGCGAGTGGCCGCCGGAGCAAGATCGTCATGGGTCGAGGCAGCAACCGACCAACTGATGGCTTCAATCGGCACATGGTCGAGACTGCGGCCATACAGCTCGCGATAGCGCTGTGCAAAACGCGCTTGCAGTAGGTTGATGGTTTGCGCCTGCACGGCACCGCCCGGCAGTTCGATAGGGACTTCATGTCCTTGGCCGGCATAGCGCAGATAGACGATGCGCTGTACTTGAATATCCCCCTGCGGCGCGGCCTGACGTACGATAGCGGTCGCTTGCGCGGTCAATCCGGCCAGCAGCGCGTTGACCTCATCGTAGTTCAAGCGATCTAACCGTTGATAGAAGCTACGTACCGCCTGATAGGCTATCGGAGCCCAAAGAAAACCCAGCGCGGAACCGACACCGGCAGAACGGGGGATCACCACGCGGGTAATACCCAACTTGCGTGCCAACCGCGCAGCCTGAAGCGGTGCGGCACCGCCAAAGGCGATAAGGGTGTAGTGCTCAACGTGTTTGCCCTGTTCGCTGGCATGTACGCGTGCTGCGTTAGCCATATTCTCTGCCACGATCTCTGCGACAGAGAGTGCCGCCAGTTCAGCGGAGTAGCCCAGCGGTGCACCGATCTGCGCGGCGAGCGCCTGTTGTGCGGCTTCAATATTTAAGGCCACTTTACCGCGGGCGAAGCGCGCAGGGTCCAGACGGCCGAGTACCGCATTGGCATCGGTTACCGTGGCCTGGGTGCCGCCTAATCCATAGCTGACCGGCCCGGGTTCAGAACCGGCACTGTCCGGCCCTACCTGGATGCGTTGCAGGGTATCCACGCGGGCGATCGAACCGCCGCCTGCGCCGATCTCCACCATTTCAATCACCGGAATGCGGATCGGCAGCCCGGATCCCTTCTGGTAACGGTGCACGCGGCCAAATTCGAAGTTGCGGGAAATTTGCGGCTGATAATCATCGATAAAGCAGATTTTCGCCGTGGTGCCGCCCATATCAAATGACAGTGCTCGGGTTTCGCCCAACTCTGCGGCCACGCGCTGGGCCAGAATAGCGCCACCCGCCGGGCCGGATTCCACCAGACGCACCGGCTGCTCGATGCCGGTTTGCAGCGTGGTGATCCCGCCGCCGGAGGTCATCAGAAACAGCGGGATATGCAATCCGCGCGCGGTCAACAACTGTTCCAGACGTGACAGATAGCCTGCCACCTGTGGTTGCACGTAAGCGTTCGCGCAGGTGGTAGAGAGCCGTTCGTATTCCCGGATTTCCGGGCACACCACGCTGGAAAGCGACACGGCGAGGTGAGGCAGTTCGTGTTGCAGGATCTCGGCAACACGCTGTTCATGCTGCGGGTTGCGATAGCTGTGCAGCAGCACCACGGCAACGCTGTCGATATCTTCCTCGCGCAGCGTCTGTGCAATGCGTCTCACGTCGTCTTCATTGAGCGGCAGCAGCACGTCTCCCTGTGCGTTGATGCGTTCGGTGACGCCAAAGCGCCAATAGCGAGGTACCAACGGCGCCGGTTTTTGCAGGAATACATCGTACTGTGCGAAGCGGTCTTCTAAACCGATTTCGACCAGATCGCGAAACCCCTGGGTGGTGATCAATGCCGTGCGTGCCCCTTTGCGCTCTATCAGCGCATTGGTGGCAAGCGTAGTGCCGAGGATCAACAGGTCGACATCGTGCAGGGTCCGGCCTGCGAGCTTCAGGTTCTCTTCGATACCTTGCAGCACGCCGTGTTCCGGTTCAGTGGGGGTGGTCAGGGTTTTTGACGTGTAACGTTGTTCACCATCGAGCAACACCACATCGGTAAAGGTGCCACCGACATCAACGGCCAAACGTATGGCGGGCTCTGGTTTATCTTGCGAGGAAAGCGGTAATTCAGACATAACGCGAACGTGTTCCAATGCAGTTGCCAAACCATCACCGCGCCGCATGTCAAAACACGCAGCAAACGGCAATGCTCAGGGGAGATGACGAGATGGAAGCACTATCGGGCGATATAACGGACAAAACAATAAAGTATATTTGCTAACCATATGCAGAATAAGCAATAGGCTGCTACGGGGTTTGCCGCCCTGCACCGGTTATCCCGCGAGGAGCCTGTGAGGGGCGGCAATCAGGTTGGTAGGTGTTAATAAACTACAACGATGCGCCACCGCATATCACCAACTGCTGGCCGGTGATGGCGGCGGCAGACGGCGAGAGCAGATAACACACCAAATCGGCCACTTCCTGTGGCTGGATAAATCGCCCGATTGGAGGCAATTTTGGCGGCGAACTCTGTCTACCTGGTTGGTTTAGCATCGGGGTTTCCGTGGCTCCCGGCGCCACGATATTCACCGTGATGCCGCGCGGTGCCAACTCTGCGGCCCAACTTCTTACCATACCGATCATGGCTGATTTGGTGGTGACATACTGGCTGCGTCCCGCCGCACCGCTGGAGGTTCGACTGCCCAACAGAATGATGCGTCCACCGCTTGGCAATTTATCGACCAGCCTATCGGCCAGCACTTCAGCAACCTGTACATGCAAGCGCCACAGCTTTTCGCTGTCGGCCACATTGAGTTGACCCAATGGGGCCGCTTTCATCATGCCTGCGGCGTGAATCACCGCATCGACCCGGGTGATGTGCGCAAGATAACCTTGCAGCGCATCGAGATCGGTAACGTCCAGCGTCTGATGGGTAAATTGTGGATGCGTGAGCGCGCCGGGTTGACGCGACAGCCCCGTCACTTTCCATCCCTGCGCCAACAGCGTTTGGGCAATGGCGGCGCCAATGCCGGAGCTGGTTCCGGTGATCAGCGCATGTTTGCGTTCGCTGACAGCCATAAGGTGCTCTCCTGTATCAAGGTTCGTCAGGGTTACAACGGGGTAACATCGCTGACGGGCACTTTAAACACCGCTTTTTTTACCGGTGCGGGAATATCGCCTATCGCGCACAGCGCCTGATGCGGTTCTCCGGGGTAGAACGTGACGAAATCTCCGGCGCGCAAGTGGATCTGATGCGGCACCTGCGGGTTGTCTAAAATATAGAGATCGGGCTTACGTTCGGTCGCGGGTTGCCCAATCACGCTGTTCAGCCCATAACCGATGATCTCTTCCCCGGACAGAATCAGCTGAATATCCAGAAAGTTGTGGTGGAACTCGGTGTGACGTTCTGCCTGCGGGGCGGTAGATACTGTGCCAATACTGTAAAACCAGTCTGCCCCTTCCGGTTGATATTTTCCTTCCGGCTTGGCGTTCAGTTCATCCAGCGTCATGCCGGGTGAAGAGAGAATCGCTAACAGCGGCGCGGGCAGCGTTGCCAACGGCAGATGCTGTAAATTGCCTGCAATCATGGTGTAGCTCCTGATAAAAAGAGACACCGCAAACGCGGTGCCTCTTGGTGTATCACCCTTTTACCCATGCCTCATCGACACAAACGTATTTGATAGCCTGACGGAAATAGGTGAAGGCCACATGCAATTTCCCTTCCGGTCCCTGCTTGATGCTGGGATAGGAGAACTCGCGGTTCAGCTTCTGTTGCGAGTTGTTGGTCATGCAATAGCCATCGCCCACTTCGATATTGCGCTGCCACGGCCAGGTCTTGCCACCATCTTCCGAAATGGCCAGCGTCATGGGCGCGCGCGGTGCGCCCCAGAAGGCGCTGCGCCCTTCGGTGATTTCCGGCATTTTGGCGTCATTGCCGCCGTCTTCATCTTCGATTTCGTCATACAACGACACGCGGCGCTCGGTGGCATCGGCGGCGCTCATGTGGTTGAACACCAGCGCCAGATGGCCGTTTTGCAGCGTCGTCACCTGAATGGACGAGTTGTTGTTTGGCAACGTGGTGGGCACGGGCACCGACCAGGTTTTGCCGCCATCCGTAGAGTGGCTACGATAGATAAAGTCAGCCCAGCGGCTGCGGAACAGCGCCAGCAGTGAACCGTCCGCCAGCGGCGTGATGTTCATGTGGACACAGCCCGTGCTGTTCGGCACCGGGTATTCCTGCCAGGTTTTACCCTGGTCGCTGGAGATTTTAACTGCGCTATCATCGTTGTTACCCAACCATTTCTCGCCCGGCTCAACGCGGCAATAGAACACCGGCAGCAGCCAGTCGCCGTTCGGCAGCACGGTGATCGGTTGGCGGATAAAGGTGCCCGGCTGATCGAGCAGTGTGCCGATTTCCCCCCAGGTGTGACCCTGGTCGGTCGATTGACGGTAACGCACAATGGCGGTGTCCTGATTACCGGATTTCTGCGCGGTATACAGCAACCACAGTACGCCGTCTGGTGCCAGAAACAGTACCGGGTTCTGCTCAGAGCGCGTGGCATCTTCCGATAACTTCACGGCGTCTGACCATTGCGTGCTGCCGTTAGCCAGGCGCGACTGGTAAATCGAGATATCCGCAATCCCTTCTTGTGTGCCGCCAAACCAGACACACAGCACATCGCCATTCGGCAAGTGGAGCAGGTTAGCGGCGTGGTTTTGCGGGCAAACGGAAGGTAGATAGGCATCAATGCGCTGCGCATCTCCTTCGGCCTGATGAATCACGCCGGTACGTTCTACGGTGATGGTTTCAGTCGTCATGACGATTAGGCTCCTGTTTGAGAGACGGATGTTTTCTTTTCTGACCGTGGTGCGTTTTTGTTCGGAATCAGACGATCCAGGAACATCACAACCGCAGGGGTGACTAAAGCCACATACATGTTATCAATGCCGAACGGATTACCCATCACATACCATACCGAGGTGACTACGCAGGCAGCAATCAGGCTGGCGTTCGCACCGCGAGTGCTGTTGAAGAACGGCAGGTAGAACGCAATCATCGCGACCACCGAGATGGACAGACGGATGGCACGGGTAAAGAACGACAGCTTCAGCACTTCAGGCACCAGCAGCACAAAGACCAGGGGCAGGAAACCGATGATGAGCGAGAATACGCGCGTCATCTTCATCTCTTTTTCCGGCGTCGGGTTGTAGTACGGTACGTAGAAGTCTTTCACGATCAGAGACGCAATTGCCAGCGCCACGGTACTTACGCTGATAAAGATGGATGCCACCAGCGAGGTGGTAACCAGACCTGCCACCCACGGGTTCATGTCTTGCAGGAACACCGGCAGTGCGTACAGGCTCTTGATTTCCGGATGGACGAACTTCGCTGCCACACCGATCACGGCGATGGCCAGGGCAATCGGCATACAGAACAGGAAGGCAATCCAGGTGGCGCGTTTGGCGGAGGTCGCATCTTTGGTCGCGGAAATCGCCTGAATCACGAACTGGGTACAGAAAATCGAGCCGATAGTACCGATCAACCAGGCAAAGATGGTGCTCGCGCCAATGTTACCGTCCCAGGTCCAGTAGAACTCTGGCATCTGTTGAACCATCGGGGTGATCCCGCCGGTCATTTTCAAGGCCACGTACAGAATGATCATCACGCCGACATATTTCACGCCGCTGTGGATCAGCGTGACATAGGCCACACCTTTCAACCCACCGAAGTAGAAGTAGAAGGTACTGACGATTGCGGTGATCAAGGCCGCTACTGGCAGCGAGATTTTCAATACGGTGGAGATGGCTGCTGCGCCGCTGACGTAGTTACCCACGTTTACCAGCAACAGGGCATAGATCATGATGATCGAAATGATGTTTTTGGTGGAAGTGCCGTACTTCTCGGCGATCGCACCGGAAATGGTAACTTTACCGGTGTTGTAGATCTTCTTCACCAGGATCATGCCGAACAGCAGAAAGCCGATGGCAGCACCGATCACTGACCAAGAGGCGGCGATGCCACTTTCGAACGCCGCTTGTGCGGTACCTACCGTGGATTTTGCACCGATAAACTCGGTCATCAGCAAAATACCGACGATAAATGCGGGCAGCGCACGCGACCCTTCCATAAATTCGGAGCTGTATTTACTGCGTAATTTCAGCGTCAGCCAGGAAGTGAACGCGATATAAAACACTATCATCCCGATGATGATGAGGGTATCTGTCAGATCAAAATGGTTCATATCTTTCGACCTATCGTTGTCGTTGTTGTCGCAGGGTGGTTGTTGTCAAACAGAGTAATAAACGTCGCTATGCAAAGGCGCTGACGATACGACGGATAGCTGCTTCATCCTGTTCGGAGAACTGGATAGGGTAGCGACTTACGCCAACGTCATGGCCCATTAACGTCAGTGCCTTTTTCACTGCGGCAGGCGAGAACGCAATGGCGTACAGCGTTTTTCTCAGCTCGCTGACCTGTTCCTGCACCTGACGGGAGCCGTCGATATCACCGGCATGGAAACGGTGCCAGATTTGGCTGATAGGCTCTGGTGCCACGTTAGCCAGCCCGGAAATACAGGCGGAGCAGCCTTCGACGAAGCCCTGATGAATCAAGGAGTCCGGCCCGTGAGCACGTCAAAGTTCGGCATATCTTTAGCGGCTTGCAGGAAGCCGTTCAGGCTTTCATAGCTACCTGCACTGTCCTTGATGCCGATGATGTTGGGATGATCGGCGAGAATGCGCACGGTTTCCGGCGTAAGCGTATTGCCGGTACGTGCAGGAATGTTGTAGAGGAAGATCGGAACGGTTAACGCATCCGCTACCGCGCGGTAGTGGGCGATCAGTTCTTCTTGTTTCAGCGGAATGAAATAGGGAGTGATAACCGAAACGGCGTCGACACCGAGTGCGGCGATACGCTTGCCGAGCTTGATGGTTTCACGCGTAGATATTTCACCGATATGGCCTACCACCGGTGCTTTGCCTGCCACTTCATCCACGCAGGTTTCAGTCACCGCGACTTTTTCATCGGTATGTAGTACGAAGAATTCGCCGTTGGTACCGTTGCAGAAGATACCGTTGCCATACCGCATCTGGCGCTGAATCTGTGCGCGCAATGCTGTTGGATTGAATTCACCCTGACCGTCAAAGGGCGTGACGATTGCGGTCAACACGCCGGTAATACGTTTGCTCATTGTTTTTCCTCGTTACTGCGTAATCAAAAAAGAACACCAAGTCTGTGAATCAGAACAGCGTCAGATAAATATCGCGCACGTCGTCCGCCTTCACCGTGGCGGGCACGTTTTTCATAAGACGCTGAACCTGCAAAGCCCCTTCGACCAGATCGGGCAAATGCGTTTTTTCGATACCTAATTGTTGCAGTGAGCTGGGCAGCGCCAGGCGCTGTACCAGATCGGTGAAATAGGTGACCAGTGCGTGCGATTTCTCCGTGACGGAGAGCGACAGGTTGGCGTCGGGCAGCAGGTCATAAGCTTGCGCGAATTTCGCTTCCGCCGCCGGGCGCACAAAGCGCATGCAGGGGGCCAGCAAAATGGCATTCGCCACGCCGTGGGGAATGTGATACTTGCCGCCGAGCGGGTAAGACATGGCGTGCACCAGATGTGTGCCTGCGTGAGCAATAGCGGCACCGCCGTAGTAGGAAGCCCACAGCATGTTCAGTCGTGCTTCCAGATTCTCGGGTTCACGGATGGATAGCTCGATATTGGCAAACAGCTTTTTCAAACCGATCAGCGCGTAGTTATCACCCACCGGGTTGGCGATGGTCGCGGTGAAGCATTCGATCAGATGACACAGCGCATCGATACCGGTGGACGCCGCAATATGCGACGGCATGCTGGTGGTCAGTTCCGGCACCAGGGCAACATAGTCTGGCAGCATTACCGGTGTGATGATGCCCACCTTGGTGGCTTTCTCAGGGATCGCCAGAATGGCGTTCGGCGTGGCTTCAGAACCGGTGCCTGCCGTCGTCGGGATCAATAAGGAGGCGGTGCGGCGCGTCGGTTTTTCACCGGCCAGCAAGGTATCAAGAGAGACGGCGTCATCACCGACGCACAGCAGACACAGCAGTTTGGCCACGTCCAATACGCTGCCGCCGCCTACGCCAATCACCAGTTCCGTGCGAGCGTTGGGCAGCGCTTCCAGAATACGGGCAACATCGTGCTGGCTCGGCTCCGGCGGCACATTATCAATCAGGGTGATGGCCGGCACGCACGCTTTAACCTGGTTGAGCAGCGCCTGCACACCGGGTTGCTGCACGATATTGCGGTCAGTCACGAACAGAACGTGCTGGCATGAGGTTAATAGGTAGCGGATATCGTTAATGGCCTGGCTGCCGCTGATGATAGTGCTATTGATGTTCATGGCGTTCCTTTACAGTGTTCACGCAGTGAAAGTGATTTTTCTCAATCAATACGTGCTATGCGATCGTGTTTTGACGTAATAACGTCATTTTGTAGCGTAATTTATAGGCTATATTGCTTTTAAATAATTTTATTTTGATCAAATATAATCAAATATGATTCAATATAATCATTATCAGGTAATCGACACATACGCGTCGCTATACCGTTATCGATAAATAAGGGGTGGGTATGCCACAGCGGCAAGATGTCAGCCTGGAATTTACAGCTCCCCAGGTGTTGGTCGTCGCGGATGATTTTACTGGCGCTAACGATGCTGGGGTTGGACTGGCGCTTCAGCAGGCACAGGTCAATGTGATTCTGGAGTTGGACGCATTGACGACGGGAGCGTTGCATGAGGTGACGGTCATCAATACCGACAGCCGTGCGCAGGCAGCGCAAGACGCCGCACTGCGCGTGGTGCACGCCGTGACACGCTGGCGTGAAGCGGGCGGCAACGGGTGGGTATTCAAGAAGATCGACTCCACGCTGCGCGGCAACCTCGGCGCAGAGATCGCGGCGGCCTTGACTGCCAGCGGCGCTGAAATGGCGTTGATTTCACCCGCTGTCCCTGCGCTCGGACGCATCACGCGTGATGGCAACGTGTGGGTCAACGGAACATTGCTGACCGAAACCGAATTTGCCAGCGATCCGAAAACGCCGGTACGCAGCGCAGAGATTGCCGAACGTATCGCCGAACAAAGTGCCTTGACCACGGCCACATTAACCGTGAGTGAAAATAATCATTTTGCGCTCGCTGAAACGCTGCTGCATCTGCGCGAGGCGGGTATCAAGGGCGTGATTATTTACGCTGAGACGCCGCAGACGTTGGCACTGATCGTGGCGGCAGCGCAGACGTTGCCGGTGAAACCGTTATTGGTTGGTGCAGCTGGCTTGAGTGAGGCGCTGGCTCAGGCTCTGCGTTTCACGCCGCCACCACGGCCCGCGTTGCTGGCAGTGGTGGGGTCGATGAGCGAAATGACGCAAAAGCAGATCGCTGCGGTGAGCGCGCTATCGCAGGTGATGCTGCTTGATGTGGATATTCGGCCTTTGCTTACGCCTGCGGGAACCACATTGGCGCAAGACACCGCGCGCACCGCTGCCGCAGCGCTGCTGGCAGGCCGACATTGTTTGATTCGCACCTGCCGTGATGAGCAACAGCGGCACGAGATTGCGCAGCTATGCCAACAGCACGGCCTCAGTCGCCAGCAATTGGGTGAACGGATCAGTGATTTTCTGGGAGAGATGGCCCGTTGTACGGTGACATTGTGCCGTCCAGCTGGACTCTATCTCTCCGGTGGCGACGTGGCGATTGCCGTGGCCGCTGCGCTCGGTGCTACCGGGTTTCATATCAAAGGACAGCTTGCGTCCTGTGTACCTTGGGGACGCTTCATCGACAGCATCGTCGGCGATATCCCTGTCATGACTAAAGCAGGCGGCTTCGGTGATGAAGCCACCTTGCATCACGTTTTACGCTTTATTGAGGAGAGAGTGAGTGAGTAAAATTATTGCAATAACCATGGGTGATCCGGCGGGTATCGGTCCTGAGATTATTATTAAATCCCTGGATGAAGGAGAATTGTCTGGCGCATCTGCCGTGGTGGTAGGCTGCGTACAAACGCTGCGTCGCATCCTTGCGCTGAACATTGTGCCGCAGGTTGAGCTGAATGTTATTGATGAGCCAGCTCAGGCGCGCTTTGCCCCCGGCATTATTAATATCATCGATGAGCCGCTGGCTGACCCGCAGGGGCTCATCCCGGGCGTGGTGCAGGCGCAGGCAGGGGATCTGGCCTATCGCTGCATTAAAAAAGCCACGGCGTTGGCGATGGCGGGGGAGGTTCAGGCGATTGCCACTGCGCCGCTGAACAAGGAAGCGATGCACTCTGCGGGGCACATTTACCCTGGGCATACCGAACTGCTGGCGAAGCTGACCAACAGCCGGGATTACGCCATGGTGCTGTATACCGAAAAACTAAAAGTCATTCATGTGACAACGCACATTGCATTGCGCAAATTCCTGGATACCCTAAACCGCGACCGTGTAGAAACCGTCATCGGTATGGCGGATACGTTCCTGAAACGTGTGGGTTACACTACACCGCGTATCGCTGTCGCTGGGGTTAACCCGCATGCAGGGGAGAACGGCTTGTTCGGTGATGAAGAAATCACCATTGTCGGCCCTTCCGTTGAAGCGATGAAGGCAAAAGGGTTGGACGTTTACGGGCCTTGCGCGCCGGATACCGTCTATCTGCAAGCCTATGAAGGGCAATATGACATGGTGGTGGCGATGTATCACGATCAGGGCCATATTCCGCTCAAGCTGCTGGGCTTTTACGATGGGGTGAATTTAACCGCAGGCTTGCCGTTTATTCGCACCTCGGCCGATCACGGTACGGCATTTGATATCGCCTGGACAGGTAAAGCGAAGTCTGAGAGCATGGCTATCTCGATTCAACTCGCCATGCAGCTTGCCTGACAGGGGAGGGGATTCAACTCATGGACATCGTTGTGGGGCAAACAGTGAGTGATGCTTTCCGCGTTAGCGGAGATAGAGTAAAAGGGCAGAGCCGTCTCGATCAGATTATGGATTATTTGAAAAGCCATAATCTGGTGACGGTAGACGAACTGGTTGCCGTGATCGACGCCTCGCCAGCGACGATCCGCCGCGATCTCATCAAGCTTGATGAACAGGGCGTGATCAGCCGCAGCCATGGCGGCGTCACGCTCAACCGTTTTATTCCCTTGCAGCCGACCACCAACGAGAAGCTGCATCGCAATCTGGCAGAAAAGCAGGCGATTGCCCGCTACGCGGCGTCACTGGTGCAACCGGGTGATGCCGTGGTGCTGGATGCGGGCACCACCATGCTCGAACTGGCGCGTAACCTGACGCACCTGCCGCTGCGAGTGATCACGGCGGATTTGCAGATTGCGCTGTTCTTGTCGGAATTCAAGCAGATCGAAGTGACCATTATCGGTGGCCGCATTGATGACAGCAGCCAGTCCTGTATTGGCGAGCACGGTCGCCGCCTGTTACGCAGCATTTACCCGGATATTGCCTTTATCAGCTGCAACTCATGGAGTATGGAAAAAGGCATCACCACGCCAACCGAAGAGAAAGCGGGGGTGAAACAGGATCTGGGCATGAATGCCAGCCGCCGTGTGTTGCTGGCCGACAGCAGCAAGTACGGTGCCTATTCGCTGTTTTGCGTTACGCCGCTCACGGCACTGACCGACATCGTCACCGACAGTGCGCTGGCGCCGGAGACGCAACAACTGCTGCACGCACAGCCAGTGCAACTGCATTTGGTATAACGTCTTTTGCCGCTTGGCATCATGCGGCTCAGGTTATGATTCAATCGGCGGGCAGCGGTAACGTTCGGGTTCGACAAACTGATCAATACTCGCCGGTCGGCCAAAATACCACCCTTGTACAATCGCATTCGGGCAGTGTTGTGCCACATAAGCGGCCTGTTCCTGGGTTTCCACCCCTTCTACCACGATGCTGGCATCCAGTTTTTGTACCAGTGAGAACAGCACATCGGTGAAGGCGGCGTTGACGGAATCTGTGCCGATGGCACCTACAAAAATCTTATCTATCTTCACCAGATTGAATGAGAAGCGGCTCAGGTAATCCAGATTTGAATAGCCGGTGCCGAAGTCATCCAGCGCGATTTTATGCCCTTGCTGCTGCAATGATTGCAGCGCAATCTCAAGTACCTGCGGCGATGCGGTTGAGCGTTCTGTCAGTTCTAAAATCACACGCTCGCGCATGACGCCGTTGCGCTCACACTCGCGCTGTAAAAAGCGGTGGTAGTCGGGAGAGATGATGTCGCTAACCGCAAGGTTGATGCTGAGCGTAAAGGATGATGGCTGCGTAAGATAAGGCCGCATATCCCGAATGGCACAGCGGGTGATGGCTCGGGTTAACTCATCGATCATGCCGTTTTCTTCGGCGATACGCACGAACACTTCTGGCGAAATTTCCTCACCGGCGCCGTTACGCCAGCGCGCCAACGCTTCAACGCCAATCAGCGAGCGCGTGGCAAGGCTGACCAGTGGCTGGTAGTGGGCGCGCAGTTGATCGTTCTTCAGCGCACGTTCCAGCTGGCAAGGCAGGGAGCGCCGTTTTTCACGGTAAAGTGAGTAGCACAGTGTAAAGCTGCCGCCCAACGCCGCCCCCATCAGAATGATGCCCGCTATCACATACCACGGACGATATATCACACCCGCATCCTCAAACTGCGCCAGCACGCAGATATCAAAGCTGTTTGAGCAGGTGAAAAAATGGCGTGTACCCAAGGTGAGCCAGCCGTTTTTCAATCTGCTTAAGTCTTCTTTATGGGGGAGTGTCAGAGAACCGAAGGTTTGATAGGGGTGGTCGAGATTCTTATTGATTAAGGTGGCGCTGTATCCCTGTGGAGGTTGTGAATAGCGGCGAAAAGCAGCCGAAGCGGTGATCGTCGCTACGCCTCCGCTGCTGGCGATATCGGCGGTGATCCTGGGGTCAACCAGCCTTTCCATCGCGGTCCATAGTTGTGTGCCCGTCGAGGTCGTCAGGTCGGGCGGCAACAGCGCGATAGGGGGATTCAGCCTTCCCCATCCCGCAGAGCAAATCAGGCGATCGTTTTGGATGCGCCCCACGTCGCGCAGATTAAGCGCGTAAAAGGACAGCAGGCGTAACTCGCGCAGATCGGCATCGGAGCAGGGGATATTGCCCAGTAACAGTATGCGCTGCACCGTATCCCGGCTCTCTTGTGCGACGGCAACCCCTTGCGCCAGCACATCGTGTGCGTAGCTCTCCAAACGCTTTTGTTCTGACTGCGCAATAAAGGTTTGGCCAATAAACAGCGCCAATAGCGCGCTGAGCAGCATGAAAATGAGTAATCTGAACCATAATCCGGCATTGTTGGAGGATAGCATCGTTATTATCCAATCAGTGGTGATGAACATAACTCGGCATGTGGATTCAGATATCGCATCCTTGCCAATCTGGTGAAGTTATCGGCCATGTCTACCGTGGCTTGAGAAAAGGCGTTTCAGTTTGCCGCATGACGCAATGTTTAACCTGTATGTGTTGAACCGGTTGCTCGATAACGCAGTGGGTAAATGCGATAAGCCACTGAATACCGTCTCTGTACCCTGCCATGCTATCGACGTTGCTGAGAATGATAATTATAAATGCCGATTATCAATCAGGGTAATTTTTTAATTAATATAACTTACTTGAAGTGTTAGGTTTTTTATACAGATATCCGTATCGACATCGTGCATCGGTAGGTTTTGTTGGCAACGCAGGTGATGCTGCCGCAGGTGATCCCGGTTGGGATTCGGCGTATGGTTGGTGAAGCATTGGGCGACAGGGAGACAGGGACACAATGGTTGATATTCACATCAAAACGCTGATAGAACGCGATCCGCTCATGGCAAGCCTGGTTGCGCTGCGTGACGTGACCTGGTTTAACCCGGAGAGCACCACGCTTGCCGAGGGATTGCCCTATGTCGGGCTTGGGCATGCGGATGTGCAGGCGGCGGATGCGCGCTTACGCCGTTTTGCGCCCTATCTCCGCGAGGTTTTTCCCGCGTTGGCGGCGAGTGAAGGCATCATTGAGTCCGATATGGTTGACATCGCCGCGATGCAAACCGCGCTGGATGCGCGTTATGGCAAGGTATTACCCGGCAAATTGTGGCTGAAAAAAGACAGCCACCTGCCGATTTCCCGTTCGATCAAAGCGCGCGGCGGTATCTATGAAGTGCTGGTACACGCGGAGCAATTGGCGTTACAGGCGGGATTGATTGCTCCCACCGATGACTATCGTCAACTGGCAAGCGAAGCCGCGCGGCACTTCTTTAGCCAATACCGTATTGCCGTGGGATCGACCGGTAATCTCGGTATGTCGATCGGGATTATGGGGGCGACCCTGGGCTTCAACGTCTCGGTACACATGTCGGCGGATGCGCGCCAATGGAAAAAGGACAGATTGCGCGCACACGGCGTTGACGTCGTGGAATATCAACAGGATTACGGCGTTGCCGTCGCACAAGGGCGCAAAGCCGCGCAGGACGATCCCTACTGCTTTTTTATTGATGACGAGAATTCCCACTCGCTGTTTCTTGGCTATGCGGTTGCCGGTGACCGGCTCAAAGCCCAGTTTGCTGAACGTGGCATGGTGGTCGATGCGGATCATCCCCTGTTTGTCTACCTGCCGTGCGGCGTGGGCGGTGGGCCAGGCGGGGTGGCGTTCGGTCTGAAGCTGGCGTTTGGCGATCACGTACACTGTATTTTTGCGGAGCCGACGCACTCGCCCTGTATGCTGCTGGGCGTGTACACCGGTCTGCACGACGGCATTGCGGTGCAGGATTTGGGTATCGACAACCTGACCGCTGCCGATGGGCTGGCGGTGGGGCGTCCATCCGGTTTTGTTGGACGTGCCATGGCGCGGCTGATTGACGGTTATTACACCTTGAGCGACGACGAAATGTATCGCTTGCTGGCGATGTTGGCGCACACCGAAACGCTCTGTCTGGAACCCTCTGCGTTGGCCGGAATGGCCGGGCCGTGGCGCGTAGCGGGCAACGCGGAATACCTGTCGCGCTTGTCGTTATCCGCGTCAGCGATGCAACAGACAACGCATCTGGTGTGGGCGACGGGCGGTGGCATGGTGCCAGATGCAGAGATGCAGAAATATCTGGCGCAAGGGGCAAAATAGCCCGCGCGCCAGATGCCTTGTTTACTTCATGCTGGCGGCAAGGGTGTCCACATTGTGTTTGAACGCGGCGGTGTAGCTGGCGGCCGGGCCCGTGCTGTCAGTTAACGCTTCCGGGTAGAGTTCACCGCCCGGCTGTGCGCCGCTGGCGTTAGCTATCTGTTTCACCAAACGAGCATCGGTCTGGTTCTCGATAAAGTAGCTGGCGACCTTCTCTTGTTTGATCTGGCGGATGAGCGTGGCAACCTGTTTGCTGCTGGCTTCCGCTTCCGTTGAAAAACCCAGCGGTGCCAGGAAGGTTACGCCATAGGCCTGGCTGAAATAGCCAAACGCATCGTGGCTGGTGAGCACTTTGCGTTTTTCGGGCGCAATGGCGGCGAAGGTTTTCTTGGCATACGCATCCAACGCCTGAAGTTGTTGAATATAGGCTTTTCCCTGCTGGCGAAAATAGTCAGCATCCTGCGGTGCCGCACTGGCTAACGCATCGATGATATTCTGTGCGTAGATAACCCCATTCGCCGCGCTGTTCCAGGCGTGCGGATCGGTCTGGGTTTTTCCCTCTTCTTCCATCGCCAACGTGTGGATGCCTTGCGAAGCGGTCACCACTTTCCCTTGATAACCGGAAGCGGATACCAGACGCGTTAGCCAGCCCTCCAGACCCAGCCCGTTAACGAAAACCAGATCTGCGCTCGCCAGCGTTTTGCTGTCTTGCGGTGAGGGTTCGAATTCATGGGGATCGCCGTTGGGCTTGACCAAATCGGTAACGATGATGCGATCGCCGCCAATATTGCTGACCATATCGCCTAAAACGGAAAAGCTCGCGACAACCTGCAACGGCTTCGCCATCGCAAACGTGCTGAATAACAGGCTGGAAAGTGCCAGTGCGATAACAGGGTGTTTCATGATGTCCTCATTGATGATATGTGGATGATATTAGCGGCGCAGGCGAAACATGCCGCCCTCAGCGCCGAAAGCGGCCGAGAACGCAAAAAATAGCGTGGCGGTCAGGATGATGGCGGGCCCGGCGGGCAGCGAGGCATAGTAGGACCACAGTAGGCCGATAAGGCTGGATGCGATGCCCACCAGTACCGAGACTGCCAGCATGACCGGCAAACGGGCTGTCCAGAAGCGGGCGCAGGTCGCGGGTAGCATCATCATGCCGACCGTCATCAGCGTGCCAAGTAGTTGAAACCCAGCCACCAGATTGAGCACCACCAGTGCGAGAAATAACGCGTGGATCAGCGTGCGGCCTCGCGGTGAGGCGAGTTGCATAAAGGTGGCATCAAACGATTCGATCACCAGCGCACGATAGAGCCACGCCAACAGCAGTATCGAGGCCGAACAGATCAGGCCGATATCGATCAGTGCGCCGCGATCGACCGCCAAAATCGATCCAAACAGCAGGTGCAACAGATCGACGCTGGAGCCGCGCAGTGACACTAACGTGACGCCGAGCGCCAGCGACCCCAGATAGAGTCCGGCGAAGCTGGCGTCCTCTTTTAATGTCGTGTTGCGGCTGACAAAACCGGAAAGTAGCGCCACGGTCAGCCCAGCGATAAACCCGCCGGTTCCCATTGCCAACAGCGACATGCCAGAGAGCAGATAACCGATGGCGACGCCGGGCAATACCGCGTGCGACAGCGCATCGCCGATCAAACTCATGCGGCGTAGCAACAAAAAGCAACCCAACGGTGTGGCACTGAGCGTAAGTGCGATACATCCCACCAGCGCGCGCCGCATAAACCCGAATTCCACCAGCGGTGAAAGGAGACTTATTGTCATCATATTACCGCCCTGACTCGCGCCTGCGCGCCGTGGGATGCGGAGCGTGCCGCGGTTAATATATCGTGAGTTGCGCCCCAGCGATGTCCTGCGGCGCTGAGCTGTAGCACCAGCGGAAAATGGCGCTCGACAATGTCACGATCGTGCAGCACCGCCAGAATGGTGCATCCTTGCTGATGACGTTGGTGGATCAACGCCAGCAGAGCCTGCGTTGTTTCGGCATCTACGCCGGTAAACGGCTCGTCCAGCAGCAGTACCGGCGCATCCATCAACAGCAGGCGGGCAAACAGGACGCGCTGTAGCTGGCCTCCCGATAGATGGCCGATAGGGCGGGTGGCGAACGCAGTCATTGCGACCGCCTCCAGCGCGGCATACGCACTGCGCCGCCAGAGACTATTGAGACCACCGAACAGACCGCGTTGCGGCAGGCTGCCCATTAACACCAAATCCATGACGCTCAACGGAAACTGGCGATCGAACTCCGACAGCTGTGGCAAATAGCCAATGCGCGGCACTGTGTTGCCATCGTGCGTCAGCGAGCCTGCCAAGGGGGGGAGCAGTCCGGCAAGGGTTTTTAACAGCGTCGATTTACCACTGCCGTTTTCACCGACGATGGCTGTCAACGAACCTGCGCTGAAGCTGCCACTCAGCGTGCCCAGCGGCGAAGATGACGTGTAGCCAAATGTGACGTTATGCAGTGCGATCATGGCAGCGCTACCGCCCAGGCGACCAGCGCCCATAACAATGCCAACAGCGCCAGCGCAATGCTGATGCGCATCCAGGCGGAAAGAGAATAGAAGCTCACTCGCAAGTGCCATACAGAGGGAATGTATTGTTATGTTATAATATAACAAAAAAAGTGCTAGCAGAAAGGCGTAAGAGAATGTGACATGCCGGCTTTAGCGCCTGTCTGTATGCAAATGTTCTCGTGGTTGTTATTGCGTTAACCCTCGACAGTGTAGAGATAAGCGGTAGGAAAGGGGGCTGATGCGTTGAGTGATGTCTTGCTAAAACCGTCTATTGTGAGCCTCGCAAACACAGGGATGAAGGAATAATGGCAACATTAAAGGATATTGCGGAGTGTGCAGGCGTCTCTATCAGTACGGTTTCTCGTGTATTAAATGGCACTGCGCCGATCAGTGCCAAAGTCAAACAGCAGATCCTGGCGATTGCCACAGAACAGGGTTATCCGCTGCATAAATTGGCGAAACCGGTGGCGGAAGCCTTGGATCCCTTGCGCCATGTTTTGCTGGCAGCACCGCGTAACCTGATGCTGGAGAGTGATTACAATCTGGTTTCCCTGTCATTGATCAATGCGCTCAAAACCTTGTGCGTACAGCGTAATATCCGAATGCGCCCATTTCTCTCGGAGCATGACGCCATGACGGAAGATCAAATGATTGCATCGCTGCAAGGTGTGCGGCAGAGTGGCATCGTGATCGTCAATGATGCGCATATCCCCTTATTGCAGGCGGTGGTGAAAAGCGGAATACCTGCCGTATTGATCAACGGTGAAGATCCCGCCATGTGTTTAAACCGCGTCACACCGGCTAATTATTCCGCCGCTGCTTGTGCCGTTCGTCATCTGATAGAACACGGGCACCGGCGAATTCTGCATTTAACCTGGTCGTCTTGCATCACCATTAAGCAGCGGGAGCGCGGATACCGTGATGCTTTGCTGGAGGCAGGGATTGCTGTCGATGAGTCATTGATTCTTGCTTTGCCTGATTTTCACCCCCTTACTGCACGCGATGCCATGCTGCGCTGGCTTTCCGCACATGCTGACCGCCTTGGTGTGACCGCGATTTTTTGCGCGGCGGACAATCAGGCGGTGGGGGTAGTGGATGCGTTGGCGCAGCGTGGCATTCGCGTTCCGAATGATATGTCGTTGGTGGGAATGGATAATATCTTGCCATTGGATATGCTGCCGGTGTCACTGACCACGGTGCACATGCCGCTTGATGCGGTTGCCAGAGCCGCACTGCAACTATTAACCCAGCAGTTGGTTCCCGCACAGTCGCTGGGGGTGACGCAACATGTTGAGTTGGCTGGGCATTTGGTGGTGAGAGAGTCGGTGAAATGTCTTAACACTCTCGCCTGATGCTCGCTAAAATTGTGCAGCGGTGGCCGCGATCAGCGCATCTATTGCCAGACGTAAGCGGGGCAACATTACTGGCGTTGCCCGCCATAAGGCATGAATGGGCAAATGTCCGGTAATAACCTCGTCCAGCACGCTAACCAGCAAGCCGCGCTCGAGTTCCTCCTTGACTAACCAGTAGGGCACCCTGCCGAGACCGTATCCCTCTTTGATGGCGTTGACGGTCAGCAGTGCGCCATCCAGTAATAAGCGGGTATCGGGCGTCATCACCCGATGTGTTTTGTCTGCCAACTGAAAGTGCCAGGGGGCGGCGTAGCCCTCTTTCAGCGTGCCAATCAGGGTGTGGCGCTGAAGATCGTCGATGCCGTGAAGCGGTGGCGACTGAGCAAAGTAACCCGGCGTACCGCACAGGACGATGCGTTGCGTGCCCAATCTTTTGGCGACAATCCCTGCCGCATCCGGCAATTCTCCTACACGTACGGCAAGATCGACAGACCCATCGAACAGGTCAGCCATTTCGACAGAGGCCGAGATACTGATACTCAATTGCGGCCACTGTTGACACAGTGCCAACAGAGCGGGTGTGATGACCTGTGCGCCGAGCAGCGGCGGTACGCTTACCGCTAGCTGTCCTGCGGGTTCTGCTGTGATACTGGCAAGCAGCATTTCGACGCGATCAACCTCGAGTCTTGCAGCTCGGCAGGCATCCCGATAAATCACACCCTCTGCCGTTATGGTCTGCTGCCGGGTGGTGCGGGTAAACAATGGCGTTTTCAGGCGGTTTTCCAATCGCTGAATGGCTTTGGTGACCGCTGAAGGGGTGAGCCCAAGCAGGTTTGCTGCTGCGGTGAAGTTGCCGCTGTCACATACGGCCAGAAATACGCCGATGTCATCTCCTGGGTAATGTCGCATAGCGCCTATTGCTGAATATCAGGAATAAATTTTGATAGTTTATTTCATTTTACCGGAATAATATTCGTCAATAAGCTCTGTGTTATGAAAAAGACACAGACTTACGCCATTCTTGGTGGCACTTCAGGCATTGGATTCGCTCTGGCTCAGCGACTGGTAGCGCGCGGCGATCGCGTGGTGATCGGCGGTCGTTCGGCAGAAAAGCGGGCTACTGCGCTCAGAACACTCGGCGATCGGGCATCTGGCTATGTTGTTGACGTTACCGATCGCGCATCTTTGGCCGCCTTCTTCGCGCAAACCGCCTCGCTTGCCGGACTGTTTACGCCTGCCGCATCCTACACCACGGGCGCATTTCAGGAGGGAAGCCTGGAGACCAGCGAAGCGCTGTTTCAGGCAAAATTTTGGGGGCAATATTGGGCGGTTTATGCCGCGTTGCCCGCGTTGTTGCCGGATGCGGCGGTGGTATTGATGTCAGGGGCCGCTTCTGCGCGTCCCCTTGGCGCGCCCGCTTATGCCGCGTGCAATGCCGCCCTGGAGGGCTTGGCGCGCGGGCTGGCGGTTGAACTGGCGCCACGCAGGGTGAACTGCTTGTCACCGGGCACCACCGACAGCACATTGTGGCAGCAACGCCCGGCGCAGGTGCGCGAGGCTGCTTATCAACAGTGGTGCAAACTCACTGTGTTGCAACGCCCTGCAACGGTGGAGGAGCAGGCCGACGCGGCGCTGTTCCTGCTCGACAATACGCACATGACGGGCAACACGCTCTATTGCGATGGGGGATATACATTGCGTTAAGCATGGGCAACGTCAATGCTCTGACGTTGCCTTTGCCGTCTCTGCATTGCTTGCCTTTCTTATCAACACATCTCGCCTGTGTCTTAAACTCACCTTTTAACAAATTCCACTCTTGATTTGCCTCCTGCCTTGACGATTTAAGCATCAATTTTATTGTTGTTCGAAGACGATAGCGTCTATTTCACTAATGAAACCGATATCGGAGGGCGCGATGTGCTGGATTCGTGTATCAGATACAAGAGAACAGGCCGTTTAGTGGCAGCGTGGAAAATAACGCCGTCGGCGTTTACCTGCTCGATGGCAAGTACTACGCCCTTGAGGATATTTGTCCGCACGCGTATGCCCTGCTGAGTCAGGGATTTATTGAAGATGGCAGCGTTGAGTGCCCCTTACACGGCGCGGTGTTTGATATCAAAACCGGGCAATGTCTCGGTGGGCCGGGTGAGCGTGACCTGCATTGCTACCGGGTACGATGCGTCGAAAATCACATTCAAATCAGGTTAACGGAGAACACCCTCGCATGAAGACCGAGCAGGAATTCAATCCGGCGCGAGTAGCGCCGCAGCCTACCATTTCGTCCATTGGCGGTGGCAATGGTTGTATCCATTCTCCCGGGGGATATCACAATCGGGTCTGGCAGAGCTGAAGCCGTGCGCCGACGTCTTGGACGCTGGCCTTTATCGCCGGGCTGGAAATCCTGTTTGATAACGGTATCGACACCCTGCCCGGATTGGTGGAAGGGTTGAATTCAACAGCAAGCTACGATCAGCAAGGTCAGCCCTGGCAGGAAGCAACGCTACGGGCCTTTTTGCAACAAAACGGCAAGTAAAGGAGGACGCCATGGAGTCGACGGTGCAACAATACCTCGATCGCGGATTACGTGGCTTGTGGTATCCCGTACTGGCCAGTTGGGAAGTGCAAGCCAATCCTGTTGGCATCACCCGTTTGGGTGAGCAGATTGTCGTGTGGCGCGACAGCGACGGACAGGTTCAGGCACTGGAAGACCGCTGTCCGCACCGGGGGGCTCGTCTGTCGCTTGGCTGGAACCTTGGCGATCGCATCGCCTGCTGGTATCACGGTGTCGAGGTGGCAGGGGATGGGGTGGTCAAGGATGTGCCCGCCGTTGAACGCTGCCCGTTAGTGGGGCAACGTATGGTGGTTAGCTATCCGGTGAAAGAAGCCTATGGTGCCATTTTTCTCTGGTTCGGTGTTACCGCCAACCAGGCAGCGGAGCCGTTGGTGTTCCCTGAAGAGCTGGCCGACGGCGAAAGTTACAGTCATTTTCTCTGCACTGCCGCCTGGCGGTGTAACTATTAGTATGCGCTGGAAAATGTGATGGACCCGATGCACGGGACGTATCTGCATTCCGCGTCTCATTCCATGGCGCAGGGGGCGCGTAAAGCGGAGATGGTGCTCGATCCGACATCAAGCGGTTTCATCTTCAGGAAAAAACATCAATCTGGCGTTAATTTTGATTGGGTGGAATTAGGCATCAGCGGTGCTTACTGGATGCGACTTTCCATTCCCTATCAGCAACGTTTCGGGCCCGGTGGCCCTTTCTGGATTGTCAGCATGGTGGGGCCGGAAGATAACGATAACTGCCGCGTTTTTTTCTGGCGTATTCGTCGTGTCTCGGGCTGGCAGCGGGATATGTGGCGTTTTATGTACCGAAATCGTTTAGAGAAATTGCATTGGGCCGTACTGGAACAGGATAGGCGCTTGCTGGAAAACTTGGCACCGGACGCGAACGCTTACGAATACCTCTATCAACATGATGTTGGGCTCTCTCGCTTGCGTCGAATGATGCAGAAAACGGCAAAAGCACAGGTGGCAGAGCGGGAAACACAGCACGCGTTGCGATAATCGATTCAGACGCCGGACGGGCCCTGATGGCGAACTGTAAATGGAAGATTATCAATCGATCACCCTATAGCATTTCCGCTGAATTTAATAATGAAAGGGTATCAGCGGTAATGATAAGTATCTCGACAGCAAACAGTAATCAAACCAGTGCGGCCAATAGAGAAATCACAACCAGTGCCAAAACGGTCCGAATGAAGGATATCCTTGGATTGAGAAAGGCCGTGAAATACGTTGAGAATCTGGTGACAACGTTTAATCGCGATTTGCAAAATCCGACACACTGGCAACGTCCTAATGTAAACAGCCTCAGACAGCTGTTAGCCGATATAAACGTGGTAAGCGCGCGTGCAAATCAACTGACAGCTAAAATAGAAAGCTCTTCTTACCCGCATCATGCATCCAAAATGGCCAACCTGGGAGAGATCAAGGCAACCATTGATACGTTGAATAAAAACGTCAATACCAGCTTTAATCGCTCACAAAAAAACATGCAAGTTATGCGTGAACGAGAAGATCGATATCAGGAAGATCGAGTGAACAGTGCGAGAGCGCGTTCTGAGCGTCGGCAGCATGTTAACGAAATGATTAATTCGGGAAGAGGTGATGAGCTGTATAACGGGGGAATGGTGAAATAGTGGAGGGGGCGCGGTGTTGTGGCATTATGAATTTCAACATGAATCCTTCAAACATAACGTCCTGCTTTAGCAGGACGTTATGTTTTTGCTGAACCAAAAACTTAGAACGGAATATCGTCGTCAAAGTCCATCGGCGGCTCATTGCCGCCAGGCATCGGGGCATTGTTCTGCTGGCGCGGCGCTTGCTGTGCACCACCGCTGAAAGCCTGACCGCCCTGAGGCTGCTGTGGTTGTCCCCAGCCACCCTGCGGTGCGCTGTTGCCTGCGTTGCCGCCTGCTGGTGCGCTACCGCCTTGACGGCCGCCCAGCATCTGCATGGAGCCGGAAATGTCGACTACCACTTCCGTGGTGTAACGATCCTGCCCACCCTGATCCTGCCATTTACGCGTGCGCAGTTGACCTTCGACATACACCTGCGAGCCTTTACGCAGGTATTCTCCAGCCACTTCAGCCAGCTTGCCGTACAGCGTGACGCGGTGCCATTCTGTGCGCTCTTTCTGCTCGCCGGTCTGCTTGTCGCGCCAGGTATCCGACGTGGCCAGAGTCAGGTTAGCAACGGCACCACCGTTCGGCAGATAACGGACTTCCGGGTCTTGCCCCAGATTCCCGACAAGAATCACTTTATTAACGCCTCTGCTGGCCATGCTTGTGTCTCCTGATGAGTCAATACGTAAAGTCTAAGCCAGAAATCATAACATGCCAGCACTGTGCTGAGTACCCGCGATGTTGCATCCACACTTTTTTTATTGGTTACATTGTTGCATCAGAGTACTGGATGTTTATTCAGTTTTTTGTTAGCGTATTTCTTCTGCATGTCCCCCCACTGAGCCGCCATCTGCGGTGCTAGAAAACGCAGCGGGTGTATTTTTGTGTCATAATTGCACGTTTCGTACCGGTTATCTCCGCCTGCGGGATGATGAAAATAGCGTTAACTCCGGGATGTATGTGAATGGATAAGATCGAAGTTCGTGGTGCCCGTACTCATAACCTCAAAAATATCAATCTGGTAATTCCCCGCGATAAACTGATTGTGGTCACCGGGTTGTCGGGATCCGGTAAATCGTCGCTGGCGTTTGATACCCTGTATGCGGAAGGGCAGCGGCGCTACGTTGAATCGTTGTCTGCCTACGCGCGCCAGTTTCTCTCGTTAATGGAGAAGCCGGACGTCGATCATATCGAAGGGTTGTCACCGGCGATTTCCATCGAGCAAAAATCCACATCTCATAACCCGCGCTCAACCGTGGGTACCATCACCGAGATTCACGACTATTTGCGCCTGCTCTTTGCCCGCGTGGGTGAGCCACGCTGTCCGGATCACGACGTACCACTGGCAGCACAGACTGTCAGTCAGATGGTGGATAACGTGCTGGCGCAGCCGGAAGGGACTCGCCTGATGCTGCTCGCCCCCATTGTTAAAGATCGCAAAGGGGAGCACACCAAAACGCTGGAAAACCTGGCGACACAAGGCTATATCCGCGCCCGTATCGACGGCGAAGTGTGCGATCTTTCCGATCCGCCCAAGCTGGAATTACAGAAAAAACACACCATTGAAGTGGTGGTCGATCGTTTCAAGGTGCGTGAAGATTTGGCACAGCGTCTGGCGGAATCGTTTGAAACTGCGCTGGAGCTTTCCGGCGGTAGCGCCATCGTGGCGGATATGGATGACAGCAAGTTGCCCGAACTGCTGTTCTCCGCCAACTTTGCTTGTCCGCAGTGTGGCTACAGCATGCATGAGCTGGAACCGCGCATGTTCTCCTTTAACAACCCGGCAGGTGCCTGTCCGAGCTGTGATGGATTGGGCGTGCAACAGTTCTTCGATCCAGCGCGTGTGGTGCAAAACGGTGAGCTGTCGCTGGCGGGGGGGGCTATTCGCGGCTGGGATCGACGCAACTTTTACTATTTTCAGATGCTGCGTTCACTGGCGGAGCATTACCGTTTTGATGTCGAGGCCCCCTACGACAGCCTGAGTGAAAAAATTCGTCACGTCATTCTTTACGGCTCCGGTAAAGACACTATCGAGTTCAAATACATCAACGATCGTGGCGATACGTCGGTGCGACGCCATCCTTTCGAGGGCGTGTTGAACAACATGGAGCGGCGTTACAAGGAAACCGAATCAAGCGCGGTGCGCGAAGAGCTGGCCAAGTTCATCAGCAATCGTCCCTGTGCCAGTTGCAGCGGCACGCGCCTGCGTAAGGAAGCGCGCCATGTGTTTGTCGAACAGACTACGCTGCCGCAGATTTCCGACATGAGTATCGGCCATGCGATGACATTCTTCCAAAACATGAAGCTAAGTGGTCAGCGCGCGCAGATTGCTGAAAAGGTGTTGAAGGAGATAGGCGATCGTCTGAAGTTCCTGGTGAACGTAGGATTGAACTACCTGTCGCTGTCGCGTTCTGCCGAAACTCTTTCTGGCGGTGAAGCGCAGCGTATCCGACTGGCGAGCCAAATTGGTGCCGGGTTGGTGGGGGTGATGTACGTATTGGATGAACCCTCCATTGGCTTGCACCAGCGGGACAATGAACGCCTGCTGGAAACCTTGATCCACCTGCGCAATCTGGGTAACACGGTGATTGTGGTGGAACACGATGAAGACGCCATTCGCGCGGCGGATCATGTGATTGATATCGGTCCGGGTGCTGGGGTGCACGGCGGCCAGGTGGTAGGGGAAGGTACGGTAGAAAAGATTATGGCGGTGCCTGAATCGCTGACCGGACAGTACCTGAGCGGTGAGCGAAAAATCTCAGTGCCGTCGCAACGGGTGCCTGCCGATCCTACCAAAGTGCTAAAGCTGGTGGGCGCGAAGGGCAACAACCTGAAAGATGTCACGCTGACGCTGCCTGTCGGGTTGTTCACCTGCATCACCGGTGTCTCTGGTTCCGGCAAATCGACGCTGATTAACGATACGCTGTTTCCGCTGGCGCAACGTCAACTCAATGGTGCAACGCTGGCGGAACCGGCACCGTACCGTGAAATTCATGGTCTTGAGCATTTTGATAAGGTGATCGATATCGATCAAAGCCCGATTGGGCGCACACCGCGTTCCAACCCGGCGACTTATACGGGCGTATTTACCCCTATCCGTGAACTGTTTGCTGGCGTACCAGAAGCGAGAAGCCGCGGATACAACCCGGGGCGCTTTAGTTTCAACGTGCGCGGCGGGCGCTGTGAGGCCTGTCAGGGCGATGGCGTCATCAAAGTGGAGATGCACTTCTTGCCGGATATCTATGTACCGTGCGATCAGTGCAAAGGCAAACGCTACAACCGTGAAACGCTGGAAATCAAATATAAGGGTAAAAGCATCCACGAAGTGTTGGAAATGACCATTGAGGAGGCGCGTGACTTCTTTGATGCCATTCCTGCGTTGGCGCGCAAGCTGCAAACCCTTATCGACGTGGGGCTTTCCTATATTCGTCTTGGCCAGTCGGCAACCACGCTCTCCGGCGGTGAAGCACAGCGTGTAAAACTGTCTCGTGAGCTGTCCAAGCGAGGAACCGGTCAAACCCTGTATATTCTTGATGAGCCGACCACCGGGCTGCATTTCGCCGATATTCAGCAATTGTTGGACGTATTGCACCAACTGCGCGATCAGGGGAACACCATTGTGGTGATTGAGCATAATCTGGATGTGATTAAAACCGCAGACTGGATTGTAGACCTTGGTCCGGAAGGGGGCAGCGGTGGCGGTCAAATACTGGTGTCCGGCACCCCAGAGACGGTAGCCAATTGCGACGCATCGCACACTGCCCGTTTCCTCAAGCCGATATTGGCACGCAGGTAATGCTGTTCACGACGCCCGATATTGCGCCGGGCGTCGTGATTATAAGGAGATCCACGTTAACCTTTTATTTCGATACGCCCCGCTTTCGTTGTCATACTGTTATTTCATGCTATTTCTCTCTGCGATAAATATCCTTTCTACGACAATCACACGACAAATCTTTTCTATTATCTCTGCATCTGACGTGCCACTTACCCTATTAAATAATATCAGTAGAGGTATTTTTTACTTATTGCATGATTCTGTCGATCGATCCACTTATATTGATAAGTTTTGGCTTTTATTTGTTAATTTTTAAGTGATTAAAACGATCAATAGGGTAAAGATGATATGCTTACTGCCGATAAACCTAAAGACATCAGGGGTAATCTGGGGCGAACGAAGCAGATAACAACCATCAGCAACGTATTATGACGGCGACTGCTGGGTAACATTAAGCAGCAATTCTTAGCGTCAGATTTTATTTTTTCGATGATAGCACTGCATCATGGGTGAGGGGATGCTATTTCCCTAACATCGGCGAAACAGCCATTTATATTGCTTAGTGTTAACGCGAGACAGGCTTCGTCAGCAACAGGTCATCACTCATTTTGATGGTATTGAACAATGGAAGAATAACCTGGCTGTGATACGCAATATGGAAAGGAGTGAAGAATGAATATCGCTAACTGGCGCATCGGTTATCGCCTCGGCAGTGGATTTGCTTTTCTGGTGCTGATGCTGTTTGTGGTCAATGCGTTCTCAATCTCGAAACTGTCGTTGTTTCATGAAGATGCGAAACTGATTGTCACGCGGGTTTATCCTGATACTGTGACAACCACCGATCTTATCGATGTGGTGAACAGCACGTTGGTTGCCTATCAGCGACTGCTGCTGGTTACCGATCCGGCTCAAGTAAAAAGCACACTGGACATGCTGGGCGATCTGCGCAAACGTGGCGGCCAGTTGCTGGATAAATTGGTTGCCAGCAATAGCCCCGAGGCATCGCAACAGATCATTCGGGATATCCAACAGGTTCGTCCACAGTTCCTGGCCTCTGGCGATAAGATTATTGCGGCGCTGAACGCCGGAGATCGTGAGGCGGGTGTGCGGGAATTCACCACCGCCATGAATGATATACAGCGCAACTATCGCGAGCAGGTGCGCAAGTTGGTCGCTTTTCAAAACGGCACGATGACCAAAACCCTCGATACCATGACGACCACCTACAATCAGACGCGTCTGCTGCTGGTGTTGATCTGCCTGGCCGCAGCGGCGGCGGGTGGTATGATCGCCTGGCTGATTACGCGCAGCGTGACACGCCCGATTCATCAGGCACTGGCATTGGCCGATCGTGTGGCACAGGGCGATCTCACTTACCGCGTACAGGCTGTTCATCAGGATGAAACTGGCTTGCTGCTCAAGGCATTGGATAACATGAACAGCAGCTTGCGTCAGATAGTGGGTCAAGTGCGCGACGGTGCGGAGGCAATTTCCACTGCGGCTTCACAGATTGCCTCAGGGAATCAGGATCTCTCTGCACGCACCGAAGAACAGGCCAGTTCGCTGGAACAAACCGCTTCTTCCATGGAAGAGCTGACCTCAACCATCAAAAACACCGCAGATAATACCCGTCAGGCCACGTCGGTTTCGCATCAGGCATCAGATGCAGCCAAAAACAGCAGTGAAGTGATGCTCTCGGTGACGCAAAAAATGCGGGGTATTCAATCGTCATCGCAGCGTATGGCTGAGATTATCGGCGTTATTGACAGCATTGCCTTCCAAACCAATATTCTGGCGCTCAATGCGGCCGTGGAAGCGGCGCGCGCGGGTGAGCAAGGGCGCGGTTTTGCCATGGTCGCCAGCGAAGTGCGTTCACTGGCACAGCGTAGCGCAACGGCCGCCAAGGAAATTAAGACGTTGATCGATGACTCCGTCAGCAACATTCAGGACGGGATGAGTTTGGTCGACAATGCCGATGAAACGCTGGGTCGTTTGACCAACCATGTGCAGGACGTTAACGCTATCATTGCGGAGATTTCTCAAGCCAGCCAAGAGCAGAGCGATGGCGTTAGCCAGATTAACGTTGCGGTTGGGCAGATTGATACCACGACTCAGCAGAATGCGGCACTGGTGGAAGAGTCCGCGGCGGCGGCGATGTCGCTGCAATCCCAGGCGTCGGCATTAACCCATACGGTGAGTGCATTCAAACTGAATGCGGGCGAGACGACTGCCAGACCGTTGGCCGCGCGGGAATCAACGCTTGTTCGGCCAGCCAAGCCCGCGTTGGCATTGGCAACGGGCACAGCCGCGCAGAATAATCAGGACTGGACCTCGTTTTAATTGCTCTTCTGGGCGCAGCCTTGGCCGCGCCCCATTTTTCTTTCAGTCCCTGATGCTAATCATTTTGCTGCTTATGCAGCATCATCGCCAGGTCCTCCGGAATATCCTGCACAATCACTTTATTGCGCCCCGCCTTTTTAGCGCGATACAGCGCGTTATCAGCGGTTTTGAGCGCGGCATCGATAGGCACTTCTTTCGGCAGGAAGGAGGTTACACCAATCGAAATAGTGATGTGCTGGCAAATGGGGAAACTCATTTCCGCGACATTTTTGCGTAGCCGCTCGGCAATCACCACGGCAAGGTGGATATCAATGCCGGGCAGCAGCATCAAGAACTCTTCACCGCCGGTGCGGCACACCAGATCCGTTTTGCACGAGTTGGTTTTTAAATGTCGTCCCAGCATTTTAATCACTTCATCGCCTACATCGTGCCCGTAGGTGTCATTCACATTCTTAAAGTGATCAATATCGATAACAATCACTGAAACGACGCTGTTGTTGAGCAGCGACATTTCAATGTTTTCGTGCAATCCACGCCGGTTGAGCAGGCCGGTGAGCGGGTCAGTGTGAGCCTGCGAACTGAGTTTTCCGATACGTTTATGCAGCAGAATAGTGCCCCACAGGATGACGCGCTTAAGGTGTTCGACTTCGAAATACCAGGAAGATACCGCACGAATTTTGCTGATGACATCAGGATCGTCCATACGGCTGGCTGCCAGTCCCAGCATGCGCAGCGGTTTGGCGATGTAGATCGTCAGCAAGGTAATCATGAACAGGGTGATGAGCAGCACGGGCGCACTTTTCTTTGTCACATCAATCATTACGTTATTTAATGCCTGAGTGACAATTTGTTCCGTTTGTAGCGTAAGAATAATCCAATCCGCGCGTTTAACTTTGGCGAACCCGGCTAAAAATGTTGCTCCTTGTGAATCGGTCAGACGAAAATTGCCTTCGTTCCCCAATAGCGCCATCTGTTTTAATGAGTTGTCGTCTATTTTTTGCCCAATGCGGCTTTTATCATGATGATAAATAATTGTTCCATCTTTATTGAGGACATAGGTATCGTAATTATCATCATCAAACTGCGAATTCATAAATTCATTTGTTGCATTGCGGTTGTTGAGATAAATAGAACCGCCAACGTACCCTAGCTGTTCACCTTCAGCATTGTGGATAGGCACAGAAATATAGACAATCAGGTTACCAATTAGAGAAACATAGGGCTGACTGATAAAAAAGGTGTTGGCCTGAACGGTGGCCGCATGGGAAGGGGAAGTCAGTCGCGCATCAATCACCCCAGGTTGTAATGGGGAGAACGCGCGAATGTAGCCCTGCTTGTCAATAACCGAGACGGAGTTGAAGCGATGACCAATCTGCCGAATCCGCTCGAGCTCTTTTTGCAGCGTGTCGGCATTTTTCATGTTATCGGCGAGCAGTTGGGCGCTAAAACTGAGTTGTGATTGGGAAGAAGAAAAAAAAGTCTCGACGGTATTTGCAAGTTTTAATGAATAGTTGAGGTTTATTTTAAAAAACTGATCGGTCAATAACTTTTTTTGCGTGTCGTAGAAGGCGAAATAGCTATTTACAAAAATAACTGACATACCCGATAGTGCGATGAAAAGAATGAGACGTCGTAAATTGACTTGAAGAATAAAATGCTTCTGAAATGGTTTCATTTATTATCTTTCTGCTTATTATTGTTGTCGCAAATCAGCGAGCGATCGGCTGTTCAACATCATGATGTAAGTTAATGATTAAGAAAGTGAATGTTGAAAGTACCCTTTCTTTTTCACAGTAGGGGGAGACTGGCTCCCGTACACCTCAGACTCAGCTGAGGACTGCGCCCTATCCATCAAAATCTGTTGGGTAATAAATTATGGGATATATCTTAAGTAGTAGTTCAGAGCAAGCAGAGTGTCAATGTCACGCTATATAAAAATTTCTTATGAATCACAGCGAAAGGGGAATGATTGGGTAAGTGGAATGGCAAAAAGAAAAGGCTTAACGCAGGGCGTTAAGCCTTTGATGGGTTATTGAACCGCAGCGAACGCTTTGGCAACACGTACCACATTGCCCGAATTCAGGCCTGCAACACACATTCTGCCACTGGCGATCAAATAAACACCAAATTCGTCGCGCAGGCGATCAACCTGTAGCGGGCTGAAGCCGGTGTAGCTGAACATGCCGCGCTGTGTCAGCAGGTAGTCAAAATTGCGCGTTGGCAGTTCTGCTTTCAGGGCATCTACCAGCGCTTTACGCATGGCGAGAATGCGGGAACGCATTTCTTCGACTTCCGCTTTCCACTCCGTGTTGCGCGCCGCATCGTTCAGCACGTTAGAAACCACTTGAGCGCCGTAATTCGGTGGTGTTGAGTAGTTACGACGTACCGTGGCTTTCAACTGTCCCAATACACGCTGCGCGCTATCGGCATCTTCGCACACCACGGAGAGCCCACCCACGCGTTCACTATAAAGAGAAAAAATCTTGGAGAAGGAGTTGGCTATCAGGGCAGGAACACCCGCGCTGGCGATGGCGTGCAGTGCGTAAGCATCGGCATCAATGCCGCCGCCAAAGCCTTGGTAGGCAATATCCATAAACGGAATCAGTTCGTGTTTGATCACCGTTTCAATAATGCGATCCCATTGCGCATGGGTCAGATCGGAACCCGTCGGGTTATGGCAGCACGGGTGCAGCAGCACGATGCTGCGCGCTGGCAGGCTTTCCAGCGTGGCAACCATGCCATCGAAATTTACACCCAGCGTCTGCGCATCAAAGTAGGGGTAAGTGTGTACCTTAAACCCGGCGCCGGCAAAAATAGCGATGTGGTTTTCCCAGGTCGGATCGCTGACCCACACCTCGGAATCAGGGAAATAGTGTTTCAGGAAGTCAGCACCCACTTTCAGCGCACCGGAACCGCCCAGCGTTTGGATCGTTGCAATACGGTTTGCCGCCAGCGCTGGGTGTTCTTTGCCAAACAACAGCGTCTGAATAGCGGAGCGATAAGGCTGGAAACCTTCCATCGGCAAATAGGAGGAAGCCGCTTTGGGTTGCGCTTCAAGTACTTCAACGGCACTGCTCACGGCGCGCAATTGCGGGATGATATTCTGTTCGTTGTAATAGAGCCCGATACTGAGATTGATCTTATCTGCGCGCGGGTCCTGCTTGTATTTTTCCATCAGAGACAGGATGGGATCTCCGGCATAGGCGTCGACATGTTGGAACACGGTTTTTCTCCTGAAATAATTATCTGCCACGCTTAACGCGTAGCGCGCAACCCCTGGACGCCAATTAGACCGTATAACGCCCCGGGCGGTGATTCATCGCAATGATTAAGTTAAGAATCACGGCACCTAATACGGAAACCACCAGCATAGGTATGCTTACCACAAACAGTGAAGCCAGTACAATCACCACATCAACCGCCATTTGTAACTTGCCAGCGCGTATGCCGTAGTGATCCTGAAGGTAGAGCGCCAAAATATTCACGCCACCCAGACTGGCCTTGTGACGAAACAGCACAATAAAGCCCAACCCAATGATGATGTTGCCAAACAGCGTGGCATAGAACGGCTGAAGTCTATCGAAGTGAATAAACAGCGGATGCACGTCTGACAGCAGGGAAACCAGCCCGACGGCACAGAAGGTCTTGATGGTGAAATGCCAGCCCATGCGGCGAACGGCCAGATAATAAAACGGCAGGTTGATCAGAAAGAAAATGGTGCCAAATGAAATGTGCGTGATGTAGTGCAGCAGGAACGCCATCCCTGCCGTGCCGCCGGTGAGCGCGCCAGATTGGCGTAACAGGATGATCCCAAAAGACACCATCAATGAGCCAATCAACAGCGCCAGAACATCCTCCAGCAGCGTGTGTTTTAGATTTTCAGTTGCAACAACGTTATCCATGGTGTGCTCAATGGCAGAAAAAATAAAAATGTGACGCAAGCAAAGCAAGAAATGCACCAAAAATGGGGCTTACCGCGGGGAAAATGACGTATTACCGTGATAATAAATATAAGTTATTGAAATGCTGTCATTACGGTGTGCACAAAAAATGCAGAAAACGTAATTTTTTGCGTGATCTACGCGTAGCTTAAGGTGTTAATGCGCGTTCTTATTCTTTTCATGCACTAAAAGGAAGCGTCTTGCCCTATTAGGGTGCAAGCCTTCAGTTAGGCAACATGAGCCCATTCTCTTTTAGGCGATTCAGTACCACCGAGGTCTTCAGATGAGAAACGCTTTTATTCTGCGACAAGATGCGACTGATCAGATCGCTCAGCCCTTGCAGATCGGCTACTGCAACTTTCAGTAAATAGTCGGCATCGCCGGTGGTTTTATAGGCATCAATGATCGCATCCACCTCTCCTAGCATTTGGTGAAAGCGCTCCACGTAGTCGGGGGTATGGTTGATCAGGCGCACTTCGATCAAACCCAGACACATCCAGACCGATGGCATTGGGTGCCAGGCGGGCGTGGTAGCCCAGGATCTGTTTAGCCTGTTCAAGCGCAATGCGACGGCGCGAGCACTGCGATGCGGATAATCCGATTAGCTCGCTTAACTCTTGATTGGTCAAGCGGCCGTTGGTTTGCAGTAAGGTCAGCATTTTCAAATCATAATCGTCTATCTGGTACATAGTGCTTTATCCGCATGATGTATCGGGAGATAAAACAGACTAGCAGCTTTTTATCACTGCGTGCCGCTTCTTTTCATACCCCGGTTCTCAGGGGGATTGCACAACCAATGGGCATGCACCGTGTTGGCGCAATATCGTGCGTTCGGTGATGCAATTAAGGGCATTTTGTGCATGTGATTGCCTGTTTATGCACCAGTCTGTTTTGTGCTGCCCCGGAGTATCCCGCAATGTGATAATAAAAATAATGAATATATTCATGATATTAGTTTCTTTTATGGCCGAAATTTGCCGTGGTATTGCCGAGGCTGGCCTGATTGTTGCTATGAAATTGCCAACACAACATCTTGTTCGGGGAATGTCATGGATACGTCGCAGACAGCGGATCAACTGAAAAGAGGGTTAAAAAACCGCCATATCCAGTTGATTGCATTAGGGGGCGCGGTAGGTACCGGGCTGTTTTTGGGGATTGCGCAAACCATCAAAATGGCCGGGCCATCGGTTCTGTTGGGTTATGCGATTGCCGGGATTATTGCTTTTTTCATTATGCGTCAGTTAGGGGAAATGGTGGTGGAGGAGCCCGTAGCCGGTTCCTTTAGCCATTTCGCCAATAAATACTGGGGTAGCTTTGCCGGTTTTATGTCCGGTTGGAACTACTGGGTGCTCTATGTGCTGGTCAGCATGGCTGAGCTTTCTGCGGTCGGGATTTACATTCAATACTGGTTTCCCGATGTGCCGACCTGGGTGTCGGCAGCGGTTTTCTTCCTGCTGATTAACGCCATCAACCTCACTAACGTGAAGGTTTACGGTGAAATGGAGTTCTGGTTTGCCATCATCAAAGTGGCGGCGATTATCGGCATGATTGCGTTCGGTTGCTACCTACTGATCAGTGGGAGTGGCGGGCCAGAGGCCAGCGTGGCTAACCTGTGGCAACACGGCGGGTTTTTCCCCAATGGTTTTGGTGGCATGGTGATGGCAATGGCGGTCATCATGTTCTCCTTTGGCGGCCTTGAATTGGTCGGGATCACTGCCGCTGAGGCCGATCAGCCAGAAAAAAGTATTCCGCGCGCCACCAATCAGGTGATTTATCGCATTCTGCTGTTTTATGTGGGGGCATTGGCGGTGTTGCTGTCGCTGTACCCCTGGCAGAAAGTGGTGGAAGGTGGCAGCCCGTTTGTGTTGATTTTCCACGCGCTGGATAGCAACGTGGTGGCAACCGTGTTGAATCTGGTGGTGCTCTCTGCGGCGCTCTCGGTGTATAACAGTTGCGTCTATTGCAATAGCCGTATGCTGTTTGGCCTGCCTAAACAGGGCAACGCCCCTCGGGCACTGTTAAGCGTCAACAAACGTGGCATTCCGTTGAACGCGCTTGGCGTATCGGCGTTGGCAACCGGGCTGTGCGTGGTGTTGAACTACCTGATGCCGGGCAAAGCGTTTGAGCTGCTGATGGCGCTGGTGGTGTCCGCGTTAGTGATCAACTGGGCGATGATTTGCATTACACACCTCAAGTTCCGCCATGCGATGCAAGCGGCTGCAAAGGAAACGCGTTTTAAAAGCTGGGGCTATCCGGTGACCAACGTGATTTGCCTGCTGTTTCTGGCGGGTATTCTGGTGATCATGGCGATGACGCCCGGTATCCAGATCTCGGTATGGCTGATTCCCGTGTGGCTGGTGGCAATGGCTGTGGCTTATCGGGTGAAGAACCGTAAACGCACCCCGGCAGATGTTGCGGTCAGTGACGCGTAATTGATGGGAAAGGCGTACCCTGCGGTACGCCTTTCTTACGCATTAATCGTCGAGATACACCAGCGCCAGGCGCTGTGTCACGCGGGTAATCAGTTCGTAAGCGCTGATCTTGCTGTGTGCGGCGATCCGCTCGACGGGCAGCGCCTCTCCCCACAAGATCACTTCATCGCCCACCCGCTCCCGGGCATCGGGTCCCAGATCGACCGTCAACATATCCATCGATACGCGTCCAACCAACGGCACTTCACGGCCATTGACCAGCACTGGCGTACCCAACGGCGCTGTGCGCGGGTAGCCATCGCCATACCCCATAGCGACCACGCCGAGCAGGGTATCGCGCTCGCTGGTCCAGATACAGCCATATCCTTCGGTTTCACCCGCTTTGTGCTCACGCACCGCGATCAGGTGTGAGGTGAGGGTCATGGCGGGTTGCAGTCCAAAATGCGTGGCGGTTTCAGTGGCCAACGGTGATACGCCGTAGAGAATAATCCCCGGCCGCACCTGATTACGGTGTGCCTGTGGCCACAGCAGAATGCCGCCGGAAGCCGCGATAGATTGCGCGCCGGGCTTCCCTTCGACAAAAGCATCAAAGCAGGCGAGCTGTTTCAGGGTGGTATTGAACTCTGGCTCATCGGCGCGGCAAAAATGGCTCATGATATTCACCGGTTGCACCACATTGCGGCACTGGGTCAGCCGTTGATAAAACGCTTCCGCTTTATCGGGACGCACCCCCAAACGGTGCATGCCCGTATCCAGCTTCATCCACACGGTAAGCTGATGTGGCAAATCGGCCTGCTCCAAGGCTTCCAACTGCTCGACGCTGTGCACCGCGGTTTCCAATTGATGCTGCGCCAGTAAGGGAAGGTCGTCGGCAGAGAAAAACCCTTCCAGCAGCAGGATGGGTTTGGTGATGCCCGCGTGGCGCAGTGCCAACGCTTCCGAAAGTCGGGCGACGCCGAAGCAATCGGCATCCTGAAGGGTGGTGGCGCATTCCACGGCACCGTGGCCGTATGCATTGGCCTTGACGACGGCGACCAGCCGACTGTTAGGCGTTAACTGGCGCACGCGCTGCATATTGTGACGCAATGCGCGGCGGCTGATGACGGCGGTTGCCGTTTTCATTTCTACTGTCCTTAACGCTGCCCACTTAGGTGCGCTATTTATTCATCATCGTATTGTGGACCGGCGTAATTATCAAAACGCGACCACTGCCCGTTGAAGGTCAACCGAACGGTACCGATAGGGCCGTTACGCTGTTTCCCCAAGATAATCTCAGCGATGCCTTTCAAATCGCTGTTTTCATGATAAACCTCATCACGATAGATAAACATAATCAGGTCGGCATCCTGCTCGATAGAGCCGGATTCACGCAGGTCGGAGTTGACCGGGCGTTTATCCGCTCGCTGCTCCAGACTACGGTTAAGCTGAGAGAGTGCGACCACAGGCACCTGCAATTCTTTTGCCAATGCTTTGAGAGAACGGGAAATTTCGGCTATCTCAAGGGTTCGGTTATCCGAAAGGGCGGGCACCCGCATCAGTTGCAGGTAGTCGATCATGATCAGGCTGAGACCATCATGTTCGCGGAAAACGCGGCGCGCGCGGGAGCGCACTTCCGTGGGCGTCAGGCCGGAAGAGTCATCGATATACATGTTCTTCTTCTCCAGCAGAATACCCATGGTGCTGGAGATACGCGCCCAGTCCTCGTCATCCAACTGCCCGGTACGGATACGGGTTTGATCCACGCGCGACAGCGATGCCAGCATACGCATCATGATCTGTTCGCCGGGCATTTCCAGACTGAAGATCAGCACCGGCTTCTCTTGCATCATCGCGGCGTTTTCGCACAGGTTCATGGCGAACGTGGTTTTCCCCATGGAGGGACGTGCCGCGACGATAATCAAGTCTGACTTTTGCAGCCCGGCGGTTTTTTTATCCAGATCCTGATAACCACTGGAAACGCCGGTTACCCCGTCGTGTGGGCGTTGATACAACTGCTCAATACGAGAGACGGTATCTTCCAGAATGCGGTCGATGCTTTTCGGACCTTCATCCTTGCTGGCACGGTTTTCGGCTATCTGAAACACGCGTGATTCCGCCAGATCCAGCAGATCTTCACTGCTGCGGCCCTGTGGATCGTAACCGGCATCGGCGATTTCATGGGCGACAGCGATCATCTCACGCACCACCGCTCGTTCGCGCACGATATCCGCATAGGCACTGATGTTGGCGGCGCTGGGGGTGTTTTTCGCCAGTTCAGCCAGATAGGCAAAACCGCCGACCGTGTCCAGCTCGCCTTTTTGCTCCAACGATTCGGACAGGGTGATGAGATCGATGGGCTTGTTCAATTCCAACAGGCGCTGCATTTCGCTGAAAATCAGACGGTGGGCGCGGTTGTAGAAATCGTTGGCGACGACGCGTTCTGCGACGTTATCCCAGCGCTCGTTGTCGAGCATCAAGCCGCCCAGAACCGACTGTTCCGCTTCCAGCGAGTGGGGCGGAAGCTTTAACCCTTCCACCTGTCGGTCGCGGGGCTGTTTCGATGGGGGTGCGGTGCGCTTTTCTGCCATGGGATTACGTTCTTTGTTGGTTGATTTGTCATTCCAGAAGGAGGCATTGTATACGAAACTGACGTGATAAAAACGCGCCCGTGTGTTTATCGCACCGGACCGCATCAGGAGAAAACATGGCGAAACGCATTCAATTCAGCGCCCACGGTGGCCCTGAGGTGCTGGAGTACGTTGATTTTACCCCGCGTGAACCGGCTGCGGGTGAAGTACAAATTGAAAACCGCGCTGTCGGAATCAACTTTATCGATACCTACGTGCGCAGTGGGCTTTATCCCGTGCAGACCTTCCCGTCTGGGCTGGGCACTGAGGCGGCGGGGGTGGTGGCGAAAGTGGGTGCGGGGGTAAGTGGTTTTCAGGTCGGCGATCGCGTGGTGTACGCGCAAGCGGGGCTGGGCGCTTACAGTGCGGTGCACAACGTGGTGGCGGATCGCGTAGCGCATCTACCAGAGGCTATCAGCTTTGAGCAGGGCGCGGCGTCGTTCCTGAAAGACCTGACGGTATACTACCTGCTGCGTGAAACCTATGAGATTACCTCCGGTGAGACATTCCTGTTCCACGCGGCCGCCGGTGGCGTTGGCCTGATCGCCTGCCAGTGGGCCAAGGCGCTGGGCGCGAAACTGATTGGTACCGTCGGGTCCGATGACAAGGCGGCGCTGGCGCGTCAGGCGGGGGCCTGGGCGACCATCAACTATCGCAGTGAGAACATCGCGCAGCGGGTGCTGGAATTAACCGATGGGCAGAAAGTGCCGGTGGTGTACGACTCGGTGGGTAAAGACACGTGGGAAGCCTCGCTCGATAGTCTGCAACGTCGCGGTTTGATGGTGAGCTTCGGTAACGCTTCAGGCCCGGTGACCGGCGTGAATTTAGGCATTCTAAATCAGAAAGGCTCGCTTTACGTGACGCGTCCGTCGCTGTTTGGCTACGTGACCAACCGGGCTGAACTGGATAAAGCAAGCAGTGAGCTGTTTTCGCTGATTGCCAGTGGCGCCATCAAGGTAGATGTGTCTGCCAACCAGATCTTCGGGCTGTCGGAAGCGCAAAAAGCGCATCGCGCACTGGAGAGTCGTCAGACGCACGGTTCCTGCCTGCTGATCCCAGGACGATAAGTGAGGCGCGGTAGTCTGTCCTAAAAGGGCAGGTCAGCGTAAAAAAGTAAGGGCCCCAAACGGGGCCCTTGTTGCTGCATTATTTTTGATATTTCATCATGCTGTATGTAGGGTACAGCGTGGCGAACGTCAGCGCATCGAGGCGTAATTTTTTTGGATGATGATGCTCTGACGCTGATGAAATCATTTTTTATTGATTCGCACAGGCCGCGTGTCCTGTGCGTGTTACCGGTTACGCAAACCGCCTTGCTACATGGAGGCAGTCATAGTGACCAAGAGCCGCCATCCTAACAGCGGCTTAGGGGAAAAAATATCTGCTGGCGCACAAAATTCGCGTAAATTACTGAGGATTGTGGTGCTCAGAAGCGGTATTTGCAGCTGCCGTCACAACGCATGGCATCAGCGGTAATCGCGCAGCGGTTTTTGCTGCCAGTAACGCCACTGCCAGCAGCAGCCAGGGCAGTACTTTGATGGCGGTAACAATCAGCCCACCCACCAGCATCACCACCGCCGCAATGACCAGTGCGCCCAGTACGCCAATCAGTGAAATCCCGGTGACCATTAACATCACGAAAAAGCCCACAACGAACAAAAACTCCAGCATGATTCCTCTCCTCAATCAGGTGTGCCGTACTAAAGACGTGCTCTGCGGGAGGTATTACAAGAAGCATGCCAACCTTTCCCCTCTGATAACGCTTTGATTTATCAGAAGGGGATGTGGGGGGGGCAATAAATAGTGGCTATTTTGACTAACTATTGGTGTTTTTTATGCTACACGATCGCGTACCAGCGCCAGTGCCGCTTCCACCACCGGGATGCCTGCGCCGGGTTTATGAGCATTTTCGCTTAAGTGACGGCGCCATTGACGCGCGCCGGGGATACTTTGGAACAAGCCCAGCATATGACGGGTGATATGGCCTAAATAGGTTCCGTTCGTCAGTTCATGCTCAATGTAAGGATACATCGCTTCCACCACGCTAAACGGGCTGATGGCAGGGGTATCAATACCGAACAGTTGCGAATCGACATCCAGCAGCAAGCCGGGATTCTGATAGGCTTCGCGCCCCATCATCACCCCATCGAGCTGTGCCAAATGGGTTTTTGCCTCTTCCAGCGTTTTTACACCGCCGTTAATGGCGATGGTCAATGCTGGGAAATCGCGTTTGAGCTGATAGACGCGTGGATAATCCAGCGGTGGGATCTCGCGATTCTCTTTTGGACTGAGACCCGAAAGCCAGGCTTTGCGCGCATGGATAATAAAGGTATCGCACTGGCCGCGCTCGGCCACGGTGTGAACAAAGTCGCACAGGAAAGCGTAGCTATCCTGATCGTCGATGCCGATACGGGTTTTCACCGTAACCGGGATCGATACCCGATCGCGCATCGCTTTAATGCAATCCGCCACCAGTTCTGCTTCTGCCATCAGGCAGGCGCCAAAGCGTCCATTCTGCACACGGTCCGAAGGGCAGCCAACGTTGAGATTGATCTCATCGTAGCCGCGCTGCTCTGCCAACTGCGCGCACTGCGCCAACGCGGCAGGATCGCTACCGCCCAACTGCAACGACACCGGATGCTCGGTATCACTGTAAGCCAGATAATCGCCTTTGCCGTAAATAATGGCACCGGTCGTGACCATCTCGGTGTACAGCAGCGTTTGACGGGTCAATTGGCGGTGGAAATAGCGGCAATGACGATCGGTCCAATCGAGCATCGGCGCAATGGAAAATGTTTGCTTATGAACAGGTCTGTCAGGTTTGACTTCGAAGCTTGATTCTAATGGGGATTCTGAGTGTTGTTTGTGCATCATTTTCGAACGTATCCAGACATTGTTGATGAAACTAGCCTCCTATCTGTCCCTACTGTTTTGGGTAGATGAATACCACAAGCTCTCTATGGCCAGTGGCATAATAGAAAAGCATAGTACCAGCAAGGCGAGTTACGCTATCGCTGCACCGTCAGGCAACATAAAGGCGGGGGGTAGTATACCGAGAATCCCGCGCCTTGGGCAGAGGTTAGAAAACCTAATGCTGACTATCGCAATGAGCGCTTATTGCACGGGGGCGAGTTGTGGATCAACGCCCGTTAGACGGATAGAGAGATCCCAAAGTCGCCTTGCAAGCGCAGGATCCTGTGCCTTCGCTGATATCAATGCCTTGCCAGAACACCCTCTTACGCCACCAAAACCGATCGGGCCATAATAATCGCCAGGTTGAACAGTCGCTGTTGCAGCTTGTAATGTTGGCCATGCTCCTTTTTGGGCGCTATTGAGTATGCATTTGACCAGAGGATTAAGGATCTGTAGTGGGCCCATATAGCGACCCAGCTCAGTTGCAGCCATCCCCGGATGGCAACCTACGGAGATCACGGTATCGTTGATTGCCTGCAAACGACGATCAAGTTCATAAAAGAACAATGCATTAGCCAGCTTGCTCGCCGAATAACGTTTCATCCGAGCATAGCTATTTTCCGCATTGATGTCGTTCCAATCAATGTCTGCATTTCGGTGAGCAATACTGGATGTTGTTACGATCCTCGCCCCCGCAGTCTCCCTGAGTTTAGGGAGGAGGTGGGCGGTCAGCGCGAAGCAGCCGAGATGATTAACACCAAACTGAAGTTCGAAACCCTGTTTGGTACGCATCAGCGGTGGGGTCATTACGCCTGCATTATTGATAAGTACATCGATTTTGGGTTCATCACCCGCTAGCTGGGCTGCTGTTTGAATACTGGAAAGATCGGCAAGATCTAACGGCAGGAAGGCAAGATCTGCCGATGGGATATCGTGTTTTATGCGCGCAATGGCTTCATTTGCTTTCGCCTTATCACGGCAAGCAAGCAGCACTCTGGCCCCACGCGAGGTTAAAACACGCGCTACCTCGAACCCGATGCCCGTGTTTGCCCCTGTGACAATGATGCATTTTCCCGTTTGGTCGGGTACATCGGCTTCTGTAAAGCCCTTGGATGGAGTGGACATGTTAATTTTCTCGCAGCAGTGAATATCTGTTTTTCCCTTGGGGGGATGAGCCGTTTCTTGTTCTGCATGTGTCTGAGGATATTGGTGTAATCCATTCCAGCAGGATTGTGTTGAATCGCGCGGAAAGATAACATGAGGCATCCTCCGTTTATTTAAGCGGAGGATTCCTCCGAATGTCAAGTGAGACGATGAGCCGTGCAAGAAGAAATCAAAATACGCAAACCACGAGCCGATGCGCTACGTAACCGACAGCGTTTATTGGATATCGCCAAAGTAGTTTTTGCTGAACATGGGCTATCCGCCAGTTTAGAGGAGATTGCACGTAGTGCAGGCGTTGGAATTGGGACGCTTTATCGTCATTTTCCTACGCGGGAAATACTCATTAATGAAATTTACAGTGAGCAAGGCATACGGCTGCATCAAGCTGCGCTTAAGCTGTCAACAAACTATCCCCCGCGGGAAGCCATTCGTCGATGGTTGCTGGTGTTCATTGATACATTAAAGAACAAGCAAATTATGGCTGGGGTACTGAGCTGTCGATCGAATGGCGGCGATGCGTTTTGTGCTTTATCGGGTGAGGTACTTGTTACTGCCTTCGACACGTTGTTGGCTCATGTCCTTCAAGAGGGGAGTATTGTGCAAGATATTCGGGCGTTAGATATCTTGTGTGCCATTGCTGGGATCGCGAGTTATGGTCAAGAGAGTGAATGGGAAGAGAGTGCGAAACGCTTGGTCGATGTAGTACTTTCTGGGGCATCCGCAGCCTGATGGACGCTCAATCGCCATAAGGGACGGCATTAACATTGAAATTATTGTAGATGGAGTGGGTATGCAAAACAGACATATCGGCGAAACAATATTGAGTGCAACTGAGATAAAACAAGGGGTAGAAAAGGTTGCTCAACAGTTGAATCATGTGTTTAGTGATGCTGTCGTTATAACCGTTGTTCCTGGCGGAATGCTATTCACCGCTGATGTTGTCAGGATGCTTAATTTCGATATTTCAATGGATTATATCTCTTGTCCCCATACACCCGGGGAGAGAAATAACGGTTCTGATATTATTTTCCATGATAATGTGGGCGTGTCGGGCAGAGATATTATTTTAATGGATGATGCCATCGAGTCTGGCGGCACCATGAAGCGGCTTGTTACTCACCTGAGTGACCACTTCATGCCAAAATCTTTATCGATCGCCACGCTGTTTGTTAAACCTAACCGAGTCGTTATACCCGCCAAACAATACTATGCCTATGAGATGGGAAATGATGATTTGCTCATCGGCTATGGCCTACCCTGGCAGGATAAATATAGAAATATCCCCTATATATCAAAATTGAAGATGTAGTTCGTCTGAAAAATAGCCGGTGTCATCGACACCGGCTTACGGGGAGTGAATAGCGCTTAGGCAGCGAACCCGCCGATCTTAACCTGCAAAAAGGCGCGCCACGCATCGATATTGCCGAGAAATTCCACCGTCTGGACGATCTCTCTATTACCGTTGGCGGTTTCCAGCACAAAGGTGGGGAAGCCGTGTCCGCCCACTTTCGCCAATAATGCGCGGCTCTCCTTGAAATGGTGCTCCAGGCCATCGGCGTTAACGAAGGCATACTCATTGGCAAAAGCAACGGGGTCCAGCCCGATTTCACTGGCGCACTGTGTCAATACATCGACATCAGCGATTTTTCTACCCTGTTCATAATGCGCTCGTTGCACATGGTGCAGCATCTCATAGCCTTTGTTAGCCATACGTTCTGCCGCGATAACGGCTGCCGTCGGCGGCGCGGAGTCCAGCACGACGCTGGTATCGCGCAGCAGTTTATCGAAGTAGGGCCGGCCAAAAGGCTGACCGGTCAGTTCTGCGATACGCTGGTCATGCGGTAACACGTAGTCATGCCACTGCGGGGTGACCTGACGGCGGTTGCTGCCTGTCATCATGCCGCCACCGTGCAGCACCACATTGACGCCTGGCATTGCTTGCGCGGCCTGCGCCAGCGGCGCGGCACCGTAGCACCAGCCACACAGCGGGTCATAAATATAGTGCAGCGTTACTGCGGCCATTTCATTTCACCTTTAAGCACTTTGGCACTCAGTTCCAAGCTGGACTCTTCGTGCAGGTCGGGGTACTGCTTTTTCATGGTATCGATCAGCGCAGCAGAATCTTTACTGGTCGCCAGCGCTTTTTCCAGCGTGTCCAGGTATTGCAGGCTGAACGTGACGCTGCTCAGGCTGTAATCCATGGGCGGCAGGAAGTGACCCGGCACCACTTGTTTCGGTTTTAACTGCTCAATCTGTTGTAACGTCTGACGCCAGTCAGCGCGAGATTGCGGCGTTTGGGTATCGGCAATCCACAGATGGATATTGGCGGAAACCGGAATCCCTCCTACCACGGTGCTCATCGACGGGATCCACACGAACGTGCGATCCGGCGTAGGCCCTGTCAGACCTTTCACTTCCAGTTTCTGACCATCAACGGTGAAGCTGTCGCCCTTCAACGGCGTTGGCACGATAATTTTTTGCGGCGCGTTTTCTTTCATGATCGGGCCCCAGTAGGCCACTTTACCCGCCTGGCTGGTTTCGATCGCGGCGATGGTTGCCGGGGTGGCAATCACTTTCGCATCTGGGAAAGCGGCCTTGATCACATCCAGACCGAAGTAATAATCCGGATCAGAATGGCTGATATAAATGGTTTTCAACGGCTTGCCGGTGGCTTTAATGCGACCCACCAACGTTTGTGCATCGTTACGCTGGAACTGGGCGTCAATCAGTGCCACTTCATGTTCGCCAACAATCAGCGCGGATGATACCGGGAAAATACTGGCTTCACCGGGGTTAAAGACTTCAAGCTTCAACGGCGAGGCGGCGTGAGCCACAGTCGTCATACTCAGTACAGCGGCGGCAACCAGCGTTAAGGTAGATTTTTTCATAGCAAGAACTCCATTCATGTCTTTATTCGTTAAAAGTGAGATTCGTTTAAAAGTACGCAACGGGGTCTATCTTAAGTTGCAATTATCGTAATAAAAATGGCTAAATGGTGGCTTCTCTGTTGCATAAATCGAGCTAATCATGGATCGCATCACTGCTGCTGAAGTATTTGTCGCTATTGTTGAACGGGGAAGCATGAGCGCTGCCGCCGAACTATTGGATATGTCGCGCGCGATGGTGAGCCGCTACCTGAACGAGATGGAAACCTGGGCGCAGGCACGTCTGCTGCATCGCACCACGCGTAAATTGAGTTTAACCGATGCGGGTGAAAAAACCTTGCAACGCTGTCGTGAGATGCTGGCGTTGGCGGGAGATATGCGGGTGGAAAACGCCTCGGATGTGGCGTCTATCGGTGGGCTGCTGCGCGTCAGCTGCTCGCAATCGCTTGGGCAAACAGCACTGGGCGTGGCAATTACGGCATTTTTGCAGCGCCACCCGCGCGTAGCGGTGGATATGCAGATGAATAACCGTGCGATCAATCTGGTGGAAGATCGCATCGATTTGGCACTGCGCATCACCAATGCGCTCGATCCCAACCTGATTGCTCGTCCACTCGGCCAATGTGCCTCGGTGCTGTGCGCCGCGCCCACTTACCTGGCAAAACAGGGGATGCCGCGCCAACTGAGCGATCTTTCGCTGCACAACTGCCTGACCTACACCTACTTTGGCAAAAGTCTGTGGAATTTTACCCATGATAATGAGCCGGTTACCGTACCCGTGAGCGGCAACTTGAGCGGCAACGAATCGCTGGTGCTGTTATCCGGCGCGCTGGAAGGGGCCGGTATCACTCTGCAACCGCGCTACTCGGTTCAGCGCTATCTTGCCAGCGGCGCACTGGTGCCGCTGCTGACAGAGTATCGACCGCAGGATATGGGCATTTACGGCATCTACGCGTCTCGTCAGCATATGCCGCCTGCGCTGCGCGCATTGCTGGACTTCTTGGTGCACTGGTTCGCTCATGAGCCGCGCTGGCTGGCGCTGCAAGCGGAATAGTGGGCCACTCAGCGCACCAGCACCGCGTCCAGTTGCGCGGCAATGCCTGCTGTATAACGCGTTAGATGGGCGATCACGGTATCCACCAGCGCGGAGGCTGGGCGGTGCAGCGGGCGAATCAGGCTGACGGTAAAAGGCACCGCAACGCTGAACGGACGCACCACCACGCCGGAGGCGGCGTAATCCAACGCGGTGAGCGGATTGACGATAGAAATACCAACACCAGCGCGCACCATGGCGCACACCGATGCCGCGCTGTGGGTTTCCAGCACCATATCACGCGCTATCCCGGCGCTATCAAACAGTTTATCTAGCAGTTGGCGATAGCTATCGCTGCTTGAAAGGCTGATAAATCGCTCATGGCGAAAATCTTCCGGCGTCAGTTTCTGGCGCGCGGCTAAACGGTGCTGTGCGGGAAGCACGCACACTTCGTTCAATGTGAGCAGGGTATGGCGCTCGGTGCCTACGGGCGTCACGCTGTTCTCCGTCAGACCAAGATCGTGGCGCTGTGCTGACAGCCACTCTTCCAGCAGCGGCGATTCCTGAGGGATGACGTGCAGGCTGAGCGAGGGATAGCTGTCCAGCAACGGCTTGCATACGTTAGGGAGCAAGGATTGAGAAAACACTGGCAGGCAGGCGATAGAAAGCTGTGCCTGTTCAAAACGCCGAATGTCGCGCGCGGCATTGATGATGCGATCCAACCCGTAGTAAGAACGTTGCACCTCTTCGAACAGTTGCAGTCCTTGCGCCGTAGGGTGAAGACGTCCGCGCACCCGCTCGAACAACGGCATTTGCACCAGATGCTCGAAGCGTGCCAGCTCACGGCTGACCGTGGGTTGCGAGGTGTTGAGCAACGCGGCGGCCTCGGTGAGGTTACCGGTGGTCATGACGGCATGAAAAATTTCAATGTGGCGCAGTGAAATGGTCGGCATCATCGCCTCAGTCGTGGTTGCCTTGCTAACCGATATCATAAATGAATAGCTTAACCGGGATTTATTTATTTTTTCACCAAATGCGGAGGGAATCGCGCTTGCTGGCTGTTCAATCAATCGTGAGGCACATTTTCTGCGGTTAATGTCACATGACGGTAATGTTATCACTGTGGTTCACGGCCTCTGGATGGATGAAGCCATGAGGCTGAACTATCATCGGGTTACTGCACTTCGTGCAGGCGTATTTCACCAGAATCAAACACCGGTATCGCGCAATGTGCACCATGACGGGGAATGTCGAGCCTGGCCCGATGGGTATGCTCTCGTCCCACCTTGCGCGGACATGCGGTTGTCATACACCTGACATATAACTTTCATCCCGCTGTGCTGAATTGGCGTAGTTATTGCTGGCTAACACCAGCGTCGCGAACCTATAAAATCAGGAGCATCATGATGAAGAAATTGTTGTCTTCCGTGTTAATCAGTAGCGCACTGTTCTCCTCAATCGCCTTTGTTTCCGCCCCGGTGTTGGCGCAGTATCTGGCAGCACTGGAAAAAGCTGCGCGGGCTGAAGGCGCGGTAAACAGCGTAGGGATGCCGGACAGCTGGGCCAACTGGAAAGACACCTGGCAGGATCTCTCTACCCAATACGGTTTGAAGCACAGTGATACTGATATGTCTTCCGCGCAGGAAATCGCCAAGTTTGCGGCTGAAAAAGAGAATGCCAGTGCTGACATCGGTGACGTAGGTGCCGCGTTCGGGCCGATTGCGGCGCAAAAAGGGGTAACCCAGCCCTATAAACCGACTACTTGGGAACAGGTGCCTGACTGGGCTAAAGATAAAGACGGGCATTGGGCACTGGCTTATACCGGGTCTATCGCCTTTATTATCGATAAACAGCAGGTGAAAGAGATCCCGCACAGCTGGGCTGACTTGCTTAAAGGCAATTACGTCGTGACCATTGGTGACGTTAACTCCGCCTCGCAGGCGGTAAGCGGCGTACTGGCTGCCAACTTTGCGCTGGGGGGAGACGAGAAAAACCTGAAACCGGCGTTGGAGTTCTTTGGCAAGCTGGCGAAAGCGGGGCGTCTTGGCGTTACCGATCCGGTGATCTCGAATATCGAAAAAGGGGAAGTGCAGGTTGGCGTGGTGTGGGATTTCAACGGCCTGAACTACCGCGACAAAATCAACAAAGATCGCTTCGAAGTGCTGATCCCTTCCGATGGTTCGGTGATCTCCGGTTATACCACCATCATCAATAAATACGCCAAAAACCCCAACGCGGCCAAGCTGGCTCGTGAATACATCTTCTCTGATGCCGGGCAGATCAATCTGGCATGTGGCTATGCGCGTCCGATTCGTGCGCAGCACATCACGTTGCCGGATGATGTGAAAGCTAAACTGTTGCCGGAAGAACAGTACAAAAGCGTGCGCCCGATTGCTGACGGCGAGGCCTGGGATAAAACGGTGAAAACGTTGCCGCGTCAGTGGCAAGAGCACGTGATTATCAATATGAAGCAGTAAAGCCTGTTCCTGTGCGCAGCCTGTCCGGATACGGAGAGGAGGCGCACAGGCCGTATTGGTCCACGCCGCAGAGGGAGGATAACGCGTGAGAAAAAACTGGCTGGTTGCAGGGATCCTGTTGCCGTTTTTTGCCGTCTTTTTTGCGTTCCAGATAGCACCACTTATCTGGATCCTGGTGAACAGCTTTTACAGCCAAACGGAAGAGGCGTGGGGGCTGGCGAACTATACCGATATCCTTTCTTCGCCGTTTTATCTTCAGGCGATCCGTTTTTCACTGTATATCTCGTTTTGGTCCAGCTTCTATGGCGTCATTATCGCCCTGATTGGCGGCTACTCGTTGCGCCAACTGGGGACGGGGCGTTTGCAACGCTTCGTGTTGTCCTTTGCCAATATGACCAGCAACTTTGCGGGTGTTCCGCTGGCCTTTGCCTTCGTGATTATGGTGGGGCTGAACGGTTTTTTTACCTTATTGCTGAAAAAATATGGCGTGATCGAGGGGTTCAACATTTACTCCCGCGACGGCTTGATCCTGATATACACCTATTTTCAGATCCCTCTGGGGATATTGTTGCTCTATCCCGCGTTTGACGGGCTGCGCACGGAATGGCAAGAGTCGGCGGCGTTGCTGGGCGCACCACGCTGGCGCTTCTGGCTGCACATCGGCATTCCAGTGTTGACCCCCGCGCTGCTCGGCACCTTTGTTATTCTGCTTGCCAATGCGCTCGGGGCTTACGCCACTATTTACGCGCTCACAACGGGTAACTTCAACGTGGTGCCGATACGTATTGCCGCGCTGGTTGCTGGGGATATCACCCTGGATCCTAATCTTGGCAGTGCGCTTTCCGTGCTGCTGGTACTGCTGATGGCGCTGATTACCGTTGTCCACCAGTGGTTGCTGCGGCGGAGTTATCTCCATGCTGCGCCGTAATCCCCTGACCGGAGGCTGCCATGTCATCCTTTGAACGGCGCTACCATCAGACGGTGGTATTACTGGTGCTGCTGATTCTGCTGTTGCCACTGCTCGCCACCTTGGGCTATGCGCTGGCGACAGAGTGGGGCGCCACCATTCTGCCCAACGGCGTGACGCTAAAGTGGTTTATTGCCCTGTGGGGCGACGGCCGGTTTTTGGTGGCACTGGGCCATTCGCTGCTGATCTGTTTTGGCGCACTGCTGTTTTCACTGCTGCTGGTGTTGCCCGCGATGTTTGTCATCGCCTGGTGGTTTCCGCGTTTGGATGGGGTGATGAACGTGCTGATTTTGCTGCCGTTCTCGGTGCCACCGGTGGTCTCTTCTGTCGGATTGTTGCAGCTCTATTCCTCAGGCCCACTCGCGATTACCGGCACGCCCTGGATTTTGATCGGCTGCTACTTTGCTATTGCGCTGCCTTTTATCTATCGCGCCATTTCCAACAACATTCAGGCGATTAACCTCAAAGAGCTGCTCGATGCGGCGCATTTATTGGGTGCCAGTACCTGGCAAGCGGCGCTGTGGGTGGTGCTGCCTAATTTGCGTAAAGGCGTGATGATCGCGGTATTGCTTTCGTTCTCTTTCCTGATTGGCGAGTTTGTGTTTGCCAACCTGCTGGTAGGCACCCGCTTTGAAACGTTGCAGGTGTATCTCTACAACAAACGTAATGACAGCGGGCACTTTACCAGTGCGCTGGTGATCTCCTATTTCCTCGTCGTGCTGCTGGTGACCTGACTGGCCAATATCCTTAACCGGGAGAAATCCTGATATGCCCTATCTTGATGTAAAACAGCTTAATAAACACTATGGTCCAACCAAGGTGTTTCACAATATCGATTTCTCAGCGGCAGAGGGGGAGTTTGTTACCCTGCTGGGGCCGAGTGGCTGCGGCAAATCGACGCTGTTGCGCTGTCTGGCTGGTCTGACGCCCGTGGACAGCGGACAGATCTTATTACAGGGGCAGGATATTGTGCCGGTATCTCCGCAAAAGCGCGGCATTGGCATGGTGTTCCAGAACTATGCGCTGTTCCCCAATATGACGGCAGAAGGGAACGTGGCGTTTGGGTTAAAAATGCAGAAGCTCGGCGCAGGGGAGATTCGCCAGCGGGTGGCCGAGGTGCTGGCGCTGGTGGAATTGAATGAATTTGCCCACCGTTATCCACATCAGCTTTCTGGCGGTCAGTGTCAGCGTGTGGCGCTGGCGCGTTCGTTGGTGACGCGCCCACGTTTGCTGTTACTGGACGAGCCGCTTTCCGCGCTGGATGCCCGTATTCGTCGCCACCTGCGTGAACAAATCCGTCGCATTCAGCGTGAACTGAACCTGACGGCCATCTTTGTTACCCACGATCAGGAAGAGGCGCTGACGCTCTCCGATCGTATCGTGCTGATGAACAACGGGGAAATTGTACAGGATGGCGATGCGGTATCGCTGTATACCCAGCCTGCCAATCTGTTTGCCGCCAGTTTTATCGGCAGCTATAACCTGCTAAGTGCCGCGCAGGCACAACAGTTAACGGGAGAACACTTCACCGGTCAGGTGGCACTTCGCCCTGAATCCATCACGCTGGGTGTGCCTGAACAGGGCATTGCTGGGAAGATCCTTAACCACAGCCTGTTAGGGAACGTGGTGCGATACCGTATCGTGGTGAATGGCGTAGAGCTGGCTGTGGATGTACTGAATCGTGCACCGGGCGATTTGTACCGTGCGGGCAGTATGGTGGGCGTGCATATTACGGCTGACGCGCTGCGTGAAGTGGCTTAGCCAATCCATATCATGTATGAATAGAGTATGCGAAAAACGATATTTGTTTAAATCGGTGTAGCCCGTTACCGTGTGGTCATTGCTCCCTTTTTGTTGCACGGAAACCCTATGCCGCACGATCTGAATGACCTTACCCATGCGCTTAACGCGCATAGCCTGCGTGAATTACCTGCTCGTTTTGGATGCCCGGTGTGGGCGTATGATGCGCACACCATTGTGGCGCGTATCGCACAGCTCCGTCAGTTTGACACCATCCGTTTTGCGCAAAAAGCCTGCTCCAACACCCATATTCTGCGTCTGATGCGGGCACAAGGTGTAAAAGTGGATTCGGTATCGCTGGGGGAAATTGAGCGTGCTCTGGTGGCCGGGTTTGTGCCGGGTACGGCAGATCATGAGATTGTGTTCACCGCTGACATGCTGGACACGCCGACGCTGGCACGTGTGGTGGAACTGAATATTCCGGTTAATGCCGGTTCAGTGGATATGCTGGCGCAACTGGGGGCAGCCCAGCCGGGTCACCCGGTGTGGTTACGCGTCAATCCGGGGTTTGGTCACGGCCATAGCCAGAAAACCAACACCGGCGGTGAGAACAGCAAACACGGTATCTGGTATGCCGATTTACCGCTGGCGTTGGCACAAATCCAACGCTACTCCCTGAAGCTGGTCGGCATTCATATGCATATCGGTTCCGGCGTGGACTACGGCCATCTGGAGCAAGTGTGTGATGCCATGGTGCGTCAGGTGGTTGAGTTTGGTCAGGATGTTAAGGCCATTTCCGCAGGCGGCGGGCTTTCCATTCCTTATCGCGTGGGTGAACCGGTTATTGATACTGAGCACTACTTTGGCCTGTGGCACGCAGCGCGTCAGCGTATTGAGACGCACCTTGGTCACCCCGTAACGCTGGAAATCGAACCGGGACGTTTTCTGGTGGCGGAATCTGGCGTCTTAGTGGCGCAGGTGCGCGCCGTCAAAAATATGGGTAGCCGTCACTTCGTGTTGGTGGATGCCGGGTTTAACGATTTGATGCGCCCCGCCATGTACGGTAGCTATCACCACATTTCGTTGTTGCCGGCAGATGAGCGTTCTCTCGCTGGCGCAACGTTGCGCGATACGGTAGTGGCAGGGCCATTGTGTGAATCCGGTGATGTGTTTACGCAACAGGCTGGCGGCGGCGTGGAAACGGTGGCGTTACCTGCGGTTCAGGTCGGCGATTATCTGGTGTTCCACGACACCGGGGCTTACGGTGCCTCTATGTCTTCCAACTACAACAGCCGCCCCCTGCTGCCGGAAGTGTTGTTCGAAAACGGTGAAGCACGCCTGGTTCGCCGCCGCCAAACCATCGAAGAATTGCTGGCGCTTGAAGCGCTGTAACCGCGTGGTATTGAGGTCTCGGATGACGCCACGCTAAGCCGCAGGGATGCGGCCCAGACCGCTGACGCAGTGCGTTGTTAGGTGAAGTGCGGCGATGGGGTCGTAGCGGCGTAAGCCGCCGGGGCGCCCCTCGTCATGATTCGCCGGGAAACCCGGACATACCGAAAAGGAACTTCAGCCGCAGGAATGCGGCTCTTCTCCCCTGCAATGTGATAAACCTCTCGCTTTCTTGTTCTGCGACACAAAAATATTTATACAAATGCCCAGTTTTTTCGTGTTGCGACACATAGGTTATTTTATTGCCAAGTCATAGAATAATTTTCAATCCATAAGAGCATGTGATAAGGAATTATTTATCGGTTCTGATTTCTTCCCAAAGAAAGCTATTTAGAACGGCGTAATTTATTACCACATTAAATAATGCAGATTCCACCAGGAATGTATTTGCATTAGCACCCTATTGTCGAAGACATATAAAATATAAGAGGTCTCATTATGCATACCATAGAACCCTTGGCATGGTACGGGGCGTTGATTGGTCTTTTCATTGCCATTGCGCTCATCCTGAAAAAAATTAATCCGGTGTATTCCTTGTTCCTCGGCGCCATTCTCGGTGCGGTGATCGGCGGTGGTAATCTTGAACAGACCATCGGCCTGCTGACATCTGGCACGCAGAGTGTGATGGGTACGGTGATCCGCGTGCTGGCTGCGGGGGTACTGGCTGGCGTGATGATGGAATCGGGCGCGGCAGAAACCATCGCTCAGGCCATTGTGAGGAAGATGGGGGAGAGCAAAGCGATTTTAGCGCTGGCACTGGCCACCATGATCATCACTGCGGTGGGCGTATTTATCCCCGTTGCCGTATTAATTGTTGCACCCATTGCGTTATCGGTGGGTAATAAAATGGGTATTTCCAAACTGGCATTATTACTGGCGCTTTCCGGCGGCGGTAAAGCTGGGAATATTATATCGCCGAACCCCAATACTATTGCCGCAGCAAACGGTTTTCACCTGAATTTAAGCGATGTGATGATCGCCGGTTTTATTCCTGCCGTATTCGGGTTGATTATTACTGTCGTTGTCGCCTCAATGTTGAAAAATAAAGGGATCATGGTAAGTGGTGAAGAAGCCGCCGCTGCCTACGGCACCCAGAGCGCGAAGAATGACAAAACCTACCCCACGTTGGGTAAAGCCATCGTCGCGCCAGCGGTTGCCGTTATCTTATTGATGATTAACCCGATTGGTTCCATTTTTCACATCAGCGCGCTGACCGCGTTCAAGCTGGATGCCCTGTATGTATTGCCGATCGCCGGTATCGTCGGTCTGATTGCCATGGGGCAAAAGCACAAGGTGATTGCCTATACCGCTTCCGGTCTGGAAAAAATGACTGCGACCGTGCTTATCCTGATTGGTGCGGGTGCAATTGCAGGCCTGATCGCTGCCTCCAACCTGTCTGCCCAGGTGGTACAACTGATTGACATCATGGGTATTTCCGGCACCTTCCTGGCACCTATCTCCGGTATTTTGATGGCGGCAGCCACGGCGTCCACCTCCACCGGGACCATTCTGGCGACCGGAACCTTCGGTAATGCTATCGCCACTATCGGCATTGCGCCGATTGCCTCTGCGGTCATGGTACACACCGGGGCGACCGTTATCGACTCCTTGCCGCAGGGCAACTATTTCCACGTCACAGCGCAGAGCATGAACATGACCATCAGACAGCGTATGGGCCTGCTGCCCTACGAAGCGATTGTCGGTGGCACCATGACCCTTGTCGCTACCGTGCTGTACGGCTTTATTCTTTAGTTTGAGGCAACCCACAATGAAACAAGAAACGTTTGTATTAGCGCCCGATTCATTTAAAGAGAGCATGACGGCGAAAGAAGTGTGTAACGCGATGGAAAAAGGGTTGCGTAAGGTATTCCCCGAAGCGAATTTCGTGCACGTTCCCATGGCGGATGGCGGATGGCGGCGAAGGCACCACCCAGTCGCTGATTGATGCGACCGAAGGCACGCTGTATGCGTTAAACGCGACCGGGCCGTTGGGAGAAACGATTGAGGCCAGCTACGGCATCATGGGGAACGGCGAGATTGCCGTGATTGAAATGGCGTCTGCCAGCGGTATTCAATTTGTTAACCGCGACACCAAAAACCCGTTGGTGACCACCACCTACGGCACCGGTGAACTGATCCGCGCCTGCCTGGACAAAGGCATCAAGAAAATCATTCTGGGCATCGGTGGCAGCGCAACCAATGATGGTGGCGCAGGCATGGCAGAAGCGCTGGGCGTGCGTTTTTATGATGAAGCGGGCAACACGCTGCCGCGCGGCGGCGGCGCGCTGGATCGTTTGCATCATATCGATCTTTCCGGGTTGGATAGCCGCCTGGCACAGGTGGATATTCAGGTTGCCTGTGATGTCACCAACCCACTGTGCGGCGAGCAGGGGGCATCAGCGATTTTCGGCCCACAGAAAGGGGCAACGCCGGAGATGGTCGCACAGTTGGATAACAATCTGGCGCATTACGCGGCGGTGATCCGCAATCAGTTGGGCAAAGAGATTGCCACTGTGCCGGGTGCCGGCGCGGCGGGCGGTCTGGGCGCGGGGCTGATGGCTTTCACCCAATGCACACTGCGTAGAGGCATTGATATTGTCGTCGAATTCAGCGGGCTGAGTGACAAACTGGCCGGTGCGGATTTCTGCTTTACTGGCGAAGGGCGTATCGATTACCAAACCAAGTTCGGTAAAACCCCTTACGGCGTTGCCAGAACCGCCAAAGCACAGGGCGTACCGGTTATTGCAGTATCCGGCTGCGTTGGCGAAGGTGTTGAAGCGCTGTACGGCGAAGGCATCGACACCATTTTCGGCATTATTCCGCGCGCAGACAATATTGAAGCGCTGCTGAAAGATGGCCCGATTAATATGGAACGTGCGTGCGAGAATATTGGCCGCCTGTTGAAAAAAGCGGCGGCATAATTAAGCGCCAGTAATAAAAAGGGAAAAAATATGACTGAAACACTTCGGCGCACCAAGATTGTTGCTACTCTCGGCCCGGCAACCGATCGCGATAATAATCTGGAAAAAATAATTAGCGCGGGTGCTAACGTAGTCCGCTTTAATTTCTCGCACGGTGCGGCAGACGATCATATTGCGCGTGCGGAACAGGTTCGTGCTATTGCCCAGCGTTTGGGTAAGTCAGTGGCTATTTTGGGCGATTTGCAAGGGCCGAAAATTCGGGTATCAACCTTTAAAGAAGGTAAAGTATTTCTGCATGTTGGAGATACCTTTATTCTTGATGCCTTGTTGGAAAAAGGCCTGGGCGATAATACTCAGGTTGGCATCGATTATAAGGCGCTGCCGCGTGATGTGGTGCCAGGCGATATTCTGTTGCTGGACGATGGCCGTATTCAACTGCGTGTCGTGCGCATTGAGGGCGAAAAAATCATCACCGCCGTCACCGTAGGCGGAATCCTTTCCAATAATAAAGGCGTCAACAAGCTCGGCGGTGGGCTTTCAGCCGAAGCGCTGACGGAAAAAGACAAGGCAGATATTCTGCTGGCAGCCAGAATGAAGGTAGATTTTCTGGCGGTCTCGTTTCCACGCACCGGGGACGATTTACGCTATGCGCGTCGTTTGGCGCGCGAAGCGGGCTGTCAGGCGGCCATTGTTGCCAAGGTGGAGCGCGCAGAAACCGTTGCCACGCCAGAAAACATGGATGATATGATCCTGGCGGCGGACGTCATCATGGTTGCACGGGGCGATTTGGGCGTAGAAATTGGTGATGCCGCGCTAGTGGGCGTCCAGAAGCGCCTGATTCAGCGCTCGCGTCAGTTGAATCGCGTGGTGATCACTGCGACGCAAATGATGGAATCGATGATTTCCAGCCCGATGCCGACCCGTGCTGAAGTAATGGACGTTGCCAATGCGGTGTTGGACGGCACCGATGCGGTCATGCTATCGGCGGAAACTGCCGCAGGCAGCTATCCGGCGCAAGCGGTAGCGGCGATGGCGAACGTGTGCCTGGGGGCTGAGCGTAGCCCGAGCATCACCACCTCGAAACACCGCCTCGACGTGCAGTTTACCAATGTTGAAGAGATGGCATCGATGTCTGCGATGTATGCGGCTAACCATTTGCAGGGGGTTAAAGCCGTGATCGCGATGACGGAGTCAGGTCGCACTGCCCGCATGATGTCTCGCATTAGCTCCCGTTTGCCGATTTATGCGCTATCGCGTCATGCCGAAACGCTGAATCAGGTTGCGCTGTATCGCGGCGTTACGCCCTTGCCGTTCAACGGCCGTGCCGAAGGGCTGGGCGCGGCGCAGGATGCCATCGCACTGCTGAAAGCGCGCGGCGCGATTGTGACCGGTGACCGCGTCATTTTGACGCAGGGTGACAGCGTCGGACAAATTGGCAGTACCAATACCTGTCGTATTTGCATCGTGGAATAAGCGCGTGACGATCATCGCCGTCGGTTGGCTATGGCGGCGATGTATCGCATTAATTTCTTGTGTCTATATTCATGATTTATTTTTTTATCGCTGTTGAAGTCTTTATTTTTAAACGGAAATAAAAGGCAAGGCACGTTATGAAATAACGTTATTTTCCTTTCCCTTTATAATAATCGGGTTGGTATAAATAACTTTATTAAATTACAAAAGGCAGTGGTTATTGATGTGGCGTATTTACATGCGGGTTATTTCCTGCTGGTGAAATATTTTTGCGCTGCACCAGGGGAATTGTAAATGACAGATTATGATTTCGACGCGAAATTAGCTTATTCGATCGTTGAACGCACCATGAAAATTATTGACTGTAATATCAACGTCATGGATGCCAGAGGCCGAATTATTGGCAGCGGCGATCGCGAACGTATTGGCGAAATTCACGAAGGGGCGCTATTGGCGCTCAGTCAGCAACGGGTGGTATCGATTGATGATGCTTCCATGCATACGCTGCACGGTGTCAGGCCCGGTCTGAACCTGCCGCTGCGGTTAAATAACCAAATCGTCGGTGTGATTGGCCTGACTGGCGATCCCGATGGGCTGCTGCAATTTGGCGAGTTGGTGTGCATGACGGCGGAAATGATGCTGGAACAGGCTCATTTGCTGCAACTGCTGGCGCAAAACAGCCGCTTGCGTGAAGAGCTGGTGTTGAGCATGGTGCGCAATGATAACTACTCCGCCACCATGCAGGAGTGGGCGCAACGTTTGGGGGTCGATCTGGCATTGCCGCGCGTCGCCATGGTGGTGGAGTTGGACAGCGGCCAGCTCGGTGTCAGCACGGCAATGAGCGAATTGCAGCAGTTGCAGTCTCTGCTGATGGAAACCGGTAAAGATGATCTGATGGCGATTGTGTCACTCACCGAAATGGTGGTGTTGAAACCCGCCTATCTGCACGCGGAGCGCTGGGAGCCCGAAGAGCACAAGCGCCGCATGGCACAGCTTTATCAGCGTTTGCAGCAGGGCAGCCCGCTTAAAGTTCGTCTGGCACTGGGTAACTTTTTCCCGCAGGAAGGGGGCGTGGTGCGCTCTTACCACACGGCGAAAACCACCATCAGTGTAGGCAAACAGCGGATGCCCGATGTGCACTGCTTCTGCTATCAGGACATCAAACTGCCGGTGCTGCTCGACAGTCTGCGCGATGGCTGGCAAGCGGCAGAGCTGGTAAGCCCGTTGCAGCGGCTAAAAGCGAATGACGGCAACGGGGTGTTTCGAAAAACCTTGCATACCTGGTTTCGCCATAATCAGCAGGCCGGTGAGACAGCCAAGGCGCTGTTTATTCACAAAAATACGCTTGAATACCGCTTGCGGCGCATTGCTGAACTGACCGGACTGAATCTGGCGAGTTTTGAGGATCGGTTTCTGCTCTACGTGGCGGCACAGCTGGATCAAGACTAGCGCCGCGTAACGGTATGCAGCTCAGGCAGCACCGGCGAACTCCCGCCGCAGCATCACAATTTCTTCAGCCAGATCGCGACATAACATCGCTGTCATCAGATGATCCTGGGCATGTACCAGGATCAGGTTGACCGGTATCTTTCCTTGTCCTTCATCTTCCCCAATCAGTTGCGTCTGGATCAGATGCGCGGCTCGCACTGCGTCCTGAGCGGCCGCTAATGATGCGGTGGCCAGTTCCCACTTCTGTTGGCGTGCTGCTTGAATGGCCATCATGGCCTGAGAACGTGCTTCTCCGGCATTGATGATCAACTCCATTACGGTGGTTTCCATCTCGATCGTCATTTTTAGCCCCTTATGGTATGCCAAATTTTGCGTTGATCATCATATTGGAATTCCAATATTGGTTTGTGGGAGTGTTGTCACAGAAAAATAACGCATCTTGGTCGAATTTTGGTATGCCAAACGCACATGCGCGATGAGCGGTATGCATTCTGCGCGTAACGGCTATCTGGGGCGCTGTCCCGCACGACACAACCATTGTGATGAGGTGCTGTTATGTCATTCAAGGACCAAGTGATTGACGCATTGGGTTCTTTTGCCAATAAGTTCAATAGCCTGCGTTATATTATGGCCATCAAGGCCTCGTTTATTACCCTGATGCCGGTGATTATCGTCGGTGCCTTTTCCGTGTTGATCTCCAACATGGTGCTCGATCCGAAAAATGGTTTGGCCAGTTTCGCGATGTTTTCTTTTTTGGCACCGCTCAAACCCATCATGAGCGGTATCAATTATGCCACGCTTAATTTTCTGACCATTGGTGCGGTGTTTCTGATTGGGATCGAACTGGGGCGCATTAACGGCTCACGCAGCCTGTTTCCCGGCCTGCTGGCGGTGATCTGCCTGATTTCGATTACGCCCACCACCATCGATATCGTGGTGAACGGACAAACGGTGCCGGTCAAAGACGTGCTGGCGCGACAGTTCTCGGATACCAAAAGCCTGTTTCTCGGCATGTTTATTGCCATCCTCTCGGTGGAGATCTACAGCAAGCTGGAAAAAGTAGACCGCTTGCGCATCAAAATGCCGGACAGCGTCCCACCTAACGTCGCCGCATCGTTTTCGGCGTTGCTCCCCGGCATTATCACCGTGACGTTCATTGCCACCCTCGGCTTCACGTTCCACGCGGTTACCGGTATGCACCTGTATGACGCCATTTACAAAGTGGTGCAACAGCCGCTGGAGTCGGTGGTTCAGAGTCTGCCAGGGCTGCTAGTGTTGATGTTCGTTGCGCAACTGTTCTGGGTTATCGGTATCCACGGTAATCAGATGATCAAACCGATCCGCGAACCGCTGCTGCTGGGGGCGATCGCGGTTAACATGACCGCGTTTGAGCAGGGGCAAGAGATCCCCAATATCATCACCATGCCCTTTTGGGACGTCTATATGAGTATAGGGGGTTCCGGGCTGACCATCGGACTTTTGCTGGCGGTGATGATTGCCTCTAAACGGCGGGAAATGAAAGAGATCGCCAAGATCTCCTTTGGCCCCTGTGTGTTCAATATCAATGAGCCGGTGATTTTTGGTATGCCTATCATGCTGAACCCGATCCTGGCGATTCCCTTTATCATCACGCCGTTGGTTACCGGCACTATCGGGTACTTTGCCACCAGCATGGGCTTTGCCGGTAAAGCGGTGGTGATGGTGCCCTGGACCACGCCGCCCATCATCAACGCCTGGCTCTCTACCGCTGGTTCCATGGGCGCGGTAGTGACGCAGCTGGTGTGCATTCTGACCGCCACCCTGATCTATCTGCCTTTCGTGCAGGTGGCATCACGTCGTGCTGATCTGGCGCAGCGGGAAGCGGAGCAGGCGGCGCAGCAGGCTAACGCGGCGGGCAAATAACCAGAGTGAGGAGCTGAACGATGAGTAAGGTCACTGTCACCATCCCTGAGGATTTTATCCTGGGCGCTGCGGCATCCGCCTGGCAGACCGAAGGGTGGAGCGGAAAGCGTGCAGGGCAGGATTCCTATCTGGACCTGTGGTACAAGCAGGATCGCCAGGTCTGGCATAACGGTTATGGTCCGGCGCGCGCCACCGAGTTTTATCACCGCTATCGTGAAGACATTGCGTTGATGAAACAGTGCGGATTGACGCACTACCGCACCTCGATCAACTGGTCGCGCTTTATGCTCGATTATGAGCGGGGTATCGTCGATGAAACCTATGCCGCCTATGTGGATAGCGTCATCGATGAGCTGCTGCGGCAGGGGGTTACCCCGATGCTGTGTCTGGAACACTACGAGCTGCCCGCTATTCTGATGGAGAAATATCAGGGCTGGGCATCGAAGCAGGTGCTGGAGTGGTTTGTCACCTACGCACAGGCAGTGTTTGCCCGTTATGCGCACAAGGTGAAGCGCTGGTTTGTGTTCAATGAGCCGATTGTAGTGCAAACCCGTGTCTATCTGGACGCTGAGCGTTATCCCTATGAGCAGAACACCGGCACCTGGATGCAGTGGAATCACCACAAAAATTTGGCGACAGCGAAAGTTATCGCCTGTTTTCGTGCCAATGGCCACGATCGCGACGGTGGGCGTATCGGCACTATCCTCAATCCGGAGGTGACCTATCCGCGCTCCCACGCCGCGCACGACGTTGAGGCGGCGCGCCTCTACGACCTGTTTTTCAATCGTGTGTTTCTCGATCCGGCGGTGAAGGGCGAATACCCGGCAGAGCTGCTGACACTGCTGGAGAAACATCAGGTTAAATGGGCCTATACCGATGATGAGTTGGCGATCATCCGTGATAATCGGGTGGATGAACTGGGTATCAATCTTTACTTCCCACACCGGGTGAAAGCGCCGGAGCGTACATGGCATCCCGATACGCCGTTTCACCCCGCCTACTACTATGAGCATTTTGCCTTGCCGGGACGCCGCATGAATCCCTCCCGAGGTTGGGAAATTCAGCCCAAAATCATTTATGACATGGCGCAACGTATGACGCAGGAATACGGCAATATTCCCTGGTTTGTGGCGGAAAACGGCATGGGGGTGGAGAACGAGGCGCGCTTTAAAAACAGCGACGGTGTGATTCAGGATGACTACCGTATCGATTTTATTGCCGAACACCTCTACTGGACGCTGAAAGCGCGCGAAGAGGGGGCAAACTGTCAGGGCTATATGCTGTGGGCCTTTACCGATAACGTCTCCCCCATGAATGCGTTTAAAAACCGCTATGGCCTGATTGAGATCGATCTTGAGCAGGAGCGGGCGCGTCGACCGAAGGCCTCGGCAGGTTGGTTCCGGCAACTGCGCGACACGCGTACGCTCAACCTTATGTTGGATGATGAAGACAAATAGCACCCAAGGAGATTCGCCATGAAACGCATTGTGTTGGCCTGCTCGGCGGGCATGTCCACCTCGCTGGTGGTGACGAAAATGGAGAAAGAAGCCACGGCGCGCGGCTTGGAACTGAAAATTTACGCCATTCCTGAACAAAATCTGCGTGAGGAGCTGCAAGATTACGGTCAGGATATCATCGCGGTATTGCTGGGGCCGCAGGTTCGCTTCAAACTGGCTGAAAATCAAAAGCTGACTGACAGCTATCAGGTGCCGATTGCCGTGATCGACCCTGTGGCTTATGGCACATTAAATGGTGCCAAAGTGCTCGATCAGGCGCTGAGTTTGGTAAACTAGCCACAATATCCTGACGCGCGGCATGCCGCGCGTTGTTGTTAACCGGTGTGCCGTCGTACTCTGACACGGTGGCATCTGGTCAACGTGCGCGTTATTTGTTGGGCTGCGGTAGCTAGGGTGAATGTGTGGCAAAAGATGTGGTTCTGCAAGAAAAGAAACAGTATCAGGAGATCGGCAGCGATCTGCGCGTGAAAATCCAGCAGGGAAAATTCCCGGTCGGGTCGCGCCTGCCGCCGGAAAGAAACATTGCCGAAACCTACGGCGTTAGCCGCACCATTGTGCGTGAAGCGCTGCTGATGCTGGAGCTGGAAGGCACCGTTGATATTCGTCAGGGATCGGGTGTCTACGTGCTCTGCATCCCCGATGAAGAAACGCAAGAGAGTCAGGCGCATCACCGCATTGGTGCTTTTGAAATGTTACAGGCCCGCCAACTGTTGGAGAGTAACATTGCGGCCTTTGCCGCACGTATGGCGACCCGTGCCGATATTGAAAATCTGCGCGTTACGCTGGAAAAAGAGCAGGCGGCGATTGCGGCAAACGACTACCGCAGCGATTACGACAAGCTTTTTCATCTGCAAATTGCCGGCGCGACGCAAAACCAGATGCTGCTGGAATCGGTCAGCCATATCTGGACCTGCCGTGACGATAATCCCCTGTGGCAGCAGCTTTATGCGCACGTTGGCAAACACGGCTATCGTCTGAAATGGCTGGCGGACCACCAGACTATTCTGGCCGCGCTGCGCCGACGCGACGTACCGGGTGCCTATCAGGCGATGTGGGAGCATCTGGAAAACGTCAAAAGTACGCTGATGGCGATTTCCGATGCGGATGCGCCAGAATTTGATGGTTATCTTTTCGATTCGGTACCGATTTTTCAGGGAAAACTGGTCTGAATCTTTATGTTGGGCGCTCGCGTTGCGCCCGTATCAGGATTGCTGGGTTATGGTTGAGATTGTTCCTTTAGCCTCCCATCCGCACCATCAGGCGCAGGTGACGGACTGGCTGTGGCAGGCGTTCGATCGCCACAATGGGCGTGAATTTTTCGCCAGCATTGTACAAAGCAGTATACGGCACGAGGGGCTGCCTCTGACCTTTATAGCACTGGATGAAGGGCAACTGGTGGGCACGGTAGGGCTGTGGCTGTGCGATCTGCAAAGTCGCCAGGATCTCTCTCCCTGGTTGGCTGCTCTGTATGTCGATGAAAATTATCGGGATAAAGGATTAGGTAAAACGCTGCAACAGCACGTGTTGACCTATAGTCGTCATGCCGGTTTTTCATCACTCTATCTGTATGCCACCTTTAGCGGTTACTACGAAAAAATGGGCTGGCACTACATCGGTGACGGGCTGGAATACCCAGCCAAACCGGTACGGCTCTATCATCAGGCGTTGGTATAAACCCAAGAAAGCTCGCCCCGGAAGGCGATCGTAGTCAGGCATCACATCAGAACGATGTCCAATCCCCTTCTTTGTCTGCGGCAGGTTTGCTGACACCAAGAGCCGGTTTGAGCAGAAGCGCACTCGATGCCGCCGCAGGCAGCGGTTTAGTCGCTAATGCGGCGTTGGTCTCCCGGTTGCTAAGGCGGAAAATGCTGACGGTACGCGCCAACTGTGCCGCCTGCTGTTGCAGCGATTGCGTTGCCGCCGAAGCCTCATTGACCAATGCGGCGTTCTGATGGGTAGTGGTTTCCATCTGGTTGACAGCCACGTTAACCTGCTCAATGCCCAGCGTTTGTTCCTGGCTGGCGGAGCTGATTTCACCGACCAGATCGCTCACCTGACGCACACCGTTAACGATCCCAACAATCGATTCGCCGGCCTGTTCAACCAGACGATTACCGGCTTCCACCGTTTGCACGGAATGGTCGATAAGTTCTTTGATCTCTTTGGCGGCACCTGCACTGCGCTGTGCCAGATTACGCACTTCACTGGCGACCACGGCGAAACCGCGGCCTTGCTCACCGGCACGGGCGGCTTCTACGGCGGCGTTCAACGCCAGAATGTTGGTCTGGAAGGCGATACTGTCAATCACGCCAATGATATCAACGATCTTTTTCGACGATGCATCGATAGCACCCATGGTTTTCACCACGTCCGTCACCAACTGTCCACCCGCTTGCGCCTGACCGGCGGTGGATTGCGCCAGGTGATTCGCCTGTTTGGCGTTGTCGGCGTTTTGACGCACGGTCGAAGCCAGTTGTTCAATCGAGGCCGCGGTTTCTTGCAGCGCGCTGGCTTGTTCTTCGGTGCGGCTGGAGAGATCAATATTGCCTGCCGCCAGTTGCCCTGACGCTCCGGCAATGGATTCGGAGCCTTCACGCACTTCACCCACGATATTACGCAGGCGCTGGGTCATGTTGTGCAGGGCGTGCAGCAGTTGCGCGGCTTCATCGCGCCCTTCCGGCCGGACGTCATGGGTTAAATCGCCATCGGCTACCGCTTGTGTCGCCTGTACGGCGCGCGCTAACGGATGCACAATGCTGCGCGTTAATACCCAGGCAATCAGCACGCCGGCCACGGCGATCAGCAGACCGATCACCCCGAGAAACAGATAGCCATTGTGTGCGCTGTTGTCGATGGCTTTGCCCATCTCATCGATGGCGCTGCGCTGGTGTTCGCTCAACGCTTCTACGCTGGCCAGATAGCCGCGCGAGGCGGACATAAATTCATTTTCGAACAGTTGCTTGGCCTGTTCCATATTACCGGCTTTTTTGGCGGCAGTGATCGCGTTGCGCTTGTCCAGATAGCGTTGACGGAATTCCCCGAGCTTATCGAACAGGGCCTTCTCTTCGGGCGTCGAGATTAGGCTGGCAAAGGCATCCTGACGTTTGGTGCTCTCTTTGCTCGCGGCGACATTCTCCGCTTCGAACAATTTAGCCAACGCCGGATCGTCACTCATCGCAACGGCCATACTACGCTGTACGCCTGCCACCAGCGCGCCGTGCCAGTCTGCCGCCAGACGCTCTTTCTGCAACGGTGCCTGCATCATCCAGGCGGTGCTGCTTGAGATTTGTTTCAGTTGGTATACCCCGGAGACCAACATGACCAGAGAAAAAAGGATCAGCAAGCCGAATCCCCCAGCGAGCCTGGTGCCAATCTTATAATTCTTCATTATTTTCCATAACCTTTATACGATTTTATGAACTTGCCCGATGCAAGCGTGATTGATAGTAGCGCGTGAGTGGGAAATAATTCCGTTGAAAAAAGCGCCTAAATACACGTTATTTGTGTGGTTATTTGTTCCTGTAAAATGCAGTGCTGTTTTCCCTTACCAGGACAACTGCATCCAGAAATCCACCGAGCAACGCCTGATAGCTATCGGCAAACTGGGCCGAACAGCGTGAGATGTAGATCACGTTTTAGGCCGGAAGGGGATTTTTATCACAATGTGGGCGGCCGACTTTACATGACTCGGCAGAAATTTACAGTTGGTTGCACTTAGAGCAGAACTCTTGCGATTGTCCACTGGCCTCATCCAGGGCGAGTCTCTAGAGTAGACCATCCCAGAGGTATTGATTGGTGGTAAATCGATGGACTCTGTCGAGTAAATCGCAGAAGTACATTGAACCATGAAATTGCACCAACCTACGCGGATGCTTAGGTTTTTTTTTGCCTGCCGTTCACTTCCCCGCTTTTCCTATTTTTTCTCGTTATTTCCGCATCATGCATGCGGCACAGTTGCCCTGACACTCGTCTGATAGCTATAGTAGTTTGAATGTCCCGCCGTTTTTATGTGGTCGTTTAACTGTGAAGGGCCAGCCTGCTTGCGGCACGCTGATGGCCTGACTATGGGAGAAGGAATGATATACACCCTGCTGCGTTGGTTGTTCCAGCGCCTGTATCGCATACGGATTGAAGGCGATAGTGCGGTATTTAAACAATCAAAGCTGCTGATTACGCCAAATCATCAATCCTTTTTAGACGGTGTGCTGCTGGCGCTGTTTTTGCCGATTAAGCCAGTGTTTGCCGTCTATTCCAGCATCAACGATCGCTGGTTTATGCGTTTCCTGAAACCCTATATCGATTTTGTGCCGCTCGACCCGACCAAGCCGTTGGCAATCAAGGGACTTATCAAAGTGATTGAGCAGGGGCGCCCGGTGGTGGTGTTTCCCGAAGGGCGTATCACCGTGACCGGCTCTCTGATGAAGATCTACAGCGGTGCTGCCTTTGTTGCGGCAAAATCGGGTGCGACGCTGGTGCCAGTGCGCATCGAAGGCATTGCGTTCAGCCCGTTTGGTCGCCTGAAAGGTACGTTTAAGCAACGCCTTTTCCCACAGGTCACTCTCTCTTATTTGCCGCCGACCACCTTACCGATGCCAGTGGCGGGTAGCGCGCGTGAACGGCGCGAGCTGGCGGGTGAGCACTTGCATCGCATCATGATGGCCGCGCGTATGGAAACGCGCCCGCGCCAGACGCTGTATCAGGCGTTTCTCTCTGCCTGCCAGCGCTATGGCTACAGCTCGCCGTCCATCGCAGATATCGCTTTCAGTGAAGACAGTTACCAAGGGCTGCTGAAAAAGTCCCTTGGCGTTGGGCGCATTCTGCAACGTTTTACCCGGGAGAAAGAGCACGTCGGCCTGCTGTTGCCCAATGCCACGGTGACGGCGGCGGCCATTCTCGGTGCTTCGCTGCGCGCCCGCGTGCCTGCCATGTTGAACTATACGGCGGGGGCAAAAGGCATTAAGAGCGCGATGCTGGCGGAGGAAATCAAAACCATCGTCACTTCGCGTCAGTTTCTGGAAAAAGGGAAACTGACCCACCTGCCGGAGCAGGTGAAAGAGGCCAACTGGGTGTATCTGGAAGATTTGAAGGGCACGGTAACCCTGGCTGACAAAGCGTGGATTTTCTTCCACCTGCTGTTCCCGGTGCGCGCCATGGTGCCGCATCAGCCAGATGATGCGGCGATGATCCTGTTTACCTCCGGTTCTGAAGGCAACCCGAAAGGTGTGGTGCACTCCCACGCCAGCCTGCTGGCGAACGTCGAGCAGATTCGTACCGTGGCGGATTTTACTCCGCGCGATCGCTTTATGTCGGCGCTGCCGCTGTTCCATGCCTTTGGCTTGACCGTGGGTTTATTTACCCCGTTGCTGACCGGCGCGCGGGTTTTCCTTTATCCCAGTCCGCTGCATTACCGTATCGTTCCTGAGCTGGTTTACGATCAGAACTGTACCGTGCTGTTTGGCACCTCCACCTTCTTGGGGCACTACGCGCGCGTGGCACATCCTTATGATTTTGCTCGCTTACGCTACGTGGTCGCCGGGGCGGAGAAGCTGTCTGAGAATGTGCGTAACGTTTGGCAGGATAAATTCGGTATCCGCATCCTTGAAGGCTATGGCGTTACCGAATGCGCACCGGTGGTGGCGATCAACGTCCCAATGGCGGCAAAGGTGCACACCGTAGGGCGCTTGTTGCCAGAGATTGAATTCCGATTGATTCCGGTGCCGGGCATCGAGCGCGGCGGCCGGTTGCAATTGCGTGGCCCCAATGTGATGAAAGGCTACCTGAGGGTAGAAAACCCCGGCGTGCTGGAGCGCCCGGTGGCGGAAAATGCCGAGGGTGAGCGCCAAGAAGGGTGGTATGACACTGGCGATATTGTCGATGTGGACGCGCAGGGCTTTTGTACCATCGTGGGCCGGGTGAAGCGCTTTGCCAAGCTGGCCGGAGAGATGGTCTCGCTGGAGAGCGTGGAACAGTTGGCGCTGCAGGTTTCAGCGGACAAACAGCATGCTGCCAGCGCGAAAAGCGACAGCAGCAAAGGGGAAGCGTTAGTGCTGTTTACCACCGACAGTACGCTGACCCGCGAGCGTTTGCTGGCGCAAGCGCGCAGCAGCGGCGTGCCGGAACTGGCGGTACCGCGTGACATTCGCGTGCTCAAAGCACTGCCCCTTCTGGGCAGTGGCAAACCGGATTTCGTGACGCTGCGCCAGATGGCAGAGCAGCCGGAGGGCGCAGAGTGAGTTCGTCGCAAGGAGCCATGCCGCCGCTGCTGTCGCGCAGTATGAATGCGGTCATCGTTGCGCAGTTTTTCTCCGCCTTTGGCGATAATGCGCTGCTGTTTGCCACGTTGGCACTGATCAAATCGTTGCTCTATCCCGAGTGGAGCCAGCCGGTGCTGCAAATGGGGTTTGTGGCGGCCTATATCGTGTTGGCCCCTTTTGTTGGGCAAGTGGCCGACAGCTTTGCCAAAGGGCGAGTGATGATGTTCGCCAACGCCTTGAAGCTGCTGGGTGCCCTGTCGATCTGCGTGGGGGGCAACCCATTCCTCGGCTATGCGTTGGTTGGCGTCGGGGCGGCGGCATACTCGCCGGCTAAATACGGCATTCTTGGCGAAATCACCCACGGCGATCAGTTGGTGAAAGCCAACGGTTTAATGGAAGCGTCGACCATTGCGGCCATTTTGATTGGTTCGGTCGCAGGCGGCGTGCTGGCTGATTGGAACCTGTATCTGGCGTTGGGGGCCTGTGCGTTGGCCTATGGCATTGCGCTGGCGGCGAACCTGATGATCCCACGCTTGAAAGCGGCGCGACCGGGCACCTCCTGGCATCCGAAACGCATGGCGCAAGGCTTCTTCTCTGCGGCTATCACGCTGTGGCGTGACGGTGATGCCCGGCTCTCTTTGATCGGCACCAGCCTGTTTTGGGGGGCGGGCGTGACGCTGCGCTTTCTGCTGGTGCTGTGGGTGCCACTGGCGCTTGGTATTACGGACAACGCTACACCGACGCTGCTCAATGCTATGGTGGCGGTGGGGATTGTGTTGGGTGCGGCGCTGGCGGCCAAATTGATTACGCTAAACACCGTGCGCCGTTGCCTACCTGCTGGGGTGCTGATTGGCGTTGCGGTGGTCTTTTTTACCTTGCAGACCAACCTGATAGGCGCCTATGGCCTGCTGGTGATTATCGGTGCGCTGGGCGGCTTTTTTATCGTGCCGCTTAATGCGCTGCTGCAAGAGCGAGGACGTATCAGCGTGGGGGCGGGTAACGCCATTGCAGTACAAAACCTGGGTGAGAATACCGCGATGCTGCTGATGCTGGGCCTCTACTCGTTGGTGGTGAAACTGGGCGTTCCGGTTCTCGGCATTGGCGTCGGGTTTGGCGTATTATTTGCCTTAAGTATTGTGGTGCTGTGGGTGGCGACGGCGCGTGCGCGACATTCAACCGGTGGAGCGTAAGGATAGACGACATGGCGGTAATGGCTGAGGAAATGAAAATGAACCTGATTTGGCACGACTGGAGTGCCAAGGATCTGAACCTGTATGCGCTGTATGACATCTGGCGTTACGCAATCAGGTCTTTGTGGTCGAGCAGAACTGCCCGTATCAGGATATTGATGGACAGGATTTGGTGGATAGCCATCGCCATGTAGCCGCTTATCATCAAGGAAAAATGGTGGCCTACGCCCGGTTGCTCGCGCCTAAGACGATAAAAGACAGCGTGAAGATTGGGCGTGTTATCGTTGCGCCCAGCGCGCGTGGGCAGCATGTGGGGCATCTGCTGATGGAGCATGTGCGGGTGGTTTGCGCGCGTCACTGGGCTGACAAGCCGCTTTTCCTCTCGGCACAGGCCCACTTGCAGCACTTCTACGGCGGTTTCGGCTTTACGCCTTGCAGTGAGGTGTACGACGAGGACGGCATCCCACACATTGATATGCAATCACCGCGCTAAGTTACTCCCCTTCTGTGTTGGTGCGATATCCCGCTGGTAGGGTTATCGCTCTGATCAATATCCCCCCCTCTTAACATGTCCCTTGTTACCGTCAATGTGTCATTTGATGACTATTGATGTTGCTAATTTGTTTTTGTTGCCCGTTTTGTGATTCATATTGTAGTACAATATTTTATTATAGTACTACAATGAGCGCCAGAAGAGAGAGCCTGGTGTGTGAATTGTGCAGCAATTCGACGACGCATAACGGTCTGGCAGGTAAAGTAGATGCAGTGGCATCCATCCGTTTTGGCTCTTTGAGGTGAATATGAACCAGCAGGACCTGAGTAAGACTGACCGCATCATTCTCGATATTGGTCAACAGATTGTCGGTGGAAAGTATGCGCCAGGCGCACCGTTACCGGCTGAGGCGGAACTGTGCGAGGAATTTCAGACGTCGCGCAACATCATCCGTGAAGTGTTCCGGGCGCTGACAGCCAAGCGCTTGGTTGAGGTGAAACGGTATCGGGGCGCGTTTGTTGCGCCGCGCAACCAGTGGAATTACCTGGATACCGATGTGCTGCAATGGGTGCTGGCCAGCGACTATGACCCCCGACTGATTGGGGCCATGAGCGAAGTGCGTAATTTGGTGGAGCCGACCATCGCACGCTGGGCGGCAGAACGGGCAACATCGAGTGAATTGGCCGTGATTGAGGCGGCGCTCACCGACATGATCGCCAACCACCAGAACCGGGCGGCGTTCAATGAAGCGGATATTCGTTTCCATGAGGCGGTGCTGGCGGCGGTGCACAATCCGGTTTTACAACAATTGAGCGTGGCAATCAGTTCACTGCAACGGGCGGTGTTTGAAGGCACTTACATGCCGGATGAAGCGAACATGCCGCGCACCTTGCAAGAGCACCAGAATTTGTATGATGCCATCCGGCATCAGGATGTTGAAGCAGCAGAGCGGGCGGCCCTCACCATGATCGCCAGCTCGACCAAACGGTTAAAGGACATTACATGAGTGCAAGCTATATCGCCGTTGATTGGGGATCTACCAACCTGCGTGCCTGGTTGTACCTGGATGGCGTGTGTATTGACAGCCAGAAATCGCAAGCGGGTGTGACTCGCCTGAATGGTCAAACGCCGCAGCAGGTCTTTCAGCGTGTTATCGCTCCCTGGCAGCAACATAACGTGCCGGTGGTGATGGCGGGTATGGTGGGCAGTAACGCAGGCTGGCTTTCCGTGCCTTACCTGCCTTGTCCGACGCGTTTGACGGAGATCGGCAAGCGCCTGACGCGCGTCGACGCGGCTGAACCCTTTACCGCCTGGATTGTGCCGGGACTGAGCATTGAACAGACTGATAACTGCAATGTGATGCGCGGGGAAGAAACCCAGTTGATCGGTGCTTATAGCGAAGTACCTTCCTCTTTGTATCTGATGCCTGGCACCCATTCAAAATGGGTTCACGCAGAGGGCAATCGCGTACTGGATTTTCGCACCGTGATGACCGGCGAATTGCATCACCTGTTGATGGCGCACTCGCTGATCGGTGTCGGTCTTTGCGAGCAGCAGCCTTCGCCGCAGGCTTTCCAGCAGGGATTAGCGCTCGGCTTTGCCGACGACAACATCATTCGCTGCCTGTTTGAAACACGCGCGGCTCACGTGCTGGGGCGCTTGGAGAAAAGCGCGGTGAGCGAGTGGCTCTCAGGGTTGCTGATTGGCAATGAAGTGGCACAGATGCAGCGCCACTATCCGGTGTCGGCAGAGGAGTCCATCACCCTGATTGGCGCTTCCGCACTTACGGCCCGTTATGAACTCGCATTACAACAAGCTGGATTACGCTGGCAGCAAATGGACGGCGATCGGGCTTTTCAGGCAGGTATAAGGAGCATTGTGAATGAGTTGGAAAACTGATCTTCCCCTGATTGCCATTCTGCGTGGCATTACGCCGCCAGAAGTGGTGGCACATGTTGGGGCACTATTGGATGCCGGGTTTGATGCGGTGGAAATTCCGCTCAACTCTCCGCAACCCTATCTCAGCATTCAGCAGGCGGTTGAACATTTTGGGCATCGTGCCCTGATTGGCGCGGGGACGGTGCTACAACCTGAAAATGTCGATAAATTACAGGAAATTGGCAGCAAGTTGGTGGTGACACCCAGCATTTCTCCAGAAGTGATTCGCCGTGCGGTGGGGTATGGCATGGTGGTGTGCCCAGGGTGTGCCACCGCAACAGAAGCCTTTACCGCACTTGATGCCGGGGCGCAAGCCTTGAAAATTTTCCCTTCTTCCGCCTTTGGACCGGCCTATATCAAGGCGTTGAAAGCCGTGCTGCCGAAAGAGATACCTGTATTCGCGGTCGGTGGCGTGACGCCAGAAAACCTGAAGGAGTACCTGCAAGCCGGTTGCACCGGGGCGGGATTAGGCAGCGATCTTTATCGGGCCGGCCAGTCTGTTGAGGTCACCGCGCAGCAAGCGCATGCATTTGTTAACGCCTATAAGGATGCTGTTGAATGAAAATTACCAAACTCACGACCTACCGGCTGCCGCCGCGCTGGATGTTCCTCAAGATTGAAACCGATGAAGGGATCGTCGGTTGGGGGGAGCCGGTGATTGAAGGCCGTGCGCGCACCGTTGAAGCTGCCGTGCATGAGTTGTCTGACTATCTGATTGGACAAGATCCGGCGCGGATTAATGATATCTGGCAAGTGCTCTACCGTGCGGGTTTCTACCGGGGTGGGCCGATCCTGATGAGTGCCATCGCAGGTATCGATCAGGCGCTGTGGGATATCAAAGGCAAAGCGTTGGGCGTTCCCGTCTATCAGTTATTGGGTGGGCTGGTGCGTGACAAAATCAAAGCCTACAGCTGGGTGGGGGGCGATCGTCCTTCAGAAGTGATTGCGGGCATTAAAAAGCTCACCGAGATTGGTTTTGATACCTTCAAACTCAACGGCTGTGAGGAAATGGGGATCATCGACAATTCCCGTAAAGTGGATGCCACTGTCGCCGTGGTCGCTGAAATTCGTGAGGCTTTTGGTAACAGCATTGAATTTGGCCTGGATTTCCACGGTCGCGTGGATGCGCCAATGGCAAAAATCCTGATCAAAGAACTGGAGCCGTATCGCCCACTGTTCATTGAAGAGCCGGTGCTGGCCGAGCAGGCGGAGTATTACCCGCGTTTGGCTGCGCAAACACACCTGCCTATTGCCGCCGGTGAGCGGATGTTCTCGCGCTTTGACTTTAAACGCGTACTGGCAGATGGCGGTTTGGCGATTATTCAGCCCGACCTGTCGCACGCAGGCGGGATCACGGAGTGCTTCAAGATTGCTGCCATGGCGGAAGCTTACGACGTGGCACTGGCACCACACTGCCCACTGGGCCCGATTGCACTTGCTGCCTGTCTGCATCTCGATTTTGTCTCCCGCAACGCGGTGTTCCAGGAACAAAGCATGGGGATTCACTACAACAAAGGGGCAGAATTATTAGATTACGTGGTGAACAAAGACGATTTCACCATGACCGATGGCCACTTCTACCCGTTAAATAAACCGGGACTTGGCGTGGAAATCAATGAAGAACTGGTCATCGAGCGCAGCAAAAACGCGCCAGATTGGCGTAATCCAGTGTGGCGTTATGCCGATGGTGCCGTCGCTGAGTGGTAATCGCTTGCCACAATAGCGGTACCCTACATAACAGAGAAAAAACCTATGCGGTATACATTAAGAGCACGAGCTACCCTTCGTGCAGAAATAGAACAAACGCGAGTTCCCTCTGACACGTTGGCCATCTGGAGCCTTGGTCAGGCGGGATTTGTATTAAAAAACAGTGAAAATAATATACTGGTTATCGATCCGTATTTGACGCGTTCTATCGAGATAAATAAACCCGGCACTGAATTTGTGCGGGCGTTTGATCCGGTGGTTGAACCCGAGGATATCGCCAGTGCGGATGCCATTTTGATTACGCATCATCACGATGACCATATGGATTTATCAACGCTGCAACGCATCGCTGCCGTCCGGGAGAATATGCCGTTTTATATTCCCTCCGAGGATGCCGATGCATTAAGGCATACTCATGCCAACATTCAGGGAAATATCCATTCAGCGCTGACCGGCGTGGCGTTTCAGGTTGGGAATTACCGTATCCTGCCGATTGCCTCTGCCCATAGCGTCTATGAAAAAAATGCGCAGGGGCACGATCGCTATCTCGGGTATCTGATCACCACCGATAATCTGTCGTTTTACCACTGCGGCGATACGTTGCTGACACCGGAATTGGAAGCCGAAGTGACGGCGTTCGCGCCGGATATTATTGCATTACCGATCAATGGGGGAGATTACAGCCGGGAAAAAAGAGGCATTATCCCGAATATGAATTTCAGGGATGCGGCAGATCTTTATCATCAGTCTGGTGCGGATATGATGCTGCCTTTTCATTTCGATATGTTTGCGTGCAACACGGATAATCCCAGTTATTTTGTGGATTATATGCTATCAGCGTATCCAGGAAACAAGTTCCATTTAATGGTCCCCGGAGAGCGTTTTATTTATATGAAATAGGTGGTGTCATGCGTCCTTTAAAACCATCTTTTGTTGATGATGTTCCGATAAGTACCCTGATTAGACGGGAATTCTTCTTTATGGTGATTTCCGGACTAATGATAAGCATATTAATCGCATGGGCGACGGTAGGGTTATTTGAAACCACGTTTGCTGTGCGCTTTTTCTATGCGAGTGTAAGTATTATCTCGTTAAATGTAATTGCCTATATAGTCAAAATGTCACGGCGATTAAAATAATAAAATTAGGGGGATCATATGGTTGGTTTCAAAGTGCCAAGGGGCGCCCGTGCCAGTTGGATTATGCTGTTCCTCACGTGGCTGCTATGGGTGATGAATGCCAATGACCGGGAAATTATGTTCCGTGTTCAACCATCCATCATTAATGAGTTTCATCTGACTGGGGTGGAGTGGGGTTATATCGTTAGCCTGTTTTTCCTGGCTTATGCCTTGGTGGCGCTACCTGCCGGTATTATTGCCGATAAGATTGGCCGTGGCTGGAAAAGGAAGAAGAGTCAGGTGTGGTATATGGTGTTTTTCACCACGTTTTCGATCCTGATTGGTATTAAAGCGACCTGTTTGAATTTATGGCAATTCATCCTGTGGCGCGTGTTAGGCATGGGGGCGGCCGGTGGGGCTGAAGTCACTAATATTGCGCAATGTTCTGAATATTGGCGCAAAGAGCACCGTGGTTTTGCCTTGGGTTTGCACCACACCGGGTATCCGGTAGGCGCATTGCTGGGCGGTTTGGCGGCAAGCTGGATTTTGGCGACCTTTGGTAGCGAGAATTGGCGTTTGGTGTTCCTGCTGACGCCGATCATTGGTTACGTGCTGGCGGTGATGTTATGGATGTTTGCCACGCCGAAAAGCTATCAGGAAGTGAATGACTATGCGCATGCACATGGATTGACTGCGCCGTCTGACGAGCCGGAAGAGGTGCTGACGTTCAAAGAACAGTTGGCAGAAACCAAGCAGGTTCTGGCGAATCGCAATATTTTGCTGACGGTGATCGGTGCGGGCCTGATTAACTTTTCACAAACGGTAGGGCTGTGGTTCCTGGCTCCTTATGTGGTCTTTACCATGAATCAGCAGGATACCTTTGGTGCCATCATCGGCGTGGTGCCGTATATCACCGGCTGGTTTGGTCAACTGTTCTTCGGCTATATCTCCGATCATATTGGCCGTCGCAAGACGTTGATTTTCCTGTCAGCCTGGTATGCGGTGTGTGTGTTCTCGCTGATTTTCGTATCCGGTATCAGCATGCTTTGGGTCGTGTTGTTGATGTGGGGGTTGGGATTGAATGCGGTATTCCCGGTGTACTACGCCATGATGGCGGACCATGCGCCGAAAGCATCCGGTTCTGCAATGGGCCTGTTGCTGATGCTGACATTTTTAGGCACGTTGCCCGCGTCGCCACTGGCCGGGTGGATGATTGACCACTTTGGTGGTTGGGGCAACGCGCAAGGTTACCTGGCGGGCTTTATTGTTGGCTCGGTAGCGGCATTGTTGGCCGCCGTGTTGCAATATTTCACGCGGGACAGTGTAGGCGCAAAAGCCGTCCATTAAGATAACCAGGAGGCGTTGGCAACGCCTCCTTATCCTCTGTTTTCAGCGAGTAATGTTACTCTTGCGTCAAATAAAAATACTGAACACTACTATTGCGCCAACGCAGTACGCAGATCCCAAACGGTTGAGAATTTTTTTATCGCCACTTGATCAACGGAAGCGGGATCAGCACAGTTTTTTCTCATGTCTTCCCCGATACTCAACAACTGCGCATAACTTATCTTATCGACGGACGTTTCCTTTGAAGAAAGAAATTCAGAAATAAAATTATTTCCACGTAACAGGTAAGCATTATCGTGTGTGAAGTTTCTTTTTCTATTGACAGGAAGTGCATCGCATATATATTTTATCTTTTCGGTAATAGCAACATCAAGCATTGGTTTTTTTTCCGCATTTGACGAATCTGTTTTTGTGCGCTGCTCTAGTGCCGTGACGGCAAGTCCGAGAGTGCGCAGGCGTTCCCGCTGATTTTTCAGAACACCAGGTGTGTCACATAAAATATCGTCGACCAGCAGATCATATTTTAATGATATTTCTTTTGCTTTAGTTTTGATGTCATTGCTTGAATTTTCGGTAAAACTGATACACCGAGAGAGATTTTTTTTGTGCGCCGTATCCTTTGTATTTTGCGCGCTGAGAGCGATATGCATTGTAGGTGGGGAATATATTTTTATTATCATTGATAATGTCCTTCGAGTCCGTCAAGGGGCGTGAAATTATCACCTCGCAGGTTTGCCAACAATCAAAAAACAGGCGTTATTACTATTCAGAGGACAAGTGACGGTCAGCATTGTCTAACCGTTCACCTGTTTTTTCTTTTTCTGGTTGCAATCATTCCGCCAGAAACCCTTCCAGCAAGGAGTTCAGAAACAGCTTACCGTGTTCGGTAACCTGCCAATGGGTCTCGGTTTCTGTCAGATAGCCTTGCGTCAACGCCCAGTCTATTTGCGGGCGCACAGCGCTTTCTGCCAAGCCGGTGTAGGCACTGAATTCGCTACGCGGCGCGGGTTCCAGCAGCCGAAAGCGGTTCATAAAGAATTCGAACGGCAGGTCTTCTGCTTGCACCTCATTGCGCTGGTCCAGGTAAGTACCGCGCATATAACCGCGCGGATGGCGGGTTTTTACGGTTCTCAGGATAGGTCCATCATCACGTGTAATTTTGCCATGTGCACCACACCCAATCCCCAGATAATCGCCAAAACGCCAATAGTTGAGGTTGTGTTGACACTGATAGCCCGGTTTGGCGTAGGAGGACGTTTCATATTGCTGGTAGCCTGCGGCAGTGAGTAACGCATGGCCCTGCGCAAAGATATCCCACAGCGCATCGTCATCGGGCAGCACCGGTGGGCGCGAACCGAACAGGGTATTCGGCTCAATCGTCAATTGATACCACGACAGATGCGGCGGATTGAGCGCAATCGCCTGGCGCAAATCGTCCAGCGCTTTTTCCAGCGTCTGATCCGGCAAGCCGTGCATCAGGTCAAGATTGAAACTGCGCAGCCCAAGTCCAGCCGCCAGACGCGCGGCACGCTTAGCTTCTTCTGGGCCATGAATGCGTCCGAGACGCGTCAATTTTTCCGGGCTGAAACTTTGCACGCCAATGGAGATTCGATTAATGCCTGCGCGCTGGTAGCCGCTAAAGCGATCGGCCTCTACCGTGCCGGGGTTGGCTTCCATGGTGATTTCGGCATTCGCGCTAAGGGGCAAGCGGGCGCGCACGCCATCGAGCAGCGCCTGCATACCTTCTGCGCTCAGCAGGCTTGGCGTGCCGCCGCCGATAAAGATTGAACTGAGAGCCCGGTTGCCGCTCAGTGGCAGATCCGCATCCAGATCGGCCAATAAGTGATCCACGTATTCCTGATGCGGCACCTCGCCTTTCAGGGCGTGGGAGTTAAAATCGCAGTACGGGCACTTTTGCACACACCACGGAATGTGAATGTAAAGGCTGAGCGGCGGCAGTTTATGCATGACGCAACGCATCCAGCAGCAAACGCAGTGCCTGACCACGGTGCGATAGCGCATTTTTCTCATCGCGCGTCATTTCTGCGGCGGTTTTGCCTGCGCTCGGCACGTAAAAGATAGGATCATAGCCGAAGCCGCCTTCGCCAACCGCTGCTCGCGTCAGCACGCCCTGCCAGCGGCCGTGGCAGACCAGCGGCGTCGGGTCATCGGCGTGGCGCAAGTAGACCAGCACGCAGTGGAAGCTGGCTCCGCGCTGTTCGTCAGGCACATCCTTGATGGCATCAAGCAGTTTGTCCAGATTGGCTTGATCGCTGGCATCCACCCCGGCGTAGCGCGCAGAGTAGATGCCCGGTGCGCCGCCCAACGCATCCACCGCCAGACCCGAGTCATCAGCCACTGCAGGTAATCCGGTGATGTGCGCCGCGTGGCGTGCTTTGAGCAGTGCATTCTCGATAAAGGTCAGTCCGGTTTCTTCGGCAGAATCAACGCCCAGTTCGGTTTGTGCGACGATATTCATGCCAAAATCTGCCAGCAGATCGGCGAGTTCGCGAACTTTTCCGGGGTTGCCGGTGGCTAAAACGACGTTTTGCCTCGTGGTATCCATGCGTGTGTCCTGCATTCTGTTAATGCCATCGTCGGGAATGGCGGGGCGTTATCTGTTGCGATGCGCAGTTCCCTGCGGTGGGTTACTGCGAGATCAATGCGGCGATTTCCGTAGGAATGTGCTGCGGATTAACAATTCTAATCTGTTTATGGCGGCCCAGCTCGCCTTTTTCAATGTTCACCGCGCCTTTTGCCACCCGGAACTGCTTGGCAAGGAATTTGACCAAATGCGCGTTGGCCTGGCCATCGACCGGCGGCGCGGTGATGGCGACTTTCAGCTCATCACCGTGCAGGCCGACTATCTGGTCACGGCTGGCCTTCGGCTGAATATAGAGCCGAATGACCAACCCGTCGGGCAGCAGTGCTATGGCACTCACAGCAGGAACCAAAATTCCGGGAACAAGTCCATGCCGAGGTAGTTCAAGAGATACAGGATCAAAATTACCGCCATGGCGGAGAAATCGATGCCGCCCATGGCTGGAATAATACGGCGAATCGGCGCCATAAACGGCTCGGTGAGTTGGAACAGCAGGTAGTCCACTGGGCTGCGTCCCTGGCTCACCCAACTCATCAGCGCTCGGATGATCACCACCCAGAACACCAGATAGCCTGCGGATTTTAACAGTGCCAACAACCCCACCAGCAAGTTCACCGGGCTTATCGCGAAAGCGCCTACCTGAATCAGCATCAGCAGCGGGTATTTCAACGTGGTAAGCAGAAACGCCAACAGCAGCGATGCGCTATCGATGGGGCCGAGTGCGGGCAGAATACGGCGCAGCGGCCTGACGATAGGCTGCGTGATTTTCAC